>CAVROA010000024.1:0-65950 GCA_963722715.1 uncultured Actinomycetes bacterium | reverse complement strand
GCACGACGCGGTCGAAGTCGGCGCCGCCGTAGAAGTCCGGCGCGTCGGCGTCCTTCTTCTTGCCGGTGACGCGGAAGACGCTGATCGCTGCCGGCGTCATGTCGCCGTTCTTGTCGAAGCTGAACGTGCCAAGGATGCCGTCCTCGACCTTGAGCCGACGGAGCTCCCGGGTCACCGAGGCCCGGGTGCCGTCCGAGCGCTCGATCGCGTCGAGAAGCGCCTCCGTGGCCTGAGCCGCCTCCAGGATGTACGCCTCGGTAGGAACTGAGCCGCCGGGCTGCGTCGCCGCAAACTCGCGTAGGAAGCGCCGGCCGTCAGGGCCCAGACTTTCCTTAGCCCGGCCGGTGGTGGTCACGTACATGCCGGGCTCCGCGTACCCCACGTAGTCGGGTGCGATCAGCACGACCTGCGGTCCCAGCCGGTCGCGTAGCGCCTTCAGGAGCGCGTCCGGACGCTCGAAGTAGAGCTCCGGCAAGAAGATTCCGTCGGGACGAGCCCGCGCGATCCGAGCGGCCGCGGCGCCGAAGCTCTTCGCTCGCGGCTCCAGCGAGGCCGATCCAGCAAATGTGAGGCCGAGCTTTCGAGCCGCCTGCTTGAACTGGGCCAGGGCGGGACCGCCGGGGGAATCTTCCGTCGTCTTCACCCCGTACACCCGCTCGAGGCCGAGGTCCCGGGCGAGCACGGCCGCGGCGGTTATCTGGTAGTCGTCGGGAGCGATGACGCGTAGGTAGTTGCGCACGCCGGTCGGGTAGTAGACGTCCGGCTCGTTCTCCCCCGCGTCAAGAGCGGCGTGCGTGAGGCCGGGATGGGTGTTCGCGGGGCTGATCATGGCGAGCGGCCCCTCGGCGCGATTCGCGATCGGTATCTGGGCCGCCGCGCACGGCGAGTTGAAGGGGCCGATCACTCCGACCACACGAGCGGTAGCGGCGTACGCCTTGGCGTTCGACGCGCACTTGACGAAGTCGTACTTCCCCGCCTGCGCCGTCGAGTCGTCGCAGGACTGGTAACCGACGGTGCGCGATCCGGCTCGGAACTCGTGCTCGCGCAGGACGAAGCGGATGGCGTCGGGGATGACGTGAGTGGCGTCGCTGAACGCGCCCTGGAGCGGAAGATCGGAGACGATCAGGACATCCGGTTTCCTCCCGCCTGCGAGGACGGGGCCGCACACCGAGGCGGGCAGGCTGTCACCGCTCGGCGCCCCCGCGATGCTGACCCAGGCCGCGCCCGCCCCCGCTGCCACCGAAGGCGGCGTGCCTGCAAGCCGAATCGTGTCCGTCACCTCGTTCGTTCGCACGTCCACGCGGGAGATCTCGTCGCGGACGAGGTTGGCGACCCAGACGGCGCCGTCCCCGTAGGTCACCGCTGTCGCCCCGACCCCCACGTCGATCGTCCGGGTAGTCGGGTCGCGGCCCGGCTCGATGCGCCAGAGCAACCCCTGTTCGGCATCGGTCGCCCAAACGGAGCCGCCGCCGACCGCGAGCCCGGTGAGGCCATCCGTAGCCAGCTCGATCGTCTGGGTGAGCTTGTTCGTGCGTGGATCGATCCGGAGGACCTGCGGACCGTCGGCGGCGAGCGCCCAGACGCCTTCGTTTCCGGCGGCGATCGCGCCGCCCGCCTCGATCGGGACGATCGCGTCTCGCTTGCCTGTGTCGGGGTCGATCCGCGAGACGCTCAGGTCGGGATTGATCGCCCACACGGCGCCGGCGCCGACCGCGAGCTGGCTCACCCCCAGCGTGCGGGACTCGCCGGAGGGCCGCACGTCCAGTGTGGTGCGCGCGCTGGGAAGAACCGCCGTCTCGCGCACGCTGGTCGTGTCCGGATCGACACGCGAGACGCTGGTCGTAGAGGCGATGTCGCCTGCGCCGGGCCCCTGGGCGCCGTTGCCGACCCAAACTGCACCTTCTCCGACCGCGAGGTCGGTCGTGATTCCTCCGGTCCCGAAGGTTTCGACCTCCTTCGTCTGCGGGTTGATCTTCGAGATCGTCCGGTCGTCGGCGTTCAGTACCCAAACGGCCCCCTCGCCGACCGCGATCGTGCTCGGCGTCTTGCCGACCAGCGTGTACTCGACAGCGTCTCCGTCAATTGCGGCGATCGCGTTCCCTACCGCCTCGATCTTTGCGGACGAGCCTCCGGTCAAAGTCAGGCCGGCTGCGATGGCGGCGCCCGCGATCACGGCCGCCCCTATAGCCATCAGGACCAGACCACGGCGGCGCCTGCTCGGCCGGGGCGGCTTCGGAACGGGCGGAAGCGCAAGCTCGGGGATGACCTCGAGCGCGCGCACCGGCCTCTCGATCCCCTTCACACGGACCGGGCGGCGCTCGACGAGGCGGAGCACGTCGACCGCCCCGGCAAGGCTCGTGACAGTCTCGCTGGCGAGGATCTGGCCGGGCCCCGCGATGCTGCACAGGCGGGCGGCGAGGTTCAGGGCGCCGCCGCGGTAACCGCCTTCGATCGGGACGGCCTCGCCGGCCGCCAGGCCGATGCCGATTCCGAGCGGGAAAGCGGGCTCACCGTCCACGTGCTCCCGGAAGCGGCGCTGCAGCTCGACGGCTCCCCGGAGCGCCTGTCGGGCGGACTGGAAGACGCACAGAGCCTCGTCGCCGCGGAGCTCGAGCACCTCTCCGCCGGTCCCGGCGACGGCCTCGCGGGCGAGCTCGGCGAACCTGGCGGCGAGCTTGCCGGCCTCTTCGTCACCGTGGGCCTGCGTGAAGGACGTGTAGCCGCGGACGTCGGCGATCAGGAACGTGCGGACGACGACCCCGGGTTCGTCTCCCGAAGGCTGGTCCACGTTTTCGACGCTAGTCGGCGGGCCGCTTTCCGACATCGTCGGAAGAGCTTATGACGCGAGTGCCGCTGTTTCTAGCGCCAATCCGGGGGATCGTGCTACCCGAGACAGTCCCTCATGAGCTCGACAGCGCCGCCTGATTCGCTCGGACGTCCCGCGGGTGCAGGCGGATCGCGTTCAGGTCCTCGGCCACAAATCTCGTCGTGCGGGCCTGGGTAGACTCGAGAGTGTGACGACACCGGTACGAGAGGCTCCTGCTCCGGCCGCCGTCCCAGCGAACCCGCTCGACGATGTGCTCCGTCGTGTCAATCGTCTTCGGATTGCCTACGGCGCCGACCCTCTCTACGAGCTCCCGACCGCCTGCACGGCGTGGGGTGGAGGCGGCTGTGTGCTCGAGCGTGCGTTCGAGGATCTCGGCGTCCTCATCGTCGATTATCGGCGCGCATACGGCCGGCGCATCGAGTTCGAGCACGGGCTCGGCGACTTCGCCCGCGACTTCGACGCCGGCCGCCACCCAGGACTCCTCGCCTAGCGCTGCGCGGGCACTCTCAGGAGTGCTCGGGCGGATCACCGGATTTTCTCCGGCGTGCCACCACTGCGTAACCCACGCTGCCGGCGACGGCCTCTAGCCTCGGGTTATCTCACGGATACACCGCACGTTCGAGCTCCTGTTGCTCGCATCCATGGTGTGCATTGCCGTCGGTGTGATCCTGATCGCCTGGTGGTCGGGCCTCGCGCTTCTGGCAGCGTTCCTCTTCGCCGGCCTGGCCGAGGTCACCGATCGGCCCGCCCGTGCTCCGGTTGTCGAGTTGGCCGAGACGGCTCGCTATGAGCTCGACAGCGCCGCCTGATTCGCTCGGACGTCCTACCGGCGCAGGCGGATCGCGTTCAAGTCCTCGGACACGATCTCGTCGGCGCGGCTTGCGACGTCGTCGACGTCGTCGTGCTCGGCATGGAGGTACCGGCCCGCGAGGCGATCGAGCTTTCCTGACGCCAATGCCCGTACGAGCCTGGGCGCGAGCTCCGGCGGTGTCCAGGGTGCGTCGTCCCCGAAGCTTTCGGTCATTCGCGTCCGAACGAGGCCCGGGCTGATCGAGAAGACCGGAATGCCGTGCGGCTCGAGCTGGAGCGCCAGCGTCTCCGAGAAGCGGTGCACGGCCGCCTTGCTGGCTGAGTAGGACGTGTTCGTGGGGCCGGGGAGGTACGCGGCGCCGCTCGCGACGTTGACGATCCTGCCGCCGCCGCGCGCGAGCATTCCGGGGATCACCGAGCGGCAGCAGAGATAGATGCCGAGCACGTTGACCTCGAACACATGCCACCAATCGTCGGGGTCGCACTCCCAGGCGGCCTTGTCCTCGCTGATGGACATGCCGGCGTTCGCGACGAGCAGGTCGAGTCGCCCGTACGCCTCTTCGACCTGTTTGACCATCCGCTCGACGGCCGACCGGTCGGAGACGTCGCACTCGATCGCGAGCCCTCCGATCTCCTCGGCCGTCTCTTTGATCTCGTCCGCGCTTCGGGCGGCAACGGCGACCTGAACGCCGGCCGAGGCCAGCTCGAGCGCGATGTTTCGCCCGATCCCGCGCCCGCCACCCGTGATGAGGGCGACTTGCCCTTGCAGCTCGCCGTCGGCCATGCGCGGAGTCTAAGCGGCTTGGGCCTGCGGGACCCGGGCACGCGCCGCCGCGATGAGCCCGTCCACGACCTCGGTGAGCTGCTCCCTGATCTCGGCGTCGATCAGCCGGCCCTGCTCGTCGAAACGCGTGTGGGCATGGCCGACCACGACCTCGCCCTCGAACACGCGGGCGCCGATCGCGGCCAGCACCTTCCGGAGGTCGGCTTGCGCCCACACGGCGCCGAACGCGCCGGTGGAGGCTCCCACGACCGCCACCGGCTTGTTCCGGAGGGCGTTTGTAGCGAGCGGGCGCGACACCCAGTCGAGCCCATTCTTCAACTGGCCCGGGATCGAGGAGTTGTATTCGGGCGTCGCGAAGAGGACGGCGTCGGCGCCGGCAACCGCCGAGCGCATCGCTGCGACGGCTGCCGGTGGGTTCTCCGTGTCTTCGTCGGCGTCGTAGGGAGGAACCGCCTTCAAGCCCTGCCACAACTCGAACTCGATCTCCTCGCCCATCAGCTCGGCTGCGGCTCGGAGCAGGCTCGTGTTGTAGGACTCCTGGCGGAGGCTCCCCGAGATGCCGAGGATCTTCATTAGGCGGCCTTCACGAAGTAGAGCTCACCGATGATGGTGACCTCGTCGGAAAGGGCCTGCTTGCCCGTCGGAAGCGGGGTGTTCCAGTTGATGCCGAACTCGGTGCGGTCGACCTTGGTCGAGACGCGGAGCCCGAGGCGCTCGTTCCCATAAGCGTCCTGGGTTGCATGCAGGATCGTCCCGGTCACCGTGACCGCCTTCGTGATGCCCTTCATGGTGAGCTCGCCCGGAGCGGTGATCGTGTCGCCGTCGAGGTCGATCTGCTCGGCCTTGAAGCGAAGCTCCGGATAGCGCTCTGCGTCGAAGAAGTCAGGCGACTGCAGATGGGCGGCGAGGTTCTCGTCCTTGACGTCGACGCTCGCGACCTTGGCCACGCCCTCGAGGGACGCGCCGGACTCGTCGACGACGAGCGTCGCCTCGACCTCACGGAACTGTCCCTTGAACGTGCCCACGATGTACCCGACCTCGAAGCCGACGGTCGAATGGACCGGGTCGAGCTGCCAGGTGCCCGCCGGTGCAGCGGTCAAAATCTCTGTCGTGCTCATGTGTTGCACCTCCTGTTGATTAGTGTACTATTGAGTACGCAAGCAAATGTAGCAGAAAGAGATTGCCCATGCAAGTATTGAGTCCACAAGTAACTGAGGTCGCTCCGGCAGTCCGTGCGTGGACACGGCTTCTCCGTGCGTACGCCTCGACCACGCGTCTCCTAAACGCGGAGCTCCAGGCCGAGCAGGGGCTGTCGCTCAACGACTACGAGGCGCTCTATGTACTCGCGCACGCCGAAGGCCAGCGGCTGAAGCGGATCGAGCTCTCGCGCCGGCTCCTGCTGACTCCCTCAGGGGTGACGCGCCTGCTCGAGGGGCTCGAGCACGCCGGCCTCGTCGAGCGGGTCTCGTGCCCGACTGATCTGCGCGTGGCCTACGCCCAGCTCACCGACGCGGGCGCGGAGAAGCTCAATGTGGCCTCGTGTGGCCACGTCGGCTCGATTCGCACGCTGCTCGAGGAGCATCTCTCCGAGGGCGAGATCGTGGAGCTCTCGGAGACTCTCGGCAAGCTGCCCGGCGTCGCCGAGGGCGACGACACCTGCGCCGCCCCTTAGCGCCCGTTCCCGCCGGGTTAGACGAGCTGGGCCTGCCGCGCCGCGGCGCTGAGCACGGCGCTTGACACGTTAGGATCGGCGTCTCTATTCGGCTTCGAGATCGGAGGCGGCATGGCGAGTTTCGGCATCATCCACCGATTCCCCGGGGGGACCAAAGATCAGTACGAAGCGGCGATCGCTCGTGTGCATCCCTCGGATGGGAGTCTTCCCGAGGGCCAGACGTACCACGCAGCCGGCGCCACCGATGATGGGTGGATCGTGGTCGCGCTATTCGATTCTCGTGAAAGCTGGGAGCGCTTCCGTGGCGAGACGCTGCTGCCAGGGCTCCAAGCTCTCGGCGACGCCGGGTTTCCTTCGCCCCCGGAAGAAACGTCGTTCGATATCCATAGGGAGCAGCAAGGCTAGAAGTAGCGGTTCCCGGGGCCGGGCTGCCCGTTCTGAAACCGCCGACCCCTCTCCACCCCGGCTGGGTTCGGATAACCGCACCTGAAAACGCGGGCTGGCCTCCTGGTGGAGGCCTTGCGCGCGGTGGAGACTTTCAGCATGCACCGCAGCCGGACGATCATGATCGAGAGCGAGCTGGCCCACGGCGAGATGCCGCCGCTCCACGTCCATGCCGCGGACGAGTCCTTTCACGTCTTCGAGGGAAGCCTGATGGTCTATCTCGGCGAGGACGCCGTCCGCCTCGAAGCGGGCGAGACGCTGCTCGCGCCCGCCGGGATTCCCCATACCTACCGGGCCGAATCGACCAAGGCTCGCGTCCTCACGATGTCGCGTGTGGCGTCCGCCGCGCGCTACGACGACTTCCTGCGCGCCGTCGCGCGGCCCTCGGATTCCGAAGCGCCCGTATGGGCCACGGACGAGGACGAGGCGACGGTTTCCGCGATCGCTGCCGCAGCCGGCATCACGGTTCTCTCTGCTCCCGGTGAGCTTCCCGCCGCTCGCGCGGCGAGCGCCGCCTTCATCGGCGGAACGCGAAGGTAAGCCCGCAGCCTCCGCAAGCGTTCCCGTTACAGGAAACTGCGCTCATGGCAACTGGCCAGGCGAACATGTCGGCGGTCCGCCAAGAGCCCGAGGCTGCGATCGACCTCTACTGGCTGCCCCTTGGTGCGGGAGGCCACTCGGTCCGGCTGAACGGCAAGGTGTTCGAGGCCGTCGCCGCTCGACTCTCCCACCGCAGCACCTGCGACCTCTACCACTCGGCGCTCATCGTTCACGTGCCCGAGGGCCGGTTCGTGATCGAGCAGGCTCCGGTGAAGAAGAACGGCATCGCGCGCGGGGTCGTCGCCGAAGGCCCGGTGGGGAGCCACGCGGCTGGCCGGATTCGGCTCTTCCGCTACGAGGTGCGCCGCTGGCGCGACGGCGTCATTCCCGACGTCGACGAAGCGGTCGAGAGCCCAAAGCGCATTTCCGAGGACCCCGACGTCGCCCGGCGCGTGCTCGCTCTGGTTCCGGACGTCCCCAGCGTCGTGTGGGGTCGCGATGAACTCGACGCAGGTGAGATGTGGAACTCCAACTCACTCACCTCGTGGGTCCTCGTCCGGAGCGGAATCGACGCAGAGTCAATCGAGATGCCGGCTCATGGGCGAGCGCCAGGATGGCACGCGGGCATCGTCGTCGCACGACGCCAGGGTGTGGGTTCGACGGGATGAAAGCCTCTCGGCCGGCGGCGCGCGTTCTTCCCGCCGCCGAGAGTGCGTAAGCAGTCGGCGCGTGGATGCGTGCAGTACGAAGCTAGCCGGGCGTGGCTACCTGGAGAAACGTCCCCGGCCAAAGTAGCCAAGAGGAGCAGACAAAAAGGACGATGAGGACGATCCAAAGAACCGACACGTGATCCTTTCGTTAGAGCGGTACGCCGGCCCCTGATTCAGCGGCGTGCCGCCAACTCCTCTAATACCCGCTGTAGCGGTCGGGCTGGATCTGCTCGCCCGGGATCCCCGCGCCGTTCAGTGTCTCCACGACGCCGTTGACCATGTCGGGCGGACCCGCCACGAGGTAGATGTAGCCATCGAGCGCGCCTTCGAGATGGTCGCGCAGGAACTCGGCGTCGACCTTCCTCTTTTCGCCGTCCCAGCCTTCGTCGTCGGTCATCGTCAGGACGACCTTCAGGTTCGGGCACGTCCGCTCGAGCTCCGGCAACTCGTCCAGAAACGCCGTCGACTCCCGGTCGCGGTTCGAGTAGACGAATGTGACGCGGTGCGGGAGCTTCTCCTCGGCGATGTAGCGGAGCATGCTTCGAAAGACGGTGATGCCGATGCCGCCGGCGATGAAGACGTACGGCGGGTCGGTGTCCTCCGGGAGGACAAAGCTGCCCTTCGGGTCTTCAACCTCGACCTCGGTTCCCACCGGAAGCTCTGCGAGCGAGCGCTTGAACGCCGAGTCGCGGAGCCGCGTGCACAAGGCGAGCACCTTGCGGTCGTTGGGGGAGGTGGCGACCGAGATGTGGCGCTTGGGGCCCTTCTCGTCGTCGTAGGGCGGGTCGACGAGCGTGATCCAGAAGTACTGGCCCGGCTTGAAGTCGACCTCGTGGCCGAGCAGGTCGAAGACGACGTAGAGCGTCCCCTTCGCGACCTCGCGCTTTTCGGCGATCTTGGCCTTCATGGCCTGCAGTATTCCGCAAGCGCCGAAACCGAATCAGGGGAACCGAGAGGGGCGGGAGCCCCGCCCCTCTCGTCGCGCTGTCTTACTGGTCGGCCCAGTACGCCGCCGAAGCCACCGCGGGCCACTCTCGTTCCGGATCGGCCCGGTAGAGCGGGTTCGGTGAGAAGGCCGTGATCCTGGCCGTG
The DNA here is from genome assembly GCA_963722715.1 of uncultured Actinomycetes bacterium. Taxonomy (GTDB): domain Bacteria; phylum Actinomycetota; class Thermoleophilia; order Gaiellales; family Gaiellaceae; genus DASQGA01. Next base: position 57,071 of record CAVROA010000024.1, on the reverse strand, counting down.
CTCCCCGGAGCCGTGCTCGTTCCGTGCACGATGATCGGCGCGTTCGCGGCGGAAGCGTCCCTCGGCAGCCGCCATAGACCCGACGCAAAGGTGCTCGTCGTGTCGCCGAGCAGGCGGCCGTCGATCGACGCCGTCGCCGGTACGGCGCTGAACCAGGTCGGCGGATCCATGATCGCCGTGTCCTGGGCCGGGAACGAGCCCACGATCGGGCTCGCCGCTCCGCCGGTGTTCGTCCAGTAGAAGATGCCGCTCTGGCCCCCGCCGGATTGTGATGCGGCGGCGAGCCCGGTGAACTCCCCAGAGCCCGTGGCGCCCAGGAAGTTCGCACCGTTCATCCCCCCACCAATGTAACCGCCGCCGCCGGCGAAGAACGCGGTCAGGCGGGCACGCGAGGTCGGGGCGGTGGTGCCGGGCCAGTTGGCCGTGTTGAAGACGACGTCGTAGTTGGCGAGCGGGTTCGGCCCCGCCGCGTTGTTGAGAGCGCTGGTCGAGCCCGTCGGGACCGGGTCAGCCGGGAAGCCGAGGTTCCGGAGTGACCAGACGCTCTGATCGACGGCGTTTGCGAGGACTGCGACCCGCGGAACGCCTTCGATCGGGTCCACTGCGGGCAGCGGGCCCGTGAGCCGGCGGAAGACCAACCCGTTTGCCTGGCCGCTGGCCGCGAGCGCGGCCGCGTCCGAGGCGCCGAAGATGGCGCTGCCGGCCGGGAGCGTGCCGCCCGAAGCAGCCGCGAACGGGCTCAGGGCGAACTGGGCCGTCACGCCGCCAGCGACGAGCGAGTTCAGCGCCCGTACGGCGGTGGCCGAATCGACCTCGAGCGCGTAGTTGTCAGCCGCGCCCGACTCGACGCCGCCGGCCGGCTGGCTCGCCTGCAAGACCGGCTTGGTCTTCGGACTGAACGCAACGCCGCGGTTGACCGTGACCACGTCGGCTCCCCAGAGGTAGCCGTGGCTCCAGGCAGCCGGTGGGGCGTACAGCGTGAAGATCCGGCTCGAGACATCCGTGCCGATATTCAGCGCCGTGTCGGCGAGGCCGCGGAGCGCCTGGTTCAGCGGAACCACGTACGAGCCCGCGGGTATGGCCTGCGTGCCGAGGCTGGAGGCCTCCTTCACCTGCTGGACCTTGATCCCGTTGAAGAGCAGCCAGCGGACGAGGCGCGCCGCCTCGGCCTCGCTTCGCTGGCCTGCTCCGATCGGGATCACGTAGGCCTGTGGGTACGGCGTCATCCAGTTGTGGTCACCGATGATCGGGTCCGGGCAGCACGTGACCCGCGCTGCGTCCGTTACACCCCGCCGGAAGACCTCGAGCTGGTCGGACATCATCTCCGTGCGGTGTGCGATGGCGAACTTCGTCGTCGACCACGTGGCCGTGTACTGCGCCAGCCGCGCGCCGGCTCGCCCGCCGCAGGTCGTGACGCTCTGGCACATCTCGACCGTGGAGCCGTCGACACCGGTGAGCTGGATGTAGGTCGCCGTGTAGAACGGGCCCCAGTCGTCCCAGCCCTCTGCCATGTCGGGACCGAACGTCTCCCCGGCCGGGCAGGGCGGGAGATCCGCGTCGGAGCACCAGTCGTTGATCGGCCGCTGCATCTGCAGGCCCTCGGCGTTCAGCGCAGCCTCGTTCGCGTCGAGCCTCGGCTGGTTCCACTTCACGAACAGGTCGTATTCGAGACCCGGGTTGTGGGGCTTCGTCGTGCCGTCGATCAGCGTCGGCGTCGCATACCCGTGGAGATCGAGCCCCTCGGTCGCGAGCAGCTCCTGCATGATCCCGACGGAGGCCTTCGTCTCGGACTGGGACTGCGTCAGGTAGTCGCGGTTCAGGTCGAAGCCGTTGCCGTTCGTCCTCAGGCCCGCGATGCGCCCGTCCGGGTTCTGGATCACGTTGAAGACCATGAGCGCATGGTCGAGGACGTCGTCGACATCGGGGTCATCGCCGTAGGGGGTCGTCGCGAGCTGCTCGATGATCTGCATCGCGGCATCGACGCCCTCGTACTCGTTCCCGTGGATGCCCGACTGGATGAAGATCGGGATCTTCACGTTGCCCTTGAAGTTCGCGACGAGCTTCTGCGCTTGAGCCGGGTTGTCCAGGGCATCCCGGCGCACCGACACCCAGTGATCAAAATTCCGTTGCTGCTGATCCGTTTCGAGCGCGTTGATCGTGACCTTGTACATGTCTCGTCCCAGCGCCGACTGTCCCGCTACCTCGACGGTCATCCGCCCGCCGCTCTGCGCCTCAATCGACTCGAGCGTGCAGCCGATCGCATACCAGGGGATGTGCGGGAAGCTTCCAACCGGATCGCCCGGCGACGACCCGTCCGGAAGGTTCCCGGCCGCGTCTGGCATGGGTGTGCCGCACCAGGGAGGTGCGATCGCCGCCCCGGCTCCGCTCGCCGACACGAGCAGTGCGGCAAGCATCGAAAGGATGAGCAAAAAGAGGATGCGGGACCGGGCCAAAGGGGGCCTCCTGCCTATCTGGGCGATCCTGACGGAGATCGCCGTAGCGACCGATCAAAAAGCCTCGGCGTGCCGATGTCAAGGCGGCACGGGGCGGAGCTGCGCCTGAGGCGCTAGCCGACGGCTTCGTCGTACCGAGCGCCGACGGCGTCCCAGTTGACGACGTTCCACCAGGCCGCGAGGTAATCCGGGCGCCTGTTCTGGTACTTCAGGTAGTAGGCGTGCTCCCAGACGTCGATGCCGAGCAGCGGCACGTCGCTGTTCGAGATGGGGCTGTCCTGGTTCGGCGTCGAGACGACCGCGAGCCCGGTGCCGTCGTGGATGAGCCACGTCCAGCCGCTGCCGAACCGGTTGACGCCGGCGAGGTTGACCGCCTCCTGGAGCGCATCGAGGCTGTCGAAGGTCGACTCGATTGCCTGCGCGAGCGCGCCTGAGGGCTCGCCGCCGCCGTCCGGGCTCATGATCTCCCAGAACATGGAGTGGTTTGCGTGGCCGCCCGCGTTGTTGCGGACGGCGGCCTGCTTGTCCTCGGGGAGGATCTCGAGGTTCGCGAGTACCTGCTCCACCGACCGGTCGGCCCACTCCGTTCCTTCGAGCGCGGCGTTCGCCTTGTCGACATAGGCCTGGTGATGCTTGTCGTGGTGCACGCGCATCGTCTGCTCGTCGATATGCGGCTCGAGCGCGGCGTAGTCGTAGGGCAGCGGCGGGACTTCGTAGGCCATTGGTGCTCCCTTCGGCGGGGTCGCCGCACTCTAACCGCGAAGCAGGGCCAGGAGCCGGGCTGCGTAGGCCGGGGCCGTGGGCTCGTCCTCGTGGCGGAAGAAGCAGTAGACATCGAGGCCGCTTGCGAGCAGCGGCCGGATCCGGCCCGCCCAGTCCTCGAGCTGGCTCTCGTCGTAGGGCGGCTCTCGCAGCCGGAGGTAGCGGAACCCGGGGCCCTCCTCGAGCTCGTCGACCCGGGCGATGCCGCGCTCGGCGAGGATCCGGTTCCCGGAGTCTTCCCAGCTCGGATGCCGAAGTTCGAAGGCGTAGGCGAGCTCTGGATCCAGCGAGTCGAGGAGCAGCTGCAGGAAGCCGTCGTCGCGCGGGCGGTCGAGGGCGACCCGGATCGGGCCGAGGCGGTCACCGAGGAGGCGGGCGTGCTCGCAGAACGTGGGGAGGAGCTCGAGCCGCCCGGCGAGCGTCACGCGGCGGTTCATCTTGAGCGTGAAGCGGAAGCCTGCCGGAGTCGACTCCGCCCACCGCTGGAAGGTCGCTTCCGAAGGCAGCTGGTAGAAGGTCGAGTTGATCTCGACTGCGGGAAGCCGATCCGCGTAGTGCGCCAGGAAGTCGATCTCCTTGGAGCCCGCAGGGTAGAAGCCGCCCTTCCAGGAGGAGTACGAGAAGCCCGAGGATCCGACGTACGCCCTCGCTAGACTCGATTCGATGGCGGTCACCTCAGAGGTCATACCCGAGAACACGATCCGCGTCCTGGATCACGGGTTCGTCCGGCTCGACGACGCGATGGCGACAGACCTGTCGGTGGTGAACGCGGCGCGGGTGAGCTTCGCCCGCCGCAAGGAGGAGATGGACGAGTCCGACGAGGGGCTCATCCGCTTTCTGATGCGCGATCGCCACGGCACGCCGTTCGAGCACAACTCCTTCCGCTTCCACATCCGGACGCCTCTCTTCGTCGCGCGCGAGTGGTTCCGGCACCGGATCGGGTCGTTCAACGAGTTCAGCATGCGCTACGCACGCGCCACCGACGAGTTCTACATCCCCGAGCCCGAGGACGTGCGGAGCCAGATCGGGAAGCCGGGCGCCTACTCCTTCGAGCCCGTTTCCGACGAGCTGGCCGAGACCGCACGCGAGGAGCTGCGCGCCGTCTACGAGGCGGCCTACGCCGCCTACGAGCGGCTCGTCGAGGCGGGAGTCGCCCGCGAGCTCGCGCGCGCGGCTATTCCGGTGGGCGCCTACACCGAGTTCTACTGGACGGTGAACGCCAGAGCGCTCATGAACTTCGTCTCGCTTCGCGCCGCCGACACGGCCCAGCGCGAGATCAGGCGCTATGCGGACGCCTGCGAGCTCTTCCTCGCCGAGAAGATGCCCGTCACGCACGCGTCGTTCGTGGCCAGCGGCCGCATCGCGCCGTAGATCTCACGGTTTCGGCCGCGGGCGCGTTGGACCGGTCATGAAGCTCTACGACTACGGCGCCTCGGCGAACTGCCTCAAGGTTCGCATCCTCCTGGCCCACCTCGGGCTGCCCTACGAGCGGGTGCCCGTCGACATCTTCGCCGGCGAGAGTCAGACGCCCGAGCATCTCTCCCGAAACCCCGCCGGAAGGACGCCGGTGCTCGAGCTCGACTCCGGCGAGACGCTCGCCGAGTCGAACGCGATCCTGCTCTTCCTGGCGCGGGGCACGCCGTACCTGCCGCCGGAGCCTCTGGACGAGGCTCGCGTCTGGCAGTGGCTCTTCTTCGAGCAGAACCTGCTCGAACCGAACGTCGGGACCGCGCGATTCTGGCGCCTCACCGGACGCGACGAGCAGCGACGCGAGGCCTGGGAGGCTCACCGCACGTCCGGCGCGGCCGCGCTCGGGATCCTCGAGCGCCATTTGGCTGGGAACGAGTTTCTGGTCGGCGGTCGCTACACCGTGGCCGACATTGGCCTCTACGGGTACACGCACGCCGCCCACGAGGGCGAGATCGAGCTGGAGCCGCTGCCCGCGGTGCGCGCGTGGCTCGAACGTGTGGAGTCGCAGCCTGGATTCGTGAACGACCTGGAGCCCTATCCGCCCGGAGCCCGGGCGGGCGCCGGCGGCGCCTCGGTGCACGACCGACCGCGCTCTTAGGCGCGCGCGATGTCGGCCTTCAGGAGCCAGGGAGGATCAGCGCCCTCGTCCTGACCCGGGACGACCGCAGTCACGACCCACGCGTCGTAGTCGGCCAGTCGATAGGGGGCGTTCATCCGGACTGTCGTCTTCCCGGAGCCGACCGCGAAGGTGCCGCAGGTGGCCGCATAATCCCCGTCCTTCGAAAGCCAGAGAACGTAGTAGCCGCCCTCTGGAAGCTTCGGGAGCCCCTCCGTCTCGAGCTCGAGCTCCCAGTTCCCGCCGCCCTTCGGAGGCCCGAGGCGGATGAGCGCGGAGGCGCCGCGCGCGTTGTCCGTCGCCTGCATCGGGATCGTGCCGCGGGCGTCGAAGTCGTCTCCGCCCGAGAGCCAGCTTCCGACGCCGAAGGAGAGCGCGGCGAGCGCGGCCGCGATCCCGACGGCGATGGCCAGGCGGCGCGGGCGCCAGCTGGTGGAGCGGGGCCCCGTGATCGCTCTCGTGAGCGTCGCGGGCACCTCGGGTGCCGGCGGGGGCACCGAGCGAAGGAGCGCGTCGACCCGGGCGAGCTCGGCGAGCTCTTCCTCGGGAACGTCGTCGCCGACCAGATCGCGGATATCCCGTTGGTCGCTCACGCTCGCAGCTCCTCGAGCAGGGGGCCGAGCCGGGCCAGGCCCGCTCGCGTTCGGGTCTTGACCGTGCCGAGGGGGACGTCGAGGTAGCTCGCGATCTCGGTCTGGGACAGCCCGCTCCAGTAGGCGAGCTCGAGGACGGCGCGCTCGCGTTCGGGCAGCCGCTCGAGCGCCGCGTGGACCCGCCAGGCGAGCCACGTGACCTCGGCCACCTCGTCGGGCCCGGCGTCCGCGCTTGCGATCTCGGGAACCTCCGCCACCGGGACGGCGCGCTGCCGCGCCCGGTCGATGATCGCGTGGCGGGCAACGGCGAAAAGCCACGCAGAGGCGGTGCCACGATCGGCGCGGTAGCTCCGGGCCGAGCGCCAGACCGCCGCGAAGGTCTCCTGGGTCGCCTCCTCGGCGCGCCCGTTGTCCCCGAGCTGGCGCCGGGCCATGCCGAGCACGGGACGGGCGAAGCGCCGGTAGAGCTCCTCGAACGCGTCCCGGTCGCCGCGGCCCGTCCGCTCGATGAGCACCGAATCGTTTTCGATCGTGGAGATAGCCGTCAAACCCATCTCGAGCTTCTGTACGGAACTCTAGGAGGAACGGTTCAGCGCAGCAGGCGCCCGCCGTCGACGACGAGAGAGGTTCCGGTCGTGAAAGGGGCCCGTGTGAGGTAGAGGACCGCCTCGGCGATGTCCTCCGGAGTCCCGATGCGGCCGAGGAGCGTCTCGGCGGCGCGGCGCTCCTCCTGCCCTGGCTCGACCGCGACCGAGCCGGGCGCAATCCCGCAGACGCGAATCTCGGGCGCGAGCGCGCGCGCGAGGACCCGGGTCAGCATCGCCTGGGCCGCTTTCGCCGCGCAATGAGGCGCGAACGAGGGCCACGGCTGGTAGGCGGCGACGTCTTCGATCAGGACGATCAACGCCAGCTCGGAGCGCCGGAGGTGCGGCGCGGCTGCCTGGGCGACGAAGAAGCTGCCCTTTGCGATCGAGTCCACGGACGCATCCCAGTCCGCCTCGGTCACGTCCTCGACTCGTTTCGGCGCGAATCCGTCGGCCGCCGCATAGACGAGGAGGTCGAGCCCTCCGAGCTCCTCCGCCGCGGTCTCCACGAGCGCGCGAGCGTTCTCGGGCCGCGAGAGGTCGCCGTGCCTGCGCCCGGCCGCCATGACACTGAAGCCCTCCTGCTCGAGCCGTGCCGCGATGACGCTTCCGAGGCGCCCCGTACCGCCGGTGAGGAGAGCGCAAGCCGCCACGAACGGAACGATAAGCTCTCGCGAACCTAACGGAGACGAGAGGGGAACCGATGGCGACGCTGGCGTTCAACCACGAGGAGATCGCTGCCCGGGAGCTCAAGCCGGAGCTCTACGACATGGACGGCATCTCGCGGGCGGCGGTCGAGGCCCACTACAAGCTCTACCAGGGCTACGTGAACAAGCGGAACGAGATCCTGGGCAAGCTCGACGAGGTGGACGCCTCCGCGGCGAACCAGGTCTATTCCGAGCTTCGCTCGCTCAAGGTCGACCTCACCTTCGCGATCGGCGGCGTCAAGAACCACGAGATCTATTTCGAGCACCTGGGCGGTGCGGGCGGCGACCCGGACGGCTTGATCAGCGACCTGATCGAGCGCGACTTCGGCGGCGTCGAGGCCTGGCGCACCGACCTGAAGGCGACCGGCATGGGCGCGCGCGGCTGGGCGTGGACGGCCTACGACTGGGACGAGATGCGGCTCTTCAACTACATCGGCGACGCCCAGAACACGTTCCCGGTCTGGAACGCGACCCCGCTGATCGCGCTCGACGTCTACGAGCACGCCTACTTCCTCGACTACCAGACGGACCGGGCTTCCTACATCGACGCGTTCCTGAACAACCTCGACTGGGGCGTCGTGAACGAGTGGGCGACCAGGTACCAGATCCAGGCTTGAGTCTTTAGCCGACCGGCCCCGGACTGGTGCTCGAACTAGCTGTCATCGCGCTCGGCTACGTGATCGGCAGCCTGCCCTTCGGGTACTGGCTCCCACGCCTCGTTGCCGGCGTCGACATCCGCACCGTCGGGAGCGGCAACACGGGGGCGACGAACGTCTGGCGCGCGGTCGGCTTCAAGGTGGCCCTCGGAGTCGCGCTACTCGACATCGGCAAGGGGCTGGTCGCGGCGCTCCTCGGCCGCTGGGCCGGCGGAGACCTGATCGGTGTCCTGGCCGGGTGTGCCGCGGTCGTCGGTCACTGGCGGCCGATCTTCATGGGCCTCGGTCGTGGCGGGAAGATGGTGGCGACGACCGCAGGTGTCGGGCTGGGCCTCGCGACGTACGCCACTCTGGCGACCGTCCCGGTGTGGATCGCGGTCTTCCTGCTGACGCGCTACGCCTCCGTCGCGTCGCTCGCCAGCGCTGTTGCGCTTCCCCTCCTGGCGGTCCTGTTCGGCGCCTCGACGCCTGTGGTCGCCTTTCTGGTCGGGGCGGGGATCGCCATCGCCCTGCTCCACCGCGCGAACATCCGCCGGCTCCTAAACGGAACCGAAAATCGCTTCGATCTCCAGCTGCCGCGCCGCTTCAGTCGGCGACGCGAAGCCAGTCTCTGAGCTCTGTGTGAACGGCCGAAGGCTCGCCGGTCGCGAGCTCGCGGCGTAGCTCCCCCACGGTGCCGTAGCGCTCGGCGAGCACGTCGTGGTTGTGGATCGTCTCGAAGTTGATCTGCCGCGCGAGTAGGAAATCCTCGTCCTCGAGGCCGCCGACGCCGTCGAGCGCGCTCTTGACCATGAGGCGGACCGAGTCCTCGACGAAGCGAGGAGCCAGGTGTGCGTGCTCGACCACGAAGAGCTCGTCCGGGCGCTTCAGGAGCTCGTAGATCGGTGAGCTCATCGACCGCTCGACCAGGCCGACCAGCTCCTCGGCGTCGAGCCGGAGCCCGGTGCCGAGGTACAGGAGGCCCTTGCCACGCTGGTTGTGTGTCGCGAGCGGGACGAGCTCGAGGATCCGCTCGATCTCGACGTGGTCGAAGCCAGCGTCGCCCAGGCGCTCGGCTGCTGTCTCCCGCACCATGCCCTGCGCACACGGGCAGGCGTTGATGCCCGTCGCCTCGACACCGACCACGCGGCGGGATGCCGTCGGTGACGCGGCCGCGATCCCGATCAGGGTCACGAGCTCCTGTGTCTGCATGCCGGTGACCGGCGTCAGGCGCTCGATCGGGTATCGCGCGCGGATCGAGACCTCGGCCCGGTAGGCCTGCTGGCGCTCGACGATGTGGCGGGCGATGTGCTCCGCGAGGCGCTCGACGAGGAGCTTCTCGCCGATCACCATCTCGTCGATCGCCTCTTCGAAGAGCTCCGGGAAGCGGGACATGTGCACGCCCTTCTGGGCGGGGTCGAGGTCGACGAAGCAGTCGATCTCGGCCGAAACGAGCGCGTCCTGGCCGCCGTGTTGCATGCGCACGGCCTTCTGGACGCCGGTCACGCCGGCCCGGGAGAGCCCGATCCGGACGTCCGGCGTGGACGCCTGGAGATCGATTGCCTCCGTCAGTCGCTCGCTCACGCGGCTAACGTAGCAGCCCCTTGGCCGACGAACGCTTTGCGCGCCTGGTCTCGATTGGGTGCCACGACATTCGTACGCCGCTGGCCACTGTGCACGGCTTCGCAAAGACGCTTGCCCGGATCGAGCTCGCAGATCCGGCGCCGCGTTACGTCGAGATGATCGAAGAGGCGTCGGCGCAGGTCGCCGATCTCCTCGACCAGCTCGTCCTGGTTACTCGGATCGCCGAGGACCGCTACCAGCCGACCCTCTCCGAGGTCGACTCGCTCGAGCTGGCCCGCCGGGCGGCGACCGACGAGGGAGAGGATCCCGGGGTTGTGGACGGCAAGGGAGCTCTCGTGCAGGTGGACGAGGCGGCCGTCCAGCGGGCGGTCGGCCAGCTGTTCCGGGCAGCGCGCCGGCACGGTGGCCTCGAGGAGATTGCGGTCAACGTCCAGGGTCCCGTGATCGAGCTCGGCCCGATCACGAAGTTCTCGGGGCCCGTCGTCTCCGGTGAGTCACTGAAAGAGCTCGGAGCTCCGGCCGCAGTGATGGTGATCGAGGCGCTCGGCGGGTCGGTGGAGATCGACGGAGAGCTGGCGAGGATCCGGCTACCGGAGTAGCCGCGAGAGCCGGCGATCCTTGAGGACGCGCCCGCCTGTCTGGCACTGCGGGCAGTAGTAGATCGTGTGCTCGTCGAAGTCGATGCGCTCGATGGGCGTCGAGCAGACCGGGCACGGCTCGCCCAGCCGGTTGTGGATCCGGTAGGCCTTCTTGTCCGCGATCCCGCTTTCGCGGAGCGCGAGCCCCTCGGTGAGGGTCTCGTCGATCGCGGCGGACAGACGCTCGATCTCGTCCTCGTCCAGGTCGGTGGAGAGTGCATACGGAGAGAGCTTGGCGCGGAGCAGGATCTCGTTCGCCCACGCACGACCGATGCCCGTGAGCGAGCGCTGATCGCGGAGGAACGAGTGCAGCCGGCGAGAGTCGGCCCGCAGGATCTCGCCGAGTCGCTCCGGTCCCAGGCCGAGCGCGTCGGGCCCGAGGTGCGCGAGCTCCGCCTCCAGTTCGTCCGGGCGGTAGAGGCCCACCTTCGCACGCTTCTTCGCCCCTGCCTCGGTCAGGACGATCGAGCCACCGCCCTGGAACGTGAGCCGGAAGGCCGGCGTCTTCGGTCCCTTGGCGCCTGGCTCGAGGTAGCGCATGCGCCCGGCGCTCATCAGGTGGACGTGGAGGACGAGCTCGCCGTCGTCGGTGGGGAAGAGGAGGTGCTTCCCGCGCCGCCGCGCTCCTTCGAAGCGACGGCCTTCCAGGGTGGCGAGCGGCGGGTCGAACGTCTTCAGCGTTGCGATGTGCGCCGGGCCCGCCTTTTCGATCGGGTAGGCGCTGACCAGGCCGTCGAGCGACCGGCAGAGCGCTTCGATCTCGGGAAGCTCAGGCATAGATACCGTCTGTGCGCCCGATCAGCGTAGCCGTCAGACGGGGCCGCCTCGTCGAGTCGCGTCACACGGTGCACGCGGTCTCGGTGCGCGACGGGGAGCTGGTCGCGTCGGCGGGAGAGCCCGGCCTAGCGACACACATGCGGTCTGCCGCAAAGCCGCTCCAGGCGCTTCCGCTTGCTCTCGAGCACCCGGAGCTGGCGCAGGAAGAGCTGGCGATCGCGTGCGCGTCGCACGAAGCCGGGGAGGAGCAGCTGGCCGCCGTGCGATCGCTTCTCGAGCGCGCGGGGGCAACCGAGGACGACCTTGCGTGCGGACCGGTGGAGGGAAGCCGGCTCCGTCACAACTGCTCCGGGAAGCATGCCGGCATGCTGCTCGTCTGCCGGACAAGAGGGTGGCCGTTGGACGGATACCACCTGGCCGAGCATCCGCTCCAGCAGGAGATCCTCGGAGTCATCGCCCAGAGCGCAGGGCTCGCGCGCGGTGAGGTCGAGACGGCTGTCGACGGCTGCGGCGTCGTGTGCTTCGGCCTTCCTCTCGAGCGGATGGCGAGGATGTTCTCGAAGCTCGTGCGCGAGGAGCTCCCCGGGTCGAACCCGGTCGTGGCGGCCATGAGGTCCAGGCCGGACCTGATCGGCGGGCCCAGTGCGGTCGACACGCGGATCATGCGCGCGATTCCGGAAGCGATCGCAAAGCGCGGGGCGGAGGGGGTGATGTGCGTCGGCCTCCCGGACGGGACCGGTGTTGCGCTGAAGGTCGAAGACGGCGCGAACCGCGCCACGGGGCCGGCCGTCGCCTCTTACCTCGGCGTCGAGGAACTCGCACGGCTCCCGATCGAGAACAGCCGCGGCGAGCCGGTGGGGGAGATCTTCGCCGAGTGAGCCGGCAAGCGCCAGACCGGCCGGACGAGCCGGCGGCTGGAAGGTGTCCCCCGGGGGACCCCCTCATGGTTACCCCCTGCGTTGAGCCTAGCGCGGGAAGTCGAACGCGTGGCACGCAGTTCGTGACGATCCCCACCACTAAAGAAAATCTGGCCTACCTTTTTCAAAAGGGCCATATATGATCCCGCCCACTGCGGGCCTGTGAGTCGGGAAGAAACGCATCTCGCGGGCTCTTTTTTCGTCCCGTTCCGGAGCGCGAAGAAAGGCGGTTGGATGCTGACGGTCGACATCACGCTCCCCGACGTAGAAGAGCTGCACAAGCTCGTCACCGAGGGGCAGGAGAAGGGTTTCCTCAGCTACGACGAGATCGTCGCTGGGCTCGAGGAAGTCGACCTAACCAAGGAGCAGATCGAAGACTTCTACACGTACCTCATCGACCACGGCGTCGAGCTGGTCGAGGGCGTCGAGCACAAAGGCCCTCCACACGAGCAGCCCTCCCTGGCCGAAGACGACTCCAAGCCGGCCCCGAAGCTCGACCTGACCGTGGAGCCGTCGCTCGACTCGCTGCGTCTCTATCTACGCGAGATCGGCAAGGTCGCGCTCCTCACCGCCGACCAGGAGGTCTACCTCGCCAAGCGGATCGAGCGCGGCGACATGTGCGCCAAGACGCAGATGATCGAAGCCAACCTCCGCCTCGTCGTTTCGATCGCCAAGGGCTACCTCGGACGCGGCCTCTCGTTCCTCGACCTGATCCAGGAAGGCTCCCTCGGTCTCATCCGAGCGGTGGAGAAGTTCGACTACCGGAAGGGCTACAAGTTCTCGACGTACGCAACCTGGTGGATCCGCCAGGCCGTCACGCGGGCGATCGCCGACAAGGCGCGCACGATCCGGATCCCGGTGCACATGGTCGAGAAGCTGAACAAGGTCGTCCACATCGAGCGCCAGCTCGTTCAGCGCCTCGGCCGCGAGCCGCGGCCCGACGAGATCGCGGAGGAGCTCGAGATCACGACCGAGGAGGTGCGCGAGATCCTGCGGATGGCGCAGCTTCCCGTCTCCCTCGAGAAGCCGATCGGTGAGGAAGAGGAGTCCGAGCTCGGGGACTTCGTCCAGGACGACCAGGCCGAGTCGCCGTTCGATTCGGCGTCGTTGAACCTCCGGCGCGAGGACATCGACCGGACACTCGACGCCCTACCCACGCGCGAGCGCAAGGTGATCGAGATGCGCTTCGGGCTGAACGGCGACCAGCCGCGGACGCTCGAGGAGGTCGGCCGGGCCTTCGGCGTCACGCGCGAGCGGATCCGCCAGATCGAGAACAACACGCTCAAGAAGCTCGAGTCGCTGCCGGAGGCGCAGGGCCTGAAGGAGTGCGTCTAGGGAGGAAAGGCCGGCCCGGGGCGCGGGCCGCCTGAACTACGGCTGCGGTTCGATGCGCTCCTGCTCGTCCGCACGCTCGTAGGCGACGAAGAGCCGACAGTGTGGGCACTTGAACCCATGGTGTCGCCCGGCGGCCCCGCGCAGGAGCTCGGCTGTGAAGCTCTTCTTGCAGTGCGGGCAGTCGACCTCGAAGGCCTGTGGCTCGGGGGACTGGGCCATAGGAATGAGGATACCGACGCCGGGTGCTCTACCTTTTGCGTGTGACGCCCCAGCGAAGGACCGCGCTCGCCTCCGTGGCGGCCGCGGTCGCCCTCATTGGCCTGAAGCTTGGCACCGGGCTCGCCACGGGCAGTCTCGGCTTTCTTTCTGAGGCGGTCCATTCGGGCACCGATCTCGTGGCCGCCCTGCTCACGTTCTTCGCGGTGGGGGTGGCCGTGCGTCCCGCCGACCCCAGTCACTCCTACGGCCACGGAAAGGCCGAGCACCTGGCCGCCCTCGCCGAGGCGACGCTCCTTGTAATCGCGAGCCTCTTCATCGCCGGCCTGGCTGTGTCACGCCTGTTCGGCGAGAGCCACGAGGTCGACGCAGCCTGGTGGGCCTTCGTCGTGATCGGGATCGTGATCGTGATCGATGCCAATCGTGCGCGCATCTCCTTTCGAGCCGGCCGCCGGTATGACAGCCCTGCGTTCACCGCCAACGCAGTGCACTTCCTGAGCGACCTCGGCGGCTCGCTGGCCGTACTCCTCGGCCTGATCGGCGCTCGGGCCGGGACTCCGGAAGCGGACGCCGCTGCGGCGCTCTTCGTTGCCGTGCTCGTTCTTGCCGGAGCAACTCGGTTGATCCGGCAGAACGTCGATGTGCTCATGGACCGCGTGCCGGCCGCGGCGGAGGCACGTGCGCGGGAGGCGATCGAGGGGATCGAGCCCAAGGTCGAGCTGCGGCGGATCAGGATGAGGCGCGCAGCCGGCCGCCACTTCGCCGACGTCGTCATCGGTGTCCCGCCGGCGGCAGTCCTCGAGCAGGCCCACGCCGTTGCGGACGCGGTCGAGAGCGCGGTCGAGGAGGCCGTGCCGGGTGCGGACGTCGTCGTCCACGTCGAGCCGCGCGGAGCGGATGCCGCGCTCACGGAGCGTGCTCTTGCCGCGGCCCTCCACGTTCCGAACGTGCGCGAGATCCACAACCTCGCGCTTCTCCGGGTCGGCGATCGAACCGAGCTCTCGCTCCATCTGAAGCTTCCCGGTTCTGTCTCCCTCGCCGAGGCCCACGACGTAGCGACCGAGCTGGAGGAAGCAGTGCTCGAGGCGGTGCCAGAAATCGACCGGGTGCAGACGCACCTCGAGCCTCTCGCAGCCGAGGCCGAGGGACGGCCGCTACCGGCCGGAGACGTGGAGGCGGAGGCTGCGCGCGTCAAGCGGATCGTCGAGGACGAGACGGGACGGCCACCGCGGGAGCTTCGGCTCTACCAGACCGACGCAGGGCTGGTCGCCTTCCTGACGCTCGGGATGGCACCGGGCCAGGCCCTGTCCGAGGCTCACGCGCACGCCAGCGACGTCGAGGAGCGGATCCGGCGGGCCTACCCGGACCTCGCGGACGTGACCGTGCACACCGAGCCCTAGCCCACCTACCGGCGCGCGCTCAACCACCGATCAACCATCTACGCTTCCGCAGTGGCCAGGCCCCGCAAGACCGCGACCCGTTGGGACGAGGACAACGGCATCAGCGCGAATCCGTGGGCCTTCCTCACGTTCGCCGTCCTCGGCGTGCTCCTGGCCGGACTGGTCCTGCTCTTCGCCTTCGTCCTCTAGGCGGCTACGGCACGAGCCGGAGCGGGCTCGACCCCTCGCTCACGGAGACGACCCGTTCCTCGCCGCCGCCCTGCCATCCCTCACCGAGGGCCGAGTCGAGCTTCTGCTTCAGCTCGCCGGTCTCCGCGAGCTCCTGGACGATGTCGGCCCCGCCGATCAGCTCGCCCCGCACGAAGACCTGGGGAATCGTCGGCCAGCTCGAGAGCGCTGAAAGCTCCTGCCGGATTTGCGGGTCGGGCAAGACGTCGACTGCTGCGATCGGCGCCCCCTGAGAGCGGAGTGCATCGAGGGCCCTCATCGAGTTCCCGCAGAGCGGCTGCTGCGGCGTCCCCTTGATGAACACGACCACAGGCTCGGCTTCGATCGTCTCCTTGATCTTCTCTCGCAACTCGGTCATTGGTCTCCTCGGGTTTTGATGCGTAGCTCGTGAATCGTGCCATCCGCGAGCGGGGCCGCGAGCGCGTCGTAGACGAGCCGGTGCTGCTCGATGAGCGAGAGGCCGGCGAAACGCCCGCTTGCGACCGTCACCTGGAAGTGGTCGCCACCGCCCGTGCGATCGACGACCGCGATCTCGCCGGCCTCGGGAAACGCCTCGCGCAGAAGGTCCTCGAGGCGGGCGGTCACCCGTGCGACGATACCATCGGGGTGGTGGCTGACAGCTTCGGAGCCCTCTCGACGCTCGCGGCGGGAGACCGCACGCTCGAGCTTGTCCGCCTGGACACGCTCGCGCCCGAGTACGACCTGGAGCGGCTTCCCTTCACGCTCCGCGTCCTGCTCGAGAACGTCCTGCGGGCGGAGGCGCTCGGCCGGGGCTCGACCGAGGAGGTGCGCGCGATCGCCGGCTGGGACCCGGCCGCGGAGCCCCACGACGAGATCTCCTTCCGGCCCGCGCGGATCCTGCTCCAGGACTTCACCGGTGTGCCGGCGATCGTCGACCTCGCTGCCATGCGTGATGCCATGCGCGACCTCGGCGGCGACCCGGCCCGCATCGACTCGGAGCTCCCTGCCGAGCTCGTGATCGACCATTCGGTCCAGGTGGACGAGTTCGGCACGCGATTTGCCGTGCTTCGAAACGCCGAGCTCGAGTTCGAGCGAAACCGGGAGCGCTACGCCTTCCTGCGCTGGGGCCAGACGGCGTTCCGGAACCTGAAGGTCGTCCCGCCGAACACCGGCATCGTCCACCAGGTCAACCTCGAGTACCTCGCGCGTGTAGTGGAGACCCGCGAGGTCGACGGCCACACCCTTGCGTTCCCGGACACCCTCGTCGGGACGGACTCGCACACGACGATGGTGAACGGGCTCGGAGTGCTCGGGTGGGGGGTAGGCGGGATCGAGGCCGAGGCGGCGATGCTCGGCGAGCCGCTCTCGATGCTGCTCCCGCAGGTGGTCGGGTTCAAGTTGACCGGCGAGCTGCCCGAGGGAGCGACCGCGACCGATCTGGTTCTGACCGTCACGCAGATCCTGCGCAGCCTCGGGGTCGTGGGCAAGTTCGTCGAGTACTACGGCGCAGGCCTTCCGGGGCTCTCGCTCGCAGACCGCGCGACGATCGGGAACATGTCACCGGAGTACGGGGCCACTTGTGGGTTCTTCCCGGTCGACGAGGAGACGCTCCGCTATCTGCGGCTGACCGGCCGAAGCGACGAGCACGTGGCTCTCGTCGAGTCCTACTGCAGGGAGCAGCACCTCTTTCACGAGCCCGGTTCGGAGCCGACCTACTCGGAGAGCGTCGAGCTCGACCTCTCGTCGGTGGAGCCGAGCCTGGCCGGCCCTCGCCGGCCCTCAGGACCGTGTCCCGCTGACGGCGGCGAAGAGCTCCTTCCTGGAGGCGCTCGGCACGTTCGGCATCGACTACCGGCCGGGGAGCCTCGACGAGGAGTCGGCCGACTCCTTTCCGGCCAGCGACCCACCTGCGGCGACGGCGCCCGGGCCGCATCCGACCGATCCGAACCATCGACCCGCCTCGGATGTCATTGCGACCGCGACCGCGGTCATCGAGCGGTCGGAGGTGGCGGTCGAGCTGGACGGGGAGACCTTCGAGCTCGGGCACGGGTCGGTGGTGATCGCAGCGATCACGAGCTGCACCAACACCTCGAATCCCTCGACCATGGTCGCCGCCGGTCTCGTGGCGAAGAACGCGGTCGAGCGCGGGCTGACGCGAAAGCCCTGGGTCAAGTCGAGCCTGGCGCCCGGATCGAAGGTCGTGACGGAGTACTACGACCGGGCCGGGCTGACGCCCTACCTGGACGAGCTCGGGTTCCAGCTCGTCGGCTACGGCTGCACGACCTGCATCGGAAACTCAGGCCCGTTGGCGGAGCCGATTTCCGAGGCCGTCAACGGCGCCGACCTCGTCGTTTGTGCCGTTCTCTCGGGGAATCGGAATTTCGAGGCACGCATCCATCCCGAGGTGAAGGCGAACTACCTTGCCTCGCCTCCGCTCGTCGTCGCCTACGCCCTCGCCGGCCGCATGGATTTCGACATCACGAGCGAGCCGCTTGGGGATGACCGCGAAGGAAACCCGGTCTACCTCCGTGACCTCTGGCCGAGCTCGAGAGAGATTGCCGACACGATCGCGCACGCGGTGCAGGGGGAGATGTTCACCCGCACGTACGCCGATGTCTTCACCGGCGACGAGCAGTGGCGCGCCCTGGAGGTTCCGGAGGGCGATCTCTTCGCGTGGGATGCGAACTCCACGTACGTGCGCCTCCCGCCCTATTTCGAAGGGATGAAGCTCGAGCCGGCGCCGGTCGAAGACGTGGTGGGAGCACGCTGCCTGGTGATGGCCGGCGACAGCGTCACGACCGACCACATCTCGCCCGCCGGCTCCATCAAGCCCGACAGCCCCGCCGGCAAGTATCTGGTCGAGCACGGCGTCGAGCGTCGTGCGTTCAACTCGTACGGGTCGCGACGCGGCAACCACGAGGTGATGGTGCGCGGAACCTTCGCGAACGTCCGCTTCCGGAACCTGCTGGTGCCCGAGAGCGAAGGGACGTGGACCGTCCACCTCCCGGACGGCGAGGAGACCACCATCTACGAGGCGTCCGAGCGCTACCTCGCCGACGGTGTCCCGCTGATCGTGATCGCGGGCAAGGAGTACGGCTCCGGATCCTCCCGCGACTGGGCCGCCAAGGGCCCGAACCTGCTCGGCGTCAAGGCGGTGATCGCGGAGAGCTACGAGCGCATCCACCGCTCCAATCTCGTCGGCATGGGCATCCTGCCGCTCCGCTTCAGGGAGGGCGAGACGCCCACGACGCTCGGCCTCTCGGGGCGGGAGACGTTCTCAGTCGAGGGGGCCGAGGGCGGACAGGCCGGCGAGGTCACCGTCACCGCGACCCCGGACGGCGAGGGTGAGCCGATCGTCTTTACGGCGGACGTGCTGCTCCAGACCCCGCGCGAGCGCGAGTACTTCCGCCACGGCGGGATCCTCCCGTACGCGCTCCGGCGGATCGCCGCAGAAGGCTAAGCGGGCTTCCTCACCGGTGCTCGCCGGCGGCGGGAAGAGGCGCGCGCTCTTGTTCCGCGCTCGGCAATGGAATTCAATCGTGCTGATGACGCGTCTAGGCCCGATCGTCTCGGCTCTCGGCACCGCGGTTCGGAACAACGACGTCCGGCGGGTGCAGCTCGCCTGGGGCGCTGCGATCACGGCCGAATGGGCACACTTTGTCGCACTCGGCGTGTTCGCCTACGAGCAGGGCGGGACTTCGGCAGTCGGGGTCGCCGGCCTCGTGCGCCTCTTGCCGGCAGCGGTGCTCGCCCCGTTCGCCGCGTCTCTGGGCGACCGGTTCCGCCGGGAGCGCTTTCTCCTGGCGATGATGCTTGTCGGGTCAGGAGGACTGGCCGCGTCGGCCGCCGCGGCCTTCGCCGGCGAACGAGTCCTGGTATTCGGATTCGCCGCCTTGATCGGGATCTCAACGACCCTCATCAGGCCGGCGCTCCAGGCGCTGCTGCCGTCGCTGGCGCGAACGCCGGAGGAGCTCATCGCCTCGAACGCCGCTTCGTCGACGGTCGAGAGTCTCGGCACCCTGGCCGGCCCGTTGCTCGCGGGCGCGCTGGTTGCTCTCACGAGTGTCGGTGTTGTTTTCCTCGGCGGTGCGGCAATGCTTCTCGGAGCGGCGGCGCTGCTGGCACGAGTCAGAGTCGAAGGTCGCGACGCTCTCGCTGGGGACGTGGGGACCGAGACGGTCCGGGAAATGATCGGGGCCGGCTTTCAGGCGATTGCGAACGCACCCAGACCCCGGCTGCTGGTCGGGCTCGCTGCCACGCAGTCCTTCGTTCGCGGCTGCCTGAACGTCCTGATCGTGGTCGCCGCCTTCCGCATCCTCGACGGAGGAGCAGCCGAGGTGGGCTACTTGACCGCCGCGATCGGCGTGGGCGGATTGATCGGAGGGATCGGTGCGATCACGCTTGGAGGGCGACGACTGGCCGTGATCTTCGGCCTTGCTCTGGTGTTCTGGGGGCTCCCGATCACACTCATGGCTTCGGCGCCCTACCTCGCAGTGGCGATCGTCCTGCTTGCGATCGTCGGTGCCTCCAACAGCGTCGAAGATGTGGCGCTTTTCACCCTGTTCCAGCGGACAGTCCCGGACGACCTACTGACGCGCGTTCTCGGCATCTTCTGGGCTCTGGCGATGGGTGCTGCCGCGATCGGCTCGATTGCCGCGCCTGTGGCTGTCGACGCCGTTGGGCCGCAGGCGGCGTTCGTCGTCGTCGGGATGATCCTGCCGTTTCTGACGCTCGCGACGTACCGCCGGCTCGTGGAGATAGACAGAGCGGTCGCCCCGGCCCCCGAGCTCGAGCTGATCAATCGAGTGCCGATGTTCGCGCCGCTTTCGATCACTGTGAAGGAGCGCCTCGCGGCTGCGCTCCTCCCGGTTTCGGTTACGGCTGGCGAGCTCGTCATCAGGGCCGGCGATGTCGGAGATCGGTTCTACATCGTCGCCGGTGGCGAGCTGGAAATCGACGCCGGGGGCCTGTACGCGGTCGCGCGCGAGGGTGACTACTTCGGCGAAGTCGCGCTACTGCGCGACGTGCCGCGCACGGCGAACGTCACCGCCTCCGTGGATTCGCAGCTGTACGCCGTGCAACGCGCGGCGTTCGTCGAAGCGGTCACCGGACATTCCGTCGCCCGAGCAGCCGGACACGAGGTCGCAGCGGCACGTTTGGCACGAGTCGGCCACCAGCGCGAGCCCTGACCCTCACGCAGGCTCGGCGGCATGGTAGAACGCGGGCGTGGCGACGTTCCTCGTCGTGCTCCTCCGTTCCGGCCCTGAGTGGGACCCGTCGCGGCCGCTGGAGGAGCAGTCCGACTGGCCCGCGCATGCGTCTTTCATGGACGGGCTCGTGGACGACGGCTTCATCGTCCTGGGCGGGCCGCTGGCCGACGAGCACCGCGTGGCGCACGTCGTCGAGGCGGAGTCGGAGGACGCCATCCGCGCCAGGCTTGCACAGGATCCATGGAGCGAGTCGCATCTCCGGGTCGACACGATCGACCCCTGGACGATCCGGCTCGACGGGCGCCGCGCCTAGCCGACCCGAGACGATGAGGCGATGCACGGCAAAATCGCTACCAAAGGAGCCACCATGATCAAGGAGTTCAGGGATTTCCTTTTCCGGGGCAACATCGTCGAGCTCGCGGTTGCGTTCGTCATGGGCCTCGCGTTTGCTGCCGTCGTCACCTCTCTGGTCGACAACCTCGTGATGCCCATCATTGCCGCGATCATCGGCAAGCCTGACTTCCGCGACCTCACCTTCACCATCCACCGATCCGTCTTTCACTACGGAGCGTTTCTCACCGATCTGATCCAGTTCGTGGCAATCGCAGCCGCCGTCTTCTTCTTCATCGTCAAGCCCGTCCAGGTGATGCTCGCGCGAGGTCGCGAGCCGGTCGAGGAGGGTATGCCCGACGAGGAGCGACGCCACCAGGAGCTTCTAGCCGCGCTCCGCGCGAGTAACTAACAGACTCGCCACGCAGCCGAGAGCGACGACGCAGCCTTGCATCCGTACCAGGCAGGCGCGAAGCTTCACCGGTGGCGCGGTGCGCATGACTCACCCGATCGCGTTCCTTTCGGACTTCGGCTACCGCAACGAGTGGGTCGGGATTTGCCACGCCGTCATCAACAAGATCGCGCCTGAGAGCCAGGTGATCGACCTGTCGCACGGTGTGCCGCCCCTCGACGTTCGTGCCGGCGCGCTCCTGCTGGCGGATTCCTTGCCCTACCTTCGGCACGAAGCCGTCGTCCTTGCCGTCGTCGATCCGAGCGTCGGCCGGGACCTGGATATCGCAGTCAGGACGGGGGACGGCCGCATCCTCGTGGGCCCCGACAATGGGCTGCTCGCTCCGGCCTGGCGCGCAGCCGAGGGGGTGGCGGACGTCGTCTCGATCACCTCCTCCGAGGTTCTGCTCGAACCGGTCTCGCCGTCGTTCCATGCGCGCGACGTGCTCGCTCCGGCTGCTGCCCATCTGGCGGCAGGCGCGTCATTGAGCCAGCTTGGCGAACCAGTTGAGCCTGAATCGCTCGTCGATCTGACCGTTCCGGAGCCTTCGGTCGAGCCCGGCAAGATCGCGTGCGAGGTTCTCGACCTCAACCGTTTCGGCAACGTGCAGCTGAACGTACGCAGCTCCCACCTCGCAGCGGCCGGTCTCGACCAGGCCGAGCGCATCTCGGTCGACGCCCAGTCCGGCAGCGCCGTCGTCAAGCGCGTTGCGACGTACGCCGACCTCGCGGAAGGCGAGTGGGGCCTGATGGTCGATCCGCGTGGCTGGCTCTCGGTCATCCGTGGCAACCCTGCCAACGCCGCCGCAGAACTGGGCGTAAGTAACGACGATCTCGTCTGGCTCAGCCGAGGGCGCGACTGAGCGATCCCGGCGGCGTTGCCTAGCCGCTTAAGTCAGCGTTACGACGAGCTTCGCGTGGGCGCCGTTGGCCTGACGATCCCAGGCCTCCGAGATCCGCTCGAGCGGGTAGGTCTCGATGTCGAAGACGATCTCGCCCGCGGCCGCGTGGCCGACGAGGCGCAGGTACTGCTCGCGGAACTCGTCCCTGGGGACCGCGAAGTCGGTGTAGCCGTAAAGCTCGCCCATCTTGCCGCGGATAGCCGCCGAGGCCAGTGTTGCCTCAGGGTCCGCGGACTGGCCGACCTGCACGAGGCGCCAGCCGGGCGCGGCGGCCTGGATCGCGGCGGCGGCCGGCGGGCCCCAGAGCGTGTCGACGATGTGGGTGGGGCCGTTGCCGCCCGCAGCCTCCTTGAATGCGGCCACGAGGTCGTCTTCCTCGAGGCTCACGGTCGTGTCGGCGCCGAGCTCGGTCGCACGCTTCAGACGCTCGGGATTTCGGCCGACCGCGACGACGCGCTCGGCGCCGAGGAGCTTCGCTGCCTGCGTGGCGACGAGCCCGACTGTCCCGGTCGCGCCGAGCACGAGCACGCGGTCGTCCTTCCGCACGGGCGCGCGCCACGCGACGGGCATCCAGCCCGCCATCCCGGCAATGCCACAGGAAGCTGGCGATCTCGTCAGTCACCGCGTCAGGGAGCGGGATGCCGAGGTCGGCCGGTGCGGCCGCGCGCTCCGCCAGCAGTCCGTCGCGAGAGAGGCCGAAGCCGTTGCTGAAGAGATAGACGCGCGTGCCGTCGGGGGCGCGGCCGACGCCCTCGCAGCCGGGGACGTACGGAAGCTCGGGATGGCCGCCGAAGTAACGGCCCGCGCCGACGTTGACGTCGATCGGGTTGAGCGAGACCGCCGAGACCTCGTAAATCGCCTCGCCCGAGGGGTCAGGCCGGTCGGCGAGCTCGGGTGGCCGACCGAGCTCGCTGATCACCGCAGCTCTCACAGAGCGGCCTTCTCGAGGTAGTGCGTCGCGTGCGTGCTGACCTGGTTGGACCGGGTGGCCTGCATCTCGGTACGGAGCCTAGGCGCGACGCGCCGAGAATTCAAAGACGACTTGACGCGGAACGGATGCCACCACGAGTCAGCGTCTGGCGTGACTTAACCGAGCGTGTCCGGTTAAGATGCCCGCGGCACGGCCCCTGAAAGGCCGGGGGGTCAATCGAGGGTAGAGGAGACACATCCTGCGTTTATGCGTCCTAGCCCTTAGCTTGGCGGTGCTCGTCCTGGGGGGCAGCTCGACCGCGTTCGCGTCCTCGAACGGTGTCGTCATCTCAGAGTTTCAGTTTCGCGGCGTGGACGGGAACGACGAGTTCGTCGAGCTCCTGAACACGTCGGCAGGTCCCGTCAGCATCGCAGGCTGGCGCTTGCAGGGTTGCGCTGCCGCAAGTGGTGCGCGCATCGGCGCGGGCGACCGTGCCGGCAGGTGTGACCCTCGGCCCCGGCCAGCGATACCTGTTCGCAAACTCGAGCGGCACTGCGGCCCCTGGTGACGTGTCGTACGCACTGGGAATTTCCGACGACGGCGGTGCACGGATCACACTTGCCGACGCCACAACGGTCGTTGACGGCGTGGGTAGTTCAGAAGGTGCGGTCGACCAGTGCCGCGAAGGCGTGGGTCTTCCGATTCCGACCTCGAACGGCAGCAACGCGTTCGAGCGGAAGAACGGCGGCGCCCAGGACACGAACGACAACGTTGCCGATTTCGACGGGCCGAAGGTAGGCACACCCCAGGGCTCGACGACACCCCCCGCACCCGTCAGCGCGAAGATCCGCGAGATCCAGGGACTCGCTCACATCTCGCCGCTCAACGAGCGGCCCGTCAAGGACGTGGAAGGTGTCGTGACGGCACTTCGGACCGCCGGCGGTCGAGGCTTCTGGATCCAGGATCCGGCGCCGGACGCGAGCGCGGACACGTCGGAGGGCATCTTCGTCTTCACGAACGCCGCGCCGACGGTCACCGTCGGCGATGCGGTAACGGTCGCCGGCCGCGTCTCCGAGTTCCGACCGAGCAATGCGAACAACCTTACGGTCACCCAGCTCGTTAGCCCGACTGTCACGCCCGTGACGACCGGGAATCCCATTCCTGCAGCGACTGTCGTCGGCGTGGGCGGGCGAATGCCGCCGGTCGGGATCATCGATAACGACACCAACGGCAGCGTCGAGACCGGCCCGACAACCTTCGACCCGGCTCAGGACGGCATCGACTTCTGGGAGAGCCTCGAGGGAATGCTCGTCCAGGTCAACGACGGCGACGTCGTCAACGAGACCGAGAGCTTCGGCGAGATCACGCTGCTCCCGGACAACGGCATCTGGGCCACCGGCACGCGGACTGCCCGGGGCGGGATCCTGCCGGCCCCGACGTACGAGGACTTCAACCCGGAACGGATCGCCATCGACGACGAGATCCTGCGCGACCGCATCTCCCCGCGCCCCGCCCGGGCGATGCCCGTCATGGATGTCGGGGCACGCATTCTCGGTGCCATCGTCGGGCCGCTCGACTACACGTTCGCGAACTACAAGATCCAGGCCACGTCGACGCCGGCGTTTATCGCAAGCCCGTTCGGGCCGGAGACGACACAGGCCTCGGTCGACCAGGAGACCACGATCGGGACGTTCAACGTGGAGAACCTGGATCCGGGCGACGGCGCGCTGTTCGACCGCCTCGCGGGCCAGATCGTCCAGAACCTCCGCTCGCCCGACCTGCTTGGGATCGAAGAGGTGCAGGACAACGGGGGCGCCGCGGATAACGGTGTCGTCGACGCCTCGGAGACGTGGCGCCTGCTCATCGAAGCGATCACGCGCGCGGGCGGCCCGCTCTACGAGTACAGGCAGATCGACCCTGTGAACAACGCAGGACGGGGGCGCCCCAGGCGCGAACATCCGCGTCGGGTTCCTCTTCCGCACCGATCGCGGCCTGAGCTTCATCGACCGGCCGGGCGGTGACTCGACCACAGCGACGTCGGTCGTCTCAACGCCCTCGGGGCCACAACTCTCGTTCAGCCCCGGCAGGATCGATCCGTCGGATCCGGCGTTCGTCGCGACGCGGAAATCGCTCGTCGGAGAATTCAACGTCCGCGGCAAGAAGCTGTTCGTCGTCGTCAACCACTTCAGTTCGAAGAACGACGACCAGCCGCTGATGGGCCACAACCAGCCGCCGATGCGGTTCACTGAAGGTCCGCGCCATGGCCAGGCGGCGGCTGTGAACGCATTCGTCAACGACATCCTTGAATTCGATCCGGCGGCCAACGTCGTCGTGCTCGGAGACATCAATGACTTCGAGTTCTCCGAGACCGTCGACATCCTCGAGGGGGACGGCGAGCTCTTCTCGGCGATCAAGTCGCTGCCAGAGAACGAGCGTTATTCGTACGTCTTCGAGGGCAACTCGCAGGTTCTCGACCAGATCCTCTTGAGCCGCAACCTGCGCACGCAGTTCCCGTTCGTTTATGACGTCGTGCATGTGAACTCAGAGCTGTCAGCGCAGGCATCCGATCACGAGCCGTCATTGGTCCGGATCCGTCTGACCGGTCGGCCGACACCGAAGCCGAAATAAGGGAGAGAAGAATGAAAAGGCTCATGATCGTCGCGGCGCTCCTCGCGACGCTGCTTGTCTCGTTCGCGGCGCTCGTGGGCGGGGCAGCGGGCAACAGATCGTCCGTGACCCAACAGGCGCCAGGGACGGGTACCACGAACATCCAACTTGTCACGGTCTCCGACTGGCACGGCCAGCTCGAGCCGATCGACGTCGACCCGGGCGCAGCCACCGTCCTGGGCGGCGGAGCGGGCTTCCTCAAGACGTACTTCGACAACGCGCGCGCCGCCAACCCGAACACGCTCGTCTTCATGGCGGGCGATTCATTCGGCGCGACCCCCGCGATCTCGAACCTCTTCGAGGACGAGCCCGCAGTCACGGCGATGAACATGATGGACGTCGACGCCGACACGTTCGGCAATCACAACTTCGACCGTGGTATTCCTCACACCCAGAGGATGGTCGACTTGGCGGAGTTCCCGTTCGTCTCGGCCAACCTCAAGGGGGTCGAGGAGAACCTCACCGGCGTCTCGAAGCGGGTCTTGTTCAACGTCGACGGCGTCCGGGTCGCTGTGATCGGGATCACGAACGAGGAAGCGCCGGAGCTCGTGTTCCCCGGCTCGTTCGGGACGATCCAGGTCACGAACTCGGTTGTCGCTGCGAACAAGGCAGCAAAGCAGGCGCGGGATGCAGGCGCTCAAGGTCGTCGTCATCCTCACGCACAAGGGGATCCGCGGCTTCGACGAAGGGAACGCCTTCGGTGAGCTGATCGACTTCGCGAACGGCGTCGACGGAGACCTGATCGACGTCATCGTCGGCGATCACACGAACTTCACCTACAACGGATTCCATCAGGGCGGCAAGGTGCTCGCTGTCGAGAACCTGAGCAAGGGAGCGCAGTTCGCCAAGATCCAGCTCACCGTCGACCGGGCGACTGGCGTCACGAACAAGTCCGTGACGCAGCACACGCCGTTCATAGCGGGGGTGACGCCGGATCAGGACATCCAGGACCTACATCGCCGAGCTGAACGCGCAGCTTGCGCCCATCCTCGGCACGGTGATCGGCTCGTCGGCCGTGCCGGTTCTGCGCTCCGACTCGTGCGGCCGCGTCGACGGCAGGCTCTGCGAGTCGCTCGTCGGCAACGTCGTGACGGATGCGCTCCGCGCCGCGTACGGGACCGACTTCGCCATTACGAACTCTGGCGGGCTGCGCGACGCGCTGACGTGCCCGCACGTCGAGTCGGGCGGCTTTTGCCCGTCGCCGATGCCGGCCACGCCGCCGTTCCCGATCACCCGCGGCGGCGCGCTCGCCGTGCTCCGCTTCGGGAACGTCAGCACGACCACGACGCTGAGCGGCGCCGAAGTCAAGGCCTTCCTCGAGCACGGCGTCTCGTCGATGCCTGGGGCGAACGGCCGCTTCGCGCAGATCTCCGGCCTCTGCTTCACCTACAACATCGAGGCGGCTGTCGGCAGCCGCGTGACCAACATCGTGCGACAAGCGGCCGATGGCAGCTGCACCGGCGATGCGGTCGTCGCCGAGACGAACTACACGGTCGCCAGCAACGACTTCACGCTCAGCGGCGGCGACGGCTATCCCAACGTGATCTCCAAGTCGACGACGCGGAACATCATGGATCAGGATCTCGCCGCTTACATAACGGCGAACTCACCGATCAGTCCGACCATCCAGGGCCGGATCGTCTGCACGGATCCGACCCCGGGTTCCGGCAACAACTGCCCGCTGATCACAGCTCCGTAGCGGACTCCTGCTGCTCGTCCTCGCTCTCCCGTCGCCAGAACGGGAGGGCGAGGGCGGCGGCCACGATCAGCACGCTGGCTCCAGCACCTGTAACGATTGCCCACATCGGTACGCCGTCATCGTTCGACTCGGAGGCCGGCGGTCGGTAGCCGAGGAAACCGATGATTGCGAACGGCTGGCCGTCGGCGGTCCCCGGGATTCGCCAGTTCCTGACGAGCCCCTCGCGGTCGGGCGGTGGTTCAGCGGAACCGATCCGAGGCTCGTTCCAGATCCGCGTTCGACCCGGCGGGATCCGCACGACCGGTTGGCCCCGCTCGTCGAGAATCACGACGTTCTTTTGCGTCAAGTTCTCGACCGAGAGCTGCACGTGGCCGCCGAGCACCCGCACGAGCAGTCCCGGGAGCTGCGGCTCGATGTAGGAGACGGTCGACTGGAAACCGGTGTGCGGACCAGTCGGGTGCGCCCGGGCGGCGGTGGCGGTAAGCAGGGCCGCGGCGACGAGCGCCGCGAGGGTTGAAACACAGACCGTGCGCAAGGCGGCGTCCATGGTGCCACGTCGTCAGCCGCGGAGTAGCCGCGAAATCAGCCCGTCGGGCTCTCGTCGCGACTGCCTGGCCGCCGCGCGTCCGCCTCGAAGATCCCTGTCTGGTAGGCAAGCACGACTGCTTGGACGCGGTCGCGGAGATTGAGCTTCCGGAGGATGTGCGTGACGTGTGTCTTGACGGTGGTGTCGCTGATGTAGAGCTCTTGCGCGATCTCCCCATTTGAAAGGCCATGGGTGATCAAGCGAAGGATCTCGAGTTCGCGCTCGCTGAGATCCTGGAGCTCCTTCGGAGGCGCGGGACGTGGCATACGGGCGAACTTCTGGATTACGCGTTTCGTGATCGTGGGTGAGAGAAGCGCCTCGCCCGCGGCAACGGTGCGGATTGCCGCGATCAGCTGTTCGGGAGAGTCGTCCTTGAGGACGAAGCCGCTTGCGCCTGCTCTCAGTGCCTCGTAGACGTACTCGTCGAGGTCGAACGTCGTAAGGATCAGGATCCGCGCGCCGTTGTTCGCCGAGAGGATGCGTCGAGTCGCCTGAAGCCCGTCGAGCTCGGGCATGCGGATGTCCATCAGGACGACGGCTGGATGAAACCGGGCGGTCTTGTCCACCGCCTCCCGCCCGTTGCTCGCTTCGGCCACGACCTCGATGTCCTCTTCGCCTGCAAGCAGCATGCGAAAGCCGGCACGCACCATCGACTGGTCGTCGGCTACGAGCACGCGAATCGTCATGATCGATCGTCGCCGAGCGGGAGGCGCGTGCTGAGGACGAATCCGCCTCCGCTTGCCGTTCCCGCAGACATCTCGCCGCCGTAGATCATCACGCGCTCCCGGACGCCCACGAGCCCATGACCAAGGCCGTCGCTCGTCGCGCTGCCCTGGCCGTTGTCGCGTACCTCGATCTCCAGCTGATCTGGCCAGTAGCGGACCGTGACGTCGGCGACGGTGGCGCGCGCGTGTTTGAGAGCGTTGGTCAGACCTTCTTGAACGATGCGATAGGCAGAGAGCTCGACCCCTCGCGGGAGTGGGAAAGGCTCTCCGTCGACATGCAGCTCGACGGGCAGGCCGGCGCGGCCGATTTCTTCCACGAGCAAGTCGAGGCCGTCGAGGCCAGGCTGCGGCAAGAGCTCGGCTTCGTCCCCGTCCGGGCGGATGGCCGCCAGGAGACGGCGCATCTCGGTAAGCGCTGTGCGTCCGGCCCGCTCGACGCTCCTGAGCGCATCGCGGTCGTCGGCCTGTGCTTCGGGAAGCTTGTGCCGGACGGCCCCGACCTGGAGCACCATGACGCTGACCGCGTGGGCGACGATGTCGTGCAGCTCGCGCGCGATGCGAGCGCGCTCCTCGGCCACGGCGACGCGCGCCGCCGCCTCACGCTCCCGTTCTGCCCGCATGGCACGTGTCTCCGCCGCCTCGGCCTGCTCCGATCGCGCGCGCAGAGCGAAGCCTACGGCCCAGGTGATTCCGAACTCGACGGGAATCAGGATGAGCTCTGCGGTCGCGTGACCGGGGATGTTGTAAACAACCGCCGTAATGCCTGCGAGGACGATCACCAAGCCGGTCCACGCCTGCCTGGCGTCGCGCAGATTCCCGAGCAGGGCGGCGGACGCCAACCCGACGATGAACAGGCTCTCGATCGACGGGATCAGGACGCCGTCGACAAAGGACAGCGCCGCCGCGAGGATCCAGTAGGCAGCCGGAGCGCCGAAGGGAAACCACCGGCGGGTGAAGAGCGGCAGCATCAGGACCGTCAATGCGGGTACGGCGAACCACCTGCTCGAGCTCGGCGCGCCCGGCGGGAGGATCAGCTCGATGACGGCCGCGACGCCTAGAGCACCGATTAGCAGCTCGAACCAGTACTCGCGCGCGAATTCTCTGAGCCTGCTCCGGTTCACGCGCTTGAACGTACCGCACTGTCTGACGTTGCGCCTCCTACCTGAGTGGGACTCGCGAATCGTCGCCTGGTACGAGGCCGAATCCGGCCTTCCGACGACGTAATCGCGCAGCTCGCCTCCTACCGTCGGTCGCGGAGTTTCTCAAACCGAAGGAGGCAGGCTCATGTCCGCGATCAAGTCCAACAACCTGGCCGCCCGGATGGGCCGATGGAGCGCCGACCACTGGAAGACCGCGACGTTCGGCTGGCTCGCGTTCGTCATCGTCGTCTTCGCCCTCGGCGCGATGGCCGGGACGAAGAGCATCGACGCGAACGAGCCGGGGCCGGGCGAATCCGGTCGCATGGAGCGGATCCTCGACGAGGGCTTCAAGCAGCCCGTCGGCGAGAACGTCTTGATCCAGCACGACACACTGCGGGCGACCGACCCCGCGTTCGCCGCCGTGATCGAAGACGTCGTCCGACGGCTCGAGACGCTCGGCGAGGTCCAGAACGTGCGCTCGCCGCTCGACTCCGAGAACGCCGGTCAGATCTCCGGGAGCGGGCGCGCTGCGCTTGTCGCGTTCGAGATCCGCGGCAATCCCGATGACGCCGTGGACAAGATCGGACCGGTCCTCGACCGAGTCGACGTCGCGCAGCAGGTCCACCCCGAGTTCTTCATCGGAGGGTTCGGCAACGCGAGCGCGCAGGACGGCATCGTCACCGCGTACTCCGACGACCTCGGGAAGGCCGGCCAGCTCTCCCTGCCGATCACGCTTGCAATTCTCGTGATCGCGTTCGGGTCGCTCGTGGCGGCGGGTATCCCGCTGCTGCTTGCGCTGACCGCCGTCTTCGGGACGTTTGGGCTGGTGGCGCTGTCGAGTCACGTCCTGCCGATGGCGGACGAGGCCTCCGCGCTCGTGCTTCTGATCGGGCTCGCAGTAGGCGTGGACTACTCGATGTTCTACTTGAAGCGGGCCCGCGAGGAACGCGCGGCGGGACGGAGTCTGCATGCCGCAGTGGAAACCGCCGCCGCCACTTCCGGCCGCTCGGTGCTCGTCTCGGGCCTGACGGTCATGGCGGCGATGGCGGGCATGTTCCTCACCGGCGACAAGATCTTCGCGTCGCTCGCGATCGCGACGATCGCTGTGGTGGCCATGGCCGTGCTCGGCTCGCTGACCGTTCTGCCGGCCCTGCTCTGCAGGTTCGGCGACAAGGTCGAACGGCTGCGCGTGCCGGGCCTCCGTCGCCTGCGGAGCGACGACGGGCAAGGCCGGTTTTGGGGCGCCATCGTCGACCGAGTGATGCGGAGGCCGGTTCTCTCGGCCGTCCTCTCCGGCGGGGTGCTGGTCGCGCTCGCCATCCCTGCAACCCAGCTGCGGCTGCAAACCGGGGGCCCGGATTCGTTTCCGCAGTCCCTGCCCGCCATGCAGACCTACAACCGCATGCAGGAGGCCTTCCCGGGCGAAGCGCTTCCCGCCAACGTCGTGGTGAAAGCGCCCGATGTGAATGCCCCGCAGGTGCAGGCGGCGATCCAGGAGCTCCGGGAGCGGGCTGTCGCCACCGGCCGTGCGTACGAGCCGATCACGATGGAGGTCAATGACGACGCGACGGTGGCCAACATCACCGTTCCGATCGAAGGCAAGGGCACCGACGCGGCCTCAGAGGCCTCGCTCGCCGCGTTGCGGACTGACGTCGTTCCCGAGACCGTGGGTGCGCTGCCCGACGCGGACGCCGGCGTCACGGGCCTCACGGCCGCGTGGATCGATTCCAAGAACGAGGTCAAGTCGGAACTTCCGCTCGTGTTCGCGTTCGTGCTCGCGTTCGCGTTCGTCCTCATGCTGTTCGCCTTCCGCTCGCTCGTGATCGCGGCGAAGGCGATCGTGCTCAACCTGCTGTCCGTGGCCGCGTCCTACGGAGTCCTCGTGCTGGTCTTCCAGAACGGGTACGGAAAGGACCTCGTCGGCTTCAGCTCGACCTCGGGGATCGACCCGGTGATCCCGCTGCTCCTGTTCGTGATCCTGTTCGGGCTCTCGATGGACTACCACGTGTTCATCCTCAGCCGCATCCGTGAGGCGTTTCACCGTGGGATCGGGAGCGACGAGGCGATCGCGTACGGGATCCGGTCGACCGCGGGGGTGGTCACGAGCGCCGCGATCGTCATGGTCTTCGTGTTCGCCGTCTTCGCGACCCTCTCGATGATGTTCTTCAAGCAGTTCGGCGTCGGGCTCGCCGTTGCCGTCCTGCTCGACGCGACGATTGTCAGGGCCGTGCTCCTGCCCGCTTCCATGAGGCTCCTCGGCGACTGGAACTGGTACCTGCCGAGCTGGCTCGAGTGGCTGCCCCGGTTCGACCTCGAATCCGAGGCTTCGCCTGAGGGCAGGCCGACCCCCGTCTCCGCCTAGACCGATGGTCAACCCCCGGGCCCTTCGCGGGGCCCGGGGGCGGCCGCGAAAGGACCCGTCATGACACGCGCAAGAATCGTCGCTCTCACCCTCATCGGGCTCGCCTTCCTCAGCCTCGGATACCTCAAGGTGGCGACCGCCGACGATCCGGTGTCCGTTCCGAAAGGCGCGCTCGGCGGCGACCTGCTTCTCGATCCCTGCACTTACTCCACCGAGGACGGCAACTACGCGGCCGACTGCGGAACGCTCGTCGTCCCGGAGAACCGGGCCGATCCGCAGTCGCGGCTGATCGCTCTACCGGTCACTCGCATCCGGGCTCGCTCAGAGCGCCCGGGAAACCCAGTCTTCCGTCTCGAGGGTGGCCCCGGTAAGACGAACATGAAGTTCTCCGCGGCGAGCCGCATGGCGGACGACCACGACGTCGTCCTTGTCGGCTACCGCGGCGTAGACGGTTCGTCCGTGCTCGACTGCCCGGAGGTCGAGTCGGCGCTCAAGCACTCGACCGACTTGCAAGGAGAGAAGTCCTTCCGCGCGTACGGCGACGCCCTCCAGTCCTGCGCGGATCGACTTACCGACGACGGCGTCGATCTTGCCGGCTACAGCCTGGCGCAGCGGGTCGACGATCTCGAGGACGCGCGCGCTGGCACTCGACTACGACCGCATCGACCTGGTGAGCGAGAGCGCAGGTACGCGCACGGCGATGATCTACTCCTGGCGCTTCCCGGAGAGCATCGGCCGGTCGGTGATGATCGGGGTGAACCCGCCCGGCCACTTCCTCTGGGACGCGAAGACGACCGACGAGCAGATCCGTCGCTACGCCGAGCTCTGCTCCAAGGACAAAACCTGCAGCAAGCGGACCGACGACCTCGCCGCGTCGATGAGGGAGACCGCGGCCGACATACCCGACCGCTGGTTCTTTCTGCCGATCAAGGAGGGCAACGTGCGCGTCGCGTCCTTCTACGGGCTCGCGGAGTCGACCTCGGAGAACGCCCCCCTCTCGTCACCGATGACGCTGGACTCATGGCTCTCCGCGGCCGACGGCGATGCGAGCGGGTTCTGGTTCCAGTCGCTCATGGCCGATATCGCCTTTCCCACAGCATTCGTCTGGGGCGAGTATGCCGCCGCCGCGAGGGCCGACGCCCAAGCGGCGAGCGACTACTTCTCCTCCGGCGCGCAGGAGCGCAGTTCGAACCTCGGCTATGCGGCAACGGCGTTCGGCTGGGGCGGCGGCCGTCTGACCGATGGCTGGCCCGCCGTACCGGACGAGGGCGACTTCAGCCGTGTGCGGACGTCGGAGGTAGAGACACTTCTCATTGGCGGGGCGCTCGACTTCGCGACGCCGCCGCAGTGGGCCACACGCGAGCTGCTCCCGCACCTGCCGAACGGCCAGCAGGTCGTGCTGCCCGGGTTTGGTCACTCGTTCGACTTCTGGACGTACCAGCCGGAAGCCAGCAGCCGGCTGATCAACACCTTCTTCGGCAGCGGCGAGGTCGACGACTCGCTCTACAAGCCTCAAAGCGTCGACTTCACGCCCGAGGTCACGCAGACGGCGCTCGCCAAGGGCATCGCCGGCTCGATGGTGGGTCTGGCGGTCCTCACGGTCCTCTCGCTGCTGTGGATGGCTCTGCGGGTGCAAGTGCACAAGCGAGGACGCTTCGGGCGGAAGTCCAGCGCGTTGCTTCGATCCGTGTACCCACTCGTTCTCGGCCTGGGCGGATGGTTCCTCGGTGTCGTGATCGTCATCACGACGATGCCCGGCGTCCCTCTCGACAATGAACTGCTGGCCGTTCTCCCCGTAGCCGTGCCGATCGGGCTCGGGATCTACTGGGCCTGGGTGCGTCGCGACTGGTCTGCTACGACCAAGACCGCGGGGTTCGTGGCGGCGATGGGAGGCGCGCTCGCAGGTGCGTGGCTGGGGTTCAACGCCACCGCCGACCTGCTGGCGCTCGTCACCGCGATCGTGGGAGCGACGGCCGGCGCAAACCTCCTGCTGATCGTCCGCGACGTAACCTGGGCCCGGTCAGTTCGTGATCGTCTCCCGGCGGCCACATTGCCCCCGGCGCCTTCAAGCTCTGGAGCCTGAAACGATGCGTGTTCATTCGTTGGCGGCGTGCGCGAGCGCCGAGGGCGTCTGGCGGCCGACAATCGCCGGCGCCTCTTGGACGAGCTCGTCGTTCTCGAGAGCCTCCACCATGAACAGAGCAAAGTCCACGCGGCGCGTGATGTTGCTCTCGAGAATGGGGTCGCCCACGTGCCGGCTCCACACGGGCAGGCCCTGGCTCTCGCCTTCTTCGAGGTCGCTGCCGCGTACGAGGGTCCACCGCGTGTCGCTCGCGAACACCCGGCGGCAAGCCTCCACCTGGTCGTCGAGATCCGCGAAGCGGGCGAGGCGGGCGAGCGGACCGCCGATCTTCACGAGCGCCTTGAGCTTCCACGAGTAGACGTCCTGGCCGTCGCGCGTGATGTGCCACCCGCTCGAAAACACAAGCCGCGCTTCCGGAGGCGCGTAGTCAAGCACCGCCTGGGCCGTTCCCGTCGAGTACCCGTGGACGCCTCGCGGGACCAGCACGACGAGCACTCCGTCGCACCCTGAGACCGCCTCCTTGATGACGTCGCGGTCGTCGGTCGCTCCTGGAATGACAGTGATGCGCCCCTTGAACCTGTCGAGCTTCCCCACGCTTTGCTCGCGGCAGACGCCGACCACCTCGTAGTCCCGGTCTAACGCATGCTGGACCATGTACTGCCCGAGCTTCCCGGAGGCTCCGACGATGCAAACCCTCATCGTGTGTGTCCCCTCAGGACATCGGGCGGCTGTACTCGTCTTGGACAAAGGCGTTCATTGTGTTCCTTCCGCGGCAGGCGTCAGCCCGACCGCTGCTCCGCCTAGGAATAGCAGCTTTCCAAGATCGCTTGAGTGATTAAGTAGTCACTGCCTCAGAGATTTCCCCCGAAAGGTGAAGGAAGCATGAAGACGCAGACTGAGACGACAGAGCGAGACGCTGTTCTCGT
This sequence comes from uncultured Actinomycetes bacterium, assembly GCA_963722715.1. Classification (GTDB taxonomy): domain Bacteria; phylum Actinomycetota; class Thermoleophilia; order Gaiellales; family Gaiellaceae; genus DASQGA01. The sequence continues at coordinate 22,206 of CAVROA010000024.1, read as the reverse complement.
ATTCGCCGATTAGAGCTGGGCGACGACGCGACCCGGGAGTCTTTAGAGTCGGTCGAACTCTCGACTAGGAGGCCGTTATGCCGTTCGCACGAGTCGTGTCCTTCGATGGCGTCAGCAGCGACAGGATGGCTGAGATGCAGCGCGAGATGGAGGGCAGCGAGCGTCCGGACGACGTTCCCGCCAAGGAGATCGTCGTGCTTCATGACCCGGACGACGAGAAGTCGCTCGTGATTGTTTTCTTCGAGACTGAGGACGACTACAAGCGCGGCGACGAGGCGCTGAACGCGATGCCGGCCGGCGACACGCCCGGCCAACGCTCGTCGGTCGCGAAGTACGAGGTCGCGTTCCGCATGACCGACTAGCGTCGCGGACTCTTCATCTAGAGGTTCTTCGTCTCAGCTGCGGGTTCGGTCGCGAGCGTGTGAGGCTTGCATCGCAGCGCCGAACTAATTATAGTGAACCTAATGGTTCAGTATCCAACGACCGTCGACCGCGCTTTCGCAGCCCTCGCCGACCCGACCCGCCGCGCTGTCCTCGAACGGCTCGGTTCCGGCCGCGCGACGATCAGCGAGCTCGCCGAGCCCTTCGGCATGTCGCTGACCGGGATGAAGAAGCACATCCGGCTGCTCGAGGAAGCAGAGCTCGTGACCACGGAGAAGGTCGGCCGTGCCCGCAGGTGCATGCTCGCGCCCTACGCCTTCGAGGGCATCAGCACGTGGCTGCAGCGGCTCGACCGCTTCGCGCAAGTCGTCGAACGAACGAAAGGAGCACGATGAACACCACCACCAACAAGAGCACCACCAAGAAAGACAAGAAGTCCGAGGGATTCACGGCCGAGGAGAAGGCCGCGATGAGAGCGCGCGCCAGGGAGCTAAAGGCGGCCGCGGAGGGGGAGGAGGCCGTGCACTCCGCGCTCGCCGCGATGTCGCCTGAGGATCGCGCCCTCGGCGAGCGGATTCATGCGATCGTCAAGGAGACCGCCCCCGACCTCACGCCGAAGACCTGGTACGGGATGCCCGCGTACGCCAACAAGGACGGCAAGGTCGTCCTCTACTTCCGCAACGCGGAGAAGTTCAAGGAGCGCTACGCGATGCTCGGCTTCAACGACACCGCCAACCTCGACGACGGGTCGATGTGGCCGGTCTCGTTCGCGTTGACGAAGCTGACCAAGGCCGACGAGGCCAGGATCGCCAAGCTCCTCAAGCAGGCGGTGAGCTGACGATGAACGAGACCACGGTCACCACCCCGAACGAGCTCGAGATCCGGGTGGAGCGGATCTTCGACGCACCGCGCGCGCACGTCTTCTCCGTCTGGGCCGACCCGAAGCTGATCCCGGAATGGTGGGGCGACGGCACGGTCGTCGAGGAGATGGACGTTCGTCCCGGCGGCACGTACCGCTTCCGCACCGCCTTCGGCGTCGTCGAGGGCGAGTTCCGCGAGGTCGACGCGCCCGAGCGGCTCGTGCAGACGTTCCAGAACCACCTGCAGACGCTCGAGTTCGAGGATCTGGGCGAACGGACGAAGCTGACGCAGACGATGCGCTTCGCCACGACCGAGGAGCGCGACACGACGATGCAGTACGGCGTCGAGGAAGGAGCGAAGGGCGGCTTCGCGCGCGTGGACGCGCTCCTGCAGCGGCTAATTGACACAGGATGAGCATGGCCACGAGGACGGACACAAGTCGCTGCAGATTGCCGACAGCCACGACCTGATCCGCGTGCACGGCGCGTGCGTGAACCTCAAGGGACGTCAGCATCGAGATCCCGAAGCGCCGGCTGACGGTGTTCACCGGCGTCTCCGGCTCGCGCCGGTGATTTTCAGAGGTGCGCGATCACGCGCCCTCGCCGTACGCGTCGTGGTAGTTCCACCACCGGTAGGGCGGGGTCTGCGGATAGCCCTCCGGTGAGTCCTCCCACTCCTCCTGACGTCCGAGGGCGGTGATGTCCAAGTAGTTCCAGGTGCTTCCCATCGCCTCGTCGCCGCGGCTTTCGATGAAGTAGGTGCGGAAGATTCGCTCCCCGTCGCGGATGAAGGCGTTGGTCCCGTGCCACTCGTCGACCCCGAAGTCGGCGTCGAAGTCGTCGATGAGCGTGTACCAGGGAATGTTCCAGCCCATGCGCTCCTTCAAGCCCTGGAGGTCGGCCTGGGGGGCGCGCGAGACGAAGGCGAGCGTCGTGTCCCGCGCGTTCAAGTGCGCGGGGTGCGCTACCTGGTCGGCGACGAAAGAACAACCCACGCAGCCCCGCTCCGGGTATGAGCCCCCCTCCGCGTAGGTGGTGACCTCCGGCCCGTAGAAGAAGCGGTAGACGATGAGCTGACGGCGGCCCTCGAAGAGATCGAGGAGGCTGGCCGGACCGCGCGGGCCCTCGAAGCGATAGGCCTTCTCCACCGCCATCCAGGGCATACGGCGCCGTTGTGCGGCCAGCGCGTCGCGGGCTCTTGTCTGCTTCTTCTCCTCGACGAGCAGCTTCTCGCGGGCTGACTCCCACTCCTGCGGGGACACGATCGGTGGTGTATCCATGACGAACTCCCTCTCTGTCGTTGGGTCGGGCATTCAGTCCAGCTTGCCCGTTGACACGTCGTCGCGGCGGTGCCACCGATTAGTTACGGGGCGCCTGCCGGTCTGAACGGGCAGAACAATCGACACGACCTGAGACGAGACGCCGGCTGGTTGCGTACGTTCAGCCGCTCGCAGACGAGGAGAGGAGACGCCGTGTCCGCAACCGTTCTCTACATGTCCATGTCGCTCGACGGATTCATCGCCGGGCCGAATGAGGGGCCGGGCAACGGGCTCGGCGACGGCGGGCACCGTCTGCACGAGTGGGCGATGACGGGCGGCGACGTCGACCTCGAGGCCGCCCGCCGGTCGGGCGGTGTCAACGGCCAGGTCGTCGAAGAGTTCATGTTCACTGGCGCGGTCGTCGCCGGCCGGCGGACCTTCGAGCCTGCCGGCGGCTGGGGCGGCGACCATCATGACGGCGTGCCGATCTGGGTCTTTAGCCGCCACGAGCCCGGCATCGACGTGAGCAAGTGGCCGCTGGTCTCGTACGTGAATGACGTGCCGAGCGCGATGACTCAAGCCAAGGAGGCGGCAGGCGACAAGAACGTGTTGGTCCACGGCGCCGCCACCGCGCAGCTCGCACTCGCCGCCGGCGTTCTCGACGAGCTCGAGCTCCACGTCATCCCGGTGCTCTTCGGCCAAGGGCGTCGTCTGTTCGAGGGCCTCGCCGCCGAGCAGATCGAGCTAGAGCGCACCCGGATCCTCGAGGGGGAGGACGGTGTCACCCACATGCATTACCGGGTCCGGCGCTGAGCGCAGCGATTGCACCTCGATCGGTCGAAACCGGGCTTCGCCACAGATGACTGATTCCCCACAGCGGAAGGTGAAAGTAGCCGAGCGCATGATCGAAGCAAACGGCGTCGAGCTGTGTACGGAGTCCTTTGGCCGCCCCGCCGATCCACCCATCCTCTTGATCATGGGCATCGGCGCATCGATGCTCTGGTGGGAGGAGCGCTTCTGCCGCCTGCTGGCCGAGGGAGGGCGCTTCGTGATCCGCTACGACCACCGGGACACGGGCCGATCGGTTACCTATGAGCCGGGCCGCCCGGAATACACCGGCGCTGACTTGATCGCCGACGCTGTAGGCGTCCTCGACGCATACGGGATCCAGGCTGCGCACATGGTCGGTGTCTCGGCCGGCGGTGCCTTCGCGCAGCTGCTTGCACTCGACTACCCCGATCGCCTCCTCTCGCTCGTGCTCATCAGCACGTCGCCCGCGACCCCGGGCGAACGTGGGCTCCCGTCGGCCACGAAGCGGTACCAGCGGTTCGTGACGAGCGCGACCCTGGACTGGTCGGACGAGAGGTCGGTGATCGAGTATCTGGTGGACTACGCGCGGGTGCTCGCAGGAGGCGCGCGCCCGTTCGACGAGGCTGCGATAGAAGAGCTTGTCCGCCGCGACGTCGAGCGCGCGCACAACATCGCCGCCTCCGAGAACCACGGCCTGGCCGCGGAGGGCGAGACGCCGCGCGAGCCGCTGTCCACGATCGCCGTCCCCACATTGGTGATCCACGGCACGGAGGATCCGATGTTCCCGCTCGAGCACGGAGAGGCGTTGGCCCGGGAGATCCCCGATGCACGGCTGCTCACGCTCGAGGAAGCCGGACACGGAGTCGAGCGAGCCGACTGGGAGACCATCGCCCGCGCCATCCTCGCGCATACCGTCCCCGGCGATCGTGGCTGGCCGCCGGACGGCGCGAATGTCAGTGATTGAGCCCAGCCGCTGAACCCCTAACGGATTGATCTTGGAAGCCGTTGCGCTACGCCGCCGTAGGCGGTCCGAACCAGGTGGTTAGCGCGTCAGCGAGCCCCAGCTGGGTTCGGTCTCCCACCCAGGCCACATAGCCGTCGGGCCGAATCAACACGGCAGTGGGAGCAGTGACCGCCCCGAGTGCCGGAAGCTCCCACGTACCGGCGTATTCGGCGTCGACCAGCTGAACCCGATCTGCCCACGGAGTGATGTCCAAGCCGCCGGGCTCACCGAGGTTGAGTAGCGCGGGCCGTGCATCGTGCAGCAGGGTGAAGACCCGCAACGGGCCGTCGGCGGTGACCAGGTCGAGATCGGGCATGCGGCGTCCGAGCAGCGGGTGGCCCTCGCCCAGGTCGTAATGGATGTCCAGACCGGACATCATCGCGGCGAATCGTTTACGCGGCTCGTCCATGTTCAGCAGCTCGGACACGGTGTCGCGCAGCGCCTCGATGCGATCGTCGGGGCGCATGAGCGCGACTTGCGCCATCGTGTTGCGCAGCACGCGGGCAGCGACCGGGTGGCGCTCGGCATGGTAGGTATCCAGGAGGCTTTCCGGCGCTGTCTGGTGGACCACCTGGGCCAGCTTCCAGCCCAGATTCACCGCATCCTGCACACCGGTGTTGAGGCCCTGTCCACCGACCGGGGAATGCACGTGCGCCGCGTCGCCGGCCAGCAGGATCCGTCTGTCGCGATAGGCCGCGGCCTGCCGGGTCATGTCGGTGAACCTGGTGATCCAGGTGGGACTGTGGATCCCGTAATCGGTCCCGTAGACAGCGATGAGCCCCTCGCTGAGATCGCGCAGCGTCGGCTCGCTCGTTCCGACGTGGGCCTCGGTCAGCATGACCCCGACCGTCCCCCCTGGCTTGTAGACCACCTCGCCGTCCTTGATCTCGTACTCGACCTTGCCCAGGGCATGCATGCCCGAGGGAGTGCGGTGGATACCCAATTCCGGCTCCTCGGTCATCTCGACCTCGGCGAGCAGGGCGCTCGTCGTCGCATCCCAGCCAGGGAAGTCGATGCCGGCTGCTTTGCGGACGAGACTGCGGCCTCCGTCGCACCCGACGAGATATTGCGCACGCAGCGACTCGCCGTCGGACAACCCGATGTTGACGCCGGTGTCGCCTTGCGTGAAGCCTGTGACTTCACGTCCGCGATAGAGCTTCACCGCGAGCTCGCCGACCCAGCCGGCGAGTATGCGCTCAATGTGGTTCTGCCAGAGCCCGAGGCCGTACGGGTGGCGGGTGGGAAAGTCGCTGATGTCGAACTTGGTGCTGCCGAACCCCGCGACCTGAGCCTTCTGCCCCTCCGCAAGGAACCGATCGGCGATGCCACGCTGATCGAGCACCTCGATGGTGCGTGAGTGCAGACCGCCTGCGCGCGAGCCGGGGAGGTCCTGGCTGGCGCGCCGCTCGACAATGGCAACGTCGACTTCCGCCAACGCCAACTCGCCCGCCAACATCATCCCCGTGGGGCCGCCTCCGGCGATCACCACCGCATGCTCGGTCATAGCCGCGCTGGTGTTCCCTCAGTGTTCCCTTTGCGACACGGCAGTTCGGTGTGCTGCGAGTCGTCCGTGCACGAATTGCACGGCCATCGCTCCTTCGCCGACCGCGGTCGCGCAGCGCTTGGTCGAGCCCGAGCGCACGTCGCCCGCGGCGAAGACACCCGGCAGACTCGTCTCGAGCAGCGTGTCGGCGCCTGCGGCGGCGCCGGTGAGGATGAAGCCGTTCTCGTCACGCGCGACCACCTCGCCGAGCCAGTCGGTGCACGGCAGCGCGCCAAGGAAGCAGAACAGGAACGAGAAGGCCAGACGCTCGCCGCTCTTGAGGGTGACCGCGTCGAGTTGGCCATTCTCGCCGTGCAGGGCGGCGACTTCGCTGCGATCGCGGATAGCGACGCCGTAGCGCTCGAGCTCCCGGACGAGGTAGTCGGACATTGTCTCGCGCAGGTCGGCGCGGCGATGTAGCAGCGTCACCAGCGCGCCGCCGCGCGCCAGCCAGACGGCCGCCTGGCCGGCAGAGTTGCCCCCGCCGATCACGCCGACCCGCGAGGCTCCGCAGAGCTGTGCCTCGGGCGGGCCGGCTGCGTAGAAGACGCTCATCCCCTCATAGTCCGCTAGTCCGTCGACGGCTAGGCGCCGGTACTGGGCACCGGTCGCAAGGAGCACGGTGCGTGCTGCGATTTCGTGATCCTCTTCGAGGCGCACCACGTAGGCTCCGTTGGCCTGCTCGAGTGACACGGCGCGGTAAGGCGACGCGGTGCGGGCGTTGAACTTGCGTGCTTGCGTGACCGCGCGGCTGGTCAGCTCCGAGCCGCTGATCCCTGCCGGGAACCCGAGGTAGTTCTCGATCCGTCGCGACGAGCCCGCCTGCCCGCCGAGCGCGGTGCTCTCGACGACGAGCGTCTCCAGACCCTCGGACGCCCCATAGACCGCCGCGCCGAGGCCTGCGGGGCCGCCGCCGACGACGACGAGATCGACCTCTTCTCTGGGTGCGAGCTCGCGGCCGATCCCGAGCGCGCGGGAGATCTGGCCGGGCGAGGGGCCGCGCAGCTCCAGGTCACCCGGCAAGCGTACGAGCGGCAGCTCGGTGGCGCCGAGCCCTTCGACCAGCCCGGCTGTCGTCGGGTCGCCGGGTCGCTCCGGGTCGCGCCAGGTAAAGGGCAGGCGATTGCTGCGAGCAAACTCGACGATCCGCATCGTGGCCGCCGACGAACGCGGGCCTACGACCTCGAAGCCAATGCCCTCGACCTGCTGTAGCGCTTCCCGGCGGGCGATGAAGGTCGAGAGCAGGAGATCGCTCAGGGGCCCGTCTTCGAACAGCAGCGGTCGCAGTGCATCCCGGTCGACCTCGATGTAGCGCAACGGCTTCGTGACGACCGCCGTCACGAAGACGGTCTGTCCGGTCAGGAGGTTCATCTCGCCCAGGAAGCCCGAAGCGGGGTGCCGGACGATCTCGTTGCCGGCGGCATCAAGAATCGCCACTTCACCCTCGATGATCGCGATCAGCGGGTAGCGCCGGTCGCCTACCCGGTAGAGCACGTCGCCGACACGCGCGGTCCGCTCCTCGCCAAGCACGGCGAGGCTTTCCAGCTGTGCCGGAGACAACGTCGGACTGGCGGGAGCAGTCACGAGGCGAGCTTACCCGTGCAGATTTCGGCTTCCTGGATGTAGCCGTGGCTACTTGACGACGCGGTACTTGAGATGGGTGACGCCGGGCGCCTCGACCGCGCGGACCTGCTCCAGCTTCAGGTTGCCGACGTCATCCAACAGGCGCTCTCCACTACCCAGCAGGACGGGCACGACGTGCAGCTCCATCTCGTCGATGAGGCCGGCGGCAAGGTACTGCCGCGCGACGTCCGCTCCACCGCTGAGCTTCACGTTCTGGTCGCCGGCCGCCTCCTTCGCCTGGTCGAGGGCGGACTCGATCCCATCGGTGACGAAGTTGAAGGTCGTGTCCGAGAGCTCGAGCGGCTCGCGCTCGTGGTGGGTGAGCACGAACACGGGATAATGGAACGGCGGGTCGTCTCCCCACCATCCCTGCCAGGAGCCGTCGCCCCAGTCACCACCGCCAACCGGGCCGAACATGTTGCGGCCCATCAGTCCGGCGCCGATGTTCGCGAGCTGCTCCTCGATGATGGGCGTGCTCTCGTTCACCTCGCCGCCGGGGTGGCCGTGGGACTTGCGCCACGCCTCGAGCTCGACCACCCAGTCGTGGAGCCGCTCGCCGCCCTTTCCGAGCGGTTCCTCCTTGCTTTGGTCGGGCCCGGCGACGTAGCCGTCCAGGGACATCGAGATCTCGAATCGTAAGTTGCTCATGTGCCTCCTCGTGGGGTTCACAAGTACGACCGTGCCTGCCGGGAGAACTCATCGGTCCCTGTGAGACGGACACCCGTCCAGCGCTTGAACCGATCCCCCCATGGCGGGGCGATAGGAGCGATCTGAACTCCTGGCCTGACGCATACGGCGGGAAAGCCACGCAAGAAGAAGGAAACGGCCGAAGACGAGTGACCGCGCGTGGACGCCCGTGCCCGCGCTGGTGTTCCCTCAGTGTTCCCCTCGAATCTGGTTGCGCACTCGGAACGCCTCAGACGGGAGGACGCTCGCACACGGCAGCGAATCTCGTTTCTTGGCCCGCTCCGGATGGGCTGGAGTTGGGGCGCCATCGCGCAAGCTAAGCTATCGCAGGAATAACGCGGCCCATGGCTAGACCCCGACGGTGCGGGCCAACTGGAAGGGAGCAATGCCGTGATCTGGGTACTACTCATTGCGCTAGGCGTCCCGCTCTGGCTGTGCGCGATAGCCATCAGCGTTCTAGTGTTCAGGAACAGAACACTGCGCAACCGGTACGGCAACATCCCTATCCGCCTTCTGCGCACGGGTAAGAAGCGGTGGACACGCGGGCATGCGATATGGGTCTCGGATGTGTTCGCGTGGCGGGCGAGTCCCGCAAACTGGAACGAAGGGCTCGAACAGGTCACTGACGTGTCGCTGCACGAGCACATCGACGCGACGACGGCGAAGAAGCTGCATCGCTTGGGCGACGAATCCGTCATCGCGTCTCTCACGCTCGTCGGCGGGGATGTCATCGACGTGGCAGTACGCCGGGAACACAGCGCCGCGCTGATCGGACCGCTCGACGGCAGGCTCTGCAGCCGGGACGTTCCTGGTTCGCCGGGGGTAATTCCCGCGGTGTGATGCGAGTCGGACGAGCGCGCGTTGATTACCGTACAACAGGAGACCAGACCAAAAGGAGGGACCACGGTGGCTGCATCCGAGGCTGGTAGCGCTGCTCGTCCAGGGTTGACCGTCGGGCCGACGAGCGAGTTCAGCTTGGTATTCCGCGTCAAGGAAGGCCATGGCCAGGCTCTGAGGGAGGCTCTGGAGAAGCTCCAGAGCCATCCGGGCTACCGGCCCGGCGATTACAACATGCCGATCGTCTCGATCCATGAGGCTAGGTTCGTGCTCTTCGACGACGACACGCGTCTGGCGTTCTTCACGAGCTTCGATGGCTCCTGGGATGCCTATATGGACGATTTCTTCAACACTGGGGCAACCCTGTCGCTCTTCGACGCGACGTTCCGGCACACCGAGGGCTACGAGGGCCTCCCGGATATGGCGGCGCTGCACGCATTCATCCTGGGCGCCGAGCAGACCGCGGTGGCGTATGCCCGGAACTATGGCGGCACGGTCAAGGAGATTCGGAAGGCGCAGCGCGTGAACGATGCCTTCCAGCGTGTGCTCGACGATCCGGCCGCGGGTGAAGCGCTTCAGCATCCGGCGCTGAAGCCGCTGCTTGACGAGGCCGCCGACTAGCCGGTCGGAACTGGGGTTTCTTTGTCTGATCACATCTCCGGCCCGCGGGCGCTGGCTGACCCGATCGCCGACATCACCGACGTCTATGCGTTCCCGTGTCCCGAACGCGAAGGGCGTCTCGTGCTCGTCATGAACACGCTGCCGTTCGCGCAGCCTGAGCAACCGTTGTCGGAGGGGCTGATCTATCGCTTCCGCGTTCGTCCGCTGACTGCGCGCGAAGATGAGAGGCGTTCGCCGTTCGTCGTGGGGGAAGAGGAGCTGCGGTTCGACTGTGTGTTCTCCGAGCCTGGCAGCGGCGCTCAGGAAGGCGTCTGCACCGGACCCGGCGGGGCGCGGGTGTCATTCAGTGTGGACGACGAGGCCGGCGGTGAGCGCGACGGGATTCGCGCTTTTGCGGGACCGCGTTGGGATCCGTTCATCCTGGACGCGCCCGCAGCGTTGAAGACGATCGCGACCGAGCAGATCGCGTTCACGGAGCATGGCGCGATCTACATGGACGGAAAGAACGTCCTCAGCCTCGTTGTCGAGGTCGACTGCGCGCAGTTCCTCGGCGAGAACACGCTTTTCGGCGTCGTCGCAGAGACGCTGACTCGCGGCAAGTTCAACGTCCGCATCGAGCGCGTCGGCCGGCCGGAGGTGAAGAACATGCTCCTCGCGCCGAAGCAGTTCGACCCCGTCAACCAGGATCTCGAGATTCGCGATCTCTACAACATGGAGGACGGCTTCCACCTCGCGGAAGCGTACAAGGGGGCGTACCGTGCGCGGTTGAATGCGAACCTCGCTTTTTGGGACGGCCTCGACGGCAAGACGGACTGGCCGGTCAACGGCGACGGTCATCCGCTGACGGAACTGTGGCTTGCCGACTACCTCGTTGTCGACACGGCTCGGCCCTATGTCGAGCAGGGGTCGTTCCTCGAGATCGAACGGGCTACGCGGGAAAAGCGTCCATACGAGACGTGCGGCGGCCGGACCTTGAACGACGATGTGATGGATACGTTCTTCACGTTCATCATTACGGGGGGGCACGGCGCGCCGGTGCGGGACGGGGTCGACCAGTCGAGCAGGCCGTCCACGCAGGCGTTTCCGTACGTAGCGGCTCCCAATCCGGATCCGCCGGAACAACCGGAGCACCACTAGTGGAGGACGGTCGGGCTCCGACTTCGGAGGTCGCTCTCGAGCTCGATGACATCCAGAGCGGTGCGTTGCAGGAACGCCCCTCTCCGTACGTGGGTCGCTACCTGCTGCTCCGGATCGACGATCGTGCTGCGGGACGTGAGCTTGTGCGCCGTCTGCACGCAGTGGTCGACGCCGGCCGCGAAGCGCATCCGGTCCGCGACGCACGCGCAACGGTCGCCTTCACCTATCAAGGGCTGAAGCAGCTCGGCGTGCCGCAGAAGTCGTTGGACAGCTTCGCGCCGGAGTTCCAGCAAGGCATGGCTGCCCGCGCGGCGCATCTCGGTGACGTCGGCGAGAGTGCGCCCCAGCATTGGGAGCGCCCGCTCGGAACAGCGGAGGTGCACGTTGCGATCAGCGTGTTGGCACCGGACGCCGACCGGCTCGAAGCGGTTGCGGCGGGGGCACGGGCGGCGCACGCCGATCTCGCTGGAGTCGAAGTGATCTGGCGGCAAGACTGCTACCAGCTTGCAACCGGGCGGACGTCGTTCGGATTCAAGGACGGCATCGGCCAGCCCGCAATCGAGGGCAGCGGGATTGACGGCACGAACCCGCACCAGCCGCCGATCAAGGCAGGCGAGTTCCTGCTCGGTTATCCGGACGAGACGGGGGAACTGCCACCGATGCCGACGCCGGAGGTGCTCGGCCGGAACGGGACCTACATCGTGTTCCGCAAACTCCATACGCGGGTCGCCGCGTACCGCCGCTACCTCCGCGAGCGCGCCACCGACCGGGAAGAGGAACTGTTGCTTGGCGCCAAGATGGTGGGGCGGTGGCAGAGCGGGGCGCCGCTGGCACTCAGCCCCGACGAGGACGAGCCGGAACTCGGCGCAGATCGTCGCCGCAACAACGCATTCCTCTACGGCGACGATCCCAGCGGGCTCAAGTGCCCACTGGGCGCGCACGCACGCCGTGCCAACCCCCGTGACGCGTTCGCCGACGACGCAGGCGTGAACGTCCGTCTCCACCACATGATCCGGCGCGGGACGAGCTACGGGCCAATGCTTCACGACGGCGCGCTCGAGGACGACGGTGTCGACCGCGGGATCGTCTTCGTTTTCGCCGGTGCGCACCTGAAGCGCCAGTTCGAGTTCGTCAAGACGCAGTGGCTGAACGACGGGATCTTCATCGGGGCGCCTTCAGAGCGAGACCCGCTTGTCGGGTCGAATGATGAGAGCACGTTTACGATCCCGCAGCGACCGATCCGTCGGCGGCTCCAGGGCCTCCCGCCGTTCGTCGTCACGAGAGGCGGCGAGTACTGCTTCGCACCCGGCCTGCGAGCGCTCGAGTGGCTGGCCGCACTGAAAACGTGACGAGGGGAGACGACGTGGCTGCAAACCCGGAACGCACAGATCGCTGGAACGCACTCGAGTTCAGCCCGCCGACTGATTCTGCCGTGCCGGCCGATCCCGTGGTTCTCGACTACGAGGACGATGGGCGCGTCGCCGTCATCACCTTGAACAGTCCGCCGGACAACGCGATCACGACCGAGATGGGAGCGCACCTGACTGAGGTGCTCGAGTCGATCGCCGTTCGCCCCGCCGTTCGTGTCGCGGTGATCACCGGTGCCGGTGAGCACGCATTCTCGGTCGGGAGCGACCTGCGCCAGCGCAAGGACATGAACAAGGAACAGTGGCTTCGCCAACGGCAGGATTTCGATCGCACGCTCTACACGCTGCGGCAGCTACGCAAGCCGATCTTCGCCGCGGTCAACGGCGTCGCCTACGGCGGCGGATCCGAGGTTGCGCAGAGCACCGACTTCATCATCGCCTCCGATCACGCCACTTTCGGACAGCCAGAAACGATGATCGGCCTTTCCGCCGGTGGCGGCTCGCCGGTCTTTCTCCCGCGTGTTCTGCCGCCGGGTAAGGCGCTGCAGATGCTGATGACGGGCGACCCGATCAGCGCGGAGGAGGCCTACCGGCTCGGCATGGTCAACGAGATCTATCCCCAGTCCGAGTTGATGGGCGCCGCGCGTCGCATCGCGCGGAAGATCGCGAGCAACTCGCCGACCGCGGTTCAGGCCGTGAAGCGCGCAGTCCGCATGGGCGAAGGGCAGCCGATCGAACAGGCGATCGCGATCATGATGGAGGCACATTGGCGCTCGGCCGTGCACCCCGACCGCATCGAGGGCATTGGCGCCTTCAACGACGACCGCGACCCGACCTTCCAAGACCCCGACTACTGACGCTGGCACCGCGAGCCCAACGACCCCCACGCGAGGAGACGGAGAGATGGCAGTAGCAGACGAGCTGGAGAAATCGCGCGCCGCGCTCCGAATGATCAACCCTGCGCCCTTCAATGCAGAGGCGCCGCCCGACGCACTCGCCGGGGAGATCACTCCGGTCGAGTTCCACTATGTCCGAAGCAACTTCGCTGTGCCGAGCCACGACGGCACGCTCGAAGTCGGCGGTGCGGTCGACAACCCGACCAAGCTCACACTCGACGACCTGCGCGCGATGCCGGCGGTCGAGCGCGCCGTGACGCTCGAATGTGCCGGGAACGGGCGCCTCGAGACGCGGCCGCTGCCGGTCGGCGAGCCATGGGGCGACTACGCGGTCTCGACCGCCCGGTGGAAGGGCGCCCTCCTGCACGAGGTCCTCGAGCACGCCCACCCGACAGCGGACGGCGTCGAGGTCCGCTTCGACGGCGCCGACCACGGCGCGTATCTCCTCAAACCGGTGCTTGCGGAGACCAACCAGTCCGATCTGCGCTTTGTGCGCTCACTCACCCTCGCCCACGCAACCGATCCGGCGGCAGAGATCCTGATCGCCTACGAGATGAACGGTCAGCCGCTCACCCCCGACCACGGAGCCCCCTTCCGGCTGATCGTGCCCCAGTGGTACGCCGTCGCCTCCGTGAAATGGCTGCAACGGATCGACGTCCTGACCGAACCGTACGTGGGCGAGTTTCAGACCGGCCACTACATCTACGAATGGCCGGATCGAGAGCACGAACGTGTCACCATGATGCGCGTCCGAGCCCGCATCACCGACCCCGCTCCCGGCGCGACGATCGCCACCGGCGAGTACACCGTACGCGGAAAGGCGTGGTCAGGCACCGGACCGGTCACCGACGTCGACGTCAGCTTCACCGGCGAGGGAGACTGGCACCCGGCGAAGCTCGAGCCCCCAAAGAGTCCGTACCAATGGCAAGACTGGTCGCTCGACTGGGACGCGTCCGACATCGGCCGACACTCCCTTCGCGCGCGAGCAACCGACGCGGCCGGCAACGTGCAACCCGACGTCCCGCCCTGGAACCGGCTCGGCTACGGAAACAACGCAATCGAGGTCTCCTACGTCGACGTGCGCTGACGCCGGTACGTCGACGCGACGCCAAACCGCGCCCGGCCCGACGACCTCATCCCAGTCTCCGCGAGGCGTTCGCGCGACTCGACGCGAACGAGGTGTGCATGACGATGCTGATCGGGTGGCGTGACATCAGGGACAACCGGTCGGCAGTGACGGGGCGCGCCTCAACCGAAGCGGCGACGGCCCGATGAGCGATGTCGAGGTTCTCGGTCAGATCGGGCCAGATGGTCCCGCCCTGCTCGTCCTGTACACGGGCGGAACCTTCGGCATGGGTCAGGACGCCGATGGCTCGCTCGTGCCGCTCGACCTGCGCGAGATCCGAGACCATCTGCCATTCCTTCGTCGGCTGCCTCTCGCGCTGACCGTGGCGACGTTCCGTGACCCGATCGACTCGTCAGCCATGCGCACATCAGACTGGCTCGACATTGCAGACGCGATCGTCACCAATGCGCCGGGACATGCCGGAGTGGTCGTGCTCCACGGCACCGACACGATGGCTTACACCGCGTCCGCTCTCAGCTTCCTGCTCGAGGGTATCGACATCCCGATCGTCTTGACCGGTGCGCAGCGACCGGTCACCGAGCTGCGATCGGATGGCCGAGAGAACCTGGTGACCGCCCTGGCGATCGCCGCCGGGCACCTCCGCGGCGCTGTGCTCGTGCCAGAGGTGACGATCTTCTTCTCCGACCTCCTCATCCGCGGCAACCGAGCGGTGAAAGTGCACGCCGACAGCTACCACGGTTTCGCATCACCGAACCACCCGCCGCTGGCGACCGCCGGCGTCTCGATTGACTTCGAGTCGACCCTGATCCGGGCCCCGACTGCCGGCCCGATCCGGCGCAGCGGAGGCATGAGCGCCGCCGTGACGGGGTTGCGGCTCCATCCCGGGATCGACGGGGAGCACCTCGGTGCGGTGCTCGCTCGGCCCGGTCTGCGCGGTGTCGTGCTCGAGGCGTACGGAGCGGGGAACGGCCCGACCGACAGCTGGTTCCTCGATCCACTGCGCTCCGCCGTAGATCGCGGCGTCACTGTTGTCGTCACCACTCAATGCCGCGCGGGTAGCGTGGTCGGAGGTCTCTACGCCACAGGTTCTGCACTCCTCGCCAGTGGTGCCGTCTCAGGGGGCGACATGACCTTCGAGGCCGCCCTCACCAAGCTCATGGCCCTCTCGGACCGTCACGATCCGGACGAGGTGCGCCGGCTGATGCAGGAGGACCTGGCCGGCGAGCTCACGGTCTGAACCACTGGGCCCTGCCGACGCGCCGGACCCGTTGGCGCATGCGGCGGCGTGGCCGCGGCGTTGCCGGCGACACACAGGCTGCGTTGATGGCTCTTTGTTCTGCGTGTGGTCACGACAACCCGGCCGCCCACGCCAGCGAAGCCCCGGGGTGTTATCCGACTCGGATCAGCTTCTTGTTGACGAACTCGTCGGCGCCGTACTTGCCGAGCTCGCGCCCCCAGCCGGAGCGTTTGACGCCGCCGAAGGGCAGTTCTGCGCCGTCGGCACCGACGATGTTGACGTAGACCATGCCGGCTTCGATCTTGTTGGCCACGCGGTCGGCCTGCTCGGGATCGGTCGTGAACAGGTAGGAGCCGAGCCCGAAAGGCGTGTCGTTCGCCAGCTTGACCGCCTCCTCCTCCGACCCCACGCGGTAGACGACCGCAACCGGCCCGAATAGCTCCTCACGGTAGGCGTCGTTGTCGGGGGTTACATCGGTCAGCACCATCGGCGAGAAGTAGTTGCCGTCGCGCTCGCCGCCGCCGACGACCTTGGCGCCGCCCTTGATCGCGCGATCGAGCTGATCCTGCAGGCGATCGGCCGCGGTGCTCGAGGAGAGCGGGCCGAGCTGGCAGTCGTCGGCCGTGGGGTCGCCCGTCTTCGACGAGGTCATGGCGGCCGTGAACTTCTCCAGGAACGGCTGGTACAGCTCGTCGATCACGACGAACCGCTTGGCGGCGTTACACGATTGGCCGGCGTTGTCCAGGCGCGCTGCCACGGCCGCTTCGACGGTCGCATCCATGTCGTCGCTGCTGAGCAGGATGAACGGATCGGACCCGCCCAACTCCAGGACGACCTTCTTCAGATTCCGGCCGGCGACCTCGGCCACTGCCGCGCCGGCGCGCTCCGACCCGGTCACGGATACGCCCTGCACGCGCGGGTCGGCGATCACCTGGGCGATCTGATCGTTGGTGGCGTAGACGTTGACGTAGGCGCCCTCGGGGAAGCCGGCGTCGAGGTAGATCTGCTGCAGCGCCGCTGCTGTCTCGGGGCACTGGGGCGCATGCTTCAGCAGCACGGCATTGCCGATCACCAGGTTCGGGCCGGCGAAGCGCGCAACCTGGTAGGTCGGGAAGTTCCACGGCATGATCCCGAGGATCACGCCGTACGGGCTGCGGCGGATGATCGCGGATCCCTCACCCGCGAGCAGCTCGATCGGCTCGTCCTTCATCAGGTCGGGCCCGTTGTCCGCGTAGAAGCCGTAGATGTCGACGCAGAAGTCGACCTCACCGAGCGCTTGCTGCAACGGCTTGCCCATCTCGCGGGTGGTGATCTCGGCCAGCTGCTCCCGCCGCTCGCTGTGTAGTTCCCCGACCCGGCGCACCAGCTTGGCGCGCTCCTCGACGGTGCTCGATCGCAGCCAGTTCCGATACGTGTCGTACGCCAGGGCGATAGCCGAATCCAGCTCGTCGTCCGTGAACGTCGGGAAGGTCTTGACCTGCTCTCCTGTTGCGGGATTGGTTACCGCGTAGTCAGTCATCGTTCTCCTCCGTTTGGCGTGGCACAGACTCTCCACGCGATAGCGGGCTCGGTCGTAAACTCGCAGCCTTCAGAGTAACTGGCTGTATCTCTCCGGGCCGCCGTGGTGTCGGCCGTCTGACAACTGCCGCTCGAGCCCGGCTACCTGCCAGACGAGCGCGTGGTGGGCGAAAGTCTGGTGGAACCCTCGCTCGCCGAGAATCGCAAGCATCTCTGACGGTGGGTGGGCGAATGCCCGGAACTCCTTCCGGAGCAGCCTAAAGATGAGGTTCTGTACGCCTATGAAGAAACGCGAGACGGCATTACGCGGCGGATAACTGAAGACGATGAGGACCCGAGCGTGCTCTCCTGCTGAACGCAGCAGCCGTTTGTAGTCCGGGTAGCAACAGACCACGCGGTGCATGACCACGATGTCGGCGGGCTCGATTACCTCTGGGCTGGCGGCAATGTCGTGGAGGCGCCAGTCGGCTCGCTCCTCGAGCCCAGCCTCGCGAAGCAGCCGCTGCGCCTCGTCCGCGTACGCCGGCGAGAGCTCCAGGTTGAGAGCGCGTTTGGCCCCGCGCTTCAGTAGCTCGATGTGGATCTCGCCCACGCCGCCCCCGATCTCGAGCACACTTGCGCCTTCGATACCCCGAGACTCGAGGAACTCGACCATTTGCCGGGCCGTCGTGCTTAGGCCTTTGTTCCGGTACCGTCTCGCCACGCGACGGGCGAAACGGGGCGTGAAGAACCCGTCACATCCACGTGGGTTACAGCAGCTCATCACGGCGAGAGCCTAGGCGCCGTGGTGACTCGCTGCAACGCTAGGCGGGCACCCCCGCGCTGTAGCTCGAGTGCAGCTCCGGGAGGCTCATCTCGGGCGGCGTGTTGAGATCGACCCCGGTCGCTCGGCCGATGGGCCCTGAAGCGCCTTCCCGAAGAAGGAGCCACCTTGCTCGACGCGTGGAAGAGGCTCTCATCGCTGAAGCTCTTACCGATTTCCCAGGCCGCCATGGACCCGGCCCGAGCGGCCATCGACGATGTTCTCGCCGAGGCGTTGGGAGGCGCCGTCGACCCGACCCGCTACTTCGTGAAGTACGGAGACAACATGTGGGCGGCGGTGAAGGGCTATCTCGAGGAGGTCACGGCGGTCGCAGCTGCGCCCGTGATCGAGAAGTACACGGGCGTGCTCGCGGCCGCGGACGTCTTCACCGAGAGCACAACCTTCTGGGTCATGGAGTCGATCCGGCTCGACCTCGGCTACGGCTCCCAGGTACATCCCTGATGGCGCCGCGATAATCGGGCCGTCGGCCAGGAGGTAATGCAACGTGCAGGGTCACCCTCACAGCGCGACCTCGTTGTCGCAGCCTGAGTCCAACAGATCGCCCCTTTCGGTCTGGCGCTACCGGAGGATGAGTTAGACGTGCGCGCCGAGTGCCGCTGGTCCCGGTCAAGCGGAGCCGACTGTCTATCTCGGACACTGTGCTGATGGCGCGCTTGTACGCCGCCACCGGGGATGGGATCGTGCGCCTCGACGAGGTGGGCGAGGCGTGGGCGGTCGAGTTGTTTCTGTCGGGGAGCGGCGCACAGTGCCTGGCAGTCGACCCGGCTGACCCGGGCATCGTCTACGCCGGTCTGCGTGAGGGCGGTGTACGTCGCAGCGTCGACGGCGGTCAAAGCTGGATCGACTGCAAGCTGCCCGAGCCGGGAGTGTTCTCGCTCGCCGTCAGCGCCGCCGATGAAGCGGTGTACGCGGGCACCGAGCCGAGCCGGCTGTTCCGAAGCGACGACCGGGGCGAGAGCTGGCGCGAGCTGGAGGCGCTGCTCGAGCTGCCCTCGCGGCCGAACTGGAGCTTCCCGCCGCGGCCGTGGACCTCGCACGTGCGCTGGATCGCACCCAGCCCCCACGACCCCGGCCTGCTCCTCGTTGGGATCGAGCTCGGCGGCCTGATGCGTTCGACCGACGGCGGGCAGAGCTGGCAGGACCACCGGCCCGGCGCACAACCGGACGTCCACTCACTCACCTGGCACCCGCACACAACGGGGCGCGCGTACGAAGCGGGCGGCGGCGGCGCCGCCTTCAGTACGGACGCAGGCGAGACCTGGCAGCCCGCCGACGACGGCCGCGACCGCCACTACACCTGGTCGGTCACCGTCGACCCCGACGACCCCGACTGCTGGTACGTGTCGGCGAGCACCGGCCCCTACGCCGCCCACGGTCGCCGCGACCCGCAAGCGCGCATCTACCGGCGTCGTGATGGCGAAGCCTGGCAACTGCTCGCGGGCGGGTTACCCGACCCGCTACCGGCGATGCCCTACGCGCTCCTCGCCACCGATGGCCGCCTGTTCGCCGGCCTTGCCGACGGTCGGCTCTGGGAGAGCCGCGACCAGGGCGACAGCTGGGCACCGTTGCGGCTCAGTGGGGACCCGCTCGACGCGCTCGTTGCCCTCGGCTACGCGACTTACTAACCCTCGAATCGCCCAGCGGGTTGCGTGGCCGGTTTCTCGCCAGGCTCGCGGCTGTCTCCCAGACGAGGACAACCGGCCGTCAACCGACTTTGTGCACCCCTGACGCTCTACGGACCCAACTTGAGGGCGCGTCCTCGCGACCCTCGAAAGTCGACGCGGCTGGTTCTGAGTCCCCGGTGGGTGTAGCGTTCCCAGGCGTGGGATCGCTCATCGACAGGCTGCTAGGCCGCACGAAAAAGGACCCGCCCCCGCCCCCGCCATCGCCATCGCCACCGCCCCCGCCATCGCCGCCGCCGGCACCGCAGCTCGCTTCGATCGCAGTCGCTGATCCCGCGACCCTTCCGCCTGGCGCGATGGCCGTCGTTGGGGCGACAGTGCACCTAACCGCAGCCGTGAGCGCCGACACGACCGTGGCGGCGGCAAGCACGAACCCGGCCGCGCTGACGGTTGAAAGCGTGACGGTGCCAGTCGGACAGAGTTCTGCGCCGCTCCTTGTCAACGTGCTCGAGGGCGGCGCGTCCGTGCAGGTAAGCGTCACACTCGGCGCCGAGACGCTTCAGGCGACGATCGTCACTGGCTAACGAGAACGAGGGCGGCGTCACCGCTGAACGCCAGCGCGCGCATCGGGGCTCCAGCACTTCGCGCGCACTGGCGCGCGCGATGCGGGGCACGGAGAAACCGGTTGGGTCCCCAAGTGTGCTCTCACATGAAAAACCCCTGCAAATCAAGCCCTCTTCCGGACTCGAACCGGAGACCCCCTCCTTACCATGGAGGTGCTCTACCAACTGAGCTAAGAGGGCGTGAAGGCACATGGTAGAGCACGCCTTGTTTAGGGCGAGCGCCCGGCGGTAACCTCCTCACCATGCTTCGAAAACTGCTCTGGACCGGCCTCTACGCGGGGCTTGCTGCCGTCGCCACCATGGCGGCTCGACGCGTCGCCTCCAAGGTCTGGCGCGTGGCCACCGGCGAAGCGCCGCCGACGAAGAAATGACCAAGGGCGATCGCATCGTCGAGCGCGGCTCGGAGGGGCTCCGCGACCTATCGAACAAGGCCGCCGCCCAGGGTGGAGTGGCCGAGAAGCTCGCGCAGCCGCTGGCCGAGGATGCTGCCTTTCTCAGAAAGTTGAAGCCGAGTCTTATTGTCGCGCGCGCGCGAGGACAAGCGCCGACGGACCTCGAGCCCGGTACGGAAGTTATCGCTCCGACCGGCCCGCAGCTCGGCAAGCGGCGCAAGAAGAGCGGGCCGAACCCGTTTGTCGTCGTCGGAGTGGCTCTCGCGCTCGGCATCACGCTTGCGAAGGTGATCGACTGGAGGGGACATGCACACCCGCGAGGCTGATCGCCTGGGAGTCGCTCCCGCCGCCAAGCAGGTCGCCGAGCACGCGAGCGCGCTGGCGCGACTCGAGATGGAGCTCGCAGGCCTGGAGCTGAAGGCGAAGGTCGCGAGCCTCGGGCTCGGCGCCGGCCTCCTGATCGGCGCGGCGCTGTTCGGGCTCTTCGCAATCGGCTTCGGGCTGACGACCATTGCCGTCGCCCTCTCGCTCGTGCTCGACACTCTGGCTCGCGCTCCTGATCGTCTTCGGATCGCTGCTCTTGCTTGTCACAATCCTGGCGCTGGTCGGCCTCGGCCTGGTGCGGAAGGGCACGCCCCCAGTGCCGGAGCAGGCCATCCAGGAGGCCAAGTTGACCACCGAGGTATTGAAGAGCAATGGGCACTAGTAACGGACGCAGCGCGGAGGACGTCCGCCGCGACATCGCCGCCGAGCGGGACCAGCTCGCGTCGGCTGTCGAAGATCTTCGAAGCGGGCTCGGCGAGGCGACGGACATTGGCGGCAAGCTCCGTGGGAACCTTCCCGTCGCAGCGGCCGGAGCGATGAGCGCAGGCTTCGTCCTGGCCGGAGGGATCGGCGCGACGATGCGCTACATCGCTCGTAAGGGCAGGGAGGGCGACGAGAAAGCTCGCTTCGGCCCGTTCAAGCTGATCGGCCGCAGCTAGGAGGGCTTGACGAAACGCAGCAGTGCCGTCGGGCCGCGCTACTCGCCCCGATGCTTCATCCTCAGTCGCTTCGATAGCGCTGCTATCGGCGCTCCCTGCGTCCTTGCCTCGGAACGACCATCGCACCCCGACGACGAGCGACGTTTCACCAATCCCTCCTAGCCGCAAAGCGCAAATCGGGCACGGCTACGTTTGGCCAAGCCCGCCTAGTTACAATGCGCCGCCCCGGGGGAGTTCCCGAGTGGCCAAAGGGGACGGGCTGTAAACCCGTTGGCTCAGCCTTCGAAGGTTCGAATCCTTCCTCCCCCATTCGCGTGCTAGAGGCCCGGTGTGAAACTTCGGCCGGGCCGGATGACGCCCGGCGCGGGAGGCCGGCCGAGCGGCCCCGAAAAACCTGGGGGTGACTAAAGGCGGCAGCCGGGACGGCCGATGAGCGGGTTGGCCCTTATGGACCTCAATTCCCTGCTCGCACACGTGATCGAGATCGGAGGCAGCGACCTCCATCTCAAGGTTGATTCGGCGCCAATGGCCCGGGTCGACGGCACGCTGACGCCCATCATCGGCGAGCCGCCGCTCACCGACGAGGTCCTCGAGCGCTTTCTGATGGAAGTCAGCGAGCGCACCCCGGCCAAGCGGGAGCACTTCTACGAGTCCGGTGACCTCGACACTGCCTACCTCGCGCAGGACGTGGGGCGCTTCCGGGTGAACGGATTCCGCCAGCGCGGCTCGATCTCCTTCGCCTTCCGTTTCGTGCCGGCCGAGGTCCCGAACTTCGAGAAGCTCGGTCTTCCGGTCGGAGTCCAGAAGCTCGCCGAGGAGCAACGCGGACTCGTCCTCGTCACCGGCGCTACCGGCTCGGGGAAATCGATGACGCTCGCGGCCATGGTCAACGACATC
>CAVROA010000023.1:0-309044 GCA_963722715.1 uncultured Actinomycetes bacterium | reverse complement strand
ACTTGGCAGTGCGCCAGGCGCGGCGAATAATCCAGTCGTGGCGTTATGTCCGAACTGCGGCCTATCGGCCCCTGGTACTTCTCGATTCTGCCCCAACTGCGGCGCGCCGATCTCCGAACCGGCCCAGCCGAGCGAAGAGCGGAAGCTTGCGACGGTCCTCTTCGCCGACCTGGTGGGCTCGACGGAGCTCGCGGGAGCCCAGGACCCGGAGCGAACGCGCGCCCTGCTCAACCGGTTCTACGACGCGATGGCGGCCGAGATCGCCGACGCCGGCGGAACGGTCGAGAAGTTCGTCGGCGACGCCGTCATGGCGGCCTTCGGTGCGCCCGCGGCGCAGGAGGATCATGCGGAGCGCGCGCTCCACGCAGCGCTCTCGATGCAGAGGCGGCTCGAAGAGCTCTTCGGCGACGCGCTTTCGCTTCGCATCGGCGTGAACACCGGAGACGTCGTCGTGGGGCAGCCGCGCGTGGGCAGCTCGTTTGTCACGGGCGACGCCGTCAACGTCGCAGCGCGGCTCGAGCAGGCTGCTGAGCCGGGTGAGATCCTCGTCGGTGAGCGCACCGCTGCGGCTGTACGCGGCGCCTTCGAGCTCGACGAACCGGCGACGGTCGCAGCCAAGGGAAAGGCTGGCGGAGTCGCCTGTCGCCGACTCGTCCGCGCGCTGTCGCTGATGAGACCGCGGGGCGTGGGCGGTCTGCGCCATGCCTTCGTCGGCCGCGAGCGGGAGCTTGAGGCGCTGCAACAGACGTACGGACGGACCGTTGCAGAGGGGCAGCCGCGCCTGCTGACGATCATGGGCGATGCGGGAATCGGGAAGACGACGTTGATCCGCGCGTTTTGGGAGTGGCTGGGCTCACAGTCGCCCGAACCGCGCCGACGCACCGGACGCTGCCTCTCGTACGGACAGGGGATCACGTACATGCCACTTGGCGAGATCGTTCGCGAGCATCTCGGTCTGCTCGAGAGCGATCCGCCCGAGACCGTGCGGCGTCGGCTCGGGCAACGAGCGATCCTCGGCATGACGCTCGGGCTGGAGGCACCTTCGGACCTCCACCCGCTGGCTGCGCGCGACCAGTTGCGTCAGGCATGGGCCGCCTTCCTCGAGGAGCTCGTGTCCGAGCAACCGGCCGTCGTGCTGGTCGAAGACCTGCACTGGGCAGAGGGGGCGCTCCTCGACCTCCTCGAAGCTGTGCACGACGTGCGCGGTCCGCTGCTGCTGCTGGCAACCGCGCGGCCGGAGCTCGTTCATAGCCGGCCCACGTGGGGTGGGCGAGGTCGCGACGCCGACACGCTTTGGCTGGAGACGCTCTCCGCGTCGGACACGGCCCGTATGGCCGACGAGCTGATTCCGGCCGTGCTGCCGGCGTACGTTCGCCAGCTCGTCGTCGACCGGGCGGAGGGCAATCCGTTCTTCGTCGAGGAGCTCGTTCGGACACTGATCGACCGGGGCGTGCTCGAGCGACAGAACGGCAGCTGGACAGTGCGCGAGCTTCCCGACGACCTTGTCGTTCCCGACACGGTGCAGGCGGTTCTTGCCGCGCGGATCGACTTGCTCGAGCCGGCCGAGAAGGCGGCACTGCAGGCGGCCGCCGTGATCGGCCGCACATTTTGGTCCGGCCCTGTCTACGAGCTGCTGGAGGGCGTCGAGCCGGACCTTCGCCTGCTCGAGGAGCGCGACTTCATCCGCCAACGTTCGGGCTCCTCGATCGCCGGGGAGCGCGAGTTCGTGATCAAGCACTCGCTCACGCGTGAAGTCGCATACCGGAGCCTGCCGAAGGTGAAGCGCGCCCGCTTCCATGCGCGTTTCGCGACCTGGCTTGAGGGGGCCGGGGAAGGTCGAGACGAGCACGCGGCTCTGCTGGCCCACCACTACGCCGAGGCGGTGCGACCGGAAGACGCCGACCTCGCCTGGCCGGGGGAGGACGAGGAGCTCGGACGCCTACGCAAGCGGGCTGTCACATGGCTCCGTCGCGCGGCCGAGTTGGCCCTGGGCCGCTACGAGATCGAAGACGCCGTCTCTCTGCTCCAGCGGGCCGTCGAGCTCGAGACAAGCCCCCCCGCGCAGCTGGAGATCTGGCGCGAGATCGGCCACGCGAACGCGATCTACTTCAACAGCAAGGCGTTCTCGTCGGCGATGCAGCGGGCGATCGAGCTGGCCGAAGACGATCTGACCACGGCGGATCTCTACGCGGAGCTTGCCTTCCAGACGATGATCCGAGCAGGAATGTGGGGCGTCCCGCCGCAAGCGGACCTCGTCGACGACTGGATCGGTCGGACGCTCAAGCTGGCGCCACCAGACACCGTGGCCCGCGCGAAAGCGCTGATCGCCCGCTGCTACAACGCCCACGACAAGTCTCCCGAGCTCGCGAGCGAGGCGAGCGGAATCGCCGAACGATTGGGCGACCCGGTCACCCGCTCCTACGGCTACGACGTCCTGTGCCTGACAGCGTTCGCGGCGGGTGACTGGGACGGCGCAGCTGACTGGGCGCGCCGGCGCGTCTCGCTCATCGAAGAGATCGACGATCCGGATCACCAGCAGGACATCTACACCGGCGCTTTTGCTCCTGTCGTCGCGTGCGGGGAGTTCGACGAAGGACGGAAGTACTCCAGGTCCGTGGAAGAGATCAACCGCCGGCTGTCTCCTCATCATCGGTTGCACGGAGTCGGCCAGAGCCTGGTGCTCGAAGAGCTCCTCGGTGACTGGGGGGCAGCGAGCCGGCTGCAGCCTCGCGTGGAAGACGCCGTGGCGGCGAACATCGCGACGCCGTGTGTTCTGAATGAGCGTGCCCTGTTGGTCTGCGCGCTCGCGCGCGCCTACCTCGGGGATGAGGAAGAGGCGTGCCGCCTCGAGCGGGAGGCCGGAGCCCACAGAATGACCGGCTACGGGCCCTTGCAGGACGCGCCGCGCGTACAGCTCGCCCTCCACCGCAACGATCTCGCAGCCGTCGAGTCGTTGCTTGGCGAGCCCGGCGTGCGTCGGGCGACCACGTACTATCTAAGCTCGATGGCCACGCACCTCGACGGGCTCGCGGCTCTCGGCGATCGGGAGCGCGTCGAGGCCGAGGCGGGCCGGCTACTGCAGCCCAATACCTATCTCGAACCATTCGCGTTGCGCGCCCTCGGCGTCGTGCGTGAGGACGCGAGCCTGATCGAGCGCGCGGCTGGCCGATTCGAGGCGCATGGCCTCGACTGGCACGCCGTGCGGACGCGGGCCCTTCTCTAGTCGGTCCAGTAGTCCGGGATGAACTCGACGTCGTCGAGACCCGCCTGCGGTGCCGCGATCGTCACGAACACGGCGTCCTCCTGGCCCGCCGCGCGGAACGCCCTCACGGTCTCAGGACCGACGCGCACAGCCGTCCACGGCTCGATATCGATCACCTCGCCGTCGAAGTTGCCCTGCGCCCCTCCGGAGACGAGGAAGTAAACCTCCTCTTGCACCGCATGCCGGTGCCCCCGTGTATGCGGATGCCCCTTAGGTGGCTTCCAGCTGCCACCGAACCGCTCGAAGGTTACGGCGAAGCTCCGCAGGCCAAGCGCTTCGCGCATGAAGCGAATCTCGAAATGATCCGGATCCATTCCCACTTCCGCCGCCTGATCCGGGACCCCGGCGACGGGGACGACGGTGTAATCGGCCATTTGAACTCCCTTCTTCCGGCCGCGTCTCTGCAAGTTCGAGGCCAACCTCTCAGAAGATCCTTTCACGTCGGCTTCCACGACGGAGACCGGCCTCGCTCGACGCTCAACGGCTCGGCTGACAGCGTCAGCTGGTTTGCGCACTGACGAGTTCCGCCCACCTACGAAGGCCTGCGCGAGCGCGCCCCCTGGTGCGCCATCCACGATGAGCCTCGCATGGCTTGTCGACGGCCGTCGCGCGGCCTAGGATCCACTGGCATTGCGCTTCGCCATGCCACTCCTTGTAGCTTTTATCGCGGTCGCGCTCGTCGCGTGCGGCGGGAGCGGCACGGCCGAGCCGCTCCCGCTCGCGCAGCGATTCGTCTCGGCCCAAGATGCACCTGGCTCGAAGCCTGATCCCGTTGAGACACGGCAGACGACCACGGATTTCCACGAGTTCATCCTGGCGCTCAGCGACTTCGCGGTCGATCCAGACGAAAAAGAAATGACCAAGGTCTTTCAGGAGGCTGGATTCAAGGAAGCGGGTGTGGACCTACGTTTCTACGGAGAGACGCACAGTGGCACCGCGCCTCATGTCGTCAGTTCGTTTATCGAGCTCGAGTCTGAAGACGGAGCGACGAGCGCGCTCGACTGGATTGAGACGGACTCAAGGAAGCCCTGCCCCGAGAGCTGTGCCGTGCAGATAAGCGACTTCGACGTGGACATTGAAGATGCGCGCGGCGTCCACCGCATACAAACGGCCGAGGACATTGAGAAGACCGGGGACGAAGACCTAGACCCGTTCGACAGCTACTGGGTGGGGTTTACCGAAGGTACATTCGTCTACACGGTGGAGCTGCATGGACCGCCAGGATCTGTGTCCGAGGAGCAAGCCCAGGAAATCGCAAGCGCCTATCACGACCGGGTCACAGGCGACTAGCGGCGCGGATTGAACTCTCCCGGTCGCCGAGGGAGGCGTGACTCGGGTGACCCAGCGTGCTCTCGCCTGATCGTCGCCAACCTGTAACTCTCACTCGAGTGTCAACCGGTCGCCAGTGACGGCTGGTTTGCACAACGGTAAGTTCCGCCCACCATAAAGGCCCTGGAAACGGGTCTTTCGTTTCCCACCAGTCACGGGTCTGAACTCGGCTCCAGATGAGGCTTGGATTCCGGCGCGCGCGGCGCGAGCTTGAGGCTAGCCTGCGGTTCGTGAACGGGTTCTCGGTAGTTGCTGCAGCCGAGCGGCTGAGCGAGCGCGATCGGCTTCGCCGCACGCTGCGCTTCGCCGGGCCGGTGGCCTACGCGGTCGTGCTCACCGTCGTCATCTACCGCGAGGGGATTCCGCTTTCGCGTGAGCGCCTGTTCATGTGGATCCTGCTCGGGCTGCTGGCGTTTTCGCTGACGAACGTGCGTGGCTGGATCCGTGGCGTCGTCCTCGAGTGGCTTCCGTTCGCGTTCGTCCTCTGGGTGTACGACCTGCTCCGAGGGTACGCCGACACTCTCCTCTTCTCGACCCACGTGCGCCCGCAGCTCCGCGCCGACGAAATCCTGTTCGGCGGCACGGCTCCCACGGTTTGGCTCCAGGAGCACCTCTGGCACGGTCCCTCGAGCCTGCGGTGGTACGACTACGGCGCCTGTCTCGTCTACCTGAGCTACTTCGTGGCGACCTATCTGGTGGCCGCCTTCCTCTGGTTTTTCGCCCCTTCCCTCTTCCGCCGCTTCGTGGGGATGGTCTCGCTGCTCGCCCTGATGGCATTTGCGACGTATGCGCTCTTTCCCGCCGCACCGCCCTGGCTCGCCAGCGAGGAGGGGCAGCTCGAGCCGACCACCCGCTCGATCGGCCCCATCTTGGGCCACATCCCGATTGGCAACTTCGACGCGCTCTTCGAGAAGGGCTCCCAGTTCGCAAACCCGGTCGCCGCGGTCCCTTCACTGCATGCGGCCTACACCCTGCTGGTCACGCTCGTGCTCTGGCGCTTGGTACCTCGGTGGAGCCGGCTGCTGCTCGCCTCGTATCCGCTGCTGATGGCGTTCGCGCTCGTCTACACGGCCGAGCACTACTTCGTGGATGTCCTGCTCGGCTGGGTGTACACGCTGATCGCGTTCTGGGCGGTCAACCGCCTGGCCGACTGGCTTGCCGGAGGACGTCGGTTCGCGTGGCGAAGCGAACCAGGAGCGAGTAACTCCGCGTGATCTTCAGGCGTGCTCCTCGGCTTCGCGTTGCTGCTCCGGTGATGCGCGCCACTCGATGCGTCCTGCCCAGAGGACATAGACGAGCGCCAAGAGAACGATCGACAGCGCGACCATGACCAGCAACGCATCCTGGGAAGGGCCCAGCTCCGGCTGGTAGAGGATCGACGGCGGCAGGAGCTTCACGGCCGGAAGCGTGACGATGCTGAGGAAGAACTGGAACACGACGGCGCTGATGCTGATCGGAGGAAATTCCTTCTCGCGTCCGCCCCAGCGCACTCCCAGCTGGAGTACGTCCAGATCCGGCCGCGCCACCCCTGCCCGAGCAAGAACGGCCGAGATCGCGAGGATCACCCAGGCGAGTGCGGCCATGAACGGCACCAGACCGAGCGAAGCCGGGCCGAGACCCTCCTGCCAGGCGCTGGCGCCGAGACAGACAAGGCCCGCTGCGAACCGGGCAAGACCCCCCCAATGCGGAAGCAGCATGGTCGAGGCGGCCAGCTTCACGTCGGTGCGCCCGCTTGTGTTCAACTCCGCGACGGGGAGCCGCCAGATGTTTGGCGAGATCACGTTTGCGAGCCCCGACGCCGCTTCGAGAAGGCCGAACACGCCGATGAACTGCCAGCGTGACCACGGGGCCAAGCCGCCAAGCGCGATCGCTGTAACGATCAGCCCAACAAGGTTGAAAAACGAGAGCAGGAAAACGAGCACAAGGCCCCTGAACGCCCGGCTCGCTCCCGCCGCTTTATCTTGGTGACTGGACATCCGTTTTGAAGGGAACCTTTGGCTTGATGGAAATTCTGGTCACGATCATTCTTGTCGTACTCGTCGTTGTGCCGGCCGTCGTGGTCGGTGGCCTCTTCATCTGGGCAGCGGTGAAGGATGGGCAAGCGGACAGGGCGCTGCAGGCGCGGCTCGGCATCCGGCGCCGAACCAGGCTTGGGCGCTAGCCAACGGCCGCGTCGCGCTGCGACTTGTTCGCTTGCCTGAACAGCTTCTGATCTGCCGAGCCGGCAGCCTGGAATCGCTGACGGCGACGGCGGACTATGATGACCTGGCCGTGGGTCTGTTCAAGCGAAGGACCGGCGCCGACGAGCTCCTCCGTGGACACCTCGAGAGGCTGGGCGTCTCACCGTTTTGGCTGCGCTCAGCGCTCGATGCGATTCGCTACTGCGAGCAAGGCGAGTATTTCCAGCCGGTCTTCAGCGTGGCGGGGCCGGCTCCCGCGCGCTCGGTGGTCGCCCTCATGAGGCTCGAGCCGTACGTGGAAGGCGAAATCGACTGGAACGTCTCTCCGAGCGAGTCTCCGTTCTGGGTGGGATCGGTCGGCGATCTCCGTGACGAGCTCTTCGAAGAGACCGGGGAGCGTTTCGTCGCCCTGTATTGGTCGGATCAGAATCCCGCAGTGGCATCCGCTCTCGATAGTGCGCTTCGCTCCATGGTCGTGACCGTCACGGAGTCGCTCTCGGAAGGCGGCGAACATCCGCCTGACGGCGAAGTTTGGCGAAGCATCTGGTCGCTCGGCTCGGGCGGGTATGTCTGGCGTGTCGCCGAGAGCGATGCTCAGACGAGCGACGTGAATCTGCGAGCCGATCTGGCCAAGGAAGTCGAGGCAATCGTCGAATCGTTTCCGCTCGAGGACAGGTCGCACGAGCGAGTGCTCGACTGGGCGTCAGCCGAGTGCGTGCGTCGGAACCTTCTCCTCGGCTCCGGGTCTCCGGGCGGCTGGGCCGCCGGCGGCGAGTTCCTGAGGCGCGGTTTTCGCCTGGTGAATCGGCAGCTGGTGCCCGAACGCGTGACGATCCCGCGCGACGAAAGGTGGTATGCGTTCTCGTTCGGCGTCGCCCTCTTCGACGTGGACGAGTGCCTCGGGAAGAGGCCGGCGCTGGCGGCCGGGAGCTCAGAGGAGCATGGGTTCCACGGAGTGCAGCCGTCGGCCCGGCGTTAGCCGGTTCAAAGCTCGACCCCGCTCTCACTGAATGAAGGAGCCGCTCAGTCGGATGACCGAGCGGCTCCCGTAGTTCCCAACGGCCTTAGAGCGCGGTGTCCCTGCGCGTCGTGTCGGGCCGGTTGTAGTAGCCACCGACCTCGTCACGATAGGCATCGTCGCGGTACCGATCCTCGTCGAACTCAGGGGCGTTCTTGATCTGCTCCTTGGTCCGATCCACGAAGACGGTCTCATTCTCGACGTCCACCCGTTTGAGGATCCCGGCGGGCAGCATGACCTTCTTGCCGAAGATCCACGGGCCCGTGTCGACGACGATGAAGCTTGCGCCGACGTCGTAGCTGGCCTCGTCGATCTTGCCGATCCCGCCGTCGAGGGCCTCGACGCTGAACCCCGTCAGGTCGACATCCCCGACCATGTCCGCGCCAACGGTCGACTGGTCGCCATACGTCCAAACATCAGTAGTAGTTGTTCGCTCGTGTGCCATTCGATCACGCTCCTTAGAAACGTAGAGGGGTAACTGGACGATCAGGAGATCGCCCCTAGACGATGTACAGACCCACACCTCCTTCCTAACTCTTCTTTTGCCTACCCCTCACGCATGAGTGAAAACGCGGCACCAAAACCTGTTTAGGGCTGGCTTTCTCGCCCTCGCCTGGCGGGCGCGCGTGCTGTGGGTTTGGCCTACGTGGACGGGCTACGCACGACCACGGGCACGCGTTGGACGGCGTTGTTGCAGTACCCGTCGTAGTTCCAGTCCGGCGTGAGCGGCTGCGTCTCGCCCTCGCTGTCGGTGGCCCGGCAGCAGAGCACGTGCTCGCCCGCGTGTGCCTCCCACTCGTAGCTCCAACCGTGCCAGGCGAACTCGGAGACGCCGGCTTCGAGGGCAGCGTCCGCCCAGGTACCGCCGCCGTCCACGCTCACCTCGACCTTGGCGATCGGCCCGCTTCCAGACCATGCCCGTCCCTCGAGTAGGCACGAGCCGGCCTCGACGAAGCGCGACCGCGCGGGGAAGTCGGGGATCCCGGGTGGAACCATGAGCGACCGCGGCAGGATCCTCGTGACCGCTCGGCCCTGTTCTTCAGCGGACTGGCGGACGTGGTAGCCGACATCTTGCTGGAAGCCTTGGAACGGCTCGTTGACGGCCGTGACCGACTGCAGCCATTTCACGTGCGTCATCCCGTACCAGCCAGGCACCACCAGCCGAAGCGGAAAGCCGTGTTGCGGCGGCAGGTCCTGGCCATTGATGGCATAGGCCAGCAGCACCTCGTCGCGAAGCGCCTCAGAGCGAGGCAGGCTTCGCTCGTACAGGTGCTCGAGCCCCGCCTGAATCCCGCGGTCGAGGCCGGTGAAGACGATCTCGATGGCTCCGGGCCCGAGGCCTGCTTCGTCGAGGAGCGGCGCGAGGGGAGTTCCGGTCCATTCGGCCGTGCCCACCGCCTCCAGGAGCCAAGGCTGGCTGTACGCGCGCGGGGAGAGGAGCGCGCGCCCGTTGCCGGCGCACTCGAGCGTCACAGCCAGCGTGCGCGACGGCCGTTCCTTCAGCTCGTCGAGCCCGAGGGTCAGGGGCCGCTCCACGTCGCCGCTGATCTCGAGCCGCCACGAGCCTGGATCCACCAGCGGGATGTCGAAGTGGGTCAGGAGGTAGTGCAGACCCATGGGCGTGACCGGATGGCGTAGCGCCTCGAGTGGAAGCGCATGGTTTCGGGCCGCGAGCTGAAGCTCTTCGAGCGTGATGTTGGCGCTCACTGCAGGCCGAACTCTCTCACATGGAGCGGGAGCTCACGTTCGACTTCGACCGGAGATGCGAGGCCAGCTCGAGCTCCGTGCGAGGTACACGCCGGCCAGCCGAAACGGGAAGCGGCTCGCTCACAGGCACTGATGAAACGTGTCTGAGTGAGCTGGTGTGAGGTTGGACGACCGGTTCGTGGCAGCTGTGCGCTTTCGTTACCCTGGTTCTCGCGTGTGGGGAGCAAGATCGGCCGAGGGAGGATGGCGGCAGCCCACGACGAATGACCGCGGTTCGACCGGGTAAGGGGAAGAACATGGGGCTCGGACACGAGAGACTCGCTGCACTGGTGCGCAAGGGATGCGCGCGGACGCCGGAGGGGGCGCGGTTCCGCCACCGTGTCCTAGCCGTTGGCGGGTTCGCGTTGGTCTTGGTCGGGTTCCTGGCGGCGCTCGGCTTTGCCAGGCTCGTTCTCGTAGGTGCAGGCGCCCTCCTCGTCTTGGTTGTCGGCGCCGCTCTGGTCCTGGTCGTTGTGGCGGTCGCGCTTCCGCGTCTTCGGCGCGCGCGGCCACAGATCCCTCGGGCCCGCGTCGCGGGGATCGCGGCCAGCTCGAGCTCCGCTCTCCGGGAGCTCGCCCGCGCGCGGCCCCGGCCTCGCCGAAGCGTTACCGGCCGCCGCAGGCAGGCCGCTCGCCTGAACGCGCGCGGGGCATCCGAACGGCGGCGCGGAGATATTCGGGCGGCGGTTGATCACCACCGTAAGGCGCTCGAGATCGTCCGCGAGCTCGGCGACGAGCGAGGAGAGGCACTGACCTTGAACAGCCTTGCGCTTGCCGTGGCCCGTGGTGGCGACGACGACGCGGCACTCGCGCACTTTGGACGCTCGCTTGCGCTCCTCCGTGAGCTGGACGACGAGCAAACCGAAGGCCAGGTTGTTGCCAACATCGGCCTCGTTCACGGCCGCCGCGGCCGCCGCCAGCAATCGGCTGAATGCCTCCGCGCGGCGCTCGAGAAGCTCAGCCCCGAGACGCCGGACTACCGCCGGGTCGAAGAGCACCTGCGCCGGGCCAGCTGAGGCTACGCGCGCCCGGCGAATTCCGGGTAGAGAGCGGGGATTTCCTCCGCAGGCACCGCTCGGCTGAAGAGGAAGCCCTGGCCGAGCTTGCAGCCGCGCTCGAGCACGAACTGGCGCTGCTCCTCCGTCTCGATTCCCTCGGCGAGGGGGTAGAGGCCCAGGCTGTCGGCGAGTTGGATCATCGACGTCACGAGCACGGCGGCGTTCGGATCGTCAGGCAGACCGCTTACGAAGGATCGATCGATCTTCAACGTGGTGACGTGCATCTGGCTGAGTCGCCCGAGCGAGGAGTGACCAGTGCCGAAATCGTCGATCGCGAGCTTGAGGCCTCGCTCGTGGATCTCGGCCAGCACCGGTCCCATGGCGCCCCCGCGCTCCTCCATGACCGCCGATTCGGTGATCTCGATCATCAGCCGGTCGGCGTTCAGCCCGAACGACTCGATTGTCCCGAGTACATGCCGCATCGCCATCGGCTGCCAGAAGGATGCCGGCAGGTTGACGGAGACGAACAAATCGAGCCCGTCGGCCCGCCAGGCGGCGGCTTGCCGGCACGCCTGCTCGACGACCCAGTCGCTCATCGGCCCGATCAACCCAGTCCGCTCGGCCAGGGGGATGAAGTCGTTTGGCTGGACGAGGCCTCGCTCGCCGTCGGTCCACCGAATGAGCGCTTCGACGCCCACAATGCTCGTGTCCTTCATATTCACGAGCGGCTGGTAGTGGAGGACGAGCCCTTCGCCCGCCTCGACGGCTCGGCGCAAGCGGCCGGCCATGGAGAGTTGTCGGAGCGCGTCGCCGTCCGCTGCCGCCGCATAGAGGTGATGGCGGTCGCGTCCCTCGCCCTTCGCCTCGTACATGGCGACGTCCGCGTGCTTGAGAAGCGTCTCTCGGTCGGCGGCATCGAGGGGAAAGAGGCTGATGCCGACGCTGGCCGTAACGTAGATCTCGACCCCCGAGATAACGAACGGCTCCTGCAGGACCCGCCGGATCTTCCAGGCGATCTCGTCTGCCGAGTCCTGCGCACTCGTCCCTTTCGGGACGCTTCTCGCGGCACCGACATCGGGGACGAGGATGAGGAACTCGTCTCCGCCCTGGCGTGCGACAGTGTCCGAGGTGCGCGTGCAGTTCTTGAGGCGTGCTGCGACCGCGCAGAGCAGCTCGTCGCCCGAGGCGTGCCCGAAGCTGTCGTTGATCAGCTTGAAGTTGTCGAGATCCACGAAGAACACTGCGAGCGCGGCGCCCGTGTCCCGGGCCCGGTGAAGCGCGCTCTCGAGGTGCTCCTGAAAGAGCGTTCGGTTCGGCAAGTCGGTCAGAGAGTCGTGATAAGCGATGTACGACAGCCGCTCCTGCGCCTCCGCGAGCTGCTCGGCAGCGAGTCGCCGTTCGGAGATGTCGACCACGATGCCGTCCACGACGATCGGCCCGTCGGTGCCCGGCCTGGGATGCATCCGATCCGAGACCCAGCGCGTGACGCCGTCGTAGCCCACCAGGCGGTACTCGACCTCAACGGGCCGGCCGTCTTTCAGTCCGGCAGACGCAGCCTCGTACGCAGCCCGGTCATCCTCGTGGACCGCTGCGTCCCAGGCTTCCTCGGGCGAGTAGTGGGAGGGAATCGGCCCGACTAGCGCTTCGAGGCCGGATCCCAGAAAGGCGGTGCACTCGAACGTCCCGTCCGGACCGCACTCCATCTGGTACAGGAGGATGGCGAGCGTCCCTGCCATCCGTTCGAGGACGTCGGTCGACGCGAAGGCTTCTGCCAGTGCGGCGAGCGATCTGGTGTCGTCCGTTGCGTAGTCCGGCGTCCCGTTCTCAGGCATGCCGTTCACTCATCGGCCGTGAAGGCCCCGATATTTAGCCCTGAGCTAACGAGAGGGCTTGGACGGGCGGATTGCGACCAGGCGAGCGTTGAGGTGTGCTTCGGGAAAGCTCCGGAAGCGAACCTTCAGGCGCTCGGGCGTTTCGCCCGCGTGCGGCTGCGGCACCTTGTGCCGGGGAGGGGAGATTGTCCGCAGGGTGGCCACACATGGTCAACGCCCCGACCGGTCTCGCGGTTACGGCCTGGTCAGAATCGGTTTTTCGCTAGTCGAGCGACTGGCCCCAGCTCGCGCGTGCGGCTGAGCCGGTGTAGCGGCGGCGCTCGGAGACCTCGACGGACATGATCGTCTCAGGTCTCAGGTAGCGGCCGCGAACCCGCGGCCACGACCTCGCCTCGGCAAGGCTCTGGACGATCTCCGCGGCGCATGCCTCGGCCGACTTCTCGTCGGCGAAGGTCTCGATCTCGACCCAGTCGCCTGCTTCGAGGTTCAGAACGACGCGGTAAAAGTTCTCCTCGGCCCATTCCTCGTTTTCAGAAACGGCGGCCGGCGCCTCCGGCTGGAGCGGAGCCTCAACGCGGAGGCCGGTCGGTGAGATGACCTCGCCGGGGGGCTGGTCGAGGGTTCGAAGAGGCTCGGCGTCAGGCTGGAATGGGTCGGGAGACGACATGGCGATGCCTGTATCGGCGCTCACGCCCTGGAACTGAAGCCGTTCGGCTTCTAGCTGCGATCGGGCAGGAAGCTCGTCACGTGCCCGGTGGCGTTGGCGTCGCGGAGCTCGGATTCTTCCAGCGCGCCGATCCGCAGGAGTAGCTCGAGCTCGTCCTGCAGGTGTGTCCGCATCATCTCGGGTCCGTCCGTTGCGATCGTGAAGCGGACGCCTGCGTCCGCCAGGGCCCGGCAGGTGTCGCGGAGCGAGTCCTCGTCCGCCAGTGCGCGTGTCAGCAGGTTCGAGCTCGGGCAGATCTCGAGAACGGTTCCCGCGTCGCGTAGGAGCGCCATCGTGGCCTCGTCCTGGGCAGCCAGGATCCCGTGCCCGATCCGATCGGGTCGAAGAACCTCGACGACTTCCCGGATCTCTTCCACTCCCGTCCGGCCGCCCTCCTCGCCCACGTGGATGGTGATGCCGAGCCCGGCGCTGCGGGCCATTTCGACGAGGGGCGCGAGCTGGCCGTAGGGATACCGCCCCGGGGTCGGGCGGGGGCCCGCGATGTCGACGCCGACGATGCCGCGGGAGGCATAGCGGATCGCCTTCTCGACGATGACCTCGTTCTGCTCGGCCGTGAAGGTTCGGTCCATCATCAGGATCAGGCCTGCCCGGACGAGCGGGTACTCGAGACCGGCGCGGTCGAGACCGCGAACGGCCGCCATGATGATGTGGTCGAGGTCGCGCTCGCCGCCCCGGTTTCGCTTCATGGGATTGAAGCGAAGCTCGAGCGTCGTGATGTTCTGGGTTCGGTACGCGCCCCCGATCGCCCCGTGCACCGAACGTTCGACGGCGAGCGGGCTCGACTGGATGAGCTCGGTCCATTTGTAGATCGAATCGAGCTGGGGGAGGCCCTCGACACCACGTGGGTCGACCGTCACGAGCCCCTCGAAGTCCCAGTAATCCTTGACCGGGAGCGCGATCCCTTGCTCGTGGGCGAGCGTCCAGAGGACTGCCGGGTCGACCGAGCCGCCGAGGTGCGTGTGGAGCTCTGCCAGTCCGGCGCGGCTGATGGATTCGACGACCGAGCGCGTCGCCAGAGCCTGGGTCTCGGTCATGGGACGAGTTTACGGCGTCGCTCTGGAGATAGTCTCGGCGAATGAAGATCGGCATCGTCGTCCCGTTCTCGTGGTCTTTCTGGGGTGGAGTGCCCGAGCACGCCGACCACCAGGCGCGGGCTCTGATCGACCTCGGCCACGACGTGCAGGTGATCATGGGTCACGATCCTCCGGGCCGGCTGACCAAGCTCCTCCATCCTCGCGTGGGCCGCCACGAGCGGCCTCCGGACTACGTGGTCCCTGTTGGCCGGTCCGTGATCGTGCCGGCCAACGGCTCGCTCCCGAATCTCGTGCTCAGCCCTCAGGCGATGCTTCGGATGCGCCGGATCTTCGCGCGCGAGCAGTTCGATGTCGTGCATGTCCACGAGCCTTTCACCCCGATCCTCTCCGCCTTTGCGCTGGCGATTGCCGAGTGCCCGGTGGTGTCGACCTCCCACGCCTCCGGGGAGAAACTCACCTGGTACAAGAACTCGCGCCACACCTGGGGACTCCTCGCGGATCGCATCGACTATCGGATCGCCGTGTCGGAGCGGGCGCGGGCAAGTGCCGAGCCCATCATCGGCGGACCGTTCGAGATCCTGCCGAACGGCGTCCTGATCCCGCCCGCAGCGCCTGCGTCGGGACGGGACGACCACGTCGTCTTCATCGGAAGACACGAGCCCAGGAAAGGCCTTGCGGTTCTCCTTCGCGCCTGGCCCCGTGTAACCGCGGCGACGGGTATGAGGCTCCGAGTCGTCGGCGCGGATCCGCTCTCCGTTCGCTGGCTCATGCGCCGCCTCGGGCTCTCGCACGAGAACGTCGACCTGCTCGGCTCCATCTCCGAGGAAGCCCTCACGCAGGAGCTTCTCCGTGCCAAGGCTTTGTGCGCACCCTCGACAGGTCGTGAGAGCTTCGGGATGGTGCTCACGCGAGCGTTTGCGAGCTCGGCTCCGGTCGTTGCCTCGGACATCGAGGGATACAGCGACGTCGCCGGCCCAGAGACGGGCATCCTCGTGCCGCCCGGCGATCACGAAGCACTTGCCCAAGCCCTGATCGCACTCGTCGCCGACGAGTCTCGGCGGGCGGCAATGGGCGAGGCGGGACGCCGCGTCGCAGAGGAGCGTTACTCCTGGCTGCGGATCTGCGGGCGCCTCACCGAGATCTACGGAGGCCTGGCGGCGGGCGATTCCCGTACTGCCGTGGCCGCCGCGTGAGAGTCCGGATCCCGCAGAGCCGAGCCGGACGTTTGGCTCTCGTGATTCCGCCTCTGGCCGGCGCCGTCGCGCTCGTGGTCTGGCGCGGTCCGAACTTGGACGTCGTCCAGGATGCGTTCGAGCTGGTCGCCTGGGGCTGGGTCGCGGCGGCAGTGGCGATCAACTTCGCTTCCGTGCTCTTCCGGTCGGTCGCCTGGAAGGTCGTGATCGACCAGGCTGTTCCACCACCCAAGCCTCGCCGGCGCACGGTGTTCGCCGCTTTTTCGATCGGGCTGCTCGGAAACGCTGCGCTCCCTGGTCGGGTCGGTGAGATCGCCCGTGTCGTCGTCCTGACCCGCCATATGCCCGGCCGTCCGGGTACCTGGGCCACGATCGTCGGGACGGTGTTCGCCCACCGGACGTTCGACGTCCTTGCCGCAGTCGCCCTCGTCGTCTACGTCCTCTATGCCGCCAGGATCCCGAACTGGGCCGTGCCGGGACTGGCGATTGTGCTCGGCATCGGCGTCGGGGCTCTGATCGCCGGCGTTCTTCTCGCCCGTTACCGGAGCCGTGTGCCGATCGAGGAGGTCGGTCCGATCCGCAAGGCGCTTCGGACCGCCCGACACGGTCTGGAGGTGCTGAAGCGCCCCATCCCCGCCGCCGGCGCGATCCTCCTCCAGCTACTGGGCTGGACGGCCCAGCTCTTTGCCGTGTGGGCGACGCTGAAGGCTTTCAGGATCGACGTCCCCATGAGCGCCGCTGCCCTCGTGCTGGTGCTCATGAACCTGGCCACGATCTTTCCGCTCTGGCCGGGGAACGTTGGCTTGCTCCAGGCCGCCGTCGCCCTGCCGCTTTTGTCGTACGGGGTCGCCTATGCGCACGGTTTTGCCTTCGGTATCGGTTTGCAGGCCATCGAGGCGTCCGTCGGGGTCGGGCTCGGCCTGATCTTCCTCGCCCGCGAGGGATTCTCGTTCGCCATGCTCAAGGACATGCCCGAGATGAACGAAGTCGATCTCGACGAGCGCGTCGCCCGGATCGCCTAGGACTGCGGGGGTGGGATGCGCCTGTCCCGAGGTTCCTGGCCCGGGACGAAAACTTTTACGCGCAAGCCAGGTTTACGAGTGCTTCCCGACCGGGTATTCAACCTCCGGGCAACGGAAAGGAGGGACGACCGCACATGTACATCGGACTCGGCACAATTCTTCTCATCATCCTGATCGTTCTTCTGATCGCGTTCGTCTTCTAGAACCGTCGAATAAACCAGCCGCGCGCCGACAGGCGCGCGGCTGGGAACATCTCCAACAGCGACGGGCGAGGCCCGTCGCTTCTTGCTTTAACGGGCTTTTGCGGACGCACGCGAAGGGGCGGCCTTCCGGCCGCCCCTTCGTGAAGTCGTTCCTGCCTCGCCGGGCTTAGTACGGCGGCGGGCGGTCGTACGGATCGCGAACCACTGTGTCGCGGCGATAGCCGCCGATCCCGCCCCAGCTCGACCAGAAGACGAGCGAGAGCAGGAGGCCGAGCAGGCCGACGATCATGAGAATCACGCCGACCGTGTCGAGATCGATCCCGCTCACCTCGACGTTTACTGCAAAGGCAAGAATCGCGCCGACTGCGAGAAGGAAAATGCTTACACCGATGCCCATTACTACTCCTCGATAGGGGTCTTCGACCTCCTTACCCATGAGGCGTCGGTCTCATACCCAGAGGCATCGAGGTTTCTGGAACCGTTTCTCTGCGTGACCCAACCTGGGCCCGGCTCGCTCAGTCGGACTGGGCCTCTCGGAGGTGTCGCGTCATGTTCTGCAGCAGCGTCCAGGCCACTTCCGGATGCTCGTCGACGAACGGCTTGAACTCCCACGGCGTCATGCCGTAGCAGGTCAGATCCGTGACGGCCTTGATGGTCGCGGAGCGAATGCCCTCGTCGATCAGCGCCATCTCGCCGAAGAAGTCTCCGGGCCCGAGCTTTCCGCGCACCTGGCCGCCGATCTCGACCTCGGCTTCGCCCTCCGTGATCACGAAGAACCCGGTTCCGGTGGCGCCCTCGGCGACGACAGTGGACCCGGCGGGGAACTTGCGCTCGTGGAGCTGGCCGGCGAGGCGCTGGAGCTCACGGTCACTCAGACCGGCGAGAAGCGGCACCTTCCTCAGCGCATCGGCGGGCTGCGTTGCCATGGCCGAGGATCATAACGGGCGAAGGTCCTGTGACGGTGACGGCGAACTCGGTAGCCGTGCGCACCCAGGCCGCTCTCTACGGTGAGATCGATCTCGAGCTCTCGTGGTCGGAAGCCGACCTTCCCGAGCGCGAGCGGACGAAGCACGTGCACCGGCTCCATCCGTATCTCGGGAAGTTCGTGCCGCAGCTCGCGGAAGTCTTCCTGCGGCGCTATGGCTCACCCGGCGACCTCGTCTGGGATCCGTTTGCCGGCTCGGGGACGACGCTCGTCGAAGCCAACGCGCTCGGCATGAGGGCTGCAGGCTGTGACGTGTCTGCGTTCAACTGCATGCTCTCCGCAGCGAAGACTGCGGTGTATGACCCGGAGGCTCTGCTTGCGGACGTCGTTCACCTTGGGCAGGTTGAGGACGAGTCCGTGCTGCGGAAGGCCTCTCCGTACTTGAACCGGTGGTTCGCCCCTCGCACGGTTGGTGAGCTGCTCGCCTTCCGCGCACGCGTGCCAGGTACGACCTATCCCGGGCTCTGGAGTGTCGTCCTTTCGCGGGCTGCGCGCTCTGCCCGGCGCACGCGACACGACGATCTCGACTTTCCCCGGGAGCCAGTCACGGCCGAGTACTTCTGCCACAAGCACCGGAAAACGTGCCGGCCTGTCGGTGAGGCGGCGAAGTTCCTCCGCCGGTACGTCCGCGACGCTGCCCAGCGCGTCCACGACTTCGGTGTGGTTCGGGCTGAGACCTCGGCGCTGATGCTCCACGGCGATGCCCGGGTGCTCGATCCCCCGGAGCCTGTCGACCTCGTGCTCACGTCCCCTCCCTATCCCGGGCTGATCGACTACCACGAGCAGCATGCGTACGCCTTCGAGCTGCTCGGGCTCGAGCGCAGGGACGAGGCCGAGATCGGGCGCGGCGTACGCGGGTATTGCGAGGGCGTTGTCGGCAGTGCTCGAAAGGGCTGCCGACGCCCTCCGGCCGGGGGGCCGCATCGTCATCGTCGTAAACGACCGCCGCGAGCTCTACGGGGGCATCCTCGACGACGCCGGCCTCCGGCTCGAAGATCGCGTCGTTCGGCACGTGAACCGTCGAACAGGACGTCGAAGCGGCGAGTACTTCGAAGAGATTCTGGTGGCGCGACCCTCAGCCGGACGGCGGGGGAGCGCCGTTCGGGCGCTCGGCGGCGTCTGACGTCTCTCCGGGCGGGCGAACCTCGCCTGCGCGCCGGCCGAGCTCCTCGATCTTTCCCTGCGCCGCATCGAGCTTCGCGACACAGACTCGGTAGAGCTCCTCGCCGCGTTCCCAGAGCGCGACGGAGTCCTCGAGGCTTGCCTGGCCGCTCTCGAGCTGCGCGACGATCCGCTCGAGCTCCTGCCTCGCCTCCTCGAAGGATGGCTCTTGCTTCACGCGCGCCCCTCGCCGGCGGCGGCTCCCGCCGGGCGGAGCCCGGCTCCGCCGCCGCCTGACGCCGCTGGCGGCACGGGGCTCTCCAGGCCCGTATTACGAATACTGTGCCTTCCGGCCCCGCACCCCCAGCGGCGCCCGAGGAACGCGCGAAGAGTCGGGGTTGACTCCGGCCGCCTCATGATTCGATCTCTTCGACCCGGGCCGAGAATCGGCCCTCGGACACCCGGACGTCGACGAGCTCGCCTCTCTCCAGCGTGGATGCGGACCGAACGACGCTGCCGCTGCTTCGCACGATCGCGTACCCGCGGCCGAGCGTGGCGTCCGGCGAGAGCGCGCGCAGACGTCCCGCAACCGCGTCGAGAGCGCTCCGCTTGCGCTCGAGGAAGAGAACCGGCGCACGTGCGAGCCGGGCCGCATCGGCGTCCACGCGCTCGCGGGAGCGGGCGAGGCCACGCCTGGTGTCACGCTCGAGTGCCGCCCGGAAGGCGTCGAGCTGCCCGCGGAGCTCGCCCCGGTCCTGCACGACCAGCCTGGCGGCGGCCGTCGGGGTGGAAGCGCGCACATCCGCAGCGAGGTCGCAGAGCGGCGTGTCCTGCTCGTGGCCGACCGCACTCACGACCGGGACCCGGCAGCCCGCCAGCGCCCGGACGACACGCTCGTCACTCCACGGAAGCAGGTCCTCGAAGCTCCCGCCGCCACGAGTGACCACGATGACGTCGACGCCCGGCTCCCCGGCCAGCTCAGCGAGGGTCGCCACGATCCGGGCCGGCGCCTGCGGTCCCTGGACGTAGGTCTCGGCCACGAGCACGTTTACGGCCGGAAACCGAGCCGTCACCGCGGTAACGAAGTCGCGCTTTGCTGCGGCGTCGCTGCCGGTCAGCAGCCCGATCCACCGGGGGAAGAGCGGCAGCGGGCGCTTCCGCCCCGGATCGAAAAGGCCTTCTGCGGTCAGCGTGCGCTTCAGCCTCTCGATCCGCGCCAGGACGTCGCCGAGACCGACGGGCTCGATCGAGAGCGCGCGGAGCTGGAAGACGCCGCGGGCCGCGTAGAAGTCGGGCCGTCCGTAGACGTGGATGCGGTCGCCGTCTGCGAGGGCGAGACGGAGGCCGTCGAACCCCGCCCTGGGCATGGTCACGGAGAGGCACGCGCCGTCGGAGGGGTCCTTGAGCGTGAAGAAGACGCTCTGCCAGCCATCCTGGCGACGCAGCTCTGTCACCTCGCCCTCGACCCAGAGGGTCGGTAGGCGCCGGAGCCACATCGAAACGCCCCGGTTGAAGTTGGAGACCGTGTAGACCTTGCGGTCGCCGTACACGAGCGGCTCGAGCTTCACGAGCCTGACCGTACACGGCCGCCGCTTCGGCGCGCGACGGCGTTAACGAGCCTGTCGTGTACCCCTCAGAGGAGGATCTGGGCCGCGACCTCGGGCGTGCAGCCACCGTGCCGGATGAGTGACACGGCTTGGTGCAGGTCGGCATGCGACTGCGCGACGCGTTCTGCGTATGGCAGGGGATAGCCGGCCTCGATCAGGACGTGCAGGCGCCAGCTCTCGACCTTGGCGCGCTCGTCGATTTCCGGCTCGATCATGGTCAGCTGCTCGTCCACGAGGCGCTGTTTCGGTCTCGCGCTCACGATCCCTGCTAATTCTGTGTTGCCCGGATCGCCCGCGCGAGCTCTTCGAGCTTCGTGCTCACCTCGGACTCGATCTTCGTCTCGAACTCGTG
Source organism: uncultured Actinomycetes bacterium (assembly GCA_963722715.1). GTDB lineage: Bacteria > Actinomycetota > Thermoleophilia > Gaiellales > Gaiellaceae > DASQGA01. The sequence goes on along the minus strand of CAVROA010000023.1, from coordinate 288,455 downwards.
GATGCGATGCTCCGCATCTGCGAGGGCCTCGTCGAGGCGGTCCGTGATGAGTCGAAGGCGGTCGGCAGCCACTTCGTACTGCGACTCAGCTGCTCGGGCGGTGTCCTCGGTGCGTTTTTGGAGCCGCTCGGCGGTCGACTGTGCCGCAAGTGCGATCCGGTCGGCGATCTCCTTCTCGGCCTGGCGAGTGAACTTCTCGATGGCGCGATCGAGCTCGTGCGAGAGACGTTCGGCCGACTTCTCCCTGGACTGCTTGATCTGGACGTCGAAGCGCCTCTCGGCATCCTCGGCGAGCCTGCTCGCCGACCGCTCGAGCGAACGCTCGAGGTTTTCGAGCTGGCGCCGGGTGGCGTCGGCGTAGTCGTTCTTGAGCCTCGTCTGCGCCTCTGCGACTTCCCGGTCTACGAGCTCGCGAAGCTCGCGCTCGCGGTCACGGACCTGCTGCGCCAACTCCTGGAGCGCCCGCCTGCGTTCGGCCGAGTGCTCCTCGAGCTCCTCGCGTCCTTCGTCGAGCACTTCCTTGGCGCCCTGCTTCAGCTCCTCGCGAAGGCGGGAGAGGAGTGCTCGCTGCTCGTCGGCTGCTGCGCCCAGCTGCTCGGCATCGGAGCTGAGGCGGGCCTCGTGCGAGGCGGCGGCCTCGGCCTGGCGCTGGCCGAGCTCCGTCAAGCGGGTCTCGAGCGCCCGCTGCCCACGGTCGAGGTCGGCCGCCCAGGCGGCGAGCCTCCGTTCCAGGCGCTCCTGCACCTGGGCGACTGCTTGCGTCAGCTCGACGCGCGCCTGCTCGGCTTGCCGTACGACCAGGTCGCGGCGCTCCTGGGCGAGCTTGCGTTCCTGCTCGCCGAGGAGCTGGCTGGCGGTCGAGCGTTCGCGGGCGAGCACCAGATCCTGCTCCCCTGCTCGCCTCCCGGCTTCCTCCTCCAGGAACGCCCGCAGGCGCTGCTGGCCGACCTCGCTCGTCCGGTCGAGATCCTGCAAGCGCCGGAGGGCGCGGGCGAACAGCAAGAGCCCGGCTTCCGCGACCGCAGCGGCGAGCAGGCCTCCTGCGGCGAGGAGCAGGGGAGGAGTCTCGACGAAGTCTTTGGAGAAATTGATCCCCAGGGCGATCCAGGCGGCGAGGGATCCGAGCGCGAGGAGCACTGTCGCCGCGATCAGAAACTTCTCCGAGGCGCGGTCGAGAACGACCGCGGCGAAGGAGACTCCGACGAGGGCGAGCCCCGCCGCGAATGCGATCTCGAAGGCTCCTGCCATGGCCCAATCGTAGGCCTAGACGGTCTCCTCCGACGCTAGAGGTGAAGCGAAAGGAAGGTCGCGTCGGCGGACGTGACCGTGGCGGTGGCAGCGAAGCGGTCGAGCGCAAGCTTCGCGATTCGCCCGGCCAGCGCATCGGCTGACATGCTGATGCCTGACCCGTTCCACGTCATGACGGCCGCCACGAAGACGCCGTCCCTCGAGTAGACGAGGCCCGTATCGTGGCGCGCGGTCAGGATCCAGCCGGCCTTGTGGGGAACGGCGACTCCCGGGCCGCGGACGAAACGATCCAGCTTTCCGTGGTCTTGCGAGTGCACGAGGAAATAGAGCAGGCGCCTGGCATCCGCCGGTGTGAACCCCCGCAGGCGACTGATCAACGGCCCACGACCGGCCGTGGCCAGATGGAGGTACTTGAACATCCGGGCCATATCCCACGCGGTCGTGTATTTGCCGATGCCGAACGAGGGCGACTCGACGACCCCGATCGGGATCGGACTGCCTGCGGCAAGCCCCGTTCCGACGATGTAGCCGCCGAAGAGCTCGGTATCCGTGATTCCGGCCTGGCGCAAGGTGGTGTTGACGCGGTCCGCGCCGGCGCCGGTCGAGCCGCCGAGCCAGACGAGGAGCTCGTTGGCTGCCTGGTTGCTCGAAACCTGGAGCATGGAGCGAAGCAGCTGGTCGACCTCGGTGCCTTTGGCGGGCAGGCCGGGCAGTGTTCGCATCACTTCGATCGCGATCCCGAGCTTCACCGTCGAGGCGGCCGGGAACCGTGCACGAGCGTTCCGCGCGGCACCTGCGCCCGTTCGGAGGTTCTGGACGTAGAAGGCGGTGATTCCTGGAAAGGCGTCGCTACGTGCTCTCAGACGTCCCTGGAGCACGCGGTCCAGCCGCCCCCGGGTCGCCGTCGGGCGGGCTGCCCGCGGAAGTCCGAAGACGGGGCTCACTGCCGTTGCAGCAGAACGTCCCGCGGCACCGTACGCGACCACCTTGACGGTGACGTCGCGCGCGGGGAGGGCGACGCGGAGGCGGAATCGCCCCTCCGGCGTCGACCGGTTGGCGGTCTCGGCGCCGTCGACGAAGACAGCGATGCGAACGGTGCCGGCGTTGACTCGTCCTTCCACGAGCCCGAACGAGACTTGCCTCGGCGCCGGCGCGATCAGGGCGGGGGGCGCCGGGCGAACGAGGAGCGCCGGCTCCAGGTGGATCGGGATCGCGATCATGCGAGTCTCATCATGACCAGCGAGAGGGCAAGGAGGACGATTGCCGCCGTGAGCAGCTTGAGGGCGCGCTCCTCGGCTCCGATCAGGGTGTCGACATTTATCTCCTCGCTCGATCCGTCATGCCGGAGGATCGTCCCGCGCACCTCTCTGACGTGCCTGCGCACGTGACGGACCTGGGTCGAGAGACGGCGCTGCGCCAGGCTGAGCGCAAACGCGAAGGCACCGGCCGCGAGCGCGGCCACGGTGATCGTCTCCGCCACGGCGAAGAACCCCGTCACGAGCGGGAAAGCGCCCCAGGAGAGCGCAAACCAGGCGTCCGTGTGGAAGCGCCCGCCGAGGAGCTCCAGGTTGTAGGCGCAGACGAGGAAGGCGCCGAGAATGGCGAAGACGGCGATCCAGGGGCTCCAGGCGACGGCCGTGAAGATGCCGATCGCAACGGCACCCGCGATCGACAGAGCGGCGAGCAGGGCGAGCGTCCCGGACCCGAGCTCGGTGCCGAGCGGGCGGCCATGGAGCTCGTCCAGTGCATGTGCGCCGATTCCGACTGCGAGGAAGAAGGCCGCGAGCGTCGGTAGGAGCCGGGAGAGCCGGAAGTCGGCTGCGAGCGCGGCGCCGATCGCCACGTAGCTCAGGTGCCACGCCGTGTAGGGCGGATGGAGGAGCGTCACGTAGTCACGCCAGCTCCCGGGGGCGAGCGCGTAGAAGGCCGGCCGCGGCGCCTCAGCGCTCACGATCGCCCCAGACCACGATGCCTCCGCCGAGGCTGAGCGCGCGGAAGCTTGGCTCTTCGATCCCTGCGGCGCGCCAGAGCCCGAGGAGCTTCGGGAGCGGGAGGCCCTCGTAGAAGTCGCGGATGCTCGGCCCGAGGAACCGGCCGACGCGCCCCCATCCGGGCGAGACGACGCTGCCGGCAACCGGAAGCCCGATGCGGACGTAGAGCTCCCAGGCGGCCCTGGCGAGAGGATGGGGGGGCACGAAGAACTCGAGCGAGGCAAGTCTTCCACCTGGACGAAGCACCCTTGCGAGCTCGCGAAGGGTGGCGGCGGGGTCGTCCACGTATCGGAGCAGGTAGGTGAAGGTGACGGCGTCGAAGCTCTCGTCGTCGAACGGAAGCGACTCCGCCCGACCTTGCTGGAGCTTCACGAGCTCGCCGACACCGGCCCTGGCTACGCGGCGCCGGCCTGCCGCCAGCATCTCGGCGCTCTGGTCGATGCCGACCACGGAGCACCCATAGCGGTGCGCGAGCTCGATCGCCACCGCACCGGTCCCGCTTGCGACGTCGAGGACCGTCTGGTCAGGACCCGCTTCGACCCGGGAGACGAGGAAGCTTCGCCAGCGCGGGTCCTGCCCAAAGGAAAGGACTCGCGCATAGCGGTCGTAGGTCGGGCCGAGAGGCGCGAAAAGGCTTTGCGCCGCTCGTGTCGACTCGCCGAGCGCCTGTTCCACCTGGCTATTGTTGCTCGTGGTGACGCTCGAGGACCAGATCGTCGGCGCCCGGGAGGCGGCGGCCAGCTTTGCGTCGAGCGAGGAGGAGGTCGTGGGTGTGGTCCCAGCGGAGACCTCCTCAGGTCGGCTCGTCTTTCTCTGCGCGTTCGGCGGGTCGGGCGGCGAGGAGCGGTGGCTCGCACTCGATGGAGCTAATGCGCCCGTCCTCGACCGCGCACTCGTTCATGAAGCTGCGTCGATCGCCGCCTTGTGCGAGCTGGCCGAGGAAAGCGCAGGCGGGGGCGACCTCGAAGCCCTGCGTACGACGCTTGCGGAGCTCCGGGCCACCGAGAACCCTGAGGGAATCGACGAGGCGGAAGAGGCGGCGCGAGCACTGGCCGGGACCCTCCTCGAAGCTCCGCGGATCGCCAGCCTCGCGTATCTGGACGCAGTCGGTTTGGCGGCGGCTCGGCTGGAGCAGACCCTCGGGGACGTCGGAAGCTCGCCCTTCGCCGAGGCGATGAAGGTGGGTATCGGCGCGGCCGACGAGCTAGCCCGTAGGGTCGAAGGCACGTACAAGCTGGCGCTCGCTTAGGCGGGCCGGAAGGAGCGACATGGAAGGTGGGTTCGGATTTCCGTTCGGAGGCGATCCGGAGGAGCTCATGCGTGGGCTCCGCGAGTTCGCCGAGCAGCAGTCGGAGGCAGTCCAGGAGTCGCAGCGTGAGCAGTTTGCGACGCTAACGCTGAACACCGCGGTCGAGTTGACCGGTGCAGCCCTGAAGCGGATCGACGTCCAGGGCCCCGCCGACGAGCAGGCGATCGCCCTCCGCGATGCGATGCGCGTCCTCTTTCCCGAGGCGGTCGCGCTGGTCTCCGCCGCTCGCCAGGGCTTTATGCGCGAGCGCTAGGTGACCGTCCTCGACCGCGCGATCGTCCGTGTGCTGCCGGCCGTGCCACGGCCGGTGGTCAAGCGGCTCTCACGCCGGTACATCGCCGGGGACGCGCTTCCCGATGCATGCAGGGTGGTCAAGCAGCTCAACGAGGCCGGGAAGCTCGCGACGCTCGACGTGCTCGGCGAAGAGGTGACGACGCGCGAGGAGGCGCTCGCGCTCGTGGAGGCCTACCGCGACGTCTTCGAGACGATCCGCCGCGAGCAGCTCGACTCGAACGTCAGCGTGAAGCCGACAGGGCTCGGGTTGATCATCGACACGGATTTCTGCCGCGAGAACTTGGCCGACCTCGTGCGTTGTGCGGAGGAGCGGTCGAACTTCGTCCGGATTGACATGGAGGACGCGTCGACGACCTCCGACACGCTCGAGGTCTACCGATCGCTACGCGCGGAGGGGCTGACGAGTGTCGGCGTCGTGCTCCAGGCGCGCCTGCGCCGGACGCTGGAAGACATCTCCGCCCTGGCCGACCTCCAGCCGAACGTCAGGGTGTGCAAGGGCATCTACCTCGAGCCGCCCGATATCGCGTACCAGGGAGCGCAGGCGATCCGGGAGAACTTCGTCAACGCCGTCGACGACCTGTTCGAAGCCGGCGCCTACGTCGCGGTCGCGACGCACGACGGCTGGGTGATCGACCGCGCGAAGAAGCTGCTCGAGAAGCACGGGAAGAAGCGCGACGAGTACGAGTTCCAGATGCTGCTCGGAGTCCGCGAAGACCTCGGCCGCCAACTCGTTCGCGAGGGCCACCGGCTCCGCGTGTACGTCCCGTTCGGCCGCCGCTGGTACGAGTACTCCGTGCGAAGGCTCCAGGAGAACCCGGCCATGGCGACGGCGATCGCAAAGGCGACGGCCCGCCGCTTCCTTCCGGGTCGGAACGGTCGCAACTCCGACTGACCTGAGCGGCGGGTGACCGAACGGCTCTCCTGGCGCTTCGTTGCGATCGCGGCCTTCTTCGTCACGGCCCTCGTCGTTTCGAACGTGATCGCGGTCAAGCTGGTCGAGGTCTCGGGACGAGTGTTCCCGGCCGCGCTTGTCGTCTTCCCGCTCTCCTACCTCCTCGGCGACGTGCTGACCGAGGTCTATGGCTTCCGCGCGGCGCGGGCCGTCATCTGGCTGGGCTTCGCCTGCAACCTGATGGCCGTCCTCGCGATCCAGGCCGCTATCGCGCTCCCGGCTGCACCTTTTTTCGAAGACGACGAGGCATACGACCAGATCCTCGGGACTACCTGGCGCCTCTTCCTCGCCTCCCTCGCCGCCTATCTCGTCGGGGAGCTCGTGAATTCGGCCGTGCTTGCGCGCATGAAGGTCGCGACCGGCGGCCGCTTCCTCTGGGCGCGGACGATCGGGTCGACCGTTGTCGGCGAGGGGCTCGACTCGGCCATCTTCGTGACGCTGGCCTTTGCCGGGACCGGGACGCCGCTCGTCGATCCCATCCTGACCACGTGGGCGATCAAAGTCGCCTACGAGACTGCTGCGACCCCGCTGACCTACGCGCTCGTAAACACCCTCAAGCGGCGCGAGGGAGTCGACGTCTTCGACCGGGACACCAGCTTCAGCCCGCTGCCCGTCGGGCGCTAGAGTCCGGCCGCGCGAAAAGTCGCCCGAGTGTCTCCAGCGACTCCACGAGCTGTCGCCGCTCGTGCTCGGAGAGGTCGTCGGCGAGCCGGCCGAGCGCGGTGACGAAACGCTTGCGCCGCACCAGGTGCTCGCGCTTCCCGGTCGCCGTCGCGACGACCTGCACAGCCCTCGCGTCGGCGGGATCGCGCTCGCGGCGGACAAACTTCCGGGCGGCAAGGGCATCGACAGTTCGGCTCGCGGTCGCAACCGTGACACCCAGCGCCTCGGCGAGCGCCCCCATCCGGCAGGGGCCTTCGCGGACGACCACGCGGAGCGCGATCGCCTGGGGCGTGGTCAGCTCCGCCGTCGAGAGCTCTTCTCCGGTGGTCGTCTTCCGCCGCTGAAGCTCGCCCCAGAGGCGGATGATCCCCTCGGCCAGGCGCTCGCTCTCAGCCTCGTGGGTCACGCTGCCTGCCTTTGTGCCCGCGCGGTCTCTGCGACGGAATCGTCCATCGTGGCGCGGAGCTCGGTGTGTGGCAGGAAGAGCGTCGCAACGAAGGTGAGGGCGCACAGCAGGATCCCGAGTGCGAAGGCGGGTTGGAGCGCGTTCGCGAGCTCGGCCGGGCCCGCGCTGGACGCCTCCGACGCACCCAGCCGGGCGAGCATGATCGCGCCCATCGCGGTGACGCCGGCCGTGGCGCCGATCGACCGGAAGAACTGGGTCGACGCCGTCGCGGTTCCCATAAGCCTCCGCGGGACGGCGTTCTGGACGGCGACCGTGAAGTTCTGCATGAGGAGGCCGACGCCGACGCCGACGATGATCACGTTCCGGGTCGCCTCGAAGGCCGTCGCCGAAGGATCCATGCCAGCGAGGAGGTAGAACCCGGTCGCCATGATCGGAGGCCCGGCCAGGAGCACCGGCCGGTAGTGGCCGGTCCGGGACACGACCTGGCCCGAAAGGGCACTCGCCGTGATCCAACCGAGCATGAGCGGGGTCAGGATCGCCCCGGAGCTGGTGGCGCTCTCGCCCAGCACCTGCTGCACGAAGAGCGGCACGAACATGATCGTTCCGAAGATCGCCGCGCCAACGCCGAAGAGAGCCACCTGGGCGACCGCGAACGTGCGGTTTCGGAAGAGGTCGAGGGGCAGGATCGGCTCGGCTGCACGCCGCTCCTGCAGGACGAAGGCGACCGCGAGGAGCGCGGAAGCGATGAAGAGGCCCACGATCACGGGCGATGTCCAGGGATAGTCGACGCCGCCCCAGACGGATCCGAGCAGCCCGGTGGAGACGGCCCCGGTGAGCAGCGTGGCGCCGAGATAGTCGATCCGGTGGCGCTCCTTGACTTGCTTCGCGTCGAAGCCGAGCCAGACCACGGTCAGAGCCAGCGCCGCGAGCGGGAGGCTGACGAAGAAGGCCCAGCGCCAGGACGTGTTGTCGGCGATCCACCCGCCGGTCGCGGGGCCGATCACGGAGGCCGTGCCGAACACGACGCCGATCAGGCCCTGCCACTTGCCGCGTTGCCGCGGCGGGATGATGTCGCCGATCACGGCGATGCCGAGCGGGATCAGCCCGCCGGCGCCGAGACCCTGGATCGCGCGGCCGGCGATCAGCACCTCCATTGAGGGTGCGAGCCCGGCGACAATCGATCCCGCCGAGAAGAGGAGGATGCCGAGCGCGAAGAACGGCCTGCGGCCGTAGAAGTCGGAGAGGCGCCCGTAGAGCGGCACGGTCACCGTCATCCCCAGCATGTAGGCCGAGAAGACCCAGGAGTAGTGCTGCAGCCCGCCGAGGTCTCCCACGATCGTCGGCAGGGCAGTCGCGACGATGGTCTGGTTGAGCGCCGCGACGAGCATGGCGAGCATGAGCCCGGCGAACACGATCAGGGTTCGCCGCTTGCCTAGTGGATAAACAGTTCGGTCATTCATTCGTTACGTAACGAAAGTATAGATGATCCCCATCAGGTCGGGACGCGGCCGGCACGTTAGGCTCCGCCGATGCCCCGGCTGGGGGACCGCCTGCGCCAGGCTCGCCACCGACAGGAGCGAGCTCGCCTCCTTCGCCGCTTGCCGAAGCACTCGGTCGGCGTCGAGATCGGCGTCTGGGCGGGCGACCTCTCGGCCGCGATCCTCCGCGTCGTCCGGCCCACCCGGCTGCACCTCCTGGACCCCTGGGCCTTCGCGCCTGACGAGGGTTACGAGCAGGCGTGGTACGGAGGCGCCCGGGCCGGCGGCCAGGCGGAGATGGACGAGGTCTACGAGCGCGTCCTACAGCGCTTCGAGACCGAGATCGCGGACGGCACCGTCGTCATCCACCGCTCGGCGTCCGCCGACGCTGCGGCCCGGTTCGAGGACGCGTCCCTCGACTGGGTCTACGTGGACGGCAACCACCTCTACGACTACGTGTGGGCCGATCTGGAGCTCTTTGCCCCGAAGGTGAAGCCGGGCGGCCTGCTTGCAGGCGATGACTACGGCGCCGCCGGTTGGTGGGACGACGGAGTTCGCCGGGCGGTCGACCACTTCCTCGTGACGAAGGCGGGTGCCTACGAGCCCGTCTTCCTGCGGGACCAGTTCCTCCTGCGCCGGGCTCGGTAGAGGGGCGAGCGGCCCCGCCTCCTTCGACCTCTTTCGCTAGGCCTGCACCGAATACCCGCCGTCGACGACGAGTGTCTGGCCGCGGATCATGCCGGCTTCCGGGGAGGCGAGGAAGCAGACCGCGTCCGCGACGTCCCGCGGCTCGACGAGGCGCCCGGCCGGTGTTCGCTCGCGGTAGAAGGAGAGCATCGTGTCCCGCTTCGGGAAGTGCTCGAGCGCTCCGGTCTCGACGAGCCCGGCGGAGACGGCGTTCACCCGGATATCGCGCGGAGCAAGCTCGACGGCGAGATACCGGACGAGCGCCTCGATGGCTGCCTTCGAGGTCCCGACAAGGATGTAGTCCTCGAGCACCCGGGTCGACCCGAGGCTCGAGATCGCGATGATCGAGCTCCCGGGCGCCATTGACGGGGCGGCGGTCCGAGCGAGCGTGAGCAGGGCGCGCGCATTCGCATTCATCGTCCAGTCCCAGTGCTTCTCTTCGAGCTCGAGCGCGGGCCGAATCACGCCCGACGCGGCATTGGAGACGAGCACGTCGAGCGGGCCTGCCTCCTCGGCGATCCGAATCGCCTTCTCGGGATCGCCGAGGTTGCCGCGCACGAGGACGGGCTCCGCCCCGAGCGCGCGAAGCTCCTCCGCCGTCTCTTCGGCCGCCTTGTCGTTTCGCAGGTAGCTGATCGCGACGCGCGAGGCGCCGAGCTCGCCGAAGCGGAGCGCGATCCCCTTCCCGATCCCGCGCGAGCCCCCGGTGACGAGGACCGACTTGCCCGCGAACGTCACCGGTCGCCGGTGACTGCCCGGTGGCTCGGCAACGTCTCCCAGCCCAGCCGGTCGGGCGGCTCGAGCGGACCTTCCTCCGCCTTCGAAGACGCATGTCCGAGCCGGTCGAGCAGCTCCAGCTTCTCCTCGCCGTAGCGGCGCACGGGATGGCCTGGCGGGAGGGCCTCGATCAGGGCCTTGACGCGGGCGCGGATCTGGTAGGCGAAGTGCGGGGTCGCCGGGCCGACGAGCGCGTCGATGTCGTCGATGGTCGGCTCCATCACGGGCGCGAGCTTAGCGCCTATGCTCGGCCGCCATGCGGCACCGGGTTCCGGCGGACGTCCTTCTGCTCGTCACCGTCCTCTTCTGGAGCTTCAACTTCACGGCGGCGAAGTACGCCCTCACGCACGGGTTCGCACCGCTCGCCTACTCGGCCTTGCGCTTCGGGCTGGGAGCCCTTCTCTTCTCCGCGGTGACGTTCGGGCGCGAGCGCTCGCTCCGGATCCGGCGCGGCGACGTCGCACTCGCGCTCTGGGCGGCTGTGCTCGGCATCTGGCTGAACCAGGTCAGCTTCACGTACGCGATCCGCCTGACGACCGCGGCAACCGTCGCTCTCATGTTCGGGACGCTGCCGATCTTCGTTGCGTTCTTCTCCCACCTCGCGGGCCACGAGCGGTTGCTCGTGCGCCACTACCTGGCCGCGCTCGTCTCCTTCGCCGGGGTCGCGCTGGTCGCGGCCGGGAGCGGGGGCCAGATCTCCGGGGAGCTCGGCGGCATCCTGCTCGGGCTGGCCGCCGCCGCCACGTGGGCTGGCTATTCCGTCGCGATCGCCCCGCTCATGCGGAGCTACTCGCCCTACCGGATCAGCGCGATCGTGCTCCTGGCGGGCTGCTTGCCGCTCTTCGCGTCGGCCGCCAGCCAGATCGCCGAGCAGGACTGGGGCGAGCCGAATGCGCTCGCGTGGGGCGGGCTTCTCTACGGTCTCGTCTTCTCGCTCGTCCTCACCAACGTCATGTGGTTCACGGCGATCGACCGCGTCGGAGCGACCAGGGCCTCGCTCTACGCGAATCTGCAGCCGTTCCTCGGGGCCGTCTTCGCGCTCATCATCCTGGAGGAGGCGTTCGGTCCCCTGCAGGTGGCGGGCGGTCTGGTGATCGGCGCCGGCATCGTGCTCGCACGGCTCACGCGGCCCCCGGCCGCGAACATCGATTAGCGTGAGTGCGCCTTGAGCAAGCGCACGCTCGTCGTCGACTTCGACGGCACCATCACGGAGCAGGACGTCCTCGACGAGATCGCCCGGACGTTCGGCGACGACGAGGTCTACCGAGAAGTCGACGAGGCGCTCGATCGAAACGGCATCACGCTGCACGAGGTGCTCCGCCGCGAGTTCGAGCCCGTCCGCGCACCGCTCGGGGAGGTCGTCGAGTGGGTCCACGCGAACTCGAGCATCCGTCCGGGCTTTCGCGAGCTGGTCGAGCTGGCCCGCGAGCGCGGCTGGCGGCTCGTGGTGGTCTCGTCCGGTTTTCGCCAGCTGATCGAGCCGATGCTCGAGCGCGCCGGGATCAAGGGCCTCGAGCTGGTGTCGAACGAGGTCGACCCGGATCCCGAGGGCTGGCGCATCACCTTCTTCGACGAGTCCAGGTGCGAGGTCTGCGGCGAGGCGTGCAAGCGGACGACAGTGCGCTCGGTCGTCGACGGCGGTGAGGTCGTGTACGTCGGCGACGGCTACTCGGACCGCTGCGCCGCCGAGGATGCCGACCTGGTCTTCGCACGGCGCGGGCTAGCCGCGTATCTCACCGAGCGCGGCGTGCCCTTCGAGCCCTTCGAGGACTTCTTTCAGATCGCGGAAAAGCTCGAGGCGGAATGAGCTCGGACGCGCGCGACCCGCTCGAGCTCGAGCCCGAGGCCATGCGGCGGCTCGGATACCGGGCCGTCGACCTCCTCATCGACCGCCTTGCCGGGCTCGACGACGGCCCTGCCTGGCACGGCGCCGACCGGACGGAACTGGAAGAGCGTCTGCGCGAGCCTCCGCCGGCCGGCCCCGAGGATGGGGAGCGGCTGCTCGAGCGTCTGGCCGTGGACGTGCTCCCGTTCGCGGGCCACCACGACCATCCGCGCTTCTTCGCCTTCGTGCCGAGCTGCCCTACCTGGCCGAGCATCCTGGGGGACTTCCTCGCCGCGGGCTCGAATATCTTCGCCGGCACGTGGCTCCAGTCGGCCGGCGCGAGCACCGCCGAGCTCGTGGTCATCGACTGGTTCCGGCAGTGGCTCGGCTGGCCGCCGCAGACCTCGGGCATCCTGCTTCCGGGCGGCTCCCAGGCGAATCTGACCGCGCTCGCATGCGCGCGTGACACGACACCTGGTGCGAGGTCGGGCGACGCCGTGATCTATGTCTCGAGCCAGGGGCACTCGTCCGTGACCCGCGCGATCCGTGTGATCGGCTTCGCAGACGACCAGGTGCGCGCCGTCCCCGTCGACGCGGCCATGCGGATGCGGACGGATGACCTGACAGCGGCCATGGAGGCCGACCGTGCCGCCGGCCGCCGGCCGTTCCTCGTCGTCGCGAACGCAGGCGCGACCAGTACGGGTGCGGTCGACCCGTTGGAGGAGATCGCCGCCGTCTGCGCGGACGGTGGGGTCTGGCTTCATATCGACGCGGCGTACGGCGGCTTCGTCGTGCTCACCCAGCGTGGCCGGGAATGGCTCCGCGGGATCGAAGCGGCCGACTCGATCACGCTCGACCCGCACAAATGGCTCTACCAGCCCTACGAGGCCGGATGCCTCCTGGTGAGAGAGGGCACACGCCTCGGCGACGCGTTTCAGATCATGCCCGACTATCTGCGGGACACCGCGGTCGCGGGCCGTGACGTCAACTTCGCCGACCGCGGCATCCAGCTGAGCCGCTCCGCCCGCGCTCTGAAGATCTGGCTCTCGCTCAAGTACTTCGGCGTCGATGCGTTTCGCGCCGCGATCGACCGCTCGCTCGACGTCGCCCTGCATGCGCAGGAGATCGTGGAGGAGTCGTCCGTGCTGGAGCTCGTCTCGCCCGCCACGCTCGGAATCGTCTGCTTCCGGCGCCGCTTCGAGGGCCTCGACGAGGCCCGTCTCGAGGAGGCGAACGCCGACGTCGCCCACCGCCTGGCCGACAGCGGTGAGGGCATGGTCTCCTCGACCAGGGTGGACGGCCGCTACGCGCTCCGGATGTGCGTCCTGAACCACCGCAGCGGGCCGCAGGACGTAGAGCGCGTGCTCCACTGGCTCGAGACGGCCTAGCCCCGTGGTATTGGAGCTCCCGGAGCCCTACAGCTTCGAGCTCTCGACGGAGCGGTACCGGCGTTTCGGGCCCGACCCGGCGGCGCTCTGGCATGAGGGCAGCCTCCATCGTGTGCTCTCAGGCCGCGAGGTGCGGATCGAGGCTGCACCGGGCGGTGTGCGTGTCGTGCCGGGCGACGTTGATGTTGTCCCAGAGGTCGAGCGCTTCCTGGGTGCGTTCTTCGACCTCGAGGGCTTCTACGGCTTCGCTGCCGGCGACTCGGTCCTGTCGCGCGTCGCAGCGGCGCTTGCGGGTTTTCGCCCACCCATCCTCGGCGATCCCTTCGAGTCCCTGGTCAGCTCAATCACCGCACAGCAGGTCTCGCTCATGGCGGCGCTCGCCATCCGGACGCGCCTGGTGGAGCGCTACGGCGTGAAGCACGAGCATGCCTGGGAGTTCCCTGCGCGCGAGCGCATCGCCGCGGCGCAGCCGAGCGAGCTCGTCGCGCTCGGCTTCTCGAACCGCAAGGCCGAGTACACCGTCGGGCTGGCGCGCAGCGACCTCGACCTCGACGGGCTCGCGGCCCTTTCGGACGACGAGGTGAAGAAGCGCCTGACCGCGCTTCCCGGGATCGGGGACTGGACGGCTGAATGGTTTCTCGCACGTCACCTCGGTCGCCCGGATGCGTGGCCGGCGGGCGACCTGGGCCTGCGGAAGGCGGTGGGGCGGTTCTACCTCGACGGCCGCGACCCGTCCATCGAGGAGACCCGCGCGCTCGGGGAGCGCTTCACGCCGCACGGGAACCTGACCGCCCACTACCTTCTGACGGGCATGCGGGTGATGGAGTGACATACGAGGTCAGGCACGACGCTCTCCCGACCGAGGAGCTTCTCGAGGAGCTCGTGCAGGCAGCGCGCGAGCGGGGCGAGAGCGAGATCCAGGTCGAGACGACCCGTGAGGCCGGCGACGCCTGGACGCGCGCCGGTTTCACCGAGGTGGTGCGCACCTTGACCGCCTCCGTCGATGTGCTCGAGGCGCGGCTCGGCCCGGCTCCGGACCCGTCCTTCGGGTCGATCCACGTGCAGACCGACGACATCGATGCCGTCGAGCGGGCCGTCCGGCAGTTCGTGCCCAGGCTGCCCGGCGGCTCGAAGGGGAGCGTCGTCTTGCCGCCGCGGGATGGTTGGGTCGGGGTCTTCGACGAGCTCACCGACCGCGAGCCGGAGATGCTGCGGCGCCTGGCACGGGAGCTCTCGGACCGGATGGGCGCCTTCGTGCTGGCCCTCGGGGCGGAGGAGGGGAGGGTCGTCCGCTACATCGCCTACGAGCGAGGCCGGGTCGTCGACGAATACCTCTCGGTTCCGGAATTCCACGGGCCGCTTCCGCCCGGCGAGGTGATCGCGCTGGGAGCGAACCCGCGCCTCATGGCACGGATGACCGGCGGAGATGCCGAGGCGATCCGTGCCACGGCGCGGACGGCGGCCGATCCGGCTGATCTTCCGCGGGCGAGCGAGCTGATCGTCCAGATCGCTGATCTCTTCGGCATTCCGGCCGCCGAGGGCGGTTACGAGCAAGCGGTCGCTCGCGAGGGCGCGATCCTGATCGAGCGCTAGAACCCGGCGGCGTAGCCGTCCTTCCGGGGATCTGAGCCGCCCAGCAACGCGTCGCCCTGAACGACGATCGCCTGAGCGCCGCCGAACTCCGGTTCCCGGCTCTTCACGACCTTGAGGCTGCGGCGCTCGAGCTCTTCGGCGCGCTCCCAGAGGCCCTCCTCGAGGTGCACGGCGTCGTCACGCACGCGGAAGCGGGGACGGTCGATGGCGGCCTGGGGGTCGAGGCCCTCGTCGACAAGTCCCGAGACGAGCTGGACGTGACCCTGGGCCTGCATGAAGGCGCCCATGACGCCGAAGGGCCCGAGGAGGCCCCCGTCCCGGAGGAGCAGCCCTGGGATGATCGTGTGGAAGGGGCGGCGCCCGGGCTCGACGCGACCGGACACCTCGAAGCCGGCGCCGCGATTCTGGAGGACGATCCCCGTACCCGGCGGGACCACGCGCGATCCGAAATGGTCGTAGAGGCTCTGGATGAAGGAGACGGCCATACCGTCCTCGTCGACGACGCAGAGGTAGACCGTGCTGCCGAGAGGCTCGGCCACCGAGGCAACCGACTCCGTCCGGCGGCGCTCGAGGAACGCACCCTCGAGGAGAGGTGTCACGTCGGCGCCGTCTCGAACCTCCGCCAGAGCGTCGCCGAGAGCCAGGCGGACGCACTCGATCTGATCTGCGAGGGTCACTTCGCCGAGGTCGAGCAGCCCGAGCCCCTCCAGGGCCGCGACGCCTTGCGTGGGCGGTGGTAGCTCGAGCACGGTGACGTCCCGGTAGCGGATTCGCAGCGGCTCGACCCAGCGCGCTTCGTAGCCGGCGAGATCCTCCTCCTCGAGCCAGCTCGCGTCCGCGATCGCCCTTGCCAGCTGGCCCTCGTAGATCGCGGCCGCTCCTTCCTCGGCGATCAGACGTAGCGTCCGGGCGAGCTCGGGGAGGCGGAAGCGTCCGCCGGGCGTTGGCGGTTCCGGGAACTCCGGAGGGCTCCCGGCCTGCTCCCAGGCGAGGGCGGTCACCACTCCCGTTGCGACGCCGCTCTCCGCTGCGTCGATCGCGTCGGACAGGCAAGCGTCGAGCCCGAGCCGGCCGAACCGCTCCGCGAGCGCGGCCCAGCCTGCGACCGCGCCAGGGACCGTGACGGACCGGGGGCCATGCTCCTCGACCGGCTCCAGGGGGTCGGCGGTGGCCGGAGCCGGCCCTGCGGCGTCGAGGCCGATCGCTTCGCCGTCCCGCCAAACGATCGCGAAGGCATCCCCGCCGACTCCGGTCGACATCGGCTCCGCGACGCAGAGCACCCCGGCAGCCGCGAGCGCTGCGTCGACCGCGTTCCCACCGCGCTCGAGCGTTCGGAGCCCGGCCCGCGTAGCGAGTGGCTGGCTCGTGGCGACCATGGCACTTGCGGCCACGGCTGGGGGCCGGGGTGGAGCCGGGCGCCAGGGCATCGGGCTAGGATCGCAGACGTGCTGACGCTCTACGACGCCGCCCGTTGCCCGTACTGCGCGCGCGTGCGGATCCTCCTCGCCGAGAAGGGGGTGCCGTACGAGCCGGTCGAGCTCGACCTGGACGACCGGCCGGCCTGGATCTACGCCAAGAACTCGACCGGCCGCGTGCCCGTGCTCGAAGAGGACGAGGGCCTCGTGCTCCCTGAGTCGAGGGTGATCATGGAGTACCTCGAGGAGCGCTTCCCGGAGCCGCCACTCTGGCCCGCCGACGCTGCCGCTCGGGCGCTGGCACGTCTTCTCCTGGAACGGTTCGACGACCTCTCCGACCCCTACTACGACCTGCTCAAGGACCGGCCGGGGGCCTCGGAGGAGCGCCTTCGGAAAGAGCTCGCCAAGCTCGACGGGATTCTCGAGGCGCAGCCGTTCCTGACCGGAGCCACTTTCGGCCTCACCGACATCGGCTTTCTGCCGTGGATCCTTCGCATCGAGACGCGGCTCGCGCTCGACCTCGCTGAGTACCCGTCGCTGGCGGCCTGGCTCGAACGGGTCGCCGAGCGGCCGTCGGTTCGGGCCGAGATCGAGCTGCTTGCAACCGTATGAACGCGCCCCTACGGGGCTTCACGGTGCTCCTGCTCCATGCGTTCCCGCTCGACGCGCGCATGTGGGACGAGACCCGGAAAGAGCTTGGAGAGGTCGCCGTCGTTGCTCCGACCTTGCCGCCCGAGGGTGACGGGCGAACGCTGTCCGGCTGGGCGGCCGCAGTCCTCGGCCTGGTCGAAGGCGAGATCGTCCCGGTCGGGGTCTCGATGGGCGGGTACCTCGCGTTCGAGCTCTGGCGCCAGGCACCCGAGCGCATCTCCGGACTCGTTCTTTCCGACACGCGCGCAGGCCCCGAGACGGACGAGGGGCGTGTCGGGAGAGAGCGGACGATTGAGCTGATCCGCGAGCACGGTGCGGTCGGTCTCTGGGGGGAGATGGAGCCGAAACTCTTTTCGCCCGCCGCGGAGCCCGAGGTCGTGGCGCAGGCGAGGTCGATCGCGCTCGAGCGAAGCCCGAGCGATCTCATCGCGTGCGTCGAGGCCATTCGCGACCGCCCCGACTCGCGGCCAACCCTCGCGACCATCGACGTGCCGACGCTCGTCGTGGTGGGGGAGAAGGACGAGCTGACGCCCCCGCACGAGGCGGCGGCAATCGCCTCGGGGATCGCAGGTTCGAAGCTCGTCACGATCCCGGGCTCGGGCCATCTCCCGCCACTCGAGCGGCCGAGAGCATTCCGGTCGAGTCTCCGTGCCTTACTCGCCGAGGTCGGTACGTGACCGGCGACGAGTTGGCGCGGCGCCTGGGCGAGGGCTCGGTCGCGATCGTCGACGTCCGAAGCCGCCACGAGTACGAGGGGAGCGCCGGCTACCCCTGCGATCCCCGCCAGGGGCACATCCCCGGGGCTGTGCACCTCGACTGGGAGGAGCTCTTCGCCGGGGAAGGGCGGCCGCACGACCGCGAGACCGTGCTCGCGCTCCTCCGTGACCGCGGCGTCGATCCGGCGCTCGAGCTGGTCACCTACTGCCACTCCGGGCAGCGCTCGGCGTTCGCTGCCGTGGCGCTCCGGGCCGCCGGGTTCGAGGCCGAGAACTACGAGGGCTCCTGGCACGAGTGGTCCAGGCGCAGTCTCGATTAGGGTAGGCGCCCATGTTGCTGGACGGAAAGGTGTGCCTGATCACAGGCTCTGGCGGCGGCCTCGGCCGCGCCGCCTCCATCCTCTTCGCGCGTGAAGGCGGGAAGATCCTCGTCACCGACATGGACGAAGAGGGCGGCCGGGAGACCATCAGGCTCGTCGAAGAAGTGGGGGGCGAGGCTGCCTTCTTGCCTGGAGACGTCTCAGACGACGAACAGGTGCGCGCCCTCTTCGACCAGGCCGTCGAGCGCTTCGGGCGGCTCGACGTCAGCTACCACAACGCCGGGATCATGCACCCGGACGACACGAGTCCCGTCGACACGCCTCTCGAGGTCTGGCAGAAGACGATCGACATCAACCTCAAAGGCGTCTTCCTCTGCTGCCGATACGCGATCCCGAAGCTGGTCGCGTCTGGAGGCGGGTCGATTATCAACGTCGCCTCCTTCGTAGCGCTGATGGGCGCCGCGAACCCGCAGATCGCCTACTCAGCGTCGAAGGGAGGCGTCCTGTCGATGACCAGGGAGATGGCCGTCCAGTACGCCCCCCAAGGCATCAGGGCGAATGCCCTGTGCCCGGGCCCGGTCAAGACGCCGCTCCTCGAGCAGCTTCTGAAGGACGACGAGCGGCGTGAGAACCGCCTGAACCACATTCCGCTGGGCCGCTTCGCGGAGCCCGAGGACATCGCCAAGGCAGCACTCTTCCTGGCCAGCGACCTCTCCTCCTACATGACCGGGACGGAGTTCGTGGTCGACGGCGGCATCACCGCCGCCTATCTGACCAAAGGGCCTTAGACACGACTGGTGGAAGACGCTCGCGCTCGCGCGACTCGCCTGGAGCCCGAAGCTGATCTAAGAGTCGGTACTCGCTCGAGGCGACCAGATCCACGCATCGTTGAGGAGCGTGGCATCGAGGCTCTGGGCCTTCCAACGCGCGCCACCGAAAACAAGCAGGTCGGCGCCGGCTGAGACGACGGTCCTGTCGGTGACGAGCTCATCGTTGGCGAGCGGCGGCACCTGAATCCATGTATCGGTGGCCGCGTCGAGGATCCAGCCGCGGTGGCCGAAGTAATGGCCGAGGGATTCGGTGAGGACGCCGCTTGCGAAGTCTTCCTCACCGTCGGGTGGGTCGGGTAGCGCTGACCACCTACCGCTTGCGGGCTCGAGGATGCCGCCGTAGGGATAGTTGCGGCCCCAGTTGTTGGTGTCGCCGCCGTCGGCGCTGCCGAGCATTGGGTTGATCAGACGCGCGTCGTCGATCACCCAGGGTCCTGAGGCGAGGATCTCGGAGTCGGGAAGCCGCCGCCATGAACCGCTTTCGAGGTCGAGCGCGGCGGCGCGGGTGACGGACGGCTTCTCGGAGCCGGGGTTGGGAACGAGCTCGTGGTCGAAAAGAAGGAGCTCCTCGCCGCTCCAAGCCATCGAGCGATCGAACGACGGCGAGAGCGGATCGGGCGGAAGCTCGCTCCACGAGCCTACGGCCGGGTCGAAGACGAGATCCGGCTGCTCGCCCTGCTCGTCGGTGCCCGCATACGCGACGATCCCGTCGCCTGCCTGCACGATGCCGCCGAAGCGGTCGGAGTTTGCCGGTAAAGGAAGCTCTTGCCAGCGGTCTTGCCGAACGTGATACGTGAGGAAGGCGCTGTCTGCGTTCGGTCTGCCCGGGCTTCCGGGGATCCAGAGGTACGCGGTCTTCCGGATGACGACAGCTTGGGCCCACTCGAAGGGCACCGGCGAGTCGGCGATCCGGCGCCACGTACCGGTTTGAGGATCGAAAGCAGCGCCATCGGCAAGCGGGGGCACGTCAGGGGGGACACAGGAGGCGCTAGGAGGGCAGGGAGCCGCGTCGCTGCCGCCGATGAGTAGCACCTCGCTTCCGGTCCAGAGCCCGAGCGCGCCCGCGCGGGGGCTCAGCGGACCAGCCGGAACTGCCCGCCACGGGGATGAATCAGATGGCCCATCGGGCGTCGCGGATTCGCCGCTACCGCAGGCCGCCAGGAGGAGCGCCGCCGATGCGGACAAGAGCGTAAGGAGGATTCCGGACCGGCCTCGCATGCTGATTAGACAGTCGGAAGGCTTCCTTGGTTCCCGGTCGCCGATGCAGGTTTCGACCTGCCAGCTAGAGCCAGACCGGCTCGTCCCAGAGTTGCTGCTCGGAGCCGAGGCCGAGCTCCTCGGCCCGGCGAAAGACGTGCGTCGCCCAGGCGACGTCCTCGATGCCCATGCCGACCGGCGAGACGACGACCAGGTCGTCCTCAGAGGTCCGGCCGGGATGATCCCCGGCGAGGATCGCGCCGAGCGGGACGACGGCTTCCCGGTCGAGCACGCCGGCAGCCTCCGCGCGGGCGAGCGGGCGCGAGGCATGGCCCGTTTCGTGAGCGACGTCGTCCGCGACGACCAGGTCAGCCGCTTCGATCACGTCGACGGCGAGGTCGAGCGAGGAGACCGAGAGGACGAGCGCCCCAGGCCCGAGCCAGGCCGCCGGGACGAACGGCTCCGCTGCCATCGTGGCGGGCACGAGGACGTCGGCTCCGCGCACGGCCTCCTCGGCGCTCGCAACGGCGTGGCGCGAGGGGCCGTCCGAGCGGGCGGTCACCAGTTCGTCCGCCTTGCCGAGTGCGGGGTCGTAGATCCGGATCTCTTCGAGGGCCGGGAGTGTCCGCTCGAGCGCCATGAGCTGCGTCCGGGCCTGAACGCCCGCACCGAGTAGCCCCAGGACGCGGGCGCCGTCGCGCGCCAGCGCCCGCGCTGCGACTCCGGAGACGGCTCCTGTGCGCATCGCCGAGACGACCGTTCCGTCCAGGAACGCGACGGGCAGCCCGGTCTCCGGGTCGGAGAGGAGGATCACCCCGATGCCGCGCGGCAGCCCGCGCTCGGGGTTCCGCGGCACGCTCGGAATCCACTTGAGGCCCGCCATGCGGGTGCTGCCGCCGACGTACGCCGGCATCGCCATGATCCGGCCCTGCTTCTCGTCGGTATCGAGGTCGTCGCCCCAGTGAATGACCGCCTTCTTGGGAGAGACGGTCTCCCCTCGATGGTGCAGGACGAGCGTCGCCCCGATCACCTCGAGGCAGGCGTCCATGTCGAGACCTCCCGCCTCGACGACGTCCTCCTGCGACAGGCAGCGGTAGGAGACCGGTGTCAAGCGCCGGCAGGAGCGGCCGCGCGCTCCTCGACGTACGTCACGAAGGCGCTGGACAGCCGGCGGCCGAGCACCTTCCAATCGTCGATCCGCTCAGCAAGCTCTCTCCGTGTCGTCTCGACATCCAGTCCGAGCTCGCACGCGCCGGGATCCGAGCCGGAGTGGCTGATCCATGTCTCGACGATCGGTTGAGTCACCTCGCAATGGAACTGCGCCCCCCAGACCGACTCGCCGATGCGATAGCCCTGGAGGCAGGTGGAGTTGCGAGCCAGCTCGACGGCGCCGGGTGGGAGCGTCGACTGGTAGCTGTGCCACTGGAAGGCGGTGAAGCGCTCCGGCAGCGGGCCGAAGACGGGGTCCTGCGCGGCCTCGGGTGTGACCTCGACCTCGAACCAGCCGATCTCGGGCACCGTGACCCGGCTTACCGTGCCGCCTGCCACCTCGGCAATGAGCTGGCTGCCGAGGCAGACGCCGAATGTCGGGACACTCGCCTCGAGGAGTGCTCCGATCGCTTCCTTCTCGGGGCCGAGCCAGGGGTGCGTCTCCTCCTCGTGCGTGTTCATCGAGCCGCCGAAGATCATGGCCGCGTCGTACTCGGTGACCGGCTGCGAGGGTGGCTGCTCGCCCGCGTAGTTCACCTGGTGAAGCTCGTGGCCCGCGTCCCGCACGGTCTCGCCGAAGACCCCCGCCTTGGAGTCAGGCCCGTGGACGATGGAGAGAACGCGCATTGCGCCTAGCCTAACGACGCTTCGCGACGAAGCGCTTCCTGAAGCTCGTGTGCGGCGGGGCCGGGAACGCCGGGTCCAAGGGGCCGGCCGTCGAGCTCGACGACAGGCATGACCTCCCGGATCGACGACGATGTGAACGCCTCCTCGGAGCCCGCCAAGTGGTCGAGGGGAAACGCACCTTCCCTGACCTCGTAGTCGAGCTTGCCCGCCTCCACGACCAGCGTCGCCCGCGTGACGCCCGCGAGGATGCCGAGCTCGAGGGCCGGCGTATAGAGGACGCGCTCGCGCCGCCACCAGACGTTGGTGACAGGGCCTTCGAGGACGACGTTGCCGCTCGCCAGGAAGACCGCGTCGTCGGCGCCCCGCCGGCGCGCCTCGGCCTCGGCGGCCATGTTGACGGCGTAGCTCGTCGACTTCACTCCGCCGAGAAGCCACGGGGCGACGGCACGCAGGTCGGCCTCGAGGCCGAGCGGCAGCGAGATCATCCTGATGCCCTCCTGCCGGCGCTCCTCGAGGTCCTCCGGAATCGAGCTCACGAGCGCGAGCCCCGTCGGCTCCCCGAGGCCCTCCCGCCCGGCCGTCCAGTAGAGCCGCAGGGCGCAATCGGGGACGTCGGCCTCTGCCAGGGCGGCGGCGGCGAGTGACTGGCACTCCTCGCGGTCGACCTCGGGTAGCCCGATGCGGGCCGCCGAGCCGGCGAGGCGATCGAGGTGCTCGTCCAGCTTGAAAGGGCGGCCGTTGTAGACCCGCGTCGTCTCGAAGGCCGCGCGGCCCCGGATCAGGCCCTCGTCGTCGGCATGGAGGACGGGCTCCTCCGGATCGACAACCCCGCGGCCTCGGACCGCGAGTGCGAGCAGCGTCATGCGAGCGCCGGCTCGGGCAACGGCGCGCCGATCGCCGCGAGGAGGGGGCGCGCCTTCACCCAGGACTCCTCGATCTCGGCCTCGGTCTCCGAGTCCCAGACGATGCCGCCGCCCACCCAGAGATGGATGCGACCCTCCACCACTGCGAACGTCCGGATCGTCAGCGCCAGGTCGAAGTCGCCGTTCGGATAGATCCGGCCGATCGCTCCCATCGACGCCCCGCGCCCGACCGGCTCGAGCCGTGCGATCTGGTCGACGGCGGCGATCTTCGGCGCACCCGTGATCGAGCCGCCCGGGAAGGTCGCCTCCAGGATCTCGGCCAGGCCGACACCTTCTCGCAGGCGGCCCTCGACCGTCGACACAAGGTGCGAGACGCCCGCGAGCCGGTGCTCTTCGAGCAGCTCCGGCCAGCGAATGCTCCCGGGCTCGCAGACGCGCGAGAGGTCGTTCCGCTCCAGGTCGACGATCATGACGTGCTCCGCGGTGTCCTTCTCGGAGCCGGAAAGCTCGCCCGTTGCGCCGAGCGGGCGCGTCCCCTTGATCGGCTTCGTCCAGACGCGGCGCCCGCGCCGGGCGAGAAAGAGCTCGGGCGAGGCCGACACGATCGCCCACCCACTGCCCAGGAGCGGCTCGCCGTGGAGCGGCGCGAGCGGCGCCAGCCGGGCAGCCAGTCCTACTGGATCCCCGTCGAAGGACGCAGAGAGGTGCTGGACGAGATTCACCTGGTAGACGTCCCCGCGGGCGATTGCCTCCTGCACCGCCTCGATTGCGGCCGCGTAGCCGGCGTCGCTCCACGAGCGGCGCCAGGCACCGACACGGAAGCCTCTTGTCCCGTCGAGCCGCTCGGTCCACGGACGGATCTTGCAGGCGGCGAGCGGAAGCCGGCACGGCTCAGCCGGTACGGGCGGAGTCGCATCGCGACGGAGGGCCTGCGAGAGGCCGTAGCCGAGGAACACGTCGGCGACCTGTTCGCCGCCGAAGAACTCGCTCTCCCGAAGGTAATCCTCCACCCGGGCGAAGGCGTCCTGCGCGTCCCAGAGCTCGAGCACGGCTCTACGCTAGTAGAAGAGCGCCGCGGCGCGGTCCACGGGCACTCGTAGAATCTTTGCGTGGACGGGCGGCCGATCGGCATCTTCGACTCGGGAGCGGGCGGGCTCACCGTCCTCCATGAGTGTCTCGTCACCATGCCGCACGAGGACTTCGTCTACCTCGGCGACGGCGCGCGGTGCCCGTACGGCCCGCGTCCGGCGGACGAGATTCGCCGCTTCGCGCTCGAGATCGCCTCTTACCTAGACCGCTGCGACGTCAAGCTGATCGTCGACGCCTGCAACACAGCCACGGCGGCCGCGCTCCCGCTGCTCCAGGAGCAGCTCTCCGTCCCGGTCGTCGGCGTCCTGGCCCCGGAGGCCCACGCGGCCGTCCAGGCGACCCGGAACCGGAAGATCGGCGTCCTTGCGACCGCCGCGACCGTGGAAAGCGGGCGTTACGCGGCGACCATCCGGGCGCTCGACGCAGGCACTTCGGTGGTCTCGGTCGCCTGCCCGAAGCTCGTTCCGATGATCGAAGCCGGCGCGGTCGACGAAGGCCTGCATGCGGCCGTCCGCGAGTACGCAGCCCCGCTGCGAGATGCCGGGGTGGACACGGTGATCCTCGGCTGCACCCACTATCCGTTGATCCGCCCCGTGTTCGAGCGCGTCTTCGGCCGCGGCGTGGCGCTCATCTTCTCCGCGGACGAGACCGCGCGAGAGGTTGCCGAGACGCTGGCCCGGCGCGGCGTTGCAAACGATGTCTCGCGCGAGGGTGCGTGCCGGTTCCTGACGACGGGCTCGCCGGAGGAGTTTCGCGCGCTCGGGGAGCGCTTCCTGCAGCTTCCGATCGCGGCCGTCGAGCAGATTGCGGTCAGCGAGCTCGAGCTGGCCGCGGCATGAGCGTCGCTCGCCTCCGGCTCGCTCCCGCGGGGGAAACCATGTTTCCCCGCGGGCCCCCTTCTTACAGTCCAACGTGGAGGAACCTCCCGGTTCCCCCACACCCCCTCCACACGCTCATAGGCCGAAGGTCGGCCCATGAGCGTCCTCGGCCCATGAGCCGCGAGGGCCGTCGACCGGACGAGCTTCGCCCCGTCTCGATCGAAACGGGCTTCCTCGAGCAGGCCGATGGCTCGGCGCTCATCTCCTTCGGCCGCACTCGCGTCCTCTGCACGGCCTCGATCGAGGACAGCGTCCCGCGGTGGCTCGCAGGCAGCGGGCGGGGCTGGCTCACCGCCGAGTACGGGATGCTCCCGGCGTCGACGGGCCAGCGCATCCGCCGAGAGGCCAGCGAGGGAAAGCAAAAAGGTCGCACGATCGAGATCCAGCGCCTGATCGGGCGCTCGCTGCGGGCGGCCTACGACATGCAGACGCTCGGTGAGCGGACGGTCTGGCTCGACTGTGACGTCATCGAGGCGGACGGGGGGACGCGGACGGCGGCGATCAGCGGGGCCTGGGTCGCGCTCGCGCGGGCGGCGGCGAAGCGCGGGCTGCCGGCTCCGGCAGACGTGGTCAGCGCAGTCTCGGTCGGGATCGTGGGAGGCGAGCCACTGCTCGACCTCGATTACGGTGAAGACTCGACCGCGGAGGTCGACATGAACGTGGTCATGACCGGCGACGGGCGGCTGATCGAGGTGCAGGCGACGGCGGAGCAGGTGCCCTTCGAGCGGGCCCAGCTCGACGAGCTGCTCGGGCTGGCCGCCAAGGGAATCGACGAGATCGCAGTCGTGCAGCGAGAAACGGCGGCGTGAACGTGACCCCGGACATCTCGGACTGGGAGATTGCACTCCGGCTCGTGCTCGCCGCGGGCCTCTCCGGCCTCGTCGGCCTCGAGCGAGAGCTCCGCGAGCGCGCAGCCGGCCTCCGGACGCACATGCTGGTCGGGCTCGGCTCGGCGCTCTTCACGGTCGTCTCCGCCTACGCCTGGGGAGACTTTGTCTTCGACCGCTCGCAGGGGACCGTGTTCGACCCGACTCGAATCGCGGCCCAGATCGTGACCGGCATCGGGTTCCTCGGTGCGGGCGCGATCATCCGGCAGGGGCTCTCGGTCCGCGGGCTCACGACCGCGGCGGGACTCTGGGTCGTGGCCGCGATCGGAATGGCAGTCGGTGCCGGGTTCTACCTACCGGCCTTTGTCACGACCGGCCTGGTGCTGGTGGGGCTCGGCCCCTTCCGGTGGTTCGAGGGCTCGCTCGGGCGATTCCGCCGGGAGGGCCGTGTCCTCGAGGTCGACCTCCGGCCGGAGCAGCCGATCTCGGGCGTGCTCGCGGTGCTCGAAGGGCGGCGCAGCCGTGTCGACAACGTCGAGCTCGAGGACGAGGAGGACAGCCGAAAGCTCCGGATCGAGCTCGACCTCCCCTTCGGGGGGAGCGGGCGGGACGTCATCGAGCAGCTGTCGGCGCTCGACGAGGTGATCGGCGTCCGCTGGAGGCAGTGAGGCTCGTCCTCGCCTCCCGGAACCCGCACAAGGCGCGGGAGCTCCGTGTGATCGTTCCCGGCTGGGAGATCGAGCCGCTCGAGACGGAGCGAGATCCTCCTCCCGAAACGGGCTCGACCTTCGCCGAGAACGCGCAGACAAAGGCTCGGTTCGGCCGGGAGGTTCTCGCTCGCGACGATGTCTGGGTGCTGGGCGAGGACTCGGGGCTCGAGGTGGATGCGCTCGACGGCGCGCCGGGCGTTCTCTCAGCCCGCTACACCGGCGAGGGAGCGACCGACGAGGCGAATCTGCAAAAGCTCCTCGACGAGCTCGCGGGGCAGGCGACGGACCGGCAGGCGCGTTACGTCTGCGAGCTGGTGGGCATCGGTCCGGGCGGCACCGAGATCCGGGCGACCGGCGAGCTCAGAGGCCGGATCGCCGAGGCGCCTTCGGGCTCGGGGGGCTTCGGCTACGACCCGGTCTTCGTGCCGGAAGGAGAGGAACGCACGGTGGCCGAGCTCGGCGACGCCTGGAAGGCGCAGCACAGCCACCGCTCGCAGGCCGCGCGAGCCTTCGCGAGGGCCTTGGAAGCCGCCTCCCCGGTGGAGTAAGGTGCGCCGGTGTCGCTCTTCTCACACGACACGAAGGCCGAGGCGCTCGGGCGCGTCCCGCTCTTTTCGGGCCTGTCGAAGAAAGAGCTGACCCAGCTCGCGAAGATCACCGAGGACCTCGAGGTGCCTGCCGGCAAGGTGCTCTGCCGCGAGGGCGAGACCGCACACGAGTTCTTTGTCATCGTCGAGGGCGAGGTCGAGGTCACGCGTGGCGGCCAGGTGATCGCGACCCTCGGGCCGGGCGACTTCTTCGGTGAGATCGGGCTCTTCGAGCACATCCCACGAACGGCGACCGTGACGGCGAAGACTCCGCTCCGGTTCTTCGTGCTGCACAGCCAGGCTTTCTGGACCTTGCTCGACCACGAGCCGGAGGTGCAAGGCAGCATCCTCCGCGCGCTCGCGAAGCGCGTCCTCGCCGACTCGACGATCTAGGAGGCTCGCCGCGCCCACTGGGCTAGGCGAGCCCAACCGGCGGCTCGTCGGCCCGCGCGCGAGTGCGTGCTACCCACCAGTTGATCTCGGCGCCCAGGACGAGGATGTTCGCCATCACGTAGAGCCAGACGAGGAGCAGGACGAGCCCTCCGAAGGCCTGGAGGGTCACGAGCCCCTCCGTTGCGCGCACGAACAGCGGCAGAATCTGAAAGCTCGCCTGCAGGAGGAGCGCGGCGAAGATGGCACCCGGGAGGGTCTCTCGCCAGGTGAGGGGCTCGTTGGTGAGGATCCGGTAGACGCTCCACGCGAACCCGAGCACGAGCAGCGTCGAGACGGCAATCCCATAGACGTAGGCGAGAACCGGTCCGATGTACGTGGTGTCCTTGGCGAGCTCGACACCGAACGAGCTGACGATGAGGGCCACGAAGAGCACCACGAGCGCCGTGGCGGTCATTAGCAAGACGAGGAGCTTCTGGTGGATGAAGGAGCGGTTCGGGAGCCCGTAGACGATGTTGAACGCGGACTCGAGCACGCTGAAAAACCCGAGCGCGCTCCAGAGCAGGGCGACTGCTCCGATGATGCCCACGGTGCTGGCGCTCTCTTGGATCGAATCGACGACGGAGAGGAGACGGTCGACCGAGCTCTGGGGGAAAGCGCGCTGGAGCTGCTCGATCAGGTAGCTCGACTCGTTCTGCTCGCCGGTCAGCGCGACGAGTGAGAGCGCGAGGAAGAGCAGGGGGACGAACGCGAGCAGGGCGAAGTACGCCACCATCGCGGCGAGGTGCGTCCCGCGGTCTCGTAGGAACTTCCCCAGGATGGCCGAGACGGCGCGCATCGCCCGAGTCTAGGAGCGATAGAGGCTGTGGTAGGTTGGCCGCATGGACGCCGCACAGGCGCTCGCCGACCTGACAGAGATCTCGACCCAGATTCAGGCGGCGCTGATTGCGGACGAAAAGGGCGCTGCTCTCGCGTCCACTTTCGCTGACGACGCGACGGCCGGCCAGGTCGCGCGGTGTGCGCTCGAGCTTCTTGCCGCAGCCGAGGACACCGGCCGGGACGGGACCGTCCGCCTGACACAGGTCCTGGCCGCGACGCGTGCCGGCTCCGTCTTCGTGGTGCGGGCGGACGACCGGATCGCAACCGCCGTCACGGGCCCGGAGCCGACGGTCGGGCTCGTCTTCTATGACCTGAAGACCTGCCTGCGGCTCTCTGCGGCCGAGCAGCCAGAGAAGCCAGCGAAGTCAAAGCGCTCCACCCGAAGCAAGAAGGCAGAGGAGCAGAGCGTCGATGCGTAGGGCCACCCGATGGGGCGTCGTCGCCGTCGGATCGGCCGCCGGCCTCGCGCTCTGGCGCCGGTCGTCCGGCAAGGGCCGCGAGCGGGTCGAGCTGTACTTCTCGGACGGCTCGATGGTTTCGTTCCCGGAGGACTCGACCGAGGCCGCGAGGCTCATCCCGCTCGCGCGTCAGATCCTCACCAGCGCACGCGGGTGACGGACGCAGAGCTCGCGCAGCGAATCCGCGAGCGCGCGTACCTCGAGGGCGACTTCGTTCTGCGCTCGGGCCGCCGCTCCCGCTACTACCTCGACAAGTACCGGTTCGAGACCGACCCGGAGCTTCTGCGGGAGCTCGGCGAGCGGATTGCAGCTTTTGTGGACACGAGCTCTGAGCGGCCCGACCGGCTGGCAGGCCCCGAGCTTGGCGCCGTTGCGCTCGCCGCCTCGGCCTCGCTCGCATCCGGGCTTCCCTTCCTGATCGTTCGAAACGGCGCGAAGGGATACGGGACCGACCGGGTGCTCGAGGGTGTCTTCGAGCCCGGCGAGCGCGTCTGCCTCGTCGAAGACGTCGTGACGACTGGGGGCGCCGCGGTCAAGGCCGTGGAGGAGCTCCGGGCGGCAGGTCTGGAGTGCCGAACGGCGGTCTGTGTGGTGGATCGGGAGGAGGGTGGAGTGGACGCTCTCGCCCGTCAGGCCGTCCGGCTGACGCCGCTCTTTCGCGCCAGTGAGATCGTTGCGGCCGAAAAAGACCCGTAAACCCGCATCATTGCGTGGAATCGCGGCCCCTGTTAGTCTGGTGCCGCTTCACCACGGACCCAAGACGGAGGAGGAGAGCGCAGTGACGAAATCCGAGTTTGTCGAGAAGGTGGCCTCCAAGGCTGACCTTTCGAAGCGCGATGCCGCTAAGGCGGTAGATGCCTTCCTCGACTCGGTTCAGGAGACCCTCGTGAGCGGTGAGGCCGTGTCGTTCACCGGTTTCGGCAAGTTCTCGCCGCAGCGGCGGAACGAGCGCCAGGGCGTGAATCCCCGCACCGGCGAGAAGGTCACGATTCAGGCAGCGACGGTCCCGAAGTTCTCGGCAGGCAGTGGGTTGAAGAGCGCCCTTCGCAACACCTAGACAGGCTCGACCCTCCAACGTTTCGACGAGGGCCGCCGCGAGGCGGCCCTCTGCCTTTCAGGGCGAGAGGCGCACGGCGCCGTCGTCGTCGAGCGTCCACCTCGGGTTGTGCGCGATTTCCCACGGGTGGCCGTCCGGATCGGTGAAGGCGCCCGAGTAGCCGCCCCAGAACGTCGCCCCTGGCCTTCGAGTCACGGACGCTCCGGCAGCCTCGGCCTCGGCGACGACCGCATCGACCTCGGCGGGAGAACGCACGTTGTGAGCGAGCGTGATCCCGCCCCAGCCGCCCGTGTCGTCGACCCCGGAGTCTGCGGCCAGCGCCTCCCGGTCCCAGAGGGAGACGACGAGCCCTCCGGCCTGGAAGAAGACGACGTCGTCATCGGGCGCCGCCCGCGTCGACCACCCGAGCGCCTCGTAGAACGCCCGGGCGCGGGCCAGGTCACTGCACGCCGAGAGTCACCACGCTGAGTCGCTGCTCCATGCCGGAAGCCTGTCACGCCGGGGAGCCGAGTTGAAGGCGAACATATGTTCGTCTAGGATCGAGCCATGCAACTCAGGCTGGATGCCGCCGACAGGCTCGTGGAGCTGGTCGAGGAACAGGGCGGCGTCCTCCCGGTCGAGGAGGCGGCCCGGTCGCTCTTCGCCCTCGCGCGGGCACCGGCCGGGCTGGCGCGCGATCTGCTCGCGGACATCGTCGCCGCGGACTCCCGCCTCGACTGGAGTGGCCGCTCGGTCGGGCTCGCCGGCTCGCAGCTCACCGGCGCTCCCTCTCGAGGCAGCCACGTACGTGGTGGTCGACCTCGAGACGACCGGTCTCGCCCCGGGTCGCGCGCGCATCTGCGAGATAGGCGCCGTTCGTGTCCGCGGCCTCGAGCTCGCAGCGGCGTTCGAGAGCCTCGTCGATCCGGCTATGGCCCTGCCCGCGAGCATCACGGCGTTGACGGGCATCTCCGACGCAGACCTCCAGGGAGCTCCGTCACCCGGGGCCGCAGTCGACCGTTTCCTCGACTTCGCCGGCGACTGCGTGCTCGTGGCCCACAATGCGCGGTTCGACGTCGGCTTCCTGAATCACGAGGTCGAGCGCTTGTACGGACGGCGGCTCGGTTTGCCCGTCCTGGACACGGTCTGGCTGGCGCGCCGGCTCCTTGCGGGCCGCGCCGCGCGCGTAAGCCTTTCGTCCCTGGCGCATTTCTTCGGCACCTCGACGGAGCCCTGCCACCGGGCGCTACCTGACGCCCGGGCGACGGGCGAGATCCTCGTCCATCTCCTTGGGCTCGCCCAGGAGCGCGGAGCGCGCTCGGTCGCAGACGTCCTCGAGCTGGCGGCGCCCCGAGCGCGCCGCGTGCACGCAAAGCGCGGGCTCGCTTTCGGCGCCCCCGAGCGCCCGGGCATCTACGTCTTCCGCGATGTGCACGGACAGGCCCTTTACGTGGGACGGGCCCGGAACCTCCGGGCCCGGCTTCGCTCGTACTTCCGCTCGGAGAGGCAGCGTCCTGCGGTCGAGGCCGCCCTCGCAGCGCTCGACCGGATCGAATGGACCATCCTCGGGTCGGAGCTCGAGGCCGGTCTCGAGGAGCTGCGGCTGATCCGCGAGCTCCGGCCGCCGGCCAACGCCAGGAGCGCCAGGCCGGACCGCTACGTCTATCTTCGCCGGCGGGGAGACGCGATGGTCGTCACCTCCCGGCCGGGGGAGCTCGGCCCGATCCGGAGCCGGCGCCGCGCCGAGCGGGCTGCGCGAGCGCTGGCGGGAAGCTCGGAAGAGGAGCTCGCGCTCATCCGGTCCGGTGGCGCGTTACCGCGTCTCCGGGCTCGTCTGCGCGACCTGTCCGAATCGCTTCGCTACGAGGAGGCGGCGAAGCTGCGGGACCGCATCAAGGGGCTCGAAGAGGTCGTGCGCGACCTGCGGACGCTCGATCGGCTCCGCTCCCTGGGCACCTGCCTGGTCGTCCCGGCACCGGAGCCGGGCTCGCTGAGGGGCGTCTTCGTTGCCGGCGGGAAGGTCGCCTGCGTGCGGACGCTCCCGGCGGCTGGAGCGGGCGCAGTCCTCGAAGTGCGCGCCGGGCTCGCCATCGCCCGGGCCGCGCAGGCGAACGGTACGACCTTCGACGCCGAGGCTGCCGACGAGCTTCTCCTCATCGGCTCGTTCCTGCGCCGGCCGCCGCCCGAGCTTGGGGTTTCACCTCTCGACGAAGAGGCGATTCTTGCCGTGTGTGCAGGAAAGGGTCGTCTTTCGGCAGGTGTAGCCTAAGCTCCGTTCATGAGGCAGGAGCTCGAGGCCGCCGCCACGATCTCGGCGGGAGCATTCGCTGACCGGGTGGCCGAGGCGGTGGAGCGGAAAAGGAGCCAGCTGCTCGTGGGGCTCGACCCGCGTGCAGAGCTGCTGCCGGTCGAGCTTCGAGCCGGCGCCCACGCCGGCCGCGCGGCGGCGGCTGACGCCTGTGCCCGGTTCTGTACGGGACTCGTGGACGCAGTTTGCCCGTACGTCGTCGGGGTGAAGGTCCAGCTGGCGTTTTTCGAAGCCCTCGGTGCCGACGGGGCACGAGCCTTCGAAGACGTCTGCGCGTATGCCCGTACTGCCGGGCTCATCGTGATCGCGGACGGGAAGCGCGGCGACATCGGCTCGACGGCGCGAGCCTACGCCGATGCGTACCTCGAAACGCGCGAGGACGGTTCGCCTCCGGCGGTCGATGCGCTCACCGTGAACCCCTATCTCGGGAGCGACTCAGTCGAGCCGCTGATCGCGGCCTGCCGGCGCTCGGGCACCGGCATCTTCTGTCTCGTTCGCACGTCGAACTCCGGGAGCGTCGACGTCCAGGATCTCGCCACCTCCGACGGCCGGCGGGTCTGGCATCACCTCGCCGAGCTGGTCGATCAGTGGGGTGCGGAGCTCGTCGGCGACAGAGGTATCTCGAGCGTAGGCGCGGTGGTCGGCGCCACCTATCCCCGCGCGGTCGGGGAGGCGAGGCGCCTGATGCCGAAAGCCATCCTGCTCCTGCCCGGGATCGGCGCCCAGGGCGCGACACCCGCTGACGTGGCCCGGGCGTTCACGAGCGGGCCGTCGAGCGCGCTCGTGCCGGTCTCCCGCTCGATCATCTACGCATTTCGGGTCGACGGCGCCGACTGGCGGAAGGCAGCCGCCGCAGAAGCCGCCCGCCTGCGCCGGGAGGTCTGGGGGGTGGCCGGGTGGTAGACCCCGACCAGCTCCGCGATTGGGGTCCGCGTCTGCTTGCGCCGCTTGCCTTCTTCGTGGCGGCAACGGTGCTCGTGCTCGTTGTCCACCGCGCTCTCAATGCCGACAGCGGTGCGACGCCGACGCCGGCGCCCAGGGTCACCGAACCGGTGACGAGCGGGACCCAGCCCTCGACGAGCACAAGGGACGAGGCGCCTCCCGCGAAGAAGTTCTACCGCGTGCAACCCGGCGACACCCTCGATGCGATCGCGGCGCGCTTCAACACCACGACCCAAGAGCTGATCACGCTCAACCCAAACATCGACCCGTTGTCACTGAGCGTGGGCCAGCGAATCAGGATCCGCTAGCGCTCGAGCTCGCGCCGTCGCTGCTCGGCGCGGACCTTCCTGGCCGCGTGGACACCCGCGAGCGCGATCGTCATGAGTGGGTTCCCGAGACTGCGGGCGCGCACCACGCCGACCTCGACCCGACGCTCTCGACGAGGGATCCTGAGGCTACGCGGAGGACTGTCCAGAGGAACGACACGCTCCCGGCCCTTTCGCTCTTCGCCCGCCCAGACGAAGAGTCGCGTTGGACGCAGATCGAAACCGCCGAGTGACCCGATCTGCACCTCGAACGTGCGCTCGACCCCGCGGACGCGTACCGGCTTCGTCTCCTCTGACCCCATCGCCGGTCAATTCTAGTCCTCGCTAGATTGGCCACCGTGCGCCGCCGGCTACTACTCGTCGTCGTCGCTCTGGCGGTCGCGACACCCGCCGAGGCGGCCGTCGACCCACCGTCGTCGAGTGCCCGTGCGGTGCTGGTCGCGACCGGGGCGGGAGAGGTCCTCTACGAGCGGAACGCGGAACGAGAGCTCCCGATGGCGAGCATCACGAAGCTGATGACCGCCATCGTCGTGCTCGAGCGCAAGCGGCCCGCGTGACCTGATGACCGTGCGCGAGACCGCCGCGGGAGTGGGCGAGTCGAGCGTCCACCTTCAGGTCGGCGAGAAGCTGAGTGTCCGCGACCTTCTCGCCGCCGCACTGATCCAGAGCGCGAACGACGCCGCCTTTGCGCTGGCGGCCGGCACTGCAGGCGACGTCTCGGAATTCGTCGCGCTCATGAATGCGAAGGCGCGGCAACTCGGACTCACCCACACGCACTTCGTCCGCCCTGACGGCCTCGATGTCCCCGGCCACTATTCCTCCGCTCGCGACGTCCTGAAACTGGCGCGGGTGGCGATGAAGAAGCCGCTCGTCCGGCGCCTCGTTGCCATGCAAAGCGCCACGATCGCCGGGGGCCGCTCCCTGTTCTCCTGGAACGACCTGCTCGGTCGCTACCCGGGGTTGTTCGGGGTCAAGACAGGCCACACCGACGCGGCCGGCTGGTGCGAGGTCGCAGCAGCGCGACGCGACGGTGTCACGATCTACACGGTCGTGCTCGGCAGCCCGACCCGTGCACAGCGGAATGCCGACCTGGCACGCCTGCTGGCCTGGGGCCAGGACTTCTTCGGCCGCGTTCAGGTCGTCTCAACCGGCCACACGTACGCGACATCGGCGATCAGGCTGGAGGAAGACCGCCTGCCGCTTGTCGCGGCCCGCCCGCTGCGCGCGGTTGTCCGGGTCGACCAGCCCCTGGTCGAAACCGTCGTTGCTCCCGCGCTCGTGGCGGGGCCCGTGGAGGCCGGTGCGAGCCTCGGCGAGGTACGGGTCGCGCAGAAGGGAAGGATCATCGCCAGGGTGCCGCTCGTTGCGGCTCGCGAAGTCGAGGAGCCGGGGATCGGCCACAAGCTGTCCTGGTACTCTGGGCGGACGCTCGACGAGGCCAGCGACCTGCTCGAGACGGTCTTCGGGAGCATCTTATGATCGTCACCGTCACGCTCAATGCGGCCATGGACCGAACGCTGTCCGTGCCGAACCTGCAGCTCGGCCAGCGCCACCGCGCCAGCCTCAGCTTTGCGAGCTCCGGCGGCAAGGGAATCAACATCGCCCGGGCGCTCAAGCGGCTCGGCGTCCCCGTCGTGGCGACGGGCCTCGCCGGCGGTCGGAACGGCACGCTGATCGTCGAGGACCTGACGAGCGAGGGCATCCTCAACGACTTCGTGCGGATCCGTGGCGACTCGCGGACGTCCCTCGCGGTGCTCGACCCGATCTCGGGTGCCCACACCGAGATCAACGAATGGGGACCGGAAGTCGACGAGGGCGAGCTCGAGATCATGCGAGAGAAGCTCGACTACCTGACGAGCGGGGCGGAGTTCGTCGTGCTCGCAGGCTCGCTCCCGCGCGGTGTCGACCCCGGCTTCTACGGCGATCTGATCCGAGACCTGAACCGGAAGCACGTTCTCTCCGTTCTCGACTGCGACGGCGAGCCCCTGCGGCTCGGGGTCGAGGCCGAGCCCTACCTCGTCTCACCCAACATGACCGAGGCGGAGCCGCTCGTCGGACACGAGTTCACGGATCCGGAGGATCTCGTGACCGGGCTCGACGAGATCGCGGAGCTCGGGGCGCGAAACGTCGTCCTGACGGTGCCGGACGGCTGTTACGCCCTACTGCGGGAGGACCGCAGCGAGCACCGGCTGCGTGGCCGGGCGCCGATTCTGGAAGCCGTCTCTGCCGTCGGTGCCGGGGACGTCCTGCTCGCGGCCTTCATCGCAGCCCGTGCGGCAGGCCGTCCGTTCGAGGATGCGGTGCGAAGCGCCGTCGCGGCCGGAGCAGCTTCCGTCCTCGAAGCGGGAGCCGGTCGGTTCGACCCGCGAGAGGCGAGTCGTCTCGCGGGGCTGGTCGAGGTCGACCAGCTCGACCCGGTCGGCCAGGACGTCTAGCCGAAAGCCGCCGAGCCGTCTGGCCTGGCTGGTAGGATCGTGACACTTGAGAGGCGGTAGAAACAGCGGTTTTCGGAACCCAGGCGAGCAGGAAGCGCCTGGGTTTTGTGCCTCGAAGGGAGCTCGATAGGCGTGGAGCTCGAGCTGGGACGCGCGGAGATCGAGCGGCTCCTCACGCTCGAGCGGAAGTTCGCGAAGGAGGGCCTCACCTTCGGTGACGTCCTGCTCGTTCCGGCCGAGTCCGATGTCCTCCCAGGTGAAGTGTCGACGCGGACACGCTTTGCCCGGGGGATCGAGATCGAGATTCCGATCGTCTCAGCCGCGATGGACACGGTCACGGAGGCGCGAATGGCGATCGCGCTGGCCCGTGAGGGCGGCATCGGTGTGGTGCACAGGAATCTTCCGGTCGCCGAGCAGGTGGCCGAGGTCGACAAGGTGAAGCGCTCGGAGGCCGGCATGATCGTCGAGCCCGTGACGTTGAGGCCCGACGCACTCGTCTCCGAGGCCCTGGAGCTCATGACCCACTACCACATCTCCGGCGTCCCGATCACGGACGAGGGCGGCAAGCTCGTCGGGATCCTGACCAATCGCGATCTTCGCTTCCAGGACGACGTCGACCGGCCGGTCTCGACCCTCATGACCTCTGAGGGCCTCGTCACGGTCCCGGTCGGCACGAACCTCGAGCAGGCACGGGAGACGCTCCACCGGCACAAGGTCGAGAAGCTGCCGGTCGTCGACTCCGACGGCATGCTGCGAGGCCTCATCACGGTGAAGGACATCCAGAAGCGCGTGCAGTTCCCGCATGCGACGAAGGACGAGCGAGGACGCCTCCGGGTCGCCGCAGCCGTCGGCGTCGGCGCGGAAGGGCTGGAGCGCGCGGAGGCGCTGCTCGCCTCGGACGTCGACGTGCTCGTCGTCGACACGTCTCACGGCCATTCGATCGGCGTCATCGAAACGATCCGGGAGCTCAAGGGCCGGACCGACCTGCCGGTGGTCGGCGGCAACGTTGCGACGCGCGAGGGCGCCGAGGCGCTCGCCGACGCCGGCGCAGACGGGATCAAGGTCGGCATGGGCCCGGGCGCGATCTGCACGACCCGCGTGGTGGCGGGGATCGGCGTCCCGCAGATAACAGCCGTCTACGACTGTGCCCAGGTCGCGGCGAAGCACGATGTCCCGCTGATCGCGGACGGCGGCATTCAGTACTCGGGCGACATCGCGAAGGCGCTGGCCGCCGGCGCGGACTGCGTCATGCTCGGGGGGCTCCTGGCCGGGGTCGACGAGAGCCCGGGCGACGTCGTCCTCCACCAGGGAGAGCGGTTCAAGGAGTACCGGGGGATGGGCTCGCTCGGCGCCATGAAGTCGCGTTCGTATTCGAAGGACAGGTACTTCCAGGCCGACGTCGACGAGGTCGAGAAGCTCGTACCGGAGGGGATCGAGGGACGGGTTAGCTACAAGGGGCCGCTCCAGCCCGTGCTACACCAACTGGTCGGCGGGGTGCGCCAGGCGATGGGCTACTGCGGCGCGGCGAGCGTCGACGACCTGAAGCGCGCGACCTTCGTCCGCGTCACGGCGGCCGGGATGCGCGAGAGCCACCCGCACGACATCTCGATGACAAAGGAGGCCCCGAACTACCGGGGCGTGTAGAGAGATGGGGCAGGTGCTTCCGATCCCGGAGCCGCCAGTCGAGGAGCGGCCAGTGCTCGTCGTCGACATGGGCGGCCAGTACTCGCAGCTGATCGCTCGCAGAGTGCGTGAGTGCCGGGTCTACTCCGAGCTTGTCCCGCACACGATGTCGGTGGATGCGATGCGCGCCCGCCGCCCGCTGGGGCTGATCCTCTCCGGCGGCCCGGCGTCGGTGTACGCGGACGAGGCGCCACAGCTCGATCCGGGAATCTACGACCTCGGCGTGCCCATGCTGGGCATCTGCTACGGCATGCAGTTGATCGCACACCAGTTGGACGGTGAGGTCGATCACACCGACCGCGCGGAGTTCGGGCGCTCGGAGCTCAAGGCGGAGGCAGGGAGCGCTCTCTTCGAAGGGCTCCCTGCCGAGCAAGCCTGCTGGATGAGCCACCGTGACTCGGTGGTCGCGCCTCCGTCGGGCTCGCGTGTGACCGCGTCCTCGCCCTCCGCGCCGATCGCCGCGTTCGAGGCGCCCGACCGCGGCCTCTACGGCGTCCAGTTTCACCCCGAGGTCGTGCACACGCCCCACGGCATGGACATCCTCAAGAACTTCCTCTTCCACGTCGCAGACGCTCCGCCGGTCTGGACGCCGACGGCCGTGATCGAGGAGGAAACCGCCCGCATCCGCTCCCAGGTGGGAAGCGATCGCGTGCTCTGCGCGCTGTCGGGTGGCGTCGACTCGGCGGTGGCGGCGCTCCTCGTTCACCGTGCGGTCGGAGAGCAGCTGACCTGCGTCTTCGTCGACCACGGGTTGCTTCGGAAAGACGAGGCGATCCAGGTCGTCGAGACCTTCGAGCGGCACTTCCAGGTGCCGCTCGTGCACGTCGACGCCCGCGAGCGGTTCCTTGCGAGGCTCGAAGGCGTCACCGATCCGGAGGAAAAGCGGAAGCGGATCGGCGAGGAGTTCATCCGCGTCTTCGAGGAGGAGTCGCGCCGGCTTGGCACGATCCGCCACCTCGTCCAGGGAACGCTCTACTCCGACGTGATCGAGTCGGGCGGCTCGGGAGACGGCGTCGCCGCGACGATCAAGTCCCACCACAACGTCGGTGGCCTCCCGGAGGAGATGGACTTCGACCTCGTCGAGCCCTTGCGGATGCTCTTCAAGGACGAGGTACGTCGGGTCGGCGAGGAACTGGGCCTTCCCGACGGAATGGTCTGGCGCCAGCCGTTTCCCGGCCCCGGGCTCGCGATCCGCATCATCGGCGAAGTGACGGAGGAGCGACTCGAGCTTGTCCGGGAGGCCGACGCCGTCCTGCAGGAGGAGATCCGCCGCGCGGGGCTGTACAAGGACCTCTGGCAGAGCTTCTGCGTCCTGCCCGCCGTCCGCTCCGTGGGCGTGCAGGGCGACGGCCGCACCTACGCCTATCCGATCGTGATCCGGGCTGTCACGTCCGACGACGCCATGACCGCCGACTGGGCGAGGCTCCCGTACGACCTCCTCGAGACGATCTCGAGCCGGATCATCAACGAGATCCCCGGGATCAACCGCGTGGCGCTCGATCTGTCGTCCAAGCCGCCGGCGACAATCGAGTGGGAATAGCGGCTTCCGGGCTAGCCGCCGCCACGTCGTCGATGCCTCTTCGGCCGCCTCACCGTGCTCGACGATGTCTCCAGGCTTGAAAGGACCTTCTCGAGGGCGACGTGCCACTTCTCGTTGCGGCGGATGAGGAACTCCAGATCCATAGCGAAGTGCTTGAACTCCTCCTGCTGCGCGTTCTCCATGATCGCGCGCGCCTCTGCGT
Organism: uncultured Actinomycetes bacterium; assembly: GCA_963722715.1. Lineage (GTDB taxonomy): Bacteria > Actinomycetota > Thermoleophilia > Gaiellales > Gaiellaceae > DASQGA01. The sequence goes on along the minus strand of CAVROA010000023.1, from coordinate 249,726 downwards.
CCTGCTCGAGTGCGAGGCGCTGCTCGTACCAGCCGATCGCCTCCGCCTCCTCGATCAGAGGTGCACATGCGCGCAAACGTCCTGGTCTCATCCGGCAGCTCGGCCGCCGGTTCGTGGTACTGCTCGAATCCCACTGAGCCTCCTTCTAATCGGCGTGAAACCCTCGGAGCCCCTCAGGCTCCTCCTCGACGGTATCGACCCGGTCCACGCGTGCGGCCGGCGGCCCCTCGCCCGCGACCGCGAGCAGCCGCTCGACTGCGTCCGGCTCGCCCTCGAAAACCGCCTCCAGGGTTCCATCGGGCTTGTTCTCGGCCCAGCCCGCGACGCTCTCCTGCGCCGCGTGGTGGGCGAGCGTGGAGCGGAAGAAGACTCCCTGGACGCGCCCGTGGACAACGACTCGGCGCCGGATCACGCTTCGCGCTCCGCGTACCGTGGGAACCAGGGCAGGAGGAGCAGGGCGACCAGGAGCGTGAGCCCCGCGGCGAGGTAGAACGGCGCGCGCGTGTCGACGTCGAAGAGAGGGACGTAGATGAGCGGTGCGATCGCGACCCCGGCGAACTTGAAAGCGCTGTAGACGGAGGTCGCGCCGGCCCGGTTGGCGGGGAAGGACTCCACCGTAATCGTGTTCATTCCGGCCCACGCGAATGCCGAGGCACAGCCGACCGCAAGGTAGACGAGCGCGAGACTCCACGCCGTCGGAGCAAAGGCGAGCGCGAGGACTCCGGCGGCGCAGGCGAGCGCTCCCGCGAAAGCTGTTCGCGGCCGCCCGAGCCGGTCGACGGCAGATCCTGCGTACCTGCCGAGAGCGATCGCGCCGACGCCGTACCCGGCTGCCACGAGGCCCAGAAGACCCGAGCTGAGCCCGAACTCCCGGTCGGCCACGAGCACGACCACGAACCCGATCGCTGTGAACCCGAGGTAGCCGAGCATCGCCTTTGCTGCCAGGAGCGCGATCCAGCGGTTTGCCAGGGATCGGAAGCCGCCTTCGGCACGCGCATTCTTGCTCGATTGCCCCCAGCGACCGGCGCGGGAGCGCCAGCACGGCCGAGACGACCGCGACGAGGACGAAGGCGAGCCGCCACGACACCTCGCCGAGCGCGCCGCCGATCGCGGGTGCAAACGTCACTCCCGCAGCCTGCCACGCCGCGAACGTTCCCACGCTTCGACCGAGCACCTCGGGCGCAACGACCTCCGAGAGGGCAGCCAGGAGGATCGGTGAGAGGAACGCGTTGGCCGCTCCCATGAGGGCACGGCCTCCGAGGAACACCCAGATCGACGGGGAGAACGCACAAACGAGGGCAGCGCAGCCGTAGACGAGGTAGCTGGCCCGGACGACCCGTCGCGGCCCCAGCCGGCCCGCGAGCGTCCCCGACACGAGCTGAAGGGCAGCGAACGGCACCATGTAGGCGGTGATCGCGCCGGCGACGAGCGCGAGCGACGTGTTCAGGCCCTCGGCCACGTTCGGGATCAACGCGATCAGCATCGCGCCTCCGAACGGGCCCAGGAACCCGCCCGCATAGAGGGGGAAGGTCAGCCGCACGCGCCTAGGCTACGCAGGACCGTGGTGGAGGCTCTGGCCCAGGCGCACATCGGCGAGACGTTCAACTTCTACCGGCGCGGCCCCGGCGCTGCCCTTCGCCGGGCGCGGCTCGCTGACTATCTCGAGCTGCATGTGGACGCACCCCTTCTGCTGGTCGCCGAGGCGCCGGGCTTTCGCGGCACACGGATCAGCGGCATCCCGCTCACCTCGGAGCGCCAGCTCTCGGGGACGGGCCCAGCCGAAGCGACCGCGACGATCGTCCACCGCGTGCTCGCCGAGCTCGGGCTCGTGCAGTCCGTGCTCCTCTGGAATGTCGTCCCGACGCACCCACATCTGCCCGGGCAGCCGGCCTCGAACCGCCGCCCGACGCGGACCGAGGTGGAGGCGTCCCGCCCCTTCCTCGACGCACTAGCGCGTGGCCGCAGCGTCCTCCCGGTCGGAAGGCTCGCCGAGTCGGCACTCGGGATGCCCGGCATCAGGCACCCTTCGCACGGTGGCGCGGTCGCCTTCCGGGCGGGGCTGATGAAATACGCCCGTGAGCTCGGTCTCGACCGGTAGCCCGGCCCCTCCTGTCACCAGGAACACGATCCTCCTGGCCGCGTCGCTCGCGACCGTCTCCGGCATGCTGCAGCTCGGGGCGGCGATCGCGACGATCACCTTCGTCCTCGTCACGGGAATCGACGCCCTGCTGGGGCTCGGACCCGCGATCCTCCTGTCCAGCGGCGCCGTCGCAGCGCTCTTTGCCGGGCGCGCCATGGACCGGCTCGGCCGGATCCCGGTCCTGGCGGCGGGCTATGTCGCGGGTCTGGCCGGCTCCGGTCTGCTCGCCCTCGCCGCGCACGCGGAATCGTCCTTCGCGTTGATTCCGGGCCTGGCGCTGGTCGGAGCATTCGCGGGAGTTGCGAACCTGACCCGGACCGCGGCCGGAGACATGTATCCGCCCGAGCGCCGGGCGCGTGGGATCTCGTTCGTCCTCTTCGGCTCCGTGTTCGGAGCGATTCTCGGGCCGGCTGTGTTTGCACCGCTCTTCGCAGGACGTGAGCTCGAAGCGGAGTCGCTCGTCGTGCCCTGGCTCGCGGGCGGCGGCTTCCTCATCGTCGGGCTTGCTCTCGTCCTCGCCGTCCGCCCGGATCCGAAGCGGATCGCCGAGCTGCTCGGAACGACGCGCGGCGCCCCGACCCCGGCCGCTGCCGCACCTCTCTCGGAGATCCTCCGGCGCCCGGGCGTGCTTCCTGCCCTTCTGGCCGCGCTGGCGAGCTTCGGCGTCATGGTCAGCGTCATGAACCTGACCGGCTACGTCGTCGTGACCGAGCACGGGCACGAGCAGAAGGACGTCTTCCCGATCATCGGGGCGCACGTCGCGGGGATGTATGCGCTCGTGCTCTTCGTGGGACCGGTGATCGACCGGATCGGGCGTACCCAGGCTCTCGTGGGTGGGCTCACGATCATGGCGCTTTCCTGCGTGCCGCTGGCCTGGGTGGGAGGCGTCGGCGTCACGGCGGTGCTCCTCTTCGGGCTCGGGCTCGGGTGGAACCTCTCCTTCGTGGCTGCGACCGCGCAGCTCGCCGACCTTTCGTCGCCGGTCGAGCGGGGAACCCTGCTCGGCTTCAGCGACCTCCTGTCCGGGATTCTCGGCGCCTCGCTGGCTCTGCTCGGGGGCTTCGCGCTCGAGGCGCTGGGGGTCGTTGCGCTGGCGGCCGGGGCGACCGCGATCGCGCTCGCTCCCATCACGCTCATCGTGCGCCGCCGGATGCGGCCAGACCCCGCTCTTGCTACCATCTCCGACCGCTGAGGCGGACCCGCGTCCGCCCTTTTCTGCGATGAAGACCTGGAACGCGAAAGCGCATGAGATCGAGCGACGCTGGTACGTCGTGGACGCCGAGGGCGAGACCCTGGGCAGGCTGGCGACCCGCATTGCCGACACGCTTCGCGGCAAGCGGAAGCCCGAGTTCACCCCACATGTCGACACCGGGGACTTCGTCGTCGTCGTGAACGCGGAGAAGATCTCCGTGACCGGCAACAAGCTCCAGCAGAAGCGCTACTACCGTCACTCCGGGTATCCGGGCGGCCTCCGCTCGCGGACGCTCGCAGAGCAGCTCGACCGGCGGCCCACGGAGGTCATCCGCAAGGCTGTGAAAGGCATGCTCCCGCGCAACCGCCTCGCGAACCGACAGATCACCAAGCTCAAGGTCTACGCGGGGCCCGACCATCCGCACGAGGCGCAGGACCCACAACCCTTGCCCGAGTCGTGAGCCAGCTCGCGCAGTATCAGGGCACTGGGAAGCGCAAGACCTCGGTCGCCCGAGTGATTCTTCGTCCGGGCGACGGCCAAACGTGGATCAACGGCCGCACCCTCGAGGAGTACTTTCCCCGCCAGGTGCTACGCACCGTGGCCACGATGCCGCTCCGCACCGCCGGTGTCGAAGGCACGTTCGACATCAGAGCGCGACTCCACGGGGGCGGGCCGGCGGGACAGGCCGGTGCACTCCGGCACGGGATCGCCCGCGCACTCATCGAGGCCGACCCCGAGCTTCGCACCGTCCTGAAGCGCGAGGGGTTCCTGACGCGCGACGCTCGCATCGTCGAGCGCAAGAAGGCCGGGCTCCGCAAAGCCCGCAAGCGCCCGCAGTTCTCGAAGCGCTAGAGCCGCTCCCGGATCGAGTCCAGGTCGGAGTCGATCGCGGCCTGTTCGCGTAGCTCCGGGTTCAGCTCGAACGCGCGCTGGACGTGCGCGACGGCCGCGTTGTGGTCGCCGGCGAGCGCCTCGAAGCAACCGAGGTTGTAGAGCAGACTCGGGTTGTCCGGATGGTCGGCCATACCGTCCGCCAGCATCTGGGCAGCCTTGTCGTACTCGCCCGCCTCGACATGCGGTCCGGCGGCGAACCAGAGCTCCCAGGCGGAAGGGTGGAAGGCCTCATCCCGCGGGCCCCCGATCGCCAGGACGGTGGACTTCGGCTCCTTCGCGACGGCGTGGCGCCTCACGGCAGCGTCGCGGATGAAGACCAGTGTGCCCTCGGGGGCGTCCACCTCCTCGCCGCCGACCGAGAACGTCGCGTGTCCCGCGGCTACGAAGTAGAGCTCCTCGTGCTCACCCCCGCCGCTCCCGAGCTCATCGTGGTCCTCGACCAGCTCGTCCCCGGTGTTCTCCGCCGTGTAGGCGTTGACTCCGAAGGCGCCGATGTCGAATCGCCGGCGGATCGGCCTCCACATGAGGGTGCCCGAGACCGGGATGGCATCCAGCTCGGAGAGATGGGCGGTTTCGAATGGCTTCGCGTCCACGGCACGGAAGTCTTCCACACGGCTACCGTTCCGCGGTCGTGCGCAGCTATTTCGGAACGGACGGTGTTCGCGGGGTCTTCGGCGAAGATCTGTCCGAGGATCTCGTCGAGCGACTCGGTCTCGCCTTCGCCCGGTGGACGGAGGGAAAGCCGGTGCTGATCGGCCGCGACACGCGAGGTTCCGGGCCCGCGCTCGAGAGTGCTCTGGCGCGAGGGCTCGCGGCCGGCGGCTCGGATTCGACTCTCGGCGGCATCCTCCCGACGCCTGCGGTCGCCCTGCTCGCGGAGAGCTGCGGCGCGGTCGTCTCCGCATCCCACAACCCGGCCGAGTACAACGGCGTCAAGTTCTTCGGCCCTGATGGCTCGAAGCTCGGCGACGCCGACGAGGAGGCGATCGAGGCACTGCTGACGGCAGACCCGCGGAACGGCGGGGTGACCCGCGAGGCAGAGGGTCTAGGCGGGCAATACGTCGATCTCGTCTGCGAGCGCTTCGGTGCGCGGCTCGACGGGCTTCGACTCTGTGTCGACTGCGCGAACGGCGCCATGTACGAGGTTGCCCCACGAGCTCTGGAGCGGCTGGGGGCGGACGTGACGACGATCGCGGCGGCCCCCGATGGAACGAACATCAACGCCGGTTGCGGAGCGACGGACCTCCGTTTGCTCTCGAGCACGGTCCGGGCGGGTGCTTTCGACCTGGGGATTGCCTTCGACGGCGACGGCGATCGGGTGCTGGCGGTCGACGCGGTGGGAAACGTCGTCGACGGAGACGGAGTGCTCGCGGTGCTCGCGCTCAGCCTCGGCGTGGAACTTGTGGCGGTGACCTCGATGACGAACCTCGGCTTTCACCGGCTCATGTCGGAACACGGAATCAGGGTGGTCACAACAGAAGTCGGCGACCGCTACGTCCTCGAGGCCCTCCACGCCGAGGGCGGCGTCCTCGGAGGCGAGCAGTCGGGCCACGTGCTCTACCTGGACGGGCACGTGGCGGGCGACGGCCTCGTGGCCGCAATCCTCCTGTCGCGCGCAGTCGCCGAGAGCGGCCGGCCTCTGGCCGAGCTCGTGGCGCCGCTGGTTCGCTTTCCCCAGGCAAAGCGTGACGTCAGGGTGACCCGGAAGGAGCTCTCGCCGGCCCTGCAGGAAGCGGTGAGGCGGGCGAATGCAGATCTCAACCATGGCCGGGTCCTCGTCCGGCCCTCGGGAACCGAGCCGGTCGTCCGCGTGCTCGTGGAGGCGGAAAACGAGTCCGACGCGGAAAAGCTCTGTGATACCATCGCGGCCCTCGTAAATCAGGAGCTCGGCTGACCGCCGGGCTCCAGTTTTCAGGCGGTATTTGCAGGGGAAAAAGCGGTACCAACGGAACAACCCGACGACGGGGAAGGGAGGCGGCTTCAGTGTGCGGAATCATCGGATACGTAGGCTCGAGAGCCGCCAAGGAGCTCCTGCTCAGCGGCCTGGAGCGGCTCGAGTATCGAGGCTATGACTCCGCCGGGCTCTGCCTCATCGAGGACGAAGGCCTCGACTTCGTTCGGGCGGTCGGCAATCTCGACCAGCTGAAGGCGGCCGCCGGGCCGAACGGCTCGGTGTCGACGACCGGCGTCGGCCACACCCGCTGGGCGACGCACGGCCGGGTCTCCGAGGAGAACGCACACCCGCTCGAGGGCTGCGTGCCGGGCGAGCTCGCGCTCGTCCTGAATGGGATCGTCGAGAACTTCGTCGAGCTTCGCGAGTCACTGCTCGCCGACGACCACACGTTCACGTCGGAGACCGACGCCGAGGTCGTCGCGCACCTCGTCGAGCGTCACTACCAGGGTGACCTCGTCGAGGCTGTGCGCGCCGCTTACGCCGACCTGGAAGGTCACTTTGCCTTCGTCGTCATCCACAGCGCGCATCCCGGCTTGCTCGTCGGCGCGAGGCTCCAGTGCCCGCTGGTGGTCGGTCTCTCCGACGGCGAGACCTTCCTCGCGTCGTCGATCGCAGCCTTCCAGCGCGAGACGCACCGCGTGCAGCTGATCGAGGACGGAGAGGTCGTCGCAATCACGCCCGAGGGCGCCACCTTCTTCTCCGCCGACGAGGGGATTCGCCTGCGCGACGAGCTCCTGGTCGACTGGGACGACGAATCGGTGGAGAAACAGGGCTACGAGAGCTTCATGTTGAAGGAGATCTACGAGCAGCCCTGCGCCGTGGAGCGAACGATCGAGGAGTATCTGCCGAACGGTTCGCTCGAGCTCGACTTAGCGCTCACCGACCTCGAGCTCCAGAACCTCCGCCGTGTCGTCGTGCTCGCCTGCGGCACCGCCTACCACGCAGGCGTGGTCGGACGCTACGTGATCGAGGAATGGGCTCGACTCCCGTGCGAGCCTGACATTGCGAGCGAGTGGCGCTACCGGCACCCGGTCCTGACCAAGGACACGCTCGTGATCGGCATCTCCCAGTCAGGCGAGACCGCGGACACGATCGCCGCCATGGCCCGTGCCCGCGAGTCGGGCGCGCGGACCGTTGCCGTCACGAACCTCCAGGGGACTCAGATCACCCGCGAGGTCGAGAAGGTTCTTTTCACGAGGGCGGGCTTGGAGATGGGCGTCGCCGCCTCGAAGACGTTCACGGCCCAGCTGGCGGTCATGTTCCTGGTGGCGTTGAAGCTCGCCCAGGTCCGGCGCACGCTTCCCGACGACGAGATCGCCGGCCTCGTCGAGGAGGTCTGTGCGTTGCCGGACAAGATGCGCGCCTACCTGAACGCCGACCATCCGATCGAGGAGATCGCGCAACGTCACCACGAGAAGCCCTTCTTCCTCTACCTCGGTCGCCACATCGGCTTGCCGGTGGCCCTCGAGGGGGCGCTGAAGCTGAAGGAGATCTCGTACATCCCGACGGAGGCGTACTCGGCAGGCGAGATGAAGCACGGTCCGATCGCGCTTCTGGACGCCTCGACGCCGGTCGTCTGCATCGCCACCGACTCCCACGTCTACGACAAGGTCGTCTCGAACATCCAGGAGGTGCGGGCGCGGGGAGCGCAGGTGATCGCGATCGCCACCGACGGGAACGAGGACATCCAGCACCACGCCGACGACGTCATCTACGTGCCACGCTCCCACCCGTTCCTGCAGGCCGCGCTGGCCGTGATCCCGCTCCAGCTGCTCGCATACCGGATCGCCCGCATCCGCGGGATGAACGTCGATCAGCCGCGGAACCTCGCGAAGACCGTCACCGTCGAGTAGCGAAGCTTGCCCTCGGGGCGTCATCCGTCCTAGGATCGTGCCGTCCGAACGAGGGAGGCTCGCTTGCCGCTTTACATGGATGTGCACACGATGGACGGAGGGGTCTCGGCCGACGATGTCGCCGGGGCACACGCGAAGGACCTCGAGCACCAGCACGAACACGGCGTGGACTTCAAGCAGTACTGGGTGGACGAGAAGCAGGGAAAGATCTTTTGCCTCGTCGAGGCGCCGAACGCCGACGCTGCGGTCACCGTGCATCGCGAAGCACACGGTCTCGTTCCAGACGAGATCTACGAGGTCAGGGAAGGCAGCTAGGCCCTATTCGTCTTTGGGCGGCCGGCGCAACCGCTTCCGCGAGGCCTGCTGCCGCTTCTCCTCCAGGCGCCGCTCCCGGGCAGCTTTGCCCGGCCGGGTGGGGCGGCGCTTGCGCTCGACCCTGAGACCCTCTCGAATCGCGTCCGCCAGCCGGCCGAGCGCCAGCTCGCGGTTTCGCCACTGGCTGCGCTCGTCCTGGGCGACCGCGCGGACAACCGGTCCCCGCTTGCCGCGGAGTCGAAGCTTCTGGGCCGGGGTGAGGGTCTGGGAGGCCTCCACGTCGAAGAGGGCTTCCACACGCGTCTCGGTCTTCTGTGCGTGCTGGCCACCGGGCCCGCTCGAGCGGGAGGTGCGAAGCTCGACCTCCGCGAGCGGGATCTCAAGCCGTGGCGTCACCTGAATAGACTCGCCTGCGATGGCGGCCATTCTCGTCGACATCGACGGTGTCCTGCACGTCTCCGGCGAGCCGATTCCCGGCGCAGCCGAGGGCACCGAGCGCCTGCGGGCCGATGGTCATGTCCTGCGCTTCGTCACGAACAACACGACAAGAGCTCGGGCGCGCCTGGCGGAGGAGCTCCGCGCGATCGGAGTCCCGATCGAGGAGGACGAGATCGAGACGACCCCGCTCGCCGCGGGCAAGCTGCTGGCCGGGCAGCGGGTCCTGGCCCTGGTCATGGCCGCGATCCGTTCCGACCTGGAGCTGAACACCACGCTCGTCGACTCGGACGCAGACGCCGTGCTGCTCGGTGGCGCCGACGAGACCGAGGAGACAGAACGCGTCTTCTCGTACTCGAATCTGAGCCGGGCGTTCGCCGAGCTCGAAAACGGTGCCCGCCTCGTTTGCCTGCACCGGAACCGCTGGTGGCAGACCTCCCGGGGGCCTCTCCTTGACGCGGGCGCATTCGTCGCGGGTCTCGAATACTCGGCGGGCGTCGAGGCCGAGGTGGTGGGGAAGCCGACGCGGGCCTATTTCGAAGCCGCCCTCGGCGAGTTGGGCGTGAAACCCGGAGATGCGGTCATGGTCGGTGACGACATCGAAGCGGACATCGGCGGCGCCAAAGCTCTCGCCATGCGTGCGGTGCTCGTCCGGACCGGGAAGTTCCGGGAGGACTCGCTCGCGGCTTCAGAGCACAAGCCGGACGCCGTTCTCGACTCGATCGCCGACCTTCCGGCCTGGCTCGCGGAGGCCGCATGAGGATCGGCATCGACCTGATCGAGATCGCCCGCGTCGAGCGCTCGCTCGCCCGCTATGAGGCTTTCCGCGAGCGGGTCTTCACGGAGGAGGAGCGCCGTTACTGCGACTCGCGGCCGAACCCTGCCCAGCACTACGCGGCCCGGTTCGCCGGCAAGGAGGCGGTCGGAAAGGCGCTCGGCTGCGGCGTCCGTTTTACGTGGCGTGAGATCGAGATCGCGGGCCGGCCCAAGCCTGGTGTCCGCCTCTCGGGCTGGACGCAGGGCTGGGCCGAACGCGTGCGAGCGGGCGAGATCGACCTCTCCATGACCCACTCGAGGGACCTTGCTGCAGCGATCTGCGTCGTGGGCGATGTGGACTGAGCCGCTTTACACGGCCGCCGAGATGCGTGCGGCCGAGGAGGCATTCGAGGGCACGACGCTCGAGCTGATGGAACGGGCCGGAGCTGCCGCCGCTGCGGCGGCGCTGAGGCGGTTCGCCGACGCGGAGCGCTTCACGGTCTGGTGCGGGACGGGCGCGAACGGTGGCGACGGGTTCGTCGTCGCCCGGATCCTCCACGAGGCCGGGCGCGCGGTCGAGGTCGTTCTCGCGGGGGCCGAGGAGAAGGTGGCGGGAGATGCTGCGGCGAACCTGGCGCGCGTCAAAGAGCTCGGGATCCGGTTCGCTGAGACCGGGAGGAGCGCCGACGTTGTCGTCGACGCCCTCTTCGGGACGGGCTTTCGCGGCTCCCCACGGGCGGACGCTGCGCGCCACATCGAGGAGATCAACTCGCTCGAAGCCCCGGTTCTCTCGCTGGACGTTCCGTCCGGCGTCGACGCCTCGACCGGCGAGGTGGGCGGTCCCGCGGTGGAGGCTGACGCCACGGTCACGTTCCATGCGCTGAAAGTGGGGCTTGCGGTCGCTCCTGGGCGGTTCCGCGCCGGTGAGGTCGAGGTGGCGGACATCGGCCTTACCCTGGGCGACACCCGGCACGCGCGCGTTACGGAGGCAGTCCTGGACGTCGTTCCCCGCCGGAAGCCGACCGACAACAAGTACACCGCCGGGTCGGTCCTCGTCGTCGGCGGCTCGACTGGTTACACAGGGGCGCCTTCCTTGACCGCCGAGGCCACGATGCGGGCAGGAGCCGGGATCGTCACCGTCTGCGTGCCCGCGCCCAGCAACCTCGTGTTCGAGGTGAGACTCCTGGAGGCGATGTCCCGCCCCTGCCCCGCCGACAGCGAAGGCCGGATGACCGCCGAGGCTGCGGACACCATCATCGAGGCGTCCAAGCGTGCGGGTGCGGTCGCGATCGGCCCCGGCCTGGGGCGGAGCGACGGCACGCGGGAGCTCGTCCGGATCCTGCTCGACCGGCTGGACGTGCCCGTCGTGCTCGACGCAGACGGGCTCTGGGCACTGGCCGGGCACCTGGAGTGGGTTTTCTCACGAGACGCGGGGACGGTGCTGACGCCGCATGCGGGCGAGCTGGGACGCCTCCTCGGCCGGACGTCGGACTGGGTGTCCGCACACCGCCTGGACGCTGTCCAGGGCGGCGCGGACGATGTCGGTGCGACCGTGCTCCTGAAGGGCGCCGATGCGCTCGTCGCCGCGCCTGGCCGGGGCGTCCTCGTCTGCGACCTCGGGAATCCGGGCCTGGCGACGGCCGGCACCGGAGACGTCCTCACGGGCATCGTGGCAGCGTTTCTGGCCAAGGGGATGAAGCCGACCGAGGCTGCTGCGGCCGCGGTTGCCACCGGTGGGGTCGCGGCCGGCCTGGCTGCGCAGCGCGAGGGAACCGCAGGCATGCTCGCCCGAGATCTCGTTGGAGCCCTCTCGCCGGCGCTCTCCTCCAGGGTTGAATCGAGTCGGGACGCCGACTAGATTGACGGCGTGCTTCCTCGAGCTTTCGTCCTCGCGGCCCTGATCGCGTTCATGGTCGTCGGCGCAGCTTCGGCGGCGTTTCCGGGGCGGAACGGGAGGATCGCCTACACGCGCAGCACCGACGTCGCGCTCCACTACGACATCTTCACGATGCGCTCCGACGGGACGGTGAAGAGGAACATCACGTCGAGTGCGACGGACGAGTTCGACCCGGCCTGGTCGGCGGACGGGAAGCGGTTTGCGTATGCACGCGGCGCCGGCGGGAATTTCGACGTCTTCACGATGGAAGCCAACGGCAGCAACCGAATCAGAGTCGCCTTCGGCGCCGGGGTCCAGTGGGAGCCCGCCTGGGCTCCCGACGGCACCAAGGTCGTCTTCTCGAGCGATGCCGACGGCGACTTCGAGATCTGCGTCGTCGACCTCGAGCACTGGCGTCATCACCCAGCTGACGACGAACAGCGCCTCCGACGGCCAGCCGGTCTGGTCGAAGCAGGGCAGGATCGCGTTTTCCAGCAACTCGGACGGCGACTTCGAGCTCTACACGATGAAGCCCGACGGGAGCGATCTCCGCCAGGTCACCCACAACCTTGTCTCGGATGCGGCGCCGAACTGGGCGCCGGGCGGCGTGCGGCTCGCGTTCGCACGCAGAGTTGGCGCGAGGAGCGAGATCTATGTCATCAAGGCGGATGGCACCCAGGTGCACCGTCTGACGAGGAACCAGAAGGCGGATTCCGCCCCGGCCTGGTCGCCGAACGGAAGGAAGATCGCGTTCCAGCGGCAGTGGGAGAACACCGACCTGAGTGGTCGAATCTGGACGATGCTGAGGGACGGGACCATTCAGCGCCCTCGGACGCCTCGTTCCTCTGACGCGAAGCAACCCGACTGGCAGCCGCTCCCGCCGCTTCCCTAGGGACGCGCCCGGCTTCGCCACTATCGTTCGGCGCGATGCGCCGGTCGGAGATCACCATCGACCTCGCGGCGCTGCGGCGGAACGTCCGGCGGCTCCGCGAAGCCGCCGGGGACGCTGAGCTCTGGGCCGTCGTCAAGGCCGATGCATATGGGCACGGGGCCGAGGACGTTGCCGGCGCGGCTCTCGACGCCGGTGCGGAGGCTCTCTGCGTCGCGACCCTGAGCGAGGGCGAGGCTCTCCGCCGGCTAAACCCGGAGGTACGGATCCTCGTCATGGGCCCGCTCGAAGCAGGTGAGGACGATGCGGCCCGCCGAAACCGTCTCGAGGTGACCGCCCATCGCCGCGACTTTCCACGTGGGCTTCCCGTGCACCTCAAGGTGGACACGGGCATGGGGCGCTGGGGCATGTCCCCAGAGGAGGCTCTGGCGGCTCCCCGAGACGGCGTGGTCGGCCTCATGAGCCACCTTGCGACCGCCGACGAGGAAGACGAGAGCTTCGCGCTCGAGCAACTCGAGCGGTTCCGCGAGCTCGCCGGCCGGTTCGACGGAGTCGTGCGTCACGTCGCCAATAGCGCCGCGGCGCTCCGTTTCCCGGAGGCCCGCTACGACGCCGTTCGCTGTGGCGTCGCTCTCTACGGGCTCTCGCCCTTCGGCGACGATCCTGCGGCTCACGGTCTCGAGCCGGTCCTCGCCTGGCGGAGCCACGTCGCCCTTGCGAAGACCCTGGCGCCGGGGGAGAGCACGGGCTATGGGCGTCGCTTCGTCGCCGACCGGTCGGCCCGGATCGGGCTCGTGCCGGTGGGCTACGGCGACGGTTTTCGGCGTGGCCTGACCGGGACCGAGGTGCTCGTTGACGGCTCCCGCCGCCGGGTGGTCGGGACGATCTCGATGGACGCGCTGGCAGTCGAGCTCGGTGACGAGCCGGAAGGGGCGGAGGTGACGCTGATCGGGGACGGCATTCTCGTCGAGGAGCACGCCAGGCGACTGGGGACGATCAACTACGAGGTCACCTGCGGCATCCGCTCGGCGCCCGAGCGAGCGGAGAGGCGGATCCTCGATGGATGAGCGGCTCCTGGAGGCCGTCGGAGGTGAGGAGGCCTACATCGTCGGTGGAGCCGTGCGGGACGAGCTGCTCGGGCGCCCCGTCGTCGACCTCGACATCGCGTGCCCGGCGCCGGCGAAAGCCGCGCGGTCGTACGCGGGCCTCGCCGGAGGCGCGGTCTTTCCACTCTCCGACCGCCACGGCGCCTGGCGAGTGGCGTTCCGCGACGGCCGTACGGTCGACTTCACGCCGCTCCCGGACGGGATCGAGGCGGATCTCGGAACGCGCGACTTTACCTTCAACGCGATCGCGATTCCGCTCGCCGGGGGAGAGCCGGTCGATCCCCACGGGGGGCGCGGCGACCTCGAGGCGCGAGTTCTCCGGGCAGTCTCGCCAAGCATCTTCGCGGACGATCCGATTCGCCTTCTGCGCGCCGCCAGGCTCGAAGACGAGCTCGGAGTGCGTCTCGACGATGAGACCGAGCGTCTGGCGCGGGCACATAGCGAGCTTGTCAGAAGCCCTGCCGGGGAGCGCATCCTGGGCGAGCTGGCCCGTCTGTCGCTCGAAGGCTTCAGGCGGCTGGACCGCTTGGGTCTCCTGGCCCCGCTCGGGGGCTCGCTGGAGAGGCTCGACCGCGCCGAGGGCATCGAGACCGCCGGATTTCCTCTCGTTTGTGTCTTCGGCCCGGCGCTCGAGGACTATCCCATCTCGAATCGGCTCCGGCGCCAGGCCCGCACCGTGCTGCGCGCCGAGCGGCCGCCCGACGGATCCGCTCGTTCGCTCCACCGGTTCCGACGGGCGACGGAGCCCTGGAGCCGCGAGGCTCTCGCCTATCTGGGCTCGAGCGACCTGCTGACCGCGCTCGAGGAAGCGCGCGCGTCGGATCCGCCGGAGCCCCTCCTGCGAGGAGATGAGCTCGGGTTGGCGCCCGGGCCCGACGTCGGCCGACTGCTCGAGCTGATCGCCGAGGAGCGCGCGGCCGGGGCGATCTCGACGCGCGAAGAGGCTCTCGACCTGGTGCGTCGAGATCGCGGCACATGAGCGGCGACGATCCACTCAGGCGCCGGTTCGCCGCGAGCGCCCCGCTCATGGCCGAGCAGACCGCGAGCCAGGCGGACGAGCTCGGCGATCGCGTCGCCCGGTTCGCCGGCCTGGTCGGTACCGAGCGCGTTCTGGACGCCGGCACTGGAACCGGCACGTTGGCGCTCGGGATCGCCGCGCACGCGCGCGAGGTCGTCGCGGTCGATCTCGTGCCGGAGCTGCTCGCGGAGGCGCGACTGCTCGCGCGGGACCGCGCGAACATCTCCTTCGTCCAGGCGGACGTGCTCGCATTGCCGTTCGAGCAGGGAACCTTCGACCTCGCGGCGAGCTCGCGAACCCTCCACCATGTCGCCCGGCCTGAGCTCCTGATCGCGGAGCTCGCTCGCGTGACACGGCCCGGCGGCCGGGTCCTCCTGATCGATCAACTGGCCTCGCACGACCCCCTCGAGGCCATGGTGCACGACCGGATCGAGCGTCTCCGGGATCCCTCGCACACGCGGACGCTCTCGGATCAGGACATCGGGGGGCTGCTCGACGCGAACTCGCTCGTTCTTCGCCGGTTCGAAACCTTCCGTGAGGAGCGTGACCTGGATCGCTTCCTGGATCTCGGCGCCTGCCACGGCGCGCCCCGGGAGGCGGTTTTGCACGAGGTCAAGCGGCTGGTCGAGCAGGGAGATCGGGCAGGCATCGACCTGCGCCGCACGGCGGAGGGCTACGGGCTCACGGTCACCGTGGGCCTCTATCTGGCGGCGAAGCCCGCGGGCTGATGCCGCTTCTGTACGACGCCGTCGGATTCGGGATGTGGGCGTACTCACGCTCGGCCTTCCGCGTTCGCACGCTCGGGCGGCAGCGCCTCGATCTCGAGCCGGGCACCTTGCTCGTCTGCACGCACCGCCGCGAGTCGGACGTGCCGCTCGTCTGCCCGTCGATCTACTTCGGGCCGGATGGGCTCATAACAGATCGGTCGCGGCGCATGAGCTTTGCGGCACGGGAAGACATGTTCTCGCCGGGGTTTTTCGCGGGTTTTCCGCCCGGGCTCCCGCTCTGGCTCCGGCGTCTTCTCTTCCCGGTCGGAATCGACCCTTACCTGCGCGGTCTGACGCTCTTTCCGATCCGGAGTGCGACGGTGGTCCGGCTCGAGGAGGTTTTCCGCCGGCTCCCGCAGCTCGAGCTCGCGGACGCGCTGCCGCCCGAGGACCTCGAAGCCCTGAGGCATCGTGCGCGCGCCGTTGGCCTGCCGGAGCCGCGGCTCGCGAGCGAGGCTCTGCGAGGAGAGTACGCCGACCTCCTGTGGCGGGCACATACCCGGGCCGAGCTCGATGCTCCGGCTCTCGAGCCCGTCTGGTCGCAGCGGGCGTCGGACGCCGTGCGGGACTTCCGCGAGCTCGTCGATGTCGTCTCGCGCGGGGCCGTCCTCCTGATCTTTCCGGAAGGGCGCCCTTCGCCCGACGGCGAGATCGGTCCACTTCAGCGCGGTCTCGCGTCCCTCGTCCGTCGGGCCAAGCCGAAGGCCGTGCAACCGATCGGCCTTGCCTATGACCCCCTCGTTCGCGGCCGCACCCGTGCTCTCGTCTCATTCGGGAAGCCGCTCGACCCGCCCGAGGCGGCGCTCGAGGAAACCGTGCTCGCGGCTCTGCGGCTTGCGACGCCGCTCACCTGCGGCCAGGTGGTCGCCGCGTGGAGCCGTGCGGGCCGGCACGGATCGGCCGGCGCTACGCTCGAAGCGGAGGTCGAGCGCGCTGTCGCCGAGGGCAGGAACGTCGATCCGGAGCTGCTCGAGCCCGGGAAGCGAAGGCGGAGGCTCCGCCACGCGCTCGCTGCCGCCGACGCCGCGCCCGACGACGATCCAGTACTCGCCTTCCTCGCGCGGGAGCTCGAGAGCGCCCGCACCCGCTGAGCTAGAGCAAATCCCTCCTAGGCAGCTTCGGCGCCGCGCCCGCGAAACAGGCGCGGAAGGGCGGGACGAACGAGGAGTGCGCCGAGCAAAGTGACCGGAAGAACGGTGAGCGCGTGCATGGTCAGGACGTAGGCGGTCGCCGTGTGCTCCGGCACGTCGATGCCCCTGGCCGCAACGAGCGTCAGGTAGTCGAAGCTGCCGATTCCCGCCGCAGTCGCGGGCACCGCCAGCGCCAGGTTCCCGATCCCCTCGAGGAGGAAGTAGCCTCCCGTCTCGAGCTCGAGATGAAAGGCGCGTCCGACGATCGCATACATCGCGACGTCCGCCAGCCACATCGCGACCGAGGCCCCGAACACGGCAAGAACGCGCCGCAGGTTCGTGAAGCTCCCGAGACCCTCGACGAAGTTCGCCGCCGACCGCGCAACGCGGGTATGCCAGCGCGGCGGCAGGCGCTTGGTTGCCCGCCAGACCACCCGCTCAGCCCGGTTCGGGTCCCGGGCGGCGAGCGCGACGAGCACGACGCCGAGCGCTGTCCCGGCCGAGAGGGCGATCCCCGTGAGCAGTAGCGCTCCTCCCTGGCCGAGCAGGACGGCTCCGAGGACGATCCAGGCGGCGAGCACGACGCCGTCGAGAAGACGCTCGGCGAACAGCGTTCCCGCAGTCACGAATGCCGGAATGCGGGCCAGCTCGCGCATCGACTCGATTCGGATCAGGTCACCGCCGCGTGCAGGGAGGATGTTGTTGGCCCCGCGTCCGACGCACACCGAGGAGAAGAGCGCCCGCAACGAGACGCGGTAGCCGGCGCCGTCGAGGAGGATGCGCCAGCGCACGGCCATGAAGGCGATGTTCACGAGAACGAGGCCGAGCGCCCCGAGGATCGTCAGGCCGGGAAGCTCGCGGATCTGGCGCCACGCCTGCCCGAGGTCCACCTCCCGGAGAAAAAGGATGAGGAAGGCTGCGGTGGCGGCAGACCCGACCGCGAGACGTAGGACCTTGCGCTTCACAGCCGCAAGGTATCGCCTGGGTCACCGGATCGGTGAGAATCCGCCGTCCATGGGCAGGCGCAGTAGCCGGGCTCGAGCCTTCTCCGGACGGCGCGAGGTCGCGATCGGACTCGGCATGTACGCCGCCTACCTACTCGTCCGCACCGCGGTCGTGAACGAAGGCGGCCGAGCCCGGGCCCGCCGGAACGCAGAGCGGATTGTGGCAGCCGAGCGGCGCCTTCGGATCCATGTCGAGCCAGACCTCCAGCGGGTGCTGCTACCTCGACAGCGCCTGATCGCCGTCCTGAACGTTGCGTATGCCGTCGCCAACGTCGGGCTCACCGTCGGGTGGCTCGGACGGCTCTTCTTCCGGCGCCGTCCCGAGTTTCATCGCCTGCGTCGGGCGGCCGTGTTGACGACAATCGGTGCGCAGCCTGTCTTTCTTCTCTTCCCGACTGCGCCTCCACGGACGCTCGACGACTTCGTCGACACGATTGCCGAGGTGAGCGGCTTCGATCTCGACTCCGGCCTGGTCGCCAAGCTCTACGACCCCATTGCCGCGATGCCGTCGATCCACGTTGCTTACGCGGTGGTCACGGCGACCGGAATCGCCGAGAGCAGCCGCAGCCCGCTCGCGCGGGCCCTGGCGCCCGCCTATCCGCCGCTCGTGGCCCTTACGGTGCTTGCGACCGCGAACCACTACATCTTCGACGTCCTCGCCGGCGCCGCGCTCGGCGCCGCCGGCCTGCGCCTTGCTCGCGAGCTCGACGGCTAGGCGACGTTCTCGATCGCGGCCGAGTCTTCCTCCTCGAGCAGGTCGAGAACGGCCTCCTCGATCGCGCCCTGTGTGGAGGGCTCCCCGAACCGGCTCTCGTCGCCCAGGCGCTCCAGGGCGCCGCCGATCGTGACCCCGTCCTCGAACCGGTCGAAGACGCGAGGATCGATGTACGAGGCGCGGCAGACCGCGGGCGTGTTGCCGAGGTAGTGCGAGACCTCCTTGACTGCCCTCGCGACCGCGCGCTTGCGCGCCGTCGGAGTGCCGGCTGCCGAGCCGGAAACGGCGAGACCGACGGCCGCGAGCACGGTGGCGCTCCAGGTCCGGAAGTCCTTGGCGGAGAAGTCCGCTCCCGTGACCTCCTTGATGTAGGAGTTGATGTCCGCGGAGCGGACGTCGACCCAGCGGCCGTTTGGCTTGTAGGCGAGGAGCTCACGGCCGCTCCGCCTGCGTTTCAGCTGGCTGATGACCTCGCAGACGTCCGGGTCGACGAGCGACTGGACCTGCTGCTTTCCTCCTTTGGCCTCGTAGTCGAACGTGATCAGGCCACCTTCCCCGACCGTCACGTGGCGCTTCTGCATCGTCGCCAGCCCGTAGGTCTGGTTCTGTTCGGCGTAGTCCTCGCCGCCGATCCGGAAGAAACCCCGGTCGAGGAGCCGGACGGCACAGGCGAGCACACGCTCGCGCGGCATCCCGGCCAGTTTGACGTGTCTCGCGGCGACCGCTCGCACGCGCGGAAGCGCCCTGGCGAAGGCGATCATCTCGTCGAACTTCTCCTGGTCTCGCCGCTGGCGCCACTCGTCGTGGTAGCGGTATTGCCTTCGGCCGGCGACGTCAGTGCCGATGGCCTGGATGTGGCCGTTCGGGTAGGGACAGATCCAGACGTCGGTCCACGCCGGAGGAATCACGAGTTCACGGATCCGCCGGAGCACCTCCGGGTCCTCGACCCGCCCGCCGAGCTCGTCGAGGTACTCGAAGCCGCGGCCGCGCCGGCGCCGGGTGATTCCCGGGCCGGAGCAGTTGGCTCGTCGCAGTCTCGGCATGGCAGCGGAGTGTTCCCCGCCGCCGCGCGGCTCAACCCAGCTCGTCACCTGCGGGGCCGCTGGCCCACCGGCCGGGGCCCCGCCGGATCCCGAGCTTGGTGACGAGCCCGGGGACGAGCCCCTCCGCGGCGGCAGCAATTCGAAGGAAGCCGGGCACGAAGATCTCGCCGCGGCCGCGATCCAGGGCTTCCAGCGTGGCGTCTGCGACCCGCTCGGGCGAGATCACGAGCCGGCGGGAGAGCCGCCCGGCCAGGAGGCGCGTCTGCGGGAACCCCTCCGTCTCGACCGGGCCGGGATTCACGCTCAGCACCCGAATCCCGCGAGGGAGCGAGCTCGGCTGCGACATTCCGTGAGAACGCGAGCTGCGCGTGCTTGGCAGCCGTGTACGGCCCGTACGAGCCCGACCGGAATCGTCCCGGCCACGGAGGCTATGTTCACGACCGCAGCCGGGCGCCCCCGCTCGAGGAGCGGCACGAACGCCCTGACGCACCACACGCCCGCCAGGTAGTTCGTGTTGGTGACGGCCTCGATCCGCTCGGCCTCGAGCTCCAGAAATGTGCCCCGGGCGGGAATCCCGGCGCTGTTGACCAGGAGCCGGATCGCCTCGTGCCGCTCGCCGACGCGCGCGGCGAGATCGTCCACCTGCGTCCGGTCCGCGACGTCGCACGTCTCGAACTCGCCGTCCATCTCCGCGGCGACGGCGCTCCAGCCGCTCCCGGCCGCGGGCGACGAGAACGCATCGCCACTCTCGCTCGGCCAGGCGCCGCGCGAGGGCGGCGCCGATGCCGCTCGATCCACCCGTGATCACCGCGACCGGAATGCGCGAAGCGTAGACTGCGGCGCCGTGACTCAGGACTTCCAGGGGAAGCGGGGACTCGTCCTTGGCGTTGCGAACCGCCGCTCGATTGCGTGGGCAATCGCCCAGCGACTGGCGGCCGGCGGCGCGCAGCTCGCCTTCACCTATCAGGGTGAGCGCATCGAGAAAGGCGTGCGCGAGCTGGCCGACTCAGTCGGGAGCCCGCTCGTGACCGAGTGCGACGTCCGCTCGGACGACGAGGTCACACGCGTCCTCGGCGAGGTCGGCGAGGCCTTCGGCGGGGAGCTCGATCTTCTCGTCCACTCGGTCGCCTTCGCCGACGCGCGCGATCTCGAGGGGCGCTTCACCGACACCCCGCGCGATCGCTTCTGGCTCGCTCTCGACGTCTCGGCCTACTCGCTCGTGGCTGCCGCCCGCGCCGCTGAGCCGCTCATGGAGGCGGCGGGAGGCGGGTCGATCCTGACCATGACGTACCTGGGCGGCGAGCGGGCCGTGCCGCACTACAACGTCATGGGCGTCGCGAAGGCTGCTCTGGACGCCTCGGTTCGGTACCTCGCCTGGGAGCTGGGCGAGAAGCAGATCCGTGTGAACGCCGTTTCGGCGGGCCCGGTGCGGACCCTGGCTGCGCGGTCGATCGCCGGCTTCCCCACCATGGAGGCAATCGTCGAGGAACGCTCTCCGCTCCGCCGGAACATCGAGGCGGACGACGTGGGCTCTGCTGCGGCCTACCTCCTCTCGGACGAGGCCAAGAACGTCAGCGGGACGACGCTCTACGTCGACGGCGGCTATCACGCCATGGGGATGTAGAGGTCCGGGTTCCGTGCCTGGCAGTGGGGCTGTTTATTCAGGCCGTTCCGGCCGGCCACGGATCCCGATGGATGCGCACTTTCCGGCATGGCTGCCCTTCGGTTCGAACCGCGTGACGCCGCTTGCTCAGACGGCTGCCGGCGAGATGACCGTGCCGTCGTGTTGTCACGGTGATGGCGCCGAACCGTGTCCGATGCCACATTGGCGCTGCTCGCCTAGTCCCGGCTCGATCACGCTACGAGTGGCTTGCGCCGGCGGGTCAGAAGGATCGCCGCACCGCCCAAGATCAAGAGGGCAGTGCCGGCGCCGATGCCGGCTCCGATCCAGGCGACGCCGCCCTGAACCGTAGAGTTTCGTCCGCGCATGGCCTGGTCGAGGTCGCCCGCGATATTCGGCTGCGCAATCCGAGGACGAGCGCCCGCGCGGACAACCAGCGCGGCGTGGCGGGCGTCGGTATCGACGACGGGCGCTCGATTCAACAAGTTGGCGTGCCGGGCGTCGACCACCGCTGCGGCATCGGACGTGCCTCTTGAGGCGGCCGCGGCGGTGCCGGCAGGGACAGTCAGGAGAACGACGAGCGCCGCGAACGTGATTGCATTCCGCATGAAGACCTCCCCAGGAATGGATCGGGATGGGTCGAGGCGCTCGCCTGCCCGGACGCCCGCGGCTCGGTGAGGTGCATCGACACGCGATCGACGCTACGACCGCGCCGTCGCGAAACCAACCGGGGGATTCCCTAGATTTGTCCGGCGAGTCGTGCGGCGAGCTCGGCGCGGGAGTGGACGCCGAGCTTGCGGTAGACCTTCGTGAGGTTCCATTCGACGGTCTTCGTGCTGACGACGAGCTCGCGCGCGACCTCGTTGTTGGAGCGACCGGCGGCGACGAGTTCAACGACCCGCCGTTCTGTCTCGGTCAAGGCACCGTCAGAGACCCGCCGCCCGCCGATCCGCGAGAGTTCGCGGCGGGCGCGCTCCGCCCACAGCGGCGCCGGCAGACGCTCAAAGATCTGAGCAGCCTCACTCAGGGTCGTCGCGGCCATGCGCTTGTGTCGCGCCCGGCGCTGAGCTGTCCCGAGCCCGAGCAGAGAGCGGGCAAGCTCGAACGGCTCGCCGAGAGCCTGGCCGCGGGCGACTGCCCGCTCCAGCAACCGTAGTCCGCGCTCGAGGTCGCCAAGTGCCAAAGCGCTGAGCCCGAGGCAGCGATCGCCGCCTGGGCCGGCAACCGCGCGATCGAGTGCAGTCGCGTGCGCACGCCAGCCTCGCACCGCAGCCGTGGCCGCATCACACTGGCCAACTGCCGCCAGCGCTTCGGCCGCGTCGCCGTAGTGGCGGAAAAACGAGTGCGGC
The DNA here is from genome assembly GCA_963722715.1 of uncultured Actinomycetes bacterium. GTDB lineage: Bacteria > Actinomycetota > Thermoleophilia > Gaiellales > Gaiellaceae > DASQGA01. The sequence goes on along the minus strand of CAVROA010000023.1, from coordinate 227,669 downwards.
TCCCCGATGCCTCTGTCGGGATGCAGGAGCCGGTCGAACTCGGACAGGGCCGCGGCGGGATGGTCGGTCGAAAGCTCGAGCAGCATCAACGTCCAGCGAGCGACGTCCTCAAAAACGGGCAACCGACGCTCCACCGCCGCCGCGATCGTCTCAGCGGCGCCGGCCCGCGCCGATTCGACACGGCCGAGATGCGCATCGAGGAATGCACGCCACGCACGGAGCGCGAGGTGCTGGTTTTCCTGATCTGTGCGAACCGCTATCTCGGATCCAGTCACGATGAGCTCTTCCGCACGCTTCCAGTTGCCTGCCATGAACTCGATCAAAGCGAGCATCTCGAGCAAGCTCGGCACCGAGCTCTCGTCGCCGCGTTCGAGCGCGCGTACGTGGAGCGGGCGCGCGAGCGCGAGCGCGCCTTCCAGGTCTCCGTCAGACGCGAGGAAGATCGCTTGGACCCAGGCCGGATCGTTGATCACGCGCAGGTGCGCGACCGCGGGGCTCAGGTTTTCCAGGCGCGCGACGGCAGTCCGGGCGGCGCGGGCGCGACCAACCCTTCCCTCGGCGAGTGCGACCGCTAACCCGAGCAGCGCAATCCAGTGTGGGTCGCCAAGCTCGTCGGCTGCCTCGGCACCGAGGCGCGCATAACGGGCAGCGTCTTCGTGTCGGCCGACGAACTGACTCTGCCATGTGAGGCACTCGAAGACCTCCGCCTCGACAGCCAGGTCGCCCGCCGCCTGCTCGACGGCGCCGTCCAAGAGCGCGAGCGCCCTGTGCGGGTCGTCCCCCCAGCAGCCGCGGAACCACGCGAGGCGTGCAAGTGCGTGTGCGCGGCGCGGGCCGGCGTCGAGCAGATCAAGCGCCTCCTCAATCAGCGCCCGGGCGCCCGCCGAATCGCCGCTCTCAAACGTGTACTCCGCCTCTGCCAGCAGGCGCTCGACATTCGAGCCCGGCGTAAGCCCTCGCGCCAGGCGAACGAGCTCGGCCGCCGCATCTGGCGCGCCGCGGGCCCGCGCCAGCCGGGCGGCGCGGTCGAGCTCGGTCGCGATTCGCTCGTCGGGCCCGGACGCTGACAAAGCGAGGTGGCGCGCGCGCTCCTCGGCGTCGCGAACGATGCGCGCCAGGCGTCCATGGATGCGATGCCGCTCCGCGGGAGGTGCTTCCTCGTACGGCACCAACGCGAGCAGCGGATGGGCGAACACGACCACATCCCCCTCGACCTTCACAATCCCGCCTTCCACCGCCGGGCGCAAATCGGCTGCCGCCGTGCGTCCGAGCAGACTGAGCCGGGGCTGTGACAGCGCGGCAGCGGCAAGGAGGACGCGCCGCGTCTTGGACGGCAGGCGCGCGAGCCGCTCGTGCACGAGCTCGCGCAGCGAGCGCGGCAGCGGCAGTTCGTCTGCCGCTTCGATCCGCCTTCCCTCGAGCAAACGGCCGATTTCGAGCGCGAAGAACGGATTTCCACCAGTCCGCTCGTGCAGGCGCAAGAGTGCCGGCCGTGACAGGTTGAGCCCGAGCCGCGCCCGCAGCAGCTCGTGGACGGCGCCGTGGCTGAGCGGGCCGATGCGTACGCGCCTCAGCCTGCGGTCGGCGAGCAGGCGCTCCAGATCGAGAGGCGGCGCCTCATGTGCGTCCATCCTCGCGGTCGCGAGCAGCGCGACTGGCTCGTCGACCAGTCGCCGAAGCGCGAATGTCAGCGCGCGCCCGGAAGGCGGATCGAGCCACTGGAGGTCGTCGATCGCGACCACGATCGGACCGTCCTCTACCACTGCTCGGAGAACGCCGAGGAACGCTTGGCCCACCGCACGCGGATCCGTCAAACCGTCCGGAGCGTCGTCGCGAAGCAGAGCAGCATCGAGCGCGCGGTGCTGCGGCGGGGGCAGCGACGCGAACGCATTCGCCGGCAAGCGGCCGAGGAGGTCGGAGAGGCCGGCGAAAGAGAGCCGGACCTCGGCGCCGGCAGCGCGCGCCGAAAGAACCGCCATGCCGCGCCCGCGTGAGGCTTTGAGAGCCGCAGCCCACAGGGACGTCTTGCCGATCCCCGCCTCGCCCTCGAGCAGGAGCGCGCGCGGACCGTGCTCGTCGAGAAATGTCTCGACTGCGGCCAGCTCATGCTGGCGCCCGGTCAGCGCCTGCGTCTGCATTTGTCTCACCGACAGGGGTACGCCTTGGCGCTGAATGTGTCAAGCGCTGCAGCCCAGGTCATAGACCGGCCGTCGGCTACCGTGGGCGCGAGTCTCGCGGCGACCGCACAATTGGCGCCTCAGCTCGTCGTATCGTTGCATTCAGAGTGATGACGGGTGGCCCTCACCGCGGCGAAAATCGCTGCTCAGGCGCGACTTCCTACTACGCCATGGGCATGTAGAGACGTTCTCCGGGCTAGGCCGCATTTGGCTTGGCCTGCGCGTTTGTCGGTCGTGTATGCCAGCCTGAGGTGGAGCGTCCCACTTAGGGGACGCTCCATCGCGCGTCGCCTATGCGCCTGCCGAAGCGGAAACGGGGATACCTATCGCAGACGCCGCGTCGACCTCGAAGTAGGTGTTCTCGCAGCTCTCGCGAGTAGCCGGATCGAGATAACTGCGGAGCGCGTCGAGTGACTCCGCCTCCCACAGACAGTCGGCCGCAGACGCATCCCGAGCCGGGAGGAAATGTCGTACCTCGACGCCGGGCGGCGCGTTTCCGCCGATGTTCTGCGGATCGGTTGCCAGGAACTTCTCACGATTGATGACGCGGTGGTGAACTACCAGATACATGAGTTATGCCTCCTTTGACTTGTACTTCAGGACGTCTCGTTCCTTGCTCGCGACGATACGGCTGCTGTCCGGGGTCGTCATCGCACGCGCGTGCCAACTTTCCGCGTCAGGCGGCATGGCTCGTTCGTACCACGCCCTGCGTCAGATCAGGTCGTGCTCGAACGCGAACGCAGTGGCGGCGGCCCGTGACGACACGCCTACCTTGCGGAAGATGTTCTGGAGGTGTCGTCGGACCGTGTGGTCGCTCAGGAATAGGTCGACGGCGATTGCGTGGTTGCTCTTCCCGGCGGCGACCAAGCGAAGCACCTGCAGCTCGCGCTCCGTCAGCCCATGAGTAGCGCCTCGCGCGGCGACGCCGGCGAGCGAGTCGATGGCGGCCAGGTCCGGCCGTGCCTCCAGGTGTGCGAAGACTCCGCGAGCGGCCTCCAGCTCGAGCAACGCCGTGTCCTCGTCTCCGAGAGCGCGACAGGCCAGCCCAGCGAGCACGCGTGTGCGGGCCGCTTCATAGGGCGCCTCGAGGTCCTGCCACGCCTGCCAGGCGCGGCGCAGCGCGACCAGCGCAGCACCGGGATCGCCGCCGGCGAGGTCGACCGCTCCCCGGGCGGAGGCGGACATCGCATCCAGCGCGTCGCTGCCCTGGCGTTCGGCAAGCTCCTCGAGCTCGGTGGATGCGGTGCGCGCGGCGTCGATCTCTTCGACGGCGAGCATGACCTCGACGTACGCGGGTAGCAGCGCCGCACGCTTGAGCGGCGGGCTCGTCTCGCTGAGCGCACGACGGAGCGCAGCGGCAGCAACGTTCCCGTTGCCTTGTCTCAACCGCAGTAGGGCGAGACCCGGCTGCGGTTCCAGCCCGAAGCGGCTTGCCTCCCGATATGCCGCCTCGGCGGCTCCGAAGTCGCCCTGCAGGCGATGTACCTCAGCCTGTCGATATGCGGCGTGGCCGAGAGCCCGTTCGTTCAAGGCTCCCTGCGTGAACCGCTCTCCGACCCGTCGCGCTTCTTCGAGGGCGTCCTGCCACAAGCCACCCAGCGTCATGATCTCGGCGCGATGCACCAGGCACAGTCCTTGGTGGGCGATCATCTCGGGCTGCTGCTCGCACCACCGCGTCAGCGCGCCGGTCCACTCACGGGCGCGTCTTAGCTCGTACGCGTCGCGGCAGAACGCGATCGTGTTGCAGTAGACGATGCCGGCGACGATCGAGGACAGCTCCCCCGCGGTGACGGCCACCATCGTCTCGTCCACCAACCGAAGGCCCTCCTCCGTCCGTCCCTGCTTGACCAGGGCGTGGCCCTGCTCCATCAGCGCGATTGCGACGAGATCTCGATCGCCGAACCGCTCACCGATCGCATCGGCCTCGGCTGCGGTCGCGTACGCGGCCTCGTAGTCACCGCTGAACGAGTGCTCCAGGAGGACGGGGATCAGTAGGTAGCCCGCGTTCGACGCAGTCGCGCTCGTCTCGTTCGAGCAACCGCTGCCCGCGAGCGAACCATCCCCTCGCGGGAGCGGTCTCGCCGTGAAACAACAGGTTGTGGCCGATCCACCACGCGCACCTTGCAGCGTGCGGTGATTCCCGGGCGTCGACATGCACGTGATAGGCCCGCTCGAGCGCGCTTCGGTACTCGTCGTCGCGGCCGAGCATGTACGCCGACCTCGCCAGCAACTCGAGATCACCAGCCTCGTCGGCGCGAGTGAGAGATTCGTAGGCGTCTGCCCACGCCCGCTTCGCGTACGACTCACGGCCCCGCGCGAGCTCGTCGCGGCCCTCTCCCACGTTCACTCCAGCCGGTCCGATACGCCCTTCGGAGCGCCACCTTCATCCACGGCCTAAGTATCGCCGAGGAACGGAGCCAAAGCCGACGGGTTGTTAGGCCCAGCCGTCGCCGGAGTCGGCCAGGAGTGGCCTTGCCGGCGGGCTCTGCTCGCGCTGCCGGAGCATTCCCTGCACCTGCCCCACATAGGTGGACAGCTCCGACTCCTTCTGGGTGAGCCGCTCGTCGAGTTCGCGCAGGCGGGCATCCTCGTTTTCGAGCCGGTCTTCACGAGCCTGCGTATCGGCTTCGAGCCGAGCGAACCGTTCATCCAACTCGGCCTCGCGCGTGTCGAGATCGGTCAGGCGTTCGCGGGCCGTCTCCTCGGCCTGGGAGAGACGCCGCTCCTGACTTTCCACGCGTGCCTGGCCCGCCACGGCAAAGGTTTCCGCGCTTGCCGCCTCCGCCTCGCGCTCGCGCAGCTCCAATTCGCGCCGCGCCAGCAACGCTGCCAGCGCTTCGACGTCCTCGCGCTTGGCCTTGAAATCTTCGATCTGCTGAACCGTTGCCTCGCGACCCCGCACGGCGTCCTCGCGGCGGGCCAGCTCTTCCTCCCGATCCGAGAGCTGGCGCGCAAGTACGTCGAGCTCGGAGGTGAGCCGCGACCGCTCGTCCTTCGCTTTCTCTGAATGACTCGAGCTCCCGGCCCAGCCGGTCGAGCTCCAGACGGTCGGCCTCCTGCGTCGCGATCCGCTCGCGGAGGAGCGCGAGCTCCTGCGCTTGCTCCGCGACCTCGCGCTGTCTGTCGGCGACCTGTTCGTCGCTCCGCGCCAGCTCGGCAAGCAGCCTGTCGATCTCGTCCTGATCGGAACCGCCGGCTCCGAGCGATCCGAGGCGACGTTCGAGCTGCTCCGTGCGTGCCTCTGCGGCAGCGACCTCTGCAGTGCGCGCATCGAGGGTCGCCAGCAACTCGGCGAGCTGCTCATGGCGCTGGTCCGCCATGTCATCCACGATCTCGCTCGCGTTACGGAGGAAGAAATCCTCCATCCGATCCCAGAACCTGAGCATGTTCCGCGGTCATCGGCACCTGTAGAGGCTGGCTGAACCTCAATACCAGGGAAAACGCGGCCAAACTCGTGTCAGTGCCACGGAAAGCTGATCCGTGCGAGCCGCAGCCCGTACGGCGGGGCGGTGTCGTAGAGGCCCGGAATCTCGACGATCAACGGATGCCAGCGCTCGCCGGTGAGACGAACCCGAATCGTGCCGCTCTTCGCGACCGCGAACCGCCGCTCGCGCCGCCCATCGAGCCAGAGTGTCGCCGTCGTCGGGCGAGGAGCGACGAAGTCGAGCGTCAGGAGGCCCGGGCCCCACACCCAGAACGGTGCCTGCGGCTCGCTGGTCCGCCGATCGACCCAGCCCCGGCAGAAATAGGGCTTCTCGCGTGCCGGCTCGCCGAAGGGGTTCGACAGATTGGCGCGGCCGTTCGGCTCGAGGAGCGTGACGGCCCCATCCCGGAGCTCCGGGAGATAGCCGGCCGCGCGCACTCCACGCCAGGAGAACCATCCGCCCGCGACGCCGCTCCGAAAGAGCCCGCGGTGGAACAGGAGCTGCCGGACACCGAGAGCATCGAGCCGGCTGCGGTCACCGTCGAGCCAAACGCCGCAGGACAGTCTCCCGTAGCGGTAATAGAAGTCGAAGGCCGCCTCAGGCGCCAGGGTCGAATAGCCGGTCGGCCTCTCACGCTGTGCCTGGAGCGTGTAGAGGTCGTACACCGACCCCTCCTGCCGACCCGGCTCGAAGGGCGGCACCTCGAGGATCCGGCCGGGGGGCGAGCGGCGCACGGCGGCGTAGGCGTCGTTCGAGCCGTCGGACGGGGTCGGCGCGAACGGCATCACCATGAGATCGGCGGCCACGAGCAGAAATGCAGCTGCGCCGGCCAAAGCTTGCCGCCTCGGGACGCGCTCTAGGAGCGCCGCGAGCGCGAAGGCCGCGAGCGCCGCGAGTGCCAGGTCCGCGATCGGCATGAACCGCCCGGGGACGCGGACGCTCTGGAGCGGCGGGACGATCGAGCGAAGCGGAGCGTAGAGCGGCAGGTTCGTTCCGAACGCGATCAGGACTGGAACCAGCACCGCGAGCCCGAGCAGGATCCCGAGGCCGCGGCGGGCTCGCAGGAGCGCAACCAGCCCGGCGACTGCAAGCGCGAAGGTGAGCCATCCGAGATAGACGAGCTCCTCGCTCGGGGCGCTATGGAAACGGTTCAGGAAGTCGAGCGCCTCCGCCGAGTACGCATCCACATTCGAGAGGGATCGCCGTTCTGCGAGCCGCGAGCCTTCGACGACCGTGTAGCGGAGTGCGAGCCCGGCGGCGGCGGAGGCGACGACGCCCCCGGCCACCCAGGCGGCGGGCAGCGGGCGGTAGCGCACGCAAGCGTAGGCCGCCACGAACGGGAGGGCCCCGAGCGCCAGGTGGAGCTGGCCTGAGAGCGGGAACGACACGAGCGCGAGGGCCGCGAGGGCGCCCCACGCATGCGCACGTCCCTGTGTCGGTGCCGCGCGCGCCCGTTCCACCGCCAGGAGGCTGAGCGGAAGGACGATCGCGATCCAGCCGAGAAGATGGTCAGCACTCTGGGCGAGCCGGTAGGGGGCGATTGCGAAGGCGAGCCCGCCCACGAGTGCCGGCACGAACGGGAGCTCGAGCGAGCGGAGCCAGGCGTAAGCCAGAAGGCCTCCAGCGACCACCGTCGCCAGGAGCAGCAGGTTCCACGCGACCACGGGCCCGAAAAGAGCGTCGAGCGGCCAGAAGGGGACGCCGAAGGGCCAGCCGCCGAGCGCGACCTGAGGCTCGATCAGCGGTTGGAAGCTATACGGATCCCGCCAAGGAGCGTCCCAGCCTGCGAGCTGGTGGCCGAGGAGCCAGAAGCGGTAGACGACCTGGCCGTGATCTCCGGGAGCAGTCTCCCCGTATCCTTCGGCGCCGCCTGCAAGGTAGGCCGACCCGAACGAGGCGAGGCCAGGCCAGGCGGAGACCAGCGCGGCTGCGGTGTAGAGGAGCGCTACGAGGCCGAGCGGGCCGAAGCCAGGAGCTCGTCGAAATCGGGGAGCTCGTCGACCTCGTATTGCCATGCAGCGAGGATCATGCCGTCTCCGTCGAGCAGGAAGGCGGATCGCTCGGCCACCCGCTCGAGGCCGCGGTAGTTGAAAGCGTTGTCGAACGCGTCGACAGCGTGGCCGTTCCAGTCGGAGAGCAGCGGCACGTTGATGTCGAGCGCCTCGCGCCAGGCGCGGTGCGACCAGGGGCTGTCCCGCGAGATCCCGAAGACCGAGGTGCCCGCCGCTTCGAATTCGGCCCGCCTGTCACGCAGGAGGACGAGCTCGTCAGTTCAGGTACTCGACCAGTCGAAGAGATAGAAGAGGAGCAGGACTCGCTCTCCTTCGGCGGGAAGCTCTCGGAGCCGAACACGCTCATTCGTCGCGAGCCAGACCTCCACGTCGCGTGGGCGCTCGCCCGGGGCGATCACGCGGTCACCGGCGGGCCGACTTGCTCCGTCACGTCGGCGATCTCGCTGACGACCTCGGCCAGGTCTCGATTCGCGTTCCAGACGCGGAGCTGGCGGTCGGCACCGTTCCCGCGCGCCAGGATCTGGCGTATTCCGTCCAGCTCCTGCTCCGATCCGAGCTCGCGTGCGTGCGGCTCGATGTCGCGGAGAGTGCGCCGCACGAGCTGCGCGACCGGAACGCGGTTCCTGCGACCGGTCGCGAGGTCCATGACGGGCGCTTCGAGACCGTAGCGCGCGGCCAGCCACTTGTTCTCGGTCACCAGGATTCGATGGTAGGAGGGAAGCTCGTGGCCGGCGTCGTAGCGCTCGGAGTAGAGCTTGACGATCCCCTGGATGTAGGCGGCCAGGGCGACCGCCTCCTCGACGCGCGTCACCGCGTCCATGATCCGCACCTCGACGGTGCCGAAGCGCGGGTGGAGCCTCACGTCCCACCAGATGTGGGTGTAGTCGGCGATGCAGCCTGTCTTTTCGAGCTGGCCCACCACCTCGGCGAAGTCCGCATAGTCCCGGAAGCGGGGCGGGGGGCCGGAACGGGGGAAGGCGGCGAAGATCATCTGGCGGCTCGAGGAGAGGCCCGTCGGCTCGCCACGCCAGAACGGCGAGTTGCCCGAGAGAGCGAGGAGATCCGTCAAGTGGACGAGGAGGGCGCTCTGGATCTTGATCGCCTTCTCCGGGTCGTCGATGCCGACATGAACGTGCATCCCGAAGATGAGCTCCCGCCGTGCCACGTACTGGAGCTGGTCGACGAGGTTTCGGTAGCGGTCGCGGGCCGTGATCCGCTGGCGCTCGAAGAGGCTGAACGGATGGGTGCCGGCCGAGCCGACTCGGAGGCCCCGCGTCCGGGCGATCTCCGTCACGTGTGCCCGCAGCTTGCGGAGCTCCGCGTCGACCTCCGGGACGGTCTTGCAGACGGGCGTCGCGATCTCGAGGACGGACTGCATGAGCTCGGGCGCGATCCGTGTCTCGAACTCGCTGCCTGCTGTAGCGCTCAGGATCGTGTCGACGTGCTGGACGAGATCGAACGACTCCGTGTCGAGCAGCATGTACTCCTCCTCGACACCAAGCGTGTAAGGGTCGCTCTTGCCGAAGTTGTGGTCGAGCACGCTGCCACCCTCGGCGAAGCTCTTACCTGTGATCGTGGCGGGATAGATCTGCTTCACGGCCTTGACTGTATCCCGCTCGTGCGGCCGAATCGACCGGCTCAGGTCTCGTGCGAGAGAACGGCGTCGGCTTCGATCTCCACCAGCCAGCGTGGATCCACGAGTTCTTTGACGGTCAGCGTCGTGTTCGCTGGGCGGATCTCGGAGAACGCCTCGCCGTGTGCGCGCCCGACATCCTCGAAGTCCTCCGTCCGCACGAGATAGACCCGCGTACGCACGACGTCCGCCAGCGAGCCGCCTGCTTCCTGCAGAGCTCGCTCGACGATCTCGAGACAACGCTTTGCCTGCGAGTAGGCATCGAGAGGCGGGTCGCCGCCGTCCGTCATGATGGGCGCGCAGCCCGCGATCCAGACCTGGGTCCCGACCTGGACCGCACGTGAGTAGCCGACCACGGGCTCGTAGGGCGATCCGGAGGAGATCAGACGCCTGCGCAAGCGCGTCTAGTATCGCTCTCCGTGCCCGCTCTTGCCGCTATCGACGAGTGGGGCGCCGAGCACGCGGCGGCCGGGGTCGTGCGGGGCGGCCGAGTTGTCGAGACGCACGGCGAGCGAGAGCACGTCTTCCGCTGGGCTTCGATCACCAAGCTCCTGACAGCAAGCGCCGTCCTTGTGGCGGCCGAGGAGGGCATAGTCGATCTCGACGAGCCGGCGGGCCCGGAGGGCTCCACGATTCGACATCTGCTCGCGCATGCGTCCGGCTTGCCGTTCGAGGGTCTCGACCCGATTGCCCGCCCGGGCGAGAGGCGGATCTATTCCAACACGGGCTACGAGGCGCTCGGCGCCTTCGTCGCCGAACGTGCCGAGATGGCCTTTGCTGACTATCTCCGAGGAGCAATCCTGGAGCCCCTCGCAATGAGCGCGACTCAGCTGCAAGGGTCGCCCGCCTCGGAATGTCATGGACCGCTTGACGACCTGCTTCTCTTCGCGCGGGAGCTCCAGGCCCCGTCGTTCGTCGCGCCGGAGACATTCGAGGAGGCGACCCAGACGGCGTTCCCCGGGCTGGTCGGGGTTCTCCCGGGGTTCGGCCGTCAGGATCCGATGGACTGGGGTCTCGGATTCGAGTTGAAGGACGCGAAGAGCCCGCACTGGACGGGGACTCGAAACTCGCCTCGGACCTTCGGCCACTTTGGCGGCTCCGGCACGTTTCTGTGGGTCGATCCGGAGCCCGGCCTCGCGACCGCATGCCTCACCGACCGGGAGTTCGGCGAGTGGGCGCTCGAGGCCTGGCCCGCCCTGTCGGACGCGGTGCTGTCGGATTCTGTAGCTAGCCCGTGAAGAGCGGGCGGACGATCTCGTCGAAGGTCCCGCGGTCGCAGCTCGCGACGACGGCCGGGGTCATGCCCTTGACGGTCGCCGTTCGCGGGACGTCCATGACCAGTCCGACCTCGCCGAAGTAGTCGCCCGGCCGAAGGAGGTTTCGCTGGCCGCGGTCGGCCTGTGAGACGCTCAGGAGGCCGGAGAGGACGACGTAGAAGCGATCACCCGGCTCCCCTTCGGCGACCACCTGCTCGCCCGGACCGACGGTGTGGCGCTCCATCCGCTCGCCCAGCTTCGCGAGCGTCTCGCCCGGGAGTCCCGCCAGAAGCTCGACCCGCGCAAGCTCATGCGCGGTCGCGGACTGGTGCCTCACTCGTCGGGTTGGGAGCCGGGCGAGGCGGCGCTATCCGGGTCTTCAGGTCCCGGCCCGCGTTGCGCCTCCTCCTCCCGGCGTCGCTCCAGGGAGGAGTCCTCTTCCTCCTTGCTCGGGGCCGGACCCTCGGCGTTCGGCTCGATCTCGCTCATGGATTCATTCTAAGTGACGGAGCCGAGCCGGCCCAGCCGGGATACCGTGCGCGCGTGGGCGAGCTCGACGGCTGGAAACACTGTCCGCGCTGCGCGTCGGACCTGCGATCCGAACCCGGTGCGGTGCGCTGCGACTCATGCGGGCTCGTCGCCTACGCGAAGCCTGCGCCGGCCATCTGCGGCCTCGTCGTCGACGACGCAGGACGGGTCCTGCTCGGCCGGCGAGCGCACGAGCCGGCCGCGGGGCGCTGGGACATCCTGGGGGGCTTCATGAACGAGGACGAGCAGCCGCTCGAGACGCTCAGGCGCGAGCTGCAAGAGGAAACGGGCCTCGACGTCGAGCCCGGTGCGTTCGTCGGCGTTGTCGCCGACAGCTACGGAGACGAGGGCAACGCCACGCTCAACCTGTGCTGGACGGCCAAGATCGTTTCCGGAGACGCGGCACCCTCCGACGATGTCTCCGAGCTCCGCTGGTTCGAGGCAGACGAGCTCCCCGGCGAAGAGGAGCTCGCGTTCTCGAATACGGCGGAGCTGCTGCGCGCCTGGCGAACCACCAGTTAGGCCAGGAAGTGCGGCAAAATGGGCCAGACGGCCCATTGTCGCTCTCGGCGCCGCTGCCGATGATCAGTTCATCGTGAGCGATTCGCACGTGCACCGCATCGACGATTTCCTCCATGAGGAGTGGATCGACGTGTGGGCGGGCGAGGTCGTCGCTCAGGTCGAGGACTACCTCGCGAAGCACGCCGCGTTCCACGCCTTTCTCGAAGACGGTTCCGGCACCGCCGGAGCGGTCTAGACCTCGGCGAGACCTAGATTCCGCTCGAGCATGCCCTTCGGCTGGGCACCCACGGCCGCCGCGGCGGGCTTGCCCTCGCGGAAGAGGATGATCGTCGGAATGCTCATGACGCCGTAGCGCTGCGCCAGGGCAGGCTGCTCGTCGATGTTCACCTTTGCGATCCGAAGCTCCCCGGATCGCTCCTCGGCGATCTGATCCAGGACCGGAGCGACCGCATGGCACGGGCCACACCACTCCGCCCAAAAGTCGACCACGACCGGCTGCTCGCTCTCGAGCACCTCGGCTTCGAATGTCGTCTCTGTCACTTCAGTTGTCATCGTTCTCCTTTTGGATTTGGGGCCGGCCGCGAGCCACCCTCCGGCTTCAGCCTATTCCTGGTTTGCGCACGAGTGGTGCACAGGTTGTGTCTGAAGCGTTAAACGACGGGACGGATCAGGAAAATCCCGCTCCAGACCGGCCACTAGACTGGCCTCATGGCGCCCGAGCCCGTCTTCACGCCTCTTCCAGCTGTCCCTGACCACCCCGCTCTGGAGCGGGAACTCCTCGCCTGGTGGGAGGACGCGGACATCTTCGAGAAGCTCAGAGCCCAAAATGCCCAGGGCCCTGCCTGGAGCTTCATCGACGGCCCTGTCACGGCCAACAATCCGATGGGTGTCCACCACGCGTGGGGCCGGACCCTCAAAGACGTCTTTCAGCGCTACAAGGCGTTGAACGGGTTCGAACAGCGCTACCAGAACGGCTTCGACTGTCAGGGGCTCTGGGTCGAGGTCGAAGTCGAAAAGTCCCTCGGCCTGAACTCGAAGCGCGAGATCGAGGAATACGGCCTCGCCGAGTTCGCCCGCCGCTGTCGCGAACGTGTCGCCGAGTTCTCGGAGGTGCAGACCAGTCAATCGATCAGGCTCGGCCAATGGATGGACTGGGACAACGACTACTACACCTTCTCTGACACGAACATCAGCTACATCTGGGGTTTCCTGAAGAGCATCCACGAGCGCGGCTGGCTCTATCAGGGCCACCGTTCGATGGTCTGGTGCCCGCGCTGCGGCACGTCTCTTTCCCAGCACGAGCTGATCGACTCGTACCGGGACATCACCCACCCGTCGCTCTACGTCCGGTTTCCGCTCAAGGATCGAGAGGACGAGGCGCTCGTCGTCTGGACAACCACTCCGTGGACGCTTCCCGCGAACGTGGCCGCAGCGGTGCATCCCGACGCGCGCTACGCCCGGGTCGAGACTTCGGCCGGGATCGAGATCGTCGCCGAGGCGCTCGTTGACGCGGTCCCGCTGGCCGGCGAGGTCCGCGATACGGTGGTCGGGGCGGAGCTCGTCGGGCTCGAGTATGAGGGTCCATTCGACGAGCTGGAGCCCCAGCAGGGAGTCGTCCACCGGGTGATCCCCTGGGAGGAGGTCTCCCTCGAGGAGGGAACGGGAATCGTCCACATCGCGCCGGGCGCCGGGACCGAGGACTTCGAGCTCGCGCGGATCCACGACCTACCGGTGCTTGCTCCGATCGACGAGTCCGGCCGGTTCTACCCTGAGTACGGCTGGCTACATGGGCGCTCCACGGAGGAGACCGTCGGCCAGATCATCGGCGACCTGGGCGAGCGCGGCCGGCTGCTCGACGCCGGCGAGATCACGCACCGCTATCCCGTTTGCTGGCGTTGCTCCACGCCGCTCGTCTTCCGGATCGTCGACGAGTGGTTCATCTCCGCGGACGAGATTCGGCCCAAGATGCTCGCTGCGAATGCCACCGTTCGCTGGACGCCCGAGTTCTATTCGAGGCGGATGGACGACTGGCTTCGCAACATGGGCGATTGGTGCATCTCCCGGAAGCGCTACTTCGGGCTGCCGCTTCCCTTCTACCGCTGCGAGGACTGCAACGTCATGAATGTCATCGGCTCTGAGCAGGAGCTGCGGGAGCGCGCCGTGAGCGGACTCGAGCAGCTCGAGGAGCTGCACCGGCCCTGGGTGGACGAGGTGACGATTGCCTGCGAGGGGTGTGGCTCCGAGCTTCGGCGCCTCCCGGAAGTCGGTGACGCGTGGCTCGACGCCGGCATCGTGCCGTTCTCGACGCTCGGTTGGCAGAACCCGGAGTACATCGAGGGCGGATACGCGACGGGCGCCGCCCGCGGGCTCACCGGGGCCGACCTTCCGGACCATGCGTACTGGGAGAAGTGGTTCCCGGCCGACTGGGTCTCAGAGTCTCGAGAGCAGATCCGGCTCTGGTTCTACTCCCAGCTCTTCATGTCGGTCGCGCTCGTGGGCGAGGCGCCGTACCGGCAGGTCCTTGCGTACGAGCGGGTCACCGATGAGACCGGTCGTGCCATGCACAAGTCCTGGGGGAACGCCATCGAGCTGAACGAGGCGCTCGACCGGATAGGCGCTGACGTGATGCGCTGGCTCTACTGCTCCCAGGTGCCGAGCCAGAACCTCAATTTCGGTTTCGGGCTCGCCCGGGAGGTGAAGCGAGAGCTCCTCACCTTCTGGAACTCGGTCAGCTTCCTGATTCTCTACGCGAACGTCGAGGGGTGGCGTCCGGACGCGAAGCTCCTCGAATCGGGGCCGGCGAGGGACGACTTGGGCCAGCTCGATCGGTGGCTTCTCGCCCGCGTCCAGCAGCTGGTCGCGGAGGCGAACGACGGCTTCGAGCGTTTCTGGACGCCGGCCGTCACGAAGGCGTTCACGTCCTTCATGCGCGACCTCTCCGACTGGTACGTCCGGCGTAGTCGCCCGCGTTTCTGGCATGGGGAGGAGGCTGCGCTCGAAACCCTGTGGTACGCGGTCGTGCAGTCGCTCCGCACGATCGCGCCGCTGATGCCTTTCCTGTCGGACCACCTCTGGCGGAATCTGGTTGCAGGCCCCTGCGACGACGCTCCCGAGAGCATCTTTCTCGCCGGCTGGCCCGAGGTGGCTTCAGATTTCGAAGACGAGGCGCTGCTGGTCGAGGTCGAGGAGGTTCGCCGCGTCGTCGGCCTCGGCCATTCCGCGCGTCAGCAAGCGGGTCGAAAGGTACGCCAGCCGCTTCGCCGGATGGTCGTCGAGGGCGCGAACGCGTCCACGCCCCATTCGGACGAGATCAAGGCCGAGCTCCGTGTGAAGGAGCTCGAGTTCGGACCGGTCGAAGGCACCTATCTACGCGTGAAGCCGAACCTTCCTGTCCTCGGGCCTCGGCTCGGGAAGGAGCTCGCGACGATCCGTGCCGAGCTACAGGAAGGACGATTCGAGGACCTCGGAGGAGGGCGCTTCCGCGTTGCGGGTCACGAGCTCGGGCCGGACGAGGTCTTCGTCGAAAGACTGGCGCCCGACGGCTGGGCGTTTGCATCGGATGACGGCCTCGCGGTTGCCCTCGACACGCGCCTCGACCCCGAGCTCGAGCTCGAGGGACGCGTGCTCGACCTCATCCACGCGATCCAGCTAATGCGAAAAGAGGCGGGGCTCGAGGTGACGGACAGAATCGTCTTGACCCTCCCCGGGAACGGCGACGACGTACTCCAGCATGCCGACTGGATCAAGCAGGAGACCCTCGCCACCCGGATCGAGCAGGGCGAGGAGCTCGGCATCTCCAAGGCTTAGGTGCTCGGCTTAGGCCGCCGTTCTCGGACCAAGCTCGGCCGGGAGCTTGAAGGCCACGCTCTCCTCCTCGCCGGTCATCGTCTCGATCTCGACGTTGCCGCGCGCTCGAAACCACCCGACGACGCGGCGGGCGAGTGCTTCCGGCGCAGAGGCGCCGCAGGTGATTCCGACGGTCTCAACGCCGCAGAGCCAACTCTCTTTGATCCCGAGCTCGTCCTCGATCAGATGCGCCGCGACGGCTCCGCCGCGCGCGACTTCGACCAGGCGCTTCGAGTTCGAGCTGTCCTCCGACCCGATCACGAGCAAGAGGTCGACCCGCTCGAGGATTCGCTTGACTGCGCGCTGGCGATTCGTCGTCGCGTAGCAGATGTCCTCCCGCTTCGGAGCCTCGATGCCCGGGAAGCGCTCGCGGAGGACCCCAACGATCGCCTCCGTCTCGTCAACGGACAGCGTCGTCTGGGTGATGTAGGCGAGCGGTCGGCCGCGGGGCGGCTCGAGGCGACGAGCCTGGTCGACGTTCTCGACGAGGACGATTGCGTCTGGTGCTTCCCCGAGGGTGCCCTCGACCTCGTCGTGGCCGGCGTGGCCGATCAGGACGATGGCGTAGCCACGCGCGGCGAAGCGTCGTGCCTCCGCATGCACCTTCGCGACGAGAGGGCAGGTGGCGTCGATCGTTCTGAGGCCGAGCCTCCGGGCATTCGCGCGGACCGCGGGAGAGACACCGTGGGCTGAGAAGATGACCTCGGCTCCGGTCGGGACGTCCTCCTCGGTGTCGACGAAGACTGCGCCGAGCCCCTCGAGCTCGCGAACGACGTGGGTGTTGTGGACGATCCGCCTGCGAACGTAGACGGGGGCTCCTCGCAGGCGAAGCGCTTGCTCGACCGTCTCGATCGCTCGTTCGACCCCGGCGCAGTACCCGCGCGGAGTCGCAAGAAGGATCCGCTTGACCACCGGCGGCCACTGTAATCAGGGGTCTGTTCAGCTTGAGTTAAGGAAGGCCCGCCACTCGGGGGGGTTTGTGCAGCGGGCCTTCCAGAATGCGCACCGCGGCGTTCATAGCCAGGACACCAACCACGGTCGCATCGCCCAGTAACGGCACCGTATCCAGCGGGCTTCCGGCTGCCAATAGGTCTATCGGCCCATCTTCGCAAGGCATGGGACCCGGCTTGTCGGGAGGGAAATCGTGGACGGAGGCTCTTCGATCTCCTTATCATCAGTGTGCCCAGTGACGAACGAGACGACGACGTTGCTCATCAATACGGTGCCGCTTCTCGTTGCCGCGGCGCTGTATCTCGCGCTGTCCGCGCTCCTGTTCCGCTCCTTGCTCGGAGCTGGGCGGCGGCCGACGTCATCAGGCTTCGCGCTGTGGCTCCTCTTCACGGTCGTCGGTGTGACCACGGCCGTTCTTGGGGCGTCGAAGCTCGGCGACTCCGAGCCGCTCGCGTCCTCCAGCCCCTGGCCCGCGTTTGCCCTGACGCTCCTCGGCCTGGTGCCAGCTGTCCTCCTCCTGGCCCGGCACGAACGCAGGCTGCTCGTCGACCCCGCGGAGCGGGTGCGGGCGGCTGAAGAGGCCGCAAGCGAGCGGGAGCGCGATGCGGGGGCGATGTCGCGGCTCTCGAGCGCACTTTCGCGGTCGCTCAGCGCGAGAGACGCAGCCGAGAACCTGTTCGACGAGCTGGAGCATTCGCTCGGGATCGAAGCGGCGATGCTCGCCGTCGTGGACGACACGGAGCGCCGTGCGACGGGGTTTGCGGCCCGGGGCGCCGACGAGGATTGGTGGAAGGGGATCGAGATCGACCTCGTCGAGGATCCGGGCGGGATCGCAACCGTGGCGCGCGAGCGGGCAGCGTTTGCCGTTTACGACGTCGAGGCTGCGCCGCACGTGAGCCGCGCCCTCGACACGGTGCCGGCGAAGAGCGCAGCCTTCCTGCCCCTGGTCTCGGAGGGCAGGCTCACCGGCGTTCTCGTCGTGGCCGTCTTCTCCGAGCGCCGTTTCTTCTCGGCGAGCGAGCTCGAGCTCTTCCAGCGGCTCGCCAACGAGACGGCGCTCGCCCTGGGCAGCAGCCGGTCTTCCGAGGCGCTCGGGGCTGCGCTCGAACGCGAACGCCTGGTCGCCGCAATCTCGCGCCAGGTCCGTTCCGAGCTCGACCTCGACGACGTGCTGGCAGTCGCCGTGAGAGAGACCGCGCGGGCCCTCAAGGTCACCCGCTGCTTCATTCGCCTCGCCGAGCCGAGCGGCTCGATGCCGGTCCATTCGGAATGGACGGCGCCCGGTCACGATCCCGTCGGCGGTGTGGCGGCGCGCCTGCCGGCGTCGAACCTGGCGGCACGAGAGCGGCGCACGGTCGCGATTGCGGACGTCGAGTCAGCATCCGAGTTGGACGACCCCAGCCTCGGCAGCCGGGAGGCGCTGGTCGAGCTCGGAACGAAGGCCGTGCTCGCCACGCCAATCCAGGTCTTCGATGACGTGATCGGCGTCTTCGCACTCCACCGCTCGGAGGTCGGCCGCTGGACCGAGGGGGAGGTCGCGCTCGCCGAATCCGTTGCCGGAGAGGCGGGGCTCGCGATCCACACGGCCCGACTGCTCCGTGAAGAAGGACGGCGGGTCGACCGTCAAACCGCCCTGCTGAAAGCGGCTCAGGTGGTGACGAGCGACCTTCGGTTCACGTCGGTGGTGCAGCGGCTGGTCGAGGAGGTCGCCGAGCTGCTCGGCGCGGATGCTGCCGATTGCTGGATTCTCGAACCACACCGCGACTCGCTCCGCTGTCGCGCCGTCTTCGGACTGCCCCAGGCGGCCGTCGGCCGGAGAATTCCCGCGGCGGGCACACAAAAGGCGGCGATCGAGGATGGAAAGCCCGTGCTGAAGCGCAACTTCCGCGAAACCGAGGATCCTCCGCCCAGCACGCACTATTCGGAGTTCGAGGACGTGATGGTCGCGCCGATTACATGGCTCGGCGAGGTACGGGGCGTACTCGGCGTCTGCTCAACGGAAGCCGGAAGGTTCGGAGAGCCGGACCTCGAGCTCCTCGATGCCTACGCCCGCTTCGCCTCGCTCGCCTTCCACAACGCGGAGAGCTTCGAGGAGCGTGAGCGGCAAGCACAGATCCAGCAGGGCTTCTATCGGATCGCCGAGGCGCTGGGGTCTCCGCTTTCGCTCAACGAGACCGTCACCGCGCTGGCCCAGGCGGCTACAGAAGCCCTAGGCGGCATCGCGGCGTTCGTCCTGCGACCGGCCGGCGACAGGCTCGTCCTCGTCGGCTCCTACGACGTTCACGACGAGGTCGAGGCGGCGCTTCGCGATGGCATCCGGGATGACGAAGCTCCGCTCGCCGCCGCTACCCGAGAGAGGCGACTTGTCACCTCGAGCGCTCTCACCGAGGACGAGCGATTCGATAGCCGGTGGAGGGATCTTCTCCTCGCTAACAACGCGTGTGCGCTGCTTGCAACCTCGGTGGACGGCACGAGCGGTGACCCGGGCTCTGTTGTTGTCCTCTTCGGCGAGGAGCGGGCGTTCACGGACGACGACCTTGCCCTGGCGGGCCACCTCAGCCGCGCGGCCCGAGGCGCGTTGGAGCGCAGCGAATTGTTCGAGACCGAACGGCGGGGCCGTAGGCTCTCACAGCGACTCGCAGCGATCGGTGCCCGCGTCGTCACCGTGCTCGATCCTTCGATCGTCCTCGAGGAGATCGTCCGCGAGGCGCCCATCCTCCTCGATGCGGACGCAGCCACCGTGAGACTTCTCGACGGCGAAGAGCTCGTCATCCGGGCGGCCTCCGGCGTTGAGGGTGATACGGCCCACGATCTGGTCGGAACGCGCGCGGTCGTCGGGACAGGCCTCCTTGGCGACGCCGTCCAGTCGCGCACCGCCTCGATGCTCGACGACGTCGGCGCGAGGCCCGATCTTGGAGACGGAGATCCTCTCCTCGCGCGCGAGATGGCGGGGTGCATCGCGGTGCCGATGATCGCCCACGGGGGCGGCCTTCACGGCGTCCTCTCCGTGTATACGGCAGGGCCGAGAGCATGGCGCGAGGAGGAGGCGCAGGCGCTCTCTGCGCTCGCCGCCGTCGCGTCCGCCGGTCTCTCGAACGCCGAGCTCTACCAGCGAGTCGCAGAGGAGAAGGAGCGCTCGAACGCGATCCTCCTCAACATCGCCGACGGAATCGTGGCCGTCGATCGCGAGGAACGAGTCGTCCTCTGGAACGCCATGGCGGAACGGATTACCGGCGTCCCGGCGGCCGAAGCGCTCGGCCGGCGGATCCCCGAGGTCCTCCAGCGCGACCTCGCGGGGACCGCGCGTGGGCACGGGAGAGAAGAGCCGATCACAATCAGCAGAGGGGGCAAGGACGTCTTCCTCTCGCTGACGGAGGCTGTGATGCTCGACTCGGGCGGGGCCGTCGGGGGCCGGATCTTCGCCTTCCGCGACGTTTCCGGAGAGCGCGTGGTCGACCAGATGAAGTCGGACTTCGTCGCGACCGTGTCGCACGAGCTCCGGACCCCGCTCACCTCGATCTACGGGTTCGCCGAGACCCTCATCAGGAGCGACGTCGCCTTCGGGGACGAGGAGAGGGCGACCTTCCTCGGCTACATCGCCTCGGAGTCGGAGCGACTGATCGGGATCGTCGACGACCTGCTGAGCGTCGCGCGTCTCGAGGCCGGCACGCTGGGACTGGCGCTCTCGCCGGTCGACGTCGCCGAGGTGCTTGGGTCGGTAGGCGGGCGTGCGCAGGAGCACATCGACGGCTCCCACAGGCTGGAGATCGACGCTCCTGAAAGCGGGCTCTACGCGGACGCAGACGGGGAGAAGCTCGCTCAGATCCTTCTGCACCTGGTCGACAACGCCGTCAAGTACTCGCCCGAAGGAGGCACGATCACGCTCGCTGGACGCAGGAAGTCGGATGCCATCGAGGTCAGGGTCAGCGACGAGGGCATCGGGATCCCCCTCGACGACCAGAGCAGGATCTTCACGAAGTTCTATCGGGCAGGGACAGCTCCGCTGACCGGTGCCCACGGCACAGGGCTCGGCCTCTTTCTCGTGCGGGGCCTCCTGGCCGCGATGGACGGGCGCATCGCCGTCGAGTCGGTCGAGGGGGAAGGTTCGACGTTCGTCTTCGAGCTCCCTGTCTCGAAGAGGGCTCACCGGGGTAGAGAACCCCAAGTGGAACCGGCGGGACGCTCATGACGAAGGTTCTGATCATCGACGACGAGGCGCCGATCCGCTTGCTGTGCAGGGTGAATCTCGAGGCGGAAGGCATGGACGTGGTCGAGGCACCCGACGGGCCGACCGGACTGGAGGTCGTCGAGAAGGAACGGCCTGATGCGATCCTCCTCGACGTGATGATGCCGGGCCTGGACGGGTGGTCGGTGGCCGAGCGGCTGCTGGAGAAGGAGGACACACGCGAGATCCCGATCGTCTTCCTGACCGCGCGAGCGGATCTCCGCGACCGCGCACGCGGTATGGATCTCGGTGGCCTCGACTACATCACGAAGCCGTTCAATCCCGTGGATCTTGCCTCACTCGTCGAGGAAGTGCTCTCAGCGGTCGCCCGCGGAGAGCGAGAGCAGCTCCGGGCCGACAAGATCGCCGAGCTCCGCGTCCTCTTCGAGGTCTAACGGGGACCGCTCTCGGCTCCTGCCCCGGTGGGCTCGGTTTCGCGGGCCGTCTGGGCCAGGACGATGCCGCCGAGCACGAGGAGCGAGCCGGCGATCTGCTGTCCAGTGAGCTCCTCCCCCAGCCATAGGTATGCGACTGCGGCGGCCAGAACGGGCTCGAGCATCGCGACGATGATCGTCCGGGTCGGCGAGATGTGGTGGAGGGCATTCACGATCAGGACGAAAGGCACGACCGTGCCGAGGACGACCACGTATCCGAGCAGGAGCCAGACCGGCGCCGAGAAATCGTCGAGCCGACCCAGGAGCGACGCACTCGCCTCCACGCTTCCGGCGGGAAAGCTCCACCACGGTTGCACGATGGCCCAGAAGATGCTTGCGAAGAGGAACCCGTAGGCAAGGAGCGAGGTTGCATCACGGCCGCCGCGAAGACTCCGGTCGGCCATGATGATGTAGAGGGCGTAGGCGACCGCGGCGGCGAGGCAGGCGAGGACGCCCGTCGTGCTGAGAGTGACGCCGCTCCAGAGGTCGACGACGAGCGAGAGCCCGGCCAGGCTCAGCGCGATCGCGGCCCAGAGCCGGCGCCGCACCGGCTCGTGGACGAAGAACCGCGCGTAGAGAGCCACGAGGACCGGAGCGATGTACTCGATCACGAGCGCGATGCCGATGTTGAGCCGGCTCAGCGCTACGAAGTAGAAGAACTGGACGAGGGCGAGGCCGAGGATCCCGAAGACAGCCAGGAAGGCCAGCTCCCGCCGGTTCGTGCTCAGGGATGCGGGACGGACGAGCGCGACCGCGGCGAGGAGAATGACAGCGGAGCCAGTAGCCCTCACCTCGGACAGGCGGAGCGCCGACAGACCGGCCGAGTCGAGGACGATCTTGGAGACGGTCGCGTTGACCGACCAAAGCAGGACGGCAGTCCAGACGAGGACGTACCCGACGAGTGGGCGGCGTGTTCGAGCCAGCTCGCGAGGCTAACCGAGGAACGGTCGAACCGTTGCGCGGTCTACACTTCGCGCCAGCGGGACGTGGCGCAGCCTGGTAGCGCACCTGCTTTGGGAGCAGGGGGTCGCGAGTTCAAATCTCGCCGTCCCGATAAGAAAAGGCCCTGGAAGCAGGGTCTTTTCTGTCTCGAGGCCGCCCTCGACCGAGCGGTCTCGATCAGCACCGGAGCGGTCCTAGTGCCCAAATGGTGCCCTTTGGGCTCACTCGATCGCCCGCGTGAAGGCCTCGAGCTCGGCCCCTGAGAGCCGCTGCCGGCGTAGCTCGCTGGTGGCCCTTGATGTCTCAGGGGGCTCTAAAGGCCGAGCTAGCTAACGCGTGCAGCATCCGTCAAACGCGGTGGACGACTTCGCCGACCTCGATGCTGTCGATCGTTATCGCAGTACCTCCTGGGGGGTTGGTCCGAAGCAATTCTGCCGCCGCCTGCGCCTCCTCTTCAGACTCGAAGGTCAGCATCGAAGTGCCAGTGCTCTCGTCAAGCATGACCCACTGAGCAGATTCGAAGCCGGGCGCTTGCGAGATCCGGGGTGCGCCCTGTTCCTTTAGAAATTTCCTTGCCGCCTCAGAATCATGAAGCGTGCTCCTTGCGACCACGGCGTGCATGCGGTGCCTCCCTTCGTCCTAGGTACGTGTGACATTATCGCGCCCGGCATCCAGCCAACAACTGCTCCTTTACCGCCGGCTGGGAATATCTCTCCGGCCGCAGGCTGGGGCTTCGCCGTTGAGAGCACGGGCGACGCCGACCTCGACATCCGGCGGCCCGATGACGAGTTCAAATCTCGCCGTCCCGATCGGGAGAGGCCTTGGAGACAAGGCTTTTCTGTTGGTCGGTCACTGGGGTATGAGCTGTGAAGATGCGAGATGTGGACGAGAAGCAGCGATTTCACTCGGCGGACGTCGAAGGGGCAGCCGGCGGTACGGGTGCTCCACTTGTTGACGTCTCACAAGCGCTGGCCGCAGGCGTCGCTCCGCGTGCGGTCGTGCTGGTTGAAGGGCTCAGCGACCAGCGCGCGCTCGAAGCGCTCGCTGGTCGCCGTGGCCGGAATCTTGATGCTGAGGGGATTTCCGTTGTGCCGATTGGGGGCGCGCAGTCCATAGAAAGGTTCCTGAATATGTTCGGTCCTCAGGGGCTCGACGTCAGGCTGGCGGGTCTCTATGACGCCGCAGAGGAGGGCGCCTTCCGGCGCGGTCTTGAGCGGGCCGGCTTCGGCTCCCACCTTACGCGCGTCGATATGGAACAGCTGGGTTTCTACGCGTGCGACGCAGACTTGGAGGAAGAGCTGATCCGCGCTCTCGGTGCCGCCTCCGTGGAACGGGTCGTTGACGCCCAGGGTGAGCTTGGGTCCTTCCGCACCCTCCAGAAGCAGGCTGCCTGGCAAGGCCGGGCTAACGAGGAGCAGCTTCGGCGCTTCATGGGCAGCGGCGGGAGGCGGAAGATCCGATACGCGCGTTTGCTCGTCGAGGCGCTTGAGCTCACCCAAGTGCCTCGGCCGCTTGACCAGGTACTCGCCCATGTCTGAGCCTCCGCGACCTGGGGCGCGAGTCACTCGGCGGCCGGCCTTGACTCGACGGCAGCTGAACGCGATCCTGGCTGCGTGCTCGCTGAGTCCCGGATCGGGGCAAACGCACCGGTCTCAGATGTTGATGAGGCAATTGCTTACTACGAGGGGAGGTTGGGCCTGACCCTCCTCGAACGGCGCGTCGCCTGGCTCAAAGACCTTGGCGGCAACATCCTCGAGCTCACAGGGGCTTGACGCTGGCCGTCTCGGCCGGACAGGGGTTGCTGCTTCTGTCCGATATATCGGGTTACAGCAATTACGTTGTTGGAAGCCCTCTGGAGTACGCAGAGGACGTCGTCTCCGACGTCATGGAAACCGTGATCGGGCGGCTCGAGGCCGTGATTCACGTGAACAAAGTTGAAGGCGATGCGGTCTTCGGCTACGCGCTCGACGGCGACATCGACGCGACGATGCTCCTCGACACGATTGAGGAGTGCTACTTCGCCTTCCGCGGTCGGCTACGCGGAATTGAGCATGCCGTCAGCTGCACCTGCCCGGCCTGCACGAAGGTGACTGATCTCGACCTCAAGTTCATCGTTCACCACGGCGCATTCATCCGCCGCCTGAGCAGCCGGGGCGAGGAGCTAACGGGCGATGACGTGATTCTCGTTCACCGGCTGCTCAAGAACGGTGTGACCGCGGCCCACGGGCTGCACGCCTACGCCTTCTTCACGGAGGCCTGCGTTCAAGCCCTCGGCCTTGAACCGAGCTCGTTGCAGTTGCACCGCCACGTCGAGCATGGCGTCGACGGCGCTGATGTCGTCGGCTACGCGAGCGACCTCGATGCGCGTTGGAAAGTCGAGCAAGCAAGGCGACGCGTCAGCGTTGAAGACGACGACGCCGATTTCCGTGTCGAGGTCCCGGTCCGCGCGAGCGCGGAGCTCACCTGGGAGCTCCTCACATCGCCTCAGAGGCGACTCGTTTGGCAAGTGGATGCGATCGAACAGGCGAACGTAGGCGGACGCCGCACAACCGGCGCCTCGAGTGTTTGCGTAGACGGGCGCACGAAGATTTATGAAGAGATCCTGGACTGGCGACCCTTCGACTACTACACCGAGCGGCTCTCACTCCCCGGCGGTATGCGCGCGGTGCTAACAACATCGCTTGAACCAGGGGCCGGGATGACGCAGGTCGTTACGCGCGTGCGGCGCGATGGCGGATCCCGGCTAGCTTGGCTATCCGCATCGCGACGCCTGCGTCGCAGGCTCGAGGCGCGCTACACCCGACTCGCACAGCTCGCGCTCGTTCAGATTCCCGAAGAGCACCGGCTGCCGCTCGCGCCGGTCTAGGCTTGCCCCTCGCTGCAGTGGGGAGCCGGCCGGTGGCCATCCACCGTTGCGATAGGTATGAGGAGCGTCTGCCCGGTAAGTAGTCTCCCGCGGGTGAGTGAGCCCCATGCCGACGTCGTCGAGGAGGGGCGTCGGCTCATCACCCTCGCGGAGCAAGAGAACCTGCCGCTTCGCCTGCTCGGGGGCGTGGCTGTCAGACTCCGCAACCCCGGGACGGGCCACCCCGCATTCGAGCGCCCCTACGCGGACCTCGACTTCGCAGCCGGGAAGGGCTTATCCAGGAAAACCGCGTCCTTCTTCGAGGCGGCGGGCTACGTCCCGCACGTGGCCTTCAACGCCCTGCAGGGAAACGAACGCCTGCTCTTCTTCGACGACGCCAACGGGCGGCAGGTGGACGTGTTCATGGGTGCGTTCTCGATGTCCCACAAGATCCCACTCGCGGAGCGCCTCGAGCTCGAGCCGATCTCCGTCCCACTCGCCGAGCTCCTCCTGACGAAGCTCCAGATCGCCGAGCTGAACGAGAAGGACGTGCGAGACGTGCTGGCGCTCCTCCATGACCATTCGGTCGGAGACGAGGACGGGGACACTGTCAACGCCGGCCGAGTCGCCGCGCTTTGCGCCGCGGACTGGGGCCTCTGGCGCACCATCACCGGAAATCTCGAGGCAACGCTCGCACGGCTGGATGACTACGCCCTGTCGGCAGATGAGAAGAGAGTCGTCGCAGACCGGGCGCGAACGCTTCTCGACCGCATCGAGGCCGAGCCGAAGTCTCGCGCCTGGCGCCTCCGCGCCCGCATTGGGGAGCGAAAGCGGTGGTACGAGCTACCGGAAGAGGTTGCCGGCGGCCCCTAGAGCAAAAGCGATTGTTGCAAGCACAGCTACCCCGTTGCAATACTTGCGTCGGTGCAATCGGCAGACAAGGCACTCGCGATCCTCGCCGCCTTTACGGAAGCTCGACCGGAGCTCGGTGCGACCGAGCTCGCCGGGGAGCTCGGAATGCACAAGAGCACCGTCTCGCGGCTTCTTGCAACGCTCGAGGCGCGCGGTCTCGTGCGCCGGGCCGGTGACCGCTTTCTCCCTGGGCCGGAGCTGGCGCGACTCGGGTCACTGGCGACGCGGGGTCTCGCACTTCTCCCCACCGCGCGCGATCCGCTGGCGCGTCTTGCCGACGAGACCGGCGAGACGGTGAACCTCGCGATCCGTGAAGGCGATCGCGTCCTGAACGTGTACCAGGTCGAGAGCTCCCACTTCGTCGGAGTGAAGGACTGGACTGGTCGAACGACACCGCTCGATACGACTGCGAACGGCAAAGTGCTGCTCGCCTTCGGTGACGGCGGCGCCTCCATGGAGCTTGAAGGCGTTCGCGGCTGCGGCTATGCGACGGCGGTCGAGGAGCTCGAGCCGGGCCTGAACTCAGCGGCAGCACCGGTCTTCGACTGCACTGGCACTTGCGTGGCGGCGGTCTCGGTTGCAGGCCCGTCGTATCGCGTGACCGAAGAGCGGCTCGCAGATCTCGGCCGTGCATGCGTCGCAGCCGGGGACGAGATATCTGCCGGCCTCGGGCATCGGAGAGCTGCTTGATGGCCTGGGAGGTGCGCACGTTCGCTCCGGAGGTGCTCGCGCCCGACGCGGGGCGGATCGAGGACCTGGCGCGCGCCGACCCTGCACTCGCCGGAGTCGACGTCGCGGTTGTCGAGCCGGGAGAACCGGTGCGGGTCACGCACGTTCTTGATGCCGTCGAGCCACGGATCCGCCCCGACGGGCGCAAGGCATTTCCGACCGAAGATCGAGCGGGCGAGGGCGTGACGAATCGGATCAGCGACGTTGCTGTCCTGTCCTGCCTCGATTTCCCAGGGGAGGAACGTCCGCTGCACGAGCAGGAGTCGGTTGTCGATCTCGCAGGCCCGGCGGCCGACCTGACCCCTTTCGGCTCGCTGCGAAACGTCGTCCTGACCTTCCGTCCCGGCGACGGTGCTGATCACCGTGCCATCGACAGCGCAGTTCGGGACGTGACACTTCGCGCGGCCGAGCTTCTCGCCGAGCCCACCCTGAGCGTCGAGCCGATCCACACGCACACGTTCGCGCTCGGGCCGGCAGGCGATTCGCTTCCGTCCGTTGCGGCCCTTGTCCAGCTGTCTGATCTCGGCCAGCTCTACCAGCTCTACCTCTACGGAACCCCGGTCGGCGAAAGCGGCCTCCCGAAGCTCGTCGATCCGGCGGAGGTGATGGACGGAGCCGTGACTGCAGGGGAGTACCACTGGGCCGCGATGCGCAACCCGACCTACTTCTTTCAGCTCAACTCATTGATTCGAACGCTCTATCGCCAGCATGGCAAGCGCCTGCACTTCGCGGGCGTCGTCCTCATGCGCGGGTACGAGCAGTCGGCGGACGACAAGCAGCGTGCTGCCGACGCCGCCGCATGTGTCGCGGTCGAACTCGGCGTCGACGGAGTCGTGATCACTACCGATGCCGGCGGGAACAGCCACACCGACACGATGCTCACCTGTCGCGCCTGCGAGAACGCCGGCGTGAAGACGTCGGTGATTGTCTGCGAGGAGACCGATCTGGAAGCGACCGGGCCGATCCTGACCGACTGGGTCCCCGAGGCCGACTGCATCGTCTCGACGGGAAACGTCGAGCAGCTCGCCCCGGCCTGGAAGCCCGGGCGAGTGCTGGGTGGCGATCACCTTCTCGACGGCACGCCTGCGGCCGAAGCGGGGCCGATCCCGGTTCGCAACTATCTCGGCGCCACCAACCAGATGGGTCAGCTCGACCTCGGAGCGACGTCATGGTGAGGGCCGTCCACTACCTGAATCAGTTCTTTGCGGGACTCGGCGGCGAGGAGGCCGCGGGCGTCGGGCCGAGTCGTCTCGACGGCCCGGTTGGCCCCGGCAAGGGACTGGCCGGAGCCCTGGAGGGAATCGAGATCGTCGCGACTCTCGCCTGCGGCGACGACTACTTCGGCGAGCACGAGGAAAACGCGCTCGAGCAGCTCTTCGACCTGATCGAGCGAGACCGGCCCGACTTGCTGGTTGCCGGCCCTGCGTTCGGGTCCGGGCGGTACGGCTACGCCTGCGCTCGGGTCGCGGCCGAGGCGAGCAGGCGTGGGATTCCGGGACTGGCGGCGATGCACGAGGAGAATCCAGGTGTTGCGGCGGCAGCGGGCAAGGTGCTGATCGTCCCCACGGCCGTGAACGTGGCAGGCATGCGTGACGCACTACCGCGGATCGCCTCTCTCGCGAGCGCGGTGGCGAGCGGCCGCGAGCTGGGTCCACCCGAGGAGGAGGGCTACCTCCCGCGGGGGCTCCGGCGGAACCGGCACCACGGAGCAACGGGGGCCGAACGAGCGGTGGATCTCCTCCTCGCGAAGCTCGGCGGCGAGACGCACTCCGAGGTTGGAGGAACGTTCGACCGCGTCGAGCCCCCGGCACGCGTGGACGACCTCTCGCAGGCTCTTATCGCCCTGGTGACCGAGGCGGGTTGTGTTCCTCAGGGAAATCCCGATCGGCTGCCGAGCGTGCGCGCCCAGGCGTGGCTGCGATACTCGCTCGCCGGCGAGACGCGGCTCGGGGCTGGCGACTACGAGAGCGTGCACGGCGGCTTCGACGTCAGCCGAGCGAACGAGGATCCGAACAGGCTTGTTCCGCTCGACACCGTGAGCGGCCTCGTCGACGAGGGCCGGATCGGCCGGCTGCACGAGTTCTTCTACACGACGACCGGAAACGGCACACCCGTTGCAACCTCGACCGGATTCGGCCGTGAGATCGCGCGAGAGCTGCGCGATGCCGGCGTCGAAGCCGTTCTCCTGTCGGGAACCTGAGGGACGGGCACGCGCTGCGGGGCAGTGCTGGCGAAGGAGATCGAACGGGAGGGGATACCGACAGTGTTCGTGACCTCCCTGCCGACGATCTCGACCATGATCGGCGTCAACCGAACGCTTCGCGGTCCGGCGATCACCCATCCTTTCGGTCTCGACGAGGAGGAGCGACGCCAGATCGTCGAGCGAGCACTCGAGATGCTCGAGACAGACGTCGAGCCGACAACGGTCTGGGAGGTGGCTTCGTGAGGATCAGGGGATTGAGTGGCGTTGTTCTTGACGCGCGTGTATCTCGGGTCCCGACCCGCCCCCCTGCTCACGCGCGAGCGTATCGCCCGAAAACGCTCGCGTGGCACACCGAATGTGCCGCTAGCGTCACGAAGGTGGAGCTGCGGCTCGCATGAGTGGAGCCGCAATTCACGGGTGCTCGCTCGTGCTTGCCCACGCCCCTGACCTCGTGCAGCACGGGTCGAAGCCGGCGCGCGAGATCGCGGCGACGCGCGACGGCCTGCTTGCTCGAATCAACATCGCTCTCCGGACGTACGACGACGCCCTCGCCTACGCGCCGAACCAGGCGTTCGTCGGAAACCTCCGCCCCGAGGAGCTCTGGGACGTCGAGCGGCCTCGCTGGCGTCACCCCGTTAGCCCGAGCCGGGAAGGCCCTTACGGCGTCATCGTCGACGAGGAGGAGCTCTACCGACGCATGGCCGAAGCGGACGCGTTCCAGCTCTTTCGGCTGAACGGTGAGGAGGCGGGAGACGGTGCGCTGCCGCTCGCGCTGCGCGGCCGCCTCGCGGGATCGATGCTTCGCGCCCACGAGCTCGACGAGAGCCTCTCGGCCAGCGTGCTGCTCGAGAATCTCGCCTGCAAGACGACCGGGGCCCTGGCCCTCGAGCACCTCCTGCACCAGACCGGCTTCCCGGCCGAGGAGGTCGACTATGCGCTCGGGTGCGGTGAGGAGGCTGTCGGCGATCGATACCAGCGCGGTGGCGGGAACCTCGGGAAGGCGATCGCGGAGCAGGCCGGGTGTACGAATGCCTCCGGCGCCGACGTCAAGGCGTTCTGCGCGGGGCCGCTCCATGCAATCGTTGTTGCCGCGTCGCTCGTCTCGGCGGGTGTCTTCACCCATGTCGCGGTGGTCGCAGGCGGTTCACTGGCGAAGCTCGGAATGAAGTTCTCCGGCGCCTTGAAGCACGACGTCCCGGTCCTCGAGGACGTTCTTGCGGGACTCGCAATCCTCGTTGGCCCGCCGGGAAGCGGCGCACCTGTCATTCGGCTCGACGCTGTTGGCCGTCACAGGATCGGGTCTGGTTCAGCTCAGCAGGCCGTCCTCGAGGATCTCGTCGTCGAGCCTCTGAGCCGGCTGGGCCGCGGCATCCTCGACGTCGACCGCTACGCAACGGAGCTCCACGATCCGGAGATCACGGAGCCGGCCGGCGCAGGGAACGTCCCGAGCCGGAACTACAAGCTGATCGGAGCGCTGGCGGTCAAGCGCGGGGAGCTTCCGCGACACGAGCTCGACGGCTTCGAGCGCCTGCGTGGGCTGCCCGGATACTCGCCGACGCAGGGACACGTCGCTTCTGCGGTCCCGTACCTCCCGCATGCACTAACTGCGCTCCGAGCGGGTGATCTCGGCTCCGCGATGCTGGTCGCGAAGGGCTCGTTGTTCCTCGGCCGCATGACCGAGCTGGCTGACGGGATGTCTGTTCTGCTGGAACCCGGAAAGGAGTGATCGATGGTCGAAGCAACGCCGGAGACGTTCAAGGATCTGACGCGTGAGGGAAGCGTTCTCGTCGACTTCTGGGGGCCGCGTTGCCAGCCGTGTCTGCAGATGATGCCGACCGTGGAGAAGCTCGAGAATGAATCGGCCGGCGCCGTCAAGGTAGTGAAGGTGAACGCGAGCGAGAATCGAGATGTATGTCGCGAGCTCCGGGTGTTCGGTCTGCCGACGTACGTGCTTCTGCGCGACGGCGAGGAACTCGAGCGCCTCTCGGGAGACGTGTCCAAGGAGGACATCGAGAAGGCGTTCGCAACGCTCGGAAACGGAGGTGAGGCAGCATGAAGCTCGAGGGTAAAAAAGTGATCGCGCTGGGCGAGCGGGACGGTGTCCCGGGCCCGGCCATCGCCGATGCAGTCAGGTCGGCCGGCGCTGAGGTCGTCTTCGTCGAGACGGAGTGCTTCGTCTGAACGGCGGCAGGCGCCATGGACCCCGAGAACCAGGACCGCATCAAGAGCCTGGTCGACGAACATGGGGCCGACGACCTGGTGGTGGTGCTCGGAGCCGCTGACCTCGAGTCGCTCGAAGTCACGGCCGAGACGGTCACCGTGGGAGATCCGGCCTACGTGGGTCCGCTGGCAGGAGTTCAGTTGGGACTCCCCGTCGTTCACATCCTCGAAGAGGACATCAAGGATCAGGTCGACCCTCAGGTCTACGAGGATCAGGTAGGTCTGCTCGAGATGGCGCTCGACGTCGAGCAGGTGCGCGAGGCGGTGAAGCGCTTCCCGGGCCGGGACGGAGCCTGACTCGCACCGGCCACGTTCAGGCCTGCTCTTCCTCCGCCAGGAAGCGGAGCACGTACACCGCGAAGATGCCGAAGAAGACGATCGCCTCGCTCGCGGCCATGATCACCCCGGCGATCTGCTGGTCGGTGAGCGGGCTGAGCCCCCACAGGCGTGGAGCCGACTCGTAGAACCCGTAGATGGGACTCGGAAGCAGGGCGAGCAGAAGGCCGACCGGACTGTTCAGCAGGAACGCCGCGAACAGATAGGCAGCTTTGGCGCCGTTCGGAAGGTCGTGTGGCCGCGACTGGAACACGGGCCACCAAAGACAGCAGCCGGCCAGGAAGTACGTCAGGTGCTCGAGCCGAAGTAGCGGCGGGTTGGTGAGGGCGGCCTCGTACGACCCCGGCACGTGCCACATCGCGTACGTCAGCACCCAGAGGGGCAACGCAACGAACGGCCCAGTGAGGACGCGTACAGGGGTAAACGCGCCGAGCCTGCTCGCGAGCGCGGGGCTCAGCCCGAGGACGGCGAGCGCCGGGGCCCATTCGGCCAGCACGACGTTCTGGAGGAGGTGTGCAGAAAGCAGGTAGTGGGTCGCGAGCGTGCCGAGAGGAGTAACGAGGACGGCGAGGGCGAGCACCATCGCAGCTCCGAACGAGATCGCACGCCAGCGGGTCGTCCCAAGCCGGATCGAAGCGATGGCGTAGGCGACCGAGAGGAGACATACCGCGGCTACCTCGTCCCAGGCCGGGTCCCAGCTCGTGGCCGAGGGCTCCACGCGGCAACCGTAGTGCGCAGTGCAAGATTACGCGCCGCCTTCTGCTGCTCAACCAGTGCTGCATATTGGGAGTGGGAGGTAGTTCTTGTCCCGGACGAAAGCTCGGTGCGAGCACCCTCCGCGTCTGCCCGGCACGCCTAGCGTCCTATCGGCCCGGCTTAGGTCAGAAGACCGTATCCCAATCGTTCTTGATGCTGGCGACGGTCCAGCCGCTCGTCTCGGCCTGCTCCAGTGCCTGTTCGGCTCCCTTCGTGTAGTCGAACTCCCGCTCAGCATCATCGTGGAGGACGAGCAGCCGCAGGAAAGGCTTGTCCGGGTGCTGGGTGAAGTCGAGCATCGGGATATCGCCGTTCGCGTTCCCGGCTGCGAGGAGGGGGCGGCGGCCGATGCGGCTCCAGATCCGGATCGGCTTCTGTGGGCCGTCGTCGACGAAGTCGGCCTCGGCCTTGCGCGTGATCGTGCCTCCGCTGTCGTCGCTCACGTACTCAAGCGCCGTTGCGCTTCCGATCACCCGGTCGCGGGAGATCCCGTAAAGCTCCTCGCTGATGGGCCGCATGAAGTCGCGACCACCACCCGAGGCGATGTAGTTCGAGAACCCGTTCGCCTTCAAATAGCCCAGCAGCTCGACCATCGGTGCATACGCACACTGGAGATAGCCTCGGCCCAGAGTCGGATGCTCCGTCGTGCGTAGAAATGAATCCGCCTTCGCCTCGAATTCGTCGACGCTGATCCCGGAGTGCGCCGCAAGCACACCGCCGAGGAGTATCCGCACGTTCGAGTCGTCACCGGCGTAATGCTCGATCATCGTTCGTGTCAACCAGCCATAGTCCCGCTCGTATGCGCCTTTCCAGGGCTGACGCTCACGCAACTCCGGATCGGCCTCCGCCATCTCGGCGAGCCGTCGCAGGATGAAATCGGCCTGGATCGGCACTGGCTTTTCACACCACAAAGTGCCGTCGTTGTCGAAAACCGCCACGCGCTCCTCGACCGGGACAGAATCCTGTCCCTGGCCACATGCTCGACTCACAAAGTCGAAGACCGCCTGCTTCGCAGCACCGTCGCGCCAACTGGTCAGCGGACCCGTCATATCGCTCCTACAGTCTCGGACCCCACAAACCGACCCTAGAGTGCCATCACGCCCAGAACATCGTCCAAGACGGATGAAACCTGCTCATCTAGACCTCGTGGGATGGTGGCGTTAACGTGCGCCAGCGTTCGCGGAATGTCCCTGAGGCGGAAGCACCGTTAGGGTGAACGCGAATACCAACACGAGATCCCGTGTCCCGAACGGTGTCCCGAAATGCCCTCTGTCGATCTCGGTCCGATCCGGGCGGGCCGCACGCTGCTTCGTCCTCGAAGTGTGGCTGCTGGCGGGATTTCGAGAACCCGTGCGGTAGGATGAGCGCGCCCCAGGGCACGCGGGAGTAGCTCAGTTGGCTAGAGCGTCAGCCTTCCAAGCTGAGGGTCGCGGGTTCGAGTCCCGTCTCCCGCTTTGACGATCGCATGGCGTATAGCTCCGCCTCGATAGAAGAGCTCGGCGACGGCGTCTTCCGCAAGGTTCGCCGGGCGCTGGGCGTGACGGCGTTCGGCGTCAACGTCATGGTGCTACCACCGGGCACCGAGTGGTTCGAGCATTACCACGAGCTCCAGGACGAGCTCTACTTCGTCCACGCCGGCAGGGCTGGATTCGACGTCGACGGAGAGCGTTTCGAGCTCGGGCCAGGAGGTCTCGTCCACGTGGAGTCGACGACCCCGAGGCGCTTCTGGAACGCGGGCGACGACGACCTGGTCTTGCTCCTGGTTGGCGGCAAGGACGGTTACGTCGAGCGAGACGGGAGGATGGTCGATCCCGCGGACGTGGAGCGTCGGCGCGCCTTCAGCGCCGGTGACCTCGGCACAATTCGGGCAAAGCCTCGCTAGTGGACGATGTCCGCCCGGACACCCGGGTGCAGTGAGCACCACTCGCGGAGCGTTTGGACGATGGTGAGTCGATCCGCAGCTTCGTCGACCTGATCGCTCAACGGACGCACGAGTCGCACCTCGACTGTGTCGGGGGCGAGGCGGTGGCTTGCGACGTCGAGCCGCTCGAGGAACGCAACCAGGTCAGGGAGGAGCCGAATTTCGTTGATCTGGATCTTCATGTCGATCCTTTCGGTTGCCCGTGCCGAAAACGTTAGGCCCGCACGGGCCGAATCCTCCAGTTTCGGTAGGACGTCACTCGAAGGATCTGTCTTGCCGTTGACATCCACTCTGCTGACTTTGGCGTCCGGCCTTCCCTGGACACTACGAGGATGGCCACGCCTGAAGAGCGGGTCGTCTCGTTTCGCCCACGGACGATCCTGATCGTTCTCGGGGTCACCCTGGTCGTCTTCGTGCTGCTGGCGCTCATCTACTTCGCCTTCAGGGTGATCACGTGGGTCCTCATCGCTGCTTTCCTCGCGGCCGCGCTCAACCCCGCAGTCGAGTACTTCGAGCGGCGCGGGGTGGGCCGGGGGTTGTCGTCGGGGATCGTCTTC
Source organism: uncultured Actinomycetes bacterium (assembly GCA_963722715.1). Classification (GTDB taxonomy): domain Bacteria; phylum Actinomycetota; class Thermoleophilia; order Gaiellales; family Gaiellaceae; genus DASQGA01. Next base: position 193,239 of record CAVROA010000023.1, on the reverse strand, counting down.
CTGGCGGCCCTCCTCTCGATGATCGGGCTCGGCTTCCTCCTCATCCCACCGCTCGTCGATCAGGTACGCGACTTCATCGATGCTCTGCCTGCAATCGTCGCCGACCTGACAGCGGGTCGGGGTCCCCTCGGTTTTCTCGAGCGCGACTATCAGGTAGTCGAGCGGCTCCAGGAGGCGATCGACAAGGCAGGTACGGGTGGGGTGACGGGTCTGACGGGCCCGGCTGTCGAGATCCTGACGCGCATCGTGACCGGAGTGGTCGGGGCTCTGACGATCGCCTTTCTGACTTTCTTCATGCTCCTCGAGGGCCCTCATACGGTGGATCACGTTTTGGGGCTCCTGCCGGAGCGCGTGCGGCCTCGCTGGGAGCGGGTCAGCGGCAACATTTACCGGACGATTGGCGGTTACGTCTCCGGGAACCTCGTGATCAGCCTCATCGCGGGCGTCGTGACCACGATCGTTCTCTTTTCTGTCGGCTCGAGCTACGCGTTCGCGCTCGGGCTCGTGGTCGCGATACTCGATCTGATCCCCCTCGCCGGCGCGACGCTCGCCGCAATAATCGTGTCCGCCGTGATCTTCGTGGAGCAGGGCATCGTGCGCGGCGTCATCGTGGTGATCTTCTTCGTCCTCTACCAGCAGCTCGAGAACCACATACTTCAGCCCGTGATCTACGGGCGGACCGTGCAGCTCTCCCCGCTCGCCGTCCTCGTGGCCGTGCTGATCGGCGCTGAGTTGGCCGGTGTGCTCGGAGCCCTGATGGCGATTCCGGTCGCCGGCTCGGTCCAGGCGATTGTCAGGGAGCTTCTGCTCGCACACAGGGAGAGGCTGATCGAGACGCCGCCGGGCGCTGCGCTCCCTGCTCCGAACGACTCGGGCTAGTCGAACGACTCGACGCCGGAGACCCGGTCGAGGAAGCGGTCGTGGCGCGGCAGGCGGTCGAAGCCGAGGCCGCCGTTGACGTGGTCGTGCGTCCCGTCGTAGCTCTGGAGAATGTCGTTCCCGGCCCCTCCGAGGAGGACGTCTTGGCCCGCGTCACCCTGGATCACGTCTGCTCCACCTCCGCCCCGAATGATGTCCGCGCCGGAGTTCCCGGCCAGGACATCCGCGCCTCCGAGGCCGCAAATCACGTCGGCTCTAGCCGTGCCTCGGATCATGTCATTCCCCGCGGTACCGACGATCGTGCAGGGCTTCGACCAGACACCCGTGGGCGTATGGCCCTGGGCGACGACAGGGAGGGCCGCGATCACGAGTGCGGTTGCGATGAAGGTGAGCCCGGCGAGCAGAAATCGGAGTGAGATGGTGGCCTCCCGAAACGCGACTTGCCGCAGCTGTCTCTCTCATCGTGGATCGCCTGCGCTCCGCCGGAAATCCCCCGAACGGGTGCGGCGTGTTTGCGGGCGCGCGCCAGGGGAAGGAGGATGCCGTGTGGATCCGGCGCCTTGTGATCATGTGGCTCGCCAGGCGGGCCTGGCGGCTCGTCCAGCGCACGCGTGCCCGCCGCGCGGCACGCGCCGGCGCGAATTCCTAACCGAACTCCCGGTCCAGCCTCGGCCCGGAACGGCTCTTAGAGCTTCTACGCCGTCAACTTCCTAGTCTTCGGCGTCCTCCAGGATCACGTCGACGATCTTGCCACCCTTCCCGGGGTCGAGAGCTTGCTTGACCTGCTGCGCAAGCGGGGCGTCCATGGCGGGGAGCTTGTGACGCTGCTGAGGGCTCTTCTCGACGATCACAACGACCTGTTTCCTCTGTTGGGGCATGCATACCTCCGGTTGTCCGCGCGAGGCTAACCCGCCGCCCGCGCGAAAACAAGACATCGTTATGGCCGTGAGACCCGACGCGAACCGATCGACCCTCGTGCCGAGCGCGGACGACGTCCGGCAGATCGCCTCGATCGCGAACCCGATCATCCGAAACCTCGAGATCACCCACTGCTACTCGCGTCTCGCGGCGGCGTTCGCGGCACGGAGCGGCGAGGGCGCGAACTGGTGCACGTACGCCACGTGGGCGTCGCGACAGGCGGGGCGGACGATCCGCGGTGAGGACCTCATCGACCACTTCGGGCGCAAGCTCGGGGAAAGCCGCTGGCTGCTGCATCCAATAGCGACGCTCTGGCGTCGGCTCCTGCGCCACGGCCTCTTCCAGCGCGAGACGCGGATCGGGCGCCTGACGGCTGCGCTGCACACACCGTTCGACGCGTTCGAGTGTGCCAGTGACGCGGTCGCTCGCGGGAACCTGAAGGTGTTCGAGGAGATCGGGCTCCAATTCGCACGGTATCTTCACGAGTGCCCGCCTGACGGGGCCGAGTCCGCTTCGTTCCAACGTTTCCTCGACGGACTTCGGCCCGGCGACCCACCCGAGGGGCAGCGCTACTTGCGCCAGGCGTTCGTCCGGTATGAGCGCCGGCGGCTCGAGCCCGATCCGAAGGTTCGCACGGAGCTCGCCGTCCTCGCGAACCTCGAAATCGGCTTCCACGAGCAGACGCGCCTGCAGCCGGAGATTCGCGAGGCTCTCGACGCCCCGTATGCAACGAAGGAGGATCTGGGGCGCCGAGCCCTCGAGGCTCTCTTCCCGTCGGCAGCCCGCTGGTGGCCGGTTGTCCGGCGACCGGCCGCCGCTGCCGCCGGCGTCGTGGCGGGAGGCGTGCAGCGAAGCGCGAGCAGGCTTGCACGCGAAGTAATCACGGAGGCGTTCATGGTCATGTCGCTGCCGGAGCGGGTACTGGCGCTCGGGACGCATCTGGCCGACGCGTACCCGGACGCGCTCCACGAGCCCGCCGACGCGGATCTGATCGAGCTGCTGGCGCGGTTCGAACCGGTTGCGCCGGCTCTCGACGACTGCGGCGCGCGCGACTGGTCTGATCTCCAACAGCGGATGCATTACATCGTCCACATGTTCTGCGCGTTCCACCTGAGCGAGCCGCTCTCCCGCCCGCCTTTCACACCTGAACAGGTGGCGAGCTTCAGGCGGGGGGTCGTGCCTGACGGGGAAATCTGACGGGCAGGGCCAAGTGCGCCCGCACCGACGGCTAAACGAGGGCACGAACCGGCGCGCGTCGACCGTGGCCTTGACTATGTTCGCGGCTGCAGTGGCCGATCTGCCTTCCAAATCTGAACTGGCTCAGGCTCTTTCGGCCGCGACCTCCGCGCACCATGAGTACGAGGTGACCGCGCTGAAGGGTGTGCGCGACGACTTGTGGGCGGGCTTTTACGCCGCCTTCGTGCTTGGCCGCCTCGGCGATATCGCTGCGGCGAGCCGACTGACAGCTCTGCTTGAAGAGGTGGACGTGCCGTCGAATTGGCCCGAGGCCGCGGCCGAGCACGTGCTGAACAAATTGCGCTCGTAGCGCCCGAGCGTCCTCCGTGCCTCACCCAGCGTGCTACATCCGGCTGAGCGCAGCGACGCGCCTGGCAGGATTCGAACCTGCGACCCGCGGATTAGAAGTCCGCTGCTCTGTCCTCTGAGCTACAGGCGCCCGGGCTGAACCTAGCACTCTGGCTGATCATCTAGGATTGCTCCCGGCGCGGTGGTCGTAGCTCAGTTGGTAGAGCCCCGGGTTGTGGTCCCGGCTGTCGCGGGTTCGAGTCCCGTCGGCCACCCTCACAGCTCGGCCGAGTCGGCCCCTAGGCCGGAATCGGCCTTCCAGGTAACCGCCTAATCTGCAGGGCGCGGGCGACGTCGGTCACCGAAAGGAGCCCGGCGAGCCGGTCGCCGTCGAGGACGAGGGCCCTGTTGACGTCTCCATCCGCGAGCTCCGCGGCGGCGTCGATGGCATCGTCCATCTCGTTGACCACGGGCACACGGTCGCGCGGAATCATGCAGTCCCGAACCAGCCGCGTATCCCACTCCCGGCGCGGGACCTCGGCCACGCAGCGGAACGGAAGGAGTCCGAGGGCGCGGCCGTCTTCAACGACGGGATAGGTCGTATGGCGGCGTTGGGTCACGACCTCGTCCATGAAGTCCCCCAACGTCATGTCTGGTCTGGCGGTCACCGGGTCGCGAACCATCAGGTCTCCCACACGGAGGCCGGAGAGCGCCTGGCGCGCCAGCAGGTACCGGTCCTCGGCGCCGGCGGCCTGGAGGAGGAACCAGCCGATGAAGGCCAGCCAGGCGCCGCTGAAGGCGCCCTGGAAGATGAACAAGCCGAGACCCACGGCGATGAAGACGTAGCCGAAGGCGCGTCCAACCCAGGCCGCGACGCGCGTCGCCCATGCGAAGTCGTTCCGAGCGGCCCAGAGGGCCGATCGCAGCACTCGCCCACCGTCGAGCGGGAGCGCCGGGAGAAGGTTGAAGACGAGAAGTGTCAGGTTGATGTAGCCGAGCCAGGCGGCGGCGCCGTCCACCGCCTCCGGCGAAGGCGTGAGCCAGGCGAAGAGCACGAAGAGGACGCCGAGCACGAGGGAGACGATCGGTCCGGCGATCGCAATCCGGAACTCAGCGCCCGCACTCGGAAACATGCCCTTGAACCGGGCCACACCTCCGAAGAGCCAGAGCGTGATGCCGTCGATCTCCATTCCCTCCCGGCGTGCGACGAGCGCGTGCCCGTACTCGTGCATGAGCAGCGAGATGAAGAAGAGCAGTGCCGCCGCGATCGCCATGCCGAGGTACGTGCCATCGGACAGTCCCGGGTTCATGCGCGGGAAGATCGACTCGGAGAGCGTCCAGACGATCAGCGCGAAGACGACGAGCCAGCTCCAGTTGACGCCGACCCGGATCCCGGCGATGCGACCCAGCGTGATGCTGTCGTTCACGGGACTACCAGGCTAACGGGGTTTGCGCGCGGCCTTCACGGCCGTGTGGGCATGCTTGGCGAGGGTCGGCCCGTGCTTTCGCGCGGTTTTTGCCGCCTCCTTGAGAACCTTCCGCCGTTGCTCGGGCGGAAGCCGCTTCCAGCCTTGCCGCGCAAGCAAGAGGAGCTTGATGTACGCCGGCACACGATCTCCCTTCTGAAGGTGACTCGCCCGCCATAGTAGGCTGCCGCACGTGCCGCGCGTCTCCCTCCTCTGCTCGGTCATGACCGCGATGCTGCTCACTGCCTGTGGCGGAGGCGGAGGTGGCGACGCGCTTTCGAAGCAGGAATACCAAGACCAGCTGAACACGACGCGCACCGAGCTCAGCACCTCCTTCGAGGCGCTCGGAACGCAGCTCGAGGGCGCCCTGAAGGGGTCGGGCTCCCTGGACGACGCCGCGAGCGAGGTGGAGTCCATTCAGGAGAAGCTTCGAGCGCAGGCTGACGAGCTCGAGAGCCTCACCCCGCCCGACGATGCCGCCGCGGCAAACGACAAACTGGCCAGCGGCATGCAGGAGCTGGCCGACGACCTCGATGGGTTCAAGTCGGCGCTCGAATCAGGCGACTTCGGAAAGATCCAGACGGAGGCGAACAAGATCGAGACCTTCGACTCGGGGAAGACGCTGCAACAGGCCGGCGACGACCTCGAAGCCGCCGGCTACAAGTTCAGCGAGTAGCCGCGGGGTAGTCCCGCCAGCGAAAGCCGATCGGTTCGCCGGCCGGCTCGAGCGGGCTGGTCGGGAGCCCGGCGACGGGCCCGGGGCCGTTGTATCCCTTCGGAGCGATGTCGTTCGGGCCGTCCGGATGGAAGAGCGACGCGAGGTACTGAAGCTGCCCGCGTCCCGGGCCGAGCTCGAACTGGCCGCCCCCGTAAAGATCGATCCCGCGCTCGGAGCAGAAGTCGTAGGTCTCGAACAGAGTGCTCACCGGGCCGAATCGGGACGGCTTCATGTTGATCGTCCGAGGCGGGAAGGGGAGGGCTTCAATATCTGCCGGCGAGTGAATGGGGGCATCCCAGGTGAACCGGTGGCGATGGGGCTCGAGGACGCGGTCAGTCTCCTCGGTCAGCTCCGGATCCTCGATCCAGGCGTCGGGAAGTCCTTCGGCGACACGGGCATAGAGCGCGGGGTCGGCATGCTGGTCGACCGGGGTGCCCTTGTAAAAACCCTTCAGGTCGACCGAGTCGACCGCGCCCGTTGCCGCCAGCTCCGCGACGAGCTCGTCTCCCCAGGAGCTCGTCGGGTCGAGCTTGAACCTGAGTGCGGGATAGAGATCGAGCCACGCGCGGACTGGCGCGATCGACGCAGGCTCTCCGAGGCGCATCGAGGCCACGAAGGTCACCGGGCGAGGCTCCCGCCCGACGACCTCCGCGAGCGAGCGGCCAGCCTGCCGGAGCGCCAAGTCGAGGGCGGCGCTCTCGAACGCCCACCGGCGGTAGTTGCGGTAGACCTCCGCACTGGGAGCCTCCGGGAACAGGTCGAGCTCGCCGAGTCGCTCGGAGAACGACGCGAACGTCCAGGAGCCCGCCAATGGCTGGACGGGGCCGGCCTCCTGGAGGCGGCCCTGGTCGTCCCCGTCGTAGGTGACGTCCTCGCCGACTCCCTCGTGTCCTCCTCCCTGGAGCCGGACGACCGTCGTCCGTCTCGTGAGCTCGGGCGAGATGTCCTGAGCGAGCCCCTCGAGCGCGTACGACTCAACCTCGAGCGGCAGGCCGGAAACCGTGTCGTAGAGCGGCATTGTCGGTGCCCAGCCTACCGTTTAGACGCGCTTGTCCCGGGTAGAGGACGACGGACATCAAATGAAGGGGGTCTACATGCCTACCATCGAGCAATCGATCGAGGTCAACGTCCCTGTACGCACCGCGTACAACCAGTGGACGCAGTTCGAGGAGTTTCCCGAGTTCATGGAGGGCGTCGAGTACGTCCACCAGATTGACGACACCCACCTTCGCTGGAAGGCGGAGGTCGGCGGGAAGTCCGAGGAGTGGGAAGCCGAGATCACCGAGCAGGTTCCGGACCAGCGCATCGCCTGGAAGGCGACGGGCGGGAAGGGAATCAGCGGCGTCGTCACCTTCCACCGAGTCGGCGACGCGAAGACTCGGATCATGGTTCAGATGGACTGGAAAGCCGAGGGCCTCGTCGAGAAGGCCGGGAGTGCTCTCGGTCTCGACGACCGGCGCGTGAAAGGCGACCTCGAGCGGTTCAAGAAGCTCGTCGAGAGTCGCGGCCAGGAGTCGGGTGCCTGGCGCGGTGAGGTCGAGCAGACCTCCGTGCGCTAAAACGCACGTTGCGAATATGGCTCGGACAGGGGCGGCGCTTTGGCGCCGCCCCTGTCGTATGTGCGCGCGTTCAGGCTCGGGCGAGCTGGTCGAACGCCTGCTCGAAGACCGCGTCGGGTTGCGCTCCGAGCACGATCAAGCGGTCGTCGAGCAGGAAGGCCGGGATTGCGTTGATCCCGACTGACTGCGCCTCGGCGGTCGCGCGCGCAACGTCATCGCCGTGCAGATCGCCGGTGATCGCCGCGTCTGCCTCATCGAGCCCGAGCTCTGTCGCAAGCGTCCGGAGGACCTCGGGATCGCCAATGTTCTGGCCCTCCTCCCAGTACGCCTGCATGAGCCGGTCATGCGTCGGTTCGTGCTTGTCCTGCGCGCGTGCCAACTCGGTCAGGCGGAGCGCCGCACTCGAGTTCGGCACCACCTCGGGCGGCGGGTTGTAGCGGAGTCCCTCCCGCTCGAACGCCGATTCGAGGCGCCCGTGGAAACTCTCGCCGTAGCGTCGGTTGAGCTCTGCCCTGGGAATGCCCTCGGGCGGGTACTCCGGGTGCAGGTTGAAGGGAAGCCAGTCGATCTGGGCGCCGAACCGGCGCTTGAGCCGCTCAGCCGTGCGCTGGCCGAGGCGACAGAAGGGTCAGATGTAGTCCGACCAGATGACGATCTCGTGCTCGGCCATGAGGCCAGACTAGCCGCGCAGAGTGCTCTAGCCGGCGTGGCCCGAGCGGTGGCGCCTGGCGCGCTTCTCGGGCGGGGCCTCGGCAGCGGCCTTGCGCTTCAGATCGGCCTTCTCGCCAAAAGCGTGGTCGCACGGCCCGAGCCCCAACTTGCTCGGGATGACAACCCGAGTCGTTGGCGGGGCGTCCTTCACTACCTGCAGTCTAGTTGGCTTTCGCATGAAGCGGCACCCCATTCCGGGTGAAACCGCGGACGCCGTCTCCCGCTTGTTTGCCGCTCGACGCCCTGCCGGCCCAGACCGCTCACGTCCGAGCCCCTGCAACCCAGGCATCGACGCTCTGTTCCCTTCCACGTAGCTCGAGCGACCGGCGCTCGAGCCCCGTCGTTGTGAAGCCGCCGGCTGCTGCAGCCTCGGCGCTGATTAGGATCTCACCCGCCCCGGCGAGGTCCGTGAGCCGCGCGGCCGTATTGACCGTGTCGCCCAGGGCCGTGAAGTCTCGCGCATCGCCTTCGCCGACCGTGCCCACGAAGCACTCGCCGGTGTGGACGCCGACGCCTACCGGTATCCACGGCTCTGGCCCGTCGTTCCCGATCTGCAGGAGCAAGTTCCGGGCGGCCGCGATCGCATTGGCCGCATGGTCGGTCCCGGCAAAACCCGGGATGAAGAGCGCCACGGCGCTGTCGCCGACGAACTTGTCGACGATGCCGTCGGATTCGTCGATGACCTCCGCCGCCGCCCCGTAGAAACGCGCCAGCAGGCGCGAGAACTGCTCCGGCGCCATGCGCTCGGCGATTGCCGTCGACCCGCGGACGTCCGCAAAAAGCACCGAGATCTCGACCTCGGCGCCCCCGGGGTGCTTGTGAACCGCGCGTATGCACCACTTGCAGAGCCGTCGGTTCAGAGGTGACGGGCCGTAGGCGATCGCCCGCATCACGACGCCGCCGGGGCCACGGAAAGGAGCGTTGCAGAGCTTGCAGCGCGGCGGCGACGGCAGCGCCCCCCAGATGCGGCGCATGCGGTGCAGACGCGGGTAGTCGCCGGTCAGCATCCTTTCCCACATCTCCTCGGGCGTCAGCTTCGCCATCGAACCTGGACGCTACCGATGCCCAATGCCCGCCGTCTTCGAAGAGCGGATCTCCCAGGCGCAACAAGATCGCCCGCCCTGTTATCGAGGCTCCCGAGTCTCATCAAGGGGAGAGCACGGACGCCTCTCCGGAGTTGCTGACATGGCGAGAGCACGGAGGTGGCCCCGGGAGGAGTCGAACCTCCGCACGCGGATTCGAAGTCCGCTGCTCTAATCCGCTGAGCTACGGGGCCGCCGGGCCAGTGTAGCCCTCGCCTGAGTTCTAGCGGCGGACGCTCAGGCGGATGACCGTGCGCACGTAACCGCTCTTCGTGATCGCGAAGGTGACGCGTCCGACGCGCCTTGCCTTGACGTAGAGGACGACGCGGCCCTCGGCGTTCGTCCGCTTCGTGAAGGCTGTCACGCCGGCGCCTGAGACGCGGACGGCCGCACCCCTCACCGGCCTGCGTGCAGAATCGCGAGCGGTCAGGGTGATCGGGACTCGACGTCCCTTGACTGGGCTCCCGCTCGTCGTGACGCGCATGACCTTGGGGAGGGAGAGGGTCAGAGCGGGGCTGAAGTCGCCGATGTTTCTGTCCTCATCGGCGGCGGCGACGCGCCAGTAGAAGAGTCCGCCGTTCAGGTACTCCTGCCCGGTGGAAAGTCTCGGTGCGTAGACCGTGTTGTCTGTGATCACGTTCTCGACGAGCCGGGCGAAGTCGGGACGGGAGGAGACCTGCAGGCGGTAGTCCTTCATGCCGAGCACGGGTTGCCAGCTAAAGAGGACCCGGTTCACGCCGCGATCGGTCGTTGCGCCCGTGGGCTCGTGGATCGTGCGCGTGAAGTACCTCATCCCCGACCAAGGCCCTTCGGTCAGTGAGAAGGAGCTCGTAGTCGGGTAGTTCGCGCGCACGCGCCAGCCCCAGACGCCGGTGCCGGTCATCTTGACGAAGGCGAATGCGCTGGAGTAGGCGTCCTCGAAGACGCTCGAGTCGCCGTCCGGCTCGTTGATCTCGAAGTCGTAGGAGACCGCGCCCGTGATCGGTTCCCAGGTGAAGAGGGGAATCAGGTCGCCCGCGGTGGGATTGTCTGCATCGGGGACGGGGGCTGGAAGCGTTCTCCGGAAGGTGCCGGTTGCCGACCACGTGAGGCCGACCAGCTTCTCGTCGTCGGCGCGGACGCGCCAGTAGAGGACGGTGTCGGCGGGATAGGTGCTGTTGCTCGTGTAGGCGGTCGACCGGGTCAGAACGTCGTCGATCGGCGAGCCGAAGGTCGGATCCTGTGACACCTGGAGCCGGTATCGGCGGGCTCCCTCGGCGGCTGTCCACATGAAGGTCGGCTGTGTCGCGATCTGCGTGTTGCCCACCGGGGAGATGAGCGTCGGAGGCGTCGACTGCTTCTGGAAGTTCCGGAAGGCGGAGAGAAGCGGATCGCCGGCCGAGAGCCCTCCGTTGAAGTTGGCGGCGGGCAGGACGGCCCAGTAGTAGAGCGTGGTCTCGTCGGAGAACGTCGAGGGTTGTGTGTGCGTCCTGGGCGCATACGCCGGGATCTGCGTGAACGCGTAGTCGGCAATGTTGTTGAACGACGCGTCCTTCGACACGATCACGAAGTAGCTCTGCTTGCCGGAAAGGGGCTTCCACGTGAAGAGGGGCGTTCGGCCCGTCGTGGTGCCGTGGGCGGGGAGGACGTAGTCGCCGGTCCCGAGGTAGCCGTTGGTGCACGAGGGGGTGCAGGCGGCACCCGTCGCGTAATCCGTGAAGGTGAAGGCCGGTCCACCGGGGGTTCCCCCGTCGAGGTACGTGTAGTCGCCGTAGATGTCCTGGTTGTTCGTGTCGCGATCGGTTCGTGCCCGGACCCGCACGCAGTAGGAATGTCCGGCCTCCAAGGCCGTGTTGCTATCCGTCGAGACGGACATCCCATCGGGGTAGGGCTTCACACTGTTCCAGCCCGTACCGAGTGGTGACCAGGCGTTGGCGGCGGTCTGGCTCGTCCAGTGCTCGGTGGCGCCGTGTGTCCAGTCGCAGATGCCGGCACCGTCGTCGTAATAGGTGACCTCGACGAGGTAGCTCGAGGCGCCCGGGACCGGGTCCCAGGTCACGATTGGCACCTGCGTCTGGTAGCCGGGGGTCACGAGGTCGACATCCGTCCCGGGATCCGCGAGGTTGTCTCGCAAGCGGAGGTTCTTGATGCTCGGCGCGGTCACGGGCCCGACGTTGTCGAACGTCTTGACGAAGTCCGGGCCGAGGTTCCAGACACCGGCGTTGCCGGCCTGGTCCAGGGCGCGGATGCGCCAGTAGTACGTGTTGTTCTCGAAGAGGACTGTGGACGCGAACGCCGTCCCGAGGGTGGTGCCGGAGCAGCAGACCTTCGAGCCGGGCGTGAAGTCCGAGGATGAGTTGACCTCCACCTCGTACCGGGCCGCGCCGGGAAGTGCGTTCCATGAATAGAGCGGGTCGAACACCTCCAACGCAGAGACGAGGTCGTCGAGGTCCGTCGAGGTGGTCGTGGGCCAGGCCCAGGTGAACGTGCCGACGCTGGACGGCTTGCCGCTGTTGCCCTGCGCGTCGATCGGGGTGACGCCCCAGTAGTAGCGCCCGGGAGCGAGCGCGGGCGCGCGGCTGAACTGCGCAGCCGCGGTCTCGACCGGTGTCCAGACAGGCGAGCCGAGCGCGGGGTCGGTCGCGAGCGTGACCACGTACTTGGCGGCGCCGGGCGTCGGAGTCCAGCTCAGCTTGAAGGGCGACGAGGGGTAGGTCAGTGTCGCGTCATAGGCCGGCGAGAGGAGCGTGGGGGCTGAGGTCCAGGCCTTCTTCACGGAGCGGACGGCTGACCAGGGGGAGACGGCACCGGCCTCGGTCGCGGCGCGAACGCGCCACCAGAGCGTCCCGTTGGGGATCGTCTTCTTGAGGGTCGCCCTCGTGTTCCCGGTAAAGAAGCGGTCGTTTCCGTAGCCGAGCACCGGCGAGTTGAAACCGGCGTCGGCGGAGACCTGAAACTCGTAGTGGTGGGCGCCCCGGGAGGGGTACCACGCGAATGCGGGTAGCGAGGGCACGACAGCACCGTTGGCCGGGCTGAGGAGTGCGGGCGTCGGTGGTGCGGCTTGGGCCGGAGCGGCGAGCGCCAGCAGGAGAAAGGCGGCGCAGAACGAGATCGACGTCTTCTTGCGGCTCGGGGTGAAGCTCATTCAGCGGCCTTCCATGGGTCCATTGCCTGCACGGAGAGGACGGCCGCTGCCCCCTTCGTCGTAGCTAAGGCCAGACTGTGCTCGCAGGCATCCCCCGTGTGGGGGGGTGTGTCAGGACTTGGTGGGCGCCGTCAGCTCGCGCTCGGCCGGCTGTCCGGCGCGGAGCTCGCGGCTGCGCTCAGCCTCGGCGTTGATCTCGGCTCCGAACAGGATCGCGAGTGCCGAGAGCCAGAGCCAGGTGAGCATGATGATCACCGCCGCCAGAGACCCCCACGTCTTGCTGTACGAGTCGAAAAGGCTTACGTAGAGCGCGAAGAGGCCGGACGCAGCCAGCCAGATGACGACGGCAACGACCGCCCCTGGGGTGAGGAACATCCATCGCGGATGGTCGATGTTCGGGCCCAGGTAGAGGACCACCGCGAAGGCGGCAAGGAGCCCGCCGATCAGGATCGGCCACTGTGCCGTCCACCAGATCCAGCCGAACACCGTCTCGAGCCCGAGACCGTTGCCGACCCAGTCGGAGATCTCCGGGCCGAGGACGAGCAGCGTGAAGACGAGCCCTAATGCGATCAGCAGGCAGGCGAGCATCTGGAGCGCGGCGATGCGCTGCTTCAGGAAGTTCCGTGTCTCCTTGCGGCCGTAGACGCGGTTCAGTCCGCGCATGAGACCCGTCATGGCGCCGGTCGCGGTCCACAGCGCGAGGACGACGCCGATCACGATCATCAGCCATCCGCCACCCTGGTTCTCGAGCGTGTGATTGAGGCTCTCCTCGAGGAGCGAAATCGCCTCGCTCGGAACGACGCCCTGGAGGCGGTCCATGATCGACGCGACAGTGTCCGGGCCAGCCAACACGGTGAAGAGGCCAAGCGTGACGAGGAGCGCCGCCGGAATCGCGAGGAAGGCGTAGTAGGCGAGCGCGGCGGCAACGTCTGTGATCCCGTCCTCGAGCGCCTCCTTGCCGGCGCGAATGACGATTGCCTTCCAGTCTCGTTTCGAGAGGTCGGTCGGGCCGGGGTCGGCCAGGCCGGGCTCATGTCGCTCCGGCTGAGGGCCGGGGGCATCGGGCTTCGGGGCGAGAGACTCGCCTTCTGCGCGCGGCTCCGGCTCGGCTTTCTCGTTCGTGCCCGTCTGCGAGCCGTCGCGGTCCGAAGTCGACCAGCTCCGGACCTGGGGTCCGCGGGTCGGCTTGCGGAAGGGCAGCAACCTCATGCCGAAAGCTTTTCCACTCGCCGGCGTTCTCACGCCCTCGCGGCGATCTATCCTTCGAGCACGCGGGCGTGGCGGAACTGGAAGACGCGGCGGGTTTAGGTCCCGTTGGGCTTCGGCCCTTGGAGGTTCGAGTCCTCTCGCCCGCACCATAAGAAAACCCCCTGCAGTCAGGGGGTTTTCGTCTTCGAGGGTGTCGGGCCCCGTGGCCCAAACATGGCCCAAACGCCTAGGACTCGGCGGCGCGGCGGCCGTCGTAGGCGTCTAGGAGACCCCGCTCCCACCGCGCGGCGCAAATACGGCCTTCAATGATCCAGGTGCGTGCAACAAGGTCTTCACGAATCGGGTCTTCACGAATCGGGGAGCGTGGTACCACTCAAGACAGGTACCACACAACCAATTGACGAGGTCTGTATGGAACGGCCCCCGCCGTCGCCCGGCGAGGGCCGTTGTTGGTTCGCGAGGACGAGGGATCAGCCGCCCATCCGCACGACCGTGCCGCCACAGATCGGACAGGTGCCCTTCAGCGCGGGCTTGCCGTTCTTCATCGTGATCCGTTGCGGGTTCAGGACTTCGACCTTCTGTTTGTCCTTGACGCAGTAGGCCTCGGCCATCTCGTTCTCCTCCTTGGAGTTGGGCAGGGCGTCACGGGAACCCTTCGTCCCGCATCCTTCACGCGAGGTCGAGCACTTCCTCTTCGTGCTTCGCGGCAGGCGCAAGCTGCTCGCTGGGTTCAACCTCGCCGAGAAGTGCGCAGCTTGGTGCGCACTTCAGACTTTTCTCGGCCCGCTTGGCCCCTCATATGAGACCTCGTCGATTGGCTACGTCGCACGCGGCTCGGTGGGTGCGACAACGCAGCCCCGTGGCCCAAACATGGCCCAAACGTCTGAAAACCCTTTCGCTTGCCTGCGAGGGACGGTTGGTTGAAACGTAGGAGCTAAGGCACTTCACACCAACCCCCTCCAACCCCCGCCACTCCCCTTCAAACCCCTTGGAGGTTCGAGTCCTCTCGCCCGCACTCAGCCTCCTGACCCAGAGAGGGGCTTCGCTGGCACAATGGCCCTTCCCCGATGAAGACCCAGATCGAAGAGCTCCCGGAGAGCAAGGTGCGCCTCGCAGTGGAGGTGCCCGAGGCGGACGTCCAGCATGCCTACGAGCACGCGGCGTCGGACCTCGCAGGCTCGATACGCGTCCCGGGCTTTCGCAAGGGCCACGTCCCATCCAAGGTCGTCATGGCACGCGTCGGACGCGCGGCCGTCTGGGAAGAGGCGGTGCGGAGCCACATCGATACGTGGTTCTGGAACGCGGCGACCGATTCGGGCATCCGTCCGATCTCGACGCCCGAGGTCGAGTACGACGGCCTGCCCGGGGACAACGACACCTTTCACTTCACGGCGACCGTGGCCGTGCTCCCGGAGCCGGAGCTCGGCGATTGGACGACGCTCGAGGTGCCCGGCGCGGAGCCAGAAGTCCCCGAGGAGCTCGTCGCCGAGGAGCTGGAGGCGCTTCGGACGAGCGTCGCCGAGCTCGTGCCGGTCACCGACCGCCCGGTGATCGAGGGGGACACGGTCGTCCTCGATCTCCTGGGCGACGAGACCGGGACGCAGCGCGACTACGTCGCCGAGGTGGGAGACGGGAGGCTGATCGAGCCGATCGAGGCCGCTCTTCCCGGGATGAAGCCCGGCGAGACGAAGACCGTTCAGCTCCAGGTCGACGAGGAGCGGACGACCGACGTCGAAGTGGCGGTCAAGGAGGTCAAGGAGAAGGCTCTACCCGTGCTCGACGACGAGCTCGCCCGCGCGGCGAGCGAGTTCGAGACGCTCGCCGAGCTTCGCGACGATCTCGAGGCCCGCCTGCGCGAGCAGCTCGAGGAGGAGCTCGACGCCCGTTTTCGCGAGAACGCCGTCGACGCTCTCGTCGACGTCTCCGACGTCGGGCCGATCGAGCCACTCGTCGAGCGGCGCTCTGCCGAGCTCCTGACGGGGCTCGTCCGGTCGCTCGAGCGACGTGGCATTTCGTTCCAGACCTATCTCGCCATGACCGGGCAGCCGCAGGACGCCGTTGTAGACCGCCTGCGGGAGCAGGCCGCGCAGGCAGTGAAGCGCGAGCTCGTCCTCGACGCGGTCGCAAAGCGGCTTGGCACCGAGGTCTCGGACGAAGAAGTGGAGGAGCTGATCAGCGCGCAGGCGGCAGAAGTGGGGGAGGACCCGGAGCGGATCGGTACCGTGATGCGTGAGACCGGCGGCTTCGAGCAGCTGCGAGCCGACCTGAGGCTCAAGAAAGCGCTGGACGAGGTCGTCTCACAGGTACGGCGAATACCCGTCGAGCTCGCGCAGGCGCGCGAGAAGCTTTGGACACCCGAGAAGGAAAAGGCCGGCGCCGGGATGAAGATCTGGACGCCCGGCAGCGAGGAGGCAGAAAGAACATGAGTCCGCTGATCCCCATGGTCGTAGAGCAGACGTCGCGCGGCGAGCGCGCCTTCGACATCTACTCGCGGCTCCTGAACGAGCGCATCATCTTCCTCGGCACGCCCGTGGACGACCAGATCGCGAACCTGATCGTGGCGCAGATGATCCACCTCGAGTCCGAGGATCCCGACAAGGACATCTCGATCTACGTGAACTCGCCGGGCGGCTCCGTCTATTCCGGCCTCGCGATCTACGACACGATGCAGTACATCAAGCCCGACGTGCAGACCATCTGCGTCGGCATCGCGATGTCGATGGGCGCGATCATCCTCGCCGGAGGGACGGAAGGGAAGCGCATGGCTCTCCCGAATGCCAAGATCCTCATCCACCAGGTCTCGGGCGGTTTCCAGGGGCAGGCCACGGACATCGAGATCCAGGCACGCGAGACGATTGCGATCAAGCGGCGCCTGGAGGAGATAACGGCCTTCCACACCGGGCAACCACTCGACAAGGTCTCGAAAGACATGGAGCGCGATTACTTCATGACTGCTGACGAAGCAAAGGAATACGGGATCATCGACACCGTCGTCTCACAGCGAGGCGCAGGTGTGGCGGTGGCCGCCACCTAGCGGCCGAGGCCATTTCGAGATACAAGAAGGGTAGACGTGGCGCGAGCAACCGACGGAAACGAACAGCTTCTCTGCAGCTTCTGCGGAAAGAGCCAACGACAGGTCAAGAAGCTGATCGCCGGTCCGGGCGTCTACATCTGCGACGAGTGCATCGACCTCTGTAACGAGATCATCGACGAGGAGCTCACCGCTCCCTCCCAGCTCGATCTCGACAACCTGCCGCGCCCGAAGGAGATCTACGAGGTCCTGAACGACTACGTGGTCGGCCAAGAGGAGGCCAAGCGCACGCTCGCGGTCGCCGTCTACAACCACTACAAGCGCGTTCAGATGGCGACGCCCGAGGGCGAGGTCGAGCTCCAGAAGTCGAACATCCTTCTGCTTGGCCCGACCGGCTGCGGCAAGACGCTTCTCGCCCAGACGCTGGCGCGGATCCTGAACGTCCCGTTTGCGATCGCCGACGCGACCGCCCTCACCGAGGCCGGCTACGTCGGCGAGGACGTCGAGAACATCCTCCTGAAGCTCATCCAGGCCGCCGACTTCGACGTGAAGAAGGCCGAGACCGGGATCATCTACATCGACGAGGTCGACAAGATCGCGCGGAAGGCGGACAACCCGTCGATCACGCGCGACGTGTCGGGCGAGGGCGTGCAGCAGGCACTCCTCAAGATTCTCGAGGGAACGGTGGCCTCCGTGCCGCCCCAGGGCGGGCGTAAGCACCCGCACCAGGAGTTCCTCTCGATCGACACGACGAACATCCTCTTCATCTGTGGCGGCGCGTTCGCCGGCCTGGAGAAGATCATCGGCAAGCGGATCGGCAAGAACCAGGTCGGCTTCGGAGCGGACGTCAAGTCGAAGCGCTCCATGGAGGGCACGGAGCTTCTCTCCGGCGTCATGCCCGAGGATCTCCTCTCCTACGGCCTCATTCCAGAGTTCATCGGCCGCCTGCCCGTCATCTCCGCGGTGCACCAGTTGACCCGCGAGGACCTCGTCGAGATCCTTCAGGAGCCGAAGAACGCGCTCGTCAAGCAGTACCAGCGCTTCTTCAACTACGACTCGATCGAGCTCATCTTCATGGAGGACGCCCTCTGGGAGATCGCCGACAAGGCACTCGACCGGGACACGGGTGCACGCGGCCTACGCTCGATCATCGAGCACGCGCTCCTCGACGTCATGTTCGAGCTCCCGTCTCGCAAGGACGTGAACAAGTGCGTGATCACCAAGGAGACGATCGAGAAGAACTTGAAGCCGACTCTCGTAACCGAGGGCGGTCGAGAGGCAGACGAGCCCGAAGAGCTCGCCGAAGAAAGCGCCTGAGCGGCTAGCGCCGCTCCCAGTCGACCGAGCACACCTTGATGGGCTCCTTGAAGCCCTTCAGCGTCGCGGCCCGATGGTTCTTCGTCGGGAAGTCCTCCAGGGCATTCAGCGTGACCTGGCTGCCGAGAATCTCGCGCCCTTCCGCCTGCGCGCCGATCCGCGCCGCAGCGTGGACGCCACGACCGTGGTAGCTCTCGCCCTGCTGGAGCGCTCCGTCGGTGTGCACGCCGATCCGAACGTCGAAGACGAACTCCTGGTCGACGGTCTTCTGGACGGCGATGGCTGCGCGGACGGCCTGCTCGGCATCGTCGAACGCGACGAAGAATCCATCACCCGTGTGATCGACCACCTGGCCGTCCCAGTCGGCGAAGATCGACCGGAGTGCGTCGTCGTGGAGGCGCAGGGCGTTCGCCCAGTGGCGGTCCTCCATCGTGCTCAGGAGATCGGTCGACTTGACGATGTCCGTAAAGAGGAACGTCTTCATCACCGTCTTCTTCACCGCGAGGAGCTCTGCAAGCCGTTCGGCATCGCGCAGAGCGCCGAGGCGCTCGTATCGAGCTGCGGCGGCCTGAAACTCCCAGATCGCGTGCTCCTCGTCTCCGTCGAGGCGCGCAGCGTGCCCGAGGGCCTCACGTGTGCGTGCGACGTCGTACGTCGCTCCCGTAGCGTCCCAGAAAGTCCTGGCCTGCCGAAGGCAGCTGTAGGCGCCCGCCGCGTCCCCACGCGCGAGCTTGACGTTCCCCCGCGCAAAGGCTCCTGAGGCCTTGAGCGCGGAAGTGTCGTACGTGTCGGCCGCCTCGACGAGCTCGTCGACATACCGCTGGGCCTCGTCCAGCTCGTTCGCGGCGATCGCGATCTCGACGGCTGCAGGCAGGAGCCGGACTCGCGCCGGGATCCCGAGCGTGTCGTCGCCGAGTGCGCGGCGGATCGACGAGAGCGCGCCTTTGACGTTGCCCTGCCCGAGCCTGAGGAGCGAGAGGCCTGGCTCTGGGTCCTTCCCGTACTCGTCAGCCTCGCGGAACGAAGCCTCGGCCTGCGCCAGCTCGCCGAGGCGTAGGCGAGCTTCGCCGAGCTCATAGAAGGCGGCCCCCGCGATCCGCGGGCACCACATGCGAAGCTCCTCGCCCGCCTTTCCGGCCTCAGCACCTGCCTCGGTCAGCTTTCCCTTGAACCGCATCACCTCGGCCCGGTTCACCCGGCAAAGCCCGGGGAAAGCGGAAGCGGAGACCGACTCGCAGAACTCGGTCGCCCTGTCGGTCCACTCTCCGGCGCGGTCGTAGTCGGCTACGTCACGACACGCGCCGATCGTGTTGCAGTAGACGATCAGGGTCGACCTCGGATCGAGCTCGCCGCCGAAGGCGGCCGTGCTCGCCTCGTCGAGCAGCAGCTGGCCCTCGGCGACATCGCCCTTCTCGATGAGCGCCGCTCCCTGCCGCTGCATCCCTCGTACTTCCAGATTCCGGTCGCCGAAGCGCTTCCCGATCTCCTCGGCTTGCTTGGCGAGAACGATCGCTCCGTCGAAGTCGTGCTTGCCCTGCGCGAAGAGTGCTTGCTGCAGAGCCCAATAGCCGTGCGCGAAATCCTCGGGCTCCTCGTCGAGCAAGCGCTTGGCGCGGCTCATCCACCCCTGCGCAACAGCCTGCTGAAGCTGGCCGCTGTAGCTGTGCGCCAGTTCAACCGCGACGTACGCGGCTCTCGCCTTCTCGCCCTCTTGCACCAGAGCGGCGTAGGCCCGCTCCATGACAGCAAGAGCATCCTTGAACTCCCCCGTCCAGAGCGCGGCGGCCGCGAAGAGCTCGAGGTCGTTCGCTCCCAGCTCGTTTTCGGCGTCCGCTTGCTTGAGCAACTCGTAAGCCTCGCGCCAGTCCTTGCGTTCGATCGCTGCGCGACCGGCAGCAAGCGCATCGTCTACGACCTGTGACATGGACGGATTGTGGCACAACGGGCGTCGGTGGAATTTGCCGCGCCCTCCTGGGCATTCGCCTGGCCGGCCGTCAGTGCCAGTCGATCGAGACCACTTCCACGAGCTCCGAGATGCCCTTGAGCTCCGCTGAGCGGGGCTCGGAAACGCCGTAGCTCACGGCTCCGTGCGCCAGCGTCTCGGCGCTCGCCACGATTTCCCCGGCTCC
Organism: uncultured Actinomycetes bacterium; assembly: GCA_963722715.1. Taxonomy (GTDB): domain Bacteria; phylum Actinomycetota; class Thermoleophilia; order Gaiellales; family Gaiellaceae; genus DASQGA01. Next base: position 173,572 of record CAVROA010000023.1, on the reverse strand, counting down.
CGCGAGCGCGCCGATCCGGGCCGCAGCGTGGACACCATGACCGCCGAAGTCGACCTCGTCCTTCGAGAACGCCTCGCCGGCGTGGAGGCCGATCCGTACGTCGGGCGAGATCCCGTCGTGCTCCGCGAGCGAGCGCTGGACCGCGACGGCGGCCTCGACCGCAGCTCCGGGACTATCGAACGCGGCGAAGAAGCCGTCGCCGGTCTGCTTGATCACCTCGCCGCCCTGTGCCGTCAGGAGCTCGCGCAAGGTCCTGTCGTGCCAGGCCAGGAGCTTCTCCCACTTGGCCTCTCCGAGCGCCTCGGCTAGCTTCGTCGAGTCGACGATGTCCGTAAACATGAAGGTTCGCGTGAGCGGCACCTCGCCGAGGAGCTCGGCGGCGCGCTGAGCGGCGAGAACTGCGCCGAGACGCTCGAAGGTGGCTCGCGCGTCGGTCAGCTCCTCGTTAGCGCCCTCGTCGTCACCAAGCTTTCGGAGCGCGACGCCGAGGAGCAGCTGCGCCTCGGCCGTCTCGTACGGGATCCCGATCTCGCGCCAGATCGAAATCGAGCGGGTCAGCTCGTCCGCGGCTCCCTGGGGGTCCCCTTCCGCGAGACGGATCTGGCCCCACGCAAGGCAGGTCGTCGCCTGGAAGGCGGGCGTCGGATCGTCCCCGACCCGAAATGTGTGGATCAGCTCCTCGAGCTCGGACGCAGCTTCCCGCGCCGTCTTCAGATCACCGGTCGCGAGGGCGATCTCGACCTGCGCGGGGAGGCGCCGGATGCGGCCCAGCGGTTCATCCGATGAGGCGAGCGAGCGCTTGATCGCGGACGAGGCGGCCTCGACCTTGCCCTGTGCGAGGCGGAGAAATGCGATCCCGGGCTGCGGGTCGGCGCCCCACTCCTTCGCCATCCGGTAGGACTCCTCGGCTGCAGCGAAGTCGCCGCGCCGCCGGCGGATCTCCCCGATCTCGTAAAAACCCGCGGCCGTCGTCCAGGCGTCGAAGCCCTGGGTCTCCTCACAGGCTTGCAGCGCCTGTTCCTCCGCCCCGGGCCAGTCGCCGGACAGTCGCTTGACCGTCGCCTGGTGCACGCGGCACGCGCCGGGGAAGCCCTTGATGTCGCTGCGGTCACACCAGCGGCCTGCTGCTTTCGTCCACTCGCGGGCGCGACGATAGTCGCCGAGGCCGTTGCACGAGGTGATCGTGACGCAGTAGATGAAGCCGGTCGAGAAGGGGCGAAGCTCGCCGCTGACCGCCGCGGCCGTGGCCTCGTCGAGCAGTGCCAGGCCCTGGGTGGCGTCGCCCTTCAGCACCAGCGCCCGGCCCTGGACGACGAGCGCCATTGCCTCGAGATCGCGGCTCTCGAAACGCTTTGCCAGGGAGCGGGCGTCCTCGGCGCGGGCGATCACGTCGTCGATGCTTCCGGTCATCATCGCGCTCATGGCCCCGTGGACAGCGAGATACCCATGCTCGATCGACTCATCGAGGCCCTCGAGCAGGCGTCCCGCCTTTCCGAACCAGCCGCTGGCGACGGCGAAATCGCCCTTCATGAAGTAGTCACCCGAGACTGTGAGGGCGACCAGGGCGGCCTTGCGCGGCTCTCCGGCTTCGACCCAGGCGGCCTGTGCCTGCTCGCGCAGGCCAATCGCCTCGTCGAGCTTGCCCAGCCAGTACGCGGCCTCGGCGAGGGCTTCGAGATCCTCGGGCGAAAGCGAGCCGGCGGCGGGGCTGAGGAGGTCGTAAGCCTCGCGCCAGGCGCCGCGAGCGGCGGCCTCACGGCCGGCTGAAAGCGCGTCGTCGACGACCTGAGTCATAAGGAGTCTCCAGAATTCTACGCCCGTACAATCGGGACGTGGAACCCCTCTACAGACCCGAAGGCGTCGAGGAGCGCTGGCAGCGGACCTGGGAAGAGGAGGGCCTCTACGCGGCCGAGCCAGACCCGACGCGTGAGCGTTTCGTCGTCGCCCACCCGCCGCCGAACGTCACCGGCGAGCTCCACATGGGGCATGCGCTCCAGCTGGCCCTCGCGGACACGCTGGTTCGCTGGCAGCGAATGCAGGGGAAAAATGTCCTCTTCCAGCCGGGCTACGACCATGCCGGCATCTCGACCCAGAACGCCGTCGAGAAGGATCTCGCCCGGGAAGGGAAGACGCGCCACGACCTCGGACGGGAGGCGTTCGAGGCCCGGGTCTGGGAGTGGCTCCACCTCTACGGGCGGACGATCATGAGCCAGTTTCGCCGCATGGGTGCCTCCCTCGACTACCGGCGCGAGCGCTTCACGATGGACGAGGGCTACGTGCGCGCCGTCATGCACTTCTTCGTCCACCTCCACGCGAAGGGCTGGATCTACCGCGACAACCGGATCATCAACTGGTGCCCGTTCCACATGACCTCGCTCTCCGACCTCGAGCTCGTGCACCGAGACGTCGACGACGCACTCACGTACGTCCGCTATCCGCTCGCGGACGGGGAGGGGCACGTGACGATCGCGACTGCACGGCCCGCGACGATCGTCGGCGACGTCGCCGTGGCCGTGCACCCCGAGGACGACCGCTATCGGGATCTCGTCGGGCAGGAGGTCGTCGTCCCGTACGTCGAGCGCCGCGTTGCGATCATCGCGGACGAGCGGGTGGAGAAGGACTTCGGGACCGGGGCCCTCAAGGTGACGCCCGGTCACGACCCGGTCGACTTCGCCATCGGGCGGGCTCACGGGCTTCCCGAGCCGATCGTGATCGGCCCCGACGGTCGCATGAGCGAAGAGGCCGGCGACCTTGTCGGGCTGACGCAGGAGGAGGCCGGCGAGCGGATCCTCGCGTGGATCCGCGAGCACGACCAGCTCGAGAAGCGGGAGAGCTACCGCCACGCGGTCGCTCTCTGCGAGCGGTGCGAGTCACGGATCGAGCCGCTGATCTCGCTCCAGTGGTGGTGCGCGATGGAGGATCTGAAGCAGCCGGCGCTCGAGGCGCTCCGCGAAAGGCGAGTCCGCTTCCATCCGGAGTCGCAGCACCGCTTTGCGATCGAGTCGCTCGAAAGCGCGCCCGACTGGAACATCTCGCGGCAGCTCTGGTGGGGTCACCAGCTTCCGGTCTGGCACTGCCCGAACGGGCACATCACCGTTGCCGAGACCACTCCGGACGCCTGTGCCGAGTGCGGCTCGACCGAGCTGAAGCGCGAGGAGGACGTGCTGGACACCTGGTTCTCCGCGGCCCTCTGGCCCTTCGCGACGCTGGGCTGGCCCGACCAGACCCCCGACCTCGACGCGTTCTACCCCGGAACGCTGAACACGACCGCGCGCGAGATCATCCGCCTCTGGGAGAACCGGATGATCTTCGCCGGGCTCGAGATGATGGGCGATATCCCGTTCGAGGACGTGATCATCCATTCCACCGTGCTCGCTACGGACGGGCGGCGGATGTCGAAGAGCCTCGGCACGGGAATCGACCCGGTCGAGGTCATTGACAAGTACGGGACCGACGCGACCCGCTACGGGCTCCTGAAGATGTCTTCGACCCAGGACGTTCGCTTCTCCTACGGCGTCATCGAGGAGGGGCGCAAGCTCACGAACAAGCTCTGGAACGCGTCTCGGCTGCTCCTGAGCGGAGACGTCGACGAGGTGTCCGCGCGGCCGAAGGCGCTCGAGGAGCACTGGATCCTGGCCCGACTCGAGGCAGTCCGGCGGGAGCTCGACCAGAACTTGCAGGAGTTCAGCTTTGCGCCCGCGGTAGGCGCGCTTTACCGGCTGACGTTCGACGACTTCTGCGACTGGTACGCCGAGGCGATCAAGCCGCAGCTCTATGCCGGCGACGCGGACACGCGAGCCACCGCTCTGGCCGCGCTGGAGCGGCTGCTGAAGCTCCTGCACCCTGTGATGCCTCACGTCACCGAGGAGATCTGGTCGTACCTCCCCTCGCGCCAGTCGCGGCTGATCGTGGCGCCATGGCCCTCGGCGGCGCCGATCGAAACGACGGTCGGGCCTGACGCACTCGACCGTGTCCAGGCCGCTGCCGCCACCTATCGAAGAAGCGGAGCCGTGGTCGAGCTCGAAGGCGAGGAACGCCGGATCTTCGAAGCGGTCGTGCGCCCGCAGGGCGAGCCGAACGGAAATGCAGACGCCGAGATCGAGCGCCTGCGGAAGGAAGTTGCGCGCGCTGAAGGGATGCTCGGCAACGAGCGATTCGTCTCGAGCGCGCCCGCCGACGTCGTCGAGGGCGAGCGTGAGAAGCTCGCCCGCTACCGCCGTGAGCTCGATGCCCTCGGCGGCTGAGGCCTATCTCGAGTCGCTCTCGCCCTGGCCCGAGGAGTTCGGCCTCGGCCGCATGCAGGAGCTGCTCGAACGCCTGGGGCATCCAGAGCGCCGCTACCCGGCCGTGCACGTGGTCGGAACGAACGGGAAGTCGACCACGGCGAGCATGACCGAGGCGCTGCTCCGAGCGCAGGGGCTCCGCGTAGGGACGTACCTCTCCCCGCACGTCATCTCCTGGCGCGAGCGCATCCGGGTCGACGGAGCCGAAGGCGACCTGGACGCGCTGGTCGATGCGGTGCGTACTGTCGGAGTGGCTGACGCGACGCAGTTCGAGGTGCTGACCGCCGCGGCCCTCTACGGCTTCGCGGAGGCGGACGTCGATGTCGCGGTGGTCGAGGCCGGGCTCGGGGGCCGACTCGACGCGACGAACGTCCTCGAGGCGAAAATCGTCGTCCTCACGAACATCGGGCTCGACCACTCCGAACACCTCGGCTCGACCCGGGAGGAGATCGCCGCCGAGAAGCTCGCGGTCGTGGCCGAGGGCGCGACCGTTGTGCTCGGGGAGGCCGAGTGGGAGCAGGCGGCGAAGGAACGCGGCGCCGGCGAGATCGTCATCGCCCGCGGGAACCTCGAGCTCGCCGTCGCGGCCGCGAGCGCTTTCGTCGGGAAGCCCGTGAAGCGCGACGCCGCCGACTCGGCCGCGCTACCGGGTAGGTTCGAAGTGATGGGATCGGCGCCGTTCGAGATCTGGGACGGCGCCCACAATCCGGAGGGCGTCCGCTTTCTGCTCGAGCTGCTGCCGGAGCGTGACTACGTGCTCGTCTGCTCGGTCGTCGGGGACAAGGACGTCGAGACGATGCTCGACCTCTTCTCCACGCGCTCTTCGCATCTGGTCGCCACGGCCTCCGGAAACCCGCGCGCGCTCCCGGCCGAGGAGCTCGCCGCTCGCGGCGCCGCGTACTTTTCGAAGGTCGAAGTCGTCCCCGAGCCTCGGCTCGCGCTCCAGCGCGCGCGAGAGGTCGCGGGCCCCGGGGGCGCCGTCCTCGCCGCCGGGTCGCTCTACCTCCTGGCCTCGCTGGCCGCCGTCCGATCTGGCTACGTACCATGGGATACGTTGGCGACCGGATAAGCGTCTACGCGCTGGCGGTGTTCGTGCTGGTTGCGATCGTCGCCCTCGCGTTTGGCGCAGGCTGGCTAGTTGGAAAGGTACTCCTGTGAACTGGATCGTCCTCGCCCAGACCACAACCTCGGAAGAGGACGCTTTCGGCGGGGTCAAGGACTTCTTCGAATCCCCAGCCTGGTTCCTGATCCGGAACGTCGCGATCTTCTTCGTCGTCCTCTTCTGGCTCGCGTCCGCCTTCTGGGTCTACAAGGACGCCCGCCGGCGGATCGAGGACAACGTGCTCCTGTCGACCGCCGTCGCCCTCGGCATCGTCCTGCCGTTCCTGGGAGCGCTTCTCTACATGCTCTTCCGCCCGCCGGAGTACATCGAGGACGTCCGCGAGCGCGAGCTCGAGATCAAGGCGATGGAGGAGAGCCTGGACGGAAGCGAGCGCTGCCCGGTGTGCCGGGCGGAAGTGGACGACTCGTTCCTCGTCTGCCCTGTCTGCACGACGAAGCTGAAGCAGGCCTGCCGCCGCTGCAAGGCGCCGCTCGAGCCGCTCTGGCAGGTCTGTCCTTACTGCGAGACCCCGGTCGAGACCCCGAGAATCGTCGGGAATCTCTAGCCTTCGCCGCCGAATGGCGGAGCGCACCCTCGTTCTCGTGAAGCCGGACGCCGTGCAGCGGCGGCTCGCCGGCGACATCCTTGCGCGCTTCGAGCGGCGTGGCCTCGACGTGATCGCCGCGAAGCTCGTTCTCGTTGATGCGGCGCTGGCGGAGGAGCACTACGCGGAGCACCGCGAGAAGCCGTTCTTCGGCGAGCTGGTCGAGTTCATCACCTCGGCGCCCACGCTCGCGCTCGTGCTCGAAGGGGAGTCCGCGATCAAGGTGGTGCGGTCGACGATGGGCGCGACGAACCCGGTCGACTCGGCTCCCGGGACGATCCGCGGTGACCTGGCGCTCGCGATGCCGAACAACCTCGTGCACGGCTCGGACTCGCCCGAGTCGGCCGAGCGGGAGATCCGGCTCTGGTTCTCGGACGATGACCTCCTCTGACCTGACGGGACAGGCTCGCACCAATCGCGAGTTCTGGAACCGGCAGGCCGACGAGTACCAGGCCGAGCACGGAGAGCACATCGGCCGGCCCGAGCCACGGTGGGGCCTGTGGCAGATCCCGGAGAGCGAGCTGCGGATCCTCGGCGACGTGGCGGGGAAGGACGTGCTCGAGCTCGGCTGCGGCGCCGCCCAGTGGTCGATCCTGCTAGCAGGGCAGGGCGCGCGCGTGGTCGGCCTCGACAACTCCGAGCGGCAGCTCGAGCATGCGCGGACCGCGATGGCGGGGGCGGGGGTCGAGTTCCCGCTCGTCCATGCAAGCGCCGAGTCCGTCCCGCTGCCGGACGCGAGCTTCGACATCGTCTTTGCGGACCACGGTGCCAACCGCTTCGCCGATCCGCTCCTCTGGGTCCCCGAGGTCAGCCGCTTGCTTCGGTCGGGCGGGCTCGCGGCCTTCAGCGGCGGCACGCCGTTCGAATGGATCGGCTGGAACCCGGAGACGGACACGTGGGACGACCGGCTCCACCGGCCGTACTTCGAGATACACCGGTGGGAGACGCCCGAGGGCTCGGTCGAGTTCGAGCTTCCATACGGCGAGTGGATCCGGCTCTTCCGCCGGAACGGGCTCGAGGTCGAAGAGCTCCGCGAGGTCCAGGCGCCGGAAGGAGCTGTCACGACGTATCGGACGGAGGAGGAAAACGCCTGGGCTCGGCGCTGGCCGATGGAGCAGATCTGGAAGGTCCGGAAGTCATGACTCTCTCCGAGCACGCGCAGTCGAACCGGGAGGTCTGGGCCAAGAACGCGGCCGAGTTCCGCGAGCCGGGCAAGCGCAACTGGGCCCAGCCCGACATCACGTGGGGGATCTGGCACCTGCCCGAGTCGGAGATCGGAGCGCTCCCCGTGCTCGAGGGTACGGACGTCGTCGAGCTCGGCTGCGGCACGGCGTACATCTCTTCCTGGCTCGCGCGGCGCGGAGCGAACGTGGTCGGCGTCGACCTCAGCCCGGAGCAGCTCGCCACCGCGCGCGAGCTTCAGGCAGAGCACGGGGTCGAGTTCCCGCTGGTCGAGGCCAGCGCTGAAGACGTTCCTCTCCCCGCGGCGAGCTTCGACCTGGTGGTCTCGGAGTACGGCGCCTCGATCTGGGCGGATCCATACCTCTGGATTCCGGAGGCTGCCCGTCTCCTCCGCCCGGGCGGCGAGCTCGTCTTCCTGACGAACGGACTCTTCCTGGAGCTTGCGTGGTCGGTCGAGAGCGACCGCGTCGGCGAAACCCTCGTCTACGACTACTTTGGCTTCCACCGGCTGAAGGATCCGAACGACGGCTCCATCGTCTTCCAGCTCCCCTACGGCGACTGGATCCGTCTCTTCCGGGCGAACGGTCTCGTCGTGGAGGATCTGATCGAGCTTCGGCCGCCAGAGGGCGCCGACTCGGGGCGCTGGGACTTCGTGACGAACGAATGGGCGCGGAAATGGCCCGCTGAGGAGATCTGGAAGGCCCGCAAGCGCGCCTAGATGTGACCCGTGTCCGTTCCGCCGGCGCCGCCCATCCTTCTCGCATCGACCTCGCCGCAACGGAGGGCGATCCTCGCCCAGCTCGGCATCCCTTTCGACGTCGTCCCTCCTCGGTACGTGGAGCGTGACGAGCCCGACGCGAAGCCGGTCGACGTGGTTCGGATGCATGCGCGTGGAAAGGCTCGCTCGGTCGCGGACGAGGCGGATGACAGGCCGGTGCTCGGAGTCGATACGACCGTGGTTTGCGGCGATCGCGTGTTCGGAAAGCCGGCTGGGCCGGAGGAGGCCGTTGAGATGCTCGAGGCGCTGGCGGGGAAGACGCACGAGGTCGTGTCGGGCCTCTGTCTCGTGGCGCCGGGTTGGGAGCTCGTCGAGCACGCGGTCACCCGCGTCGGCTTCCGGGAGCTGACCGCCCGCGACCTGGCCGCGTACGTCGAAGTGGGGGAGTGGGAAGGGCGTGCGGGCGCCTATGCGATCCAGGGGGTCGGCGCGTCGCTCGTCGATCGGATCGACGGCGACTACCTGAACGTGGTCGGCCTGCCGGCGGCGCTGCTCGTCGGCATCCTCGCCGAGAGGTTTCCCGGCGTCTACGGCTTCGGGTAGTCCAGTCGTGGCATTTTCCAGGGGTTTCCAGGCCTGGCTAGTAGACTCATTGGCGGGATGAGTCTCTGGGGATACCTGAGCGGCCTAGGCGGCCGAGAAATCGCCGTGGATCTGGGCACGGCCAACACGCTCGTCTACGTGCGCGGGCGCGGCATCGTTCTCTCGGAGCCGTCGGTGGTCGCGATCGACCAGCGCACGGGCGAAGTGCACGCTGTCGGGGTCGAGGCGAAGCGGATGCTCGGACGCACGCCTGGCACCATCTCTGCGATTCGCCCGCTCAAGGATGGCGTCATCGCCGACTTCGACGTCACCGAGCAGATGCTCCGCCACTTCATCCAGAAGGTGCACCACAACCGGTTCGCGCACCCACGTGTCGTGGTCTGCGTGCCCTCCGGCGTCACCGGCGTCGAGAAGCGCGCGGTCGAAGAGGCGACGCTCTCCGCCGGGGCCCGCCAGGCCTACCTGATCGAGGAGCCGATGGCCGCCGCGATCGGCGCCGGCCTTCCGGTCTCGGAGCCGACCGGGAACATGATCGTCGACATCGGCGGCGGGACGACAGAGGTCGCGGTCATCTCCCTCGGCGGCATCGTCGTGTCGCAGTCGATCCGCGTCGGCGGCGACGAGATGGACGAGGCGATCATGAGCCACATCAAGAAGGAGTACAAGCTCCTGATCGGCCAGCAGACGGCCGAGGAGCTGAAGCTCGAGATCGGCTCCGCGTGGGATCTCCGCGAAGAGGTCCGAGCCGAGGTGCGAGGGCGCGACATGCTGACCGGCCTCCCGAAGACGATCGTGATCACGTCCGAAGAGGTGCGGCGGGCGCTGGACGAGCCTGTCACCCAGATTCTCGACGCGATCAAGTCGACGCTCGACAAGACACCGCCCGAGCTCGCCGCGGACATCATGGATCGCGGCATCGTGCTCGCCGGCGGCGGCGCCCTCCTTTCAGGGCTCGACATGCGCCTTCGCGAGGAGACGCTGATGCCCGTCCATCTGGCGGAGTCGCCGCTCACGTGCGTGGCCGTCGGGTCGGGCCGCAGCCTCGAGGAGTTCGAGGCGATCCACCGCTCAGCCAAGGCCAGGCAGCGAAATGGCAGGCGGCGGTATTAATCGCTAGCTCGATCGACCGGGTTTCTCTCTAGACTTAGACGTCCGTGCCTCGGCAACGCACAGCACGGCTCCCCGTCCTGAGCTCTTCCGTTCCGCGTCCTGAGGGCAACCGCTCCCGCAGCGGTGGCCCACTTCGCGCGCGGCTGGTCGCGGTGGCCCTCGTCCTCGTTTCACTGGCCCTGATCACGGTCTACTTCAGGGAATCCTCGGAAGGGACCCTGCACAGTGCTCAGCGCATCGGGGTCAGCATCCTGACGCCGTTCGAGGTGGCGGGCGAGCGCGTCTCGCGCCCCTTCCGGGACGCCTACGGGTGGTGCGCCGACCTGGTCGGCGCCAAGTCTGACAACGAACGGCTCCGCGAAGAGGTGGAGGCGCTCCGGGAGCAAGTGATCCAGAACGAGACCGCGGCTGAGGAGAACAAGCGCCTGCAGGCGATGCTCGACTACGTCGGGGGCACCCGGTTTCCGGAAGGCTTCACGGCCGTGGCGACGCAGGTGATCCAGAAGCCGCCGAACCCATATGCCCAGCAGATCCTCGTCCACGCGGGCACGGACAACGGCGTCAAGCTCTACGACCCGGTCGTGACCCAGGGGGGCCTCGTCGGCATCGTGACGGACGTGACCTCAGGGACCGCCCAGGTCCGACTTTTGACCGACCAGGCGAGCGCCGTCTCGGCCGAGGTTCTCGGGACGAGCGCGTCAGGGATCGTCGCCCGTGGCCCGAGCGACAGCTCGACGCTCGTTCTGAACCGCGTTCCCAAGGACGAGGTGGTGACCGAGGGCGACCTGGTGATCACCTCGGGCTGGCAGAGCGGGCCGCTCACATCCCTCTATCCCAAGGGAATCCCGATCGGCAAGGTGAGCGGTGTCAGCAGGCGTGACGTCGACCTCTACACGCGCATCCAGGTGACCCCGCTCGTGGACTTCGGCTCCCTCGACGACGTGATCGTCCTGACCGGCGGCGACACGAAAAAGCCGTGACCACACCCGACGTGCTCAAGGTGCCGGGGCTCGTGCTCCTCGCCGCTCTCCTGCAGGTTTCTGTCCTCTGGACGATCGAGGTGTCGAACGGCCACCCCGATCTTCTGCTCGTCCTCGTCGTCGTCCTGGCACTCGTCCGGGGTCCGCTGGTCGGGGCGGTGGCGGGCTTCTGGGCCGGGCTCTTCCTCGACGTAGCCACGTTTTCGACGCTCGGCATCTCCTCGCTCCTGTTCACGCTGGCCGGCTACTGGTCGGGACGTCTGGGCTCGATCATGAGCAAGTCGTCGCCGTACCCGCCGCTCATCGCAGTCGGCCTCGCGACTGTCGCGGTGGCGCTTGGCTCCGCCTTCCTCCACTTCGTTCTCGGCTCGACCATTGGGGCGTCGGAGCTGCTCGGACGCGTTCTCTTGCCCACACTCGTGCTGAACCTCCTCCTCGCATATCCGGTCCACCGGCTCGTCTGCAGGCTTCTCCCGCGGACACCACGGTCGGCGAGGGAGGTGATCGTCGCTGGCTAGCCTTCCCGAGTTCCTGCCGCGGGATCCTCGCGTCTCCGAGCCGTATCGCGTCTCTCCCCAGATGGCGATCCGGATCGCCATCCTCGGCGTCTTCGCGATCGCGCTCTTCTGCGCTCTCTTCTTCCGGCTCTGGGCGCTCCAGGTGATCGCGGGAGATCGCTACCTGCAGGATGCCCGGAACAACCAGGTGCGAACGTTCCGCGTCGAGGCGCCGCGCGGCACCATCCTCGACAAGGACGGCACCGTGCTCGTCTCCAACCAGCCGGGCACCCAGGTCCAGATCTGGCCGGCTGCGTTCAAGGAGCTTCGGACGAGCGAGCGCGATGCCGAGATCGCGGAGCTGGCCAGCCTCCTGCGGTTGAAACCCAAGGACATTCGCAAGGAGCTTCGTAGCCATGCTGACGACCCGCTGACGCCGGTGACGATCAAGACGAGCGTCAAGGACGACAAGGTGAATTACCTCTACGAGCACCAGGCGGACTTCCCCGGGGTCGAGATCCAGCCCGTTCAGCTTCGAAGCTACGAGGCCGGCAACATCGCCCCCCAGCTCCTCGGATACGTCAGCGAGATCACCGGCGAGCAGCTCGAGAGCCGTGCGAAAGACGGATATGCGGCCGGAGACCGGATCGGGCAGACGGGGCTCGAGGCGACCTACGATCGGTACATGCGCGGGCTCGCCGGCGAAGGCCAGGTGCGAGTCGACGCACTGGGTCGTGTGACGAGCGATCGCGAGTACAGCCAGCTGCCGCAGCCCGGCTACTCGGTGCGGCTTACGATCGACGCCGAGCTCCAGCGGGCTGCCGAGGACGCCCTCGATTACGGGATCCGGCTGGCGATCGAGAACGACGAGTTCTATGCAGACGGCGGCGCGATCGTCGCGATGGATCCGTCCGACGGTGCCATCCTTGCGATGGCCTCGAGCCCGAGCTACGACCCGAAGACGTTCGTCGGCAACGTGTCGCAGAAGGAGCTCAATGAGCTCCGCGCCCCGGAGGCCAACCTGCCGCAGCTGAACCGGGCCGTCAGCGGCATCTATCCCCCGGGATCGACGTTCAAGCCCGTCACGGCCCTCGCTGCCCTCCAGGAGAAGATGCTCGACCCGTACGAGCCGATCCAGTGCGATCCTTCGATCACGGTCGACGGCCAGAAGTTCATCAACTGGGACCCGTACACCAACATGGCGATGAACCTGGCGCCCGCGCTCGAGCGGTCCTGCGACACGTACTTCTACCGGGTGGGGCTTCGCTTCTACGAGCGCAAGGACTCCCCCCTCCAGAAGTGGGCGCGCCGGATGGGCTTCGGGTCCCTGACGGGAGTCGACGTCGGGCCCGAGGAGGAGGGCCTGATGCCGACCCCGGCCTGGCGCCGCCGTCACTTCAAGACCGAGATCGACAAGATCTGGACCTCAGGCGACTCGGTGCAGCTGGCGATCGGCCAGGGTGATCTCCTGACGACACCGCTGCAGATGACGCGCTTCTATGCGCTTCTCGCGAACGGCGGCAAGCTGGTGGAGCCGCATCTCGTAAGCCAGATCGAGGAGCCGAAGTCGGACGAGCAGGCGCCCGTCATCGTCCGGCCGATCCGGCCGAAGCCGCCCCGCGACCTGAACCTCGACCCCAACGCCATTCGGATCGTGCAGGAGGGCCTCTTCGACGCGACGCATGGAACCAACGGGACCTCTGCGAGCATCTTCGGGCCGTTCGGCGTCGACATCGCGGGCAAGACGGGGACAGCCGAGAAATTCCAGAAACTGCCCGGTTACGGTACCGCCGGCGGAAGGCTGCTCGACCAGTCCTGGTGGTGCGGCTATGGACCCACGGACAAGCCGACGATCGCCGTCTGCGCCCTGATCGAGAACGGAGGCCACGGCGGTACTGCGGCTGCTCCCGCGGCCATGAAGCTGCTCGCGAAGTACTTTGATGTCCCCGAGACGCCGGTGGTTCCGGTGAACTCGGACTGATGGCGACCCGCGTCATCCAGGGCCATGCTCGGGCTCAGCCTGGCGAAGTTGCGAGCTTCATTCGCCATCTCGACTACCTGCTCTTCGCAGCCGCCGGAGGCCTCGTCGCGTACGGGCTCTGGGTGCTCTCGGCCGTGACGCGGAACGACATCATCGGAGATCCGGACTACTACGTCGTCCGGCAGGGGATCAACGTCGGTCTCGGGGTCGTCGCGCTCGTGGCGCTCACGGCCGTCAACCCGGAGGTGTACCGCCGCTACAGGCGCCCGCTCTACGGCCTCCTCATCGCGCTGCTCGCGGTCGTCTTCGTGGCCGACGCCGTGCGCGGCTCGCAGCGCTGGATCGACATCGGGTTCTTCCGCTTCCAGCCATCCGAGCTCGGGAAGCTGATCCTCATCGTCTGCATCGCCGGGTTTCTGGCAGACCGTTCGCGCCGGCTCGACGAGTGGACGACCGTCCTGTCCGCAGTCGGCCTCGGAGCGCTGGCCGCGTTCCTAGTCTTCATCGAGCCCGATTTCGGCACCGCGCTCATGTACATCGGCGCCCTCGCGGCCGCACTCTTCATCTCGGGCGTCCCGTGGTCACGGCTCGCGGCGCTCGGCCTGACCGCCGGCGCGGCCGCGATTACCCTGCTCTGGGTCTTCCCCTCGAGCGGGATCGACATCCTGAAGCCCTACCAGGTGCAGCGCCTGACCGGCTTCCTGAATCCCGACCTCGATCCGAGCGGAACGACCTACAACGCGACCCAGTCCATCACGGCCGTCGGCTCGGGCGGCCTCGACGGACGGGGCGTCGCGGGCGCCACGCAGACCAACCTGAACTACCTGCCCGAGCACGCGACGGACTTCATCTTCTCGTCGCTCGCAGAGCAGCGCGGCTTTCTCGGCGCCTCGATTCTGCTCCTTCTCTACGCCCTCATCGTCTGGCGCGGGATCAAGATCATCGCGGTCGCTCCGAGCCTCTTCACAGCCGTCGTGGCCGCGTCGATCGTGGTCGTCCTCGTCATCCAGATCTTCGTGAACGTCGGCATGACGATTGGGATCGCCCCAGTGACGGGCATCCCTCTTCCCTTCGTCAGCTATGGCGGCAGCTCGATGCTCGTGAGCCTCATGATGGTCGGGCTCCTGCAGGCGATCCACGTGCGCGGACGCCTGGCCGGACGCTCGTAGAACTAAATGCGAACCCTGCCCGTCAAGCCGATGGCGATTCTGGGGATCGTGCGCGAGGTCAAGGCGGCCGCCGAGAACCTGAGGCCGATTCTGCTCGCCGGCGCGGAGGGTCCCGTCCGAGAGCTGGCCGAAGCCCTCAGAGAAGGTGGCGACGAATCCGCGCTCCGCCAGCTCCGTGGGCGTGCCCCGAGCGCCACCGACCTGGACGAGGCCGCTCTCCTCGTCTATGCGATCGAGGGTGAGACCGCCAGCGGTCACGACGAGCAGGTGCTTCGGCTTGCGTCACGGAAGAGCGTGCCCGCACTTGTCATCCTGATCGGGCGCGGAACCGAGGAGGTTCCCGACCTCCCGTACGTGCTCGCCACGGACGTGATCCCCGTTCGGGCAGGGGAGCCTTTGCCCCTCGAGGAGATCATCGAGCGGATCGTGGCGCGGGCCGGCGACAAGAGCTATGCCCTTGCCGCGAAGCTGCCGCGGATCCGTAAAGCCGTTTGTGACGAGATCATCAAGAACTTCTCGAGGCAGAACGCAATCCTGGGAGCCGCGATCTTCATCCCCGGCGCGGATCTGCCCGCGCTAACGCTGAATCAGATGCGCATGGTCTTCCGAATTGGCGGGGCCTACGGGGCGGACGTCGACCGTGAGCGTGCCGTCGAACTGCTCGGGGTCCTAGGCGCCGGCCTGGGCTTCCGAGCGGTGGCGCGCGAGGTCGTGGGAGTGGTGCCAGGCCTCGGCTGGGCGGTCAAGGGAGCCATTGCCTATGCGGGAACGCGCGCGCTCGGCGAAGCTGCGATCCGCTATTTCGATGCCGGTGGCATCGGTGCGATTGTGGG
The DNA here is from genome assembly GCA_963722715.1 of uncultured Actinomycetes bacterium. Classification (GTDB taxonomy): domain Bacteria; phylum Actinomycetota; class Thermoleophilia; order Gaiellales; family Gaiellaceae; genus DASQGA01. Next base: position 158,510 of record CAVROA010000023.1, on the reverse strand, counting down.
GTCCGTCCGGTCCCGGTCCTAGCCTTCCGGGACATGACCGCACGCGACACGCACGAGGCGCTCGAAGTGCTTGCGATCGAGGAAGCGGACGCCTGGTTCGAGTACCTCGAATCCACCCGCTGGCACGGAGCTTCCGGGCGGTACGACGAGGTCGAGCCCTGGGCGTGGGCACGCCTCCACCAGCGGCTCCGCATGGTCGAGCGACGGCGGACGCACCTACGCCCGGCGGCCGCGTAGGGACTCTCAGAAGGGCTCGGCGAAGCGAGCACTCGTCGTCGGGGCGCCAATCCCTACTGAGAGTCCCGCTGCTAGCCTGTAGGAACTGCGCAGGGAGGACCGAGTTCCAGTGACGAAGCGGGATCCCGTGCGCCGAGAGATATGAGCTTTGTGGCAGACATGTCAGTGATCCGCGCGTGCACGCACAGCGCCGGTCGCGGCGTGCGCCCGAAAGGAGAACTACGTGCCCTGGTTTCGACGCAAGAAGCGCGAGGAGGGAGCGCCCGCGGAGGCTGCCCCCGAAGCGCGAGCGGTTCTGGAGGAGACGCCTCCGCCGCAGCAAGATCCCGCCTCCGCAGCTGAGGACAAGCCGGCCAGAAAGCGGCGCTCGCGTGGCGGACGTGGGCGGAAGAAGACGCCCGTAGAAGGTGAGGCCGGCCAGGTCGCCGCGGTCGAGGAAAAGCCGCCTGCCAAGCCGAGGCGGGCGCGCGAGAGCGAGAAGCCCGCGACCCGGGCGCGGAAGAAGCCCGATGACACGAGACGGCGCCGGAAGACGCCGACGAAGCGCATCGACATCCCCGATGTGGAGAAGGAGATCTACGTGTCCGTCGAGGTCGGCGAGCAGCGCGTCGCGATCCTCGAGGAGGGCAAGGCCGCCGAGGTCTACCTCGAGCGCCGTGGACGCCGGTCGATAGCGGGCAACGTCTACAAGGGCGTCATCGACAACGTGTTGCCGGGGATGGAGGCGTCCTTCGTCGAGATCGGCCTGCCGAAGAACGGTTTTCTCTATGTCGACGAGATCGTCGTCCCGGAGCTCGAAGGGAAGCGGCACGGACGTCGCATCCAGGATCTCGTCCAGCGCGGCCAGGAAGTGCTCGTCCAGGCGGTCAAGGACCCAATGGGGACAAAGGGCGCCCGGCTCACGACGGAGATTTCGCTTCCGGGACGGTTCCTCGTCTACACCCCCTTCGGGGACGGGATCGGCATCTCTCGTCGACTCGAGGACGCCGAGCGAGATCGCCTGAAGGCCATCTCGAAGACCCTCGACGTCGGCGACGGAGGCATCATCGTCCGGACGGCCGCTGAGGGCGCCACACAGGAGGAGCTCGAGGGCGACCTCGCCTTCCTACGGAAGCTTTGGGGCACGATTCTCGCGCGGGCGGAGAGCACGAATGCCCCGGCGCTCGTCTACCAGGAAGCCGAGCTGCCCCTTCGGATCATCCGCGACCTGTTCAACCGCGAGGTCGTGCGTGTCGTCGTCGACCACGAGCGCACATACAGGCGCATCGTCGGCTACCTGAAGCGGACTTCGCCGCAGCTCACCGAGAAGGTGGAGCTCTACGCCGGCAAGGAACCCCTCATGGAGAAGACAGGGGTGGAGGAAGCGGTTCGCTCCACGCTCAACCGGCGGGTCGACCTGCCTTCCGGCGGCTACCTGATCTTCGACTACGCCGAGGCGTTCACGGTCATCGACGTCAACACGGGTCGCTTCGTTGGCGCGCGCGGAAAGGCGAGCGGCGCCCGGCTCGAGGACACGATCACGAAGAACAACCTCGAGGCCGTCGCAGAGGTCGTTCGCCAGCTACGGCTTCGCGACATCGGCGGCATCATCGTCATCGACTTCATCGACATGGCGAACCCGAAAAACCGGGAGCTCGTCGAGGAGGCGCTGAAGCGGGAGCTCGAGCGCGACCGGACGAAGACCTACGTCGTCGAGATCTCCCCGCTCGGGCTCGTCGAGATGACGCGCCAGAACGTGACCGACGGACCGCGGGAGATACTGACGATTGCCTGCCCGACCTGTGCCGGGGACGGAATCGTCGTCTCGGACGAGACGCAGGCAATCGTTGTCGAGAGAAGGCTCCGAAGCCTGGTGCGGAGCTCCCGGAGCCAGGCGTTCCGGATCGAGCTGAACTCTCACGTGGCCGCGATCCTGATCGGCCCCGGCGGTTCGCGGCTCGACGATCTCGAGCAAGAGCTCGAGCGGCGCTTCGTGGTCGAGACGAGGGACGGAGTTCCGGCGGATCACTTCGAGGTCGTCGCTCGCGGGCCGGCGGCCCGCGCCGAGCTGAAGGGCACGCCGGTGACGAAGGGCCAGGAGCTCGAGCTCGCCATCGTCGAGCGTGACGGCCACTTCGACGATGCAGGCATCGGTCGCGTCGGCAAGTACCCGATCTCGGTCGCAGGCGCTGCGAGCCAGGTCGGCAAGAAGGTGAAGGCCCGGATCGAGCGCACGACCAACGCGGTCGCCTACGGCGCGCTCGCCGACGCGGTCGAACCGGAGCGGCCGGTCGACCCGGAGACCGAGCTCGAAGAGCTCGAGGCGGCCGGCGAGCCGATTCTGACGAAGCCGAAGCCGAAGGCGAAGGCACTCGAGCCGGCAGCCGAGCCGGAAGGGCTGGAGCTGACGCCTGCCGCCGAGAGCTCGGAGCCAGAGGCGGCGGAGCGTCCTGCGAGGGCACAACCGGTCGCGAAGTCGAGCCCACCGTCCCAAATCGAGGTCGGCGACGAGTTCGACCTGACGATCGAGGACTCGCTCGGGGAGTCGGCGGGGATCGGTCGCGCCGGCAGTAGGCGCATCACCGTCGCCGGTGCCGCGACCAGGGTCGGCGAGACCCTTCCGATCCGGATCGACGAGGTGACCACCCGAGCCGTGCGCGCGTCCATCAACGGTGACGCGGTCGAGCCGGCGGTCGCGGCCGAGCCGGTCGTCGAGGTCGCCCTGGACGCCGAGCCGGGCGACGCCGCTCCGGCGACGGGCGCCGACGGCGAGCCGAAGCCGAGGAAGCGCACGCGCCGCGGGAGCCGGGGTGGTCGTGGCCGCAAGAAGAAGCCGCCGGTCGTCCCCGGGGCAGAGGATGCAGTCGCAACCAACGGCGACGAGCCCACCGCAACGGCCGACACGGGCGAGAGCTCTGCGGAGGAGGTTGACGCCGTCGCCGCCGAGGAGCCGTCCGACAACGGTGAAAAGCCGAAGAAGAAGACACGCCGAGGCTCTCGCGGGGGCCGGAACAGGCGGAAGAAGCCGCCCGTGGCGGAGGGTTCGGTAGAGCCGATCGAGCCGGTTCCGTCCGTTGCCGGTGAGGAGGAGAGTGGCTAGACTGTCCGCCGAAGCGGGCGCTCGCCCGCTCGTTTTTCGTTGCGGCGAACCGACATGACCTACGCGATCATCTCACTCGGCGGTAAGCAGTACCGCGTCCGTGAAGGCGAGTATCTCCTCGTCGAGCGTCTCCCGTACGAGGAGGGTAAGACGTTCAACCCGGACATCCTCATGGTCGGGGGAGACGGGGACACCTTGCTCGGCAAGGACGAGCTGAAGGGGCAGCAAGTGACCGCCCTGGTGGCTGCGCACGTGCTTGGTAAGAAGGTGATCGTGGGCAAGCATCGCCAGCGAACCGGCTACCGACGCCGGAACGGCCACCGCAGCAGGCTCTCGCGGATCGAGATCCAGTCGATCGGCAAGCAGGCCGCCCGCTCGACGGCGAAGAAGACGCCGGCGAAAAAGACTGAGACGGAGAAGAAGTAGATGGCTCACAAGAAGGGACTCGGCTCCTCCAAGAACGGCCGCGACTCCCAGTCGAAGCGACTCGGCGTCAAGCTCCACGACGGCCAGGAGGTCAAGGCCGGGATGATTGTCGTGCGCCAGCGTGGGACCCGCTTCAAGCCGGGCACCGGCGCAGGCCTCGGGCGAGACCACACGATCTTTGCGACGCGGGACGGCAAGGTGTCGTTCCACTCGGGCGGCACCGGCCGCTACGTCTCGATCGTCGAGTAGCCCACCATGTTTCGTGACCGCGCCCGGATCGAGGTCCGGGGAGGACGCGGAGGCGACGGCTCCCTCAGCTTTCGGCGTGAGAAGTTCGTTCCGAAAGGCGGGCCCGATGGTGGGGACGGAGGCAAGGGTGGGGATGTGGCGATCGTCGCCGATCGCGACCTCCGCGATCTGGCGGCATTTCGCGGGAAGCAGCGGTTCGCGGGCGGCCGCGGCGTTCATGGCAAGGGTGCAAACAAACATGGGGCCGAAGGCGAGGACGTCGAGCTTCGGGTGCCGGTCGGGACGCAGGTGATCGACGCCGACGGCGGGCTCCTCGTCGACCTGGCCCACACGGGCGCGCGCGCCGTGGTTGCTCGTGGAGGGCTCGGCGGCGCCGGCAACCGCCGCTTCGCCTCGCCGACGCACCAGACGCCTCGCTTCGCAGAGGTAGGCCAGGCGGGCGAAGAGGCGGAGCTCGAGCTCAGGCTGAAGCTCCTGGCCGATGCGGCTCTCCTGGGATTTCCGAACGCCGGTAAGTCCTCGCTTTTGCGCCGGATCTCGAACGCCAAGCCGAAAGTCGCCGATTATCCGTTCACGACGGTGGCCCCCGTGCTCGGCACCGTCGACTCGGCCGATGGTCGCCAGCTCACGGTCGCCGACGTGCCCGGGCTGATCGAGGGCGCAAGCGAAGGGGTCGGTCTCGGTCACGAGTTTCTCGCCCACCTGGAGCGCGCCCGACTTTTCCTGCACGTCATCGACGTCCAGGAAGATCCGGCTTCGCGGTTCGCGTCGATCGACGCCGAGCTGCGCGCCTACGGCGCCGGCCTCGCCGAGCGGCCTCAGATCGTCGTTTTGAACAAGGTCGATCTCGTTCCCGAGCCACCGGATGTGGAGTTCGACGATCCCCGCATCCTGCGTGTGCTTCCGGTCTCGGCAGTCACCGGGGCGGGCATCGAGGAGCTTCGGCGCAGCCTCTTCGAGCTGATCCCCGAGGCCGAGACCCGCGCCCAGCCAGAAGAGGCGGACCTCGCCGATTTCCTCGTCTACCGACCGCCTCCGCCGCGCCGGAGGCCGTACCGCATCTTTCGTGGCGACCGTGGCTTCCGCGTCTCGGGCGCCGAGGTTCCTGACGACGAGCTTCGCGCCGCCCTGCGGGCTGCCGGAGCACGCCCGGGCGACGAGGTAGATGTCGGCGACTCGACCTTCGTCTTCGAATGACCGTCGGGCTCCTCGGCGGCGCGTTCGATCCTCCTCACCTCGGGCATGTCGAGCTCGCCCGCGATGCACTCTCCCGGTTCGATCTCGAGGAGCTCGTCGTCGTTGTGACCGGCCGCCCGCCGCACAAGCTGGTGGAGACGGGTGCAGAGACGCGACTGAGACTTGCAGAGGCGGCCTTCAGCGGTCTGGAACTGGTGGAGGTGTCCCGCTGGGAGATCGACCGCGGCGAACCCTCCTACACCGTCGACACGGTTCGATGGGCGAAGGAGCGCTGGGGCGACGTGGCGTTCGTCGTCGGCGCCGACGAGTTCTGCGGCTTTCTGGACTGGAAGGATCCCGACGGGGTGTTGGAGCACGCCCAACTGCTCGTGGCGAGCCGTCCGGGATTTCCGCAAGAGCGCCTGGATCGGGTACTTGCAGGTCTCGAGCGGCCGGGCCGCGTCGAGTTCTTCGAGCTCCAGCCCCTGCCGATCTCCTCCCGTGAGATCCGCGCGCGTGTCGGCCGGGGCGAGCCGATCGACCATCTCGTCCCGCCGGGCGTGGCTGAGCTGATCGAGGAGCTCGGTCTCTACCGCGGCGCCTAAATGACCAGGCGTCGCATCGTTGTCGTGGCCTTCGTGCTGGCACTACTCTTCGCCGGCGGAGCGATGTGGGCCTGGTATCGGCACGAGGACCCCGCCGAGCGCGCCGTCCATGAGGAGCTCTTGCGCGAGGGTCAGGAGGTCGATCGGGTCTCGTGCGACGCCGATCACACCTGGCGGCTCGGCGAGCAGCTCGTGACCTTCTATAGGTGCATCCCGCACGGTGGGCCAGAGGACGGCCTGCTCAGATGCGTGGCACTCGTCGACGGCCGTTTCCTCACGCCGGCAGAGGCGCGAAGGATCCCGATCGGAGCTGGTCTCTGCAAGGACACGGGATAGAATTCGGGGACGGACGAGGATATGGCCGCTCTCGCCATCGGCCTCCGGGAACGCTACTCTGAGATGGTCGAATCCAGGGAGCTTCTGAACCGCTGACGCCGCTCGAGCAAGCCATACGCATCGCAGACCTCGCCCAGGAGAAGCTGGCGAGGGACGTCGCGATCCTCGATATGCGGCCGGTCTGTGCCTACACCGACTACTTCGTCATCTGCACGGGTCAGAACCCGCGCCAGGCGAAGGCGATCTACGACGAGATCCACGGCCGCCTCAAGAAGGATGAGCAGGTGAGCCCGCGGCAAACGGCCGGTGTCCAGGAGGGCAAGTGGATCCTCGCCGACTACCTCGACGTGGTCGTGCACATCTTCACACCGGAGGCACGCGAGTACTACCGGCTCGAAGAGCTGTGGGGCGACGTGCCGTCGGTCGAAGTCGCGGCAGCCCGTTAATCAGTGGTTAGAGGGAGGGGCCGAGGCCCTCGGTTCCCTCGCCGCCGAACCCGCCGGCAGACCAGATCACGATGATCACTGCGGTCACGATCGCAGCGAGGAGGAGCAGGCCGCCGATGAACATGATCGACGGCACGGCCTGACGCACCTGGCGTCGCTCGTTCGAGCCGAGATGCTCGCTCTCCACGACCTCCGTGTGCCCCGGAGAAGCCGATGCCAAACGGGAAGTCCGCTAAAGTTGACGGTCGCGGGGCCATAGCTCAGTTGGGAGAGCGTCTGGCTGGCAGCCAGAAGGTCGCCGGTTCGAGCCCGGCTGGCTCCATTCCCGAGAGATCGCAGTTAGCTAGCCATCGTGGCGCCACCCCGGAGTAGCGATTTAGTGGCTCTTGGAGGGTGGGTGGCAGCGAAGGTGGGAACTACTTACCGCCTGCACAACGCGCTGCTATGCCGGCTGCAACTCGGCGAGCCGCTCTCGCACCCTGCGCTCCGTGGCGAGGTTGCGCTTGCGCTCGTAGCGCTCGAGCGCTTGCGTGAGTGCGCCGGCGGCCTCGTCGCCGCGGCCGCCGGCGGTGAGAACCTCGGCGAGATCGCAGAGCGCGTCACCCTGGAGGTTTAGCCCGTCGGTGCGCTCGATGATCGCGACCGCCTCGCGAGCGAGCGATTCGGCTTCTGCATGTTGCCCGCGACGGGCAAGAACGAGCGCCTGCACCTGCCGCCAGAGAGCCTGCGTCGTCGCATCCTGTTGGTCCCCGAGCGAGCGGCCCCGCTGGGCGAGCGGTTCAGCCTCCTCGTAGCGACCGAGCGCGCACAGGGAGCGGCCGAGCGTCGGCGCCCAGGTCGAGAGGTTATTGCGCTGGTGGTGCTTCTCGAGCCACTTGCAGTAGATGCGTGAGTACCGGACTGCGGTCTCGTGGTCGCCGGCGAGGGTCGCAATCTCGGCAAGGCAGTACTCGCTGCCGTAGTCGCCGCTAAGCTCGCGAAGACGATCGCTCGCGTCGAGCGCGAGTGGCCACGCGTCGGCGTGGCGGTCGAGCATCGCCAGCAGCCGAGCGCGGTTGAGCAGACGACCAGGATCGGAGCCTCCCGGCAGGCGCCGGTCGAACTCTGACAGCAGCTCGTCCGCAGGTTCAGGACCCAGCAGGTATGCGCTGCCCAGCTTGCGCAGCAGCTCCTGAAGAGGCTCCGGACTGAGCCCGCCCGCCGCCCCGCCGTGCGGGCTCTTCAGTTGCCGAGCCGCGAGCCGCGCATGGTTAACCGCCTGCTCCAGGCTTTTGCCTCTCTCTTTCCAATGACCGCGGTGGTTCGCGACCTCGCTGATCGAGTTCCAGACGTGAACGAGGCCTGCGTGGTCGCCAGCCTGCTCGAGCAGCGGGAGAGCGGCACGCGCCAGCACGTCGACGGCGTCGATTGCCTCCGCAGCGACCTCGAAGCGGTGCCGAGCGCGCACGGCTCGGGCGAGCGCTTCGCCTGCAGCGTCGCCGGCAGCCGCCGCCCGCTCGGCCGCGCGCTCGGCGATCGCGGCAGCCTCCTGGGGCTCGGCTCTGATGGCCTCGGCGAGGTCGACCTCGAGATGGACGTCGAGCCGAAGCGGGCGGGTGAGCGTGAGCGAACGCTCGAGCAACGATGCCGCAGCGCGGTCATCGCTACGCCCGAGGGCGCGTCGGCCGGCCGTGGCGAGCCGCTGCCCTGCACGCTCCGCAAGGACAGCGTCTGGCAGCCCGAGTTCCGCCTTGTAGCGGGCGGCCCGTTCGAGGTGGTGGCCGAGGATCTCGTCCCGCTCGACCAGATCCGGTGCTCGTTCTTCGAGCCAGTCGGCGAAGCGCTCGTGCAGGTCGGCGCGCATAGCTTTGGGCAGGGCGTCGTAGGCGGCGTCGCGGATCAGCTCATGGCGGAAGCGGTACGCCTCGTCCCCCGCGAACTGCTGCGTATCGGGACGGATGATCTGCTTGCGCACGAGGGCGACCAGCTGTGGCGTCTGCGGTTCGCCGTCTCCGAGCGCCTGCACGGCGCTCTGGTGGAAGACGCGGCCCTCGACCGCGCCACGCTCGAGCACCGCCCGCTCGGCCGGGTTGAGTTGGTCGAGACGGGCTGCTAGAAGCGCCTGGATCGTCGGCGGTACGCTGATCTCGCCATCGCCCGACGCCCGTACGAGCGCGAGCATCTCTTCCAGGAAGAGCGGGTTTCCCTCGGCGGCGGCGGCGATCCGCTCACGCAGACCGGGCTCCACGCCGCCGAGCTCGTCCAGCAGCCGTTCGGTTTCATCGCCGTCTAGCGGCTCGAGCAGCACGGTGGTCGAGTTCCACTCACCGCCGCCCCAGGCAGGCCGCTTCTCGAGTAGCTCGGGGCGTGCGATGCAGAGCATGAGGATGGGCCCGTCGCGGGAGAGGGCGCCAACGTACTCGACCAGATCGAGCAGCGTCTGCTCGGACCAGTGCAGGTCATCGAGCACGCAGACGAGTGGACCCTTCTGTGCCTCCTGCTCGAGCAGCTTGCGGAAGCCCCAGGCGATCTCGTCGGCCGACGTCGCTGAGTCCGTCTCGCCGAGCAGCGACCGAAGAGGCACAGCCGCATCGCCTTCCGGCAGCGTATTGAGCTGCTTGACGATCTCGACCACTGGCCAGTAGGTGATCCCTTCGCCGTAAGACAGGCAGCGGCCCCGCACGATCCGTGCCTCGATGCTTGCGAGGAACTCCGCCGCCAGCCGCGACTTCCCCACACCCGCCGCGCCGAGCACGGTGAAGAGCTGGCAGGAGCGGTCCAGCACCGACTGTGCGAAGGCTTCTCGGAGCCGATTCAGCTCGTTCTCGCGGCCGACCAACGCCGTCGCGAAGCGCCGGGCGGACTCGCCGTGCGCCGAGATCAGTCTGAACGCCGGAACCGGCTCCGCCTTCCCCTTCAGCTTCAGCGGCTCCACCGGCTCCACAGCAACCGCGCCGCGCGCCAACGCAAGCGTCGCGGCGCCTATCAGCACTTCGCCAGGCGCGGCGGCCTGTTCCAGGCGGGCGGCAACGTTGACCGCGTCGCCGGTGGCGAGTCGCTCGGCGGTGCCGGTGACGACCTCGCCGGTGGTGAGGCCGATCCGACCGTTCATCCCCAGGTCGAGAAAAGCGTCGCGCATCTCGACCGCCGCGCGGCAAGCGCGGATGCCATCGTCTTCGTGCAGCACAGGTACGCCGAAAACCGCCATCACCGCATCGCCGATGAACTTCTCCACGGTGCCGCCGTGTGATTCGACGATCCCCTTCATCCGCTCGAAGTACCGCGCCAGCAGCGCCCGCAGTGCCTCCGGATCCATCGACTCGCCCAGTGCGGTCGAGCCGGTTACGTCGCAGAACAGCACCGTCACCGTCTTCCGCTGCTCGCGCGTGGGCGCCGCAGACACGAGCGGCGCCGCGCAGTAGGGGCAGAAGCGGAACTCGCCCTCGCTTCTACTACCACAGTTCGCGCAGATCGTCTCCATAACCGAGGCTAGACCATTCGCGGCCGATCCGGAAGCCACGGCGAGCGCGGCGCCTTGCGCCCCGAGCAGGCGGTCAAAGGACGGCCTCGCGGTCTTTGCTGGCGTCGCGCGAGGGCCCGCACTCCGTTTGGAGCTCCGGTCGCTAGGCCGCACCGGGCACAGTCCGGCGCGGCGATGTTCCTACTCCTCGACCCCGAATGTCAGCCTGCCCACGCGCTCGACTTCGCTCTCCACCTTGTCGCCCGCCTGTAGGTAGCGGCCCGGCTCGCAGCCTTCGGGCGTCACTCCCGTTCCGCCCAGGTCGGGGTCCTGTCCCCAGCCGGTTCCTCCCGGAGTCCCCGTTGCGAGCACCGCGCCTGGATGCAACGTCAGAAGTCGCGAGACGAAAGAGATCAGCGAAGCGACGTCGAAGAGCATGTTCGCGGTCGTGTTGGATTGCCGGAGCCCCCCGCTCACCCGCGTGGTCAGCGCGAGGTTCCTGGGGTCCCCGACCTCGTCCGCCGTCGTGACCCAGGAGGCGAGGCGGGTTGAGCCGTCGAAGTTCTTGCTCGTCCCCAGCGACAAGGTCGTGTGACCGTCCGCGGAGATCTTCACCTGCCGGTCGCGGGCAGTCAGATCGTTCAGCACGACGTAGCCGAACACGTGCTCGAGCGCGTGGCCGGGATCCACGCGCCTGCCTTGCCGGCCGATCACGACCCCGAGCTCGGTCTCGTAATCGAGCTTCTCGGTCACGTCCCGTTCGATCAGGACTGGTTCGTCAGGCGCGGCGATCGTCTGGCCGGCCTTGAGGAAGAACTCCGGCTCGTCGACCTCGACCGGAGCCTTCTCGGCCAGATGATCGCGGTAGTTCTGGCCGGCGCAGAAGACGACCGGCGGGCGGAGCGGCGCGTCGAGCTCCACGTCGGCCAGCGGGCGCCAGTCTCCTCGTGCACTCATGAGGTCGATGGATCCCGCAATCGCGGCATCAAGCCCGGGGACGTCCGTGACGAACGCGCGGTCGCCCTCGATGACCGCAGCCAGCCGCTCGCCGCCTGAAACCACACTGGCGAGGCGCATCAAACCTTTCTCGCCTGGCGGTGACCTTCGTAGACGGCCTCGTACGTGCCTCGGGGAGCGGTCGCGTCGCCGACCATCTCGACGCTCAGGCCCCGGTCCTTGACCAGGGAATAGAGGTGGTTCTCTGACGTTCTCGCCGTCACCATGATGAGCCAGTCGGCGTCGAGAACGAGCTCCGTCTCCTCGTCGTGCACGTTGTAGAGCGTCAGCTGGCCGCCGTCGATCGACTTGACGAAGTGGCTGGTGACCATCTCGACCCCGGCCTTGTAGACCTTGGGCAGGATCCAGTCGAGGTAGACGTCGAGGATCGTGTCGAGACCGATCATCGGCCAGCGCGTGACGATCTTCACCGACTCGGTGCCGTTCTCCGCCAGGCCGACCGCGCAGAGCGGGGCGATCACGCCGCAGTCGTCGTCGAGGACGACGACGTGCCCGGAGGGGTGCTCCTTGCCCGTGACCACGTCTTCCCAGCTGATGCACCTGCCGCTCTCGTGGCCGGGCAGCGGGTCCGCCGTCCAGCCTTGAAAGCCGTCGGTTCGATACTTCGAGCCCGTCGCCACGACCACGTGATCCGGCGCTTCCGCAGCGAGGACGTCTTCCAGGTTCTCGGCCGTGACCGGCGAGGACGTCCGGATCTCTGCACCGTTCTTCCGGGCCTGCGCCTCGAGCCAGGTGGCGATCCGGCCGAACTCGTCCCGGCTCGGAAGGAGCGACTGGAGGCGCACGTGCCCGCCCAGCTCAGCCTCCTGTTCGAGCACGACGACGTCGTGGCCCCGCGCCGCGCTCACGCGTGCGAACTCGAGCCCCGCCGGCCCGCCTCCGATCACGAGGACCTTCTTCGGCGTCGATACGGGCGTCAGCGTTCCGCTCCCCCAGGTCGCTTCCCGCCCGATCTCCGGGTTGTAGACACATTGCACGCGGGCGCCGCGACTGACGCTCTTCCAGCAGAAGTTGGCCGCGACGCACCTCCGGATGTCCTCCTCGCGCCCTTCCTCCGCCTTGCGGGCCCAGTCGGCGTCGGCAAAGAGCTGTCGCGCCAGGCAAATGGCGTCCGCGTCTCCGCTCTCGAGCAGCATCTCGGCCACGTCGGGCGTCGTGATCCTCCCAACCAGCAGGACGGGCTTCGACGAGACGTCCTTGATCCCGCGGGCATACCCGCGTTCCCAGCCCGCCTCGAATTCCATCGGCGTGTGGATGAACGCGTGGTGGACGCCAGCGGACACGTTGACGTAGTCGACCTGGGTCTGTTGCTCGAGGTCCTGGACGATCTGCTTCACGTCTTCGAGCTCGAGATCGCCGGGCCAGAACGACGTTGAGTTGATCCGGTAGCCGACGAAGACATCCTCTGAAACGGCCTCCCGCATGCGCTTCAGCGCCTCGACGGGGAAGCGCAGCCGATTCTCGTACGAGCCGCCCCACCGATCGGTGCGCTTGTTGTAGAGGGGGGAGAGGAACTGCCACGGCAAGTATCCGTGGCTCAGGTGGAACTCGACGCCGTCCAGGCCTGCCGCTTCGGCCCGGGCCGCTGCGCTTCCGTAGGCGGCGAGGATCTCCTCGATCTCTTCCTCGTCCAGCTCCTTCGGGATCGATCCGGCAGGGAACTCGCCGAGCGGGACCTGGCTGGGGGAGACGGTGTACCACGTCGCGTCAGGGTCGAAGGACGGCTCTTGCTTGAACGTGGGGAAGCCGCGGACCCCGGAGTGCCAGAGCTGGATCGCGAGCTTGCAGCCGTGCTCGTGGCAGACGTCGGCGATCTTGGAGAGCGGCTCGATCTGTCGATCGTCGAAGAGCTGCGGCATGAGCAGCGGCGCCATGATCGAGCTCGGGTGGACGTGCGTGGCCCCGATGATGATGAGGCCGACGCCGCCTTTGGCACGCTCGGCGTAGTAGGCGGTCGCCATGTCCGTGAACAGGCCGTTCCAGGGGTCCGAAACCCAACTGGGACAGGTCGGTGGAAAGACGACCCGGTTCTTGATCGTCGTCTGGCCGATCTGCCACTCGGAGAACAGGCGGGGGTACGCCGTCATTACTCCTCCCGACTCGCGTGGATTTGTCGACGTCGCTCGGCGCCAGCCTAGGAGGCTCGCCGCTGCCCGGTCAAGCGCTTGCAGCGAGGGTTCCGCCCAGCCGGCACGTGGGTAGATGGCTCGCATGGCCGAGGCTCCCGAGAAGCAGACACGACCTCCGGGGGAGGACGAGCCGACCGACCCCGATCTGCCGCAGGACCCGGGCATCCCGGGCCCGAAGGTCGAAGAGGAGCAGGAGCTCGAACAGGAGCAGCCGCCTGGTCATGGCTTCCCCGGCCCCGCGCGCGAGCCGTGAGAGCCGATCCGGTAAAGTTGAACCGGTGATTCGTGGACTTAGCAATCCAACGGGGGACTAGCGGGCGACAGCGCCCGCCCGTGTTCCCCTGGCCTCTCGCACGAGAGGCTTTTTTGTTCCAGGAGCTTTTCTAGGAGCGCGATGGAGCGGTACGAGCCGGAGCAGGTCGAGCGGAAATGGCAGGCGGTCTGGGAGCGGGAGCAGGCGTTCCTGGTCCCGAATCCGACCCTGCCGATCAAGCCCGAGGACGCGGACAAGTCATACGTCCTCGAGATGCTGCCCTACCCCTCGGGCGAGCTGCACATGGGCCACGTCCTGAACTACACGCTCGGCGACGTGGTCACGCACGTGCGTCGCCGCCGCGGGTTCAACGTGCTGCGGCCGATGGGCTACGACGCCTTCGGCCTGCCCGCCGAGAACGCAGCGATCCGTGAGGGCGGGCACCCGCGACTGATCACCGAGCGGAACATCGCAGCGATCCGCGAGCAGATGAAGCGCATGGGGTGGGCGGTGGACTGGCCGCGCGAAGTCTCGACCGCCGACCCGCGCTACTACCGCTGGACACAGTGGCTCTTCCTGCGCTTCCTGGAGCGCGAGCTCGCGTACCGCAAGGAAGCGCTCGTCAAGTGGTGCCCGAACGACCAGACCGTGCTCGCGAACGAGCAGGTGATCGACGGCCGCTGCGAGCGGTGTGGGGCGGAGGTTGAGGCGAAGAGCCTCGAGCAGTGGTTCTTCCGCATCACGGCATATGCGGACGCCCTGCTCGACGAGATGGATCTGCTCGAGTCCTGGCCCGAGCGCGTCCTGACGATGCAGCGAAACTGGATCGGCCGCTCCGAGGGCGCCGAGGCGATCTTCCGGATCGAGGAGCTCGACATCGACTTGCCGGTCTTCACGACGCGGCCGGACACGCTCTTCGGAGCCACGTTCTTCGTGCTCGCACCCGAGCACCCGCTCGTGCCCCGGCTCGTCGAGGGCACCGAGCACGAGGAGGCCGTCTTGGACTACGTGCGTCACACAGCCGCTCGCTCGGCGGTCGAGCGGGCCGACCCGGACCGCGAGAAGACGGGCGTCTTCACCGGCCGCTACGTGACAAACCCGGTGAACGGCGAGCAGATTCCGGTGTGGGTCGCGGACTACGTCCTCATGGACTACGGGACGGGAGCGATCATGGCTGTCCCGGCCCACGACGAGCGCGACTACGCGTTCGCGCAGAAGTTCGGACTGCCGATTCGCACGGTGGTCGCCCCGGCGGAGGGCGAGCCGGCGGAGGAGGGCGCCTTCGTCGAGCACACCGAAGGCGAGCGGCTCGTCGACTCGGGCCCCTTCACCGGCATGACGAGCCCGGAAGCGAAGAAGGCGATCATCGAGTGGCTCGAGGCCAACCACCTGGGCCGCCCCGCGGTCGGCTACCGGCTCCGTGACTGGCTCCTTTCTCGCCAGCGCTACTGGGGTGCACCTATTCCGGTCGTCTACTGCGAGAACGACTGCGGCATTGTCCCGGTCCCCGACGAGGATCTGCCGGTGCTCCTACCGGAGGTCGACGACTACCTCCCGAAGGGGCGCTCTCCGCTTGCGGCCGCAGAGGACTGGGTTCGAACGACCTGCCCGACCTGCGGTGGCCCGGCGCGGCGCGAGACCGACACGATGGACACCTTCGTCGACTCCTCCTGGTACTTCCTCCGCTACACGGACCCGGACAACGACGAGGCCCCATTCTCGACCGAGATCGCCAACTACTGGCTGCCGGTCAACCAGTACATCGGCGGGATCGAGCACGCGATCCTCCACCTCCTCTACGCGCGCTTCTTCACGAAGGTCATGCAGGAGATGGGTCTGGTCGACTTTCGGGAGCCCTTCGCGCGCCTGTTCAACCAGGGGATGATCTACCGCCACGGCGCCAAGATGGCCAAGTCGAAGGGGAATGTGGTTCCTCCCGACGAGATGATCTCGCGCTACGGCGCCGACGCGACGCGGCTCTACATCCTGTTCATGGCGCCTGCCGACGAGGACAAGGAGTGGCAAGACACCGGCATCGAGGGCACGTCCCGCTTCCTGGCACGGCTCTGGAGACTGGCGCACGAGGTAGCCGAGCGTGGCGACACCGGCCCGCCCGGCGACGGCCCGCTGGTTCGCAGCACGCACGCAACCATCGAGAAGGTCACCGACGACATCGAGCGGCGCTTCCAGTTCAACACGCCCGTGGCCGCGCTGATGGAGCTTCTGAACCAGGCCCACCACGCGAAGGACGATCCGGAGCAGGCCGCCGCCGTTCGGTTCGCCACCGAGACCATCGTCTCGCTCGTCCAGCCGTATGCGCCGCACGTCGCGGAAGAGCTCTGGGAGCGGCTGGGACACGAACGGCTCTGGGAGGAGACCTGGCCGGAGCCGGATCCGGCGATGCTCGAACGCGACACGTTCACGCTCGTCGTGCAGGTGAACGGCAAGGTGCGCGACAAGGTCGAGGTTCCCGCCGGCCTCTCGGAGGACGAGCTTGTCGCGCGTGCGACCGAGCTGCCCAGGGTTCGCGCTCACCTGGACGGCAAGGAGATCCGCAAGCGGATCGTCGTGCCCGGCAAGCTCGTGAACCTCGTCGTCGGCTAGCGGCGGCTCGGCCTGCGGCCGCGAGAGCGACCGACCTCGGCCCTCGAAAGCTTCTCCATGAAGGCGGCCACCAGCCCCGTCGGTGCGCCGTCGTCCTTTCGCCGCACAGCCACGATCTGGCGGTGGGCAGGCTCGACGTCAGCGAGCCGAACGGCCACGAGGCTGCCGTCCGCGAGCTCCCCCGCGACCGCGGTCTGAGGGAGAAGGGCGACGCCGAGCCCCTGTTGCACCATCTTCTTCGCCGCGTCGATGTTGTCGAGCTCCATGACGCCGCGCGGCGTCACTCCGGCCTCGCGGAAGAACGCGCTCGTGAGCCCGTGATAGCTCGAGGTGCGGTCGAAGAGGATGAGCTGCACCTCCGCGATCTCGGCGATCGATATGCCCTTGCGCGCAGCGAACGGATGCGACGGGTCGGTGACCAGGACGAGCGTCTCCTCGTAGAACGGAACGCTTTGGATCTGCGGATGGAGAAGCGCACGTACGAGGCCGACCTCGACCTCGCCTCGTAAGACCATGTCGAGGATTTCCTCCGAGTGGCCGGTGCGGACGACGAGGCTCACATTCGGCAGGTCGTCGGAGAAGCTCTTCAGGAGCGCGGGGAGGACGTAAGTGCCGACAGCCGGCGCTGCTCCGATCGCAAGCTCTCCTGCGCCGCCGCGGGCGAGCTCATCCACGTGCCGGCGACCCTCCTCGACCGCGTCGAGTGCGCGCACGGCCCACGGGAGAAACGTCCGCCCGGGATCGGTGAGGCGCATGCCGGTCGGAGTGCGGACGAAGAGTGGTACGCCGAGCTCCTGCTCGAGGCGCTGGATGCGCGCGGTCAGCGCCGGCTGGGTGATGAAGAGCTCGCCCGCCGCCTGCCCGAGCTTCTGACTCCGTGCGACTTCGACGAAGCCTTCGATCTGTGCCAGGCGCACTCATAGATCATATCTATGTATTCGATCTAAGCAAACGATTATGCGAATGGAGCTCCGAGGCCTAGACTCGGACGATGCTGCATTCGAGCTACGAGATCGTCGAGAGAGACGCGCCCGTCGTGCCCGACCTGAGGCCGGTCATGACGCTCTGCACCGCCGAGGTGGCGGAGTGCACCTGTCCTGATTGGTGCGAGCGTGATCACGAGCGAGATTAGGCCGGCGCGGCCCGACTCGAGCTTGGCCCGACGGCGCCCGAGGCGCCGTCTGTCGTACGTCAACAACTAGGGGAGAGGCATGAGCCAGTTCAATGGACAGGTGGGAACACTCGAGGGAGCGTGGGAGGGCATGCGCTGGGCGGGCATCGAGCGCGCGTACGGAGCGGAAGACGTCGTGCGGCTCCGCGGCTCTGTCCAGGTCGAGCACACCCTGGCCGAGCTCGGCGCGAAGCACCTCTGGGAGCTTCTGAGCGGAGATGGATACGTGCGCGCGCTTGGAGCCATCTCGGGCGGCCAGGCTGTCCAGATGGTGAAGGCCGGGCTCGAGGCGATCTACCTCTCCGGCTGGCAGGTGGCCGCCGACGGGAATCTCGCGGGCGAGGTCTATCCGGATCAGAGCCTCTATCCCGCCAACAGCGTTCCTGCGACCGTCAGGCGCCTCAACAACGCGCTCCGGCGCGCCGACCAGATCGAGTGGGCCGAGGGCAAGAGCGACACGTACTGGCTCGCCCCGATCGTCGCCGATGCGGAGGCCGGGTTCGGCGGGCCGTTGAACGCATTCGAGCTGATGAAGGGGATGATCGAAGCGGGGGCCGCGGGCGTGCACTTCGAGGACCAGCTCGCCTCCGAAAAGAAGTGCGGGCACCTGGGCGGCAAGGTGCTCGTTCCCACGAGTCAGTTCGTGCGGACGTTGAACGCCGCTCGGCTTGCGGCAGACGTGATGGGCGTCCCGACGGTGCTGGTGGCACGAACGGACGCGCTTTCCGCCACGCTCCTGACGAGCGACGTGGACGAGCGCGACCGCGAGTTCGTGACCGGCGAGCGGACTCCCGAGGGCTACTTCCACGTGCAGCCGGGACTCGAGCCCGTGATCGCTCGCGCACTCGCGTATGCGCCTTATGCGGACGTTCTCTGGTTCGAGACCTCGACGCCGGATCTCGAGGAGGCTCGTACCTTCGCCGAGGCTGTCCACGCCGAGTTCCCCGGCAAGCTCATGGCCTACAACTGCTCGCCGTCCTTCAACTGGAAGCGGGCCCTCGACGACGAGTCGATCGCGAGCTTCCAGGACGACCTCGGAGCCCTCGGCTACAAGTTCCAGTTCATCACCCTGGCGGGCTTCCACGCGCTGAACGAGTCGATGTTCGAGCTGGCGCGCGGCTATGCCGAGGAGGGCATGACGGCTTATGTCCGGCTGCAGGAGCGGGAGTTCGAGCTCGAGTCGGAGGGCTACACGGCGACGCGCCACCAGCGGGAGGTCGGGGCCGGGTACTTCGACGGCGTCTCCGAGGCGGCCTCGGCAGGTGCGAGCTCGACGCTCGCGCTCAAGGGCTCGACCGAGGAAGAGCAGTTCGACGCGGCCAGCCCGGCCGCGAAGCGCTAGAGATTTCAGCGCTCGGTTGCGACGCGGAACCCGAGCGCGATGAGAACGGCGCCGGTCACTCCTTCGATCGCGCGACCAATTCCGGACCGGCGCAGATAGTCGCCCGCCTTCGCGACAGCCATCGCGTATCGCGGCCAGCCACGCGAGCGTCAGCGAGCAGAAGACGAGGCCGAGCAGGAGGAGCGCGGAGAACGAGGTGCCGGAGCCTGGCGCGAACTGAGGCAGGAGACTGGTGAAGAAGACCGCCATCTTCGGGTTCCCGAGGTTGCTGACCATGCCCTGGCGCAGGGCGACGCGGCGGTCAATTCTCCGGCGCGAGGGAGCGGCCGCCACCGCGCGGGATCGGCCGTAGGCTGAGCTCAGGGCCCCGAGCATGGCCTGCGCTCCCAGGAATACGAGATAGCCCGCGCCGATGAGCTTGAGTGCGAGGAACGCCGGCTCCGACGCGAGCAGGAGCGCCGCGAGGCCCGTGCACGTCGCGAGCGTCCACACTGCTTGCCCGGTTGCAACTCCGAGCGCAGTGAAGACACCGGCCCCCCGCCCCCCGGCGAGCGTGTTCCGGATCGTCAATGCGGTATCCGGTCCCGGGACCGCGATCACGAGCAGGGCGACGCCGAGAAAACCCACGAGCTGGTTGGTCACGCGCTCGATCTTGTGCCACCCGGGTTCACGTGGCAAGGAATTCGTGTTCGTTCTGGCACGTTCGGCGCGCCACTCGCGCGCCTTTCCACGCGAGCATCGATCGAGTGCAGATGCCGACGATCTCGCGCCGGCGTGCAGCCTCCTACGCTCTCGCCGTCCTCCTGCTCCTCGCCATCGGCGGTCGCTTCGCGCTGGGCGGGGAGGACGATCAAGCTCGCGAGCAAGCGTTGCGGGCGCCCGCCGGCACGCTCGCGGCTGAGACAGCGCCTGCCCGCATTCTGCTCGTCCATGTGGTCGGCGCGGTGCGAAAGCCGGGCCTCTATCGACTGCGGGAAGGCAGCCGCACCGCGGATGCGATTCGCCAGGCTGGAGGAGCAAAGCCGAAAGCGGCTCTCGAGCTCGTAAACCTCGCCTCTCCGGTTGCGGACGGACAGCAGGTGCTGGTCCCGGCCCGTGGCGACCCGGTCCCGACGACAGCCGCCGCAGGAGGTATCGCGGGTTCCACCGGGGTTGGCGGGAAGATCCATCTGAACTCCGCGACGCTCGAGCAGCTCGACACGCTGCCCGGGGTCGGGCCGGTGACCGCTCAGAAGATCCTGGCCTATCGAACGGAGCACGGCGCCTTCCAGGCCGTCGAGGAGCTCGATGCCGTTCCGGGGATCGGACCGGCCCGGCTCGAGGAGCTGAAGACGCTCGTCGACCTGTGACGAGCCCGACTCGGCTGCGCGCGCCGCACCTCGTCGTTGGCTGCTTCTGCGCCGGTCTCGGCCTATCGCTTGCCGTCCGCACCCCAACTCTTGCTCTGGCGCTTGCGGCAGCGGTCCTGGCGATCGGCTCGATCTGGCTCGGGGCAGGACGTACGGTGGCCCTGGGTACGGCTCTCCTGCTTGCAGGCCTTTGGTGGGGAAGCGCTCGACTCGACCAGATCGACCGGAGCGAGCTAGCTCCCGCGGCCGGAGAAGCCGGGGCGGCGCTGGTCGAGGTGACCGGTCCGGCACGCCGTAGCGCGTTCGCCGTGCGGGTCCCGATCCGGGTGCGCAGGTTCAGATCCGAGCGGACAGACGAGCTTTCGCGCCTCGAGCTCCCGCGCGGCCGCGCGCCGCCGCAGGGCTCGCTGCTCGAGGTGGTCGCCAGTGTTCGTCTTCCCCGTCGCGCAGAAAAGGGAGAACGATTCGACGAGGCTGCCTATCTGAGGCGGCAGGGTGTGCACGTCGTCCTTCGCGCGCGTGACTACCGCATCGTCGGCCATCGGGGCGGGATCGGAGGGCTCGCAGACGCCCTGCGGCGACGCGTCGATCGGTCACTCGCACCAGGGCTCAGGGGCGAGCGGAGAGCAGTCGTCGCCGGCGTCGTGCTGGGAGAGGACGAGGGACTCGATCAGGAGCTCCGCGATGACTTCCGCGCCTCTGGTCTCTACCACCTGCTGGCAGTGTCTGGCCAGAACGTCGCGTACGTGATCGCGGGGGCGCTTCTGCTCGCCTGGGGCCTCGGCCTTCCTCGCTGGGCGGGGCAGGTCGCCGCGCTCCTGTCTGTGCTCGCCTACGTCGCCGCGGTCGGATGGCAGCCCTCAGTCGTACGGGCGGGGGTCGCAGGATCGCTTGCGTCGCTGGCATGGCTCGCTTCCCGGCCCGCCGACCGTTGGTACGCGCTCCTGGTGGGAGCAGCTGTGCTGATGGCGGCGACGCCGTACGCCCTGCTCGAGCCGGGCTTTCAGTTGTCGTTCGCGGCCGTCTCCGCGATCTTCGTCGCCGTTCCTCGAGTCGAGCGGCGTCTGGAGGGTTACCCGTTGCCCCGCCGACTCGCAGCAGCGCTCGCGGTCTCCGCCGCCTGTGGAGTCGTGACGGCGCCGATCCTTTGGCTCGAGTTCGGCTCCATTCCCGTGTATTCCGTGCTCGGGAACGCTCTGGCGGAACCGGTCGTCGCACCCCTCCTGGCACTCGCGTTCGCAGCGACACTGCTCGATCCGATTCTCCCGGCGGCGGCTCTTGCGCTCGGGTGGCTGAACGGCTGGCTGGCCGCCTATCTCGCGCTCAGCGCTCGTCTCGTTGGCGGGCTCCCGCATGCGCAGGTGTCTTCCGGGGAAGGAGTTGCCGTCGTCGCCGGCGGTCTGGTCGTGATCGTTATCGCCACGCGCCTTCGTCCTCCGCGCGGCCGGCGCGCCCTCGCACTCGCGGCCATGGCGGCGATTCTCGGTCTCGCCTGGCGCTCGGCCGGCGAGGATGCTCCACCGCCACCGCCGGGCGGCCTTCGTGTGACCGTTCTCGACGTCGGGCAGGGCGACTCGATCCTGCTGGAGGTGGCGCAGGGTGCTGTGCTCGTGGACGAGGGCCCTCCCGAGGCGGAGGTCGCAAACCAGCTACGGGCGCTGGGAGTCTCCCGGCTTGCGACCATCGTCCTCACCCACCCGCATCGGGATCATGTGGGCGGCGCAGCGGAGATCCTCGATCGTCTCGAGGTCGGGTTCGTCCTCGATCCGCTCGAGCCGACGCACAGCTCCGACGAGCGGGTGGCGCTTGCAGAGGCGCGGCAGGAGCACGTCCGGATCGTCCCGGCCCGGGTCGGGCTCGTGTACCAGCTGGGTCGGCTCCGCCTCCGTGTCCTCTGGCCGGACGGGCCCGGCGTCGAGAGTGAGGATCCACACCATCACGCAATCGTCCTGCTCGCCACCTACGGCTCGTTTGACGTCCTGCTGACGGCCGACGCCGAGTCCGAAGTGACCCTGCCACTTCGACCGCCGCCGGTCGAGGTGCTGAAGGTCGCCCATCACGGATCGTCCGACCCGGGGCTCTCCGAGCTCCTCGAGCTGGTGGATCCCCGGATCGCGGTGATCTCGGTCGGCACGGGCAACGACTACGGCCACCCGACACCCTCGACGCTCGCGGCGCTGGCACGCGACCCGGGACTCGATGTGTATCGCACGGACGAGGACGGACGGGTCGTGATCGAATCCGACGGGCGGAGCTTCTCGGTCCGGACCGACCGCTGACTATGCTCCGTCCGGATGTCCCGCGAGCCGCTTCTCCCTGTCTACCTTCTGACCGGGACCGACGGGTCGAAGGTGCGGCGGGCGCTGAGCAGGCTCCGCGCCAGGATCGGAAACGAGACCCTGGAGCTGTTGCATGCCTCCGACACGAGCGGTGCGGCCGCTGTTGAGGCCTGCAACGCGATGGGTCTTTTCGGGTCCGAAGCCGACCGGCTGGTCGTGGTCGAAGGGGTCGAGCGCTGGAAAGCCGAGGACGCCCAGGCGATTGCTGCGTATCTCGTCGATCCGACGCCTGGATCGATCTTGGCACTCGTCACCGAGGAGCCGCCCAAAGCCTCGACGCTCGCCGATGCGCTGAAGAAGGGCGGGAAGGTGCTCACGTACGACATCCCGAAGCCGCGAGATCTACCGGCCTGGGTACGGGCACAGCTGGAAGGGCTACACCTCCAACTGGATGGTGAGGCGGTGCGCGCCCTGATCGAGATCGTCGGCGACGACCCGACAGCACTGACCACTGAGCTCGAGAAGATCTCCGCGTGGGCCGGAACCGAGCCCGTGACACGGCGAGAGGTCGAGCAGCTCGCCGTCTCCGCGCATGAACCGCCGGGGTGGGCGCTAGGTGACGCCTGGGGATCGCGGAACCTCCAGGCAACGCTGGAGGCGTGCGAGGCCGCGCTGGAGCACAACGACTCGTTCGTCGTCGCGATGAAGCTGACGGGCCAGGTCGAGCTCGTTCGCGCCGTCCAGGTCTTCGCGGAGGAAGGCCTGGCCACAAAGGAGATCGCGAAGAAGGTCCGCAGGCACGAGTTCCGAGTCCGCAAGGCGCTCGATCACTCCCGGAATTACACGCGTGCGGAGCTCGACGACGCGATCGTGCGCCTCGCCGAGCTGGACGAGGCGCTGAAAGGCGCGAGCCGCCTGGCCGGTGAGCTCGAGCTGATTCGCGGAGTCGTCGGCGTCACGAGGACACCGGAGCTAGCACACCACTAGCAGGCGAGCTCTGGGCCAGCTCGCTGGCTCCGCGCGCAGGATCCGAAACAGCCGGTGACGAAGCCGTCACACTCCGCGCGCCACACGCGCGACTTCCCTCGTTAGGCTTAAAAGCGGGAGGTGGGCCGCGGGTGTCCCGGGCCCGTGCTGTCAAGCAGCGATCGCGCGCGGGCTAGGTCGAGGCGACGAGCTTGGCGGCTTGAGACTTCTTGCGGGCGGCCCGGTTCTTGTGCATGCCGCCCTGGGCAGCGGCCTTGTCGAGCCAGCGAACGAGCTCCCGGTGCTCGCTCGCAATGCGCTCCTTGTCTCCGTCGGCTACCGCGGCCTCGAGTCGCCGCTGCAGCGTCTTGACGGTCGAGCGCCAGCGCAGGTTCTCCAGCCGCTGCCGCGCGGCGCTACGGACCCTGTGCTTCTGTTGGTTGATGTTCGGCATGGCAGAAAAAGAGCCCGACCTGCGGGCGCCCGCATCCTAGCAAAGCTCCGGCCGAGGCCCCGACTCCGGGACGCCTCTTCAACTCCCGGTGGAACCGGACAGCCGACGGCTCCGGGCGGCCCCTTCCCTACGATTCCCGGCGATGGCGGATCGCCCCGAAGACCCTGCGGCCGAGCGGTCTGCGGCCTCCGACCTCGCGGGAGGGGCGCACCGCCGCCGGCTTGCCAGGTCAACGGCCCTCTTCTCGCTCGCAACCCTTCTCTCGCGCTTCTTCGGGCTCTTCCGCGAGATCGTCGTTCGCCGCTACTTCGGCGTCGAGGGCTCGATCAACACGTTCACGGTCGCGTTCCAGGTTCCGAACCTCGTGCGGGCGCTCGTCGCCGACTCGGCGCTCTCGGCGGCCTTCGTCCCGATCTTCAGCGAAATGCTGGAGAAGGGCGACAAGGCCCGGGCCTGGCGAGTCGCGTCGACGATCTTCTGGCTCATGCTGCTCGGGCTGGGCGGCGTCACCGCCCTGTTCATGCTCCTCGCCCCCTGGGTGATGCGGCCGTTCGGGTACGAAGGAGCTGAGCAGGATCTCGTCGTCGGCCTCTCGCGCGTGCTCTTCCCGATCGTCGTCCTGCTCGGGCTTTCGGGTGTCGTCGTCGGGATCCTGAACAGCTACGAGCAGTTCACGGTGCCGGCGTTGACGCCCGTGCTCTGGAACCTGGCGATCATCGTCGCCCTAGTCGTGGGCGTGCCCCGAGCGGACAGCCCCTCGGCCGAGCTCTACGTCTATGCGGGCGGCGTTGTCGCGGGCACGCTGATCCAGTTCCTGTTTCCGATTCCGTGGCTCCGCGGCCTCGACGGTCGGCTCCGAATGGCGATCGACGTTCGCGACCCTGCCGTCAAGCGCATCTTCGCGCTCATGGTCCCCGTGACACTTGGCATCGGGCTGATCAACTTCAACCTGCTCGTCGACACGTTCTTCGCAGCGCGGTATATCGATCCGCTCCTGGCCCCGAGCGCGATCGACGCCGCTTTCCGGATCTACATGTTGCCGCAGGGGATCTTTGCGGTCGCGGTTGCGACGGTGCTCTTCCCGGCGCTCTCGCGGCTCGCCGCGCGCGCCGACACGGATGGCTTTCGAGAGACGGTCTCGAGCGGCCTCCGCCAGATCGGCTTCCTCCTACTGCCTGCCAGCGCCATCACAGCGGTCCTGTCGGTCCCGATCGTACGGCTCCTCTACGAGCGCGGCGCCTTTGGTGACGAGGAGACGACCATCGTTGCCCACGCTCTCGCCGCCTTTGTCATCGGCCTGACCTTCAACGGGACGATGCTGATGCTGAACCGTGCGTTCTTCAGCCTGCAGAACGCCTGGATCCCGACTGCGGTTGCGCTCGGGAACCTGATCCTGAACGTGGTTCTCGACGCCGCGCTCTTTCGCGTCGGCATTTGGGGAATCCCGCTGGCGACCTCGATCGTGAACATCGCCGGCACCGTGGCGCTGCTCGTTCTGCTGCGCCGCCGCCTCGGGCGGCTGCAAGGGCGTCAGACGTTGGATGCTTACCTGCGCACCGCGGTCGCAGCGGCCCTGGCGGCCGGGGTCGCGTACGGCACGTGGTACGGCTTCGACTCGCTGCTCGGGCGGTCGCTTTGGGCTCAGATCGCGTCGGTGGGGCTGGGCGTCACGCTTGGGGTCGCAGCGTTCCTGGGTGCGGCCCGTATCCTTCGTATTCGGGAGCTCGATGCGCTGCTTTCCCTGCTGCGCCGCTCTCGACCCTCTGTATGAGTCTCGACCGCATCCGCAACTTCTCCATCGTGGCCCACATCGACCATGGCAAGTCGACCCTGGCCGACCGCATTCTCGAGGTAACCGACACGCTCACAGCCCGGGAGATGCGCGACCAGGTGCTCGACACGATGGACCTGGAGCGGGAGCGCGGCATCACGATCAAGGCGCAGGCCGTCCGCGTCGAGTGGAAGGGCCAGCAGCTGAACCTGATCGACACGCCCGGGCACGTGGACTTCACGTACGAGGTCTCGCGTGCGCTCCAGGCGTGTGAGGGCGCGCTCCTCGTCGTCGACGCCGCGCAGGGGATCGAGGCTCAGACGCTCGCGAACGCCTACCTGGCGATCGAGAACAACCTCGAGATCGTCCCGGTCGTCAACAAGATCGACCTCCCGCAGGCAGATCCGGACGCCACCGCGACCGAGGTCGCAGAGCTCGTCGGCGAGGACCCCGAGCGGGTGCTGAGGATCTCTGCGAAGACCGGCGAGGGGGTCGAGGCCGTTCTCGACGCGATTGTGGAGCGGATCCCCGCTCCGGGCGGCGATCCTGAGGCTCCCGCGCGGGCGCTCGTCTTTGACTCCTCCTACGACCAGTACCGAGGCGTCGTCGCGTTCGTCCGCATGGTGGACGGCTCGTTCCGACCGCGGGAGCGCCTCCGGGCTATGGCACAGGGAACACGATTCGAGCCGGAGGAGCTCGGCTTCTTCTCGCCGGACCGGGTTCCGACGGCCTCGCTCGAGGCGGGAGAGGTCGGCTACGTCATGACCGGGTTGAAGGACGTGAGCCGGCTTCGGGTCGGCGACACGCTGACCAGCGAGGAGCGCCCGGCCGACAAAGCCCTTCCGGGGTACAAGGACGTGAAGCCGACCGTCTTCGCGGGCCTCTTCCCGACCGAATCCGACGATTATCCGGAGCTTCGCGACGCGCTCGAGAGGCTGAAGCTCAGCGATGCATCGCTTTTCTACGAGCCCGAGACCTCCCGGGCCCTTGGCTTCGGCTTCCGGTGTGGCTTCCTCGGCCTCCTCCACATGGAGATCGTGCGCGAGCGTCTCGAGCGCGAGTTCGACCTCGACCTCCTCGTCACCGCGCCGAACGTCGCCTACCGCGTGATCACTCACGTCAGCGAGGAGCTCGAGGTCCACAATCCGGCCGAGTTTCCGCGGGAGTTCGAACGCGTGGAGGAGCCGTTCATCCGGGCTACGACGATCGTCCCGAAGGAGTACGTCGGCACGGTGATGGAGCTGAACAACGAGCGGCGCGGCCAGTTCGACCACATGGAGTACCTGAGCGAGAACCGCGTGCTCCTAACCTACGACCTCCCGCTTGCGGAGATCGTCTACGACTACTACGACCAGCTGAAGAGCCGCACCAAGGGCTATGCCAGCTTCGACTACGACGTCACCGGGTTCCAGGAGGGCGAGCTTGTCCGCGTCGACATCCTGCTCGCGGGCGACCCGGTCGACGCACTCTCTCTGATCGTCCACCGCGAATTCGCCTATGACCGGGGCCGCGCGCTCGTCGAGCGGCTCCGCCAGGAGATCCCGCGGCAGATGTTCGACGTGCCTATTCAGGCGGCGATCGGCTCGCGGATCATC
The DNA here is from genome assembly GCA_963722715.1 of uncultured Actinomycetes bacterium. GTDB lineage: Bacteria > Actinomycetota > Thermoleophilia > Gaiellales > Gaiellaceae > DASQGA01. Next base: position 131,587 of record CAVROA010000023.1, on the reverse strand, counting down.
GCGCGCGAGACGATCAAGGCGCGCCGCAAGGACGTGCTTGCGAAGTGCTACGGCGGCGACATCAGCCGCAAGCGAAAGCTCCTCGAGCGGCAGAAAAAAGGGAAGAAGCGGATGAAGCAGGTCGGAACGGTGGAGATCCCGCAGGAGGCCTTTCTCGCCGTGCTGAATCTGAACGGGGAGCGACGCTCATGACGACACGTGCCGACGGCGTCCGCCATCTCTACATCCACCTGCCGTTCTGCGCCCATCGCTGCGGCTACTGCGACTTCGTCACGCTGGTCGGAAGGCCGGACCAGCACGCGCGCTACGTCGATGCTCTCCTCGGTGAGCTGGCGTTGGAGGGCGGCGTCCTTTCGGAGCCGCTCGAGACCATCTTCCTCGGAGGCGGCACACCGACGTTCACCGAGCCGGAGGCGCTTCAGCGGCTGTTGGGTGCGCTGCCCATCGCGGGCGAGGTGACGATCGAGGCGAACCCCGAGACGGTCACCGCCGAGCTCGCGAGGCTGCTCGCGGAAAGCAGGATCACCCGAGTCTCGCTGGGCGTGCAGAGCTTCCAGACGGGGCTCCTGGAGGTGTTGGAGCGCCGGGCGCGGCCGGACGACGTCCGCCGAGCGATCTACCATCTTCGTGATGCCCAGATTGACAACATCTCCCTGGATCTCATCTACGGGATCCCCGGCCAGGAGCCCTCCCACCTCGAGCGCGACCTGGACGAGGCCCTCGCTCTGGAGCCCGATCACCTCTCCTGTTACGAGCTGGAGGCGAAGCCTGGAACCCGGTTCACGCACAGATACGGAGACGAGCTCGTTCGCCAGGGCGAAGCGATGGAGGGCTACTTCCAGCGGGTGGTCGAGCGCTTGGTCGCGGCCGGATATCGCTGGTACGAGACGGCCAATTTCTGCCGACCTGGACGCCAGTCCAGGCACAACCTCGGGTACTGGCTCGGGCGGGACTACCTGGGGCTCGGCATCGGCGCGGTCTCGACGGTCGCAGGTCTTCGGTGGCGAAACGCCCCGAGCCTCGGTGGTTATCTCCGTGCGCTCGAGGACGCCGGGGCGCCGGCGAGAGAGCTCGAGCCGATCGACGGCGAGACTCACCGCCGCGAGCGGCTCATGCTCGGGCTCCGCCTCGACGAGCCCGTGCCCTTTGCGGATGTGGCCGGGGCCGTGAACGAAGAAGCCCTTGCGCGGCTCGAGCGCCTCGGTCTCGCCGAGCGGCGCCCAGGCGGTCTCACGCTAACCCGTCGCGGGCGCTTCCTCGGAGGCGCCGTCACGGTCGAGCTGATGGAAGAATCCCTGGAAATAGCTACTCTTTAGACCACGATGCCGCTCCACCCGAGCCCGACCCTTACGACCCGCCAGGAGGAGATCCTCGCGCGTGTCATCGAGGAATACGTGTCGACCGGAGCCCCGGTCGGCTCCAAGAAGCTGGTGGAGAGCGCGCGCATCGAGGCGTCTGCCTCCACGGTTCGGAACGAGCTCGCCGTCCTCGAGGAGCGAGGGCTCCTCATGCATCCGCACACCTCGGCGGGGCGCGTCCCAACCGAGATCGGCTACCGCTTCTACGTCGATCAGCTCCTCGAGCGCCTGGAGCCGAAGCCCGCTGAGCTCTTGCTCGATCTCTCCAACGCCCGCAGCCAGGTCGATTCGGCCCTGCTGGCGACGACGGAGGCACTCTCCCAGCTGACGCACCTGCTCGCGCTCGTCTCTGCGCCGCCCCTGGAGGCAACGCAGGTGCACCACGTCGAGGTGCTCGTGCTCCAGCCCCAGCTCGTCATGGTGGTCGTGATCACGTCGACGGGTGGGGTCAGCAAGCGGCTCTTCGCCTTCGCGGACCCGGTCGACCCAGGGCTCGCCGAGTGGGCGAGCGAGTATTTGAACGAGCGACTCGCCGGTCTCTACCTAGGCCCGAGGCTTCTCCGCAGCCGCTTCGACGAGGCCGAAGTGGGCTCGCGCGAGCTCTCCTTCCTCGAAGAGCTCCGGCCCGCGTTCACCGACCTCGTCGAGACCGGGGAGCAGACCCTGTACGTGGGAGGCGCGGCCGGGCTCCTGGACGAGTTTCGCGCGGACGACCTCGATGCCTACCGGCGGCTGCTCGAGGTCTTGGAGCAGCGCGCAGCCCTCCTCGAGCTCATGCGTGCGACCCTCATGTCGAAGCGCCCGTTCGTGCGCATGGGGGCGGAGCTCGCAGATCCTGCGCTCCAGAGCATCTCGCTCGTGAGCGCGCCGTACGGGCTCCGGCACCGGAACCTCGGGACCGTGAGCCTCCTCGGACCAACCCGGATGAACTACGTCATAGCGATCGACGCGGTCCGGTCTGCGGCGCATGAACTTTCCCGCTTCGTCGAGGAGATGTACCAGGAGTAGGGGCCGCGGGTTCACAGCGACCGGGAAGGCCGTCAGTAACCTACGAGCGTGGCGACCGCAAGGCGTGATTACTACGAGGTTCTGGGCGTTTCGCGCGGCGCGGGCGACCGGGAGATCAAGAAGGCGTTCCGGAGCCTCGCGCGGGAGCTTCACCCCGACGTCTCCGAGCACCCGGAAGCCGAAGTGCGGTTCCGTGAGGCCGCCGAGGCGTACGAAGTCCTCAGCAAGTCCGAGACCCGCGAGCTCTACGACCGGTACGGGCACGACGGCCTCCAGACCGGCGGCTACGTCCCGACCGACTTCTCGAGTCTTTCGGATCTCTTCTCGGCCTTCTTCGGCGAAGACATCTTCGGCCGCTCGGGTGGAGCCAGGGCCGGCCGTGGCGCCGACGTCCTCGCGGAGGTCGAGATCGAGCTCCTGGAGGCTGCGCAGGGAACGGTCCTGACGATCCCCTTCCCCGCCGCTGTGGCCTGCTCGACCTGCAAGGGGTCCGGAGCGGCCCCGGGGACCGCCCTCGAAAGCTGCCGGCAATGCGGCGGTGCAGGACGTCTCCAGGCGGTCTCAAACTCGGTCTTCGGTCAGTTCGTCCGAACGCAGACCTGCCCGGCCTGCGCCGGCCGCGGACGCGTCACGCGCACCCCTTGTCGTGACTGCCGCGGCGAAGGGCGGGTGACCGAGGAGCGGTCGCTCGAGGTCGAGATTCCCCCGGGAATCCACGATGGTCAGCGGATCCGGCTTTCGGGAAAGGGCCACGTCGGGGGTCCCGGCACACAGGCGGGCGACGTCTACGTCCTCGTCCGCGTCCGCCCCGACGAGCGCCTCGTTCGGGACGGCAACGACATCATCTCCAGTGTCACCCTGACGATGAGCGAAGCCGCGCTCGGGGCCACCGTCACCGTCCCCGGCCTCGACGGGGAGCTCAAGATCGAGTTCGAGCCAGGCACCCAGCCCGGGACAGTAAGAGTCCTCCGAAGTAAGGGGATGCCTGTCGTCCAGGGCTCGGGGCGAGGGGACCATCGTGTTCTCGTCAACGTGACCGTGCCACGCCACCTCTCGGACGAGCAGCGACGGCTGCTCGAGGAGTTCGAGCAGCACACGACCGATCACACCTACAAGGAAGACGCAGGGTTCTTCGACAAGATCCGGGCGGCGTTCCGCTGACCGGCAGCCCGCCGCTCCGACGCGTCTCCATTCGGATGTCGAACGACCGCGCCGAGGAGGGCCGAGCGGTGATGCTCGACCTCTTCCCGCAGGGCTTCGAGGAGGTCGAGATGGAGGGCGGCCTCGAGCTCGCTGCCTACACCACCGCGGGTGGAGAGGAGCGCCTCTGGCAGGTCTTCGGACCGGGCCGGGTGACCGAGGTCGAGCCCGACTGGGCAGAGCGATGGAAGCAGTTTCACCGGCCGATCCGCATCGGCGACCTCTGGATCGGTCCGCCCTGGGAAGAGCCCGATACCAAGGCGATTCCGGTCGTGATCGACCCCGGCCGGGCGTTCGGTACCGGCTCGCACCCCACCACCCAGATCTGCCTGGAGCATCTCCTCGAGCTGGAGCCGGGGAGCCTGCTGGATCTCGGGTGCGGCTCCGGTGTTCTCTCCATCGCCGCGGCGCGCCTCGGTTTCGCCCCGGTGACGGCGCTCGACTTCGACGAGGCCGCGGTCGAGGCGACGCAGGGCAACGCGGCGGCCAACGGTGTCGAAATCAGGGTCATGCAGGCAGACGTTCTCACCGAAGAGCTGCCCGAAGCAGGGCTTGCGGTTGCGAACATCGCGCTCGACCTCTGCGAGCGGGTCGGGTCGCGGCTGACCTCCCGACAACTCGTGACCTCCGGGTACCTCGAGTCCGAGCGCCCTGAGCTTCCGAAATGGAAGCACGCTGCGAGGAGGGTTCGCGGCGGCTGGGCCGCCGACCGCTTCGAGCGCGACTAGGAGGGAGCGCCCTGCTTCTCGAAGAGCTTGCCGGCCGTGATCGTCTTGGCCATGTCTTTGGACTCCTCCCGATACACGGAGCCGTCCTCGAACTGGATGATCGGATACTTGGGCTGCCCGCTCAGCCGCTCGATCTCCCCGCGCTGGCCGCGGCCCGGCCACGGGCCCGGCACGACCTCGTACTCGATGCCTTGCTCGTCGAGACTCTTCTGCACGCGCCAGCACGGGTGTCCTGAGGCCTTCACCCAGAGGTTCTTACACCGATAGAGCTTTACCGCCACAGAGGCCTCCTCTCTCGCACTGCTGCGAAGTTCCTGCACATTTCAGGTCAAGTATGGCGGCGTTTCGCCAGCCCTCCGTAGACTTTGGTTCGGAGGCCCGATGCGTCGAGAGGGATGGCTAGTGTTCGCGGCCTGGGTGCTCGCAGGAGCGCTCGCCGCCTTCTCCTTGCTGGGGGCTGCCTCGATCGGCCTCTTCATCGCGCCGCTCACGGCGGTCGCGGTCTGGCTGGCCGCGCGCTTCGGACGTGTGTGGCCGGAAATGCTGGGAATGATTTCCGGCGCAGGCGCCGTCAGCCTTCTAATCGCATTTCTGAACTGGGGAGAGACGCCCTGCACGGAGCGCCTCCTCGTCGGCTCGGGGCAAACGGAAGTCAGTTGCGGCGGGCTCGCGCCCACACCGTGGCTGGTCGCCGGGCTGGTACTCGTCGCGATGGGGGTCGTCGGGTACGCGCTTGCACGTCGACGCATCGACTCGGGAGGACGGGGCCCCCTTCTCCCGGAGACCCCGGGCGCGTCAACGGCCCCAGACCGCGGCTAGGATCGCCCAGCTATGGCGACCTTCTCCGTCGAGTTCCTCGGCTGCAAGGTGTCGCACACCGATGCCCAGGCACTGCGTGAGCGGCTCGCGGCGGACGGACACAGAGAGTCCACCGGCGAGACCGACGTCGCGATCGTGAACACGTGCTGTGTCACGCATGAGGCGGTGCGAAAGTCGCGACAAGCCGTCCGGCGCGCGGCGCGCCGCTCCAGGAGGGTCTACGTGACCGGGTGCGCGGCGAACCTGTCGGGTAGCGAGCTCGCCGGCCTTCCCGACAACGTCCGGATCGTCTCGGCTCCCAGCGAGGAGACAGCCGACAAAGTGTCCGCGGACGTCGGCGTGCTCGGGTGCACGAACGCTGCGATCGGCCTCGACCGCGTCCGAGCCTTCGTCAAGATCCAGGACGGCTGCAGCTTCTCGTGCGGGTTCTGCGTCATTCCGCAAGTGCGTGGTGCCTCTCGGAGCCGCGCTGCGAAGGCTGTCCTGGCCGAGGTTCGTAAGCGCGTCGAGCAGGGACATCGGGAGGTCGTTCTCACGGGCGTCAACCTCGGGTGCTATCGCGACCGCGAGCACGGCTACACGCTCGCCGGGCTTGTGCGCGAGGCGGGCGCCATACCCGGTCTCGCCCGGCTCCGGCTCTCGTCGATCGAGGTCAACCACCTCGGCGACGAGCTGGTCGCCGCTTTGCGGGACACGCCAGCCGTGTCCAAGCATCTCCACGTGCCGCTCCAGTCGGGGGACGACCGCGTCCTCCGCGAGATGGGACGGCGCTACAACGTCGAGACCTACCTCCGCCGCGTCGCCAAAGCGGAGGGCTTCAACCTGACCACTGACGTCATGGTGGGCTTTCCGGCCGAGGACGACAACGCCTTCGAGGCAACGCTTGCGACCGTCGCGGCGGCCGGGATCACGAAGGTGCACGTATTTCCTTACTCCCCGCGGCCAGGCACCCGGACCGCGCAGGCCGACCCGGTGCCGCCCGCCGTGAAGAAGGAGCGGAGCTTCCGCCTCCGTCGCGCCTCGGACGAGGCCTGTCGGCATCGCTGGCACGCTCGGCTTGGCGAGGAGGACGTCGTGCTCGTCGACCGGCCCGGGCGGGGCTACGCCGACGACTACACGCCCTGGCTCGTCGACGCGCAGGTCGGGTCACTCGTCCGCGCACGCGCAACGGCCGTTGCAGAGGAGGGGATCGTCGGTGTCGTCTGATTGTCTCTTCTGCACGCTTGCGAGAGAAGGCGATCACGTCCGCCGGGAGGATGGGTTCGTCGCCATCAAGGACATCCATCCGAAGGCGCCGGTTCACCTCCTCGTCTTGCCGGAGCGGCACGTGGAGAGTCTTCGCGACGTGGACGCCTTCTCGGACGAGGAGGCCGCGCGGATGCTCCGTTTCGTCGCCGAGACGGCCCGCGAGGTCGGGCTCGAGGATTACCGGGTGATCGCGAACGTCGGCGAAGGCGCCGGGCAGACGATCTTCCATCTGCACTGGCACGTCCTCGGCGGCGGCACACTCGTGGGGTTCGGATGAGCCTGATCGCCCGGATCGAGGATGAGCTCAAGGACGCGATGCGGGCGCGGGACAGCCAGCGGGCGGGGACGCTTCGGCTCACCCTGGCTTCGCTCCGCTCGGCGGAAAAGGAGCTCCAGCGCCCCCTCCACGACGACGAGGAGCTGCAGGTGCTCCAGCGAGAGCGCAAGCGCCGAGCCGAGGCAGCCGAGGCGTTTCGTGCGGCGGGGCGGGACGAGCAGGCAGACCAGGAGGAGCTGGAGCACTCGATCATCGAGGAGTTCATGCCCGAGCCGATCGACGAGGATGAGCTCGAGCAGATTGTCGACAACGCGATCGCCGAGACGGGCGCCACCTCGATCCGTGACCTGGGGCGTGTGATGGCGGACGTGATGCCGCAGGTGTCCGGCCGGGCCGACGGCTCGACCGTCAGCCGTCTCGTCCGCGAGAAGCTCGCCTAGTCGCAGACCCCTTTTCGGGTCGAATCCGCGCCGGAACGGGCTCTACACTGTCTCCGTTGCAGGAAGTTCTCTCAGTCTCCAACGAGGTCGCCGCCGAGCTCGCAACCGTCGACGACGGCATCCTCGGAGCGTTGCGTAACCGTCTCGGGCTCGCGGTTCTCCTGCGCGGAAACCAGCTGACGCTCGAGGGTGAGAAGGACAAGGTCGGGGAAGCCCGCCTCGTGATCGATGAGCTGGCCGAGCTCGTGTCGGGCGGTCATGCGATCGGAGCCGGCACCGTCGACGCGGTCCTGACCGCGCTCGACGAGTCCCGCGACCTCCGGGACGTCTTCGAAGACGTGGTCTGGCGACACCGGGGCAAGAAGATCACGCCGAAGACGGTGAATCAGAAGCGCTACGTGGAGGCGATCCGCCGCCGCACGATCGCCTTCGGGATCGGGCCAGCGGGCACCGGCAAGACCTATCTCGCGATGGCGCTCGCGGTGAACGCGATGGCCGAGCGCCAGGTCAGCAGGATCATCCTGACCAGGCCCGCCGTCGAGGCCGGGGAGAGGCTCGGCTTCCTCCCGGGCGACCTGATGGCCAAGGTCGATCCGTATCTCCGGCCCCTATTCGACGCGCTCTACGACATGCTCGACGCCGACCGCGTCAACACCTACCTGGAGAAGGGGCAGATCGAGGTAGCGCCGCTCGCATTCATGCGAGGGCGAACGCTCAACGACTCGTTCATCATCCTCGACGAGGCTCAGAACACGAGCCCCGAGCAGATGCAGATGTTCCTGACGCGGCTTGGGTTCGGCTCGAAGATGGTCGTTACCGGGGATGTGACGCAGATCGACCTACCGCGCGAACAGGCCTCCGGTCTCGTGCGAGTGCGCGAGATCCTCGCGTCGGTGGAGGGGATCGAGTTCGTAGAGCTCGGGAACGAGGACGTTGTCCGGCATGTGCTCGTGCAGCGAATCGTCGAGGCTTACAAGCAGCACGCCGAGGAGACCGGCGGCAACCGCCGCCGGTGATCGAGGTCGAGGTGGCGAACCGGAGCGGCGTCGGCGTGGACACCGCCGCAGCGGTCGAGGTCTGTCTACAGGCGTTGGCCGCCGAAGGGGTCGAATCGGGCGACCTCGGGCTTACGTTCGCCGCGCCCGAGGAGATGCGCCGGCTGAAGCGAGTGCACCTGGGCGTGGACGAGGCCACGGACGTCCTCTCCTTCCCGATCGATGCCCGCGAGCCGCTGCCCGAAGACGTGCCGCGCCAGCTCGGTGACGTCGTCCTCTGCCCGCAGGTCGTCGGTGCGGAGTGGCGGGCGCCTCTCGTGCACGGGCTCCTGCATCTGCTCGGGTACGACCACGGGCCGGAGATGGAGCGCCGCGAGCTCGAGCTCGTGGGATAGTCGCAGTGGGCCGCCGGACGCCCTCGATCATCCAGAGCTTCAACTACGCCTTCGAGGGCGTCATCCACGTGCTCCGGAGCGAGCGCAACATGCGGATTCACTTCGCCGTGGCGACCGGGGTCCTGATCCTCGCCTTCCTCTACGGCGTCACGAAGCTCGAGCTGGCTGCGCTCCTCGTGGTGATCGCCTTCGTCCTGATCACGGAGATGATCAACACGGCGATCGAGGCGACGCTCGACATTTCGACGCCGGCATTCGACCCACTTGCAAAGGCGGCGAAGGACATGGCCGCAGGAGCAGTCCTCATCTCCTCGGTGACGGCGCTCGTGGTCGGCTACCTGGTCTTCGAGGACAAGCTCGGGGAGCCGAGCTACCGGCTGGTGACGCGGATCCGCGAGGCGCCGCTTCGCCTCACGATCATCGCCCTCGTCCTGACGATGCTCTTCGTGATCATCACGAAGGCGATCACCGGCCGTGGGACTCCGCTTCGGGGCGGCCTACCGTCCGGCCATGCGGCGCTCGCTTTCGGCACGTGGATGGCGATCACGTTCATCACTCAGTCGTTCGAGTACCGCGTGCTCGTTTCCTCGCTGACCTTTGTCCTGGCGCTGCTCGTGGCGCAGACGCGGGTCGAATCGGGGATCCACTCGTCGCTCGAAGTCCTGTACGGCGCCCTGCTCGGTACGCTCGTGTCGATGATCCTGTTCCAGGTCGTTCAGTGACGGACGCGGAGCTCCTCGCCGAGGCCCGGGCGAGCGCGAAGGCGGCCTATGCGCCCTACTCGAAGTTCCACGTCGGCGCGGCCGTCCTTGCACGCGACGGCCGCGTGATCACCGGCGTGAACGTCGAGAACGCGTCGTATCCGCTCGGGGTGTGTGCCGAGCGCGCGGCACTCTCCCGCGCGGTCGCCGAGGGGATCCGGCCGGGCGACGTCGAGGCCCTCGCCGTCACCGCCTCACCCTGCGGTGGCTGCCGCCAGTGGCTGCACGAATTCGGCGTCGACCGGGTCGTTTTCGACCACGAGGGGGAGATGCTGGTCCGCCGGCCCGCGAGAGCTCCTGCCCGACACCTTCGTTCTCTGTGAAAAGCGGATTCGTCGCGGTCGCCGGCAGGCCGAACGTGGGCAAGTCGACCCTTGTGAACGCACTTTGCGGCGAGAAGATCGCGATCGCCTCCGACAAGCCGCAGACGACCAGAAGGCGGGTCAGCGGCGTGGCGAACGGGGATGGATTTCAGCTCGTCCTGGCAGACCTGCCCGGGTTTCAGCGGCCCCGCGACCCACTGACCGAGCGGATGCAACGAACCGTCGACTCGTCCTTCGAGGACGTGGACGGCGCCCTGTTCGTGCTCGCAGCCGACGAGGCGATCGGGTCAGGAGACCGCTTCATCGCCGAGCGGGTGTTCGGCGGCGACGCTCCTGTTGTCGTCGCCCTGAACAAGATCGACCGCATCCCGCCTCCCAAGGTGCTGGAGCAGATCGTGCGGGCCGCGGAGCTTGGTCCCTTCCAGGAGCTGCATCCCGTCAGCGCGCGAACCGGCGAGGGTGTCGACGCGCTGCGCGAGTCGCTCGTCGCCCTGCTGCCGGAGGGCCCCGCCTACTTCCCACCGGGCGAGGTGACGGATCTCTCGCTTACGGAGCGGGTCGGCGAGCTCATCCGGGAGCAGGCTCTCGAGGCGACCCGCGAAGAGGTTCCGCATTCGGTCGGAGTCGAGGTGGAGGAGCTCGAGGAAGCTCGTGTCCGTGCAGTCGTCTACGTCGAGACCGAGTCCCAGAAAGGCATCCTGGTCGGGAAGGGCGGCTCTATGATCAGGACTATCGGCTCGCGGGCGCGCCCGGAGATCGAGCGTCTTCTGGGGCGGAAGGTGTTCCTCGAGCTCATCGTTAAAGTACGGCCCCGCTGGCGCCGGGACGAGAACCTCCTCGAGCGCCTCGGGATCTAGTCGATTTTCAGAAAGGACACAGCGTTGACGCCTGATCAATTCGAGGAGCGCCTGGCGCAATTCCTCTTCGAGCGCTCCGAGGAGGCTCGTGCCGTTCGAGTTGGCGAGAAGGAGACGAGCGAACAGGCGGCAATCGTGGCCCGGTACGAGGATCTGTTCACCCGCGCGCAGTACGTAGAGCTCAAGGAGGCGGAGGACACGGCCCCTGAGGGAGAGGCTCGCGAGCGGCTCTTCCGGCTTCGAGACACCTGTGGCGGCGGGCTGATCGTCCGCGAGTTGGCCGAGGAGTCGGATCGCCTCGAGAACGACGTCCTCGCGGCGCGGGTGGAGTTCAAGGGCGAGACCGTCCCGCTCCGGACCGCGCAGGCGAAGCTTGCGCTGGTCGACGACTACGCGGACCGGGACGAGCTGGGGCGGCTCACCGCCGACTGCTCCGCCGGGTTCAACGAGCCGCGGCTGGACCTTCTACGGAAGGCGGAAGCGCTCGAGGCTGACATCACCGGGGAGCCCGATCCGGTCCGGCGAAGCGAGGAGATGAAGGGCATCGACCTCCAGGAGCTCTCGGCGCGGCTCGCCGACGCCGCCCGCCGGCAGGACGCCTCTTTCGCGCCTCTCCGTGACCGTTGGGTCGACCGCATCCTCGGCGAGGACCGCGAGGACGAGCCCATGTCCTGGCATGTCTCCTACATCCGCCGCATGTCACCGCTCGCGGAGCTGTACTCGCGTGAACGCGCCGTGCCGGTCTGTCTCGAGACGCTGACCCGGCTCGGATTCGACCTCGCCGCCGACTCGCGGATCAAGCTCGACCTCGACGACCGGCCCCAGAAGAACCCACGTGCCTGCGTGATCGCGTCCGATCCGCCGTCGGTCGTGCACCTGATCACCCGTGCCCAGGGCGGCCTGCACGACTATCAGGCGCTCCTCCACGAAGCGGGGCATGCCTTGCACTACGCGGGCTGCGACCCCAACCTGCCGTATACCTTCCGCCGGCTCGCGCGCGACCACGCTTTGACGGAGATCTACTCGTTCCTGGTCGAGTCGATCACTCGGGAGCCGGCGTGGCACGCGAAGCACTTCGACCTGGAGGCGGACGAGGCCGCCGAGCATGCCGAAGGTGCGCGGTTCCTCGAGGTGCTCCTCTTCCGGCGCTACGCCGCCAAGCTCGATTACGAGCTCGAGCTCTGGTCGGACTTCGACAACGCGCCGGCCTACGCGGACACGTACGCCCAGAACCTCCGGGAGGCGATCGGGTTCCGCTATCGCCCGGACGGCTACCTCGCGGACATGGACGACGGGTTCTACTCGGCCGACTATCTCCGGGCCTGGATCCGCGCGGCGCAGCTTCGCGCCTACCTACGCGACTCGATCGGGGTCGACTGGTGGGAACGCAGCGAAACCGGGGACTTCCTGCGAGTCCTCTTCCTCGAGGGCACCCGTCCCTCCAGCGAAGAGATAGCCAGCCGGATCGGCTACGACCCGCTGGATACCGCTCCGCTCCTGGACGAGCTCGTCGTTGCGGGCTAGAGCTGGCCTGGACTCACGGGGCTAGACTTTGACCGTGGCGCAGGCACCCGCTCTTCCGCAGGGTTTCGAGCTCCCGCTCCTGCCTCGGCTGCCGAAGATCGGCTCCGTCGACCAGGTCGCGGTCGAGGAGCGTGCAGCCACGCTTGCCAAGCGCTCGATCAAACGTGAGTCGAAGCTCTTTGCGCTCGAGCTCGCCGTCCGGATGACGGACCTGACGACGCTGGAAGGTTCCGATACGCCCGGCAAGGTCGCAGCGCTTGCGTCCAAGGCGATCCGGCCCGATCCCGTCGATCCGACGATCCCGTCGGTCGCGGCCGTGTGCGTCTACCCGAACCTCGTTCCGCACGCGCTCGAGCGTGTCGAGGGCACCGGCGTCAAGGTCGCATCCGTCGCAACCGCCTTCCCGTCCGGCCAGTCGCCCACGGACATCAAGGTCGAGGATGCGCGCCGGGCAGCGGAGACGGGTGCCCACGAGATCGACATGGTGATCGACCGCGGCGCCTTCCTCTCGGGGAACTACGCCAAGGTCTACGACGAGGTGCGCCAGGTCAAGGAGGCGATCGGGGACGCACACCTGAAGGTCATTCTCGAGACGGGCGAGCTCGGCACGTACGACAACGTCCGCAGGGCGAGCCTGCTCGCGATCGCGGGGGGCGCGGACTTCGTGAAGACGTCGACCGGGAAGATCAACCCCGCTGCGACGCTTCCGGTCACGCTCGTCATGCTCGAAGCGGTCCGCGACGTCTTCGAAGAGACGGGCAAGCGGATCGGCGTCAAGCCGGCGGGCGGCATCCGCCAGGCTAAGCAGGCAGTCCAGTACCTCGTGGTCGTGAACGAGACCCTCGGTCCCGAGTGGCTGACGCCCGACCTCTTCCGCTTCGGCGCCTCCTCGCTTCTGAACGACTTGCTCCTCCAGATCAGGAAGGAGAAGACCGGGCGCTACCAGAGCCCGGACTACTTCACGCTTGACTGAGATCGACAAGAAGCAGGATCGCTCGCCGGTCCCGTCCGCGTTCGAGTACGCCCCTGCGCCCGAGTCGCGGGACGTCGTCAAGCTCGAGGAGAGGTACGGCCTCTTCATCGGCGGTGAGTTCGTCGAGCCGCGCTCCGGTGAGTTTCACCCCTCCGTCAGCCCGTCGAGCGAGGAGGAGCTCGCCGAGGTCGCCTACGGCGGTGCCGAGGACGTCGATGCCGCGGTGGTCGCTGCCCGCGCTGCCTTCGAAAACGGCTGGTCGTCCTGGCCGGCGGCCGAGCGGGCCAAGGTCATCTACCGGATCGCGCGCATCCTGCAGGAGCGAGCGCGCGAGTTCGCGGTGCTCGAGTCGCTCGACGGCGGCAAGCCGATCCGCGAGTCGCGGGACGTCGACCTTCCGCTCGCAGCGGCGCACTTCTTCTACTACGCAGGTTGGGCCGACAAGCTCGAGTACGCGTTCCCGAATCGGACGCCGCGGCCCCTCGGAGTCGCTGCTCAGATCATCCCGTGGAACTTTCCCATGCTCATGCTGGCCTGGAAGGTTGCGCCGGCGCTCGCGGCCGGCAACACCGTCGTCCTGAAGCCCGCCGAGACGACGCCGTTGACGGCGCTGCTCTTCGCCGACGTCCTCCGTCAGGCCGAGGTGCCCCCGGGAGTCGTCAACATCGTCACCGGCGACGGCCGCGCCGGTTCTGAGCTGGTCAAGCATCCGGACGTCGACAAGGTCGCGTTCACCGGCTCCACCGAGGTGGGCAAGGAGATCCAGCGCGCCGTCGCTGGGACGAAGAAGAAGCTGACGCTCGAGCTGGGCGGGAAGGCCGCCAATGTGATCTTCGACGACGCGCCGCTCGACCAGGCCGTCGAGGGAATAGTGAACGGCATCTACTTCAACCAGGGCCATGTCTGCTGCGCCGGCTCGAGGCTCCTCGTGCAGGAGTCGATCTACGATCAGACGATCCAGAAGCTGAAGCGCCGGATGTCGAACCTCCGCGTCGGCGACCCGCTCGACAAGAACACGGACGTCGGCGCGATCAACTCGAAGGCCCAGCTCGAGCGAATCCAGGAGCTCGTCCGAAGCGGGGAGGAGGAGGGAGCCGACGTCTTCCAGCCCGAGTGCCGCCTGCCCGAGAAGGGCTGGTGGTTCGCGCCGACGGTGTTCACGAACGTGGCGCAGAGCTACCGCATCGCCCAGGAGGAGATCTTCGGGCCGGTCTTGTCTGTGCTGACGTTTCGGACGCCCGACGAAGCGGTCGAGAAGGCGAACAACACGCCCTACGGCCTTGCCGCCGGGGTGTGGACCGAGAAGGGGTCTCGCATCCTCTCGATGGCCCAGCGGCTGCGGGCCGGCGTCGTCTGGGCGAATACCTACAACCGCTTCGACCCAACCTCGCCGTTCGGCGGCTACAAGGAGTCCGGGTTCGGTCGCGAGGGAGGCCTCCACGGTCTCGAGGCCTACGTGAGGTTCGATTGACCCGGCTTCCGGTCGCCAAGACCTACAAGCTCTTCATCGGGGGCGCGTTCCCGCGGTCAGAGTCCGGCCGTTCCTACGAGGTCGAGGGCGCCAACGTCGCCCTCGGGTCGAGGAAGGACGTGCGGGACGCAGTCCGAGTCGCGCGGGAGGCGTTTCCCGAAGTGGGCTGGGATGACGGCCTACAACCGCGGGCAGGTTCTCTACCGCGTCGCCGAGATCATGGAGGGCCGCCGCGTCCAGTTCGAGGAACTGGTCGGCGACCGGGCAGAGGTCGATACGGCCATCGACACGTGGGTGTGGTACGCGGGCTGGGCCGACAAGCTCGCTCAGGTGCTCGGCACCTCGAACCCGGTGGCCGGCCCGTACTTCAACTTCACGATCCCGGAGCCGACGGGTGTGGCCGGGATCGTCGCGCCTGAAGAGCCGCCCCTCCTCGGGCTCGTCGAGCGCCTCGCACCTGCCCTCGTCGGCGGAAACAGCATCGTCGTCCTGGCGTCGGAGCGTCGACCTCTGGCTGCGATTACCCTCGCCGAGGTGCTCGCGACCTCAGACGTTCCCGGTGGGGCCGTGAACATCCTGACGGGGCGCAAGAGCGAGCTCTGCCCGGTTCTCGCCGGCCACATGGACGTGAACGCGCTCGACCTGGCCGGAGTCGTGGGGGATTCAACGGAGCTCGAGCGGCTGGCTGCCGACAATGTGAAGCGCGTGGTGCGAAACGGTGACGGATATTCCCCCTGGCACGCCGCGGCCTTCCTGGAGCTGAAAACCGTGTGGCATCCGATCGGCGTCTGAAGATCCTTCCCGTGAGCTGCCGCGTATTAACTCCAGCCCCGCGCGCGCCTCGGGCGTCGCGGGGGGTGCGGGGCCGCCCGGCGGGAGCCGACGCCGGCGAGGGGCGCGCGTGAGTCGATTCGTTCAGGCCATCTCGGAAGGTGACGGCATCTCGGTCGTGCCGCTCCTCTCGGACGACGTCGACGGGCTTGCCAAAGCCGCAGCCGAAGCGGGCGCGGAAGCCGTGGCAGTCGCTGCTCTCGATGACGTGGTCCGCGTCCGCGAGTCCGTCACCCTCCCGGTGCTCCTGCGACAGCGAATTCATCGGCTCGACGAGCTCGAGCGCGCACACCAGGCCGGGGCGGATGCGCTCGTGCTGGTTTTTGGTGAGCTCGAAGAGGAGGGAGACCTGCTCGAGAGCCTGTACGAACGTTCCCTCGATCTCGGGTTCGCTTGCGCGATCGCCGTCCAGGACGAGGAAGAGCTCGCGCTCGCGCTGGAGCGCCTCGACCCCGACATCGTTGCCATCTCATGCCCGGATGCCCGGGACGAGCAAGAGGAGCTCGAGCGGACGCTCGACGTCCTGCCCGACGTTCCGGTCGGGAAGCTCGTCATCGCCGAGGCACGGGCGCTCGTGCGGGAGCAAGCCGTTGCTCTCGAGCGCGCCGGTGTCGATGCGATTCTCGTCGCCGACGTGGCGACGGGCCGCGACTTCGCCCGTGCGCTGGCCGACCTGGTCGGCGGCCGAGAGCGCTGACCGAACCCATCCGGGCGAACACCGGGCTCGACGCCCATCGGGTCATACTTCGACGCTAACGGGAACTCGCGCAGGTTGGCGAACGAGAGGAGGAACGATGCCGCTCTATCTATCGAGGTTCAGCTACACGCCGGAGACTTGGGCCAGGATGATCGGCAACCCAGAGGACCGCCGACAGGCCGCTCAGTCGTACATCGAGTCGGTCGGTGGGAAGCTCCACGGGTTCTGGTACGCCTTCGGCACACACGACGGCTACAACCTGTGGGAAGCCCCCGACAACGTGTCCATGGCCGCGGTTGCGCTGGCGATTAGTGGCGGCGGCGCCCTTAGCTCGCTCGAAACGACAGTCCTCCTGACAGTCGACGAGACGATGGATGCCCTGCGCAAGGCCGAGCAAGTCCGGTACCAAGCGCCCGGCGCCTAGCGGCTCGCGTGGCCAGTCGATCGAGGCGCGATCGGAAGGGGATTTCCCGCGGCGGGAAACACGCAGGCGAACAGTCGCCGGCCGCGAGCTAGGGGGCTTAGCCGAAGAACGCCTTGGCCACGTCGTACCAGGCCGGTGGAACGGTCTTCAGCTCGGCGACCGCATCCTGAAGCGGCACCGCGACGATGTCGTCTCCGTGCAGGGCCGCCATCGTGCCGAAATCGCCGGCGTCGACCAGGTCCGCCGCTTTGAGCCCGTACCTCGTCGCGAGGACTCGGTCGCGGGGGGTGGGCGACCCACCCCGTTGCACGTGGCCGAGCACCGTGACCCGCGTCTCGTACCCGGTGCGGTGCACGATCTCGTGTGCGAGCGCGTCCCCGACTCCGCCGAGCCGGACGTGGCCGAACTGGTCGGTCGGGGCTTGCTGCACGATTCCGTGCCGCTCGCCCGACTCGTACGTGAGCTCGTACCCCTCGCTGACGACCACGATCGAAAAGTCCTTGCCACGGCCGTGCCGTCGCTGGATGTCGGCGCACGCGGCCTCGACCGTTACCGGATGCTCTGGAATGAGGATGACGTCCGCACCGCCGGCGATGCCGCTCATGACCGCGATCCAGCCCGTGTGGCGGCCCATCACCTCGACGACCATGACGCGGTTGTGCGCCTCGGCGGTGGTGTGGAGCCTGTCGATCGCCTCGGTCGCGATCCAGACGGCCGTGTCGAACCCGAACGTGTAGTCGGTGGCGGAGAGGTCGTTGTCGATCGTCTTCGGAACGCCGACGACCGGGAACTCCTGCTCTGCATGCAGTCGGGCGGCCACTCCGAGGGTGTCCTCGCCGCCGATCGCAACCAGGGCGTCGAGACCTTCGCCCCGGAAGTGCTCGAGCACCCGATCGACATCGCCCTCCTGCTTGTATGGATTCGTTCGCGAGGTGCCGAGGATGGTTCCGCCCCGTGGCAGGATCCCGGAGATCTCACGCGGGTCCAGGGGCTGGAACTTCCCTTCGACGAGACCGCGCCAGCCTTCGCGGATGCCGACTACCTCCGCGCCGCGCTGCAGAGAGCGCCGGGTGACCGCCCGGATGACCGCGTTCAGGCCGGGGCAGTCGCCCCCACCTGTCAGGATGCCGACCCGTTTCGCCACGACGGCTAACTTCGCCGCTCGAATGTCGTCTTGGTGCTCAGAGGTTCCGCGGTTTCATTCATGACAGCGAAGTTGGACGATGGGATGCCGAAGGCGGGGATCGAACCCGCACGGGGCCAGGCCCCACTGGATTTTGAGTCCAGCGCGTCTCCCAATTCCGCCACTTCGGCGAGGCTGGAGCATCGTATCCGGCTCGGCGGGCTTGAAGGCAGGCCCAGACCTAGCCATAATGCCCGCTTCCCGACGAAAGCGACTAGTTCTGCGGAACCCGGACGACTGACCGTAGGCATCGCTGTCAAGGCGCCCGCACGGGGCGAGCGCTCGGAAATCCAGGCCGACTGAGGAGGATCAGTGAAGAGAAAGACACTACTGACGCTGCTGGTCATGCTGATCGGCGCTCTCGCCCTTGTCGCCGCAGGTTGCGGCGGCGACGACGATGGCGGCTCGAGCGGCGGAGGCAGCGACACGGCCGCGAGCGGCGGCGGAGGCGGCACCGGTGACATCGAGGCGCTGCCATCGTCCAGCTGCTCCGACATCGAGTACAAGGGCGACGGCGAGGCCGACGTCCTGATCGCGACCGACCTACCGCTTCAGGGCTCGTCGAGAACCCAGACCCTGCAGATCGTCGAAGCGGTCCGCCTCGAGCTCGAGACTCGCGGTTGGAAGGCCGGCGATCAGAACGTGGCTTTCCAGTCGTGCGACGACGCGACGGCTCAGGCGGCCAAGTGGGATCCGGGCAAGTGCAGCCAGAACGCGCAGGCCTACGCTGCGAACGAGAAGCTCGTGGCCGTCATCGGCACGTTCAACTCGGGCTGCGCCCAGATCATCATCCCGGTCCTGAACGCGGCGCCGGGCGGCGGGCTCGCGATGCTCTCGCCGGCGAACACGTACGTCTGCATCACCGAGGGTGGTCCCGGGGTGCGAGAACAGCGAACCGGACAAGTACTACCCGTCCGGAACGCGGAACTACGCTCGCGTTGTCGCTCACGACGCGTACCAGGGTGCGGCGGTGGCGGAGTTCGCGCAGGCACAGGGCATCAAGAGCGTCTACATCCTGAACGACAAGGAGGCCTACGGTCTCGGCGTCGCGACCAACTTCAGGGGCGCTGCCGAATCGCTCGGGATCGAGATCGCGGGCTTCTCGGCGTGGGATGCGAAGGCGTCGAACTATGAGGCCCTATGCGGAAGATCGGCGCCAGCGGCGCTGACGCACTCTTCCTGGGTGGCCTGATCGACGAGAACGGTGCCCAGGTGATCAAGGACAAGGTGGCGGTGCTCGGGCCGAACGACGGCGACGTCAAGCTGCTTATGCCCGACGGATTCACCACCCAGCAGACGATCGACGAAGCCGGCGTGAAGAACTCCCAGGGCTCGTTCCTGAGCATCGCCGGCGTCCCGATCGACGACTTCAAGGGCGAGGCGGCGGACTTCGCCGCCAAGCTGAAGGAGGCGCTCGGAGGAAAGCCGGTCGACCCGTACGCGATCTACGGCGCGCAGGCCGTCCAGATCGTCCTCGACGCGATTGCCAACGGAGACGGCAGCCGTCAGAGCGTGATCGACGGGATCTTCTCGACCAAGGTCGAGAACGGCCTGCTCGGCACCTTCGAGATCGGACCAGAACGGCGATCCGGACCAGGCGGGCGGGGCCGTTGTCGGATTCACCATCTACCGAGCCGAAGACAAGCTCGTGACGGAGACCACGCTCTCGCCGAAGCCAGAGACCGTGGCCGCCGCTCGCGGCGAATAAGCGAAGGTAGGTCACTTTCGGGGGAGGGCTTTTGCCCTCCCCCGATTGGGTTTAGGATCAGCCGATCTCAGTTCAGGCCCGCAGCGAACCCCCGTCGCCCCTCGCGGCTCTCCTGAACCGGCCGCGGCCGAGCCTTACTTCGATCATCGGGCTGTTCTTCGTCCTCCTGATCGTCATCTGGCTCGTCGTGAACCTCGTCAAGGATCCGACGGAGTTCTTCAGCGTCTTCGTGATCGGCCTCACCACCGGTGCTGTCTACGGGCTCGTCGCGCTCGGTTACACGCTGGTCTACGGGATCCTCCAGCTCATCAATTTCGCCCATGGCGACGTGTTCGCGCTGTGCGGGCTCTTTGCGAGCACGATCATCCTGTCGGTGTTCAATCTCTCGGCGGAGTCCGCCGCGATGGTGATCGTCGGCGGGCTGGCCGCAACCCTCCTCATCGTGATGCTGTTCGGGGCCGTCCTGAACGCAACGATCGAGTTCCTCGCGTATCGCCGCATGCGGAAGGCTCCGCGCCTGGCTGCGCTCATCACCGCCGTCGGCATGTCGTTCATCGTTCAGAACGTCGGCCTTGCCATCTACGGCGTCGGATTCCGCTCCGCGACCGACCTGATCCCGCGCACCACTGCCTTCTCGATCGGGGGCGTCGCCATTCCTTGGAACAAGCTTGTGATCATCCTGGTCACCATTCCCGTGCTCATGGGCCTGACCTATCTGGTCAAGTCCACCCGTCAGGGAAAGGCCATGCGGGCGACTGCCCAGGACCCCGATGCGGCCGCCATGATGGGCATCAACGTGAACCGGACGATCTCGTTCACGTTCGTTCTCGCGGGCGGGCTCGCGGGTGCCGCGGGACTTCTCTTCCTGCTGCAATTCAACATGCGCTACGACACTGGGTTCGAGCTGGGGCTGATCGCCTTCACGGCGGCAGTGCTCGGGGGAATCGGAAATCTGACGGGCGCCGTGCTCGGCGCCCTCATAATCGGGCTCATCCAGGCGTTCAACGAGGGCCTCAGCTGGGAGACACCCGGCAGCGACTGGACGCGATCGATCGTCTTCGGGATCCTGATCGCCATCCTCGTCTTCCGCCCCGAGGGCTTACTTGGAGAGCGGACGCCGGAGGGAGCCTGATGGGAACCCCCGCCGGACAGCCCGACGGCCGGGCGAGGGGCAAGAACGCGCTCGTAGGAGCCGCTCCGAGCGGCATCGGCGAGGCCTGGCAACGCGTCCCGCGCCGCGTCCGCTCCCTCCTGCCGCTCGTGATCGTCGTCCTCGTGGCGGTGCTCTACCCGTCCATCGTGGACAGCCTGCGTGGTCTCGCCGT
The DNA here is from genome assembly GCA_963722715.1 of uncultured Actinomycetes bacterium. Taxonomy (GTDB): domain Bacteria; phylum Actinomycetota; class Thermoleophilia; order Gaiellales; family Gaiellaceae; genus DASQGA01. The sequence goes on along the minus strand of CAVROA010000023.1, from coordinate 111,042 downwards.
GATCGGAGACTTCTTCCCGCAGGTCAGTTCGGTGGTGATCATTCTCGTCTTCACGATGATGGCCGTCGGCCTGAACATCGTCGTCGGCTACGCCGGCCTGCTCGACCTCGGCTACGTCGCGTTCTACGCCGCTGGCGCGTATATGGCGGGCTGGTTCGCCTCGGGCCAGTTCGAGCAGGTGAGCTTTCACCTCGGCTCGGTCGGAATCGACCGGAATGCGACCGGCATCCATGTCTCGCTTTGGCTCGTGTTCATCATGGCCGGGATCTTCACCGCGTTCATCGGGATCCTGATCGGGCTCCCGACGCTCCGCCTTCGGGGCGACTACCTGGCGATCGTGACGCTCGGATTCGGCGAGATCATCCCACAGTTCGTTCGAAACGCCGACAACATCAAGGGCTTCGACCTGACGAACGGCACGTTCGGGATCAACCCGATCGACTCGCCCGGCTTCGGCGAGGGGCTGAACGGGTCGCTCGGCTTGCCGCTCGCCTTCCAGGCGTCGTTCGACCGCGAGAAGCTGTTCTATTTCACCATCCTCGCGCTCCTTCTGATCACGGTCTTTTGCAGCGTCAGGCTCAGGGACTCGCGCCTCGGGCGCGCCTGGATCGCGATCCGGGAGGACGAGACGGCCGCCGCTGCGATGGGCGTCCCGCTGATGCGGACGAAGACCTGGTCGTACGCTCTCGGGGCCTTCTTCGGCGGGATCGCCGGCGCGTACTACGCGAGCTTCAAGAGCGGTGCCTTTCCGAGCGAGTTCTACTTCAACATCTCGGTCTTCCTGCTCTGCATGGTCATCCTCGGCGGCATGGGGAGCGTGTGGGGCGTGATCGCAGGCGGGCTCATTCTCGGCTGGCTGAACATCGAGGGCCTCGCCGTCATCGGTGACCGGTTCAACGATGCCGCGGGGACAAGCATCGAGGTCACCAAGTACCAGTTCGGGATCTACGGGCTCATCATCGTGCTGATGATGCTCTTCCGGCCGATCGGGCTCATACCCGAGGGGCGCCGGAGGCGCGAGCTGGAAGAGGGAGTGCACGACGAGCCGTTTATCGAGGCCCGCGGATGAGCGCCGCGGCGCCGAACCTGCTCGAGGCCGCTCGACGTCCGGAAGGAGTTTGGCGGGCTCGTTGCCGTCAACGACGTGGATTTCACGATCCCGGTCGGCGCCATCGTCAGCCTGATCGGGCCGAACGGCGCGGGGAAGACGACCTTTTTCAACATGCTCACCGGCGTCTACCAGCCGACCCGCGGGAAAATCATCTTCGACGGGACGGACGTGACCGGGAAGCCGCCGCACGCGATTACGAAGCTCGGCATTGGCCGGACCTTCCAAAACATCCGGCTCTTCCAGCAGATGACGTCGCTCGAGAACGTGCTCGTGGGCATGCATGCTCGACTCCACGGAGGCATCGTCCGCTCGGTTCTTCGCACCCCCGGCATCAGGCGCGAAGAGCGAAAAGCGGCAGAGCACGCGCGCGAGCTCCTGGCTCTCTGCGCTCTCAAGGGCCGCGACGAGGACCTGTCGCGGAATCTCCCCTACGGTGACCAGCGCCGTCTCGAGGTTGCGCGGGCGCTGGCGACCGAGCCGAAGCTTCTTCTCCTCGACGAGCCCACCGCGGGCATGAATCCGCAGGAGACCGCTGAGTTCACGGCCTTCGTCGGGGAGCTCAGGACGAAGCGCGATCTGACCGTGCTCATGATCGAGCACGACATGAAGGTCGTGATGGGCATCTCGGACCGCGTCACGGTGCTCGACTACGGCGAGAAGATCGCCGAGGGAGCACCCAAGGAGATCCAGAAGGACGAGCGTGTCATCGAGGCCTACCTCGGAAAGGCGGCCACTGCATGAGCTCACCCGAGACAGCCGTCCAGCCTGAGTCCGGCCGTGGGAACGGCGGCAAGGGCGCTCCGCTGCTCCGGGTGGACGACATCCACACGTACTACGGCGCCATTCACGCGATCAAGGGGATCACGCTCGAGGTGATGGAAGGCGAGGTCGTGACGCTGATCGGGGCCAACGGCGCGGGCAAGTCGACGACGCTCCGGTCCATCAACGGGCTGAACAACCCGCGCAAGGGAAAGATCGTCTTCCGCGACAAGGACATCACCAACGCGGCCGCGCACTCCATTGTCCAGATGGGGATCTCGCAGTCGCCCGAGGGCCGCAAGCTCTTCCCGCACATGAGCGTGCTCGAGAACCTGGAGATGGGCGCCTTCCAGCGCAACGACCGGTCCGGAATCAGGGAGGACCTGGATCGCGTCTACGCACTGTTCCCGCGCCTCGCCGAACGCAAGTCGCAGAAGGCGGGGACGCTCTCGGGCGGGGAGCAGCAGATGGTCGCGATGGGCCGAGCGCTCATGGCCCGCCCCAAGCTGCTCATGCTGGACGAGCCGTCCATGGGGCTGGCGCCGATCTTCGTCGAGAAGATCTTCGAGATCGTCAAGGAGATCAACGAGCAGGGAACCACGATCCTGCTGGTCGAGCAGAACGCGCTCATGGCGCTTGACGCCGCCGACCGGGGCTACGTGATGGAGACCGGACGGATCGCGCTGACTGACGACGCGGCGAAGCTGAAGGACAACGAGCAGGTCCGCAAGACCTACCTCGGCGAGCTCGAATAGACCAACCATCTAGGCTGGCCGCGTGGACGAGGTCGCCGAGAGCATCGAGCGCTGGCGCGCGCAAGGAGAGCGGGTCGTGCTTGCGACGGTCGTCGCGACGCGGCGGTCGGCGCCGCGCCCGGTTGGAGCTCGGCTGGCGGTCTCGGAGCGGGGCGAGCTGGCCGGCTCCGTCTCGGGAGGCTGTGTGGAGCCCGACCTGGCCGAGCGCGCGCGTGAGATCTTCGCCTCCGGCCGCGCCGAGGTCGTCACCTACGGGATCGAGGACGAGACCGCCTGGGGGATCGGCCTTCCGTGCGGTGGAGAGATCGACGTTTTGCTGGCTCCCGCCGAGAGCCCGCTGCCCGAAGCGGAGGACGACGAGCGCGCGCTTCGGCTGACTCCGCTCGAGGGCGAAGACGCCGGCCGGCCGCGGCTCGTGCGCTCGGGCGAGGACGCTGGTGCCGACGAGCTGATCCGGCGTGGCCGCCCCGGCGTCGAGGAACGGCCGGAGGGCCGCGTGTTCTATGAGCCCCTCGGTCCGCCTCCGCGACTCGTGATCTTCGGCGCGGTCGACCTGGCTGAGGCTCTCTGCCGCTCAGCCGCACTCCTCGGTTGGCGATCCGTCGTCGTCGATGCGAGACCAGGGCTCGCCACCCGCTCGCGGATCCCGAGTGCCGGGGAGCTCCTGGTGGCGTGGCCCGACGAGGCGATCGAGCAGCTGGCGCCTGACGCGTCCACGGCGGTGGTCGTCCTCACGCACGAGGAGCGCTTCGACGTGCCCGCCCTCGCCGGGGCGCTCGCCTCGGAGGCGTTCTACGTCGGCGCGCTCGGTTCGCGTCGCACCCAGGCGCGCCGCCGCGAGCGGCTCCAGGAGACCGGAGTCGACGAGGAACAGCTCGCCCGCATCGCCGGACCAGCGGGGCTGGACCTGGGCGCCGAGACACCTGCGGAGACGGCGCTTTCGATCCTCGCCGAGATCGTGGCCGCAGCCTCGGGGCGGGCAGGAGGCCGGTTGGCGGAGTCGGCGGCCGGATCCACGCGGAGCCGAGCACCTAGCCCGGAGCCACAGCCCAGGCCGGGTCGTCGAAGGGCCGTGCAGGGGCGCAAGATGCCCTCCTGACGGCGCCGAGGCGGCCGCGGTCCCTCCGCGTAGACTCGTCTCGTGCCAAAGACGCTGACCGGCGCCGAGCTTCAGGTCGACGATGCGCCCGCTCGCGACTCCGATCTCTTCCTGGTGGATGGGAACAACCTCGCGTACCGGGGGTTCTTCGCGCTGCCCGAGGAGCTGGCGACGTCCGAGGGGTTCCCGACCAACGCGCTCCTCGGATTCACCAACATGCTCTTCAAGCTGCTCTCCGACTACAAGCCGAAGGGCGTGGCCGTAGCGTGGGACACGCGGCCGGTGCACCGGACCGAGCTGTCGGCGGACTACAAGGTCGACCGCCGGCCGATGCCGGACCTCCTGCGAGAGCAGTTCCCGCACTTCAGGCCGATCGTCGAGGCCTTCGGCTACCGGAACCTCGAGTTCGAAGGCTGGGAGGCCGACGACGTGATCGCGACGCTCGCGAGCCGCGCCGACGAGGCCGGCATCAAGACGACCGTCGTCTCGACCGACCGGGACGCCTTCCAGCTCGTCTCGGAGAACGTCTGCCTGATGATGACGCCGCGCGGGGTTGCGGACGTGCACGTGTACACGCCAGAGCGGGTCGAAGCCCGCTACGGGGTCAGGCCGGACCAGGTCCCCGACTTCATCGGCTTGAAGGGCGACGCCTCGGACAACATTCCCGGCGTCCCCGGCATCGGCGACAAGACCGCAGGCCAGCTGATCGCGCAGTACGGCTCGGTCGAGAACGTCCTCGAGCACCTGGACGAGCTCTCACCCGCGCGCCGCAAGTCGCTCCAGGAGCACGCCCAGCAGGCGCTCGACTCGAAGGTGCTCGCCACGATGCGGCACGACCTGCCGCTCGACTGCGATCCCTCGCAGCTGGTGCTCTCCCCGCCCGACCGCTCGCGGCTGAAGGAGATGTTCCGCCAGTACGAGTTCAGGAACCTGCTGCAGCGGGTCGACGTGATCGACGAGGCGCTTCCGGCAGCACCCATGCGGGTCGAGGGCGTGCAGGTTCCGTGGCGGGAGGGCCGGATCGCCGCGCCTGAGGGAGAGGCCGGGATCGCCGTCGAGGACGGCCGCGTCGCTCTCGACCCGGGCGACGAGGTCGTCGTCGGTGCGTGGTCGTCGGAGCTTCGGGCGCAACTCCGCGAGGCCGCCCTCGTTGCGCACGACGCCAAGCCCCTTCGGCTGGACGTCGTTGACGACACGCTCCTCATGGCCTATCTGATCGAACCGGGCCGAGCCGGCTACGTCCTCGACGACCTGGCCGCCGAGTATGGCGTCGAGCTTCGGCCCGAGCCCGAGGCGGAGGAGGAGACCGCGGCCCTGGTCCGTCATGCAGCCACCGCGCGACGGCTCGCGGGCCCGATGCGGCAGCGGATCGCCGAGCGCGGTCTCGACCACCTCTACCGGACGGTCGAGCTGCCGCTGACCGGCGTCCTCGCTGCGATGGAGGACGCGGGCGTGAAGGTGGACACCTACCGCATGGGCGAGATCACAGCCCGGCTCGCCGACCGGCTCGAGGAGCTCGAGGCCAGGGCGTACGAGCTCGCGGACGAGGAGTTCATGCTCGGCTCGACCCAGCAGGTGGCGCGGATCCTCTTCGAGAAGCTCGAGCTGACGGCCGGGCGCAAGGGGAAGACCGGCTACTCGACCGACACGCGCGTGCTGCGGTCGATCCGGGGAGACCACCCGATCGTCGAGGTGATCGAGGAGTGGCGCGAGTACTCGAAGCTCCTGAACACCTACCTGGGCCCGCTGCCGGGCCTCATCTCGGAAGACGACGGACGGCTGCACACGACCTTCAACCAGGCCGTTGCCTCCACCGGGAGGCTTTCGACCACGAACCCGAACCTCCAGGCGATCCCGATTCGCACGGAGCTCGGCCGCGAGATCCGAAGCGCCTTCGTGGCCGAGTCCGGATCGCGGCTTGCTCTCGGCCGACTACTCGCAGGTGGAGCTTCGGATCCTCGCGCACGTCTCGGGCGAGCCCAAGCTGCGGGACGCCTTCGCGGCGGGCGAGGACATCCATGCGGCCACGGCCGCCGAGGTGCTCGGCAAGGACCAGGCAACCCTCACGAAAGACGAGCGGAACGTCGCCAAGATGGTGAACTTCGGGATCATCTACGGCATCTCGGCGTTCGGGCTCTCGGAGAACCTCGACATCCCGCGCGAGGAGGCGGCCGAGTACATCGAGACGTATCTGGCGCGTTTCCCGCTCGTCCAGGACTTCATCCAGCGGACGATCGAGCAGGCCGAGGAGGACGGCTACGTGACGACGCTCTTCGGCCGTCGCCGCCCGGTTCCGGAGCTGAAAGCCTCGAATCGCCAGACTCGCTCCCTGGGAGAGCGGCTGGCGGTGAACTCGGTCATGCAGGGGACGGCCGCGGACGTGATCAAGGCAGCCATGGTGTCGATCCACCGCAGGCTCCGGGAGGAGGGCCGCTCGGCGCGGCTCGTCCTCCAGGTGCACGACGAGCTCCTCCTCGAGGTTCCCGAGCCCGAGGTTCCGGCGGTGCGCGAGCTCGTCCGCGAGGAGATGTGCAGTGCCTATCCGCTCGACCCGCCGCTTGCGGTCGACATCGGCTCCGGGGACGACTGGAACGAGGCGAAGACCTAGCGGGAGTGGACCTAGCGCTGCCAGACGAGCTGGTTTGCGGTGCCGGGTAGCCGGAAGGGAAAGCCACGCTCGTCCAGGGGGTAGAAGACGATCGTCCGCTCTTCGGCGACGGCGAGCCACCGTCCGTCCGGAGACCAGACGGCCCTGAGCCCGGGAAGGTGGCGCACGGGGTCATGCCCGCCGCAAAGGTCGAGCACGATGACGCGTGGCGGCTGCCCGCGGTGGGGCGTCAGAAGGATCGCACCACAGTTGTCGGGGGAAAACGTCGGGACGACGTTGCGCACGCGGGTCGGAATCCGTATCTCCGCTATGCGCACACCCTGCTGCATTACGACGATGCGCTCGCCGTCGAGCACGACGGCAATCGATTGATCGACTCCGATCGAAGCGGCCGAGATCCGACCGGGCAAGGGCGGGATGAGAGCCCGTGACTCGGCGAGCAGGCGGCGGCCGTCGGACCAGACGGGTCGGCCCTTCGTTGTGTAGGTGACGGGGCAGAACGCGAGAGGTCGCTTTCCCGCGCCGATCTCCAGTTCGTATCCGCGTCCGGCCCGGCTGCACCAGGCGACACGTTCACCGTCGCGGCTCCAGACGATCGACCCGGGCTGCGCCCGGAGTCGGCCCAGGGTTTGCTCGGGCCGCGAGAAGTCGGTGACGCGATACGAGAGCGTCTCACGGCCAAGCGGGCCGAAGCCATACGCGATCCGTCGCGAGCGAACCGGGGCCGAGAGCGCGCAGTTCGTCTCTACGTCGCGCACGTGGACGACCACGGCACGGGCGAGTTCGGCGACGCCGAGGTCGCAGTTCCTGTCGGTGAAGACGAGGCGGCCGGTGAGCAGGTCCGGCGGGAGCGTCCCCTCGAACGCAGGCGCTTCCGGACGGGTGGTGGTCGATTCGGACTCCGCCACCGCCGGCGTATCGTGGTTCTCGCCTCGCAGCGCGTCGGCCAGGGCGAAGCCGGCAATCGCGACGAGACCGGCGACCAGGACGATGGTCGACGTTCGCACTTATCCCTTCCAGGCGAGATCGGTGGCGGCGGTGCTGAACCGGATCGTGTCGCTGCGTCCGTCGACCGCATGGAAGAGGATGGCCGCCCGGCCGGCCACGGCGATCCACCGGCCGTCAGGAGACCACGCAGCGGCGTGGCCGGGAAAGCTCTGCTCGCCGTCGCCGGGCAGGCAGCCGAGGTCGATGATCGAGATGCGCTCGACGCGGTCGTCGTAGGGCGAGCGGACGAACGCGCCGCAGTTGTCGGGCGAAAAGGTGGGCACTCGTCCCTGGAGCGGTGGGGCCAGGCCGAATTCCGCGGCGCTCGAGAGGTGTCCCGCCGTTCGCCGGTAGACCTGGATCGTCCGGCCGTCGACCGCGAGCGCGACCGATCCGTCGTCTCCAAACGACATCGCGCCGATGCCTCCACTCGCCCGGACGAGCACGCGGCCGCCGACCCGGAGCTCGCGCCCCTGTACGTAGACCAGGTTGCCGACGTCCGTGTAGCCGGCAGGGCACCCCGGGAGCTCGACGGGCGTCGCCTCGCCGATCTCGAGCTCCCGGCCTTTCCCCTGCGCGTCGCACCAGGCCACCCGCTGGCCGTCAGGACTGCCACATAAGCGAGTTGATGCGGGCCTGGAACTGGCCCAGGTCCAGATAGGCGTGGTTCAGATCGACGATGCGGAAGGGCACCACCGAGCGACGCCTCGACGCGAGGCTGTACGCGAGTCGCTCGGAGGTGCGCGGTGACCAGAGCTTGCAAGTGCCTGCGAGGCGGGGGAGAGGGAAGATCGTTCCGGTCGGCAAGTCGAGCTCCTGGATCACGCACGTTTCCCCGGTGAACACGACCCGGCCGGGGAGCTCCCCGACGGTGAAGCCGCGGATGCGCCGTGGGGGAGGGGTCGTGGCCGCTTCGCCCCCCTCCGTCCCGGCCGGCGCGCTCGGCGGGGGAGCGGCTGGACCGCCCCCCAGTCCACGAAGCGCGTCCGCCGCCGCGAACCCCGCGACAAGGAGCACCGCAGCCACGATCAGGAGGTCTCGGGGTCTCATTTCTTGTAGCTATAATGCGCGCTTCCGCGATGGTGCAGGAACAAACCGCTACCGAGGCAGACCCCAGGCTGGAAGAGGAAGGCGTCTGGACGCGCGGTCCGGACGGGGAGTTGATCCCCGATTACGACTCCACCTTCCCGACGATCAACGAGGGTGAGGTGGTGAGCGGCACGGTCGTCCGTGTGGACAAGGACGAGGTGCTGGTCGACATCGGCTACAAGTCCGAGGGCGTCATTCCGGTTTCGGAGCTCTCGATCCGCCGCTCGGTCGACCCGTCCAGCGAGGTGCAGCTCGGAGACGAGATCGACGCGCTCGTCCTCACCAAGGAGGACACTGAAGGCCGGCTGATCCTCTCCAAGAAGCGCGCGCGCTTCGAGATGGCCTGGAAGAAGATCGAACGCGCTGCCGAAAGCGGCGAGCCCGTCGAGGGGACCGTGATCGAGGTGGTCAAGGGCGGCCTCATACTCGACCTCGGCGTCCGCGGGTTCCTGCCCGCATCGCTCGTCGACATCCGTCGAGTCCAGGATCTGGACGACTTCCTCGGCAAGACGCTTCGCTCCAAGGTGATCGAGCTGAACCGGAGCCGCAACAACGTCGTTCTCTCCCGCCGCGCCGTCATCGAGGAGGAGCGCAAGGAGATGCGCCAGGCGATTCTCGACCGGCTCTCGCCGGGCGACGTCGTCACCGGCACGATCTCGAACATCGTCGACTTCGGCGCCTTCGTCGATCTCGATGGCATCGACGGGCTCATCCACATCTCCGAGCTCTCCTGGAGCCATGTCAACCATCCTTCCGAGCTCCTCGAGATCGGCCAGGAGGTCAGCGTCAAGGTGCTCGACATCGACCGCGACCGCCAGCGAATCTCCCTGGGGCTCAAGCAGACCCAGACGGATCCGTGGCAGCAGGTCGTCGACACGCACGACCAGGGCGACGTCATCGAAGGGAAGGTGACCAAGGTCGTCACGTTCGGGGCCTTCGTGGAGATTCTGCCGGGCGTCGAGGGTCTCGTGCACATCTCCGAGCTGGCGCAGCACCACGTCGAGAATCCGCGCGAGATCGTCTCGCAGGGAGACGTCGTCAAGGCCAAGATCATCGAGATGGACGCCGAGCGCCGGCGCCTCTCGCTCTCGCTGAAGCGTGTCGAGGACGGCGACGACGGCCCGACGACCGCATCCGCCGAGTCCCTCGGCCTGTCGGAGGAAGTCTTCGCTGAGGACCTCGCGAATGCCGAGGAGGCACCGGCGCTCGAAGAAGCGACCGAACCGACCCAGCCCCAAGACTCTGCGCTGACCGAGGAGACGGCATCCGAGGATGCTGCGCCCGAGGACTCTGCTCCGGCCGAGGCTGCTGACGAGGCAGTCGCGCTCGAGGACCAGGACGCGGGCGATGAGCCCGAGCCCGAGTCGTCCGAACAGCCTGAGGACGACGAGCAGGCCTAGCTCCCGCCCCGTCTCCGTGGCCGATCACGGGAGGAATCGGGGCCGGGAAGAGCGAGCTTCTGCATGCCTTCGAGCGTCAGGGGGCCGCGGTCGTCTCGAGCGACGACATCGTGCACACGCTCCTGCGCCAGGATCCCGACGTAAAGCGGGCCGTCGTGGAGCGCTTCGGCGAGGAGGTACTCGGGCCGGACGGGGAGATCGATCGCGGTGCCGTTGCCCGCATCGTCTTCTCGAGCCGGCGGCAGCTGAAGTGGCTGGAAGAGCTCCTGCACCCGCTCGTCGTCGCCACCTACCTGCGCTGGCGCGAGCAGCTGGCCGAGCTGGACGATCCGCCCGAGGTCTCCATTACAGAGGTTCCTCTCCTCTACGAGGTCGGCGGCGAGACCCGATTCGACAAGGTCGTCGCCGTGACTGCTTCCCCGGACGTGCGAGCGGCTCGCAAGGTTCTCGTCACCGACCGGCGTGAGGGGCGGCTGATCCCGGACGACGAGAAGCTGCGGCGCGCCGACTTCGCCTACGTGAACGACGGCTCTCGGGAGGACATGGACGCCTTCGCAGCCGACGTGATGGCGAGGCTTACGGCATGACGCGAGCTCTCGCGGTCGTCGTCGCCCTCGGTGCGCTTGCGGGCGGGTTCTTCTTCGTCGAGGAGACGAAGCCGTCCTGGTATGCGCGGATGCGCTACCCGCTCGAGTACGAGCACATCGTCGTCGGGCACGCGAAGAACTACGATCTCGATCCCGCGCTCCTCGCGGCCGTGATCTACCGGGAGAGCAAATTCGACGCGAAGGCGCGGTCCTCGTCGGGCGCGGTCGGGCTCATGCAGCTCCTCCCCGAGACGGCCAAGGGCATTGCGGTGCACACGGGCGGGCACAAGTTCGTCGTCTCCGACCTCGAGGACCCGGAGATCAACGTGCGGTACGGGGCCTTCTACCTCCGGCGCTTGATCCGCAAGTACGACGACGTGCCCCTCGCCCTCGCCGCCTACAACGCGGGCCAGGCGAACGTGGACGAGTGGGAAGCGGCCGGGGGCGAGATCGAGTTCCCGGAGACGAGGCAGTACGTCGACGAAGTCCTCGAGCTCGAGAAGATCTATCGTCGCGCCTACAGCGACGAGCTGGGTCTCTAGGGCCGCCGCGCGAGGCGGAGCTCGCAGTCGGCCGCGACCGTGTCGACCGGGTCGGCAACGACGACGTCGGATCCCTGCCCGCATTCCAGCGTAGTCGGGGACGAGGTCCCGCGCGAGGATCAGGTCGTCTCCCGTGCCGCCGAAGATCGAGTCGGGGCCGGGCCCGCCCCGGAGCTCGTCGTTTCCCGCGCCTCCGTCGATTGTGTCGTTCCCCCCGCCTGCCAGCACCGCGTCGTTCCCGTCCAGAGCGGTGAGGGAGTCCGCCCCAGGCCCCCCACAGATGAAGTCGGCGAGATCGCTGCCGGTCAGTGAGCCGCCCCACGGCGCCGCTTGGACCATGCAGAACCATGACCGTGAGAAGTCCGGAGGGGTCGGCGTGCAGAGCGTGTCCAGCCGGGCACGCATTGCCACCACCTGGGACCGGTACGCGGGATCCGCGGCGCGGCTCTCGAGCTCGAAGGGATCGGCCGTCAAGTCGTAGAGCTCGTCCTCGCCCGTTCCGTAGAAGACGTACTTCCAGGTAGAGCTTCGGACGCCACAGTACGTCGGCATCGCCGGGTACGGCGCTCCGCGCAGGTGTTCGACCAGGAAGTCGTTCCGCCCTGGAGCCGCGGAGCCCGCGAGGATTCCGAGCAGGCTCTGGCCGTCCACGCGCCCGCGCTTCGCCCGTGCCGCGGCCGCGAAGGTCGGAGCCAGGTCGATGTTCAGGGCCGTGCGCGCCTCGATTCTCGACCCGCGGAAGAGGCGGTCGTAACGAATGACGAGCGGCACGCGGATGCTCTCTTCGTACGGGACGCCCTTCCCTTCGATCCGGTGAGCCCCCCAGCTGTAGCCGTTGTCGGACATGAAGACCACGATCGTGTCCCGGAGGATGCGACGCCGGCGGAGCTCGCCGAGCAGCGCGTTGACGCCGTCGTCGACCGCCAGCAGCGTCTGCAGCTGGCGGCGGTGGAAGAAATCGGCCTTCACCTTGTCGAAGTTGCTCCAGGTGGGAATCTGCTGAATCCACGTTGGCTTGTCGGAGACGTCCGCCTCGTCGTAATTCGGTGGGCGCCAGGGTGCCATCGTCCCGAACGCGCCTACATGCCGCGGGGCAGCGACAGCCGGGGCGTGAGGGGCAAACGGTGCGTAAACCAGGAAGAACGGCTTGCGTGCGCTCCTGATGAAGCGACGTGCGTGTCGCGTCAAGACATCCGTGGAGTAGTCGGCCGGGTTCCCCGGCTGGAACCCGCGCCGGGCGCCGTCCAGGTTCAGCCCGTAGCGGTCGTAGCCGACCTTGAGGAACGCCACCCAGCGGTCCCATCCCGGCGGAACATAAGAGCCTCGGTAGCCGTTCAGGTACTTGCCCACGTAGCCCGTGCGATAACCCGCCGACCGGAGCCAGGTACCGACTGTCGAGCGGTCGCGAAACGACGCGAAGCCTCCAAAGGGCCCGTCGTTCCCGTAGACCTTGGTGGAGTGCGAGTAGCGGCCCGTCAGGATGCTCGCGCGACTCGGACAGCAGAGGGCGTTCACGACGAATGCGTTCGTGAAGGTGACGCCCCGGCCGACGAGATCTCGCTGCACCGTCGGCATCGCCCCGAGCGTGTCGAAGCGCTGGTCGTCGGTCAGGATGAAGAGGATGTTCGGCCGGGTCGCTGCTCCCGCTCCGCTCACCGCGGAAAGCAGGGCGACGCCGACGATCAGCAACGTCAACAGGCGATGGACCCCTCCGCGCACTTCCGACATGGTATTCGTCCAGGTGACGGGGCTCCGGGCCCGGGGTCGCGGGCTACGATGAAAGCGATGCCCGACTTCCGCGTCTCGAGCGCCTACAGGCCTACCGGCGATCAGCCGCGAGCCATCGAATCGCTTGCCGAGGGCATCAACTCGGGCGAGCAGTTCGAGACGCTCCTCGGCGCGACGGGCACGGGCAAGACCGCGACGATGGCCTGGCTGATCGAGAAGGTGCAGCGGCCGACGCTCGTCATCGCCCACAACAAGACGCTCGCCGCGCAGCTCTGCAACGAGTTCCGTGAGTTCTTGCCGGAGAACGCGGTCGAGTACTTCGTCTCCTACTACGACTACTACCAGCCGGAGGCGTACGTCCCGCAGGCCGATCTCTACATCGAGAAGGACGCCTCGATCAACGACGACATCGACCGGCTCCGCCACGCGGCCACGAGCGCACTCCTCGTCCGCCGCGACGTGGTCATCGTCGCTTCGGTCTCTTGCATCTACGGCCTCGGTTCGCCGAAGGAATACGAGGACAAGACCGTCCTGCTCGCAGCCGGGCAGGAGATCGACCGCGACCTGATGCTCCGCAAGCTCGTGGACATCCAGTACGCGAGGAATGACGCGTTCCTCGGCCGCGGTCGCTTCCGGGTCCGCGGTGACGTCGTCGAGGTGCAGCCGGCGCACATGGAGTCGGCGTACCGGATCTCGTTCTTCGGCGACGAGGTGGAGCAGATCACGCACTTCGATCCGCTCACCGGCGAGATCCACTCGAAGCTCCCGCACCTCGCGATCTTCCCGGCGACGCAGTACGTGACCTCGCAGCCCACGATCGACCGGGCGGTCGACGAGATCCACCACGAGCTCGAGGAGCAGGTCAAGCTCTTCGAATCGCAGGGGAAGCTGCTCGAGGCGCACCGGATCCGCCAGCGAACCGAGTACGACCTCGAGATGATGAAGGAGCTCGGCTACTGCAACGGGATCGAGAACTACTCACGGATCCTCGACGGACGCGCGCCCGGCACCGCCCCGCACACGCTCCTCGACTACTTTCCGAGCGACTTTCTCGTCCTGATCGACGAATCGCATCAGACCGTGCCGCAGATCGGCGGCATGTACGAGGGCGACCGCTCACGGAAGCAGACGCTCGTCGAGCACGGCTTCCGGCTCCCGTCCGCGCTCGACAACCGCCCGCTTCGCTTCGACGAGTTCCTCGGCAAGGTCAACCAGGCCGTCTTCGTCTCGGCGACGCCCGGCGCCTACGAGCTGCGGCAATCGACCCGCGTCGCGGAGCAGATCATCCGGCCGACCGGAGTCGTCGACCCGGAGGTCGAGCTGCGTCCGACCACGCATCAGATCGACGATCTCCTGAACGAGATCCGCCGGCGGGAGGAGGCCGGCGAGCGCGTCCTCGTCACCACGCTGACGAAGAAGATGTCCGAGGACCTGACCGATTACCTGCTCGAGTCGGCCGTCAAGGCGCGCTACCTCCACTCCGAGATCGACACGCTGGAGCGGATCCAGATCATCCGAGAGCTTCGCCTCGGGGAGTACGACGTGCTGGTCGGCGTCAACCTGCTGCGGGAAGGACTCGACCTGCCGGAGGTTTCCCTCGTGGCGATCCTCGACGCGGACAAGGAGGGCTTCCTGCGAGGCCAGACGGCGCTCATCCAGACAATCGGGCGCGCCGCACGGAACATCAACGGCAAGGTGATCATGTACGCCGACAAGCTGACCGAGGCGATCAAGGGCGCGATCGACGAGACGACGCGGCGGCGGGAGATCCAGCTTCGCTACAACGAAGAGCACGGGATCACGCCCGAGTCGATCGTCAAGGGCGTCTCGGACATCGCCGAGTTCCTCTCGCTCGAGTCGCCAACCGTCCCGGGCAGACGTCGGCGGAAGGACCGCAAGGTCGAGGGCCTGACCACGGACGAGCTCGAGAAGCTCGTCGTCACGCTCGAGGAGGAGATGTACGCCGCCGCGCAGGAACTGCGGTTCGAGTACGCCGCGAAGCTCCGCGACGAGATCAAGGATTTGCGGCGAGAGCTCATGGCCGCCGCAGAGACTGCTGCCTAGCCGGCGGGTGGGGCCCCTTCCACGGTCGAGCAGTCGATTCGACCGGCCGCGGCATCCGCGATCACCTGCTTGAACTCGTCGTACGAAGCCTTGGGCGTCTGGTCCGCCCAGAACGGGCCCGATTGCCAGCCTTCGAGTCTTGCCTCGTCCCACATCAGGAAGTTGAAGTAGCCCCGGACGTAGGGTTGGCAGTAGGCAAGCTCGACGGCCCGCCGCAACTGCACCCCCTGCTCCTCGGGCGAGATCGTCTCGACGTTCTCCTCGCCGGTGTACACCGGGAGCTTTTCCGGGATCACGGTCGTCTGGTATCCGGTCTCGAGGTACCAGATGAAGGTGCAGCGCTCGTCGATGCACGCGCCCGGGACCGGCTGGGCCGTCCCTGAGAAGGCCTCGGAGAGGACCTCGACCAGATCAGCGTAGTCGCCCTCGGAGATCGTCGAGCCGCGGTGGTCGGTGGCAGGAGGCGCCGCCGGGTTGGGTCCGTAGGCATGGTGCCCGACCGTGTCGAAGATCGGCTCGTCGCGCCCGCTCTCCCGGTAGGCGAGCCCCATCTCCCGGATGAACTCCCCCGGCGAATGCGAGATGTTGCTCCGCGCATCTGGCCGGTCGTTCCCGTTGGGCGCTGTCGCGGGGGCGATCAGGTTCACCTCCGGTCGCAGATCGTGGAGGACGTCCCAGCAGTGCGCGAGGAGCTCGACGTAGGCCGCCGGCGCCGCGCTCGCCCCGAGCTCGTCGAACTGGGGCTGCCAGAAGTAGCTCTTGTTCGGCTCGTTCCAGACGATCAGGTCCTTGATGAATGGGTAGCGCTCGATGAGGTCGGCCGCGTAGGCGCAGTAGTCGTCACGCGCCGTCTCGTCAAGCGGCGTGGCGTCGGGTCGGCCGTAGAGCGCCACTACGTACCGCTCGGAAGCTCGCGTTCTCCCCACCAGGTCCAGCTGGGCAACAACGTCCGTCGGCAGCGTCCGCATCCCCGGTTCCCACGGAACCGTGATCCGGAAGGTCGCGACCCCGAGCTCGCGGGCGACCGGGAGGGCGGCGATCGGACCGCTCTTGAACGCGTCCTCCGTCAGGCCGACGAAGAGCTGTTGCTCGGGCGCTGAGGGCGGAGGCGAGCTCTCGCTCTTGTACGAGCAGCCGGTGCCGAGAGCGAGCGCCCCAGCGAGGAGAAGAGCAAGGACACGGGTCAATGTCTCGCCGACTCTAGGTTCTCTCCGGACCACGAGCTCTGAGGTCGGCCGCCGGATTTGACCGCTAGCCGATCGAGCCGAGCGGCTCGAGGCCGCGCGGAAACCGGCGGTCGGCGATCTGCGCCCACGAGGTCTCCGCCCAGGCGTACGTGAGGACCCGGAGCGATTTCTCGTCCGCTTCGTAGAGATGCAGGCCTCGTGCCTCGCCGCGCCTTTTGGGGCGCGGCTGGCCCAGCCCGGGAGCCGTGACGACCGTGGTGCCGTACACCTCGCCGCGAACGACTTCGAACTCCCTCCGCTCCGCCACGGCCGCTTGATGGACGTGGCCCGAAACGATCAGCTCCGCGCCCGCATCGACGAGGCCGCCGAGGACCGTGCTTCGGTTCGCGATCGTCCGCTTCGTGGAGCGCCAGGGCGCTCCGAGCAGATGATGGTGCAGGGCGACGATCTTGAGGGCGTTGGGGGCAGCCTCGGCGAAGCAGCCGCGGACCTGCTCGATCTGGTCGGGACGAAGTGCACCGCCCTGCTGCTTCCATGGCCGGACAGAGTTCAGTCCGCAGACGACGAGCCGGTCGGAGCGATATGTCGGCTCCGTTTGCCCCCAGACCCTGATGAACTCGTCGAAAGTGGCCGTGAAGCGCCACGGCGGCCACCGCGGGATGTCGTGATTGCCCGGAATGACCAGGAGGGGCTTGTCGAGAGACCGGAGCAGCGCGGCCGCGCGGTCGTGCTGAGCGCTCATGTTCCTGTGGGTGAGGTCTCCGCTCGCGATTACGAGCTCGGGCTGGGTCTCGGCAACGAGCGTGCGAAGATCGCCCTCGACTTCAGGCTCTTCCTGCGTTCCAGCGTGTAAATCGGACACCTGGAGGACGCGTAGGAGCGGCATCAGGCGGGCAGACTATAGTGAGCACATGGTCGACGAACCTGCTGAGATCTTCGATGACATCTACGTCGGGTTGCGCGCTGGAGCAGCCGGGCGGAAGAAGCGGCGAGGTGAGCCGCTCTCGCCCGAGGAGCAGGAGGCACTCGGACGTTGGTCGCGCATGTCCGGCTGGCGGAAGTCCCTCGCAGTCGGTGGGTTCGCGATCGGAACCTTCGGGCTTGGCGTGACGGTCGGCGGCCTCGTCTTCGGTCGCTGGCGCAAGGCCTGAGCCCGGATTTTCGCCCCACTGCCGGTGTCAACCGGCTCGTCGCAATGATCGGGCGCGTTCCGCGCAAGTCCTTCACAGCCTCGCCTCACTTCGTGCAAGACACGCGCAACGCCCCGAGCTACGCTCGCCGCGGGGGAACCAGTAATCGGGGGGACCCCGGGGGACGATTTCACGGTTGCGTAGGGGGCAGCGCCGACCGTTCGCTCTCCGGGGCCGGGTCCCTCACCAGGCCGTACAGCAGGAGCTCCCGTCGCCGTGCCGAAGGCGCCATCCATGCGCGGGTATCTCTCTCCGGGCGAGGAAGTCCAGCTGGAAGCACGCCAGCATGGCATCGCGCTCGCCTTCCCCTTGGCTCGCGCGTTCGCGGTCGCAGGTCTCGGAACCGCGCTCATCATCTTCGGGGCGCGCGCACACTGGCTCTTCGCCCCGCTCGGAGCGGGCCTTCTCGGCGCGGCCGCCGTGCTGGCGCTCGGCGCCGTCTGGCGTTGGGATCGCACCGAGCTCGTCCTGACCAGTGAGAAGCTTTTCGTCGTGCACGGAATCCTGAGTCGCCGCGCTGCAGCTGTTCGGCTGTCCCGCGTCGGCGCGGTCGAGGTCGAGCAGAGCCTCCTCGGGCGCATGCTCGGGTACGGGACGCTCATCGCGGGGGAGCTCGAGATCCCGTACGTCCCGCGTCCGCGGGACGTCTGCCGGCTCGTTCGCTAAGTCGTCAAACAAGGCCCTCGCAACGGCCTGCGAAGTAACTACATTTGGTATAGTTACCTGCACATGGCGACCGAAACGAGAGGACCCACCGATTCAATGAGCAAGCTTCTTCTGATCCCCCTGGAAGACACCGTCGTCTTCCCGAACATGAGCCTCACCCTGACGATCGACACGGGTGACGAGGACAAGGTCGTGCTCGTCCCACGACACGAGGGTGACTACGCGAGCGTCGGCACCGTCGTCGAGGTGACCGACAAGGTCCGGCTGCCCGGTGGCGTCCAGGCCGTCAACCTGAACGGCCTTCATCGTGCCGTGATCGGCGCGGCCGAGAGCGATGCCTCCGGCCAGTTGCGAGCGGACGTCGACGAGTGTCCGGACGAGAATCCCGCACCGACAGTGACGCGCGAGCTCGAACGCGAGTACCGCGCGGTCGTGGAGGAGATTCTGGAAGTTCGCGGAGCCGACGAGCGGATCTCCGCGTTCGTACGCTCCATCTCAGAGGCCGGCGCCCTCGGCGATACCGCCGGTTATTCGCCCGAGCTCTCCTTCGAGCAGAAGGTCAAGCTGCTCGAGGCCGTCGACGTCGTCGAGCGCCTGAAGCTCGCGGTCGAATACCAGCGAGAGGTGCTCGCCCAGCTCCAGGTCCGCAAGCGCATCCGCGAAGACGTGGAATCGGGCGCGCAGAAGCAGCAGCGCGACTATTTCCTCCGCCGCCAGATGGATTCGATCCGCAAGGAGCTCGGCGAGGACGAGGGCTCGATCGTCGAGGAATACCGGGAGAAGATCGCCGAGGCCGGCATGCCCGAAGAGGTGCAGAAGCAGGCGGAGAAGGAACTCGATCGGCTCGAGCGGATGGGCGAGTCGACGGGCGAGTCCTCGATGATCCGCACCTATCTCGACTGGCTGATCGCCGTGCCCTGGTCGAAGCGCTCCGAGGACGTTCTCGACCCGGTGAACGCCCGCGAGATCCTCGATAAGGACCATGCAGGCCTCGAGGACGTGAAGGATCGGATCGTCGAGTACCTGGCCGTCCGGAAGCTTCGACAGGAGCGCGGAATCGAGGAGGACAAGCGCTCCGGCGCGATCCTGACCCTCATTGGCCCGCCCGGAACCGGCAAGACGTCCATCGGCGAGTCGATCGCCCGCTCGCTCGGTCGCGAGTTCGTCCGGATGTCACTGGGCGGCGTGCGCGACGAGGCTGAGATCCGCGGGCACCGCCGCACCTATATCGGCGCCCTTCCGGGACGCCTGGTCCGCGCCCTCCGTGACGCGGAGACCATGAACCCGGTGATCATGCTCGACGAGGTCGACAAGGTCGGCGCCGACTGGCGTGGAGACCCCTCGTCGGCCCTCCTCGAGGTGCTCGATCCCGCGCAGAACCACTCGTTCCGCGACCACTACCTCGATGTCGAGCTCGATCTCTCGCAGGTCTTCTTCATCGCCACCGCCAACGTGGCCGACACCATTCCTGGCCCGCTGCTCGACCGCATGGAGGTCATTCGCTTCGACGGCTACACGGTCGACGAGAAGGTCGCGATCGCTCGTGGCTATCTCTGGCCCCGGCAGGTCGAGCGAAACGGGCTCCTCGCCGACGAGGTCGAGATCCACGATGCCGTCATCGAGACGGTCATCACCGAGTACACGCGCGAGGCGGGCGTTCGCCAGCTCGAGCGTGAGCTGGGGACGATTCTCAGAAAGACCGCAACTCGCGTCGTCTCGAAAGAGATCGAAGTGCCCGTGGGCGTCGACCTCGAGATCGTCCGCGACGCGCTCGGCAGGCAGAAGTTCTTCCAGGAGGCTGCAGAGCGAACCGCGGTCCCCGGTGTCGCGACAGGGCTGGCCGTCACGGGCACGGGTGGCGACGTCCTCTTCGTCGAGGCCACCACCATGGAGGGAACCAGCGACGGCCTGATCCTCACCGGCCAGCTTGGTGACGTCATGAAGGAGTCCGCGCGAATCGCACTCTCGTACGTGCGGGCGCACACCGAAGAGCTCGGCATCGATCCGCAGGAGTTCACCGACCACTCCTTCCACGTCCACGTCCCGGCCGGGGCGATTCCCAAGGACGGGCCCAGCGCCGGCATTACGATGGCAACGGCGCTCGCCTCGCTCCTGACGCGACGGCCCGTGAAGCACACGGTCGGCATGACCGGCGAGGTCACGCTGCAGGGCCGAGTGCTTCCGATCGGCGGCCTGAAGCAGAAGGTGCTCGCCGCGCACGCCGCGGGGCTCACGGACGTGATCCTGCCGGAACGAAACCGGCCGGACCTGGACGACGTGCCCGAGACCGTTCGCGAGCAGATGAGCTTCCATCCCGTGATGACGCTGGCGGAGGTGCTCGACCTCGCGCTCGAGCCGGTCCGCTCCCAGGATGCCGCGCTGTCGTAGCTGCCAGCCCGTGCCCGAGGAGATCCGCCAGGCCGCGGATCTCCTCGGACGGCGCTGGCTTCTGTCGATCCTCTACGCGGCCCACACGGGCGCAGTTCGCTACAACGAGTTCCTTCAGGCGGTGGGCAGGATCCCGCCACGAACGCTTGCCATCCGCCTGGTCGAGCTCGAGGAGGCGGGGATCTTCGAGCGGCGCGTGCTGGCCTCCCGGCCTCCGACGGTGGAGTATCGGCTGACGCCTGCGGGCGAGCGGCTGAGCGTTGTCGTGGATGCCCTCCGGCGCGTTGCAGGGCCGGCGGTGTAGGGACTTGGGCGAACACGTGTTCGTCCGGCCCCGAAGCTAGACTGACCTCCATATGGCCGCCGAAGAGCTTGTCGTTCACGGCGCCCGCGAGCACAACCTCAAGGACATCACGGTCCGTCTGCCGCGGAATGCGCTCATTTGCGTGACCGGACTCTCCGGCTCCGGCAAGTCCTCCCTTGCCTTCGACACGATCTACGCCGAGGGCCAGCGCCGTTACGTCGAGTCGCTCTCGGCCTACGCGCGCCAGTTCCTGCAGATGATGGAGAAGCCCGACGTCGATTCGATCGACGGCCTCTCGCCGGCGATCTCGATCGACCAGAAGACCACCTCCCGAAACCCGCGCTCGACCGTCGGGACGGTGACGGAGATCTACGACTACCTGCGGCTTCTCTACGCCCGCGTGGGCCGACCCCATTGTCCGATCTGCGGCCGCCCGATCGCAGGGCAGAACGTCCAAGCCATCGTCGATCAGGTTCTCCGCCTGCCGGAGGGGACGAAGTTCACGGTGAACGCTCCGGTCGTCCGGGACCGGAAGGGCGAATACAAGGACCTCCTCGAGCACCTCAGGAACGAGGGCTTCACGCGGGTCAAGGTCGACGGCGAACAGAGGCTCCTCGACGAGGAGATCGAGCTGGACAAAAAGTTCAAGCACACGATCGAGGTGGTCGTCGACCGGCTCGCAATCAAGCCGGATCTGCGCCACCGCCTCACGGACTCGGTCGAGACAGCGCTCGCACTGGCCGACCGGCTCGTCGCGATCGACATCGTCGACGGCGAAACGATGACCTTCTCGGAGCGCTTCGCGTGTCCTGAGCACGGGGTCGGGCTCCCGGAGCTCCAGCCGCGCATCTTCAGCTTCAACTCTCCGCACGGGGCCTGCCCACGCTGCATGGGCCTCGGCTCGCAGCAGCGCATCGACCCCGATTTGCTCGTACCCGATCCGACCGTGTCGATCGGCGAAGGCGCGCTCGTCCCCTGGTCCGTCGGCAGCTCGAGCTACTACGAATCCGTGATCCAGGCGATCGGCGACCGCTACGAGATCGACCTCGACCGGCCCTGGAACGAGCTGTCGGACGACGAGCAGAGCCTCTTCCTCTTCGGCACGGGTGAGGACAAGATCTACGTCCAGTACCGGAACCGGATGGGCCGGAGGCGCTCGTACATGACCCGGTTCGAGGGGATCGTGACAAACCTCGAGCGCCGCTACCGGGAGACGGACTCGTCACAGCAGCGTGAGCGCATCGAGGAGTACATGAGCTTCCGCCCGTGCCCGGAGTGCAAGGGCGCCCGGCTCAAGCCCGAGGTCCTTGCGGTGACCGTGGGCGACAAGGCGATCCACGAGTTCACGCGCATGTCGGTGACCCGGTCGCTCGAGTTCCTCGGCCGCCTCCAGCTCTCCGAGACCGAGCAGCTGATCGGCGAGCGGATCATCAAGGAGATCCGTGAGCGGCTGACGTTCCTGGACAACGTCGGAGTCGGCTACCTCCAGCTCGATCGTGCGTCCGCGACCCTTTCGGGCGGGGAGGCGCAGCGTCTCCGGCTCGCGACGCAGATCGGCTCGCAGCTGGTCGGCGTCCTCTACATCCTCGACGAGCCGTCGATCGGGCTCCACCAGCGCGACAACGACAAGCTGATCACGACGCTCGAGCGCCTCCGCGACCTGGGGAACACCGTCATGGTCGTCGAGCACGACGAGCAGATGATGCGCTCGTCCGACCACGTCGTGGACATGGGCCCGGGCGCAGGCGAGCACGGCGGGCACGTCATTGCCGAGGGCCGGGCCGAGGACATCGAGCGAAGCCGCAAGTCGATCACGGGCCAGTTCCTGTCCGGCAAGAGGACGATCGCAGTGCCGGACCGTCGCACCGGTGACCTCGGTTCGTTCTTCATCCGCGGGGCGAGCATGCACAACCTGAAGGGGATCGACGTCGAGTTCCCGGTGGGGAAGTTCATCTGCGTCACCGGTGTCTCGGGGTCAGGAAAGTCGACGCTCGTGAACGAGATCGTCTACAAGGCGCTCGCAAACAGGCTCCACCGGCTGCGCGTCAAGCCTGGGGATCACATCGCCTGCGACGGGATCGAGTGTTTCGACAAGGTGATCGACATCGATCAGTCGCCGATCGGCCGCACGCCGCGCTCGAACCCGGCCACGTACACGAAGCTCTTCGATCACATCCGCGAGCTCTATTCGCAGACACCGGACGCAAAGGTGCGCGGCTA
This sequence comes from uncultured Actinomycetes bacterium, assembly GCA_963722715.1. Taxonomy (GTDB): domain Bacteria; phylum Actinomycetota; class Thermoleophilia; order Gaiellales; family Gaiellaceae; genus DASQGA01. Next base: position 88,358 of record CAVROA010000023.1, on the reverse strand, counting down.
CAAGCCGGGGCGTTTCTCGTTCAACGTCCGCGGGGGCCGCTGTGAGACCTGCAAGGGCGACGGCACGATCAAGATCGAGATGCATTTCCTGCCGGACGTCTACGTCCCGTGCGAGACGTGCAAGGGCAAGCGTTACAACCGAGAGACGCTCGAGGTGCGGTTCAAGGGCAAGTCGATCGCGGACGTCCTCGAGATGTCGATCGAGGAGGCACTCGCCTTCTTCGCCAAGATCCCGAAGATCCGCCGCCGGCTTCAGACCCTGCACGACGTCGGGCTCGACTACGTGAAGCTCGGCCAGCCTGCAACCACGCTCTCCGGTGGCGAGGCGCAACGCGTGAAGCTCTCGGCCGAGCTCTCGAAGGTGGCGACCGGAAAGACGCTCTACATCCTCGACGAGCCGACCACGGGACTCCATTTCGCGGACATCGAGAAGCTGCTCGACGTCCTCCAGCGGCTCGTCGATGCCGGCAACACCGTGCTGGTGATCGAACACAACCTCGACGTGATCAAGCAGGCGGACTGGATCGTCGATCTCGGGCCGGAGGGCGGTGAGGCCGGGGGCGAGCTGATCGCGACCGGCACCCCGGAGCAGGTCGCCGAGGTCGACGGCAGCTTCACCGGCCAGTTCCTGCGTGCGGTGCTTCCGAGCGCCGCCGCCGCGGCTGCCTGACGTCTCCCGCACCTCCTCGCGGATACGCTGACCGCGTGGACGCCGAGCTTCGTGCAAGCACGCCCGAGCGGGACTGGTGGCTCCGCGTCCTGGCCGTGTTCCAGGCGCCACGCGCGGTTTTCGCCGGGCTCCGGGACGACTCCGACGAGGAGGCAACCGCGCGACAGGAGCCCGTCCTGGCTCTCGTGATCCTCGCCGGGATGGGCGCGATTCTCGTCACGAACGCAACCGGGAGCCTGCTCGACAACCCGGAGGTCGACCGGCTCATCGTGCTCGTGCTCGTCTTTCTCGCCGGCGCGCTCTACGGCGCCGCCGCCTACTGGATCGGCGGCGGTGCGCTCTACCTGGGCGTCAAGGCCGCGGGCGGCGACGAGACGTACCGGCGCGCGCGCCATCTCCTCGCGTTCGCGGCGGGCCCGATCGCCCTCTCGCTCCTGGTTCTCTGGCCTCTCCAGATCGCGATCTACGGGAGCGATCTTTTCCGCTCCGGTGGTGGCGACGAGGGGGCGGGCTCCTGGGTCTTCCTCGCGCTCGAGATCGCATTCTTCGCGTGGGCGCTCGTCCTCATCGTCTACGGGATCCGGGTCGTCCACGAATGGCCCCTCGCCCGATCGCTCGGGGCGCTGGTACTTGCGGCTCTCGCCCTCGTAGCACTCGGGATCGTCCCCTCGTTGGTCTAGTGCGATGCAACCTCGGCCTCGAAGCGGGCGAGCTCCTCATCCGGGATCGAGTAGGTGTGCTCCTCGCCCGGGAAGGCGCCGGACCGAACGTCGCCGACGAAGCGCTCGAGGGCGGCACGGATCTGCGGCGCGATCTCGGCGTAGCGCTTGGCGAATCGCGGTGAGCGTCCCTCGTAGAGGCCGAGGAGGTCATGCCAGACGAGGACCTGGCCGTCGCAGGCGCGGCCTGCACCGATGCCGATGGTCGGAATGCGGAGCGCCTTCGTGATCCGGGCTGCTACGGGCTCCGGGACCGCCTCGAGCACCAGTGCGGAAGCACCGGCCGCCTCCAGGGCGAGTGCATCGTCGTAGAGCCCGTGAGCCCTCGTGGCCGTCCGGCCCTGCGCCTTGAAGCCACCGAGTTTCGTCGCCGACTGGGGGGTGAGGCCCAGGTGGCCCAGCACCGGGATCCCCGCCGCCGAGATCGCCTGGAGTCGGGAGAGACTCGGCCCCGCACCCTCGAGCTTGACGAGGTCGGCGCCGCCTTCCTTCAGCATGCGGACGGAGGTCTCGACGGCCTGTGCGTCGGACACTTCGTACGAGCCGAAGGGGAGGTCGCCGACGACCAGAGGCCGCGAGGCGCCCCGCGAGACCCAGCGGGTCAGGAGAAGCATCTCCTCGAGCGTCGCCGGGACCGTGGCGTCGTAGCCCATGACGACCATCGCGGCGGTGTCTCCGACCAGGACGAGGTCGACACCGGCCGCATCGACGAGGCGTCCGCTGGGATAGTCGTACGCGGTCACCATCACGATCGGGTCTCCGCGCTGCTTCATCTCGCCGAGCTCGGTGAGTGGGAGCTTTCCGGCGGTGGGTGGTCGGCTACTCATGCACTGCTCCTTCCAGAGGGACGTTGTCGATCAGCCGGACGCGTCCGACACGGACGGCGGCGGCGAGAATCGGCCGGGCTTCGAAGCTCGTCACTTCGACGTACTCAGGGTCGAGGAGCGGCTCCTCGGCCAGGGCCGCGCGAGCTGCGGCGACGGCGTCGTCCCCGCGGCGGTGGGCCAGCTGGGCGGAGAAAAGCGCGCGTGGGAGGGCGCGGGCAGCCTGCCGCTCCTGCGCAGAGAGGCGGGCGTTCCGGGAGCTCAGGGCGAGATTGTCCATGTCGCGCACCGTGGGGATCACTCGAATCTCGAGCTCCAGGTTCAGGTCCCGCACGAGCCGCTCGACGATCGCAGCCTGCTGCGCGTCCTTCTCGCCGAAGTAGGCCCGCTCCGGGCGAACGATGTTGAAGAGCTTCAAACAGACCGTTGCGACGGCGCGGAAGTGGCCCGGGCGCGCGTCACCCTCGAGACCGCGCGAGAGCTCCTCGACCTCGACCCAGGTCTGGAAGCCTTCGGGGTACATCTCCTCGACGGATGGGACGAAGAGGACGTCGGTCCCGGCGGTTTCTGCTGCCTGTGCGTCGGCCTCCAGGTCGGGCTCGTAGGCAGCGAGGTCTTCTGGATCGTCGAACTGCGCCGGATTCACGAAGATGCTGACGACGACCGCGTCACATTCACGCCGTGCCGCAGCCAGGAGCTCGAGGTGGCCGCGATGCAGGGCGCCCATGGTGGGGACGAGCCCGATCCGGCCACGGCCTCGCTCGGGCTCGAGCGCCGCGCGGAGGCCCGAGATCGTCCGCGCTCTCCTCACGAGACGACAGCCTCCGTCGTCGCCTCGCTGAGTACGCGATAGAGAGGCTCGAGGGCCGGCCGGTGCTCGCGAATCGCCTCCACATGGCCCTCGACGGTCGTCCAGTCGCCGCGCACATGGGGCCCGGTCGGGGCGAATCCGTTCTCGATCGTTCGGCGCATGAGCGGCTCGAGGGCCGCCGGCGGTGCGCCGGCGGCGGCGAAGAGCTCCGCGGCCGCCGAATGAAGCGTCACCAGGAAGCTCGCGGCCACCGTGGCACCGGCGTGATAGAGAGGCCGGCATTCGTCCGCGAGGTCGAAGGGCTCGAGCCCGAGCAGCCGGGCAAGCTCAAAGCCGGTCTCCTCGGCCTCGGGATCGGCGCCGCTGACGGCGGCCCAGGCGCCGTCGAGCTGCTCCGGTCCACGCTCGAGGGTGAAGGTCTGGAGGGGGTGCAGGCTGAAGCAGCGCACGTGCGGCGACAGAGCGCCGAGGCGGCAGGCCCCGCTCGTGTGTGCGATCCAGGGGCCGAGGGGAATTCGAGGCGCGATCTCGACGATCGCGCGATCGGGGACACAGAGAAGTACCAGCTCTGCGTCTCCGCACTCGAGCTCGCGGCCGGCGACACGCGTCGGAATGCGCTCCGCGAGCCTTCCGGCCACGGCCTTCCCGACGCGTCCGGCGCCGATTACACATACGGATTCGAATTGCACCGAGGCTCCAGTTCCTTGTGGATACCGGGCACAGCGAGTCTACCCCGTCGGGGTGCCCACGAAGCGGCTAACCCAGGTCGTACGGAACTGTCAAGGGGCGGGCAACGCCCCCGCGCCAGCCTTCAGTCCTTGGTCTCGTCCTCTGGATCGAGCTTCAGCGCCACCGAGTTGATGCAGTACCGCTGCCCGGTTGGCTGCGGCCCGTCGTCGAAGACGTGGCCCAGGTGCGAGTTGCAGGCGGCGCAGATGACCTCGGTCCGCCGCATGAGCAGGCTGCGGTCCTCCTCGGTCTCGACAGCTTCCTCATCGGCCGGCGCGTAGAAGCTCGGCCAGCCCGAGCCGGACTCGAACTTCTCGTCTGACCGGAAGAGCTCAGCCCCGCACGCGGCGCACCTGAAGATCCCTTTCTCCTTCGCGTCGTTGTACTCGCCGCTCCAGGGACGCTCCGTTCCCTTCTCGCGCAGTATGTGGTACTGCTCGGGCGTCAGCTCGCGGCGCCATTCCTCGTCGGTCTTCTCGACCTTGCTGGACATACGCTCCACCTCCTGGTGGGAGACTAGCGGCGGTGTCAGGCGCTGCCGACGAGCCAGTCGAGAGCGTCTGGCCAGTGATCCAGGAGCAGATGTCCGGCATCCGGCACGACGTTGAATTCGGCGTTCGGGAGGCGTGCGGCGAGGTATTCGCCGTGGGAACGCGGTACCAATACGTCCAGGTCGCCTTGCCAGAGCCGAACCTCCGTCGGCACGTCGGCGAGCTCGAAGCCCCAGGCCGTTGCGAACGCGAGGTCGTCGTCGACCCAGCCGCCGCTTCCCTGGCGGACCGACTCGACGAACGAGCTCCGCACTATCGCCCGGACCTCGGGGCGGGCGAGCATGGCCTGGTCGGGTGCGGGGAGCTCTGAGGCAAGCGCGTCGAGCAGCTGGTCCGGTTCGCTCCTGATCGTCTCGACCTGCGGATCGAGGAGGGCGGTTATTGCCTCTTCGCCCGCGAGGGCTGCGCCGAACTCCTCGAGATTCACCTCGGCCATGCCCTCGAGGAAGTCGAAGGCCGGGTCGTCTGACGGCGCCGCACCCACGAGGACTGCAGCCCTCGTAACACGATTGGGCAGGAGTGCGGCGCACGCGAGAGTGTGGGGCCCGCCGCCCGAGACGCCCATGAGGGCGAAGCGCTCGAGCCCGAGGTGATCGGCCAGAGCCTCGGCATAGGCGGCCGCCGAGGCAACCCGGCGACCTGGGTCCCGGCTCGATTGCCCGTACCCGGGCCGGTCGTAGGCGATCCAGCGGATTTCCCGGTCGAGGTAGACGCCCTCGTCCGGATGATGCTCGAGCCGGCTTCCGGGGGTGCCGTGGTGGTAGAGGATCGGCGAGCCGTCTGGGTCGCCGACTTCGAGATAGGCGAGCTCCGGCCCGTCTGCCGTCGTGAACGTTCCGCCTTTTGCCACCGCACGATCATGCCAGAGGTCATCCGAGCGTCCAGTCCACGTCGAACTTGCGGTGTGTCCGGGACGATGCCTAGACTCCGCGAGCGATGCCGATGTACGAGTTCGTGTGCATGACGTGCGAGAGCCACTACGAAGAGCTCTTACGCGTCGACGACGCGGATCCGGGCTGCCCGGATTGCGGCTCCGAGAAGGTCAGACGCCAGTTCTCGGTGTTCGCGGCTCACGGCACCGCCGGGCAACCAAGCTTCGGCGGCACTGCTGGAGGCGGTTGTTGCGGCGGAGGCTGTGGCTGCGGCTGACCCGGCCTCCCTCGGGCTGACCCCCGCCGGTCGACGCTCGGCGCTCGACGCCTATGCGGCCGAGATCGCGCCCTGCACGCGCTGCCGACTGGCCGAAGGGCGCACGCAGGTCGTCTTCGGCACCGGCGACCCCGACGCCAATCTGATGTTCATCGGGGAAGCCCCCGGATTCCACGAGGACAAGCAGGGGTTCCCCTTCGTCGGCCAGGCCGGAAAGCTCCTGGACAAGCTGCTCGGGGGAATCGGGCTTACCCGCGAGGACGTCTACATCGCGAACGTGATCAAGTGCCGGCCACCTGGGAACCGCGACCCGCAGCCGGACGAGATCGAGGCGTGCGAAGCCCATCTCTTCAGGCAGCTCGAGCTCGTCGAGCCACGGCTCGTCGCGACACTCGGCAACTTCGCGACGAAGCTCCTCACCGGCAAGCCACATGGGATCACCCGGGTGCACGGGCGGCCGCAGGAGGCAACCGTTGGCGGGCGCACGGTGACGCTCTACCCGCTCTACCACCCGGCCGCGGCGCTGTACACGCCAGCGATGCTTCGCACCCTCGAAGAGGACTTCGCCGGCATTCCGGCCCTGATCGGGGAGGAGCCTGAGCCGGCGCCTGCCGCAGAGGTGATCCGCTTCCCCGTTTCGATCACCCCAGCTGTCCCGACGCCACAAGAGCAGCTCGGGCTCTTCTAGGCTCTCTCGATGATCGAGCTCGAGTCGTCCTCTCCCGAGGAGACCGAGCGCATCGCAGCGGGCCTCGCCTCGGCGTTGCGCCCGGGGGATCTCGTCACCGTTGCGGGCGACCTCGGTGCCGGGAAGACCACGTTCGTACGGGGAGCCTGCCGCGAGCTCGGAGTCGAGGAGCCTGTGACGAGCCCGACCTACACGGTCGGTCATCGATACGAGGGCCGTGTCACCGTCTCCCACCTCGACCTCTACCGCTTCGGACGAAACGTGTCCGAGGATGACTGGGGCGACCTGGAGGGCTACTTCGAGGACGCGGTCGTGTTCGTCGAGTGGCCGGAGCGCGCTCAGCGCTACCTCGGGGACGCACGAGCAGAGGTGCGGTTGCAGCTCCTCGGGTCCGAGCGTAGACTCATCGGGGTCGAAACCGCAGAAAAATCCCTGGAAATAGCCCTTTCCGCCCGGTGTTGACGCTCGCCTTCGACACCGCGACGGACGCCGCTTCCTGCGCGCTCGTACGGGCCCAAGACGTCCTCGGCGAACGGCCATCTCGGGCGGGCCGGATCCTGCACGACATCGACGAGGTGCTCGCCGGCGCGGGCGTGGAGCCGGCCGAGCTCGACGGGATCGTCGTCGGCACGGGCCCGGGAAGCTACACCGGGCTTCGCATGGGGCTCGTGACGGCGAGGACGCTCGCCTTCTCCCTCGGGATTCCCGTAGCCGGTGTCTCGACACTGGATGCGCTCGCCGCGGGAAGCCCGGGGAGCCGCCCTGTCCTCGATGCGCGCCGGGGGGAGGTCTTTACCCTGGTGGCCGGGGAGTACCGATGCCTCCAGCCGGATGATCTCGAGTTCGCGCCGGGCGAGACCGCGGTGGGCGACGGTGCGGTGCGCTACCGCGACCTTCTCGAGGGTTCCGGTGCGCTCGTGCCGCCGGACGAGAGCCTCGTACATGTGCCCTGGGCGCGTCACCACGCCCTGCTCGCAAGCAACTTCGGGCCGCCGGAGGCCGCGGAGCCGATCTACCTCCGCGCGCCGGACGCCGAGAGAAACCTCCCCGCATGAGCGTCCCTCGCCTCCGGCTCGTGCCCCCCTTCTTACAGTCCAGCGTGGAGGAACCTCCCGGTTCCCCCACACCCCCTCCACACGCTCATAGGCCAAGGGTTGGCCTATGAGCCTCGAGATCCGACGCCTGACGCTTTCGGACCTGGACGAGATCGAGCGGATCGAGCGCGAGTCCTACCCGACGCCCTGGTCGCGGTCGATGTTCGCGGGCGAGCTCGCCAAGCCCTCGTCGATGTCTCTGGGTGCGTACGACCCGGAGCGCGACGGCGTCCTCGCCGGCTATCTGATCATCTCGCGTTACGTCGACGCCTGGCACATCATGAACATCGCCGTTGCGCACGCGTATCGCCGGCACGGCATCGCGCTCAGCCTCCTCGACGAGCTCTTCGCACGCACCGAGACGGACGCCCGCCGCGGGTACACGCTCGAGGTTCGCGTCTCCAACACGAGCGCGATCGCGCTCTACGAGCGGGCAGGGTTCTATTCGACCGGGGTGCGGCGCGGCTACTACACCGACAACCGGGAGGACGCGTTGATCATGTGGCGCGACCCCGTGCCGGTGTCGTCGGTCGGCACCCCGTGATCCTCGGCCTCGAGACCTCCTGCGACGAGACCGCCGCCGCGCTCGTCACAGGTGACGGGGTGGTGCGCTCGAGCGTCGTCGCCTCGCAGGCGGAGCTACACGCCCGATACGGCGGCGTCGTCCCCGAAATCGCGTCCCGACGTCATCTCGAGTTGGTTTCCCCGGTCGTCCAGGAGGCGCTGCGGGAGGCAGGGGCGTCATTCGACGACGTCGGTATGGTTGCCGTCACCCGGGGGCCGGGGCTGATCGGTGCCCTTCTGGTCGGGCTGTCGGCGGCAAAGGCGCTCGCCTGGTCCCGCCGGTTGCCGCTCGTGCCGGTCGACCATCTCCACGGTCACGTCTCGTCGCTCTTTCTCGAACCCGGCGCGGTCGAGCCCCCCTTCGTCTGCCTGCTCGCAAGTGGAGGGCACACCCTGCTCCTCGACGTCCGAGACCGCTCCGGGTTCAAGGTGCTCGGCAGGAGCCTCGACGATGCCGCCGGCGAAGCGTTCGACAAGGGCGCCCGCCTGCTCGGGCTTGGGTATCCGGGTGGAGCCGCGATCGACCGGCTCGCCCGCGAGGGCGATGCCGAGGCCTACCGCTTCCCGGTCGCCCGCGTGCCGGGCCTCGACTTTTCGTTCTCCGGCCTGAAGACCGCCCTCCTCTACGTCGTTCGCGACCTCGACCCGGCCGAGCTCGAGCGAAAGCGCGCAGATCTCGCCGCGAGCTACCAGCGCGCCATCGTCCGGGCCCTCGTCGAGCGAACCCGGCAAGCAGCCGCGGTCGCGGGAGCCGAGCGCATCGCCGTCGTCGGTGGGGTTGCTGCGAACTCCGAGCTGCGGGCGTCTCTGCCCGAAGCGGCCCTCGCCCCGCTCGAGCTCTGCACCGACAACGCGGCCATGATCGCCTCTGCGGCCCGCTTCTCACCGGCCATCGCCTACCCTGAGTATCTTGCGCTCGATGCGTACGCCTCCGCGGCCTGAAGACAGGCGTAGGGCGACGGCCCTGGGGCTCGTCGCCCTGGTTGCCACCATGCTCGTCACGGTCGCACCGGTGCGAGGAGCCGGGGACGCTGTCGTGAGCGGTGCCGTCGCGGCGTGGCGCGGAGCATTCGGTGCCCGCCCTCAGGCCGCGGCGCCCTCGAAGCGGATGATCGTCGTCCTGGCGGCTCCGTCCGTCGCCGACCAGGCGGCGGGCCTGCGTCGGTCCCCGACGCCCGCCGAAACGCGTCGCTGGTCCACGGAGGCGGAGGGAGCACAGCGGCTCCTGCTCGCGAAGCTCGCCGAGCGCGGGATCGACGTGGAGCCTTTCTATTCCTTCACCCGCACCGTGAACGGCTTCTCGGCCGCCCTGGACGACAGGGCGCTTGCCGAGCTGGAGCGAATCGGAGGCGTCGCCGGCGTCTATCCGGTCCGGACCGTCTATCCGGCCTCGATCGGCACCGAGAGCATCGGGCAACCCGAGTTCTCGGAGCACGCGGGCCGCCGGCCCTCCGTCGAGTTGCCGGGATTCGACGGGGCCGGAGTGACCGTGGCGCTTCTCGACGCAGGCGTCCAGCGCGGGCATTCGGCACTGCGCCGCCGGGTACTTGCGGGCTACGACGTCCTGCGTGGTACCGCGCCGGCCGTCGCCCGTTCGATGCCCGGAGAGCCAGGGCGGCTGGAGACACACGGAACCCGCATGGCCGGCATCGTGGCCGGTGGGAAGCTCGTGGGGGGCGTCGCACCGGGTGCAAGGATCCTGCCGCTCCGCATTCTCGGCTGGCGCCGCACCCAGGATGGCTCCTATGCCGTTCTGGGCCGCGGCGACGCGCTCGTGGCAGGCCTGGAGCGCGCCGTCGACCCCGATGGGAATGGCGACCTCCGGGACGCGGCTGACATCGCGCTCGCAGCCGTCGTCGAGCCCTTCGCGGCCTTTTCGGACAGCCCGGAGTCGAGAGCCGTCGCGGGCGCGACACGCCTCGGCACGCTGGTCGTGGCTGCCGCCGGGAACGACGGCCGGGCAGGACGGGAAGGATTTGGAAGCGTCGGCGGCCCCGGGGGAGCGCCCGACGCGCTGACCGTCGGTGCCCTGGACGCACGCTCCAACCTGCTCCAGACGAACGCGACCCTGCTAGTCGACTCCGACGAAGTTCTGGACGCGCCCGTGCGGGTGCTCGGCGCGGTGGCTCCCCGAGCGGCGTTACGTCTCGGCGTTTCGGCGCTTCTCGGTCCCTCGCTCGGTGACCGTGCACGAGCCCCGGCCGTTCAGGCCAGTGGCGCCGTCCTCGCAGACTTCTTCGACCGCGCCGGGACCAGCCGGGTCGCGGGGCGCGCCGTGCTCGTCCCGGCGGGCGGCCCACTGGCAGAGAAAGCAAGGAACGCCGCCACAGCCGGTGCGTCCGTCCTCCTGGTGGCGGGAGCTCGCCTTCCGTCCGGCGCACTCGACCTCGATGAGGAGGGCGGGATCCCGGTGCTCGCCGTTGACGCTCGTACAGCCGGGGCGGCCGCGCACGCCCTTGCCTCCGGTCGCGAGGTGACCCTCGACCTCGACGCCGCTGAGGCGGTGACCAACCCGGGCGCGGGGAAAGTGGCGCCGTTCTCCTCGGGCGGCGTCGTGTTCGACGGGCGCGTGAAGCCCGACCTCGTTGCGCCGGGCGTCGGACTTGTGACCACCGATGCGGGCCGAAGTGTGGACGGCTCGCCGCGCGTGGCGACCGCCACGGGCTCGAGCGCGGCCGCGGCCCTCGTTGCCGGTGCAGCGGCGCTTCTGGCCGACGCGCGCCCGGACCTGTCAGCCGGTGAGCTTCGTGGGCTCCTGGTCGGAAGCGCGCAACAGCTCGAGGGCAAGGCGTCCGCAGGAGTGACGGTCGAGGGGGCGGGGGCGCTCGACCTCCAGGGCGCCGCCTCGACAGAGCTCGCCGTCGAGCCGGCCTCGCTCGCCCTCGGAAAGGCAACCGGCTCGGGCTGGAGCGTGATCCGGGGCATCAGCGTGCGGAATCTGTCGACTCGCACCCTTCGCATCACCTTCGGTGTCGCCAACGATTCGAGTGCCGGGCCGGAGGTGCGGTTCGCCGCGAGCCCGGCGGCTCTGACGCTTCGGCCTGGTGCTGCAGGCGATGTCGTCCTGCAGGCTGCCGCTCCGGCCGGAGGCTCCGGGTTGTCCGCGGGCGTCTTCGTGGTCCAGCCCGAGGGCTCCCGGCCCGTTCGGCTCCCCTGGGCGGTCTCCTTCGCGCCCGCAAAGGCCGGGTCGCTCGTCGGCGACATCCGGCTCTCGAACAACTCCTTCGCGCCCTCGCCGGCCGCTCCGACGGTGGTCGCCTTCAGGGCCGGAGCGGTGAGCCAGGGTGTCGAGGGGCAGACGATCGAGCCGGTGCGCCTCCTCGAGGGCGAGCTCTGGACGGCCGCCGGCAAGAGGCTGGGAACACTCTTCCGCCTGCGCGACCTGCTGCCCGGCCGCTACGCCTTCGGTCTGACCGGCCGTGGGCCGTTCGGGAACACCCTCCGGCCGGGCGAGTACGAGCTTCGGCTCACCGCCGAGCCGGTCGAGGGGGCCGAAGGCACGCCACCCTCGACCGCGAACGTCACGTTCACGATCGCCAGGTCGGGGGAGGGGTAGGCGTGGCGACCGTCGAGGCGAGCGCGTCGCATCTGAAGCGCGATCCATGGGAGATGGCCCGCGAGCAGCTTCGCCAGGTCGCAGCTCTGGTGGATGTGACCGAAAACATGCTGGAGGTGCTCCTGGAGTGCAAGCGCTCGGTGGAGGTCTCCATCCCCGTCCGCATGGACGACGGCTCCGTCAACGTCTACACCGGCTTTCGCATCACGCACAACGTGGCGCGCGGGCCGTCCAAGGGCGGCATCCGCTACCACCCTGGCGTCACGCTGGACGAGACGAAAGCGCTTGCCATGTGGATGACGTGGAAGTGCGCCCTGATGGCGCTTCCGTTCGGCGGCGCGAAGGGCGCCGTCGTCTGCGATCCCAAGGTGCTCTCGCTCGGGGAGCTGGAGCGCCTCACACGCCGCTATACGACGGAGATCATCAACCTGATCGGCCCCGAGGTCGACATCCCGGCGCCCGACGTCGGCACGGGCTCCCGGGAGATGGCCTGGATCTTCGACACCTATTCGATGAACAAGGGCTATTCCGTCCTCGGCGTCGTGACCGGAAAGCCGCTCGAGGTCGGCGGCTCACTGGGTCGCATGGAGGCTACGGCTCGCGGTGCCTCGTACTGCGTTCGCGAAGCACTGCGAAAGCAGGGCCACGGCATCGAGGGCTGCCGCATCGTGGTCCAGGGGCTCGGAAACGTCGGTCGCAACCTCGCACTCTTCCTCGCAGAGGCGGGCGCTTCCATCGTCGCCGTCTCCGACTCGACCGGGGGCGTGCACAATCCGGCCGGGCTCGACGTCCAGGCCGCGGTCGAGCACAAGCGCCGACACGGATCGCTCGAGGGCCTGGATGGGGCCGAGCCCATCACCAACGAGGAGCTCCTCCTGCTCGATTGCGACGTCCTCGCCCCGTGCGCGCTCGAGCAGGTGATCACCGAGGAGAACGCCGACAAGGTCAGGGCTCCGGTCATCTGCGAAGGCGCGAACGGCCCCGTGACTCTCGAGGCAGACCGGATCCTCGAGGACCGCGGCGTCCTCGTGCTCCCCGACGTCCTCGCCAATGCGGGCGGTGTCGTCGTCTCCTACTTCGAATGGGTGCAGGGCCTCCAGGAGTACTTCTGGAAGGAGAACGAGGTGAACGCGAAGCTGAACGACATCGTGACTCGAGCGTTCTCCGAGACATGGGGCATCCACGAGGAGCGGCAGATCTCGATGCGCCAGGCTGCGTATGCGATCGCGGTGAGACGCGTCTCTGAGGCGACAACCATCCGCGGCCTTTACCCCTAGGCGCCAGATTCAGATGCACCGGGTCCGGCTCTATTTCGCGAGCGGGTGTCACCTCTGCGAGGCTGCACGAAGGGTCCTCGAGCAGGTTCGCGCGGAGATTCCCTTCGAACTGGAAGAAACCGACATCGGTGGGAATCCCGACCTGGAGCAGCGCTACCGCGAGCGCCTTCCGGTCATCGCCGTCGACGGCGTGGAGGCGTTCACGTACTTCGTGCACCCGGACGGACTGCGTCGCAGGCTGGGAGCACGAAGCCAACAGGAGCCTGGCGCGACATAGGTCACGGTTCCTGCGACGCCAGGGAAAGCGCGCCAGGTAAGGTGGCTACAAGTGGTGAGCAAGCTTCCGATCCCGCTCGAAGGCGTCGAGGAGCCCCGTAACGGCGACCGGCTCACCGTTGGGGTGGCTGCGCGGCTGAGCCAGTACCTCCGGGTTCTCACCCAGGCCCGCAAGATGGGCAAGGAGCGGATCTCCTCGCAGGAGGTCAGCGAGTACACGAACATCAACGCGACGCAGATCCGGCGCGACCTGTCCGGATTCGGAAAGTTCGGGAAGCGCGGGGTCGGCTACAACATCGACGCTCTGGCCGGCGAGATCCGCAAGATTCTGCGGACACAGGGGCAGCACAACATCGCGCTCTTCGGCGCCGGCCGGCTGGGGCAGGCAATCGCAAGCTCGACGATCTTCGCCGACCACGGGTTCAACATCGCGGCCGCGTTCGACGTCGACCCCGACAAGGTCGGCAAGCCGATTGGACAGACGCAGCAGGTGCTCGCCTACGACCGCCTCTCAGAGCTTCTCCGCGAGAAGGCGATCATCGTCGCGGTGCTCGCGGTCCCGGACGAAGAGGCACAGCGGGTTGCGACCGACGTCGTCGAGGCGGGTGTGAAGATCATCTTCAACTACACGCAGGCGCTCCTCGACGTCCCTTCGGACGTGACCGTGCACACGACGAGCCCGGCCGTCGAGCTTCTCTACGCGCTCTACTTCTACTTGGCCTGAGCGTCAGTCTCGGCCGGTCGCGCCGTGAACCAGGTGACGATGGTGTAGCGCTCGCCGCGCGTCACGGGCGTGACGCCGTGGACCATCGTCGAGTCGAAGGCGACGAGGAGCCCCGGCTCGCCGGAGAGAGGGAGACCCGGCTTCGAGCCGCTCGCCTCGTGTTGCATCAGGTCGAAGAACTCGAGCGCACCGCCGTCGCAGCCGTCCTCTTCGCCTTCCCCGGTGACGAACGTAACCACGGAGACCTCGCGCTCGCGCGCGTAGTCGGATGTCTTCTCGCTCCGACTGTTGAGCCGTCCGCGCCGGAGGAATCAAGGTCGGACGACGACTCGGACCGGACCGGTGTCCAGCGTCTCGAGCGCTTTCCGAACCTCCGCGGCGGTCGCCCCTCGGACGATCACTCTGCCGTCGACGGCGCGGGCGTCGAAGCCGTCGCTTCGTAGACGGCGCGCGACTGTCGCCGGTGAGCCGGCGACGCTGTCGGCCCTGAGAAGCGGTTCCGCGCTCTGCCCCTTGTCCGTCGATGCTCCACCCGTTGTTGGAGCAGCTTCGCCACCGCCACCTGCATCGCTCGCCTCGCCTTGAGCGGGCGCACTGGCGCCCTCATCGTCGCCCCCGTCGATCGTTCCGAGCACGAACGCCCCGCCGGCGAGCGCGGCGACGGCGGCCAGCGCGGCGGCGACCGGGAGCGCCCGACGGATGAGACCGGGTGGTGCCGCAGCTCGGGACGGCAACCGTGTGAGCATCGCTTCGAGGCGCTCCGACGGCAGCTCGAGCATCGGCGAAGAGTGGAGGGCGGCTCTACCTGCCTCGACCGAACGCACCTCCTGCGCGCAGCGGTCGCAGGACTCCAGATGGGAGGCGACCTCCGCGCGACGCGGGTCGTCGAGCTCGCCCTCCAGGTAGGCGAGCAGCTCGACCTCTTCCGGGTGCATCCCAGCCATCACTCCTTCGACTCCTTCCCCGGCGCGGATGTTCCGAGCGCCGCGGCGAGCTCTTTACGGCCGCGGAAGATGCGCGACTTCACTGTGCCTTCGGGCACTTCGGTCACCTCGGCGATCTCGAGGTACGAGCAACCGAGCACGTCGAAGAGGACCACCGCCGTCCGGTACGGATCCTCGAGCCCGTTCAGCGCCGCCTGAAGCCCGCCTGCGAGCTCGCTGTCCACGAAGGCGTTGCGAGGATCGGGGGTCTCGACGGCTGCCTCCGAGGGCTCGGGCCGCCGCTTCGAGCGGAGGTCGTGTGCGGCGTTCACACAGATCCGATACAGCCAGGTCGAGAAGAGCGCGCCGCCGCGGAAGTTGGGGAGGTTCAGCCAGGCGCGGAGCAGGGCGTCCTGCACGGCGTCCTCGGCGTCCGCCCGCGAGCCGGTCAGGCGAGCAGCGAGCGTATAGAGGCGATGCTGGTGGCGCTCGACGAGGCGCTCGAATGCATCCTGGTCGCCACGGCGGGCGCGACGTACGAGGAGTCCGTCAGGATCTTCCACGTCATGAA
The DNA here is from genome assembly GCA_963722715.1 of uncultured Actinomycetes bacterium. Taxonomy (GTDB): domain Bacteria; phylum Actinomycetota; class Thermoleophilia; order Gaiellales; family Gaiellaceae; genus DASQGA01. The sequence continues at coordinate 73,232 of CAVROA010000023.1, read as the reverse complement.
GATTCTCCTCTGGCATGGGTACCTCCTGGGCGGGACCGGCTCGAACGTCTACACCCGGGCCCTGGCGCGCGCGTGGGCGCGGGCGGGTCACGAGGTCGTCGTCTTCTGCCAGGAGCCGCATCCCGAGCGCTACGACCTCGGCGGCGCGACTGTCGTCCGGCCCGAGCTGGACGGCCCGCTTCCGGTCTTCGTCCTCGACCGGTACGAGGGAATGGAGCCCGCGTTCTTGCAGGACCTGACCTGGGAGCAGCGCCGCGACTTCGTGGAGCGAAACGCAGCGGCGATCCGGGAGCACCTTCCCGCCGACTTTCTCCTCACCAACCACGTGCTTCTCGGGGCGCCGGTCGGCGTCGCGGCCGGCATGCCGTTCTCCGTGAAGGCGCACGGCTCCGAGCTCGAGTTCTCGATCCGGGGCAATACCGAGCTGTCTCGGTGGGCGCGCGAGTCCCTCGACCAGGCGGAGTCGGTCTTCGCGGGCTCGGAGCACATCCGCGGTGTTCTCGAGGAGGTCGTCGGGCCCGGTGAGTACCTGGAGCGCGTGCAGGTCGTTCCGCCGGGGGTCGACGTCGAGGAGCTCGTGCCGGCAGGCCGCGAGTCGGCGTTCCGTGCGCTCGTCGAGGAGGCCCGCCGGGATCCGCCGAACCCGGGAGGCGAAGGCGAGCGGCTTCCCGATCCCGGGAACGCCGATCGTCTGGAGGCGTTCCTCGCAGGCGACGAGCCGACCGTGGTCTACGTGGGGAAGCTGTCCGACGAGAAGGGCGTGCACCTCCTCCTCGAGGCCCTCCGCGACGTGGGTGCCCGCGCCGTCATCGTCGGCTTCGGACCGGCTCGGGCCGAGCTCGAAGCCGCGGCCGGTGACCACGTGCTCTTCACCGGGCCGCTCGAGCATCGCCACCTCAAGCATCTCTGGGCGCTTGCGGACGTGAGCGTGACGCCCTCGGTTTTTCCCGAGGCCTTTGGCATGGTGGCCGCGGAGGCGGCGGCCTGCGGGTCGCCGCCGCTCGTCGCCCGGCATTCCGGTCTCGCCGAGATCGCTGCCGGTATCGAGGCCGAGTACCGGCCGGAGCAGCGCCACCTCACCAGCTTTCAGCCTGGCGACGCAGCCGATCTGGCGGCGAAGCTCCAGGCGATTCTCGCCCTCGCACCGGAGGAGCGGCACCGGCTCGGTGAGGCCGCCCGGCGTGCTGTTGTGCGCCGCTGGAGCTGGGAGCGCGTGGCCGCTCTGCTACTTTCGCGCGGATGGGAGACGCCCAGCGCCTGAGCCCGGACGAGCAGCTTCGCTCTGCTCGTGAGGCGTTCGAAGAGGGTCGAGACTTCACAGTCGCCGTCGAAGAGGAGTTCGCCATCCTCGATTCGCGAACGCTCGGGCTCGCCAACCGCTTCGAGGAGTTCCAGGCCGCCGCGGTCGGATCCGAGCTCGAGCCACACCTCGTGGGTGAGCTGATTGCCTCGGAGGTGGAGGTCAGAACCGGCCGGTGCGAGAGCTTTTCCGACGCGGCCGCGGCCATGGCCGAGCGCCGGAAGCAGCTCCTCGAGCTCGCCGGCGGGCTCGATGTCGGCCTCTGCGCGGTCGGCACGCATCCCTGGAGCCCGTGGCAAGAGCAGCGCATCATCGACACGCCGCACTACCGGCGAAACGACGAAGTCCTTCGCTACGTCGTCTGGCGCAACAACAGCTTCGGCCTGCACGTCCACGTGGGGATCCGGGGCGCCGATCGGGCAATCCGCGTCACGAACGCGCTCCGTAACTACCTACCCGACCTCCTGGCGCTCTCGGGCAGCTCCCCCTTCGTCGAGGGCGTCTTCACCTACCTGCACTCGGCGCGCACGCAGATCTTCACGCGCATGTTTCCGCGCTGTGGCGTGCCCGACGTGTTCGCCGATTGGGACGAGTACGAGCGCTACGTCCGCTTCCTGTACGACACCGGGTCGATTACCGAGCACACCCAGCTCTGGTGGAGCGTGCGCCCGCACCTCGCCTTTCCGACCGTCGAGATCCGGATCTGCGACGGGCAGCCGACGCTCGAGGAGGCGCAGTCGCTCTCGGCGCTCATGTACGCACTCACGGCGAGAATCGCGAGGGCGCTGGACGAGGGCGAGCCGCTCCCCGACCATCCACCACGCCTGATCGAGGAAAACTTCTGGCGTGCGATCCGCTACGGGCTCTCGGGGGAGCTGATCGACCTCGCAACCGGTCAGGTGCGTCCGGCCCGCGAGGCACTGGCCGAGCTGGTCGACTGGGTCGCGCCCGTCGCGGAGGAGCTCGGTTGTATGGGGTTGCTCCGGATACCCGCCGAGAACGCGGCGGAGCGGCAGATGGCTCGCCATGAGGCGGGGGAGAGCATGGAGTCGATCTATGCTCAGGAGGTGCTGGAGGCAGTGCGTGTCTGAGCAGATCCCACCCGAGGAGCAGGAACGAATCGCGCGCGAAGTCGCGGAGCAACTCCGAAAGCTCCGCGTCGAAGACGTTCTCATCCAGAGCCTGATCACGATCTCGTCGATCGGCTACCAGCGGCTCGGTACGACCGAGGACACGCGCGATCTGCGCGACCTCGAGCAAACGCGGCTTGCGATCGAGACGATGCGGGCGGTGACGCCGATTCTCGGCCAGTTCGTCCCGGCGGAGCTCATCCGCGACTTCGACCAGTCGGTCGCGAATCTCCAGCTTGCGTACGCGAGCGCCGCGGCGGAGGACGCCGCCGCGGACGACGCCAGCCAGACCTAACAGCACCGCGTCCCGGCGGGATTGTGATAAGAATGCCCGCCGTCGCAACCTGGCTTGAAACGGAGCATTGCGCGCTCTCAGGCGAGCCGGGGCGATCCACTTTGTGAAAACCGAAAGGCAGGGGTAAGTGAGCGGATTCTTCCAGGATCACAGCGTGCTCTTCGCGCTCATCTGCGCGGGGTTCGGCATCGGTTGGGGGATCTGGCTCACGGTTCGGCTCCTCGCCCTGCCCGAAGGCTCCGACCGCATGAAGGAGATCGCGCTCGCCGTGCAGCAGGGTGCTGCCGCCTACCTCCGCCGGCAGTACATGACGATCGGCGTCGTCGCGATCGTCATCTTCCTCGGCATCGGCCTCTGGAACGATCTGGGCTGGGGCACCGCCTTCGGCTTCCTGATCGGCGCGGTGTTCTCCGCCGCAGCCGGCTTCGCCGGGATGAACGTGGCCGTCCGAGCCAACGTCCGCACCGCCGAGGCCGCAAAGGGCGGCGTCAGGCCGGCGCTCAAGGTTGCCTTCGGCGCGGGCTCGGTCACGGGCCTCCTGGTCGTCGGGCTCGGCCTCCTCGGGGTCGCGGGCTACTACGGGATCCTCACCTCCTGGTTCGATCAGGGCCCGGACGAGGCAACGAAGAACCTGATCGGCCTCGCTTTCGGCGGCTCCCTCATCTCGGTCTTTGCCCGGCTCGGAGGCGGGATCTTCACGAAGGCGGCCGATGTCGGCGCCGACCTGGTCGGCAAGATCGAGGCCGGGATCCCGGAGGACGACCCGAGGAACCCCGCCGTGATCGCGGACAACGTCGGCGACAACGTCGGCGACTGCGCCGGCATGGCGGCCGACCTCTTCGAGACTTACGCGGTGACGGCGGTCGCGGTCATGTTCCTCGGCGCCGTCAACTTTCCCTCGACCGGCTTGGTCGTCTACCCGCTCGCGATCGGCGGGATCGCGATCATCGCCTCGGTGATCGGGACGCTCTTCGCCCGGGTCGGCCGCACGGGTTCGATCATCAATGCGCTCTACAAGGCGGTGCTCGTCGCCACGGTGCTCTCGGCGATCGGGTTCATCCCGGTGACGATGGCGTTCGACAACGACAACTTCACCTTCGGGGAGCTCTACGGCTGCTCGCTGATCGGCCTCGCGGTCACGTTCCTTCTCGTCGGGATCACGGAGTACTACACGGGCACGCGCTGGGGGCCCGTCAAGGCGATCTCCCGCGCCTCGCTGACGGGTCACGCGACGAACGTGATCGAAGGGCTCGCAGTCGGGATGCAGGCCACCGCGCTGCCGGTGATCGTGATCGTGGTCGGCATCTGCGGCGCGGCCGGGCTCGCAGGCCTCTATGGGATCGGCGTCGCGGTCATGGCACAGCTCTCGATGACCGGCCTGATCGTCGCCCTCGACGCGTACGGCCCGGTAACCGACAACGCCGGCGGCATCGCCGAGATGGCCGACCTGGACGAGTCCGTCCGCGGTGTCACCGACCCGCTCGACGCGGTCGGAAACACGACGAAGGCCGTCACGAAGGGCTACGCGATCGGCTCGGCTGGTCTCGCGGCGCTCGTCCTCTTCGACGGCTTCACGTCGGAGCTCGGGCGCGAGGGGCTGCCCATCAAGTTCGACCTCTCAGACTTCTGGGTGATCGCAGGCCTCTTCATCGGGGGCCTCATGCCGTATCTGTTTGCCTCGCTCGCGATGCAGGCCGTGGGGCGGGTCGGCGGCGAGGTCGTCGAGGAGGTGCGGCGCCAGTTCCGCGAGATCCCGGGGATCATGGACGGGACCGGGAAGCCCGAGTACGGGCCTGCGGTCGACATCGTCACCGGCTCTGCGATCAAGGCGATGATGCTCCCGAGCCTGATCCCGATCGTGTTCCCGATCGTCGTCGGGATCATCAGCGTGAAGATGCTCGGCGGCCTCCTGATCGGGACGATCGTCACGGGGATCTTCCTCGCCATCGCCATGACGTCCGGCGGCGGGGCCTGGGACAACGCCAAGAAGCTGATCGAGGACGGCGCGCATGGTGGGAAGGGGTCGGAGGCGCACGCGGCCGCGATCACGGGCGATACCGTCGGCGATCCCTACAAGGATGCGGCGGGCCCTGCGATCAACCCCATGATCAAGATCACGAACATCGTCGCGATCCTGATCATCCCGCTCCTCGTCTGGGTTCATTAGACCAAGGCTGAAACAGCTCGGCGCTTCGCTCCGAAGCTACATCTAGAGTTCTCCGGTGCCGACTCCCCGACGGCGGAGGGGCCAGTCCCTGGAGCGCGTTCTCGGAACGCCCGCGCTCTTCGCCACCGCTTACGGCAACGTCGGTTCGTCGATCTATTACGCGCTCGGCGTCACCGCGGTCTTCGCGCTCGGCCTGACGCCGGTCGTCTTCGTGATCGCCGGCCTCATTTTCGCGGCGACGGCCGCCACGTACGCCGAGGGGACCGTCCGCTATCCCGAGGCGGGCGGGTCCTCGAGCTTCGCGCGCCACGGGTTCAACGAGCTCGTCAGCTTCGAGGCGGCCTGGGCGCAGATTCTGACCTACGTCGCGACGATCGCCATCTCGGCGTTCTTCGTGCCGCATTACCTGTCCATCTTCTGGGAGCCCCTGCGCGACAACCCCTGGGACATCGTCGGCGGCGCGATCGTGATCGTCCTGCTCGTCGCGCTCAACATCGTCGGCATCCAGGAGTCGGCGCGCATCAACGTCTTTCTCGCCGTCGTGGACTTCGCCACCCAGGTGCTGCTGGTCGTGATCGGCTTCGTTCTCGTCTTCAGCCCGAGCACGTTGAGCGGCAACGTCCACTTCGGCATCGCTCCGACGTGGAGCCAGTTCCTGCTCGCGATCCCGGTCGCGATGCTCGCCTACACGGGGATCGAGACCGTGTCGAACCTCGCCGAGGAGGCACGCGATCCGGTGCGGAGCATTCCCAACGCGATCAGGCTCGTGGCCGCCGCCGTCTTCGCCATTTACTTCACGTTGCCGCTGATCGCGCTCTCGGCGATGCCGGTGCGCCTGGTCGACGGCGAGTACGAGACCGTGCTCGGCCTGCCGCCGCCCGAGGGCTTCGCAAACGATCCGGTGCTCGGGGTGGTGGACAACCTCGGGGTCTCCGGTGCGCTGCTCACCGGGCTCGAGATCTACGTCGGCGTCCTCGCCGCCACGATCCTGTTCATCGCGACGAACGCCGGCGTCATCGGCGCCTCGAGGATCACGTACGCCATGGCCAGCTACCGGCAGCTACCCGGGCTCTTCCGGCGGCTTCATCCGCGTTTCAAGACACCGTGGATCTCACTGCTCTTCTTCGCCGGGGTCGTCCCGATCGCGGTCGTCCTTCCCGGGCAGACGAACTTTCTCGGCACTATCTACTCCTTCAGCGCCACCTTCTCGTTCACGGTCGCCCACGCCGCCGTGATCGCCCTCCGGGTCCGCCACCGGGACGAAGAGCTGTCGTACCGCGCGCGACCGAACCTGCGGCTGCGCGGCATCGACTGGCCCCTCTTCGCACTCTTCGGCGGTCTCGGAACCGGGCTCTCCTGGCTTGTGATCGTCATCCAGGAACCGACGACCCGCTGGTCCGGTCTGGCGTGGCTCTTGCTGGGCCTGGCGCTCTACGTGGTCTACCGACGAAGGTTTGTGCATCTGCCGCTGACCGAGACGGCGCGGGCGCCGCAGCTCATCCTCGGGCCGGCGCTCCAGCTCGACTACCGCACGATCGTGGTGCCCGTCACCCGTTCGGCGGATTCCGAGGAAGCGCTCATCGCGGCAGCCCGGCTCGCCGGCGAGCGGCGGGCGACGATCGTGATCATGCACGTCCTCGAGGTGCCGCTCGACCAGCCGCTGGGCGCCGAGCTCCGCACCGAGGAGGACGAGGCCTACGACCTGCTGGACGACGCGCGGGCGCTGGTCGAGAGCTACGACATCCGGACGATCGTGCGGCTGGCGCGCGGGCGGCGCGCCGGCCCGGAGATCGTCGCGGAGGCAGACAGGCGCAACGCCGAGCTGCTCGTCGTCGGAGCGGCGCGGCGCCGAGCCCGTCGCGGGCGGATGATCTTCGGCGGCACGGTCGACCATGTGCTCCGCGCGAGCCCGTGCAGGGTCCTCGTGGCGGCCGGCAGGCAGGCCGCATGAACTGGGCTCCGCGAAGCGTCACGATCGCGATCTCCGCCGTGCTCGTGATTCTTGGCGTAGCGATCCTCGTCGAGACCGCGATGGTTGGCGGCGGCATCGGCTACCTGCTCGGGGCGCTCTTCGCGGCCGCAGGTGGCCTGCGCCTCTACCTGGCGGCGCGGGGCTAGAGGATGGCGAAGAAGGTCCAGGGGCTGCGGCGCGTCCTCGATCCGACCTCGATCGCGTCCGTTGCCTACGGCGAGATCGGGTCGTCGATCTTCTTCGCTCTTGGCGTTGTTGCATTTCAGGCGCTCGGGTTCACGCCCTGGGTGCTGCTGGCTGCGGGCGTCCTGTTCACGCTCGTGGCGGTGTCCTACGCCGAGGGCACTGCGGCGATGCCGGAAACCGGCGGCGCTGCGACATTCGTCCGCCGGGCCTTCAACGACCCGGCGGGATTCATCACGGGCTGGGTCCTCTTCCTCGACTACCTGATCGTGATCGCGCTGGCGGGCCTTTTCACGGCCCATTACCTCGGACACGCGCTGGGCTGGGAGGCGCTGACCGACAGCCCCTGGGACGTGGTCGTGGCCATCGGCGTCATCGTCCTTCTGGGAATCGTCCGTCTCGTGCGGCGCGCGGACCTCTACCGGCTCGCGGTGGTGGTTGCCGGGCTTGCGTTCGTCACCCACTTCCTCATCGTCGGGCTCGGCTTCGCGTTCCTCGTCTCGTCCGATGCCCTCTCTCGCGGCGTCGACCTCGGCCGGGCGCCGACCTGGGGCGCGATCGCATTCGCGCTTCCGCTGGCGATGCTTGCCTACACGGGCCTCGAGACGGTGGCGAACCTCGCTGCGGAGACACGCGAACCCGGCCGCACTCTGCCGCGGAGCCTCTTCGCCGGCATCGGGCTCGCAGTGGTCATGTCCGTTGCAATCGGGATCGTGGGGATCTCCGCGTATCCGGCCCACCCCGACCCCGCCGGCCCGGGCGGTTACGCCACCGACCTCGGAACAACCTGGATCAGGGCGCCGATCGTGGGCATCGCGGTCGCGTTCGGGGGCGAGCTGCCGGATCTCGCGGTGGACGTCTTGCGGATTTTCCTCGGCCTCAGTGGCTGTGTGATCCTCCTCGCCGCCGTCTCCACCTCGATCTCCGGCGTCGGGCGGCTCGCCTACTCGCTGGGGCAGCACGGAATGCTCCCGCACGCGTATCGGCCGGCTGAGCAAGCGGACCCTGATCGCTCCGGCGTCGATTGCGACCGCCGTCCTCTTCTCGTCGGCGCTCCTGCTTGCGGCTGTCCTCGTCAGTGGGCCGGTGCGGTTCCTCGCAAGCCTCTACAGCTTCGGAGTCCTCATTGCCTTTACCGCGGCGCAGCTCGCCGTGATCCGGCTGCGCTTCACTGAGCCGGAGCTCGAGCGTCCGTTCCGGGCGCTCATCAACGTGTCCGTGCGTGGGACGCCCGTGCCGCTCGCGGCGCTGATCGGAGCGCCGCTCACCTTTCTGATCTGGCTTGCCGCGCTTCTGACCCACGACGCGGCTCGCGTCGCCGGCCCGATCTGGGTCGTGTTCGGATTTGTGGTGTTCGCCACCGTGCGCCGCTCCCGCGGCGAGACCCTGCTCGAGCGCGTTCAGCCGGCGCAGCCCGATCTCGTGCCGGAGGTGGAAGGCCTCTTCGAGCGCATCCTGGTCCCGCTCAAGCTCGGCCCGATCGGCGACGAGGTTCTCGCTACCGCGCTCAGGTTGGCCGAGGAGCAAAGGTGCCCGGTGCACGTCCTGAACGTCATCCGGGTGCCGTTCGAGCTGCCGCTCGACGCCGAGCTCGGCGAGCAGGAGCGCGATGCGGAAGGCGCGCTCGCGGAGGCCAAGTCGCTGGCCGCCGAGCAAGGCATCACGGTCGAGGGAGACATCGTCCGGGCCCGGTCGATCGGCAGCGCGATCGTCGAGCACGCGCAGGCTAAGAAGGTGGATCTCGTCGTCATGGGCTCCGCTCCCCGCTGGCGCCGCCAGTCACGTTTCTTCAGCCCGACCGTCGACTACGTCCTGAGGCGCGCGCCGTGCGAAGTCATGGTCGTGGCCTATCCCCAGGGCGTTCTGGAAGAAACTACAGTGGAGTCGTGAGGGCGCTCGTCATCGGATCCGGGCGGGTCGGATCCGCGGTCGCAAAGCGGATGCGGGCAGCGGACTGGGATGTCGTCGTCGTCGACGAGACCGAGGAGGCCCTGGGGAGGCTCGGCGAGAACTGGCCCGGCGAGTTCCAGGTCGGCCATGGCATGGACACCGAGGTCCTCGAGCGGGCTGGGATCGAGGGCGCGGACGCCGTCATCGTCGCCACGAGCGGTGACAACACGAACATCGTCATCGCCCAGGTGGCGAAGCTCCGATACGAGGTGCCCTCAGTGGCAGTTCGGATCCTCGATCCGGCCCGGGCGGAGTTTTACGCCGGCCGTGGATTCGCGATCGTGTCGCCGACCCGGACCGCGATCGACGAGCTGACGAGCGTCGTCCTCAACGACCAGCGCCCCGACATCTCCTGATGTTCGTCCTGGTCGTCGGTGGTGGAAAGGTCGGCACCAACGTCACCCGGACGCTACGGCGCCTGAACCACGAGATCGTCCTCATCGAGCAGGACCAGCGGCGCTACGAGTCGCTCGAGGTCGAGTTCCAGCACGAAGCCCTGTATGGCGACGGCACCGAGCTGCACGTGCTGGAGCAGGCGGGGATCAAGCGTCCGCCCGACATCGTCGTAGCGGTCACGGGCGACGACGAGGACAACATCGTCATCTGCCAGCTGGCGAAGGAGCGCTACGGGGTGCCCAAGGTGGTGGCGCGGGTGAACGACCCACGAAACCACGAGCTCTTCGACCTCCTCGAGATCGCGCCGACCGTCTCGGCAACCTCGATGGTCATGGCTTTGATCGAGCACGAGGTTCCCGAGCACGAGCTCGTCCACCTGCTCGAGCTCCGCAAGGAGAATCTCGAGATCGTCGAGGTCGAGATCGTCCGGGGCTCGAAGGCCGACGGCAAGCGCATCGAGGAGTTGAGACTCCCCGAGGAGACGCGCCTCATCTCGGTCATGCGGGAGGGCCAGGCGGAGATCGCGGTCGGCGCCACCGAGCTCCGGGCGGGCGACCAGGTGCTCGCCATCCTCAAGCCGGGGCGGGAGGACGAGCTCCGTCAGGTTCTTCTGAAGCCTTCATAGCCGGCTGCTCGAGTAGTCCCAGCCGCTCCGCGAGCCAGGCCTTGGTGGTGGCCTGCAGCCCGAGCGTGACCACGATCGCGAGCGCGAGGACCGTCACCATCTCGTCCTCGTTCGGGACGCCCATCGCGAGAAGCAGGCCGGCCACGGCCGCGGGCACGACGCCCGTCTCGCGTGTCCAGCCGACGAAAACCATCTCGTTCCGCGTCCACCGACCGCGCCGGTCGGGCAGGAGACATGCGAGCACGGTCAGGGGTCGTGCGACGAAGAGGAGGACTGCGAGGACTGCGAGCGCCGGTAGCAAGTTGTCGGCCATCGTCCCGAGCGGGAGGTTCGCGCCCACCACGATGAAGACCAGGAGAACGACGATGTCAGCCGTGAGCCTCGCGAACTGGTCGATCTCCTCCCGTGCAGGCTTCGACACGCGGAGACCCAGGAGCTCGGTGTTGCCGGCGATCAGGCCGGCGATGAACGCACCGAGATAGCCGCTCCCGCCTGCCGCGTCGATGGAGGCGTAGCCGGCTGCGACAGCAAGCCCGACCACGATGGCGGGGAACTCGCGCCAGATCCCGAAGCGCCGCTCCGAAACGACTAGCGCGAGCAGAAGCCCCAAGACGATTCCGAGCGCGGTCGAGATTGCGAGCTCCGAGACGAAGTCGCCGACCGCGCTCGCCCCCGACCCACCGCCCTCGAGTATGAACGCGGCGATCGTGAGCGCGAGCACTGCGCCGGTGGGGTCGTTCAGCGCAGACTCCGCGATCACCGTCTGGACGACCTTCGGCCGGACCTGCAGGCGCTCGAAGAGGGGAATCAGAATCGCGGGATCAGTCGGGGCGATCACCGCACCGATCAGGAATCCCTCCTCGAAGGGAATGTCGAAGGCAACCGCCGCTGCAGCGCCCGTCACGGCGGCCGTGATGATCATTCCGGGCACGGCCAGAAGCCCCAGCCCGACTCCTACCCTGGAGAGAATCCGAAGCGAGAGCTGAAGCCCGCCGTAGAAGAGGATGAGCGAGACGCCGAGCGTCAGCAGGAGTTGAACGCCGACGGATCCAACGGGCACGTCGAGCCAGTCGAGCACCTCGGGGCCGAGGAGCACGCCCGCAGCGAACAGGAGCACCATGCGCGGCAGGCGAAGGACGTCGGCGAGCACGCTGGACGCAAGACCGGCGGCCAGCATGATGGCCAGGATCTCCATGACCTCCTGCGGGGACATTGCGGCACGCATTGTCCCCGACCCCGTCGGACGGGAGTGGGGAGGCGCCGGCTAGGCGGCGGCGCGCTCTGCGGCCTGCTCGAGCTCGGAGCAGACCTCGCGCGCGACGTCCACGAACGAACTTCCAGAGGGTGAGCGGTACCGGTCGCGATGCCAGGCGATCCCGATCACCCGCGGCGGCACGCGCTCGAGGTCGAGGATCGCGACCCGCTCGTCGTTCGGCTCGACGCTCAGGCGCGGCACGAGCGCCGCGCCGACGCCCGCGGCGACGAGACCCTGCACGGTTCCGTTGTCGTCCGAGCGAAAGACGATATTGGGCTCGAGTCCGCCGGTCCGGAGCGCTCCCTCCACGTCCGCCATGCTGCGGCACTGCCGGAACCCGATCAACGGCAGCTCGGCGATCTCCCGCAGCCGCGGCGGCGTATCGCGGCGGGCCAGCGGTGAGTCGGCCTGGACCAGAAGCACGTAGGGATCCCGCATCAGCTCCTCGACCTCGAACGGGCCCTCGTCGACCGGCGGCATCACGAAGGCGAGGTCGAGCTCACCCCGCTCCACGAGCTGCAGGAGCTCTCCGTCGGAGTTCGACTCCGTGAGCCGGATCTCGACGTCCGGCCAGGCGCCGACGAAACGCCGTAGGACTTCCGGGAGGATGCGGGCCCCCACACTCTGATAGGTGCCGACACGGAGCGTTCCGGCAGAGCCCTCCGACAGTGCGGCGAGGTCTGCGTGCGCCGCCTGGAGGCGCGCCAGGATGCCCTCGGTATGGCGAAGGAGCAGCTGCCCGGCCTCGGTCAGCGAGACGGGTCGCGGCCCCCCGGGGCGTTCGACCAGGCGGACGTCCACGATCCGCTCGAGCGTCGCGATCTGCTGGCTGATCGCCGACTGCGTGTACCCGAGCTTGGTCGCGGCGCGTCCGAAGGATCCTTCGTTGGAAACTGCCTCGAGCGCAGCCAGGTGCCGAAGCTCGACCCCCAGCCATACATCATGTCCAGTAATAGAGTTCAACGAATACCCGATTTGAGCTTATCGACTCGCTGAACGATGATCAAGGCATGCAAGTCGTCGTATTGCTGTTCATCGTCTTGATTGGGCCGCTCGCTGTGCTGTACGGCGCCGACTCGCGGGTCTACCGCGAGGACGACCGCCGCGGCTGGTGGCCCGGCGCGCCGCGGTAGGCCTGACCGCGGTTCTTCGGCCTCCCCGCAGGGGCGTGGCTAGCCCGCGCCCCTAGGCCGATCGCTCTAGGCCGATCGCCCTAAGCCGATCGGCGGCGGCGAACCTGCGGGCCATGCTGGCCGAGCGCCGCATAGGCAAGGGCCTGGAGGGACTCGTTCAGGTTGACGAGCTCGTGCGAGATCCGTGCGAGCCCATCCTGGTTGTCGAGGCGGCGGTTCAGCGCGTGGACCTCGTCGCAGAGCCGGTCGAGCCGTTCGAGAATGGCGTCGAGCTGCCGGTCGTCGAGCTGGTTGCGGTCGGTCGGCACACCCCGATCCTAACCGTCCTAGGACGAGCTGCTTGGTACCAGGCGGGCGAGGACGAGGACTCCCGCAGCGACGCCGATCGTGTCGATCAGCCAGTCGAGCGCCGACCCTTGCCGGCCTGACACGAAGAGCTGGTGCACCTCGTCCGTCGCCGCGTAGGCCGAGCCTGCGAGGAACGCCAGGGGCGCGCTTCGGAGCGCTCGCAGCAGCAGTGCTCCGAGGATTGCGTACTCCGTGAGATGAGCCGCCTTTCGAAGCACCAGATCCCAAGTCCCGAGGCCGGTCGAGAGGCTCGGGATCGCCGAGAGGACGAAGATGACGCCGGCCCAGAGAACGACCGGAGCCCACCGGGACAAGGTCGCTCGGGCCATTTGCGGCCAACCCTATCCGAGTGTTAACGTCCGCCCTCACACACGGCGAGCGGTAAGGGAAGTCCGGTGAGAAGCCGGCACGGTCCCGCCGCTGTAAGAGGAGACGCTCACCGCCGGCACGCCACTGGCCCTCGGGCTGGGAAGGCGGCGGTGAGGGAGCCTCGAGTCAGAACACCTGTCGCCCGCCGCGCATCCGTTCCCCTCGAGGAAGGAGGAAACGTGCTTCGTCGTACCCTTGTTTTCCTGGGAGTGCTCGCCGCCTCGGTGGCGTTCGCGGCGCCGGCGCTCGCAGTCCGTGTCCACATGCGGGTGGAGGGCGTAGGTCAGACGATCTACGGCGCCCGCCAGCCGCTTCTCACCCCGGTTTCGGGGTCGTTTCGCACACCCGGCCCCGGCTCCGTAGAGGTGACACAGACCGGCCAGACACCGTTCGGCGCTCTCGAGCGCGCGAGCCGAATCGGCGAGTTCTACTACCACGCAGTCGAGTTTTCCTTCGGGCCCTTCGTCGACCGGATCGGCCGCTACCCGGCCTCCGGCTCGAGCGGCTGGGTCTACAAGGTGAATCACGTCTCGCCTCCGGTCGGGGCGAACGCCTACCAGTTGAAGGACGGTGACGAGGTGCTCTGGTACTTCGCCCGGTTCGGCGCGCAGGGCGGGCCGAAGACGCTCGACCTCGTGCGCAGGCCGGGCGGGTGCTTCCGGGCCCTGCTCCGCGACGACAACGGGAACAAGAGCCGCGCCTCGGACGTCGTCTTCGTGCAGGACGGCCGGCGCATCAGTTCCGCCACGGGTTTGCGCTGCCCGAGTGGAGCGTTCCGCGGCCTTCGCGCGACCAAAGCCGGTGCGATCCGATCCGAGGTCGTCGGGCCGCGGAGCTCGTAACACCCGGTGCCGAGGCGAGTTCTCGCGCTCGTCGCACTCCTCCTCGCTCTCGCCGGTTGCGGCGGGGGCGGAGGGGAGAGCGGCGGCGCGACCGCCTCTCTCTGGGTCACGCGTGACGGAGGGACCAAGGTGATGCTGAGCACGAGCGTTCCCGCCGGGACGAGCGTTCTCCAGGCGCTCGACCGAGAGGCGGACATCGAGACGCGCTACGGCGGGCGCTTCGTCCAGTCGATCGAGGGTGTCGAGGGAGATCTCGGCAAACGGCGGGACTGGTTCTTCTTCGTGAACGGGATCGAGCCGGGTCGCGGTGCGGCCGAGGTCAAGCTCCGCCCCGGCGACATCGCCTGGTGGGATCACCGGAGCTGGGCCGCCCGCATGGCCGAGCCGGTGGTCGTGGGGGCGTTTCCGGAGCCGTTCGTCCACGGCTGGGAGGGCCGGCGGCGGCCGGTCGAGTTGCGCCTCCCGGCAGGGTTCGAGGACGGATGCACCGGCCCTCCGCCGCCTGCTGGGCGGTCCAGGGGGCTCGGGGGAGCCGAACGTTTTCGAGGTGACGATCGACGAGACGGCCGAAGGGGCGACACTGGTCGCACGGCGAGGAGCCGCGGACGGATCGCCCGTGTCGTTCACGCTCGAGGGCTCCGAGCAAGCGGTCCACGGCGCCCTTGAAGAGCTCCTCGACGACCCCACGGTCGTCCGCTACCGGTACACGGCCCGCTTCGACGAGGACGGCGAGGTCGTCCGATGAAGCTCGCGCCCGTTCCCGCGACGCTCCTCTTCGCCTCAGCTGGTATCGCAGGCCTTCTCGCCTCGCACCTCGTTCCGCTTGCCGCGCTCACCCTCGTCCTGCTCGTTGCCTGTCTCCGGGCTCCGGCCCGCCGCCGGCGTCCCTACCTCTATGGGGCGCTGGCGACGGGACTCGGCATCTTCGTCTTCTCACCCTTCCTCGCGGTGGAGGGCTACAACTTTCTCTGGCAGGGCGGTCCGACGTTGCCGGTGCTCGGACAGCTCGGGGTCACCTCGGAGGAGATTCAAACAGCGGCCCTGAACGGGCTTCGGCTCTCCACGCTCGCGCTCGCCTTTTCGGCCTACGCTCTCCTCGTCGACCACGACCGCCTCGTCGCGGCCGCAGGGTTCGCACCCCGCTCCGCCTTCGCGGTCGCACTTGCGACGCGTCTCGTCCCGTCACTCGAGCGCGATGCAGGTGGATTGTCCGACGCGGTTCGGGGCCGGGGCGTCGCGGTCTCCGGCGCCCGGGGGCACGCCAAGCTCCTCTCGCCGCTCGTCGCCGGCTCGCTCGAGCGGGCCGTCAACCTCGCCGAGGCGATGGAGGCTCGCGGCTTCGGGCGACAAACCCGAACACGCGCGCCCGGGGCGCCCTGGACGTCGTGGGACCGAGTCGCTCTCGCCGGCGGCGCTTTCCTGATCTTGGCAGGAGCCCTGTGGCTGTGATCGCCCGCATCGAGCACCTGACGTTCTCCTATCCCGGTGGCGGCCGGCCGGCGCTCGACGATGTGTCGCTCGAGGTCGAGGCCGGAGAGGTGATCGCGGTCCTCGGGCCGTCGGGCTCGGGGAAGTCGACTCTCCTCAGAGCTCTGGCTGGGCTCGTGCCTCATTTCCACGGCGGCTCCTTCGCCGGGCGGGTCGCAGTGGCGGGCCTCGACACCCGGACGACGCGGCCCGCGGAGCTGGCCGGCCTGGTCGCAACGGTCTTTCAGGATCCCGAGGACCAGGTCGTGATGGCTCGCGTGGCGAACGAAGTTGCCTTCGGCCTCGAGAACCTCGGCACCGCGCCCGCGGAGATCTGGCCTCGGGTGGACGAGGCACTCGCGGCCGTCGACGCGCTTCACCTGCGTGACCGTCTCACCTTCGAGCTGTCCGGCGGGGAGCTTCAGCGCGTGTGCCTGGCATCGGCCCTCGCGGTGCGTCCGGAGCTCATCCTGCTGGACGAGCCGACCTCCCAGCTCGACCCCGACGGAGCCGAGCGCTTCCTCGCCGCCGCGGAGGGTCTCGGCAGCGCGGTCGTACTCTCGGAGCAGCGCATCGACCGGGCCCTTTCGCTGGCCACGAGGGTCGTCTTCGTCGAAGGAGGACGTCTGCTCTTGGACGCGCCGCGTGACGAGGCCTGCGCCTGGCTCGCCGCCCACCGCCCGCGGTACGCTCCCGGCGCGGCGGTGAGCCCTCTGCCAGCGCCGGCGACCGACGGCCGCCCGGTCCTCGACATCACCGGTGTCTCCTACGCCTACAGCCCGGGTGTGCTCGTGCTCGACGACCTGAACCTCGAAGTCCGGCGCGGCGAGGTGATGGTGCTCGAGGGGCCGAACGGCTCCGGGAAGACAACCCTGGCCAAGATCATCGCCGGGTTGCTCGAGCCGGACGCGGGTCGGATCGAGCGCGCCGGCCGGATCGGCCTCCTGCTCCAGGACCCTGGCCGCTACCTCGTTCGCGAATCGGTGCTGGACGAGGCAGCGCTCGCGGTCGGCGGCGATCACGCCCGTGCGCGGGCCGCGCTCGGCCTCGTGGGCCTCGAGGCGCTCGTAGAGAGGCATCCGAGGGACCTCTCGAGCGGCGAGCGCG
The DNA here is from genome assembly GCA_963722715.1 of uncultured Actinomycetes bacterium. Taxonomy (GTDB): domain Bacteria; phylum Actinomycetota; class Thermoleophilia; order Gaiellales; family Gaiellaceae; genus DASQGA01. Next base: position 56,693 of record CAVROA010000023.1, on the reverse strand, counting down.
AGCGTCTCGGGCTGGCGGCCGTCGCGGTGTCGGAGCCCGACCTCCTGATCCTCGACGAGCCGACCCGCGGCATCGACCCGGACCGGAAGGCCGCGATCGCGGCCTGGCTCGAGGACTATGCCTCGAGCGGGCGCGCCGTCCTCGTCGCGACGCACGACCGGAGCTTCCCGGCCCATCGTCGCGTGTCGATCTCGAGGGAGGCTCTCGTTGTCGTCTAGGCAGTTTGCTTTCCTGGCTGCGGGCGGGGCGCTCGCCGCCGCTCTGTGGGCGGCACTCGACCCGTCGCGTGGAGCGCTCGCTGTCCTGCTGGCCGGAACCGCACTCCTGGTCGCCGGGGCTGCCTGGCTCGAGGGCGGGCCGGCTTCCGTCAAGGATCTGACGCTCGTCGCCACGCTCGGAGGGCTCGCCGCCGCCGGGCGCGTCCTCTTCGCCCCGATCCCGAATGTGCAACCCGTGACCGTCATCGTCGCCGCCGCAGGCGTCGCGCTCGGGCCACGGCGCGGCTTCGCGGTCGGTGCCCTGGCAGCGCTCGCGTCGAACTTCTTCCTCGGTCAGGGCCCACACACGCCCTGGCAGATGCTCGCCTGGGGAGGTTGCGGCGCTGCCGCGGGCCTGGCTCGCCGCGCGCTCGAGCGCCGGCTGGCGTTCATGGCGTTCTGCTTTGCGCTCGGCTTCGCCTACGGGGCGCTCATGGACCTCTGGCACTGGTACGGCTTTCTGCCGCACAACGCCGCCTCTCTGGTGGTCGTCCTGGGTGCGGGCGTTGCCTTCAACGCAGCGCACGCGATCGGGAACGTGGCCATCGCCGCGGTTGCCGGACCGGAGCTACGGCGTGTGCTCGAGCGCTATGAACGACGGCTGAAAACAGAGATCATCTGGGCATGAGGCTTTGCGCTTGCATTTTCGCCGTGCTCGCTCTTGCCTCTCCGGCTTCGGCCGGACCACTCGATGATGCCTCGCGCTATCTCATCGGCCAGCGTGCGGCGAGCGGTGGCTTCGCCGAGCCGGGCGCGTCGGCCAACCCTGGTTTGACCGGCTGGGCCGTTCTCGGCCTCGTCGCAGCCGACCACTGCCCGACGCGTTCGGGCGACTATCTGCGCGGCAAGCCGTATCCGACTGCAACGGATCTGGAGCTCAGGATCCTCGCCCTGGACGCCTTGCGGGCACGCTGCACGTTCGATGTGAACCTGGGCGGGCAGGTCAGCCAGTTGATCGACCTTCGCAAGCCGAGCGGGCGGATCGGAGCCAACGTGAACTCCACCATCTGGGGCATCCTCGCTCTGCGGGCTGTGGGCCGCCAGGCCGGCGCCAAGACGATCTCCTACCTGCGGGCGCAGCAAAAGCCCGGCGGCGGTTGGCCCTGGTACCCGGGCGGAAAAGCCGACTCGAACGACACCGCAGCCGCGATTCAGGCGCTTCGTGCTGCGGGGGTCTCCAAGGATGCGCGGTCGATCCGGCGCGGGCTCGCCTATCTGCGCTGGCTGCAGAACGACAACGGTGGCTTCGAGTTGACCAACGGCCGCGGTTCGGACACCCAGTCGACCGCGTGGGCGGTGCAGGCCTTCGTCTCGGCGAAGCGGCTCCCCGGACGCGCTGCCATTCGCTACCTGCTCAGCATGCAGCGGTCGAACGGAAGCTTCCGGTACAACCGGCAGTTCGTGACGACACCGGTGTGGGTGACCTCACAGGCGTTGGCTGCGCTCGCCCGCGAGCCGTTTCCGCTCCGCTAGTTCTGTAGGGCAGACTGACCGTGTGAACGTGGCGCCGACAGCGGTCATCCTGACCGTGGGGAACGAGATCGTGTCGGGCGACGTCGAGAACACGAACGCGTCCTGGCTGTCCCGGCGACTCGCGTCCATCGGCCTCGAGGTGACCCTGCTCGCGGCCGTCCGCGACGACATCCAGGAGATCGCGGTGTTTCTGCGCGCCGAGACCCCACGGGCCGGCTACGTCTTCGTGACGGGAGGTCTGGGCGGGACGCCGGACGACATCACCCGGGAGGCCGTCGCTGCAGCCTTCGGAGTCCCGTGCGAGGAGATCGAGTGGCTAGCGGGCGACTTGCGGAGCCGCTTCGAGGGCAGGGGTCTCGGCGACTACGCGGCACGCTGGGCGTGCCTCCCGTCGGGTGCGGAGCCGATCCCGAACCCGCTCGGCGGTGCGCCGGGATTCGTGCTCGGAAACGTCTATGTCTTTCCGGGGCTACCCAGCGAGATGATGGCGATGTTCGAAGAAGTCGCCGCCGCGCTTCCAGGGCCGGCCCGTGGCTGCGTGGCGCTGCCGCTATCGGACCGGCGAAGGACAGATCGTCAGCGTCCTCGAGCAAGCCACACGACTCCATCCCGCGGTCGACGTCGGCAGCTACCCCCGCTTCCTCGAGGACGGGCCCGAGGTCGAGGTCGTGCTCAAGTCGACCGACGAAGCCGCGCTCGCGGACGCGGCGCGCTGGCTCAGCGAGGCTCTCGGCCGCCAGCAGATCACCGCGCTGGACTAACGCAGGGCACGATTGGGCCGGGGCTCTGGGCGAACGGGCTATCGTGGAAGCGTGGCCGTCGCCTCGCCCGAGCAGTACCTTGCAGAGCTGAATCCCGCGCAACGGGACGCCGTCCTGGCGACCGAAGGCCCTGTTCTCGTGGTCGCCGGCGCGGGCTCCGGGAAGACTCGCGTACTCACGTACCGCATCGTCCATCTCCTGAAGACGGCAGGGGCGAAGCCGAACGAGATCCTCGCGATCACGTTCACGAACAAGGCCGCAGGCGAGATGAAGCGGAGGCTCGAAGGGATGGTCGGCGGCGTTGCCCGGACGATGTGGGTGATGACCTTCCACGCCGCGTGTGGACGGATTCTCCGCCGGGAGGCGCCGCGCCTCGGCTACAAGTCGAATTTCACGATCTACGACCAAGCTGACCAGGTCCGGGTCGTCAAGCAGTGCCTGGAGGAGCTCGACCGCGATCCGAAGCGGTTCGTGCCACGCGGCATCCACGCGCAGATCTCGAGCGCCAAGAACACGCTCGTCGACGCGGAGGAGTACCGGGCCCGGGTCGCCTCGTTCTACGACCAGACCGTGGCCGACGTCTACGACCTTTATCAGCGGCGGCTCTTCGCTTCGAACGCGCTCGACTTCGACGACATGGTGATGCTCACGGTCCAGGTGCTGGAGCGGTTTCCCGAGGCGCGCAAGCGCTGGCAGAAGGCGTTCCGCTACGTCCTCGTGGACGAGTACCAGGACACGAACCACGCGCAGTACCGCCTCCTTCAACTCCTGGCCGGCGAGCACAAGAACGTGTGCGCAGTCGGCGATCCCGACCAGTCGATCTACGCGTTCCGCGGCGCCGACATCCGGAACATCCTCGAGTTCGAGAAGGACTTCGGCGAGGTCAAGGTGATCCCGCTCGAGCAGAACTACCGCTCCACGAACTCGATTCTCGAGGCGGCGAACTCCGTCATCTCGCACAACCGCGAGCGCAAGCCGAAGAACCTCTGGAGCGAGCTCGGCGAGGGCGAGCCGGTGCGCGTTCTCGAGGTCGAGGACGAGCACGCGGAGGCGCGCTTCGTGGCTTCGGAGATCACGTCGCTCGTCGACCAGGGCTATGCGAGCTCGGAGATCGCGATCTTTTACCGGACGAACGCGCAGTCGCGGGTGATCGAGGAGTCGCTCGGGACGACGCGGATCCCCTACCAGGTGATCGGCGGGCCCCGCTTTTACGAACGGGCCGAGATCAAAGACGCCGTCGCCTACCTCCAGGTGATCGACAACCCCGCCGACGCCGTCTCGCTCTCGCGGATCGCGAACCGGCCCAGGCGCGGAATCGGCGACACGACGATTGCCCGGCTGGCCACGTTTGCCGTCGCCCAGAACATCCCTCTCTGGGAGGCGCTGGGCCGCGCCGACGAGGCGGGCGTCGGGACGGCGCCGCAGAAGGCGGTCGCGAAGCTCCGCCTGCTGCTCGAGTCTCTCATGGCCTCCTCCCAGGAGCTCACGGTCCCGGAGCTCGTCGAGGCGGTGTACGACCGGAGCGGCTACGTCGAGGCGCTCGAGGCCGAGCGGACCGTCGAGTCGCAGGGACGCCTCGAGAACCTCATGGAGCTCGTCGGCGTCGCGCGGGAATACCAGCAGGCGGCCGATGATCCGACGCTTTCCGAGTTCCTGCAGCAGATCTCCCTCTACTCCGACCAGGACGATCTCGAGGAGGAGGGCGGGAAGGTGACCCTGATGACCCTCCACAACGCGAAGGGTCTCGAGTTCCGCGCCGTCTTCCTGGTCGGGATGGAGGAGGGAGTGTTCCCGCATGCGCGTTCCCTCGAGGAGCAGGGGCTCGAGGAGGAGCGTCGGCTCTGCTACGTGGGGCTGACGCGGGCGCAGGAGCGCCTCGTTCTCTTACACGCTTCCGCTCGCTCCCTGTGGGGCTCCCGGAACTACAACCTGCCGAGCCGCTTCCTCGACGAGCTGCCGGCAGAGCACGTCGAGCGGGAGCGGCTGCGGCCGGCCTCCTGGTCGTCCTACGGCGTGCCGGCGCAGTCGGTTGCGCCGACGCGAGACGTGCCCGAGCTCTCGACAGGCGACACCGTGCGCCATTCGACGCTCGGCGAGGGCGTGGTGACGAGGATCGAGCGCGACGGGACGGTGACCGTGCGCTTTGCGGAGGACGGTGCCGAGCGTCGCCTCATGCTCGACTATGCGCCGCTGGAGCGAGTGGCCTTCCGCGGTTAGCCGGCTCGTTCGGCTACCCTGCCCGGCTTGCCCTCTCGCCTTCTCGTGGCCCTCGTGGCTGCGTCTCTCCTCCTAATCCCGTCCGCTTTCGCCCAGCCCGCCGATTCCGGCGGGGCGCGATTGAGCATGACGGCCTTCTCAGGCGAGGTCCCGGGCCCATTCGCGCTGCCGCTCCGCGGCCGCCTCGAGTCGGGGTTCGGCTACCGCTGGGGTCGCCTGCATGCGGGGGTCGATATCTCCGTGCTCGCCACCGATCGCGTCCACGCGGCGCTCGCGGGCACCGTCGTGAAGGTCGGATTCCAGAACCAGTACGCCGGCTACGGCAACATCGTCCTCTTGCGACATGGCAACGGTTTCGCGACGCTGTATGCCCACCTGGCCAGCATGGGCGTCAAGGTGGGGGAGCGGGTGGAGCGAGGCGGGCTCGTGGGGAGAGCGGGTTGCACCGGGTCGTGCACCGGCCAGCACCTCCACTTCGAGGTGCGCATCGCAGGCAAGCCGGTCAACCCGATGCCGTACCTGAGAGACGTTGCCGGCTCGCTAAGATAGCCCTGCCAGGGCGGCTAGCTCAGTTGGGAGAGCACCAGCTCGACAAGCTGGCCGCTCCGCTCCCTAGACCCAGCATTCGAGCGGGGTTGTGATGCGGGGGCTGCACCAAGCGAACCCTCATCGGTGTCCCGCGCGCCGATACTTAGCCCGTGCGTGCGTGGATGGTCGCCGCAGCCCTTTGGGCTTTAGCGCTCGCGTTCACGGGCGTGGGCATCTCTTATGCACCGGAGGGGCAATGCGGAGACGACAATCACGACGCGTACGTCGTCGCGTCGGACAGGGCGGGGAAATATTTCGCGGTCGCGACCTTACTCGGCGCAGTCGCGACGCCATTCGTCTGCGCCGAGGCATTCAAAGGGAGCCGTCGTCGCAAGGTGGCGTTCGCGTTCGCTGGCGTCGGATCGCTCGCCCTGACGGCCCTCCTAGGACTCATCACACTCTTGGCTCTCGTGGTGCGCTGCTTGGAATGAGGGGTTGGCGCGTGATCCTCGGGCCTGAGGAAGAGCGTTTGGCTTCGCTAGACTGGAAATCCCAAGGGCGGTTAGCTCAGTTGGGAGAGCACCAGCTCGACAAGCTGGGGGTCACTGGTTCGAGCCCAGTACCGCCCATGGACACGAAAGCCCCGCATAAGGCGGGGTTTTCTGCTTCTTGCGCGCACCTGGTAGGCCGCGCTCCACGCAAACCAAGCGCACTGCGACCTATCCGACTCAGAACACTCCGGCGTAGGCGTTCAGCGCGGGCTGACCGCCGAGATGCGCGTAGAGCACTCGCGACCCCGGCACGATCCGCCCCGACCGAACGAGGTCAATGAGCGCAGCCATCGACTTGCCTTCGTACACGGGATCGGTGAGCACCCCTTCCAGGCGGGCGCACAGACGAATGGCGTCGATCGTCTTCTCGTCCGGGATGCCGTACGTGCCTGCGTGCCACTCATCGAGGAGGACGATCTCCGAGTCGTCGAGCTCGCGTCCGAGCTCGATGGCCTCGGCCGTGGCCTTTGCAATGCGTGCGATCTGAGCCCACGTCTGTGCGACGGTCGCGGAGCCGTCGATCCCGAGCACGGCACGGTCGGTCTCCTGTACGGCGAATCCAGCCACCATCCCCGCCTGGGTCGATCCGGTCACGGAGCAGACCACGACGGTGTCGAAAAAGACGCTGAGCTCCCGTTCCTGCGCGGCCACCTCGTCCGGCCCAGCGCGCGAACCCGAGCCCACCCAGCGGGTGGTCGGAGGCGCCTGCCGGAATCGCATACGGCTTGCCGCCGCTCTCTTCGACCGACGCGAGTGCGTCCTCCCAGCTCCTTCGGATCCCGATGTCGAAACCCGACGGGTCGAGCCGCACGTCTGCACCCATGATCCGCGAGAGGAGGACGTTGCCCACCTTGTCGTAGACGACGTCCGGCCACTCCACCCAGCGCTCCTGCACGAGGACGCAACGAAGGCCAAGTCGGGCCGCGACGGCCGCGACCTGACGAGTGTGGTTCGACTGTACGCCGCCGATCGAGACGAGCGTGTCGCACCCCTGGGCGAGGGCGTCTGCGGCGAGATACTCGAGCTTGCGCAGCTTGTTGCCGCCGTATGCCAGGCCCGAGTTGCAGTCCTCCCGCTTCGCCCAGATGTCGACCGCGCCACCGAGATGCTCGCTCAGCCGCTCCAGTCGATGGACTGGTGACGGGCCGAAGAGGAGCGGGACGCGATCGAAGCGCTCGATGCCCACTGTGTGCGAGCCTATACCGCTTCTGGCCCCGCGCCGGTCCGGGGCTGGCTGGAGCCTCGAGTAACCCCGTACAAGGGAGTGACATGGAGTTCGGTGTACACCTTCCGCTGATCTCGATTGCAGGCGAGCAACGCTCGCTCGCTGATCTGCTCGCGTTCACGGAAAGCGCACGCGATCTCGGTTACACGCACCTCTGCGCGAACGACCATCTTGTGTTCTCGCGCCCCTGGCTCGATGGCCCGACGGCGCTGGCCGCCGTCCTCGCGCACAGCGGTCAGATGACGCTCGCGACGACTGTCGCCGTGCCCGTGCTCCGTGGACCGGCAGCAACGGCGAAGATCCTCGCGGCGATCGACCTGCTGTCCGGCGGCCGGCTGGTGGTCGGACTCGGCCCCGGTTCGTCTGCTCGAGACTACGAGCTGGTTGGCGTGCGATTCGAGGAGCGCTGGAAGCGGCTGGACGAGGCAGTGGAGACGCTGCGTGCGTACTGGCGAGCCGACGACGTGGCGTTTGAGGGTGCCTTCTATTCCACGGCCGGCTTCACGCTTGCCCCGACGCCGGCGCAGCGCCCCGGTCCACCGATCTGGATCGGGAGCTGGGGATCGGCGCCGGGGCTGAAACGCGTAGCGCGCCTCGCCGACGGCTGGCTCGCCTCTGGCTACAACACGACCCCGGAACTGTTCGCGCAGGCCTGGGTGGACGTCCAGGCGGAGGTGGCGGCACACGGGCGCGATGTTGCGCGGTTCCCGAACGGCATCGCAACGATGTGGTGCTACGTCACCGAGGACCGGGCACGCGCCGACGCGGTGCTCGCGGACGTGCTGGCACCGATGCTCAATCGTCCCGTGGAGCAGCTGAGCGCGATACTGCCGATCGGCTCGGCGAAGGACTGCGCGGAGAAGCTACAGGCGTACGCGCGTGCGGGTGCTCAACGCGTCTTCCTGTGGCCGCTCGCCGACGAGCGTGCTCAGCTGAAGGTGTTCCGCGAGCGCGTTGTGCCACTGCTCGATGGTGAGCGGGCATAGGCTGACGTCCTAGACTTGACCCGGGGCGGCCCCTTGGCGATTATCACGGTATGCCTAGATATGTAATCGAGCGCACGTACACGGTCGACGAGTCTGAAGTGCCGACGGTCGCGACGCGCTCCAAGCGGCTCGCCAGAGATCACTTCCCACAGATCGTCTGGGAGCACAGTCATGTCGTCCTCGGCACCGACGGGACGCCGAAATCGTTCTGCGTCTACGACGCGCCCAGCGAGGAGGTCGTCCGCGAGCACGCTGAGCGGCTGGGGGACCACTCCGTGAACGTGATTTACGAGATCGTGGGCGACGTTACTCCGGACGATTTCCCGCTGACCCCGGAGCCGGCCTAGCCGGATCGACTCCCTGCCGCAGGAGCTCCACGTCGGGGACGTGGTACACCGCCTGCAGGGCGACGGCTAGCCGTCGCCCGATGTCTCGGCGCCGCTCGTCGTTTTCGGGCACGAGCTCGAGCGCCTCGCGGTAGAGCGCGACGGCTCGCTCTTTCGCCCAGCCGCGTCCTGCCTGGTCGCCGGCCGCGAGGAAGTGCTCTACCGCGCGGTCGTGATCGCCGGCCTCGCGCCAGTGGTGCGCAAGCGCCTCTTGGGACTGCGCGACCTCACCGGTCGTCTCCTCGAGGAAGCGAGCCACTATCCCGTGTCGCTCGCGCCGTGCCGCACGTGGCAACGTTTGGTAGGCGACGTCGCGGAGCAAGCCGTGCTTGAAGGCGAATTGCTGGTCGCCCTGGATTCGCGAGACGGCCTCGCGGCGGACGAAATCGCGCGCCTCGAGGGAGCCCAGGCACGCTGAAAGGTCGTCCCGCGACGCCATCCGCATCAGCGCGCCGCGCCAGAAGACCCTTCCAACGACAGCGGCGTCCAGGAGGAGCGCCCGCTCCGTCGGCGGCAGCGCGTCGAGGCGCGCAGCGACGATCCCGCGAATGCTTGTCGGAAGCTGCGTCAGCTCTGCGCCCGCGCGCTCGGCGAGCGTCGCGGCGAGCTCCTCGATGAAGAGCGGGTTTCCCTCTGCGGTCTCGGTGACTGCGGTTGCGAGCCGCTCCTGCTCGTCCGCGCGCGCAAGTAGACGTTCCGCAAGCTCGCGCGCGGCCTCGTTCGACAGCGGGTCGAGCAGCAGCGCGGAATAGGCGGGGAGACCGCCGGCCCAACCCGGACGCTCCGAGAGCAACTCCGGCCGCGCAAGTGCGAGGAGCATCAGGGGGACGTCGCGGGTGCGCGCGGCCAGTGTCTCGAGCAAGTCGAGCAGGCTGCCGTCGGCCCAGTGGATGTCCTCGAACAGGAGCAACGTCGGCTCGCGGGCGGCGAGTGTCTCGACGAGCACACGCGCAGAGAAGAAGAGGGTCTCGCGATCGGGGACGTCGCGTCCCTCGTCGAGCCCGATGAGCATCGCGAGGTTCGCGGCGTGCTGCTCGCTCTCGCCCGGCCCGACGAGGTCCTCGACTGCTCGGTGGAGCTTCGCCTGCGCGTCGGGCAGCTGGTCGCTGTCGAACACGCCCGCTACCTGCTTGATGTGATGCGTGAAGGCGCTATACGGGCTGCTCGCGCCGTACGGGGTCGAGCGGCCCCGCATCACGCGCCCACCGCGCGATGCGACCAGCTGCGCGAACTCGAGCGCGAGCCGCGACTTGCCGATCCCCGCGGGGCCGAACACGGTGACGAGCTGCGGGCGGCGTTCGGTCGATGCACGTTCCCAAATGCCGGACAGGACCTCCAGCTCGCGCTGACGGCCGACCATCGGAGCGCGCGTGAGCGGGCGCTCGCCCGCGTCGGCGAGCGCCCCGACCGCGAGCCAGGCCGGAACGGGCAGTGACTTGCCCTTGGCGACGACCGGCGCCGCCGGCCGGTAGTCGATCACGGTGCGCGTGCCCGCGTGGGTCTCCTCGCCCACGATCACCGATCCGATTGGCGCCGCGCTCTGGAGCCGCGCGGCGGTGTTGACGACATCACCGGCGACCATCGCCTCTCCGAAGCTGGGGCGCGCATCGAGCGTCACGATCGCTTCGCCGGTATTGACCGCGACGCGTACGTCCAGCCCGTCCTGTCCCTCGGCCCATTCGCGGACAGCAAGCGCAGCCCGAACCGCCCGCTCCGGATCGTCGCCGTGCGAAACGGGCGCGCCGAACACGCCCATCACCGCATCGCCGATGAACTTCTCGACCAGGCCTCCGTGACGCTCGATTTCGGTCCGAACCCGCTGGTAGTAAGGATCGAGGAGAGCGCGCACGTCTTCCGGGTCGAGGCGCTCGGCTTCCGTCGTGAAGCCCACGAGGTCGACGAAGATCACAGAGACGACACGGCGCTCCTCGCCCGCACGTTTGGACTCAGCGAGGGCTGCGCCGCACGCGAGGCAGAATCGCGCAATGTCGGGGTTGTCCTGACCGCAGCTGGGACACGCCGGCATTCTCAGAAGCCTACGGCGCCCGGCTGTGTGCAGCTACTGCCAACGAGGGGATTGCCAGCCCTCATGGCAATCGCGCACCTCGGCGACCAGCTCAACGTCGCCCCGGCGTGCCTGACTCTCGGCGGTCCCTTCCTCGCTGGAGCCGGTAGGGGCGAGCGCTGTGACAATGCAGGACGTGACGTCGTGCTGACCCCCCGTGTGCGATGAGCCCGGTCCGGCCCAACGTTCGGGTGATCGGCTTCGCTCTCGACCCCGACCACTATCGGTTGCGGGACCATCTGATCCGGGCAGCGCAGCCGTTCGAATGGCTCGAGGCCGACTCGCCGGAGTCTCAGGCGCTGCTGGCGGAGCATGGATTGGTCGATCCCGACCTCCCGGTCGTCTTTGACGGGGACGAGGTCTACGTCGGCGCGACGTTCGAGGCTCTGGCCAAGCAGTGGCAGCAGCGGGTCGACCCGACGCGCTCGCACTACGACCTGGCGATCGTCGGGGCCGGGCCGGCGGGGCTCGCAGCAGCTGTCTACGCGGCCTCGGATGGGCTCACGACCGTGGTCCTCGAGCGCGACGTCCCGGGCGGCCAAGCTTCGTACACCTCCATGATCGAAAACTTCTTCGGCTTCCCCGAGGGAATCGGCGGCGCGGAGCTGGCGCGCCTGGCCGGACGCCAGGCGGAGAAGTTCGGGGCCGAGCTGGTCTTCCTCCGGGGCGTGGTTGGCGGTCGCCTCGATCCTGGTCGGCCCACGCTGCTCAAGCTGGCCGACGGGCTGGAGCTCACTGCGACCGTGACCCTGGCTGCGACGGGGATGGAATGGCGACGCCTCGACGTGCCTGGAATCGACGACCTGCTCGACCGCGGCGTCTACTACGGCGCGGGCCGAAGCGAGGCGCCACGGTGCAGCGGCGACGACGTCGCGGTCGTGGGCGCCGGCAACTCCGCCGGGCAGGCCGTGTTGCACCTGGCTCATCACGGCGCCCGCGTCGTGATGGTGGTCCGCGGGGAGCGTCTCGGAAAGAACATGTCGGCCTATCTCGTGCAGCGGATCGAGCGGGATCCGCGTATTGACGTCCGTCTGCAAACGCAGGTCGTCGAGGTCCACGCGGACGAGAGGAACCTCGTCGCCATCACGGTCGCCGACGCGCAGGGGAAGACCGAGCGCCTCGCGGCTCGAGCGCTGTTCTTGTGCATCGGCGGCGTGCCGAACACCGGCTGGGCCAACGAGACGAACGTCGACCTGAGCGACTCGGGCTACGTTCTCACCGGCCCGGACCTCCTCGTGAACGGCAGCCGACCCCCCGGATGGCCGCTCGACCGTGACCCGCTCGCCCTCGAGACGAGTGTCCCAGGTCTCTTCGCTGCCGGCGACGCCCGCAACGGCTCGACCAAGCGCGTTGCCGGGGCCGTGGGGGAGGGCTCTATGGCCGTGGCGCTCGCCCACCGCCGCCTCGAGGAGCTCGCGGCCTCGTCCTAGATCTCAGACTGGGGGGCTTGGGCACCGCTTTCGACCGGCGTTCGTGCCCGTCCAGGTGGGCAACGACCGACGTGGTTGCTCTACTTCGAAGATGCTCTCCAGGGAGTCGGTGGATCTCGAGCAACGGCTCGCGAAGCTGCTCGGAGCGGATGCTGCGGCCGTTCGGAGCTACCTCTACGAGGTGATCGAGGAGCGCCTGTGGGGCCGGAGCCCGAAGGAGCGTAAGACCGGCTTCAGGTTCGTGCGGGGCACCCACGGCGGCGCGTTCGTCCGCGATCCGGAAGGCAACGACACTCCACCCGTGGGCTACGAAGCCTCGCGGGTGCCGTAGCCCGGGCTAGTGCTGGACGACGTCACCGAGCGCCTCGTCGACTGCACGAAGCGTGTCGTCGCCGAGCGTTATCCCTGACGCCGAGGCATTCGCCTCCACCTGCTCCGGCCTGCTCGCGCCCACGATCGCCGACGCCACGTTCGGCTCCCGGAGAACCCAGGCCAGCGCGAGCTGGGGAAGCGTCAGGCCGGCCTCCTCGGCGACGGCTCGAAGCCGGTCGACAGCCTCCAACACGGGCCTGGAGGTGAAGCGATCCATGAACCCGCCCATCTCCTCGCTCGTCGCCCGTGAGCCGGCGGGCGGCGGGTCGCCAGGCCGGTACTTCCCGGTCAGGACGCCCTGGGCCAGCGGCGACCAGACGATCTGCGAGATCCCGTTCTTCGCGCAGAGCGGGAAGATGTCCCGCTCGGGCTTTCGCCAGAGCATCGAGTACTGGGGCTGGCTCGAGACGAACTTCTCGACGCCAGGGAGATCGAGAGCCGCCTGAATCTGCGCCGCGCTCCACTCACTGAACCCGAGGTAGCGAGCTTTGCCTGCGCGGACGATCTCGCTGAGAGCCTCCATCGTTTCCTCGAGTGGCGTTTGCTCGTCGTAGCGGTGGCACTGGTAGACGTCGACGTAGTCCGTGCGTAGGCGTTCGAGTGAGAGGTCGATCTGCTTCAGAACCTGCTGCCGCGAGAGGCCGCAATCGGTCTTCGACATCGGGTGGTACAGCTTCGTGGCCAGGATGTACGAGGAGCGCTCGCGGCCCGAGAGCACCTCTCCGAGGAGCGTCTCGGCCTTGCCGCGCCCGTACACGTTCGCCGTGTCGATGAAGTTGATGCCGACTTCGAACGCCTTTTCCACGCACGCCTCCGCCTGTGCGCGCTCGACGCCGCCGCCGTAGGTGAGCCACGAGCCGAGGCTGATCTCCGAGACTTGGAGGTCGCTATCCCCGAGGCGGCGGTACTCCACGTTCCTATCTTGCCGATTCCCTAAGCGAGCACCGCAGCCACCACGTAGCCGACGTAGAGGACGAGCAGGAATCCCCCTTCGCTTCTCCCTAGACCGCCTCGCCAGGCCAGGATCGTTGCGAGCACCAGTGGACTGGCTGCGGCCACCGGAAGATGTAGCCGCACCGAGACGTCGCTCAGCTCGATCGGCTTCACGAGGGCGATCACGCCCGCGTTCAAGCCGACGAAGTGGACAATCGTGCCGAGGATGTTGCCGAGCGCGATGTCCGGCCGTCCCCGTCTTGCGGGTGTGGCCACCCTCGCTACCTCCTCCGCCTCGACGCTTGCGGCGACCGCGGTGTTCCCGAGGAGAGCCTCGGAGATGCCGAAGGTGCTGACGACGCGGCGAATCCCCTCTCCAAGGAGCTCACCGCCTGCCGCGAGCAGGCCCAGGCCTGCAAGGAGCTTCGGCACGAGGAATCTTCCGCGCTGCGGCGATGGCTCGGCATCGAGACCCATGCCGGCCCGCGCCACGACGGTCAGGGCGACCCCGAACCAGGCGAGGAGGACAGCGCCGTCGAGCCGGGTCAGGCGCCCATCCACGCCGAGGACGAGGAGCGGAAGCCCCGCGATAGCTGTCCAAACGAGCGCCCGTCCGGGCGGGCGGGGTCGGAGCGGATACAGGATGGCTCCGAGCCCTGCAACCCCGAGCGCGAGGAACGTCGTTCCGCCGAGGAACGTGCCGGCGGCGGCGTCCGGGAACCCTTGCGCGTTCGCGGCGATCCCGGCCGCGAGGTTCTCGAGCTCGAAACCCGACACGACCACGGTGAGGAGAAATGCAGAAACACCGAGCCGGCCGGCGGCGACCAGAAGGGCGTCGAAGAAGAGCTCTGCGCCCGCGACGATGAGCACGAGCCCGACGATGAGCACTCCCACACTGACCCAGGAGGACACGCAGCAGGGTAATCCGTCAGAGCTGGAAGAAGGTCGCGGTCAACGGCGAATAGCAGGATGTGTCAGCTTCCGACCTTCGCCCCGCGATGTCCTCGCTCTGGCTCAAGGTCGGGATTGGGTTCGCCCTTGCCCTCGCGATCGCCTACGTGGTACCCGGTGGACACGGAGGGAACGAACCTCCCGTTCGCTCGCTCCTCCTGAGCGCAATCCTGATCGCCCTCTTCACAACGGGGGCGCTCTATCTCGGTCTGCGGCGAGATCTAGGGCTTCCTGCTCGAATCGCGATCTACGCTGTCGCCTATAACGCGCTCATCGTGGGCGTCAAGTTCGCCCTCGCGCCGCACGGCCTCTACGAGGTCAACCGCTCCGTCGACTTGACGAGCTTGTTCAACGTCACTGACCAGGCCGGAGCGATCATGGTCGCCGCGTGCGTCTTCGTCCTCTACTTCGCTGCCTACTTCGTGATCTACAGGTTCTTTCGGCGACGCATCGAGAGCCTTCCGGATGACGACCCGGTCGCCGCTCGGCGCAGGCTTCGCGGGCTGCTCGTGCCCGTTTTTGCCGGAGCGCTCGCCGTGGCGGCGGCCGGCGGGGCCTTCGTGCTCGCGATCCCGGCCGCGGCTTTCTCGGGCGGGCTCGAGTACCTCGACTTCGTATTCTCGTCGGGCGTCTCGCTCCTCATCGCCTTAGCGCTCGCCGGTGCGACCTCGCTAGCGGTACTGGCCTTCCGTGATGTGGCGGAGCGCGCCGCGGTTGTCGGCGATGCGGCCATTCTCGTCAACTTCTTCTGGATCGGGCTCTTCTTTCTCGGCCTCTACCACGCTCTCTGGGTTGTTTACGTGCTTGCGCTGACTGCGACGTGGCCGCTCAAGGTGGTGGTGCCCAAATGATGCGTGGAGCCCGGCTGGCCGTCAGGATGCTCCGCTACCGGGTCGCACTCATGCTGTGGCTGTTCATGCTGCTCGGTGCAGCGTTCGAGGACGGTCTCCCCTCGTTCTCGTGGGGCTACGTCTGGGCCACCATCGCGCTCGCCTCGAGCTACGTTGCAGCCACCTGTCTGAACGACGTTGCGGATCGGGACATCGACCTCGTCAACCACCCACGTGACCAGGGCAGGCCGCTCGTAACCGGCGACGCGACCGTGCGCGACCTCTCCAAGCTCCATCGCATCGCGTCTCTGCTGGCGGTCGCGGCGGCTGTCCACTGGGCTGGAAAGGGCTCGGGGTCGTCATCGTCTCCCTGGGGATCGGCCACGCGTACTCCCTGCCCCCGGTGCGCCTGTCCTTTCGGACCTATCTCGCACCTCTCGTGCTCGGGGTCGCGTATGTGCTCGTGCCCTACGCTTTCGGTGTTCTCGCGGCCGGCCGGAGTGCGACTGCGGGTGACGCCGTTTTCGCGGCCGCGCTCTTCGCGCTCTTCGTCGCGAGGATCAACCTGAAGGACTTTCGCGACCGTGTCGGGGACGCTCGCTTCGGTAAGCCGACGCTCCTTCTCCGCTTCGGTAAGACGGCAACCTGCACGGTCAGCCTGCTCGCACTCGTCGTGGGAGACGTTCTGCTCCTGGCGGCGATTCGCCCCTCTCCGGCGGTTGGTGTCCTGCTCGAGCTTTTCGTCGCAGCCGTGGGCTGGATGCTTCTGGTCCTCTGGCGCTCGGAGCTCCCGAGGGCGGAGCAGGTCGCAATTGGAATCGGAGCGCGGATGGGGAACGGGCTCCTCATTGTCGTCCTCGCCTGGCTTGTCCTTTCCGGTGCCGGAGCGACCGAGCCGGAGGCCTTCGGCCTCTCTGCCGCGCTAGCCGTCGTCTTCGGACTCGGGTTCGCCGCCCTCGTGCGTCGTCCCGGCGAGGCCGTGATCGGTTACAAGGGCTGACCCGGCTCGCTCGGGTGGTGGCGCCCGTGGTAGCTGATCAGCGTGCAGAGGAGCCCAACAAGCGCGACACCCGGCCCGACCTCGTAGGCGAGGCGGGCTGCGTCCGTGCGCTCGACGCCCATCGCTAGGCCGCCGACCGCGATCCAGACGGCGGCGGCGATCGCGGGGAGGAGGAGCAGGATCACCGTCCAGTCGTGCCACGGCCGGCCACGGCGCTCCCAGAGGCGGTAGTCGGCGAGTACGAGTACGAGCACGACCACGGCCGGCAGAACGCCCGTCAGGGGCTCCCGGGAGAGCACAGCGACACAGAGCGCGCCGAGGGCTGCTCCCATGGTCAGGTACCAGGGCACTCGTTTACTTGGTCCGCGCGAAGCGGTGAACGGCTTCGAGGAGCTCCTTGCTCTTCTCGGCCGCCACCTCGGGGTCGCCGGAGCTCAGGGCGCCGGAGACGCAGTGGCTCACGTGGTCGTCCAGGATCCGGAAAGCCAGACTCTCGAGCGCGGTCGAGACGGCTCCGATCTGCGTCAGGATGTCGATGCAGTAGCGGTCCTCTTCGAGCATCCGCTCGATACCGCGAACCTGGCCCTCGATCCGGTGGAGACGCTTGACGAGAGCGTCCTTCTCGGCTGCGTATCCGTAGGTCACGCGGCCTCCTCCCTTGGGCTCCGGAAGCGCCGCAGCCGGAGCGAGTTGGTGACGACGAAAATGCTCGAGAACGCCATCGCGCCGGCCGCCACGATGGGATTCAGGAGTCCCGCGACCGCGAGCGGGATCGCGGCGACGTTGTAGGCGAAGGCCCAGAACAGATTGGCCTTGATCGTCCTCAGGGTGCGCCGCGCGAGCCGAATCGCATCGGCCGCGGCCCGCAGGTCGCCGGAAACGAGCGTGAGATCCGACGCCTCGATCGCGACATCCGTCCCCGTCCCGATCGCGAGACCGAGGTCGGCCTGTGCAAGCGCGGGCGCGTCGTTGACGCCTTCTCCGACCATCGCCACTACGTCGCCCGAGTCCTGGAGACGTCGGATTGTCGCCGCCTTCTGGTCGGGCAAGACCTCGGCGACGACACGTTCGATGCCGACCTCGGCCGCCACGCGCCGCGCCGTTTCCTCGGTGTCTCCCGTGAGGAGGATCGGGGTAAGGCCCAGCGCCCGTAGCTCCTCGACTGCCTCACGGCTGGTCGGCTTCACGGTGTCGTGCACCACAAAGGTTGCGCGCGGCTGTCCGTCCCACACGACCATGATCGCGCCGTCGCGGCGGATGACCTCGACATCGAGTCCATCGACCACGCCGCGCACGCCCAGGCCGGGGAGGTTCCGAAAGCCGGTGACGGCGGGAAGGGCGCCGATCTCGGAACGCGCGGCGACGGCGATCGCCTGTCCCACAGGATGCTCGCTCGCGGCCTCGACGGCGCCCGCGAGCCGGAGAGCCTCCGTCCGCCCGGAGCCATCCAGTGGGTGGATGTCGACGAGCTCCAGCTTCCCCTTGGTGATCGTGCCGGTCTTGTCGAGGACGATCGTCTGAATCCGGCGGGTTTCCTCGAGCACCTCGGGTCCCTTGATCAAGATCCCGAGCTGCGCGCCGCGGCCCGTCCCGACCAAGAGGGCAGTCGGAGTCGCGAGACCGAGGGCGCACGGGCAGGCGATGATGAGCACAGAGACCGCGGCGGTGAAAGCCGTCGATGCGTCCCCGGTCGCCAGTAGCCACCCGACCAGGGTCGCCAGTGAGATCCCGATCACGATCGGCACGAAGACCGCGGAGATCCGGTCGGCAATTCTCTGCACCGGCGCCTTGCCGCTCTGAGCGTCCGCGACGAGCCGGGCGATCTGCGCGAGCGCGGTGTTGCCGCCCACCTTGGTGGTGCGGACGATCAAGCGGCCGTAGGTGTTGATCGTCCCCCCGACCACGTCCGCGCCCGGCTCGATCTCGACCGGTGCCGACTCGCCGGTCAGCATCGACTGATCGAGGGCCGACTCACCCTCCTCGACGATGCCGTCGGTCGCGATCTTCTCCCCTGGGCGAACGACAAACCGGTCGCCTGGCCGAAGCTCGGCCACCGGGACGAGAACCTCCGCGCCGTCCCGGAGCACCCGGGCCTCCTTCGCGCCGAGCTCCAGGAGCTTCCTGATCGCATCCCCCGAGCGTCGTCGAGCCCGGGCCTCGAAATAGCGACCCAGGAGGATCAGGGTCACGATCACCGCGCCGACCTCGAAGTAGGTGTCAGCATCGAGCCCGGCAACGAGGACGACCGCGGACCAGACCAGCGCCGCGAGCGTTCCAAGCGAGATCAGCGTGTCCATTGTCGCGGCCCTGTGCCGCAGGTTGAGCGCCGCCGCCCGGTGGAACGGCCAGCCTGTCCCGAGGACGACGATCGCGGCGAGGATGAGCGCGATCCACTCCCAGCCCGAGAACTGCGCCAGGGGAACCATGGCAAGGACGGCCACGGGCACGGTCAGCACAGTGGCCAGGAGAAGCCGCGTTCGGGACGACCGGTCCGGCCCGAGGCGCTCGCGCTCGAGCGGAAGAGTCGCGTGGAAGCCGATCGACTCGACTGCCCCGATCAGCTGGTCGACTCCGATCTGCGACCGGTCGAACGCCACGGTCGCCCGCTCCGTCGCCAGGTTGACACTTGCCCTGTCGACGCCGTCAAGCCCGTTCAGCGCCTTCTCGACGCGGGCGACGCAGGAGGCGCAGGTCATCCCTTCGATCTCGAGACGAAGCTGCTCGGGAGCTGCAGTAGTCATATCCTCATAATACCGCAGGGGGGTATAGGACGCCGTCGAATGCACGCACGGCTCGCCGGACGATGTCATCCTGGCGCAAAGGAGGAATCTGCATGACCATCACCGATGCGCCCCCCGGATACGCCCCGCTCGAGAACGACGTCCCCTGGGATCCCAGCTACCTCGAGCTCGTCCCACCCGAGCGGGTCTTCATGTTGGACGAGTTCGGCCCCGGCGCGGCCGGGCCAACCGCCCTGTCGCCCGTCGCCATCACAACGCCGTTCCGTTTTTTGAGCGACGAAGGGATCAGGGTCATGCACGCCGTCTGCTCGGAGCTCGAGGGCTTTGCAGGGGCAAACAACCGGATCGCCAAGTGCGCCCGCGGCGGCGTTTACCGCTCAGCCTTCTTGCGTGGCATGTCCGCCGACCCCGACTTGCTCGAGTTCCTCGGCGGCCTCGCCCAGGCGCCGATCGAGCCGCACCCGGTCGGCCACCATGCGATGCACGTCAACTACGCGCCCGACGACCTTGGCAAGAACGTCGACCAGTGGCACTGCGATGTCGTCTCGTTCGACTACGTCCTCATGGTCTCGGACCCGCGACCGCTCAAAGGGGGCCGCTTCGAGTATTTCCGACGGGCCCGTAGAAGATGGGAGGGACCTCCTCGTCGAGGGCACGGGCCTTCCCCCCGAACGCGTTGTCTCGGTCGAGTTCCCGGGTCCGGGGTGGGCCGTCCTGCAGCAGGGCCACCGGGTGCTCCATCGCGCCACCCGGCTCGAGGAGCGGGGAGAGCGGATCACCGCCGTTGCCTCGTTCTACACGCCCGACCCGGAGATCCCCGACCCCGCCGATCTTCCGACGCTTCGTGCCGCCGACGGGAACGACATCGCGCTGGTCGAGTGGAGCCGCTACGCATCCGTGGTCGCCGCGCGGCGGCTGCAGCACTTTGCCGAAGAGGGCGCGTCCTTCTCGCGCTCGCGAGAAGAGCTCCAAGCAGAGATGCGGGCGTGCATCGCCGTCGTCGAGGATGCGATTGAGGAGCTCGACCGGGAGGAACAGGGGGCGCTGATCAGCTTCGGGGAAGGGGAGTAACCGGAGGCGGGTCTGCGCGTTCGGAGGCCGTGTAGCATGCGCGCGCCGTGAAGCTCGCCCTCGTCCCTCGCACGACCGAGTTCTTCGAAATGTTCTCCCGCGCCGGCCAGAACGCCCTCGAGGCGGCTCGGCTCGCCGAGACGCGGTTCCGCGAGTACCCGAACACTTCGGTGACGCAGGCGGACGTGAAGGCGATCGAGACCGAGGGTGACCAGATCACCCGGGATCTGATTCAGCTTCTGAACACCCAGTACGTGACCCCGTTCGATCGCGAGGACATCTTCCAGCTCGCGACTGCAATCGACGACGTCGTCGACAACATCGAGGAGGCGACCGACCTGCTCGAGCTCTACCGCATCGAGCAGCCGGCCAAGCAGGCGATCGAGCAGTGCCGGATCCTCGTCGGCGCCGTGGAGTGCCTCGCGCGCGCTCTCGACGGCCTCAAGGGGCGGCGCGGCGTGCAGGACACGCTCATCGAGCTGAAGAGCCTGGAAGACGAGGGTGACCGAGTCGTCCGTGACGCCATTGCCGCTCTTTTCCAGGACGCCCGGATCGACCCGCTGATCGTGATTCGCTGGAAAGACATCTATGAGGCCCTCGAGGACGCGCTCGATGCCGCCGAGTCTGCTGGGAACGTAGTCGGAAACGTCCTCGTCAAGAACGCCTAGCTAGCCGGCAAATTGGACCTCATGCTCGTCGCAGTCGTCGTGGTGGCGCTCTTCTTCGACTTCACGAACGGCTTCCACGACACTGCGAACTCGATCGCAACGAGCGTCTCGACGAGAGCGCTGTCGCCTCGTGCCGCCGTCGTCAGTGCGGCGATCCTGAACTTCGCCGGGGCGTTCGTCTCGTTCGAGGTGGCGGCCACGGTCGCGAAGGGAATCGTCAGTCCCGAGGGGATCACCCTGGAGGTGCTTCTGGCCGGGCTCGTCGGCGCGATCACCTGGAACCTGCTCACCTGGTATCTCGGCCTGCCGTCGAGCTCGAGTCACGCGCTGATCGGAGGCATCGCCGGATCCGCGATCGCAGCTGCCGGGTTCGACGTTATCCAGTGGCATGGGCTGGTCGAGAAGGTCTTGATCCCCTCGCTCCTGGCCCCGCTGTTCGGGGTGCTCGGTGCGGCCGCAATCATGTTCGTGCTCGTCTGGATCATCCGGCGGCGCTCGCCCGGTCTCGTCAACCGCGTCTTCCGGCGGCTCCAGCTCGTTTCCGGTGGCTTCGTCGCCTTCACGCACGGAACGAACGACGCGCAGAAGACGATGGGGATCATCGCGCTCGCGCTCGTCGCGGCCGGCGAGCTCGACCCCGACTTCAGCCGGCCTCCGCTCTGGGTGATCGTGAGCGCTGCTCTGGCGATGGCGGCCGGCACCTACGCAGGCGGGTGGCGCATCATCAAGACGCTCGGCCAGCGGATCGCGAAGCTTGACCCGCCGCAGGGTTTCGCGGCGCAGACGGCCACGGCGGCGATCCTCTTCACCACGGCCCACTACGGCTTTCCCGTCTCGACCACGCACACGGTCAGTGGCTCCGTCCTCGGGGCCGGCGCGTCGCGGAGGCTCAAAGCCGTGCGCTGGGGGGTGGCCGGGAACATCCTCCTCGCCTGGATCATGACGATCCCCTGCGCGGGGCTCGTCGGTGCGGGGATGGAAGCTCCTGACGCGCCTGCCCGGCGGCAGCTTCCTCGTTTTCGTGCTCGCCGCGGCGATTGCGGCGATCGCATTTCTCGCCCGCTCCGTGCAGACGCGGCGGCTCGCTCCGAAGCCGGCCTAGGGCCGGCGGCCGTTCGACCCGCCGTCCGGGTGCGAGGCGTCCGTGAACTCGCGAAATTCACCCGTGATGAGGAAGGCGGTCTGCTCGCCGATGTCGACGGCGTGATCGCCGATCCGCTCGAGACAGCGGGAGACGAGGATCATGCGGAGGCCCCACTCACGGAGTTCCGGCTTCCCTCCGAGCGCGAGGACGTCGTGGACCAGCCTGCGGTTCGCCGTATCGATCAACTCGTCCAGGTCGACGAGGCGCTCGGCTCGCTCGAGGTCGCGGTCGGCGAACGACTCGAGCGCGACGATGAGCATCTCCTCAGCCCTTATGCCCATCTCCTCGAGGCCCTCGACGAGCGAGGCGTCGCCCTCGAGCGCCTCCGCGAGCTTGACGAGCTTGGCGATCGTGACGCAGTAGTCGGCCGCGCGCTCCAGATGAAGGTTCACGTGCAGCATCGCCAGGACGAGCCGAAGGTCGACCGCGACCGGGGTCTGGCGCGCCAGGAGCTGCTGGATGCCCTCCTGGATCTCGAAGTACTCGCGGTCGACCTCGTCATCGAACGCGATCACTTCCTGGGCCAGCTCGACGTCCTGGTGCCGGAGCGCGTTCAGCGCGCCCCGGAGCGAGCGCAGGACGAGCTGTCCTTCGTCCTGCAGTGAGCTCTGGAGATCCTCGAGTTCCTGCTGAAACGTAATCCTCATCCGAATCTCCCCGTGACATAGCCCTCGGTTCGCTTGTCCGAAGGCTTGGTGAAGATCTTGGGCGTCGTGTCGTACTCCACCAGAATCCCGGTCCGGTCCTGTCCGTCCTCGGACACCTTGACGCTGAAAAAGGCCGTCATATCGGCAACCCGGGCCGCCTGCTGCATGTTGTGGGTGACGATCACGATCGTGTAGTCGCGCTTCAGCTCGTGCATGAGGTCCTCGATCGCCGTCGTCGAGATGGGATCGAGGGCCGACGCCGGCTCATCCATCAGGATCACCTCAGGCTCGACCGCTAAACACCGCGCGATGCAGAGCCGCTGCTGCTGGCCCCCGGAGAGGCTGAGGGCGCTCTCCTTCAGGCGGCCCTTGACCTCGTCCCAGAGCGCAGCCTGACGGAGCGCTCGCTCGACGAGGTCGTCCAGGTTGCCTTTCATGTCGAGCACGCGTGGGCCGAAGGCGACGTTGTCGTAGATCGACTTCGGGAACGGGTTCGGCTTCTGGAAGACCATCCCGATCCGCTTCCGTACCTCCACGGGATCCACTTCCGGGCCGTAGAGGTCGACTCCGTGGTAGAGGACCGTCCCGTGCACGCTGGCGCTCGGGATCAGGTCGTTCATGCGGTTGAAGCAGCGGATGAAGGTGCTCTTGCCGCACCCGGAGGGCCCGATGAAGGCCGTGACGAAGTTGCGGTAGATGTCGAGCGAGACGCCCGTGAGAGCAGGGTTCCCGGCGTAGGCGACCTCGAGGTCCGAGACGTCGAAGAGGACGGTCCGCATCTCGGGAGGCGGCAGGTCACGCTCCCGCTCGGCGAGGGTTTGCTGGTTCACGCCCCCCATTCTGACGAGTTCGCTCTGGGTTTCGGTCATTGTCACCATCTCTTCTGGTAGCGGTTGCGAAGCCAGATCGCGAAGGCGTTCATGGTCAGCAGGATCGCGAGCAGCACGATGATCCCGGCTGCGGCGAGCAGACGAAACTCCTCCTGCGGGCGCGCAATCCACTGGTAGATCTGGATGGGCAGCGCGGTGAAGGCACCCAGAATCGTGGGGTCGAAGGCGACGTAGGTCAGCGCGCCGACGAGAAGCAGCGGCGCGGTCTCCCCGATCGCCCGGGCCAATGCGAGGATGGAGCCCGTCGCGATCCCTGGAATCGCGCCCGGAAGCACCTGACGCCAGAGCACCTGCCACTTGGTTGCGCCCAGGGCGTAGGCGCCCTGCCGGATCGAGTCGGGCACCGCCCGGATCGCCTCCCGGCTCGTCACGATCACGATCGGCAGGACGAGGAGAGTCAGGATCATCGCGGCCGCGAGGAGGACGCGTCCCAAGCCGAGCCCCCGGACGAGGAAGGCAAGCCCGAGAATCCCGTACACGATCGACGGCACCGCTGCGAGGTTCTGGATGTTGATCTCGAGCAGGCGGTTGTACCAACGCGTGCGGTCGGCGTACTCCTCCAGGTAGAGCGCCGCTCCGACCCCGAGCGGGACGGTCATGAGGAGCACCAAGCCCATCATGTAGATCGTCCCGAGGATGGCCGGCCGGGCGCCCGCGCGGTCCGGGAGGGAGGAGGGCGGCTCGGTCAGAAGGACGCCGTCCACGTAGGGAAGGCCTTTCCGAAGGACATCCACCAGCAGCACACCCAGCAGGACGAACCCGATGGTGACCGAGAAGATGAGCAGCGCGTGGAAGAGGCCTCCGCGCGCGCGGGCACCTCGATCGCTCGACCGCAGGTTCACCGGGGTGGCGCTCACTCGTACACCTCCCGGAAGCGGCGGACGAGCCTGATCGCGATCACGTTCATGACGAGCGTGAAGGCAAACAGGGTCAGCCCGACCACGAAGATCGTCTTGTATTCGATCGAGCCGGTCGGGACGTCGCCGATCCCGGTCGCTCCGATGAAGGCGGTCATCGTCTCGACCGACTCGCGCGGATCGAAGGTGAGATGGGCGATCGTGCCGGCGGCGATCAGCACGATCATCGTCTCCCCGATCGCCCGCGAGATCGCGAGCACATAGCTTGCGACGATGCCCGAGATCGCCGCCGGGACGACGATCCGGGTCGACACCTGGAGCCGGGTTCCCCCGAGGGCGTACGCGCCGTCTCGCAGGTCCCGGGGGACGGCCGCCATCGCATCCTCCGAGATGGAGGCCACAGTCGGGATCAGCATCACGCCCATCACCAGCCCCGCGCTCAGCCCGTTGAAGATGTTGACGCCGAGCCCGATGTCCTGGAGGAACGGGGTGAAGAAGGTGAGGGCGAAGAAGCCGAAGACGACCGTCGGGATCCCGGCCAGGACCTCGAGCGCGGGCTTCAGGATCTTGCGTACACGCGGGTGGGCGTATTCGCTCAGGTAGATGGCCGCCCCCAGCCCCAAAGGCATACAGACGCTGCAGGCCCACAAAGTGACCAACAGCGTGCCGACGACGAGAGGGAGAACGCCGAACGAGGAGGGTGTGAAGAGCGGCGACCAGTCCGTGCCCGTGAAGTAGTCGACGATGCTGACCTCACGGAAGAATTCGATCGACGGCTGGAGCAGCGCAACCACGATGCCGACGGTCGTCGCCACGGAGAGGAGCGCGCAGAGGGCGAGGACGCCCTTGATGACGTCCTCGCCCCAGTGCCTTCGCTCAGCCCGCAGTCTGGGCGTGAGCGTTGCCTCTCGTGTTGCCACCGGCCGCTAGGCTCCGGCCGCGCCGATCGCGGTCTCGAGATCGTCGGCGAGCTTCTGCGCCTCCTCGTCGGGAAGCGGGATGAACTGCGCCTCCTCGGCGATCTGCGTGATGTTGTCGAAGTAGTAGCGAAGGAAGCCCTGTACCTCCGGCCGCCCGATCGACTCGTTCTTCGCGTAGACGAACAGCGGGCGAGAGAGGGGCACATACGTGCCGTCCTTGGCCGTTTCGGCGCTCGGGGCGACGCACCCGTCACCGCCGTCGATCTCGAGAGCCTTCAGCTTGTCCTGATTCTCTTCGAAGTACGTGTAGCCGAAGTAGCCGAGCCCGCCTTTCTGGCCCTCGACGGCCTGGACGATCTGGTTGTCGTCCTCACTCGCCGCGTAGTCCGAGCGGCTCGCACCCTCTTCGCCGTTGATCTCACCCGTGAAGTAGTCGAACGTGCCCGAGTCCGTGCCGGGTCCGGCGAGCTCCAGCTTCTCGTCGGGGAAGCTCGGGTCGATCTGGTTCCAGTTGTTGACCTTCGAGCCCGGTTCCCAGATCTTGTTCAGCTGGTCGAGTGTGAGGCACGTTGCCCAGTCGTTCTCCGAGTTGACGACAACCGTGAGGGCGTCGATTGCGACCTTGAACTCTGTGTAATCGATGCCGGCTTCCTTGCAGACGCTTGCCTCCTTGTCGGCCGGGTCTTCCTTGATCGGTCGGGAAGCGTCCGAGAGGTCGGTCTCGCCGGCGCAGAAGCGCTCGAAACCGCCGCCGGTGCCGGAGGTGCCGACGGTGACGTTCACGTTCGGCTGCTCCTCGCGGAAAAGCTCAGCGGCCCGGGTAGTGAGCGGGCCCACGGTGCTCGAACCATCCACCTCGACCTTGCCGGAAAGCTCTTCCGTCGTCGCGCTGCTTCCGGTATCGGTGCTCGAGCCGGCGTTCGCCGTCGAAGTGTCGTCGCGGCCGCAGCCGGCGGCTAGAACGGCGAGGGAAGCAATCAGGAGGCCGAGCAGGATCAGCCTCGTGCTAGGGCGAAAGTTCACTGTTCTCCTTTCAGGTCGCATCGGTGACCCGAGTGTGGGGCGGGAGCGCGCCCGCATGGGCAGAAAGGCAGTGAACGACTGGGGAAGAAGTGGTGAAGGCTCCAGCCGGGCTGCGGTTCAGCGGCGCTCGGGCGCCGGAAACACGCAGCGGATGGTCAGACCGACACCACGGCCGCCGCTCGCCTCGACCGTTCCGCCTGCCGAGGTGACCACGTGTTTCACGATCGCAAGCCCGAGCCCTGTCCCACGCGACGAGCGGGCGCGGTCGGCCCGGTAAAAGCGCTCGAAGAGCCTAGGTAGGTGCGTCGCCTCGACGCCGACGCCCGTGTCGGCGGCCGAGAGCACGATCTGTTCACCCTCCTGTAGGACGGAGAGGGTGAGCTGGGCCCCCGGGCCCGCGTAGCTGATTGCGTTCGACGCGAGATTGAAGGTGATGACGCGGATCATGCGGGGCCGGAGCGGCAGCTCGGCGTCGTCGTCACCCGCGACGGCGACCTTCATGCCTGCGCGCGCGGCGCGCTCCTCGAGGCTCTCGGCCACCTCCACCAGGATGGGCAGAGCGTGCGTCGAGCCGAGCGCCACGAGCTCCCGTCCGGACTCGAGCTCGGACAAGAACAGAATGTCGTCGATCAACTCGCCGATCTGGCCGACCTCGGCTCGCGCCTGCTCGATCAGGTCCTTCGCATCCTCTCCGGCCAGTTGTGCGGTCTCGAGTAGGGCCAGCAGCCGGGCGAGCGGCGTCCGGAGCTCGTGCGAGACGGCCGCCGTGAAGCCGGCGCGAAGCTCCTCGTAGGCGGCGAGGTCGCCGGCGTCGCGCACATAGAGGAGCCTTTCCCGCCGTCCACCGGCTTCGTACGGGATCGCGAATGTGGTCTGCGCGCCGTCCTCGCGCAGGAGGCTTGCAGGCGCGGGCGCGCCCTCCTCCAGCCCCTCGATGGTCTCGCGCGCGCGGCGGCTCGCGCCGACAACCCGATCCTCGTCGTCGAGAACGAGCACGAGCTCCCGGCTCTCCTCGACGAGGATCCGGCCTCGCACCGCGTCAAGTCGTGCAGCCTCCCGCTCCGGCATCCGGGGCGGGGAGTGAGCGGGCTTGCGGCGTCGGAAGAGTCTCTTCACCACTCCTTCACCTTGCGTTCACCAGGACAGCACCCCTAGGCCGGGAGCTTCGCGTCATTATCAGCACCGGTGTCCAAGGTTCTCATCATCGAGGACGACGACGTGATCGCGGAGGGCATGTCGCGACATCTTGCTGCGGCTGGCTTCGATCCGCTCTGGGTTAGCAAGGGAGAGGCGGGTCTGGCCCGTCTGCGGTACGAGCGGCCCGACGTCTGCGTTCTCGACCTGATGCTCCCGGGCGTCGACGGGTGGAAGCTGATCGAGACCGCACGCAGCGAAGGCATCGGCACCCCCATCGTCGTCGTGAGCGCGCGGGGCACCGAGCACGATCGTGTGCACGCGCTCGAGATCGGGGCAGACGACTACCTCGTGAAGCCCTTCTCGATGAAGGAGCTCGTTGCACGCGTCCGGGTGGCGGCCCGGCGCGGCGTTCGCGCACAGGACGAGCAACGCGGCGAGCCTGTCGACGCGGAGGAGCTCCGGATCGACCCTCGAAACGTCCAGGCGTACGTCGACGGCAAGAGTGTCGAGCTGACGCCAACCGAATTCCGGCTCCTCTACGCGCTCGCGCTCGAGCGCGGCCGGGTAGTCACGCGCGACGAGCTCCTCCAGAAGGTCTGGGGCCGGCGGCAGTCGCATCGCGACCGAACCGTCGACGTCTTCGTGCGAAAGCTCCGGGACAAGATCGATGGCTCGGGCGCGCGGCACACCTTCATCCAGACCCGTTACGGGGTCGGCTACAAGTTCGAGCCTCAGCCCCGCTAGGATCGGCGGATGCCGGTCGTCGCCAACCACATGACGAAAGACCTCCTGACGCTCGAGGCGGACGCGAAGCTCGGTGACGCCGCGAAGCGCATGGCGGAGCGTGGGGTGGGAGCCGTGGTCGTTCTCGAGGGCGAGCGCCTGGCGGGCATCCTGACCGAGCGGGACATCCTGAAGGCCGTTGCGACCGGGTTCGAGCCGGATTCGCGGATCTCCGACTGGATGACTCGCCACCCCGAGACGATCGAGAGCGACGACACGACGGATCATGCGGCCGCGCTCATGATCCACGGCGGCTTCCGCCATCTACCGGTGGTCGACGGGGGCGAGCTCAAGGGGATCCTCTCGATCCGCGACCTGATGCGGGTCGCGCTCGAGGACCGCTCGCCCCGCGGGGCTTGAGAACCTAGCCGAGCTCGCCGGCGAGATCCGTCGTCAGCGATTGAATCTGATCGCGGATCCGTCGCACCTCGTCGGGAAGCTTGCCCGCCGGGTCTTCGAGGTCCCAGTCGACGTAGCGCTTGCCCGGGATCACGGGGCAGGCGTCCCCGCAGCCCATGGTCACGACGACGTCGGCCCATTCGGCGTCCGCCCGCTCGAGCTGGTGCGGTTTCCGCCCACCGAGCTCGACGCCGAGCTCTCGCATCGCATCGACGACCTCCGGATGAACCTCGCTCGCAGGGTCGCTTCCGGCCGATCGGGCCTCATGGGCGGAACCCGCTGATCGGGTGAAGAGCGCCTCGGCCATCTGCGAGCGGCCGGCGTTCCTGACGCAGACGAAGAGGACCCGGCTCACCGGAGCACCGCCCCGACGCGCTCGAGAGCGCCCGGGACGAGTCGGTAGTAGGCGAAGGTGCCGCGGCGCTCCCGCTCGACGAGCCCCGCCTGCGAGAGCTGCTTCAGGTGGTACGAGACGGTCGGTTGCTTGAGGCCGAGCGCCGGCACCAGCTCGCACACGCAGACGGAGTCTTCCTCCGCCGAGGCAAGGAGGTTCAGGATCTTGATTCGCTGCCGGTCGGCGAGGACCGAGAAGAGCCGTTCGAGCTCGCCGGCCTCGCTGTCACTCAGAGCCGGACCGGCGACGGGAGCGCAGCAGTCGATGACGGCCAGAGTCTTCACGCTCGTCATTATATCGAAGATAGTCTATATTGATCAACGTCGATACATACGCGAAGGAGTTGACATGCCGAACACGTTCCATCTCTCGCTAGACGTTCCCGATCTCGACGAGGCAGTCCGGTTCTACCGCGAGCTCTTCGGGACCGACCCCGCCAAGCTCGAGCCTGGCTACGCGAAGTTCGAGCTCACCGATCCGGACGTGGCGTTGGCGCTCCAGGAGGCAGCGCGCCCGGCGCTCTCGCACCTGGGAATCCGGGTCGAGACGACCGAAGAGGTCGAAGCATCATCCGCGCGGCTCAGGGACGAGGGGCTGATCACGTTCGACGAGCGCGAGACCACGTGCTGCTACGCCCGCCAGGACAAGGTCTGGGTGTCGGACCCCGCCGGGAACAGGTGGGAGATCTACACCGTGCTCGAGGACGTTGAAGGCGAGCCCGCTGCCGGGGTCGCCGCCTGCTGCACGCCCGAGTCCGCCTGCTGCACGTAACCGCGCGCGGAGCGCGCTAGACCGCGCCCGGAACGTCCTCCGCATCCGCGTCGTCCTCGTCCTCCGGGTCCGGGATGGGCGATCCTTCCTCGGTTTCCTCCGGGTCTTGCTCGTCCGGCACCTGAGTATTCTCCTCGTTCATGAAGGTCATCCTCCCAGATCGTTCGGAGCTCGAGCTGCCCGAGGGCGCGACGGGTCTCGACGCCGCCCGTGCGATCGGGCCGAAGCTCGCCGAGCAGGCTGTCCTCGTGCGTTCGAACGGGGAGGTGAGAGACCTCAGGCTTCCGCTCGACGATGGTCAGGAGATCCAGATCCTGACGACCAGGGACCGCGAGGATCCTGACGCCCTCTACGTGCTCC
This sequence comes from uncultured Actinomycetes bacterium, assembly GCA_963722715.1. Taxonomy (GTDB): domain Bacteria; phylum Actinomycetota; class Thermoleophilia; order Gaiellales; family Gaiellaceae; genus DASQGA01. The sequence goes on along the minus strand of CAVROA010000023.1, from coordinate 26,923 downwards.
GCCACTCGGCCGCCCATCTCCTTGCCGAGGCCGCACGGCGTCTCTATCCGGGGACAAAGGTCGCAATCGGGCCGCCAATCGAAAACGGCTTCTACTACGACTTCGAGTTCCCGGAGCCCGTGGGTGAGGAGGCGCTCGAGCGCCTGGAGGAGGAGGTCCAGCGCGAGATCGCCGAGGGCAGGACGTTCGAGCGCCGCGAGATCGACCGGGCCGAGGCTCGCAGCTACTTCGAGGAGCAGGGCGAGCCCTACAAGGTCGAGCTCGTCGACACGGCCGAGGGGGACATCTCGCTCTACGAGCAGGGCGACTTCGTCGACCTCTGCCGGGGACCGCACCTCCAGAACTCGAAGCCCATCAAGGCCGTCAAGCTCACGAGCCTCGCCGGGGCCTACTGGCGCGGGGACGAGACGAAGCCGCAGCTCACGCGTGTATACGGCACCGCGTTCTATGACCCGAAGGATCTCGAGGAGTACCTGCACCGGCTCGAGGAGGCCCGGCGCCGAGACCACCGCCGGGTTGGGAGGGAGCTCGAGCTCTTCGACTTCTCGGATCTGGCACCCGGGATGCCCTTCTGGCATCCGCGGGGCATGGTCATCTGGAACGCGCTCGAGGACTTGCGCCGCCGGGAGAACCTTCGCCGCGGGTACGCCGAGATCCGGACGCCGCAGCTCTACGACGCCGAGCTCTGGCGCACCTCGGGCCACTGGGAGAAGTACAAGGACAGCATGTTCACGCTCGAGGCGGAAGGGCGCGAGTTTGGGCTGAAGCCGATGAACTGCCCCGGGCATTGCTTGCTGTACAGCCAGGGCTCGCACAGCTACCGGAACCTCCCTCTGCGCCTTGCAGAGGCGGGAAACCTCCACCGAAACGAGCTCTCCGGGACCTTGCACGGACTCCTGCGTGTCAGGCATTTCGTCCAGGACGACGCCCATGTCTTCTGCACCGACGAGCAGATCCACGAGGAGCTTCTGGCCTGCCTCGAGTTCGCCTACTTCATCTACGACCTCTTCGAGCTCGACATCCGGGTGGAGCTCTCACTCCGCCCCGACAACAAGCTGGGGACGGATGAGGAGTGGGATTTCGCCGAGGACGCACTCCGCAAGGCGCTTGCCGCACGCGGGGTCGACTACACCGAGAGCGAAGGCGAGGGGTCGTTCTACGGGCCGAAGATCGACCTGCACATGACGGACTCGCTGGGTCGGAGCTGGCAGCTCGGCACCGTGCAGCTCGACCTGCAGATGCCGAAGCGGTTCGGCCTCACGTACGCGGGTGCGGACAACGCCGAGCACACGCCGGCGATGATCCACCGCGCCCTGCTCGGCTCCATTGAGCGCTTCGTGGGGATCCTCATCGAGCACACCGGGGGTGACCTCCCGCTCTGGCTCGCCCCGGAGCAGGTCCGGATCCTCCCGGTCGCCGACGCGCACCGAGGCGGTGCCGAGGAGATCGCGGAGGAGCTCCGAGCCGCCGGCTTTCGCGCCGACGCGACAGCTCCCGACGAGACGCTCGGGAAGCGGATCCGCGCGGCCGAGGTCGAGAAGATCCCCTACGTGGTCGTGTACGGAGACCGGGAGTCGCGCGACTCACTGGCGCTTCGCCACCGGCACGGCGAGCAGTCCACCGTCTCCCTGGACGCGCTCCTCGACGAGCTGCGCACCGCTGGTACACTCTGACCCCTGCAAGCAGGAGCGCCGTTTCTCCTCACCTCCGGAGCCCTGGGCTTCTCGGAGGTTCAACCGAGCAACGAGGGTTGACGGAGCTGCTGCACGCAGCTTCTTGTCGTTTGAGAGAGAGGATCGCACGAGCTTGGTGACATATCAGTGAGGCCGCGGCGGAGACCTGAGCCACCGCGTCCGGTTCAAGACCTGACCCGCATCAACGAGGGGATCAGGGTGCCGAAGGTGCGGCTGGTGGATTCGGACGGCTCGCAGGTCGGGATCAAGACGCGGGACGAGGCGCTCGAATACGCGTTCTCGAAGAACCTCGATCTGGTCGAGGTGGCGGCAAACGCCGATCCACCGGTCTGCCGGATCATGGACTACGGCAAGTACAAGTACGAGCAGGAGCAGAAGGCCAAGACCGCGAGGAAGCACCAGGTCTCGATCAACGTCAAGGAGATCAAGCTACGCCCCAAGATCGGAGTCCACGACTACGGAACGAAAAAGGGACACGTCGTCCGCTTTCTGAAGCAGCGAGCCAAGGTGAAGGTGACGATCATGTTCCGCGGCCGGGAGCAGAGCCATCCGGAGCGCGGTCGTGATCTCCTCATGCGGCTCGCGGAGGATGTGAAGGAATTCGGTCAGATCGAGTCTCCGCCGCTCCAGGACGGCCGCAACATGGTCATGGTTCTGGGCCCGACCAAGAGCGTCGGGCAGGCAGCCCAAACGCAGGATCAGCCGGAAGCAGTAGCTGAGCCCCAGGCAGCATCCGAGGAAGCGCCGGCTCGGGAGCCCGAAACGGAAGCACAAGCAGAGGTAGGTGCAGCACAAGGTGCCCAAGCAAAAAACGAATAGCTCAGCGAAGAAGCGCTTCAAGGTCACCGGCACGGGCAAGATCCTGCGCCGGCACGCCATGAAGAGCCACAACCTCGAGAAGAAGAGCGCCAAGCGCAAGCGCGCGTTCGCGACCGATCACGAGATCGCGAAGCAGGACGAGCGCGAGGCGCGGCGCCTCCTCGGACTCTGACGGAGAAGGGGAAGTCGAATGCCTCGTGTAAAGCGATCCGTCCACGCGCGCAAGAAGCGCCGAAAGGTCCTCGAGCAGGCCAAGGGCTACGTCGGCCAGAGCAGCGTCTCCTATCGCAAGGCGAAGGAGCAGCTCCTTCACTCGGACAACTACGCCTACCGCGACCGGAAGAACAAGAAGCGAGTGTTTCGTCGCCTCTGGATCATTCGGATCAATGCCGCCGCGAGGCGCGAAGGCCTGTCGTACAACCAGTTCGTGAACGGCTGCCGGAAAGCCGAGATCGATCTCGACCGGAAGGTGCTGGCGGACATCGCGGTCAGCGACCCGGCGGCGTTCTCCAAGATTGCGGCCGAGGCCAAAGCCGCGCTCGAAGCCTGACCTAGAAGCCTGAGCGACCGCGAGCCGATCCCGAAGGCCTTCCGCCGCATGGCGGAGGACTTCGAGCAGGGAGGCTCTCCGCTCTACGCCAGCCTCGCGCGCGAGTACGCAGACGACCCGCGGCTCGTTCGGATCGCGGCCGACCATGAGCCGAGGTGGGAAGTGCCGCTCAAGGTTTTTGCCGCGGTTCATCATCTCGCCCTCACCGGCCGGGTGGAGGACCCGTGGTCGTCCTTCGGAGACGTGCTCGAGAGCTACGCGGACGAGCTCGCGCGCTTCGTGGCCGAGCAGCCGGTCCAGACGAACGAGGTTCAGCGTTGCTGGGGGCTCCTGCCCGGGTTCCTCTCGGCCGCTGACCGAAGTAGCAGGTTCTCGCTCGTTGAGCTCGGCCCGAGCGCGGGACTGAACCTCTTCTGGGATCACCATCGCTATCGCTATCCCGACGCAGTCTGGGGACCGGCCGACGCACCGATCGAGCTGTCAGGCCGCGCCCGAGGCGGTCCCCCTGCCGAGCTCTTCGAGCGTGACGTCGACGTCGTCCGGCGCTTCGGGATCGACCGCCATCCGGTCGACGTCAGGGACGAGGCGGGCGCGACGCTGCTCGAGGCATTCGTCTGGGCCGACCAGCCGGAACGCATCGAGCGCCTCCGCCGCGCGGTCGAAGTGGTGCGAAAGAACCCTCCCGAGCTCGTCCAGGGTGACTACGTCGAGCTCCTGCCGAAGGTGCTCGCCGAGCGTCCGGACGACGCCCTTACGGTTGTCTACCACTCCGCTTCGGTCGTCTATCTGTCCCGAGACATCAGGGAGCTGCTGCGGGAGGAGATCGAGGAGGCGGGGAGCCAGGGGCCGCTTGCCTGGCTCTCCTACGAGTCGGTCGAGGAGACGCCCGGGTTCTACGTCTTCGTGCTCGAGCTCCAGACATGGCCCGGGGGAGAGCGGCGCCGACTGGCCAGGCTCGACGGCCACGCGAACAGGCTGGAGTGGCTTCCGTGATCACATCGGCCTCGAATGCCCGCTTGAAGCTCGTCCGGAAGCTCGCGGGACGGCGCCAGCGCGAAAAGCTCGGCCTCTTCGTCTGCGAGGGCGAGGACCTGGTCGAAGCCGCTCTGGATGCGGGGATCGAGCCCGTCGAGGTGCTCGTGGACGCCGAGCGACCGGCGCTCGCCGACCGGCTCGGGCAGGCGGAGGAGGTTCAGCCGGCCCTGATGGCCGAGCTCTCGACGCTCGGCCACCCTCCACGCGTGATCGCCGTCTTCCGGCAGGCCGACCTTCCGCGAGGATTTGCTGCGCCGATCGGGCTGGGCCTCTGGCACGTCGCCGACCCGGGAAACCTCGGGACGCTTCTGCGGACCGCAGACGCACTCGGACCGGCCTTCGTGGCGCTCTCGCGCGGCTCGGCCGATCCGACGGCGCCCAAGGCCCTGCGCGCTTCGGCCGGGGCCGTGTTTCGTGTCCCGATCGGGCTCCTCGACGAGGCGCCGCGGCCGTGGTTCGCCCTCGTCGCGTCGGGAGGGCAGCCGCTCTGGGAGGCCAGGCTTGGCGAGGGCACATTCGTCCTCGGAGCCGAGCGCGAAGGGCTTCCACCCGAGCTGCTCGAGAGCTGCGAGGAGCAGGTGACGATTCCACAGGAGCCCGCGGCCGAGTCGCTGAACGTCGCCGTCGCCGGAGCCGTCGCCCTCTACGAGCTCCGGCGCCGTAGACTCGGCTAGAAGATGGTTGATCAGATGCGCGCCAATTACCGATCAGCCATCTAGTGACCAGGCGGGAATGGCTTGAGGCCTACCGGAGAGCCTGGGAGCAGGCGGACGTCGACGCGGCAGTGGCGCTCTTCACCGAGGACGCCGTCTACCGCTCGTCGCCTTTCCGGCCTCCGAGCGTCGGCTCGGCAGGGATCCGGGAGTACTGGAGCACCGTCACCTCGTCGCAGCGCGAGACCCAGGTGAGGATCGGCGAGCCGATCGAGGCCGGCTCGAAGGTCGCGGTCGAGTGGTGGACGACGATGCGCGACGGCGAGAACGAGATCACGCTGCCCGGCTGCCTCGTCCTTCGCTTCGCGGAGGACGGGCGCTGCCAGGAGCTGCGGGAGTACTGGCACATCGAGCACCGTCGCATCGACCCTCCTGAAGGATGGGGGCGCTAGAGAAGGCTTGACTCGGCGCAACAAGGCGGCATGTGCTCCCCGAACCATCGCGCTTCGCTCCGGGGACGGCCTGGGAGCCGCCCCCGGAGCTCTCTTCACCTAAGGAAGCGTCACGAAGTCGCCCATGAACGCACGCGCCGACCTCGTGTCGAGGCGGTAGGTCACGTCCGTCGCGCGGCAAGCCGTATCGCCCGTGATCGTGATCGACACGATCTTGTTCGTGTTACCGAGGAAATGCGGCCCGCCCGAGTCGCCGTAGCAGGTGCCCCCGCTGCCGGTGGAGGGGTTCATGTTCAGGCGCAGCCAGATCTTCCCGAGCGTGTGGAAACTCTGGGTCGCGAAGCGACGGGCGCCGTCAAAGTAGAACGCGTTCGGGCCCCCGGTCTTGATGTCGCGTGCCGTTCCGTACCCGACGGCAGTAAACCGCTGCCTTCGCAAGCTCTTGTTACCAAGCCTGATCCCGAGTTCGTTCAAGCGGGGCAGGGTTGCCGGCGTCAGAGCGACGGCATGGTCGAGGACGACGACGGCGATGTCGTGCGTATCGGGCGAGTCTCCGTATTGGGGATGCGTGTAGTACGTCCCGCCGATGAGGGTCGAACCCGAGTCGTAGGACGAGTCGAACGTCACCCATACCTCGTCCGGATCGACTCCGACGGAGGGGAGGAACTCCGTGCAGTGGCTTGCGGTCAAGAAGACCGTCGGAGAGATAAGCGTCCCGGTGCAGAGAAGGTCTTTGACACCCGGTGTGTCGTACTCGGCGATCAGCGCACCGACGTTGGGATGACGGTCTCCGTCGTTCTGGCCCATTGTGATCGCTCCCGCAGGCGCAGCGAGAAAGAGCATGGCGCCAAGCAACGTAAGGATCAGGCCGAATGTACGTACACGCATGTGGACACCCCTGTTGTCGTTGACCCTCGAGTGTTGAAGCTCCTGCTGAGACTGTCAACCGCCAGAGCGAGAAGGAACGCTAATGAGGCGATCTCCTAGCGCTCTGCGACCCAGACGGTGTCCTCGCCACCCGTGTACGGCCGCCGGTCGAACCAGCCGTAGCTTGCGACGACGCTGAAGCCTGCCTCCTCGAGAAGCTCGCGCCAGCGCTCGGGCCGAAGCCAGGCGAGCTCCATCGTCGTCTCGCCCCCGTTTCCCCGCACCGAAAGCGTCAGCACGTGCGCCTCCGAGTCCCAGTCCGCGCGCTCCCAGATGCCCGGCTCGCGCTCGAGCCAGCGCCCATCCGTTTCCTCGATGTCGTCTTCGCCCGGCGCGAAGACGTCGAAAACGAAGCGGCCGCCGGGCAGGAGGAGCTCGCGTGCGGCTCGCAGCGAGGTCAGCCGGGCCGGATCGGATTTCAGGTGCAGGAGCGCCCGGAACGGGGAGGTGACGAGCGCGACCCGCTCGGGCACCGGCGGATCGGTGAGGTCTCCGACCCGGAGGTCGAGGAGCTCGGAGACCCCTGCCCGCTTCGCGCGGCGCCGGCAGACTTCCAGCATCCCTTCCGAGGAGTCGACGCCGATTACACGGACCCCGGCCTGCGCGGTCGGGACCGCGATCCGCCCGGTTCCGACTCCCAGCTCGACCACCGGTGAGCCGGCCTTGCCGGCCTCCTCGACGTAGTACTCGATGTCCTCCGTGACGCTTCGGCTCCAGGCGTCGTAGAGGCTTGCGATCGCGTCGTAGGTGCTCAGACGGGCTTCCTCGCGACCCAGACGAACTCCGGGCTCTGGTCGTCGAACGGTCGCCGGTCGAACCAGCCGTAGAGGGCCTCGGTCTCCAACCCGGAGACGTCCAGCAAGCCCTCCCATTCAGAGCGGTTCACCCACCACAGGGAAACATTCCTGGGATTCGCCCCCGGACCGCCGACGAAAGCGGTCACGTCGACCCGGTTGTCGCCCGGCGCCTGCTCCACGTACTCCCAAAGCTCCGAGCCTGGGACGTGCGGCTTCGCGACGCCGTCGTTCGCGGCCGCGAGATGCGGGTTGAAGACGAATGCGTTCCAGGCGAAACGCCCGCCGGGCCGGAGCGAGGCGGCGACCCGTTCGAAGAGCCGGCGGCGGTCGGCCCAGGTCGGCAGGTGGAGAAGCGCGCGAAAGGGGCAGTAGATGAGCGCGGCGGGCTCGTCCAGCGAGAGCTCGCGCATGTCGCCCGCGCGGAGCTCGACCTGGACAGAGGCGTCGGATGCCGCCTTGCGCGCGAGGTCGAGCATCGCCGGTGACGAGTCGATCCCGAGGACCGGGCGTCCGATTTCGCGCGCCACGGGAATCGCGACCCGCCCCGTTCCGACCCCGAGCTCGACGATGGGCCCGTCGGCTTCCCGGGCGAGCTCGACGTAGAACGCGACGTCCTCGGTCATCACGGCCGCCCACTCGTCGTAGATCTCCGCGAAGGGGTCGTAGGTGCTCATAGGCCGACCTTTGGCCTATGAGCGTGTGGAGGGGGTGTGGGGGAACCGGGAGGTTCCTCCACGTTGGACTGTAAGAAGGGGGCTCGCGGGGGAAACATGGTTGCCCCCGCGGGAGCGAGCCGAAGGCGAGAGACGCTCATAAGCCGATGATACGCTCGCTCGGGTGGACGCGGCCCAGCTTGAAAACGAGGCGTTAAGCGCGATTGCGGCCGCCTCGACGACCGAGGACCTGGACGAGGCGCGCGTCCGCTTCCTGGGGCGCAAGAGCGATCTGAAGCAGGCGCTCCGGCAGGTCCGCGATCGCGAGACAGGCATGGCGCTGAACGCCGTCCGGGAGCGGCTCGAGACCTCGTTCGGCGACAGGCAGGCAGGCCTCGAGCGAGACGAGCTCGACCGGAGCCTCCGGGAGGACGTCGTCGACCCGACCCTGCCGGGCACGGCAACCCTGCGTGGGCATCTGCACCCGATCACGCTCATCCGCCGTGAGGTCGAGGACGTCTTCCTCGGTCTCGGGTATCGCGTCCTCGACGGCCGTGAGGTCGAGACCACCGAGTACAACTTCGACGCTCTGAACTTCCCGTTCTGGCACCCGGCGCGCTCGCCCCTTGCGTCGCTCTACCTGAACGAGCGCACGCTCCTACGCACGGAGACGTCACCAGGACAGATCCACGCGATGCAGGAGAGCCCTCCTCCGATCTACCTCGTGACGCTCGGTCGCGTGTATCGCCGCGACACGCCGGACGCGACCCACTCCCCGATCTTCCACCAGGTCGAAGGCCTTGCGATCGACAAGGGCCTGACCATGGCGGACCTGAAGGGCACGCTCCTCTACCTCATGCGAGCGCTCTTCGGTGAGGAGCGGGAAGTGCGCTTCCGCACCCATTACTTCCCGTTCACCGAGCCCTCCATGGAGCCTGACGTGTCGTGCTTCAACTGCGGCGGCGAAGGGTGCCGGATCTGCAAGCACTCGGGCTGGATCGAGATGGGCGGGTCGGGCATGGTCGACCCGGCCGTGCTCGAATGGGTCGGCTATGACCCCGAGGAGGTCTCCGGCTTCGCGTTCGGGCTCGGGCTGGAGCGGATCGCCCAGCTCCGCCACCGGGTGCCCGACGTTCGGCTCTTCTGGACGAACGACCTGCGCTTCCTGAGGCAATTTTGAAGCTTCCGGTCGGCTGGCTCAAGGACTACGTCGACGTTCCCTCTCCGCTCGAGGAGGTTGCGGACCGGCTCGCTCTCGCGACGGCCGAGGTCGATCGAATCATCCGCCGCGGCATCCCCGACACGGACGGAAACCTCGGCCTCTACAAGATCGGACGGGTGCTGGAGGCCGGGAAGCATCCGAACGCGGACCGCCTCCAGCTCTGCCAGGTCGACGTGGGGGAGGGCGACCCGCGCCAGATCGTCTGCGGCGCCTGGAACTTCGGTCCCGGCGCCACGGTCGCCGTGGCGCTGCCGGGAGCCGTGCTACCGGACGGCCGCACGCTCGAGCGCGCCAAGCTCAGGGGCACTGTCTCCGACGGGATGATCCTCTCCGAGCAGGAGCTCGAGCTCGGCACCGATTCGAGCGGCATCCTCGTGCTGGAAGACGGCGCCGAGCCCGGGACGCCGCTGGCCGACGTCCTGCCGGTGGCGCAGGAGATCCTGGAGATCGAGGTGACCGGAAACCGCTCCGACCTCCTCTCGGTCTACGGGATGGCGCGCGAGATCGCAGCCCTCTACGACCTCGAGCTTCGGCCCCCTCCGGGCGCTCCGGAGCCTCCGGTCGACCCGGCCGTTCAGGTCGAGATCGAGGATCTCGAAGGCTGTCCGCGCTACGACGCCCGCCTCTTCTCGGGCGTTCGGATCGGCCCCTCGCCGGCCTGGCTTCGCGCGCGCCTCCTGGCGGCGGGGGTGCGGGCGATCTCGAATGTCGTGGACGTGACCAACTACGTGATGCTGGGTCTCGGCAACCCGCTGCACGCCTTCGACTACTCCAAGCTGGCCGGAGGCCGAATCGTCGTACGCAGGGCGCGGCCGGGCGAGGAGCTGACCACCCTCGACGGCGCCCAACGCAAGCTCGATCCCGCCGATCTCGTGATCGCCGATGCGGAGCGGGCGGTCGCCTTCGCGGGGATCATGGGCGGGCTCGACACCGAGATCGGCGAGGAGACGACCGACGTGCTCCTCGAGACTGCGAACTTCGAGCCGACTTCGATCCTCGCAAGCTCCGAGCGGCATTCGCTCCGCACCGAGGGCTCGAATCGCTGGGAGAAGGGGGTAGATCCGTACCTGGTCCCGCAGGCGGCCGCCCTCGCGACGAAGCTCCTCCTGGAGCTCACCGGCGTCGCCGAGCCGAGACGGAGCGAGGTGGTGGGAACGCTGCCGGAGCGCCCGGTGATCCACTTCCGTCCCGAGCGGGCGAACCGGCTCGTCGGGATCGACGTCCCCGAGGCCGAGCAGCGCCGAATCCTGGAACGCCTCGGGTTCGATGTGTCGGACGACTGGGACGTCGTGGTGCCGACCTGGCGCGCACGGGACGTGACGCGGGAGGTCGACCTCGTCGAGGAAGTAGCGCGGATCCACGGCCTCGACAAGGTGCCCTTCACGTTGCCGCTTCGAAGTGCCATGTTCGGCCGACTCTCGCGGGAGCAGCGGCTGCGGCGCGTGGTCGAGGACGTGCTCGTGGGCTGTGGCCTCTCCGAGGCCTACACGTGGAGCCTCGCCCGTGGAGACATCAATCCGGACGCGCTCCGCTTGCCCGTCCCCCTCTCCGCGGAGCACGCTGTGCTTCGGACGAGCCTCCTCGAAGGCCTCCTCGACGCGGCCCGGCTGAACGTGGACGCCGGGAACAAGGACATCCGGCTCTTCGAGATCGCCCGGGTCTACCTTCCGACCGGAGAGGAGCTTCCCGACGAGCGATGGCACGCCGGCGCGGTGCTGGAGGGCGGGTTCTCGGCTGCCAAGGGCGTCGTCGAGACGCTCCACCGCGCTCTGCACGTTGGGGCGCGCTTCGAGCAGGGCTCCGAGCCGTTCCTCCATCCGGGCAAGGCCGCCCGCATCGAGTCCGGCTGGCTGGGCGAAGTTCACCCGAATGTCCTCGAAGGCGGCTGGGGGGCGTTCGAGCTCGACCTGGAGACGCTCTTCGCCGCTATTCCGGAGCGCATCCACTACGAGGACGTGATCACCTACCCCGCCGTCCACCAGGACCTCGCATTCGTCGTGCCCGAGGACGTGCTCGCGGGCGATCTGATCGCCACGGCACACGAGGCCGCCGGGCCGGAGCTTCGCGAGGCGACGGTGTTCGACGTCTACCGAGGTGGCCAGATCCCCGAGGGAAAGAAATCGATCGCGCTCAGCGTCGCGTTCCAGTCACCCGAGCGCACGCTTGCGGACGAGGACGCAAAGTCGATCCGCGAGCGGATCGTCGAGGCGCTGGCGGAGCGCTTCGACGCCGAGCTCCGGGCCTAGCGCCGGCCGAAGAGGCGGCTCAGGAAGCCGGGCGGGTCGGCCGGATTCACCCGGATGACCGGCTCGTCCTCGTGCTCTTCGAGGCGGTCGAACTCGTCCTCCGTCAGGTCGATCTCGATCCGGTGCGGCCAGATGCCCGTCACCCGCTCGGAGGGGACGAACTTCGGCTTTCCGATCAGGTGCTTCGACACGGCGAGCCCGGTGAAGACGTCCGCGGTGGGGTCGCCGACGATCTTGCTTACATTCCCGACCGCGAAGCCGTCCGAGGTGAACACTTCTGCGTTCGCCTCGATCGCCTTCCAGGAAACCTGTGGCTCGGGCGACGTGCTCATACCGATCGCCCTGCGATCCGCCAGACCGGGCCCTGTGTGGCAGCGGGATGGTCGTCCGACACCACCCTGAGCACCGTGAGCGTCCCCGTGATCCCCTCGCCGTCGAGCCGCTCGAGGCAACGGCGCGCCATGCCGGCCGAGACGCCGTATCCGAGCTCGCGTGCGACCCGGAACCGGAGTGCCGTCAGCACTCCGAAGCCGGCTGGGTTTGCCGGCGCCATGAGGAGGGCGGCCCGCTCGATGTAATCGGAGGAGTCGAGCACGACCTCCGCGTAGCAGTGCGACCAGTCAGGGGGGAACGTCTCGACGAGCGCGCTCCAGGCCGCGGCAAGGCTCTTTTCCGTCTCGGCTGGCTCAGAGGCGGTAGACAGCGGTGACTCCTCGGAGCCGAGGAGAACGAGCCGCCCGCGTATCCCCTCCCGGTCGAGCCGCGCGAGGACCCGACGGACGAGCTCGGGGCTCGCGCCAACCGGCGCGGGGCCGCCGTACACAGCGAGTACGTACCCGTCGGCGCTCCGCCCGGGCGTTGCCGGTGCGAGGATCAGTCCGGCGCGGCCCAGGTTCTCCGGCTCTTCCACCCTGAGCTCGAGGCGCGCGTGCGTCCAGTCCCGTGGCAGGCCGTCCAGAATCTCCGTCGACCGCTCCGCCAGTGCCACGGCCCGGATCTTAGTCTGTCTTGCTAGCGTGCCCCGTTAGTGCCCCTTCCAGCAATGCTGCACTAGTTGGCCACGGTCGAGCAGAGGCAGACCCTCTCTCCGGAGCGGCTCAGGGAGTTCCTCCGCGAGATGCTCCTGATCCGCCGCTTCGAGGAGAAGGTCGAGGAGCGTTTTCGGGCAGGCGAGCTGCCCGGGTTCCTGCATGTCGCAATCGGCCAGGAAGCCATCGCGGTGGGCGTTTGCAAGGCCCTCGAGGACGGTGACGTGATCGCCTCGACACACCGGGCCCACGGGCACACGCTTGCCAAGGGAACCCATCCGAACGAGCTCATGGCGGAGCTCTACGGCAAAGTCGAGGGCTGCAGCCATGGTTACGGCGGCTCCATGCACCTCTACGACGTCGAGCGCGGAAACCTCGGTGCGAACGCGGTTGTGGGCGGCGGGCTGCCGGCGATCACGGGTGCCGCCCTCGCGTTCAAGATGCGCGGCGAGCCCCGCGTCGCGGTCGCCTTCTTCGGTGACGGCGCCACGAACATCGGCACCTTCCACGAGTCGTTGAACCTCGCCCAGCTCTGGCGCGTGCCGGCTCTCTTCGTGTGCGAGAACAATCACTACGCGGAGTCGACGCCGGCCGCCCAGCAGCTCCCGATCGAGGACCTGGAGCAGCGCGCCGTTGCCTTCGGGATGACCTCGATGAAGGTCGACGGCCAGGACGTCGAGGCGGTCTACAAGGCGACGAAGAAGGCTCTCGAGCACACGCGGGAAGGCAAGGGCCCGGTCTTTCTCCTGTGCGAGACCTTTCGGCTCACGGGCCACTACGTCGGCGACCCGCAGGTCTACCGGCCGAAGGAGGAGGTGCGGGAGGTTCGCGCCAAGCACGACCCGCTCCCCAAGCTCCGCGAGAAGCTGGAGATCTCCGACGACGATTGGGACGAGCTCGATCGCGAGGTCACGGAGCTCGTCGAGGGCTCCGTCGAGTTCGCCAAGGCCGGGACGGATCCAAAGCCGGAAGACGCCCTCAAGAACGTGTACGCCTGATGCCCGAGACCACGTACCGCGAGGCGATCCGCGACTCGATGAGCGAGGCGATGCGCCGCGACGACGACGTCTTCATCATGGGCGAGGACATCGCCGAGATGGGCGGTTCGATGGGTGTTACCCAGGGGATGCTCGAGGAGTTCGGGCCGGATCGGGTGCGGAACACGCCGATCTCGGAGATGGCCATCGTCGGCGCAGGCATCGGTGCCGCCATGCAGGGCATGCGCCCGATCGTCGAGATCATGTACCAGGACTTCACGACCCTCGCGATGGAGCAGCTCGTCAGCCAGGCGGCCAAGCACCGCTACATGTCCGGCGGGCAGCTCTCTGTGCCGCTGACGGTTCGAACCCAGGGCGGCGCCGGATGGTCACCGGGCGCGCAGCATGCGCAGCAGCTCGAGGCCTGGTTCGTCCACGTCCCGGGCCTGAAGGTGGTCTTCCCTTCGACGCCGGCGGACGCGCAGGGGCTCCTCTGGTCCTCGATCTACGACGAGAACCCGGTCATGTTCTTCGAGCACCGGACGCTCTATCCGATCAAGGGGAATGTGCCCGACGAGATCGAGCCGATCGAGCTTGGAAAGGCGCGTGTTCATCGCGAGGGCGAGGACGTCACGGTGGTCGCCACCGGCCGGCTGGTCCACGAGTCGCTGGCCGCCGCCGACGAGGCGGACGAGCGGGGCATCTCGGTCGAGGTGATCGACCCGCGGACGCTCCAGCCGCTCGACGAGGAGACGGTGGTTGCGTCCGTGAACAAGACCAGCCGCTGCGTCGTCGCCCACGAGGCTGTCGTCCGCATGGGCTGGGGGGCCGAGCTGACTGCCGTCGTGCAGGAGAAATGCTTCGACTACCTCGACGCGCCGGTAGAGCGCGTGGGGGCCAAGTTCACGCCGATCCCGTTCGCGCCCGTGATGGAGGAGTTCGTCATTCCGCACAAGGCGGACGTGCTCGAGGCGATTCTTCGCACGGTGGAGCGCGGCTGAGCCATGGCCAACCAGGTCACGCTCCCGCGGCTCGGCCAGGGCATGGAGTCCGGCACGATCGTACGCTGGTTGAAGGCGGAGGGTGACAAAGTCGAGAAAGGCGAGCCGCTCTACGAGCTCGACACGGAGAAGGTCACTCAGGAGGTGGAAGCAGACGCTTCCGGAGTGGTCTTGAAGATCCTCGCGGGCGAAGGCGAGGAGATCGAGGTCGGGAAGCCGGTCGCCGTGATCGGGGAGGAAGGCGAGGACATCTCCTCCGAATCTGACGATTCTTCGGAGGAAGGCGACTCGGATGGGGACGGGGCCGCTCGCGAGGTGGCGGAAGGCGAGCCGAAGGAAGAGGGCGATCCGGCTCCGAAGCGCGAAGACGAGCGGGAGCACGGGCGCGAGGCACGTGCAAGCTCGGACGGCAAGCCCGCGAAGGAGGCAAAGGCCGAGCCCGTCGAGCTACCGCAGGGTGAGGGGCGGCGGGTGAAGGCCTCGCCACTGGCCCGTCGGCTCGCAAAGGAGCGCGGGCTCGAGCTCTCGAGCCTCAAGGGAACCGGTCCCGAGGGCCGCATCGTCGCCGAGGACGTCGAGCGCGCCGCCGCCCAGCCGGGTTGGGCAGCCGAGGCGCCGGCGAGCGCCGAGGTCGAAGTCGTCCAGCTCTCCAGCATGCGGAAGACGATCGCCCGTCGCATGACCGAGGCCTGGGAGACACCGCACTTCCAGATCGCGATGACGGCCGACATGCGCGCGGCCATGCGCCTCCGGGAGCTCCTCGTCGAGCGCACCGAGGAGGGAGCGCCGCGGCCGACCTTCTCGGACATCCTCACCAAGGCCTGCGCAATCGCGCTGATGCGCCACCGCGACATGAACGCCCACTTCGCCGGCACGGAGGTCCACATCTTCCCGACCGCGAACATCGGGATCGCGGTGGCCGTACCCCACGGCCTGGTCGTCCCCGTGATCCGAAATTGCGAGCGGAAGTCGATCGCCGACCTCGCTGCGGCACGGGCCGATCTCGTCGAGCGCACGCGCGGAGGCAAGCTCACGCAGGGCGACCTCGAGGACGGCACGTTCACGATCTCGAACCTCGGGATGTACGGGGTCGACCGGTTCGTTGCGGTCCTGAACCCGCCTCAAGCCGGGATCCTGGCCGTCGGCGCGATCCAGGAGCGCCCGGTGGTCGAGGACGGTGAGCTGGTGGCACGGCCGGTGATGGAGCTGACGCTGTCCTGCGATCACCGCTCGGTGGACGGGGCCACTGCATCCGAATTCCTTCGGAGCGTCAAAGCGTTCCTCGAGGAACCCGGCCTCATGCTCTAGATGCAGATCTGGTACCGGGTCAAGGATCTCGAACTCGCGGAGCGCTTCTATGTCGACCTCCTCGGCTTCAAGGAGCTTTACAAGGACGAGAACGACCGGTGGATGCGGCTCGCGCGCGACGGGGTCGAGGTCCATCTCGCCGAGAGCGATGTGGCAAAGCCGGACACGGACACCGCGCTGGCGATCGAGGTCGACGACGTGAAAGCAGAGGCAACGCGGCTCCGCGAGGCGGGGGCAAACGTAGGAGTCGTGCTCGAGATCCCCGGGGCGATCCGCATCCTGGACGTCTTCGACCCCGACGGCAACCGCATTCAGCTCACGCAAGACGTCTGAGTAGCCGGCGCCGGCCGGTGTTGACAGGCTCGTCCCTCGAACGAGGGATGGGTCGGGCATCGTGGCGAGCCGAAAATCTGTCGTGACCGGATTTCCCCCGGGTCACGCGAGGGCGGCTTACGGGCCGCCCTCGAGTTTTTGCAGGCTCGACCACCGCTGAACTCCCCTCTCCGGGGGATTCCAGGCACGGAAGAGGCGCCCATGCTTTTCTCAGGATTCCAACAAGGAGGAACTAGAAATGCGGCGCGTCTACTCGATGACTCTTCGGTACGGACTTCTTGCTGCACTTCTGCTGGCCGCAGGCGCCGGCAAGAAGTGGGGCTAGCCCCATCCGCTGACCCAACATGCTCGACATAACGCGCGTCCAATTGAAGGCGCGCTGCCTGGTAATCGGCACTGTGACGGCCGGGACCGCGGTCCTCGCCGTCGCTGTCGTTAAAGCAGCGGGCGCGCCGCACGCCACCCTGGCTCTCCTCGGCGCAGCCGTGGTGCTGACCGAGCTCATTCAGATCTCGAGCGACAACCGCTCGCCGGATCCGGGCGACGCCCATAGCTTCAGCTTCTCGACCGGCGTCCACATCGCCGCAGTTCTCATAGTCGGACCGTGGGCGGCCGCGCTCGTTGCTGCGTTCGGAGTCATCGTCGTCGACACGCTGCGCGGCTCTCCCCGCGCGAAGGTGGCCTACAACGCAAGCGCCTTCGCGCTCTCGATCTTCGTCGGTGGGCTTGCGTTCGAGGCGCTCGGCGGGGTACCGGGGACGCTCGAGTTCTCGAGGGACTTCGCTGCCATCGGAGCACTCGTCGTAGTCGCGTACCTGCTCAACAACCTCCTCATGAGCGCCGTCGTGGCCTTCCACGAAGGCACCTCGCTGTGGCCGCTGACCCGCGACGCGAGCTTGGACGGCCTCCACTCGGCCGCGGCCGAGGCGGGGCTCGGCGTCGCATTCGCGCGGTTCGCCTTGTACGACCCCTGGGCGGTCATCGTGCTCGTCCCCCTTGTCCTCGCGGTCTACCAGGCGTACGCGAGGCTCGCTCTTCTCCGCCGCGAGACCGCACACGCGCTCGAGACCTTCGCGAATCTGATCGATGAGCGCGATGCGTCGACGCTCCGCCATTCGGCTCGAGTTGCGGACTACGTCGAGGAGCTCGCCCAGCGGCTCGGCTTCCCATCCGTTGACGTAGCCCGGCTGCGCTGGGCCGGTCGGCTCCACGACCTCGGGAAGATCGCCGTCGACGGCTCCGTTTTGCGCAAGCCGGGCAAGCTCGACGAGGAGGAATGGCACGTAATGCGTCGTCATCCGCGGCTCTCCGCGCGCCTCCTCGGTCGCTTTCGGTTCGCCCAGGACGAGTCGCGGGCGGTCGAATACCACCACGAGCGCGCGGACGGAAGCGGCTACTACGGGATCGACGCGGGTGACATCCCGCTCGCCGCCCATTTTCTGATCGTCGCTGACAGCTATGACGCAATGACGAGCGACCGCGCCTACCGAAACGGCCTCCCCAAGGAGCATGCGCTTGCGGAAATCGAGAAGAACCTCGGTTCGCAGTTTCACACCGGGGTCGGCAAGGCCTTCGTGGCCCTGCAGCGCGGCGAGGACCCGCGGGCCGCCCTGACCCAGGCTGAGCGCCTCGAGATGCGGGCTCTGCTCAGGTCCAACCGCCAGCCCGTGCTCCAGCGGCGCGAGATCCGCCCCGAGTATGTCGCCTGCGCGGGAGTGGTCGGCGTGCTCGCCGCTTTGGGACTGGGCGTCCCGCTGCTCGCCGTCCCGGCCATCCTGCTCGCGGCCGCCGGGCTCACCTTCCTGCAGCTCGGAGCCTATCGCGAGCGCCGACTCGTCCGTGGCCTCGCCTCCGTTCTTCGCGGCGAGCGCCCACGCGACGCAACGTTTTCACAGGTCGCCGCCGTCATCGCCGGCGCCTGCGACCTCCGCTGGGCGGGGCTCATCCGCTGGCGCGAGCGGGATTGCGCGGGCGTGGTCGAGTTCGAATGGAGCGCCGGTGGCTCGGCGGCCGGAGAGACCGCGCTCATGAGCTGGCTCTTGCGGGAGGCCGAGTCAAGCGAGGGCGTTCACCTCGCCGACGGCTCTGAGCTCGGCAAGCAGGAGGTGCACGTGGCTGTTCCCCTGCACTCAGGCGAGGCACTTGTTGGCTATGTCGTCTTGGCGCTGGGCGGCCGGCCCTCTCGGGCGATCCAGGACGCGTTGGACACATGCGCCGGTCGGCTCGCCGCCGGGCTCGTCCCGACAGAGAACGCAGCAGTGGTCTCGCTCCCCGTCCGCGCCCTGGCCTCCTAGGCCGTGTTCCTCCTCCCGAGCATTCTTCTCGGGATCCTGTTCGCCCTCCTGGTTGGAGGTCGGCCGGGACGGCTGCTCGAGCTTCAGCTCCGCCACGCCTGGTGCGTTCCGACCGCGCTCGGCCTCCAACTCGTGCTCGTGTGGTTCTCCTCCTTCGGCGAGTCGGCCCCGGCGGCGCTCGAGACGGGCATTCACATCTTGAGCTACGGGTTTCTCGCCTTCTTCGCGACCGCGAACGCGAGGACGAAAGTGCTTCTTCCCCTCTTTGCGGGGATGGCGGCGAACGCTGTCGCCATCGTGGCCAACGGCGGCAAGATGCCCGTCTCGCCTGACGCGGCCCGCGCCGCCGGAATCGAAGTTGGAGCGCATTCGAACGTCCAGCTGGGCGGGGACCGGTTGACCTTTCTCGGCGACGTCTTCGCACTCCCTCACCAGCTGCCGTTCGCGAATGTCTTTTCAGTCGGTGACCTCCTGATCGGGATCGGGATGATGGTGCTGATCGTGGTGATCTCTCTCGGGGGCGGCGAGCGCTCGCTCGTTCTCAGCCGGCTCCTCCGCCCGCTCGGCGTGCCGGCCTTCCGACATCTCGCCGCCGGCAAGCTCGTCTCGCACTTCGGTGACTGGTTGACGCTGGCGGCGCTGATCGGCTGGATCTACGACGCGACGGGATCGGTTAGTCAGGTGGCACTGCTCATGCTGGTGCGGCTTGCGCCACCCGTCCTCGGCGGGGGGCTCGCTGCCATCGTGGTCGACCGGCTCCCACGAAACCGGCTCCTCGTCCAGGTGGAGATAGCACGCGGACTTGCAATCGCGGGAGCCTTCGCGGCCGTCGTCTCGGGTTCCCGGCCGCTCGCATTCGTCGCTCTGGCGGTGTCCGGAGCATTGGCAGCCGTCTCCGCCGCCACCGTGCCGTCTCTCGTGCCGTCGCTGCTCCGCGACGAGGAGCTGCCCGCTGCGAACGCCTCGCTCGGAATCGCTCAGGACGGGGCGATGGCACTCGGAGCCCTGGGGGCCGGGGTCATCCTGGCGTCCGTCGGCGTCCAGGTCGCGCTCGCGGTCGACTTCGCGACGTTCATCGTGGCCGCGCTGCTCTACAGCCGTGTGCGTATGCCGTCCAATCCCATCGCCCGCACGCGGGAGCCGAAGGAGGCGAGTCTCTTCGCCGGCCTTCGCTACGTGGTCGGAAAGAAGATCCTCCTGGTTCTCATCTGCTCCTTCGCGACCGCCACCATTGCGACCGGGCTGACGAACGCGAGTCTGCCCCGCTTTCTGGAGGAGCTCGGGCTCGGGACGGAGGGGTACGGCTTCGGCCTCGCAGCGCTGGCCGCCGGGCTCACGGTCGGCCAGGCGGTGGTCGGATTGGCGCGGGTCGGAACGGGCGGCGGACGCTGGATTGGAGTCTCGCTACTCGCTATGTCGCTCGTCTTCGTCGGGCTCGCGCTGACGGAGCACCTCTGGACTGCCATCCTCTTCCTCGTCCTGATCGGGTTCATCGACGGCACCACGGATGTTCTCTTCGACACGATCGTGCAGCGCGAAGCCGATCCGCGCTACTACGGGCGCGTCTTCGGGCTGGCTTCCGCCTTCTTCACGACGACGATGATGGGCGCGGTCGCCGCGGCGCCCCTCGTCAACCGCCTCGCCGACGCCCACCATGTCATCCTTTTCGCCGCGCTCGGACTGCTGGTGGCCGGGTGTGTTGCGCTCCTCGGCTCGGGGCTATTTGGTGGCCGCCGTGGCTTTCTCTCGTCGGGACACGATCCTTCCGTTCGACCTCGTCGACGGGCTTGCGATGACGCCCGCCACGGCCGAAGCCGGCTCCGAGAAAGTGCTGGAGCCGGGCGCCGCGTACGACCGATAGGATCGCTCGCGGAACCCGAGACTGAGGGGAGACCATGGACTGTGACGTCGCCGTCCTTGGCGGAGGCCCGGGCGGATACACGGCGGCGATCCGCGCCGCACAGCTGGGTGCGAAGACCGTCTGCATCGACAAGGAGACAGAGCTCGGTGGAACCTGCCTGCGAGTCGGGTGCATTCCGACCAAAGCATGGGTGCAGACCGCGTTCGCGATCAAGGAGGCCGAGGAGACCTTCGCCAAGCTGGGTGTGAACGTCGGCGAGCCGGAGCTCGATTTTGCGAAGGCGAACGAGTGGAAGGACGCCATCGTCAAGCAGCTGACAGGCGGCGTCGCCGGGCTCTTCAAGGCGAACGGCGTCGAGTGGGTGAAGGGCACCGGCCGCTTCAAGGATGCGAGCACGATCACGGTCGAGGGCGGGGAGGACGTGAGCTTCAAGAGCGCCGTCGTTGCGACCGGCTCGTTCCCCCTCCGCCCGCCGATCGACGGGATCGACTCCGCCCGCTGTGTGGACTCAACGGGTCTCCTCTCCCAGACCGAGGTGCCGAAGCGGCTCGTGATCCTGGGCGGCGGCATCATCGGCTGCGAGTTCGCGTCGATCCTGCGCCGGTTCGGGAGCGAGGTGACGATCGTCGAGATGCTGCCTGCGCTGATCCCCGCCGAAGATGCGGATGCCCAGAAGGAGCTCCTGAAGCAGTTCAAGAAGCGCGGCATCGACGTCCACCTCGAGTCGCAGTGCAAGAAGGTCGAGGAGCAGGGTGAAGGACTGGTGGTGCACTACGGCGACGGCCAGACCGTGGAGGCCGACCTGATGCTGGTCGCCACGGGGCGCGGCCCGCTCGTGGCCGACGTCGGGCTCGAGGCCGCCGGGATCGAGTTCGACCCCAAGCAGGGCATCGCCGCCGACGAGCACCGCCGGACGACGGTCGCGAACATCTATGCGATCGGAGACTGCGCCGGTTACTGGCAGCTCGCGCATACGGCGTTCCGCGAGGGCGAGGTCGCGGCGGAGAACGCGATGGGCAATGAGGCGATCGTCGACAACCGAGGCGTTCCGCGACCTATCTACACGGACCCCGAGATCGCATCAGTCGGGCTCACCGAGCAGGAGGCAAGGGAACAGCATGGTGATGCGGTCGCGGTCGGCAGGTTCCCGTGGTCTGCAAACGGCCGCGCGATGATGCAGAACGAGACCGTCGGCTGGGTCAAGTCGATCCACGAGACGCGTTACGGCGAGTTCCTCGGGCTCGTCATGGTCGGTCCGCACGTGACCGATCTCGTCGAGGCGGGGGTCGTCGCACTCGACGCAGAGGCGACAGTGGAAACGATCGCCGACGGCATGGCGGCGCACCCGACGCTCTCGGAGGCGATCAAGGAAGCCGGGCTCGTTGCGCTTGGCCGAGCGATCCACCTGCCGAACAAGAAGCGCGCGAAAGCAAGCGCATAAGGCGCATCCTCCCCGGTCGCAAACGGGGGATGGCGAGACGGACGCTCGCGCGCCACTCTGAGAGCGTGCTCCCGCTGACCGGCGAGCGGCCCGCTAACCACGCGGCGGCCCGCCGTGCGGCACGCCGGCCGGCGGAGCCTTCCTCCTAGATGCGTCCGGCCTATCCCGACGGCGCCGTTAGAGTGCGCCGGGTCAAAGGGGAGGCGAGATGAACAAGCGAAAAGCGATGATCGGCTGGCTGGTCTATACCGGCGGAACAACGATCGCGAAGCGGATGCTGAAGTCGAAGGCGAAGGCAGCGGTCCCCGGGACGAAGGCTGGCTCGCGGAGACGGAAGTTCGCGGCGATCCTGGCCGGGGTCGGTGCCGCGACCGGAGCGCTCTTGTTCTGGCGCAGCCGCGGCTCTTCGAACGACTACACCCCGAGCTGACCCGGGAAACGGTCGTCGTCGGCGGAGGGCTCGCCGGCCTCGCGGTCGCGCGGTACGCCGCCGAGCGCGGCGACAAAGTCGTTCTTGTCGAGCGGGGTGGGATCGGGGCCGGTGCGTCCGGGCGAAACGGAGGTTTCCTCTTCCGGCAGCCTGCGGCGTGGATCAACGAGCACCTGGAGGAGTCGGTCGCGATCTATGCGGAGCTGCAGGAGCACGGGCCGGTACCGTTCGACTTCGGGCCGCGCCCCCAGCTCGTCCTCGCAGTTGAAGAGGACGAGCTCCCACACGCGCGGGCCTATGCCGAGTCCGTCGGCGGCGAGGAAGTCGATCTTCGTGAGGATCCTTGGTTTGCCGACGACCTCGCCGGTGGGTATGTGGTCGAGGGCGGATTCGTTCTCGATGCGATGGGCGCGACGACGGCGATGGCCGAGGCCGCGCGACATGCCGGGGTCGAGCTCAGACTCGGTTGCGAGGCGAAGCGGATTCTCCTCGACACGGGACGGGTCTCGGGCCTTGCGACCGACGTTGGCATCCTCAGGTGCGACCGTATCGTCGTGGCGAGCGGACCTCGGGCAAGGTTTCTCCTCCGCACGGCGAGGACTGATCTACCGATCTCGTCGTCGCGGGGCTGGCTCATGGAGACGGCTCCGGTCGACCGGCCGCCGCCGTACTCGATCGAGCAGGCTGTCTGGCCGGTCCAGGAGGACATGGGCACGCTCGTAGCGGAGCCGACACTCGCTCAGGTTGCGGCCGGAGAAGCCGAGGAGCCAACCCTCGTCTCGCTTCTCCTCGGCGGGCGCTCGGCCGGCCAGTGCGTGATCGGCACCTCACTGGGGCGGTCGTTGACGGAGGAGGCAGAGGGTCCTGACACGGTCCGTCGCCTCGCCGAGCGGGCAGCCCGGGTCTCGCCGCAGCTCCGCGGGGTCCCGGTCGTCGCCGCGTGGTCGGGGCGGCGCGCGATGAGCCCCGACGGGCTTCCGGTCGTCGGTCCGGTGCCGGGGCTCGAGGGGCTCGAGGTCGCGTCCGGCTTCTCGTCGATCGGGATGATGACCATCCCGGCCGCCTGCAAGCGTCTTGCCGAGGGATCGCCGACCCCGGAGCACACGCCCGGACGCTTCGGGTGATCCGTCCGTTTACTCCGGAGGACTCCGCTGCGGTGGCGGCGCTTGCACGTGCAGCCAATCCGCACTGGCTCTGGACGGCGGCCAGCCTGAGTCATGAGTACGAGAGCGAGCCCCAGCGAGCAAGGGCGAACTGGCTAGTCGCGGTCGATGGCGGCGAGGTTGTGGGCTGGGCGTCTGCCAACCTGACCTGGCAGGTAGCCAGTGCGGGTGTCGCGGGACTCTGGGTCGTGGTCCGACAGGACCGGGAAGGGAGGGGCATAGGTAGCGAGCTCTTCGCTCGGTCGGAGGCCCATCTGCGTGCCTGCAGCGCCCGGAAGGTCACCTCATACGCGATTCCAGGGTTCCGGGGCGAAACGTTTGCGGCGGCTCGGGGGTTCACGATCGCGCGCCGGGAGCAGCTCTACGAGATCGACCTCCGTGCGGTCGATCTGCCGGCATCGTCTCCCCCTGCCGGCGCGGAGATCATTCAGCTCGCGGAGGTACGCGAACGGGTACACGAGCTTTATGAGCTCTTCGTGGCGGTGGAAGCCGGGATGCCGGCCGACGAGCCGTGGACCGGTTCGACTTTCGCGGAGTGGCAAGCCGACATGTGGCGGCACCCACACCTTGACGGCGAGGCGAGCGTCGTCGCAATCGTCGACGGACGTGCCGTGGCCGCATCCTGGCTCCTCGTAGACGGGCGCTTCGCGGAGGTCGAGGTGACCGGCACGCTGCCCGAGTTCCGCCGCCGTGGGCTCGCGCGCGCGAGCAAGCTCGCGTCCATGCGGCTCGCCGCCGAGCGAGGGGTGGAGCGGATCGTGACCGGAACCGATTTTGAGAACCCGGGCATGCTCGCCCTGAACGACGCGCTCGGATTTCGTCGAGTAGCTGTGCAGCTGGAGCTCGTCCAAGCTCCTCGACTAGGCTGCCGGCGTGGATCCGCTGATCGCACCGATCGACGGAGCCGACCACCGCGAGGTCGGCGGCGCCACAGTCGACGTCGTGCCGGTGGGCAGCGGCCGGGTGAAGCGCGTCGTCTACCCCGCCGGCTTCCGCTGGTCGAAGAACATGAAGCCCGAAGTGGGCACGACCTATGCATGCACGCCCACGTTGGCTTTCTCGCCCGCGGCCGGATCGAGGGCGAGTACTCCGATGGCCACACGTTCGAGCACGAGGCCCCAGCTGTGATTGCAATCGAGCCAGGTCATGACGCCTGGGTCACGGGCGAGGAACCTGCCGTCGTGATCGAATTCGACTTCGAGGGCGAGACGGCCGAGCGCTTCGGCCTTCCTGCCGAACACGCCCACTAGTTAGGAGCGCGGAGCTCGATCCACGTCGAGGCCGCGAAGGCGAGCAGGTCGCCGGCCGCGGTGTAGAGGGCGGAGCCGGCCACACGCTTGCGACCCTCGATCGCGCGTCGCCAGCCGATCGCGACGTGAGGCTCGCCAGCGCGCGGCAGCGTGGCGATGTGGGCGGCCAGCCTCCCGAGGAGAATTCCTTCGCGCTGGAAGTCGTCGACTGCCCAGCCCGATGGGCAGTCGAGAACCGCCCAGACCAGCTCCGGAGGTACCGCGCCACCTGGGACCCAGGGCGCGGCAACGATCCCGTCGCGTCCCGCGACCGGCCCAGGGTAGATGGCGAGCCCGTCCCTCCGGTCCGGGCCACAGACAAAGCACGTTGAGTAGGCGTGGTGGAGAAAGCCCGCGAAATCACGCGCGGCCAGGTCGGCCTCGGGCAGCGACACAGGGCGCGGCACCTCGAGGTCGAGCTCGACCGGCTCCGCCTCCGCGACGAGCCGGTCGCCGTCGCGGAGCTCGACTCGACCGCCGTCCCGAACGAGCGACATAGGGGTGTCGAGCGGCGGCGGGAGGCGGAGCGTCACCTCCGCATCGCCGTCGACGTGCGCGGCAACGAGTCCGCAGGCGTAGCCGCCGTTCGCGGATCCCGGAGGGCCGTTGTAGCGCCCGGGAATGAGGAGCGACTCGGCCATGCGGCCGAGACCATATGGGTTTCGCCTCCGTCACCCGACGGCTCAGTCTTGTCACCTTGCTTGACACACCAGTGCGCTTTTGCCTGGTTCGGTTTCTGCATGCGATCACAGCGCTCGCTCCGGGGCTCTGGACCCCGCCCCGGGTCGGGGAGAGCCGGCTTGAAGCCGACGGTGCGCCAGATCTACGCACTCGCTAGAGCTCTTTGCACCCAGACCGACACGCGCTGGCCTGACACGAGGGCCGAGGCGTCGGAGCTGATCGAGCGTCTGCGTCGCGAAGACCCGCTCGGCAGCCGCTGACCTGTCCCGCCGAGCACCTCGCGGTCCACGAGAGGTAAGCCCTCAAAAGCTCACGTTTGTGTGTCGGGAGACGACCGAAATGAGCGCAGGCGGGGGATTGCCGTCCGGACAGCGCTATCACCGGTGCGTGTCCATCGATCGGAAGGAGAAAGAGTGATGCACTCGCGAGGTCGAACGCCTCGAGTCACGATGCTCGGCGTTGTCGCGCTTCTGGGAGTTATTGCAGCCACGTTCGCTACGGCGGCGATCCCGGACGATGACGGGACGATCCATGCCTGTCGAACGCTGAAGAGCGGGAAGCTGAGGGTCGTCGCGGATCCCGACAGTTGCAAGCCCAGGGAGCGAAAGCTCTCATGGAACATCCGCGGCCCGAAGGGCGATCCAGGGCCGCCCGGAGTTACCGGCGCGCAGGGCCCCGCAGGCGAGCAGGGAGCGACGGGAGAGCAAGGGGCGGCGGGGGCTCCGGGTCCAGCGGGTCCCGCCGGGCCGCAAGGGCCCAAAGGCGAGCCGGGAGCGGCACTTTCGTCCTTCGAGGCTCTGAACGGTCTTGCTTGCACGTTCGGGGGAGAGCAGGGCGCAATCCAGATCGACTACGACCCTGAAGGCCACGCAGAGATCACCTGCACGACCGAGGACACGCCGCCTGTCGGCGCGGCACGTCTCACGGTCAACGAGTTCTCCACGGGCGTGACGGGGGCACTCGGGAACGAGTTCGTCGAGATCGCCAACGCCGGCGACGCATCGGCCGACGTCGGCGGCTTCAAGCTGGTCTACAGGTCGGCCTCCGGGACGAGCGACGTCACGCTCGCCACGATTCCGGCTGGCACTACGATCGCCGCGGGTGGCTTCTACCTCTTCGGTGGGAACGCCTATGCAGGCAGCCGCGCGGCCGATCAGAGCTTTAGCCTCGGGCTCTCGTCCACCGCGGGCGGAGTTGGTCTCCGCGATCTTGCGGGTGCGCTCGTCGATTCCGTGGGCTACGGCGAGGGGACGGCGAACGCCCTGGTCGAGGGTAGTGCTGCCCCGGCACCGCCGATTACGGATGCGCCCGGGAGCAGCGTCGGGCGTAACGGCGCGAGCGGGGACACCAACAGCAACGCCGCCGATTTCATTGTCACCACCGCCCCGACGCCGGGCGCGTCGAACAGCTAGCGAAGAGGTTCGGCCGGCGGAGGCGGCAGCGTCTCCGCCGGCCGGGCCGCGCTAGCGATGCCGGTAGACGATGCGCCCGCGGTTCAGGTCGTACGGGCTCAGTTCGACCTTGACCCGGTCGCCCGGAAAGATCTTGATGCGGAAGCGGCGCATCTTGCCGGCCGTGTAGCCGAGCGCCTCGTGCCCGTTGTCGAGTTGGATCTTGAACATGCCGTTCGGAAAGGCCTCGACGACCTCCCCCTCCATCTCGAGCTTCTCCTCCTTTGTCGCTATCGGGCCACCTCCTTTCTCAGGCGAAAGTCTAAACCGGGAATCGGGTGCGGTCCACCCCCCGGACTAGAATCGACTGCCCGTGCCCGAGGCGCCTTTCGTTCACCTACACGTCCACTCCGAGTACTCGATCCTCGACGGGGCGTGCCGCATCCCTGACCTCGCCGCACGTGCCGCCGAGCTCGAGATGCCCGCCGTCACCCTCACCGATCATGGCTCCCTTGCCGGTGCGGTTGAGCTGTACCGAGAGGCCGGAAAGCACGGTGTCAAGCCGATTCTTGGCTGCGAGGTCTACGTCGCGGACGACCGAAGGGCACAGACGAAGGGGTATGCCCACCTGACGCTCCTCGCCGAGTCGAACGAGGGGTACGCGAATCTCATCAAGCT
>CAVROA010000022.1:0-102124 GCA_963722715.1 uncultured Actinomycetes bacterium | reverse complement strand
CGCATCGGCCGGATTCCTCGAGGGCTACTACTACAAGCCGCGAGTCGACTGGGAGCTCCTCTCCACGCATTCGGCCGGGCTGATCGCACTCTCCGGGTGTCTCTCGGGCCGGGTTTGCAAGGCGCTCGAAAACGGGAACCGTGGCGAGGCCGAGAAGGAGCTGACGCGTCTGAGCGACATCTTCGGTCGCGACTCGACGTACCTCGAGATGCAGGACGCCGGACTCGAGGTGCAGCCGAAGATCAACGCCCAGCTGGCGGAGATCGCCGCCTCCACCGGTCTTCCGCTCGTCGCGACAGGTGACGTCCACTATTTGCGCCACGAGGATGCGCGCGCCCACGAGGCGCTTCTCTGCATCCAGTCCGGTGACTCGCTCGCCAACCCGAACCACTGGCGCTTCGACACGGACCAGTTCTTTTTCAAGACCCCGGGGGAGATGCAGCAGGACTTTGCGGCGTACCCGGAGGCGGTCGCGCGCACGCTCGAGATCGCCGAACGCTGCACCGTGACGATGGAGCTCGGGCGGATCCTGCTGCCGACGTTCCCGACCCCGGAAGGGCGCGACGCCTTCGACTATCTCGTCGAGCTCTGCGAAAAAGGCCTGCAAAAGCGCTACGAAAAGGTAACCCCGGAGCTCCAGGAGCGACTCAAGTTCGAGCTGAAGACGATCCGGGAGATGGGCTTTGCGGACTACTTCCTGATCGTCTGGGACTTCATTTCGTTCGCGAAGCGAAACGGCATCGGCGTCGGACCTGGCCGTGGCTCGGCGGCGGGGAGCCTCGTCGCGTACAGCCTCGAGATCACCGACATCGATCCCATCAAGTACGACCTTCTCTTCGAGCGCTTCCTGAACCCGGGCCGCAAGTCGATGCCGGACATCGACATCGACTTCTCGGTCCACGGCCGCGATCAGGTCATCAACTACGTGGCGGAGAAGTACGGCCGGAACCGCGTCGCGCAGATCATCACCTTCGGCACGATGATGGCGCGGGCGGCGGTGCGGGACGCCGGCCGCGTTCTCGACATCCCATACGGCACGGTCGACCGGATCGCGAAGCTGATCCCGGAGGGACCGAAGGTCTACCTCGCCGACTGCCTGAAGAAGGGCGCCGATCTCAAGGCCGCCTACGACCAGGACGAGACCGTGCGTCAGATCGTCGACCTCGCGAAGCCCCTCGAAGGGCTCGTCCGCCAGGACTCGATCCATGCAGCGGGCGTCGTGATCGGCGACCGGCCGCTCACCGAGTACATCCCGCTCCAGCAGAAAGGGCCAGATCAGGAGGTCGTGACGCAATTCCCGATGGGCGACGTGGAGGCGCTCGGGCTTCTGAAGATGGACTTCCTCGGCCTCCGGAACCTCGACGTCATCGACAAGGCGATCGAGCTTGTCGGCGGCGTCGACATCGTCTCGATCCCGCTCGACGATCCGAAGACCTACGCGATGCTGCAGCGCGGCGAATCCTCCGGCGTCTTCCAGTTCGAGTCGTCCGGGATGCGTGAGGCGCTCCGGCAGGTGCGCCCGACCGAGTTCGAGGATCTGATCGCGCTCGTCGCGCTCTACCGGCCGGGACCGATGGGCTACATCCCCGTCTATGCGAAGCGCAAAGCAGGAGCAGAGCAGCCCCACTTCCTCGACGAGCGCCTGAAGCCGATCACCGAGCCGACGTACGGGATCTGCATCTACCAGGAGCAGTACATGGAGATCGCCAAACAGCTGGCCGGCTTCTCACCGGCCGAGGCGGACGATCTTCGGAAGGCGATCGGCAAGAAGATCCACGCGCTGATGGCCTCCCTGAAGGACAAGTTCCTCGAAGGAGCCGCCCAGAAGGGCGTCACGCCGTCGGTCGCGAACCAGCTCTGGAAGGACATGGAGCAGGCGCAGGACTATTCCTTCAACAAGTCGCACGCGGCCTGTTATGCGCTGATCGCCTACCGGACCGCCTACCTGAAGGCCAACTGGCCGGCCGAGTACATGGCGGCGCTGATCTCGTCGGTCATGAACACGAAGGACAGGGTGCCGCTCTATGTCGCCGCGTGCGAGGAGATGGGGATCAAGGTCGAGCCCCCGGATGTCAACTGCTCCGCGGCCGACTTCGCAGTGGTGGAAGGAAAAATCCGGTTCGGTCTCAACGCCGTGAAGAACGTCGGGGAGAACGCCGTTCGAGCTATTGTCGCCGCCCGGGAGGCCGACGGCTCGTTCGAGTCGATCTGGGATTTCTGCGAGCGGGTCGATCCGCAGGTGGTCAACAAGCGTGCGCTGGAGTCCCTGGTCAAGTGTGGCGCGTTCGACTCGACCGGCGCAGCTCGCATGGGGATCTGGAACGTCCTCGAGCAAGCGGTCGGAGCTGGCGGGCGCCAGCAGGCTGACCGTCTGGCGGGCCAGAGCTCGATCTTCGACCTCGGCGGTGCCGGCGAAGAGGCACCTGCCGCCCGCAAGCACCATCCGCCTATCTCGGGCGAAGAGTGGGAGAAGAACGAGCGGCTGGCGTTCGAGAAGGAGTCCTTGGGTCTCTACGTCTCCGAGCACCCTCTTCAGGGCGCGAAGGAATCGCTCAGGAAGAAGGTCGATTGCCAGCTTGCCGAGGTCGAACGCCGGCGGGACGGCGAGATCCTCACGGTCGGGGGCATCGTCGGGGCGATCAAGGCTCTGACGACCAAGAAGGGCGAGCCAATGGTGTTCCTCCGGCTCGACGACCTTTCAGGGTCGATCGAGACCGTGGTCTTCAATTCGGTCTATGCGTCGTCGCGCGATCTCCTCGAGGCGGATCGCGTCCTCGTGATCAAAGGTCGCGTCGACCACAAGCAGGAGGGCGAGACGAAGCTGATCGCGATGGAAGTTGCTCCGTTCGAAGCAACGCCTGAGCGCTCAGAAGTGAGGCTCAAGGTCGATGCGCGAAAGGCACCCGCCGGGCTTCTGCGCAACCTGGCCGATCTCGTGCGGGAGTATCCGGGCGAGGCCCCGGTGGTCGTCGCGATCGAGACATCGGAGGGACCGCGAACCTACGCGTTCGGGCCAGACTTCAAGGTCCGGCCCGAGGCCGACTTCTTCGCAGAGGCAAAATCATTGCTCGGCGAAGCGGCTGTCACGTAGCTACTCGCCACAGGCGTTCAGGTCCGACACACTCTTGCGACAGCGTGTGTGCCATGTGCGCGGCCGCGCTCAGTACGCTGACCGCAGGGGGTAAACCAAGGGGGTCCCCCGGGGAAATACAACCGGTTCGCGGCCGCTCAGTCTGCGAGACCCTTGGCTCGCAGTTCCTCGAGTGCCTGCTCTGACTTCCCGAGCCCGGCGAGATCCATGCCGGCGAGCACCCGGGGTTCCTTGGTGAACTGGATCTCGGAGTACTCCACGACCTCGACCACGTTGCCCCACGGATCGCGGAAGTCGAGCCCCCGACCCGGAAGCACTTCTACTCCAGCCTCGGCGAGGGCTTCCCGCACAGCCTGCTTCGAGTCGACCACGAGCCCGAAATGGCGATGCTCGTCGGGCGCTTGCGTCCGGCCTGCCGCTAACGCGACGAACTGATCGCCCAGGTCGATGAACGCCATGCGCGCGCTCCGTCCGCGGAGCTCGAAGTCGAAGATCCGCCCGTAGAACGCGAGCGCCTCCTCGACATCGCCGACCTCGAGCGCCACGTGGTTTAGTCCGACCAGGCGTGCGCGTGTCACCAGGCCAACATCTTCGCAGCGGAACCGCACCCCGCGACGCGGTGTAGTACGAGCAGTGGAGGGCCGGCCACTGGAAGAGGAAAACGACCTCGTCGAACAGGCGAAGCGCGGCGATGCCCGCGCCTACGAGGAGCTTGTGCGTACCTACCAGGGAATTGCATTCAGGACGGCCTACCTCCTCGCGGGATCCGCAGACGAGGCGCGCGACGCCGCGCAGGAGGGCTTCGTGAAGGCCTATCGCGCGCTCGGGCGCTTTCGGCACGGCGCCCCGTTTCGGCCCTGGCTCCTGCAAATCGTCGCCAACGAAGCGAGAAACCGCCGCCGCTCTGCTGGCCGGCGCGCGACTCTGACGCTGCGCCTCGCGGCTGCTGAGCCCTCGGGGGGCGCGGCCCCGTCCCCCGAGGCAACGCTTCTCGCCTCGGACGAGCGACACCGCCTTCTACAAGCAGTCTCGACCTTGCGCGAAGAGGAGCAACTCGTGATCGCGTGCCGTTATTTCCTGGATCTCTCAGAGGACGAGACGGCACAGACGCTTGGCCTACGACGTGGCACGGTCAAGTCAAGGCTCTCACGAGCGCTGGCACGCCTCCGAGTCGACCTCGAGGACGCGCATGCCTGACCTCGAGCGTCAACTCAGGGAGCTCGGGAACGTGCTCGAGCTGCCGGCTGCACCAGATCTCGTGGACGCTGTTCGCGCCCGCATCGGCAAGGACCGTGTGCCTGGGCTTCAACGGCGCCGCTGGCTCGTGGTTGCGATCGCGGCGCTTGGCCTGGCGCTCGCCGCGGCAATGGCGGTTCCCCAGGCCCGTACGGCCATCCTCGAATTCCTGCACATCAGGGGTGCGAGCGTGGAGAGAGTTCCCACGCTCCCGTCCGCCTCAACCGCCGGCACGCTCCCGGCTGTCCCGAACGCCAGCCTGAATCTCGGGGAGTCCGTCAGCCTCGAGGAAGCGCGCGAAGTTGTCTCATTCGAGATCGTCCAGCCGGACCTTCCCGGCCTCGGCAGCGCCGACTCGATCTACGTCGACCAGGCAACCCCGGGAGGGCAAGTGTTCTTCCTGTGGGGAACAGAAGCTCGCCCGCAAGTGCTCCTCTCCGAGTTCCGCGGCGACCTCAACCGTGAGCTCATCGAGAAGCAGGCGGGGCCCGGGACGACCATCGAGCCGGTCAGCGTGCAGGGGGGAGCGCCGGGCTTCTGGGTGGGCGGTGCGAACCACGTTGTCTACTACCTCGATCCCGACGGCCAGATCCGGGAGGAGACGATTCGTCTCTCGCGGAACGCCCTCCTGTGGGAGCGAAACGACCTGACACTGAGGCTTGAAGGCGACTTCGGGAAGGATGTTGCGCTCGAGCTCGCGCGCACCGTTCCCTAGACGTTCTGCCCATCGTGCGTAAGATCAGATGTGTGGAATCCCCCATCGTGGGGAGAAACCACGGGCCCATTTCGTACGAAGTAGAGAGAGACATGACTGCGGCAGAAGCAACACTCACGCGAGACCCAGAGGTAGAGCGCGTCGTCGACTGGCGCCGCGCCGAGCTGGAGCGGGCCGGATACGACCGGGGCGATGCACGACGGCTGGCTGAGCGAATTGACGTCGACCTCCACTTCGCGGTCGATCTCAGGCGCCGCGGTTGCTCTTCCGAGATCGCGCTCGACATCCTTCTCTAGCGCTCGAGACCCGCTGACCGCACGCCGACACGCGGCGATCGTCTGACGCGGGCCCAGCGGGTTCTCGACAGAATCAGAGGGTGCTTCAAGCCTCGATCCCCAGCCCCTCGAGTGGGGCGCTCGAGCTGGGCCCGTTCACTCTTCACGCCTACGGGCTCATGCTCCTCCTCGGCATCGTCGCCGCCACAGTTCTTTGCGGTATCAGATGGACGCGGCTCGGCGGCGATTGGGATCTCGTGTTGCGGGTGGCCATGTGGGGGGTGGCCGGCGGCATCGTCGGTGCTCGTCTCTACCACCTCGCCACGAGCTGGAGCGAGGTGCCGGACGAATGGTGGGGGCCCTTGGCGATCTGGAAGGGGGGATTGGGCATCTGGGGCGGGATCGCAGGCGGCGTCCTCGTGGGATGGTGGGTCGTCCATCGGGCAGGGGAGTCGGCCGCGCTCTTCCTGGACGCGGCCGCGCCTGCGCTCCTCCTAGCCCAGGCGATCGGGCGGTGGGGAAACTGGTTCAACCAGGAGCTCTACGGGAAGCCCACCGATCTGCCGTGGGGACTCGAGATCGACCCTGAGAATCGGCCTGACAACGCACTTGCCTCCGACACCTTCCATCCGACATTCCTCTACGAGTCACTCTGGAACCTGTTCGGCGTCCTCGTTCTGATCTGGGTTGGCCGGCGCTTCCGGATCAAGCCGCCAGGGCTCTTCTGCCTCTACGTGGCCTGGTACACGTTCGCTCGGTTCTTCCTCGAATTGCTCCGGGTCGATCCGGCGAAGGAATTCGGCCCTCTGCGTCTGAACGCGTGGGTCTCGATCGTCGTGTTCGTATGCGCGCTGGCGGCGTTTGCCTGGACGCAGCGCCGCGACTTCGAACCGAAGCTGCCGGGCCGCCGCGCGGAGCCCCCTATCCCGCTCGGACCGAAGATGGCGGTGCCCAAAGGTCGCGTCCGCCGCGGGCGCTAGTGTCAGTCGCATGAGCGCGGTGGCCGTTCGCGAGCTCGACTTGGACCTGGACGCTTTTGAGGGGCCCTTCGACCTGCTCTTGACACTTGTCTTGAAGCACGAGCTCGATCTCGCGGACGTCGAGGTCGCCGAGATCGTGGTCGCCTTCGTGGAGCGCCTGCTGGAGCGCTCGCCGCTCGATCTCGACGCTTGTGGCGAGTTCCTGGTTCTCGTTGCGTCACTGCTCGAGTTGAAGGCGCGCGAGCTTTTTCCCGACGAGGAAGTCTTCGAGGAACTGGATCCGGATGAGGCCGCCGAAGAGCTTGCGGAGAGGCTGGCCGTCTATCGTCGCTTCAGATCTGCCGCGGACTGGCTCGAAGAGAGGCTCGAAACCGAATCGGATCGGTTCTTCCGAATCGGTCCGGCGCCGCTCGCCCCCCCGCCCGTCCGGCCGTTGGAGCCCCAGGACCCTGACGGACTGGTCGCAGCCCTCAGGGGACTGGCGGCGGAGCCTCCGGAGCCATCGCTTCGTCACCTGGCCCTCAGGTTTCCGCCCGTGACTCTCTTCCTGGAGCGCTTCAGGGCGGTGCTGAAAAGACGACGAAGATTCGTTTTCGACGAGGAGACCGGGCAGATGTCGCGTATCGAGCAGGCAGTGGCTTTTCTCGCGCTCCTCGAGCTTCGAAAAGCCGGCGAGGTCCGGATCGGGCAGTCGGCGCCCTTCGAGCCGATCATGGTATGGAACGGAACCTGAGGCTCATCGACAACCCGGTCGATCGCCTTGCGCGGACGATCGAAGCGCTGCTCGTGATCGCGACGCAGCCGCTCTCTGCTGCCGACCTTGCGGCCGCGTGTGAGGACGACGTGGATCGAGTTGAGACCGCGATCGGGCTGCTTGTCTCGCGTTATCGCGAGGGGCGCAGCGGGATCGTGCTGGAGCAGGTCGCAGGCGGGTTTGCGTTTCGGGCCGCGCGCGAGGCCGCTGAGGCCTGTGCCCGGTTGGTCGAGCGGCCGGCGCAGCGTGGGCTCTCGCAGGCTGCGCTGGAGACGTTGGCCGTCATCGCCTACCTCGGGCCCGTCAGCCGTCCGGAAATCGCTCGGATCAGAGGCGTCGCGGCTGATTCGGCCGTTGCCGGACTTGTGGAGCGGGGCCTTATCTCGGAGGCCGGGCGGCCAGGCGAAGGCGGGGCGGTTCGCTATGCGACAACGCCGCTTTTCGAGCGCATCTTCGGTCTGGGAAGCCTGGCGGAACTGCCTCGCCTCGACGACTACGGTGGGGACGCTGAGGATCTGCGCGCCCGTCTCGAGTCGGTCGCCGAGCGCCGAGGGGCCTGATCCGGACACGTTGATCTTGGCTCCCGCGAGGGGCCGGCCCCCAGGCCACCCACCGGCTCTGACGGTAGCGTCCGGCGGCGAACGGGTGTGTGACCAAATGTGCCGAGTGTGTTGCGAGGACGCGCGGTCGAGACGGCCCGCCCTCTCGCCGTCCCCGGGCTAGACGTTCTTGACGATATCCTCGGCTTCCTCGCGGGTGAACGCACGCAGGGTCTCGGTGGTCACCGTCCCATGTCGCGCCACGGCGACGAGGCACTGGTAGGCCGTCTCGTCGTCGGGGGCCTCGAAGATCTCGACTACGTCGAAGCGGCCGAGCGTCACATAGGCGTCCAGGAGCTTCCCTCCCCGCTCGTGAATCGCCCGCTCGCCCTCCTCGATCCGGTCACGCCAGGCCGGGAGGCCGCCCATTCCCTGCGACGTCCACTTCATCAGGGAGATATAGACCGGCACGCCCGGATAATGACTGTTCGTGCGCCTGAACGCATATCTGGCCAGGGCCGGGATCGCCTCGCGCCGGGCCTCCGAAGAGCTGATCCGCGCCGGCCGGGTCACGGTCAACGGCGAAACCGCGGGCCTCTCCACTCGTGTTGATCCGGAGGACCGAGTCGAGCTGGACGGCGAGCCCGTCGAGCCCGAGCCGCTGACATTCGTCCTCCTGCACAAGCCGCCAGGCGTCGTGACCACGGCTCACGATCCCCAGGGACGCCCGACTGTGGTCGGCCTCGTCGGCCACAACCGGCGCCTCGTTCCGGTGGGCAGGCTCGACGCAGACACGACCGGAGCCCTCCTCCTCACGAACGACGGCGAGCTCGCCCACCGGCTCATGCACCCGCGCTTCGAGGTGGACAAGGTCTACGTCGCGGAGGTGCGGGGGAGACCCGCCCCCGAGACGCTTCGTCGCCTCGCCGAAGGAATTGAGCTCGAGGACGGCCTGACAGCGCCTGCCCGGACGCGTCTCGTCGCCGCCGACCGAGTCGAGCTTACGATCCACGAGGGCCGGAAACACCAGGTCAAGCGGATGCTCGAGGCAGTCGGCCACCCCGTGCTCCAACTCCACCGCAGCCGATACGCAGGGCTCGATTTAGCCGGACTGGAAGCCGGCAGATGGCGCGAGCTGTCTGCAGAGGAGGTCGCGAGCCTCAAGCGAGAGTCGCAGTGACAATCACATGGGCTTGACTCCCCACAAACAAGGCTTAAACTGGGTTGCCTCCGCGGGTCGGGAAATCATGAGGAGGGGTAGTCAGGTGGCATCCGCACACTTCGATCGGCGAGGAGGGATCCTCATTGCCTTGCTCATCGCTGCCTCGGCCGTGCTCCTGTCAGCGTGTCACCGGCGTTTGCCGCCGACCCGGCGCCCGATCCTGCCCCGACCGAGACGGCTCCCACCCCCGATCCGGCCCCTGTACCCGATCCGGCACCTGAGCCTGAGCCGAGTCCTCCTGCGCCCGCGCCGGCACCGAGCCCTTCGCCGCCGACGAGCTCGTCGGAAATCGAGCACGCAGACAAGCGGATCTGTCGCCTCGAGCTCCACCCAACCAGATGCTACGCCGGCGAAC
The DNA here is from genome assembly GCA_963722715.1 of uncultured Actinomycetes bacterium. GTDB lineage: Bacteria > Actinomycetota > Thermoleophilia > Gaiellales > Gaiellaceae > DASQGA01. Next base: position 92,957 of record CAVROA010000022.1, on the reverse strand, counting down.
CGGAAGCACAGAAAGGGGCTCACCGTCCTCATGATGAGCAGGATAGGGGGCTGCTCTGCCGGCCGGGTGGAAGTGGCAGCGAGCCCGAAACGACGCATTTGCGGTCGGGGCGACGCTGCCTGCCGGCGCTTCCGAGGCGGTGGTCGTCCGGGCGACGCGTATCGTCGGCTTCAGTTCCTCGTCCGCGCCCTTCCTGCCGGCGGCGTGCTCGCCGCCGCCCTGGCGACCCTTCTGCTCGCAGCCACTCCATCCTACGCGCTCGATGCGAGCCGCGTCCTCCGTCCCGTTGGAGAGCTGGCGCTTCGAGCTTGCCACGATCGGCATCAGCATCCTGGTCGGTATCGTCGTCGCAAAGGGGCTTCCCACATGACCGGCCGGCTTGCTCTCGGCGGCTGTGCTTGCGCTCGTAGCGTCGCTCCTCATCACGGGAAGCGCGGTCGGTGATCGCCCCCGCCGTCACGATCGACTTCACCGGCCGACGGCGACGTCCTTCGCTGAACGACCCACCCCCACGATCGCGGGCTCGGCAAGCGAGGCGGAGCGAATGTCACGGTGGAGGTTCTGGTCGGGAGCGACACGTCGGGGCCCCGCTTGTCGATCAGACGGCAACCCCGTGGACGGCGGACTGGTCGCTCGAATCTGTGCTCGCTCGACGACGTCGACTGGGCTGCTTAGCCAGCTAACCTGCGGATGGAACGCTACACGGTGACGGCGACGCAGGGCACAGACCCGATGGTCTCGCACAGCTTTACGGTCGACACCACCGTGCCGACGCCGACCTTCTTGGCGAAGCCGAGCGATCCCACCAATCAGACCCTGGCCCACTTCGAGTCTGCGGACACCGAGCCCGGTGTGGTCTTCGAGTGCAAGCTCGACACCGACACGGCCTGTCGCGGCCTGCTCCGCTTCGATCGACCTCGCAGTCTCGAGGGGCTGCACACCCTCGAGGTGCGCGCAGAGGACTCGCTCGAAAACATCAGCGACGTTGCGACCTACACGTGCACAGTCGACATCACCGTGCCCGAGGTGACGATCACCTCGCCTGCCGGGGGCGCACTCCTGAACGACGCGACCCCTACCATCGAGGGCTCGGCAACCGAGTCGAGCGACGTCACGGTCAAGATCTGGTCTGGGAGCGACATGTCGGTAGCCCCGCTCGCAACCCAGGCGGCAACCCCGGCGGCCGGTGTCTGGTCGCTTGACCTCGCCGCCCTCCCGGACGGTCCCTACACGGTCGTCGCAGGCCAGACTGACGCGGCCGGAAACCCGGGCGAAAGTGTGCCGAGTGAGTTTCACCGTCGACGCCCCGCCCGCACCCGTGGACGTGTTGACCGCCCGGCCGAGGATCACCGCGTGGTCATCACCTGGAACAACCCGGCCGACCCGGACTTTCTCCGGGTGGTCGTCCGGCGCGGGACTTCGATCGTCTACCAGGGTCAGGGAGAAAGCCTCGATGACAGGGGGCTCTTCAACGGGACCGTCTACACGTACACGTTCACCGCGGTCGACTCGGCTGGGAATGTCTCGTCCGCCAGGTCGGTCAAAGTGAGAGCCGCGCGGCAAGCTCTGGAGCCCGCGCGACGGGGGAGTGATCCGAGTTGCCCCCGTCCTTCAGTGGGCCAAGGTCACGAGGGCCACGTACTACAACGTTCAGCTCTGGCGAAACGGCCGGAAGATCCTGAGCCGGTGGCCGACGCGCCCCGCGTACGAGCTGAGAATGCGCTGGCGCTACGGCGGCCGCATCCGCAACCTTCGCGACGGCACGTACCTGTGGTACGTCTGGCCCGGGTTCGGCGATCGCGAGCGGGGTCGCTACGGCCGCATGCTGGGGAGCGCGACCTTCTTCAAGCGCTAGCGCGGAACGCTAGAGCCCTCGAGGCCGCGCTGCGCCGAAGAGGCGCCCCGATTCCGAACGAACGAACCCCATGCGATCGAACATGGCCGTCAAGGTCGGAGCAGAGGCCTCACGCGCCTTCTCGGCGCCCACCGCCAGCAGCCGCTCGAGCTCGCGCGAGTCCGAGCGGAGCTCTTCGTAGCGCTTCTGGACCGGCTCGAGGAGCTCGACCACCGCCTCGGCCACGTCGCCCTTGAACGGCCCGTAGCCTGCGCCGTCGTACCGTGTCTCGATCGCCTCCGGCGCCTCACCGGTCGCGACGGACATGATGTCGATCAGGTTCGCGATTCCCGGCTTGTCCGGCGCCCGGCGAACCTCCCGACCCGAGTCTGTCACCGCCGTCTTGAACTTCTTCCTGATCGTGTCGGGCGGGTCGAGCAGCAGCACCGTGCCCTGCGGCGTGCCGCCCGTGGTGGACATCTTCTTCTCCGGGTCCTGAAGATCCATGATGCGGGCGCCGACCTCTGGATAGACACCCTCGGGCAACTTGAACGTCTCCCCGAAACGGGTGTTGAATCGCTCGGCGATATCCCTGGCGAGCTCGAGATGCTGGCGTTGGTCGTCTCCGATCGGCACCTGGTCGGTCTGGTAGAGCAGGATGTCGCCGGCCATGAGCACGGGGTAGGTGAAGAGCCCTGCGCTCACGGACTCCTGCTGGTCGGACTTCTCCTTGAACTGCGTCATGCGGCGTAACTCGCCCATCGTCGCGACCGCGCTCAGAAGCCACGCAGCTTCGGGATGGGCCGGGACGTGACTTTGGATGAACACCGTGGAACGGTCCGGGTCGAGGCCCGTTGCGAAGAGGATCGCGGCCAGATCGAGCGTCCGCTCGCGGAGATCCTCGGGGTCGTAGGGGACCGTGATCGAGTGCAGATCGACGATGCAGAAGAAGCCGTCTCCGCGTTCCTGGGTCAGCGCGTACTGGCGAAAGCCGCCGCTGAAGTTGCCGAGGTGCTTGGCGCCGGTCGGCTGGATGCCGGAGAAGATTCTCATCGGTCGCCTGATTATCGCGAACTAGACTGAGCGCATGGCTGTCCTGGGCTCACCCGAGCTTCTGATCGTGATGAGCGGTCAGGCGACTCCTGCGCAGGTCGACGAGGTCGTCGCCCGGCTCGCGGAGGCCGGGGCGCACGCGCACGTCACTCCGGGGAAGGACGCGACCGTGATCGGCGCGATCGGCGAGCGAGACCTGCTCGCAAGCCTTCCCCTCGAAGGTTTTCCCGGCGTGGAGCAGGTGTTGCCGATCCTGAAGCCGTACAAGCTCGTCTCGCGGGAGATCTCCCCCGACGTGACCGTCGTCGAGGCCCGCGGGCGCCGGATCGGCGGCGGCTTCTTCGGGCTGATCGCCGGGCCCTGCACGGTCGAGTATCGCGAGCAAACACTCGAGACGGCCCGGGTCGTGAACGACGCCGGTGCGACGATGCTTCGCGGCGGCGCTTTCAAGCCTCGGACCTCGCCGTACGCCTTTCAAGGGCTCGGACTCGAGGCGCTCGAGATCCTCTCGGAGGCACGCGAGCTCACGGGTCTTCCACTCGTCACCGAGCTCATGGATCCGCGCGACGTCGAGGCAGTGGTCGGGACGACGGACGTGATCCAGATCGGCGCCCGGAACATGCAGAACTTCAGTCTTCTCTCCGAGGTGGGGAGATCCGACAAGCCGGTGCTACTCAAGCGCGGCCCTTCGGCCTCGGTGGAGGAGCTGCTGATGGCCGCGGAGTACATCCTGCGGGAGGGGAATCAGCAGGTCATCCTCTGCGAGCGCGGGATCCGAACCTTCGAGCGCTCGACGCGCTACACGCTCGACATCGGCGCAATCCCTGTGCTGAAGCAGGAGACTCACTTGCCCGTGATCGTTGATCCGTCCCACGCGGCAGGCAAGCGCGAGCTCGTGCCGGCGTTGGCACGCGCAGCGGTTGCGGCGGGAGCGGACGGCATCATCGTCGAGGCGCACCCGGCCCCCGAGGAGGCTCTCTGCGACGGGCCGCAGCTCATCCCGACGGCCGAGTTCGGGGCCTTCGCAGATGAGATCCGGGCCCTGGCCTCGCTCATGGGCAAAGTCATCGGTTAGCCGGTGCAAGTCGCAATCGTCGGCACTGGGCTGATCGGGGCCTCGATCGGCCTAGCCGCCAAGCATGCGGGCGTCGAGCGCATCGTCGGCTTCGACCAGGATCCGGAGTCGCTTCGGGTCGCACACGAGCGGGGCGCACTGGACGAGCGGGCGGCGAGCGTGGAGGAGGCCGTGTCGGGTGCAGAGCTGGTTTTCGTCGCCACTCCTGTCGCGACCCTCGTGCCGCAAGTGGAGGCCGCGCTCGGTGCGAACGGCGAGTGCACGGTCTCCGACGTCGGCTCGACCAAGAGCGCGGTGTGCGAGGCGGTCTCCGAACGGACGCGATTCATCGGAGGCCACCCGGTCTGTGGGTCGGAGGCCCACGGCCCTGAGCATGCGAGCGGGGAGCTCTTCCGCGGTGCGACCTGGTTCCTGACCCCTGTCGCCGAGACCGACCCGGAGCGCTACCGGATTCTGCACGGGTTCGTCGCCTCGCTGGGCGCCTTTCCAGTCGCGGTGGATCCGCGGGCACACGACCGGCTCGTCGCTCTCACCAGCCACCTCCCGCACGCGCTGGCCAACCTCCTTCTCAACCACGCGGGCTCGGTCCGGATCGACGGGCACGAGCCACTCGCCGCTGCGGGCGGCTCGCTTCGGGACATGACGAGGGTGGCCGGAGCGAACCCGAGGATCTGGGTCGACATCTTCCTCGACAACGCGACCGAGCTCCGAAGCGCACTCGGCGAGCACCGGCGCCGGATCGAGGAGCTCGAGCACGCGCTCGACTCGAGGGACGCCGGGTTTCTGGCGCGCTGGATCGGCGAGGCCGCCGGGCACCGGCGCCGGCTTCTGACCGAGGCCTATCCGGACGCCGGCGGGCTTCAGCGCCTGCGCATCCATGTGCCCGACCGGCCGGGCGTCCTTTCCGGGATCACGCAGGCGCTCGGGGCGGAGAAGATCAACATCGAAGACTTCGAGCTCCAGCACATGTCTCCCGAGCGAGGTGGGACGCTCACGGTGCTCGTCTCCGGCGAGGCCGAGGCCGAGCGGGCAGCCGAACTACTCGGAGCGCAGGGATACTCGGTGATCGTCTCGCCTGCGATCGAGGACTAGAGATGGTTGCTCGGCAATTGCACGCCAACTACCAATCAACCATCTGATGTTCATTTCCCCCGGCGTCTCGATCAGGGGAGCGCTCGAAGTGCCGGGCGACAAGTCGATCTCGCACCGGGCACTGCTGCTCGGCGCCATCGCCGACGGCGAGACCGCGATCACGGGCTTCGGCGGCTCCGCGGACACGCTGGCGACGGCCGACGCCCTCCGGCAGCTCGGAGTCGAAATCGAGGTCGACGGTCACCGCGTCAACATCGACGGCGCGGGTCTGCGCGGGCTGGTCGAGCCGGACGAAGCCATCGACTGCGGCAATGCGGGCACGTTGATGCGGCTCCTGGCAGGGATCCTGGCCGGCCAGGACGGGCACTTCGTCCTGACGGGAGACGAGTCCCTCTCGCGCCGGCCGCTCGAGCGGATCGCCGAGCCGCTTAGCCAGATGGGAGCGCGGATCAAAACGACGGACGGTCACGCTCCGCTCACGATCGCGGGCGGCCGGCTCGATCCGATCCGCTACGAGCTGCCCGTTGCGAGCGCCCAGGTCAAATCGTGCATCCTCTTCGCCGGGCTCTACGCGTCCAGCGGGCCGACAGTGGTTGTCGAGCCTGTACCGACGCGAGACCACACCGAGCGTCTCCTCGAGGCCGCAGGGGCCCGCATCCGCGGCGGCCCCGCGAAGAGCGTCTGGCCGGCCGACGGTCTCCAGCCTCTGACGATCGAGATTCCCGGGGATTTCTCCTCGGCCGCCCCCTTCATCGCGGCGGCCACGCTTCTGCCGGACTCGCAGCTGGTCGTCCGCGGGGTCGGTGTCAATCCGACCCGAACCGGCTTCCTCTCCGTGCTCGAGCGCATGGGAGCGCGGATCGCCGTCTTCAACCGGCGGCTTCAGGGTGGGGAGCCCGTTGCCGATTTGGAGGTCGGGCACGCAGAGCTGGACGCGACGGAAGTGCCTCCGGAAGAGGTGCCGCTTCTGGTCGACGAGCTTCCGCTCTTCGCTCTCGTCGCCGGCATGGCTCATGGGGAGAGCGTCGTGCGGGGGGCGGGGGAACTGCGCGTCAAAGAGTCGGACCGTCTCGAGAGTGTCAAGGAAGCGTTACGAGGGCTTGGAATCCGGATCGAGACGATGCAGGATGGGCTCCGGGTTCGTGGCGTACCCTCCCGCCCCAGGGGCGGGGGCGTGATCGACGCTCGTGGCGACCACCGGATCGCGATGCTCGGGGCGGTCGCCGGGCTCGTCTCCAGGGAGGGCGCGGAGGTCGAGGGCGCAGAAAGCGTCGCTGTAAGCTTCCCCGACTTCTTCGAGATCCTCGACTCTCTCGCTGTCAGGTGACTCGACCTACACCGGCCCCCTTCCGTCGCAGCCGGGGCGAGGTACGCCTCGCCGGCGTTCGCGCGCGATGATCGTCGCCATCGACGGCCCCGCCGGGACCGGGAAGAGCACGGTCGCTCGTCGCCTCGCGGGGCGTCTCGGCTTTCGCTATCTGGACACCGGAGCGATGTACAGGGCGCTCACCTGGCTGGCGCTCGAGCGTGGCGTCGACCTCGACGACGAGGAGGCGATGGCGTCGCTCGCCCAGGAGAGCGAGACCCGCTTCGACGAGGATCGGATCAGCATCGCCGGCCGTGACGTCACGTCCTTGATCCGGACCGCGGAGATCGACCGGGTCGTCTCCTCGGTCGCCCGCCACCCCGCCGTTCGCGCCGTCCTCCGCGAGCGCCAGCGGGTCCTCGCCGAGGAGGGGAATGCCGTCATGGAGGGCCGCGACATCGGCTCCGTCGTCGTCCCCGGCGCGGACGTGAAGATCTACCTGATCGCCGACGCTCGAGTCCGCGCCCGGCGCCGCGAGGGCGAGCGGCCTGGGATCGGCGCGGACGCGCTTGCCACCGACCTTCGTCTTCGCGACGAGCGCGACGCACATCAGCTACGGCCGGCGCCTGACGCGCAGACGATCGACACGACCGAGCTTTCGATCGACGAGGTCGTCGAGCGGATCGAGGACGCTGTCACCGCCCGCGCCCGCGCATGAAACTGCACGCCGTCATGTGGTGGGGCGTCGGGCGGACGCTGCTCGCCGCTCTGACACACGCCACAACCTCGATCAAGGTGTATGGGGCCGAGCGCATCCCGCGCGAGGGTGGGGCGGTCCTCGCCGTCAACCACATCCACTGGATCGACATTCCGGTGATCGGGGCAACCTGCCCGCGGCGGATCTCGTACCTGGCCAAGGCGGAGGTCGACGCGGTGCCGTTCGCCGGCGCCTTCATCCGATCCTTCGGGACGCTCTTCGTGCGCCGCGGCGAGTCGGACCGGGACGCTGTCAGGCTCGCCCGCGAGGCTGTTCGGAACAACCTGCTCCTCGGCATGTTCGTCGAAGGGACGCGCCAGCGTCACGGCCGGCCCGGCGAGGCGAAGCCCGGCGCTGCAATGGTCGCGATTCAGGAGGGAGTTCCCGTCGTCCCCGCCGCGATCTACGGGACAGAGCGCTGGCGGGTCGGATTGCCCCGGACAAGAGTCGGGCTCGCCTGGGGTGAGCCGATGCGTTTCAGCGAGTACCCCCGGAACTCGAAGGGCTACCGCAAAGCAACCGAAGAGATCGAGGCCGAGATCAGGCGCCTCTGGGAGTTCCTGAAGCGCACGGAGGAAGCGGGCTGGCCCAGAGGCGTGCCACCACGCCGCGCGGCCGTTCCTTCCAAGAGCGAATGACGGCCCCGCTGCTCGGGACGGTTGCGGTCGTGGGCTTTCCGAATGTCGGCAAGTCAACGCTTGTGAACCGCCTCTCGGCCACCCGGCAGGCCGTGGTCTTCGAGACGCCGGGCGTGACGCGCGATCGCAAGGAGATCGTCTGCGAATGGAATGGCAAGCGATTCATCCTCGTGGACACGGGCGGCGTCGACATCGTCGATCCCTCGCCGATCACCCGTGCGATCGTCGAGCAGGCGCGTCGCGCGGTGGAGGAAGCCGATCTCGTCCTCTTCATCGTTGACGCGAAGAGCGGTGTCACCCCGGGCGACGAGGAGGTGGCCGAGATTCTCCGGCGCGCCCGAAAGCCTGTTCTGGTGCTCGTGAACAAGGTCGACGACCCCTCGCGAGACGACGAGGCGCTCGAGTTCCACCGCCTCGGCCTCGGCGACCCGATCCCGGTCTCCGCGCTCCACGGTCACGGCACCGGGGACCTGCTCGACCGGATCGTCGACGAGCTTCCGGGCGAGGGTCCCCCAGAGGTCGGCGAGGACGCGATTCGGGTGGCCATCCTGGGCCGGCCGAACGTCGGGAAGTCGAGCCTTCTGAACGCGCTGGTCGGTGCCGACCGCGTCATGGTCTCGGAGGTGCCCGGTACGACGCGCGACTCGATCGACACGGTTCTGAAGCGAGGCGACACGACGTTCGTCCTCGTGGACACGGCCGGGATGCGGCGCAAGCGTAAACAGCGTCAGGGCATCGAGTACTACTCGGAGCTGCGCACGCTCCAGGCCGCAGAGCGCGCGGATGTCGCCCTGGTCCTCGTAGACGCGAGCCAGGGACTCGTCGACCAGGACCTCGCCGTCGCCGATGTGGCGCGGGCGGCGGGGTGCTCGACGCTTGTCGTCCTATCGAAATGGGACATTGCCACGGTGGGGATCGAGGACGTTCGCCCGCGGCTCCAGGACCGGCTGCGGCAGCGCCCGCCCCTCGTTGCGGTCTCGGCGGAGAGCAAGCGTGGGCTTGGGAAGCTGCTCGACCGGGTCGAGGAGCTGCACGCCAAGCACACGGCCCGCGTGCCTACGGCAGAGCTGAACCGATTTCTCCAGGAGCTCCGCACCCGGCGGCCGGGTCCGCAGCGAAACGGGCGCCGCCTGAACCTCCTCTACGGGACGCAGGTCGCCGTACGACCACCGCGCTTCAAGTTCTTCGTGAACGACCCCGGGCTCCTCACCCGCGACTACGGCTACTGGGTCGAGAACCAGGTGCGAGACGAGTTCGACCTCTCCGGCGTTCCCGTCATCATCGACTTCGCGCGCCGCTCGTGAGGGCGGTCGTCGTTGGAGGCGGGTCGTGGGGCTCCGTGTTCGCAGCTCTCCTCGCCGAGCGCGGCCACGAAGTGACACTCGCCTGCCGCGACTGCGATGCAGGCGCTCGCTATCGCCGAGACGGGACGAAACCCGCGCTACGTCCCGGCCGCCGACCTCTCTGCCATCTCAGCGACCACCGTCGAGGAGGCGCCGATCGCGGAGGCCGAGCTCGTCTGCCTCGCCGTCCCGAGCCGCGCCTTCGGCGAGGTTGCGCAGGCGCTTCCGGGGACCGCTCCGGTCCTCTCCCTGGCCAAGGGACTGGATCCGTCTACGGGGCAACGGCTTTCGACCGCCGTTCGAGGGCGGCCGGTGGCTGTCCTATCGGGTCCGAACCACGCCGAGGAGATCGGGGCTGGTCTCCCGGCAGCTGCGGTGATCGCCTCCGAGGACGAAAAGCTGGCCCTCACACTCCAGGAGGAGCTGATCTCGCCGAGGTTCCGGGTGTACGTCAACACGGATGTGGTGGGGGTCGAGCTCTGCGCCGCGACGAAGAACGTGATCGCCCTCGCAGCCGGCGCCGTTGACGGGCTCGAGGTGGGAGACAATGCCAAGGCAGCGATCATCACGCGGGGTCTGGCGGAGATGGCGCGGCTCGGTGAGGCCGCGGGCGGGCGGCCGGAGACATTCTCAGGGCTTGCCGGCATGGGGGACCTCGTGGTCACGTGCTGGAGCCGCCACAGCCGGAACCGTCGGGCGGGCGAGCTGATCGCGCAGGGGTGCGTCGCCCGAGGAAGCGCTGGCCGAGATCGCGATGGCGGTCGAGGGCCTCACGACAGCGCCGGTCCTCCGGGACCTGGCGCGTGGGCTCGGGGTCGAGCTCCCGATTACGGAGGCTGTCTGTCAGATTCTCAGCGGCGCGAGCCTGGCCGAGCTGGCGGCCGGGCTCATGGGGCGGAAGCCCACCGGGGAATGAGGCTCCACGAAAAGGATGTCTACACTGATCGCGGTGAGACTCCGAGCCCTCGCAGTCACGCTCGTCACCGGCCTTGCCGTCGTCGCGGCCGGCTGTGGCGGTAGCAGCTCGTCGAGCGCGGCCGGTGCGGAAGTAGCGCCGGCCTCGGCGCCGGTCTTCATCTCCGTCAACACCGATTTCGAGGGCGACCAGATCGCGACGTTCAGGACGCTGCTCGACAAGTTTCCCGGGAGCGATGGCTTACTTCGGATGGCCCTGGCCGAGCTCGAGCAGGACGACGTCGACTTCGAGCAGGACGTCAAGCCTGCCCTCGGCCCGGAGCTCGACATCGTGGTGCTCGATCTGGGACAGGGCGCAGATGCTCCAGATCCAGAGGTGGTCGCTCTGCTGCAGCCGGGCGACCCAGCGAAGCTCGACGCGCTTCTGGAGAAGGACACCGGCGGAACGCCTACCGTCAAGGAGGAGGTCGACGGTTGGACCGTCCTCGCGGACAGTCAAGCGTCCATCGACCGCTTCAAGGAGATGCGCTCGTCGGGCGGTACGCTCAGCGACAGCGGCGGGTTCGCCGACGCGATGGAAGGCCTGCCTGACGACGCCCTCGCCCGGGCCTACGTGAATACCGACGCGATCGTGGAGGCCTACAGGGTGGCGGAGCCGCTAGGCGGCGCACAGGCCTTCGATCAGCTGTTCCCGAACGGCGTCCCCTCGGTTGGGGCCACGGTCAGCGCCGAGGAGGGCGGGCTTCGCTTCCAGGCCACGGGCAAGACGACCCAGCCGACCGACACCTTCGAAGCTTCGCTTCCTGACGAGCTACCGGCCGGGGCCCTCGCCTACGTCGGCTTCGACAATCTTGCCAAGGGTGTGCGGGAAAGCCTCAACAGCGCCGGCGAGGCCAACCAGCAGTTCGACCAGCAGCTCGGGCAGATCGAGCTGGTGCTCGGCCTCTCGCTGGACCGCGACGTGCTGCCGCTCTTCGAGCAGGAGGGTGCGATCGCCGTGTACCCGGCGGCGAGCGGCTCCGATACCCCCGGCATCCAGCTCGTCATGAAGGTCGACGATCCGGAGCAGGCCGTCGGGACGATCGACAAGCTCCTGGCTCGGGCCGCACAATTCGCGCCCGGAATCCCGACTCCGCAGTCGATCGACATCGGCGGAGTGAAGGCGAAGACCGTCGAATATGAGGGCACGACGATCATCTACGCAGGCTTCGACGGGAAGTTGGTGATCACGAACGCGGCCGACACGATCGAGGCGATGCAGGGGGGCGGCGAGAAGCTCTCCGACGACGAGACTTACTCGAGCGCCCGGGAGAGCACGGACGTCCCGGGAGAGACGAGCGGCATCCTCTACGTCAATCTCAATACCGCCCTCGACTTAGCGCAATCGCTGACCGGGCAGTCGCCACAGGTTCAGGAGAACGTCGAGCCGCTGGATTCGTTCCTGCTCTACTCGACTGCGGACGATGATCGCGTGACGGTCTCCGGCTTCCTGGCGATCCAGTAGCCTTCGCCGCCGTGCCTGAGCGCGAGTACCTCTTCACGTCCGAATCGGTTACCGAGGGGCATCCCGACAAGGTTGCCGACCAGGTCTCCGACGCCGTTCTCGATGCGGTGCTCACCGACGACCCGGGTGGGAGGGTCGCCTGCGAGACGCTGGTCACCACCGGCCTGGTGGTTGTCGCGGGTGAGGTGACGACGTCGACCTACGTGGACATCCCGAGGCTGGTGCGCCGCACGATCCGTGAGATCGGCTACGACCGGGCCAAGTACGGCTTCGACGCCGACACGTGCGGCGTCATCGTCGCTCTCGACGAGCAGTCCCCGGACATCGCCCAGGGCGTCGAGGCCTCCTACGAGGTGCAGCACGATCCCGGCGAGACGGATCCGCTCGACCGGGAGGGCGCGGGTGACCAGGGGATGATGTTCGGCTACGCCTGCAACGAGACCGAGGAGCTCATGCCGCTCCCGATCATGCTCGCGCACCGGATCACGAAGCGGCTGGCCGAGGTGCGGAAGGCCGATGTTCTGCCCTACCTGAGGCCGGACGGCAAGGCCCAGGTGACTGTTCGGTACGAGGTCGACGAGCACGGGCGCCAGCGTGCCGCCGAGATCGTCAGGGTGCTCGTCTCGACGCAGCATCGCGACGGCCTCGACGCGGACACCCTCATCAAGCCGGATCTGATCGAGCATGTCCTGCATCCGATCCTCCCCAAGGATCTCTACGACGAGAAGCGCTTCGAGGAGCGGGACTTCGTCCTCGTGAACCCGACCGGGAAGTTCGTGGTCGGAGGGCCGATGGGCGACACCGGCCTGACCGGCCGGAAGATCATCGTCGACTCCTACGGCGGCTCGGCGCGCCACGGCGGCGGCGCCTTCTCCGGGAAAGACCCCACGAAGGTCGACCGGTCCGCGGCGTATGCGGCGCGCTACGTCGCGAAGAACATCGTCGCCGCCGGGCTGGCTGACCGCTGCGAGCTCCAGGTTGCGTATGCGATCGGCGTCGCCCACCCGGTCTCGATCGAGGTCGAGTGCTTCGGCACCGAGGAGCTGCCGACAAGGCGCATCGAGGAGCTGGTCCGCGACCACTTCGACCTCCGGCCCGCCGCGATCATCAGGGACCTCGACCTGATGCGCCCGATCTATCAGAAGACGGCCGCCTACGGTCATTTCGGACGCCTGGATCACGACTTCACCTGGGAGCGCACCAACAAGGTCGATGCGCTTCGCCAGGCCGCGGGCCTCGCCGCCGCCGCCCCCGCCTAGAACGCCCTCTTTCCGTGCTACTCTCGGCCTCGTCATGGGGGTCGTTAGTCCCGAGCGCGGCACCGAGTCGCCGCACTCTCCCGAGCACCAGCCACCGCTGCCGCCGCAGGCGCCACCGCCGCAGCGCGGGATGCCGTGGGGCCTCGTCGCTCTTGTGCTCGTGATCGTCTCGCTCATCGCGGGGTTCAACTGGGTGCGCGACCTGCTGCCGTCCTTCGACAACCCGTTCGCCTCGGAGACGATTGACCGCTCGCCCCCGCCCGTGCTGCGGTCGATCCAGGACCTGGGCGAGTTCCGCGCCGCCGCGGGCAACTACCAGGTGATCGTCGACGTGGAGAAGGACACCAAGCTCCCGTCCGAGCTTCTGGGGGAGCGGACACTCTTCGTCGCCAAGGGCTCGGTCGACGCGGGCGTCGACCTTCGGGCCGTCAGCGCCGACGACGTCCAGCTCTCGGCCGACCGCCGGGCGGCGACGATCACGTTGCCGCACGCGGTGCTATACCCGGCCGAGCTCGACCTCGGGGAGAGCTATGTCTACGAACGAGACCGGGGGCTCTTCAACGCGATCGGCGACGTCTTCTCCGACGACAGCGGTTCCGAGCGCGAGCTCTACCTCGTCGCGGAGCGCAAGCTCACCCAGGCAGCGGGCGGCACGTCGGGCCTGAAGGCGCGCGCCGAGGAGAACACGCGCGCCACCCTCACGTCGCTCCTGGGCTCGCTCGGCTTCACACGCGTCACGATCCGCTTCGAGTAGCGGGCCGGACTAAGCGGCGCGGACGAAGAGGCCGGCAGCGGCTCGCTCGCCGATCTCCCGCTCGCCACCGTTCAGCTTGACGGTGATCGGGCCCTCCTCGGGCTGTGACTCGCGCAGCTCGATGGTCGTGCCGGGAACGAGGCCCTCGTCGTAGTACCAGTGGAGGAGCTCGCCGTCGTGCTCGGCCAGTCGGACGATCTCGGCCCGCGTGCCCGGTGCCAGGTCGGAGAGTGCAGAGAGGTCTCGGTTCTCGGCCTGCTCGAACTCGGTGTTGACGGGCCAGCCGTGCGGGCAACGCTCCGGGTCCCCGAGTTGCTTCGCGATCCGCTCGATCATCTCGTCCGTGAAGGTGTCGCCCAGTAGATCGGCCTGCTCGTGCGCCTCGCCGGGCGTGTAGCCCATGAAGTCCGTGAGCAGGCGCTCGATGATCCTGTGGCGCCGGACGGCGCGCTCGGCGAGCTTGCGGCCCTCCGGAGTCAGGATCGCTTCCTTGTGCTCGCCGCGCTCGACGAGCCCGTCAGCTTCGAGCCGCTTCAACATCTCGCTCGCCGAGGCACGTGAGACGCCGAGCATGTCCGCCACCCGGACGGCTACGGTCCTTGAGCCTTTCGTGGCCGGCTGGTACTCGCCGACCGGAAAGGCGAGGAAGTAGATGGTCTCCAGGTATTCGTCCGTTGAATGTCCCTGGGCCATGCGACGATTCTATCCCGTGCCTCGCTACGCATCCGTCTATCCGCTCGTCACCGCCCGTGCCCTCGCCCGGCCCTTCACGTACCTGGCCGACGGGCTCGAGCGCGGGTCGATCGTCTCGATCGCATTCGGGCGCTCCAAGCGCCGGGGTGTGGTCGTCGCCCTCGAGGACGAGGTGCCCGAGGACGTCGAGCCGGTCGCGGTCTCGGAGGTGCTCGGCTCGGTCCCGGAGCCGCTCGTCGACCTGGCGCTCTGGCTCGCGGATTACTACGGCTCCACCCCGGCCAGGACACTCGCGCTCGTAGCGCCGCCGGCCCGCAAGCGGCGCGCCGGTGCGAAGCGGCGGGCGCGTGCAGAGGATCTCGTCGGCGAACCGCGTCCCGACGCGCTGACCGAGGCACAGGAGCGCGTGCTCGCGCAGGTGGTCGGAGCGCTCGGCCGGCCGGCGCACTACCTCCTCTACGGCGAGACCGGGAGCGGCAAGACGGAGGTCTATCTGCGAGCCTGCGAGGCCGCCCTCGAACAGGGCCTCGGCGCGATCGTGCTCGTACCGGAGATCGCACTCACTCCTCAGGCATTCGGCCGCTTCAGGGCGCGCTTCGGTGATCGAGTGGCCGTCCTGCATTCGTCCCTGACCGAGGCGGAGCGGCGGGACGAGCGCGAGCGGATCGCAGCCGGGGACGCGCGCGTGGTCGTCGGAGCCCGCTCGGCGATCTTCGCCCCGGTCGAGCGCCTCGGTCTGATCGTCGTCGACGAGGAGCAGGACTCGTCCTACAAGCAGGAATCCGACCCTCGCTACGACGCGCGCACGGTCGCGGCCAAACGCGGTGCGCTCGAGGATGCGGTCGTCCTTTACGGAACGGCGACGCCCCGGCCCGAGAGCTGGGAGCGGCTCGAGCGACTCGAGCTGGGGAAGCGCCTCGTTGGGTCGCTCCCGCCGGTCAAGGTCGTCGACTTGCGCCGTGAGGCGGGCTACCCGCTCTCGGCGCCGCTCCTCGCCGAGCTCGGCCTGCTCTCGGACAACGGCGGCAAGGCCGTGCTCCTCCTGAACCGCCGCGGAGTGGCACCGGCGATCCATTGTCGCGCCTGCGGTCAGACCTTCCGCTGCGACCAGTGTGACGTCGCCCTCACCCTCCACGGCGACGGACGGCTCCACTGCCACCACTGCGGCTTCACGGCCGACGCGCCGGACCGCTGCCCGGTCTGCGGCTCGACCGAGCTGGCCCGCCTCGGGGCCGGTACCGAGCACCTGGAAGCAGAGTTGGCCGAGCAGTTTCCGGACCTCGAGCTGATCCGTCTGGACGCGGACACGGTCTCCGATCCGGCGCTCCTCCGCGACGAGCTGGCTCGCTTTGCGGCGACCGACCGCTCCGTCCTTCTCGGCACCCAGATGGTGGCAAAGGGCCACCATTTCGCCGGCGTCGCCCTCGCCGCCGTCGTGGACGCCGACACCGGGCTCGGGATGCCGGACTTTCGCGCCGAGGAGCGGACGTTTCAGCTCGTCACGCAGCTCGCCGGGCGGAGTGGGAGGGACGCACCCGGGCGAGTCCTCGTGCAGACCTACCAGCCGGATGCTCACCCGATCGCGCTCGCGGCCCGGCACGGGGTAGAGGAGTTCCTCGTCGGCGAGCTGGCCCGCCGGCGCGAGCTCGGCTACCCGCCCTTCCGCCAGCTCGTCAGGATCGTCGTGTCCGGGCCGGACCCGGTCGGGCCGCGGGCGGTCCTCGACCAGCTTCGCGCGGGTCTCGAAGGGCTCCCGGACACCGACCTCCTCGGCCCGGCAACGCTGCTGCGCCTCCGAGGACGGCACCGCGCGCAGCTCCTCGTGAAGACGGGTGCTCCTCGACCGGTGGCGAGCCGCGCGGGCCGGCTCCTGAACGCCGCCGCCGTGGCGATGCGGAGAGATAGCCTGGCCGCTGTGGTCGACGTCGACCCGCAGAGCTCGTCATGAGGAGCGCGGTCGCCCTGCTCGCGCTCGCGGTGGCTCTGGGCGGCTGCGGTGGGGGCGGTACTGCCTCTCCCGAAGAGGTCGTGCGCAACTGGTCGGAGGCTCTGAACGCCGACGACAACGACGGCGCTGCCGATCTCTTCGCCACCGGAGCCGAGGTCGTCCAGGCCGGCACCTCGTATCGTCTCTCCCGGCACGAAGAGGCCGTCCGCTGGAACGCTGCGTTGCCGTGTGACGGGAAAATCGTGGAGCTCCACGTCGACGAGGACGAAGTGACCGCGGTCTTCATCCTCTCGGACAGCAAGACGATGCCCTGTGACGCCCCGGGTGCGGAGGTAACGGCAATCTTCACCGTCCGAGACGGCAAGATCGTCCGGTGGGAGCAGCCGAGCGGCGAAGCTCCCGCCCCAGGCGACGTCGTCTAACCTGACCGACCGTGAGCGAGGTCGAAGGACAGGTCCGGGACGAACAGCTGGATCCCGAGCGCGAAGCGCGCCGGCAGCAGGCGCTCGCACAGGTGCGCCAGTATCCGGACCCGGTGCTCCGGATGCGCGCCAACGAGATCGAGGAGCCTGACGAGTCCCTAGCCGATCTGGCCGAGCGGATGGGCCGGCTCATGCAAGAGGCTCGTGGAGTGGGGCTCGCCGCCCCCCAGGTGGGGATCCTCCGCCGCTTCCTTGTCTACCAGGCGACTGACGAGGGCCCGGTGCAGGCGCTGGTGAATCCAGTGGTCGTCGAAGCGTCCGAGGTGACGGAGATCGGGCCGGAGGGGTGCCTGTCTCTCGGTGCCGCCTCGGTCGTCGTCGACGTCGAGCGCCCTGACTCAGTGGTCGTCGAGGCGCGGACGCCCGTGGGCGAGGACCTCCGGATCGAGGCTGAAGGGCTCGAGGCTCGCGTCCTCCAGCACGAGATCGACCATCTGGACGGTGTGCTGATCCTCGACAAGACCACGCCCGAGCAGCGTCGCGAAGCGCTCGGAAAGCTCCGGCCGCAGCCGCTCCTCGGGGCGTTAGACGTGTGAAGCTCGCGGTTGCGGCGACCGCGCCGTTCGGCGCCGCCGTGCTCGCAGGCCTGGCGGCTCGGCACGACGTCGAGCTCCTGCTGACGCGGCCGGACCGGCCGAAAGGGCGGGGCCGCCGCGAAGGGCCGCCGCCGGCCAAGGAGGCCGCGGAGCGCCTCGGAATCCCGATCGAGCAGCCGGAGCGGCTCGAAACCGTGCCGGGGACGGCGGATACCGTCGTTGTCGTCGCCTACGGGGTCCTGATCCCCGAGTCGCTCCTCGCGGAGCGTCTCTGGCTGAACGTCCATCCGTCGCTCCTTCCGCGCTGGCGAGGCGCCGCTCCGGTCGAGCGGGCGCTCATGGCCGGCGATACCGACACGGGCGTCACGATCCACAGGACGACCGCCGAGCTCGACGCAGGCCCGATCGCGGCGCAACGGAGCTTCCAGATCGGGCCGGAGGACGATGCGGGCGCCGTCTACGAGCGCTCGGCGGCGCTCGCTGTCGACCTCCTGGACGAGGTGCTGCCGAATCCGTCGTTCATCCCGCAGCCCGAGAAGGGGGTTACCTATGCAGAGAAGATCCGGCCCGAAGACCGGGAGATCGACTGGTCGCGTCCTGCGAACGAGGTCTACGACCGGATCCGCGCACTCTCGCCGCACATTGGTGCGCGCGGGGAGCTCCACGGACGCCCGGTGACCGTCTGGCGCGCGCAGCTGGTCGACGGCAAGGTGGAGCCGGTCGAAGTCCAGCCGGAAGGGCGCCGGCGGATGACATACGAGGAGTTCGTCCGCGGGCTCCGATGACCGCGCGCCAGGTCGCCTACGAGGTCGTTCGGCGCGTTTTCGAAGAGGACGCCTACGCGGATCGCGTCTTTCGTGGGTGCTGCCGAAGGGCTCGACGAGCGCGACCGGGCCTTCGCGATGCACCTCGCCTATGGGACGGTGCAACACGTCCGCACCCTGGACCACGCGATCGAGACGCTGGGAAAGCGTCCGGTCCGGAAGCTCGACCCAGCTGTGCGTGCGGCCCTTCGCCTCGGCGCCTACCAGCTCGCGTTCATGGACTCGGTGCCGGTGCACGCGGCTGTGAACGAATCGGTGGAGCTCGTCAGGCGTGCCCAGCTCGAGCGGGCCGTGCCTTTCACGAATGCCGTCATGCGCCGGCTCTCCGAGGGGTTGGAAGGCCTCCTCGCCGCTCTCGGCGAGGCAACCCCCGAAGAAGCGGCGCTTCGCCACTCCTATCCCGATTGGGTGGCCGAGACGTGGTGGCGGGAGCTGGGAGCGGAGGACGCGGTCGGCTTGATGCGCGCCCAGAACGAACCGCAGGAAATTGCAGTTCGGACGCGCGAAGGCCCCCGCGTGGTCGAGCGGGTTCCCGCAGAGTGGCTAGAGACGGGCTACGCGTGGCCCCAGAGCCGCGGGTCCCAGCTGGCGGGGAACGCCGTCGGCGCGGAGCCCGGTGACCGCGTGCTCGACCTCTGCGCCGCCCCGGGGGGCAAGACCGCACAGCTCGCCGAGGTCGCGGGCGAGGTGGTTGCGGTCGAGAAGCACCGTGGCCGGGCGCGCGAGCTCGCAGAAAACGTCGAGCGGCTCGGAGCGCGGAACGTCCAGGTGCTGAACGTGGACGCACTCGATCTTCCCGACGATCTCGGTGACTTCGACCGGGTCCTTGTCGACGCACCCTGCTCGGGGCTGGGCGTGCTTGCCTCGCGTCCGGACCTGCGCTGGCGCGCGAGCCCGCTCCCGGAGCTCCAGCTCGAGCTGCTGCGCGCGGCCGTTCCGCTGGTTCGGCCGGGCGGGACGCTCACGTACTCGGTCTGCACGATCCACGAGGCAGAGAACGAGGCGGTCGTCGATGAGCTTGGGCTCCCCTTCGACGACCTGGGTGCGGACTGGCCCGACTTCCGCCACCCGCGGCGCCCAGAGTTCCTGCTGACGCTGCCGCACCGCCACGGCACGTCCGGGTTCTTCGTCGCCCGCCTCCGAACGTAGGATCGACCCATGGCCTGGCGTGAGTGGGTGCAGGAGTTCGAGATCGAGCCCTCGATCTACGCGGCGAATTTCGCCGCGCTCGGAGCAGACCTGGAGCGAGCTCTCGACGCGGGCGCCCGCATCCTCCACTTCGACGTCGGCGACGGTCATTTCGTCGAGCCGATCACGATCGGACCGATCGTCCTCGAGTCGATCGCCCCCCTCGTGCACGCGCACGGCGCCGTGCTCGACTGTCACCTGATGGTGGACAACCCCGAGCACCATTTCGCGCAGATCGCGAAGGCCGGTGGAGACAGCGTTACGTTCCACCACGAGGTGGTCGCCGATGTGGCCGCGACGGCGGCGAAAGCCCGGGAGCTCGGCCTCGGGGCCGGGCTCGCGTTCAACCCGGAGTCAGAGGTCGCGGACGTCGTGGCGCGCGTCGAGGACGTCGACCTCGTCCTCTGCATGAGCATTCACCCCGGCTACTCGGGCCAGGCGTTCATGCCCGAGGCGCTCGAGCGGATCCAGGAGCTTCGGGCGGCGCTCGCGGACGATGTCTTCGTCCAGGTCGACGGCGGCATCAAGGCGGACAACGTCCGGGCGGCGCGCGAAGCGGGCGCCGAGCTCCTGGTCGCCGGGAGCGCGGTCTTCGACGGCGTCGACCCGGGCGCGGCCTACCGGCGCCTGGTTGACGCAGCCTCGTGACAAACCCACTCGGAGAGGGCGCTCGAGCTGGCCGAGCGCGGCCGCGGCACGACCCGGCCGAATCCGATGGTCGGGGCCGTCGTCGTGCGCGACGGCGAGGTGGTTGGCGAGGGTTGGCACGAGCGGCCCGGCGAGCCGCATGCGGAGGCAATGGCGCTGGAGGCTGCCGGGGAGCGAGCCCGCGGGGCGACGCTCTACGTGACGCTCGAACCGTGTGCGCACCAGGGGCGGACCCCGCCCTGCGCCGATGCGGTCGTCGCCGCGGGCATCTCTCGTGTCGTGGCTGCCATAGGCGATCCGGATCCCCGGACGAACGGGCAGGGCTTCGAGCGGCTTCGGGCGGCGGGCATCGAGGTGGAGATCGCGCGAAGGTGACCTCGCCCGGCAGGCGCGCCGCCAGAACGAGGCCTTCCTGACCTGGGCCGCCAAGGGACGCCCCTTCGTCACCTACAAGGCGGCGATGACCCTCGACGGGAGGCTGGCCGCGGCAGGAGGCGACGCACGCTGGGTGTCCGGTGAGGAGAGCCGCCGCCGCGTCCACGAGCTGCGTGCGGCCTCCGACGCGGTCGCGGTCGGGATGGGCACCGCGCGTGCCGACGAGCCGCGCCTCGACGCCCGAGGGGTCGACGTGATCCGGCAGCCCCGCAGGCTCGTCTTCGGCCAGGGGCCGCTGCCGGACGGGTCGGACCTCGAGCTGGTCTCCGGCCCGCTCGACGAGGAGCTGGCCCGCCTGGCGGGGGAGGAGGTCCAGTCCCTGCTCCTCGAGGGCGGTCCGACGCTCGCCGGCGCCTTCCTGCGGGCGGGGCTGATCGACAAGCTGCTCCTCTTCGTCGCCCCGAAGCTCGTCGGCGGAGACGATGCGCCGTCGCTCTTCGGCGGCCCCGGCGCCCGTTCCCTGGCGGAGGCGGTCCCGGTCGGAGAGCTCGAGGTGGAGCAGGTCGGGGACGATCTTCTGCTGACCGCGTACGTCAACGAGCCCTGAGCCCGCCGTAAGCTCTGTCCATGCTGGTCTGTCCCGCCTGCGGTCAGGAGAACCCCGAGGGTTTCAGCTTTTGCGGTTCGTGCGGTAAGCCGTTGGCGGACGACGCCCGGCGCCCGCGCGAGGAGCGCAAGGTCGTCACCGTGCTCTTCGCCGACCTCGTCGGGTTCACCGGCCGAGCCGAGCAGCTGGACCCCGAAGACGTCCGGGCGATGCTCTCCCCGTACTACGCCCGGCTCCGCAGCGAACTGGAGCGGCGTGGTGGGACGGTCGAGAAGTTCATCGGCGACGCGGTCATGGCCGTGTTCGGCGCGCCGGTGGCCCACGAGGACGACCCCGAGCGGGCGGTTCGGGCTGCGCTTGCGATCCGGGACGCGATTCGCGACGAGGACGCTGGACTCCAGGTTCGCATCGCCGTCAACACGGGCGAGGCACTCGTCTCCCTCGACGCGAGGCCGAGCGCCGGGGAGGGCATGGCAGCCGGAGACGTCGTCAACACGACGGCCAGGCTGCAGTCGGCCGCCCCCGTGAACGGCATTCTCGTCGGCGAGAGCACGTACCGCGCCACCCGCAACGCAATCGAATACCGGGAAGCTGCACCGGTCGAGGCGAAGGGCAAAGTCGACCCCCTCCAGGTGTGGGAAGCCGTCCAGGCCTATGCCCGGATCGCCGTGGAGACGTTGGAGACGGGAGCGCCGCTGATCGGCCGCCGCCGCGAGCTCGACGTGCTCACGGGCGCTCTCGAGCGCGCGCGGCAGGAGCGCACGCCCCAGCTCGTCACGCTCGTCGGCGTACCGGGGATTGGAAAGAGCCGGCTCGTCTACGAGCTCTTCAAGGCGATCGAGTCGGAACCGGACCTCGTCTTCTGGCGCCAGGGGCGTGCCCTTCCATACGGCGAAGGCGTCACGTACTGGGCGCTCGCCGAGATGGTCAAGGCGCACGCCGGGGTGCTCGAGACGGACTCGCTCGTCGACGTGGGTCAGAAGCTGACGCAGGCGGTCTCCGTCGTCCTCGGGGATTCGCCTGAGGCGGAATGGGTCGAGCTTCACCTCCGGCTGCTGGTAGGGCTCACGACAAGCTCGGACATGTCGGGCGATCGCCGCGCCGAGAGCTTTGCCGCCTGGCGGCGCTTCTTCGAAGCACTCGCCGAGCAGAACCCGCTCGTCCTGATCTTCGACGACCTCCACTGGGCCGACGACAATTTGCTCGACTTCGTCGATCACCTGGTCGACTGGGCGAGCAGCGTCCCGATTCTCGTTGTTTGCGCCGCTCGTCCGGAGCTGCTGGACCGCCGTCCGGCCTGGGGCGGCGGGAAGCTGAATGCCGCCACCGTCTCGGTGACGCCGCTCAGCGACGAAGAGACGGCGGAGCTGATCGGCGCGCTGCTCGAGCGGATTCTGCTTCCGGCCGAGATCCAGGCGACCCTCCTTGCGCACGCGGGCGGCAACCCGCTCTACGCGGAGCAGTTCGTCCGCATGCATCTCGAGCGCGCGGGCGACGCGCCGGCGCTTGCCCGAGACCGTGCAAGGCATCATCGCGGCGAGACTCGACATCCTTCCCGCGGCGGAGAAGGCGCTTCTCCAGGATGCCGCGGTGATGGGAAAAGTCTTCTGGCTCGGCGCCGCTGCCGCGATCGGCGAGCTCCGCCCCGATGCCGTCGAGACGCTCCTGCACCCGCTCGAGCGCAAGGACTTCATCCGCAGAGAACGGCGCTCTTCCGTCGCCGGCGAGACCGAGTACGCGTTTCGACACGTGCTGGTGCAGGACGTTGCGTATGCCCAGATTCCCCGGGCTGCGCGAGCGGAGAAGCACCGCCTTGCCGCTGGCTGGATCGAGTCGCTCTCGGACGACCGGGCCGACGATCGTGCGGAGATGCTTGCGCACCACTACCTCGCGGCGCTCGAGTTCGCCCGCGCAGCCGGTAGTGAGACCGCCGATCTTCGCGAGCGAGCCCGCCTTGCCCTGCGTATCGCCGCGGAGCGCGCTATGGCGCTGAGCGCATTTGCACCGGCAGCTCGCTTCTTCGAGAGCGCTCTCGAGCTCTGGCCGGCCGACGATGCGGAGCGGCCCAGGCTCCTACTTCGGTGCGGCGAGGCTCTCGCAGAGAGCGGCCGCGGCGCGGCCGTCGACGTCCTCGAAGAGGCCAAGAGGCGTCGCTTGGCGCCGGGATGGTCGAAGAAGCAGCCGAAGCACTAGCTCTGCTCGGGCAACTCCGCGTCGACCTGGGGTTGCCCAGCGAGTCTTTCGACGAAGTGGATCGAGCCGTCGCTCTCGTCCAGGATCGGGGAGCTTCGGCGGCCAAGGCGCGCGTGTACGCGCAGGCGGCGCGGCGGAACGCGATCGGCGGCCGTCACGTGGAGGCCATCAGGCTGAGCGACACAGCACTCGGCCTGGCCGAGGCGCTCGAGCTCCCGGACACCCGGGGGTACAGCCTGAACACGCGCGGGATGGTCAGGGTCACCGGCGGCGACCTGGGCGGGATCGAGGATCTCGAAGCGAGCATCGCGATCGCGGGCGAACGCCGGACGTCCGACCTGGCGCGTGGGTACGGCAACCTTGCGTCGATACAGGTCGATCTAGGAGATCTCAGGCGGGCGCGCGAGCTCCACCAGCGCGGGCTCGAGGCCGCCTCCCGAATGGGGCAGGAGAACGACGTCCGCTGGCTCGATAGCGAGCTCTCCGTCGACCGATATCTCGTGGGCGACTGGAGCGAAGCGCTTCTCGGCTTCGATCGGCGGATCACGGAATCCGCGACCTCCCCGTTCTTCATGGAGGCGCCATGCCGGCAGTTCCGGGCGCTGATCAGGCTCGCACGGGGCAATTTCGCCGGGGCACTCGAGGATTCCGAACGAGGACTCGCGCTGGCCGAGTCCGGCGGCGGCGACCCGCAGATGCTTCTCCCGGCTCTTGCCACGGCCGCCCTTTGCGGTCTGGAGATGGGTGATGAGGATCGGGCTGCAAGCCTCGCAGACCGGCTCGGTGACATGGGACGCAGTGACCTGCTTGCACACTGGTGGTTCCTCGAGTTCGCCTTCGTGCTGGTGGGCCTCGGCCGCTCTGCAGAGGTCGGCCTGGCGCGGGCTGGATTCCCGACGCCGACCCGCTGGCTCGACGTCGCAACGTCGTATGCGGCCGGGGACATGTCAGCGGCCGCAGAGACGCTCTCCGCCATGGGCGCCCGACCGTTCGAGGCATACGTTCGTCTGCGAGCCGCCGAGGAGCTCGCGGCCGGCGGTCGTCGGTCGGAGGCGCAGGGAGAGCTTCGGAGAGCGCTCGAGTTCTGGCAGGGCGTGGGGGCGAGCACGTATGTGCGCCGAGGCGAGGCGCTGCTTCCCGCCTCCGCGTAGCTCCGCGCCGGGTCCGACCTTTATCGTGGCGCCTGTGTTCACAGGAATCATTCGTGAGCTCGGGCGGGTCGAGAGCCTGAACGGGGAGTCAGCGGGGATCCGGCTTCGCATCGTTGCGCCGGTGACGGCCAGCTCGACCGCTGCCGGCGACTCCGTCGCCGTGAACGGCGTGTGCCTGACCGCCGTCGAGGTCGAAGGAGACGTCCTGGCCTTCGACGCAGTTCCTGAGACGCTCCGCCGCAGCTCGCTCTCGCGTCTGGCCGACGGTGGCTCTGTGAACGTCGAGCCTGCCCTGCGGGCCGGCGAGCCCCTCGGAGGGCACCTCGTCCAGGGCCACGTCGACGGTGTGGGGCGCGTGCTCCGCCTGGAACCCGAAGGGGAGGGCGCCAGGCTGACGGTCGAGGCGCCGCAAGAGCTCCTGCGCTACGTCGTCGAAAAGGGATCGATCACCGTCGAGGGCGTCAGCCTCACGATCGCAGCGCTCGCGCCGGACGGCTTCGAGATCGCGCTCGTCCCGCACACGCTGCAGGCGACGACGCTCGGATCGCTCGCGCCCGATGACGAAGTGAACCTCGAGGTCGACGTGCTCGCGAAGTACGTCGAGCGGCTCCTGGAGGCTCGAGATGCGACTTGAGCCGCTCTACCGCGTCAGGTTCAGCTACCCCGAGGCCTGGTTCGTCGAGCTGGACGGGGAGCGCGGTACCGAAAGCCAGCACTTCTTCATCGCCGAGGGTCGCTGCGAAGGCGGGATCTCCGGTCGCTTTCGAGGCGCGAACCACCCGCGCCGCCGCACGGATCTCACCTACCTCCCGGACTTCCAGGGGGTGATCGAGACGGACGATGGCGCGAAGGTGATGTTCGACTACCGAGGCTAC
The DNA here is from genome assembly GCA_963722715.1 of uncultured Actinomycetes bacterium. Lineage (GTDB taxonomy): Bacteria > Actinomycetota > Thermoleophilia > Gaiellales > Gaiellaceae > DASQGA01. The sequence continues at coordinate 67,907 of CAVROA010000022.1, read as the reverse complement.
GGGCGCGCCTACCCGGAGGAGCGTCGTCCCGTCGTGGGCACCGGCATGCACGTCTCCGGCGACGAGCCTTATAGCCGTCTGAACGACGTCGTCTGCGTGATCTGCGGCGAGGCCCGCCAGCTTCCAGAAGGGGCAGGCTTTTCGATCGTGCTCGACGTCCAGGAGCTTGTCTGGGAGGCACCCGGCGACTAGGCGTCTCCTGCGGGATACGATTTCCAGATGGCACAGCATGCGCCCGAGCTCGAAACTGCTTCCCCCTTCGCCACGATCGAAGAGGCGATCGACGACATCCGCGCCGGCAAGTTCGTGGTCGTCGTCGATGCGCCCGACCGGGAGAACGAGGGCGATCTCACGCTTGCAGCCGAGCACATCACGCCTGCCGCGATCAACTTCATGGCCACGCACGCGCGTGGCCTCATCTGTCTCTGCCTGACCGAGGAGCGCTGCGACGAGCTGGGCCTCCGGCCGATGACCTACAACAACGAGACGCCGTTCGAGACGGCCTTCACCGTCGCGATCGAGGCCCGCGAGGGCGTCACCACCGGGATCTCGGCTGCGGACCGCGCGCACACGATTCAGGTCGCCATCGACCCGTCGAAGGGGCCTGACGACCTCGTCCAGCCCGGCCATATCTTCCCGCTCCGAGCCCGCCCGGGCGGCGTCCTCCAGCGCACCGGCCAAACGGAGGCCTCCGTTGACCTCGCACGCCTGGCCGGCCTGAACCCGGCCGGGGTCGTTTGCGAGATCGCGAACGAGGACGGCTCGATGGCGCGGGTCCCTGATCTCGTCCCCTATTGCGAGCAGCACGGGCTCAAGATGATCACGGTCTCCGACCTGGTCGAGTACCGCCGGCGGCACGAGAAGCTGGTCGAGCGGATGACGAGCGTGCGCCTCCCGACCGCCTACGGCGAGTTCACCGCCGTCGCATTCCGCGAGACGCTGACCGGGAAGCACCACGTCGCACTCGTGAAAGGCGAAGTCGAGGGTCGCGAGAATGTGCTCGTTCGCGTCCATTCGGAGTGCCTGACGGGCGACGTGTTCCACTCGCTTCGCTGCGACTGTGGCGAGCAGCTCGAGCAGGCCCTGGCGCGAATCGGAGCCGAGGAGACGGGCGTTCTCCTCTACATGGCGCAGGAGGGCCGGGGCATCGGGCTCCTGAACAAGCTGAAGGCGTACGAGCTCCAGGAGAACGGGCTCGACACCGTCGAGGCGAACCTCGAGCTCGGCTTCCCCGCAGACGGGCGCGAGTACGGGATCGGCTCGCAGATCCTCCACGACCTCGGGCTGACGACGATCCGCATTCTGACGAACAATCCGAAGAAGATCACGGGGATCGAGGCCTTTGGCCTCAAGGTGGTCGAGCAGGTGCCGATCGAGGTGGCTCCGAACGCCGAGAACCGCGGTTACCTCGAGGCCAAGCGTTCCAAGCTCGGGCATCGGCTTCATCATCAGGACCTGCGCTACGAGGAGCCTCCGGAGAAGTGACGGAGCCGATCGACCACGCACTCCGGATCGAGCCCGAGACTCCGGAGCCTCCTGTCGCTGAAGCCGTCGCGCCTGAGCACGCAGCAGGCGGGCTCGCGATCCCGGCCGGCGTCGTCGTGCTCGAGGGAACGGCGAACGGAGACAGGCGGTCGGTCGCGATCGCGGTCAGCCGCTTCAATGGCGAGATCACGTCAAAGCTCCTGGACGGAGCGCTGGAAGCGCTCGAGGAGGCCGGGGTCAGCCGTGACGCGATCGAGGTGATGCCGGTTCCCGGCGCGTTCGAGCTCCCGCTCGCCGCGATGGCGCTCGCACGAACCCGGCGCTACGCCTGCGTGCTCGCGCTTGGCTGTGTGATTCGCGGCGACACGCCGCACTTCGAGTTCATCGCCGCCGAGGCGGCCAGTGGGCTCCAGCTGGCGGGCCTCGAGACAGGCATTCCCGTGTCCTTCGGCGTCCTGACCTGCGACACCCGAAAGCAGGCCGAAGACCGGGCGGGAGGGCCGCACGGGAACAAGGGCACGGACGCTGCGCTCGCCGGCCTCGAGATGGCCGACGTCTTCACGCAGCTCCGGAACGCTGTCGCCCAGTAGCTATACTCCGCCGCCGATGTCCAAGGTCTGCGCAGTGTGTGGAAAGGGCCCGTCGTTCGGCCATAACCGCAGCCATTCGATGGTTGCGACGAACCGACGCTTCAATCCCAACCTTCAGCGCGTGCGCATTCTCGTGAACGGGGTCGCGCGCCGGAGCTACGTCTGCACGCGGTGCCTGAAGGCCGGCAAGGTCCAGAAGGCGCTCTAACCTTCGCGCGGGAGCTCGTCGGCGCAGCTCTGGCTTCCCTCGAGGCCAGCCGCGAGCGGATCGACAACCTGAACGTCTTTCCCGTGCCCGACGGCGACACGGGGACCAACATGACCCTGACCGTCAGGGCGGTTCGGGACGTGCTTGCTACTTCCGAGGCGACGGATACCGAGGACGTGGCCCGAGAGGCGATCCGCGCCTGTCTCATGGGCGCTCGAGGCAACTCAGGCGTCATCCTCTCCCAGATCTTCCGCGGAGCCGCAGAGGCGCTGGCGCGTGGGGAGGCTCTGGCGGCCGCATTCCGTGGGGCCGCAGACGCCGGTTACGCGTCGGTGCGCGAGCCGCAGGAGGGGACGATCCTGACGGTGGCTCGCGCGCTCGCCGACCGCGCGGAGCAGGCGCGCGACGGGGGACTCGACACGGGCGAGGCGCTCGCCAGGATCGTCGAGGCCGGCGAGGAGGCGCTCGCGCGGACGCCGGAGCAGCTCCCGATCCTCCGGCAAGCCGGTGTGGTCGATGCGGGTGGAGCCGGCCTCCTGGAGCTCGTCCGCGGGATCGCCCTCCACGTCCGCGGCGAGCCGCTCCCGGAGCCGGCGGCGGGCCCCGAGCGCTTGCCACTCGAGTCGGTCCACCTCGAGCCCTCGGCGTTTCGGTACTGCACGAGCTTCTTCCTGGAGGGGGAGGGGGCCGATCCGGACTTGCTCGAGCGCGAGCTCCAGGCGCACGGCGACTCGCTCCTCTGCGTCGGCTCCCCGGGGGCGGTGAAGGTGCACCTCCACACGAACGACCCCGGACAGGTCCTAACGTTGGCGACGGGAATCGGTGTGGTCGACGAGGTCGACATCAAGAACATGCACGCCCAGATCGCCGACCGCACGGAGCGGATCCTGTCCGTGCCGGCACAGTCCGACGTCGTCGCCGTCGTCTCGGGGAGCGGCAACGAGCGGCTCTTCCGGAGTCTCGGCGCCGCGGGGATCGTCGAAGGGGGGCAGTCGATGAACCCGGCTGCCTCCGCCGTCCTCGACGCTGCTGCCGAGGTCGACGCTCCCGAGGCGATCGTCCTCCCGAACAACCCCAACGTCCTGCTCACCGCCAGGCAGGCAGCGGCGCTGTCGAGCTCGCCCGTGGTCGTCGTCCCGACCGAGTCTCTCCAGGCCGGCCTGGCGGCGATGGTCGCGTACGATCCCTCCCGCTCCGCAGCCGAGAACGCAGAGGCGATGGAGGCCGCGGCGAGGGGGGCGCGGACGGGAAGTGTCGCCCGGGCCTCGCGCTCGACCAAGCTCGGGCCTCTGGACATCGAGGAGGGCTCGTTCCTCGGGCTCGTGGAAGGGGAGCCGGTGGCGAGCGGCCCCGTCCTCGACACGGTCGCCCGAGAGGTCGTCGAGCGTTTGCTGGGCGATGGTTCGGATGTCCTCACGGTGCTCGTGGGGGAGGGAGCAGAGTGCCCCGACGGCCTCCGGGAGGAGCTCGAGGCGGCGCATCCCGAGCTCGAGGTCGAGGTGCATGACGGTGGCCAGCCGCACTATCCCCTTCTGTTCTCCGCCGAATAGCCCGATACTGACGCCGTGGCAGACAGGGTCATCGAGGTGGTCCTCGCGGAGGACAACGACGTGTTCAGGGAGACGCTCGAGCTCCTGCTCGACGTGACGCCGGACATGCGCGTGGTCGCGTCCGTCGCCGACGGTCGCTCGGCGCTCCAAGTGTCGGCGGCCCTCCTCCCGGATGTCGTGTTGATGGACTATCGCCTGCCGGAGCTCGACGGCGTCGAGGCGACTGCGGCGATCCGGAAGGCGTGTCCGAGCGCGGCCGTCGTCGTCCTGACCGCATCCGTCGAGCGCGAGGAGTACGACGCGCTGCTCGAGGCGGGAGCCGTAGCTTGCGTGACCAAGGATCGTGAGCTGGAGGAGATCGTCGGCGCGATCCGAGACGCCGCCGAGCACGGTGCGCCTCTCCGCTGAGACGACGGCCGTCGTCCTCGACTCGACGGCCGACCTGCCGGATCCCGCCGCAAGGCATCCGAACTGGCGCCTCGTCCCGCTCTACGTTCGCTTCGGCGACGAGATCCTTCGCGACCACGTCGACCTGACCGCGGCCGAGTTCTACGAGCGGCTGCGCGCCACGAGCGTCCAGCCCGCCACTTCCCAGCCGACTCCGGGGGATTTCCAAGAGGCCTTCGAAGCGCTGGCGGACTTCGAGCGCATCGTCTGCATCACCGTCTCCGCGAAGCTCTCGGGCACCTTCGAGTCCGCACGGCTCGCCGCAGAGGCGATCGGAGGCGGCAAGGTTCTGCTCGTCGACTCGGCGAGCGCGTCGGCCGGGATCGTGATCCTCGCGGATTCGATCCAGCGCCGGCTCGCGCTGGGGACCAGTGACGAGGAAATCGAATCCGTCGCCGAGCTCTTCCGCCGGGAGGCCGATCTGCGGTTCACGGTCGACACGCTCGACTATCTGGTGCGCGGCGGCCGCATCGGGAAGGCAGCCGGGCTCGTGGGCCAGCTGCTGAACGTGAAGCCGATCCTCACGATCCGGGAGGGAGAAGTCGAGCCCGTGAAGCGAGTCCGCGGCCGCGCGAAGGCGTTCGCCGAGTTCGAGCAGGCTCTAGTCTCGGGCAGCGACGACGACCCTTCCTGGCACCTGGCCGTCGCGCATGCCGATGCGCAGGAAGACGCCGACCGCATCGTCGCGATGATCGAGCGCGTCCGGCCGAGCGCCACCCTCGACCTGGTGACCACGCTCGGCCCGGTCGTGGGGACGCACGGCGGCCCTGGTACGCTCGGGCTCTTCTGGTTCAGGGATCCCACGTAGCCCACTGGGACGAGGTCGAGAGCGAGCTCCAGGAACTGGGCCCGCTCTCAGGCCGCTGGAGTGACCTGGGCGAGGCCGCCGGAAGCGAGGACGTCGGGGTCTGCCGGATCCAGGTGACACCGGGCAAGCGGTCGACGCCGCTTCACCTCGAGCTGGTGGAGGAGGAGATCTTCTTCGTGCTGGGCGGCTCCGGGCTCTCGTGGCAGTGGGAGGGCGAGGACCCGCTCGTCTACGAGGTCGCGGAGGGCGACTGCCTCGTGCATCTGGCCGGCGAGGCGGCGCACACGCTCGTGGCGGGACCCGACGGGCTCGACGTGCTCGCGTTCGGGATGCGCGTTCCGGCCACCGGCACCTGGCTTCCGCGGGCGGGTGTCGTTCGTGTTCCACCCACGTGGGTGGAGGCCCCTGGAGGCAAGCATCCCTGGGAGCGCGAGGCGGAGGCAGGGGACGAAGAGCTCCCAGATCCCTTGCCGCGCCCGGTGAGCATCGTCAACGTGCGTGAGACCGAGGCAAGGGAGATCTCGCACGGGGAGTCCGTCTTCGTCGAGCGGGAGCTCGCATCGGTCGCGAGGCGAACCGGGTTGAACCACCACTCCATCCGGCCCCATAAGTGGAACTGGCCCTTCCACACGCACTCCGCCGAAGAGGAGATCTTCGTGGTGCTCGAGGGTGAGGGGGTCTGCCGCCTCGGCGAGGAGACAATCCCGGTGCACCGTGGTTCCGTGGTCGCACGCCCGGCCGGAACCGGCGTCTCCCACGCGTTCCAGGCCGGTGCAGACCGGCTCGAACTGCTGGCCTACGGCACGCGGGACGGGCAGGACATTGCCTGGTATCCGGACTCGCAGAAGGTCAACTTCCGCGCTTTCGGCTTCACCGCACGCATCGAGCCGGTCGGCTACTGGGACTAGTCCACCGCACGTAGCCAGGGGCGACGCAGCGCCACGAGGAAGAGGAGCGCCGAGAGGATGGCGCCGCCGCCGATCAGCTCTGCGGGCCCGGCGAAGCCGGAGGCCACGGCCGAGAGCGCCAGGCCGACCGGCATGAGTCCGTAGCTTCCGAAGTAATCAAGGCTGACCACGCGCGAGAGGAGCCGGTCGGGCACGAGCTCCATCATCATCGTCTCCCAGAGCGCGACGCCGAAGCCGATCAGGAAGCCGCGCACGATGCTCAGCCCGGCCGCGGCCGCGAACCACGGGACGAAGGCCACCCCGGCCAGGCACAGGCTGTTCACGACCCAGATCCAGTAGGAGAGCACGCCCCGCCGGCCGCGCGGCTGCAGCTGGCCGAACGACAGCGTCCCGAGGACCGTGCCGAGCCCGAGCATCGAGGTCAGGAACCCGAAAGCCCCGACGCCGCGGCCGAAGTGGTCCCTGACGAGCTCGGGGAGGAGTACCTGCTGAGGGGCGAGCTGAAGCATCAGCACGAGGGCGAAGAGCGTGATCGTGACCCAGAGCCAGGGCACTCCTGCGACGTAGCGGACGCCGGCCCCGATCTCGCGAAGGGTCCCCTCACTGGCAGCGGTGTCGATCACGCGTGGTCTGGCGAACGACAACAAGGCAGCGGAGAGGATGAACGTGGCCGCGTCGACGGCGAACACCGTCGCCGATCCCGTGGCGTGGTAGAGCCCGGCTGCGAGAGCGGGGCCGATCAGGAGGCTCGTCCAGCGCGAGACGCCGATGAGGCTGTTTGCCGAGGAGATGCGGCTCGGGTCGACGACGAGCGGCACCATGCCTCCGAAGGCGGGGTAGAAGAAACCGTCACCGAGGCCGACGAGCGTCGCGAGGACGACGAGTAACTCGAAGCTCAGGTGTCCCGTCGCGTCCGCACCGGCCAGGATTGCTACCGCGCCGAAGCGCCAGAAGTCGGATGCGATCATGAGTCCCTTCCGCGACAGCCGGTCGCCGAGGGCGCCGCCGATGAGGAGCGTCGTCAACAGCCCGAGCGCGTTGCAGAGGAGGACGACTCCGAGGCGTCCCGAGCCCGCGATCGTGAACGTCTTCCAACCGAGGGCGGTAAGGAAGGCGCCGTCACCGATCAGGGAGACGGTCTGGCCGGTCCAGAGGAGTCGGAAATCCCTGTGGTGGAGCGCCTCGAGCGCCCGGAGTCCTCTGAGATCGCGTCCGTTTGGAGCGCCGGCCATGGACAGGCCACGCTAGACGCTCGGCCCCGTCCGAGGACGGGCCTATACTCGGTTCGTCCTGGCCCTCGAGACAAGCACGCGCCCTGTGCTGGCCGGCTTTGCTGGCGTGGACCAACACGTGCCAAAGACGGGGAGATGGGTGGACCCGGAGGCCTCCGTCGAGTCGCTCCGAGGGGTCGGGCCGAAGGTGGCTGAGCAGCTGGCGCGCATGGGCCTCCGAACGATTCGCGACCTCGTGGAGCACATCCCGCGGGACTATCTCGATTGGCGTGAGGCAGAGGGGTTCGGGCAGCTTCTGGCCGGGCAGGAGGCCACGGTCGCCTGCACGGTCGAGCGCGTCTCGGTCCGGCCCACACGCCGCCGAAACCTGAAGATCGTCCAGGCCGCCGTCGTCGACGCCGCGGGCACGAGGGTGAGCGCGCTCTGGTTCAACCAGGCCTGGCTTGCCGAGCGGCTTGCGGCGGGCACCAGACTGCTCCTGCATGGGCATCTCGAAACCGGCTCGGGGGCGGCGACCTTCCGCGTTGCCAGGCACGAAATCGCGTCCGAGAGCGCGGGCCTTCACACGGTCGGCCTCGTGCCGGTGTATCCCGCGAGCGAGGACGTCTCGACGTTCAAGCTTCGCGAGCTGACCGAGCAGGCACTCAGGCTCGCGCGCTGGTTCCCGGACCCGTTGCCGGCGCGAGTGCGTGCGGCCGAGGGAGCGCCTCTGCGGGCGGATGCCATCGGGGCGGCGCATCGCCCGCGAACGGCGGCCGAGGCGGAGGCGGCACGGTCACGCCTGGCCTTCGACGAGCTCCTCTTGCTTCAGATCGGCCTCCTGCGGAGGCGCCGGGCCCTGGAGGAGGGTGCGGTCGCGCCCGGCCTCGGCACAGACGGAGACCTCATTGCCCGCTACTACGCGGTCTTGCCGTTCGACCTGACGCCGGAGCAACGGGCGGCGGTCGAACAGATCGGGCACGACCTTGCCGACGTGAAGCCCATGCAGCGGCTCCTCCAGGGGGACGTCGGCTCGGGCAAGACCGTCGTCGCCCTCTACGCGCTTCTGCGTGCCGTCGAGCGAGGGCATCAGGGAGCACTCATGGCGCCGACCGAGACACTCGCGGAGCAGCACTTCTTGACCCTCGAGGGGATCTGCGGAGAACTGGGTGTGCCCGTCGTCCTGCTCACGAGCTCGCTACCGGCCAAGGAGCATGCGGCTGCCCGCGCCGCGCTCGCGTCGGGTGAGGCGGCGATTGCCGTCGGGACGCATGCGCTGATCCAGGAGCAGGTCGCGTTCCGCTCCCTCGCGGTGGCGGTCGTCGACGAGCAGCACCGGTTCGGAGTCGAGCAGCGCCGGGCGCTCGGCTCGCAGTCCCCGCATGTCCTCCACATGACCGCCACACCAATTCCCCGGACGCTCGCCCAGACGGTCTACGGCGACCTCGACGTGACGGAGATCGCTCGTCCGCCCAGATCGCGAAGGCCGGTCGTCACCTCCTGGGTGACAGAGGAGCGGAGCGCCGAGGCCTACACGCGGCTCCAGCGCCATCTCACAGAAGGCCGGCAGGCCTATGTCGTCTGCCCGCTCGTGAGCGAGTCGGAGGCCATCGAGGCGCGGGCTGCCGAACAGGAGGCTGAGCGCCTCAAGCGCGCAGAGCTCCGCGAGTTCCGGGTGGGTTGCCTGCACGGCAGGCTCCGCCCGCCCGAGCGACGCGCCGTCATGGATGCATTCAAGCGCGGCGAGCTCGACGTCCTCGTCGCGACCACCGTGATCGAGGTGGGCGTGGACATCCCGAATGCGACCATCATGATCGTCCAGGAAGCCGATCGGTTCGGCCTCGCGCAGCTCCATCAGCTCAGAGGCCGCGTGGGGCGGGGCGCCGAGCAGTCGTACTGCCTACTCGTCTCGGGCGCCCGAGACGAGCTCTCTGAGACCGCCCGGAGGCGTCTCGAAGCGCTCGTCGAGACCTCCGACGGGTTCCGCCTAGCCGAGGTCGACCTCGAGCTGAGGGGAGAAGGCCAGCTGCTTGGGACGAGGCAGTCGGGCCTTCCCGATCTTCGCTTCGCAAGCCTGACGCGGGATCGCGGGCTCCTCCTTCGCGCCCGCCGGTGGGCCGCCGAGCTCGTCGACGAGGAGGGGCCCCTGGCAGACGAGGTCGACCGGCTCTTCGCCAATGCGGATCATCGCGGGTTCGCGTAAGGGCACCCGAATCTTCGCTCCGGGCGGGCGTGAGACCCGCCCGACCGGCGACCGGGTCCGCGAAGCAGCCTTCAACCTGATCGGCCCCGTCGACGGCATGACGGTGCTCGATCTGTTCGCCGGCTCGGGTGCGATGGGTCTCGAGGCCCTTTCGCGCGGTGCGGCGCACGCGACCTTCGTCGAGAGCGATCGTGCGGCGGCCCAGGCCATTGTTCGGAACCTCGAGAAGCTCGATTTCGCCGACGCAACCGTCTTACGGCTGGACGTAGGCCGCAAGCTCGCCACGGACGCGACGGCCGGGAGGCGGTACGATCTCGTGCTGATCGACCCGCCTTACCGCATGCTGACAGGGTTTCTCCCCGTGCTCGAAGCACATCTCCCAGCCGTTGTCGCGCCCGAGGGCCTGGTCGTCGTCGAGTCCGATGCCCGCGAAGAGCCGGCGCTCCCACTCCCCAAGCGGACGAGCCGCCGCTACGGCTCCGCGCGAGTGACCGTTTTCGAAGGTCCGGTATGAGCGTCCCTCGCCTCCCAAAGGTCGGCCTATGAGCAACGTCAGCCCGGTCACTGCGATCTGCCCCGGCGCTTACGACCCGGTCACGAACGGGCACCTGGACATCATCACGCGCGCCGCAACCATCTTCGAGCGGGTCGTGGTCGGTGTCGTCCGCGACCCGCAGCACAAGCGCACGATGTTCTCGGTCGAGGAGCGCGTGAAGTTCCTCCAGGCAGCGCTGGCAGAAACCGAGAACGTCGAGGTAGAGGTCTTCTCCGAACTGGTGGTCGAATTCGCACGGCGCTGGAAGGCCCGGACGATGGTGAAGGGCCTACGCGCGATCTCGGATTTCGAGTGGGAATTCCAGATGCACCACCTCAACAGGAAGCTCGCGCCGGAGGTCGAAACGATGTACCTCATGTCGAGTCCGCAATACAGCTTCCTTTCCTCGAGCGGCGTCAAGGAGATCGCGTCATTCGGAGCCGCCGTCGAGGATCTGGTCCCGGCCCAGGTGGCACGCCGGTTCGAGGAGATGTTCCCACGCGCGAAGCCCGGCGCGCCCGTGAGTCCTCGCGAGTAGACTGAGGCGGAATGGACGTTCTCGTACTGATCGACAAGCTCGACGACCTCGTGCACAACGCAAAGGCCGTTCCCCTGACCGACCAGGTCCGGATCGACCGTGAGGAGATCTACGACATCCTCGATCAGATGAGGGCGACGATCCCCGAGGAGATCAAGCAGGCGCGTTGGATCGTCAAGGAACGTCAGGAGATGCTGGCCGAGGCGAAGCGGGAAAGCGACCGCATCCTTGGCGAGGCTCGTGAGCAGGCAGTGCGCGAGGCGTCGCAGACGGAGATCGTGAAGCTCGCCGAGCGCCAGGCCCAGGACATCGTCGAGGAGGCGAGGCGCCAGGCACGCGAGACGCGCCTCGAGATGGAGGACTGGGCAGACTCGATCCTGTCGACGCTCGAGGTCAATCTCGACAAGTTCCTCGGCGCCGTGCGTCGCGGCCGGGAGCGACTGCACGAGCGCTCCCAGGAATCGGTGATGGCCGGCATCACCGACGAAACGAACCTCTAGCCAGTCCGGGCGACCCCCTCTCTACTCGCGCCCGAGTCTTTCCCCCGGGGGCCCCCTTGTTAGTCGTTCCCCCGCGTCCAGCGTAGCTCGCCCCGTCGCGCCAGTGTTGCTCGAGATGCGTCGAGAGTGAGTCGCTTCGTGGGCTCGAATGCTTCATGTCCCGGCGCTTCGGGGTCGCATCCGCGGTCGCTACTCTGAACTCGTGACCATCCTCGATCTCCGAACCGTCAAGATCCGCTCGGGCGAGCAGTTTCGCGACCTCCTCGAGGTCGAGCTCGAGCCACTCCAGTTGGCCGGCCAGCGCTACATCCCCCTGCCCGAGACGCCGGCAGTGGAGATCGCCGTCTCGCGGTTCACGTCCGGGCGACTCTTCGAGCTCGCGTTCCGAGCCCGGCTCGTGGGCCCCTGCATGCGGTGTCTCGCGGACGCGGCTCTCGAGCTGCCGGTCCAGGCCCGGGAATACCACGCCACGAATCCTGGGGACTCCGACGAGCTCAGGACGCCGTACATCGAGGACGACAAGCTCGACCTCTCCGCCTGGGCCCGGGACAGCCTCGTCCTTGATCTTCCCGACAAGATCCTCTGTCGCGCCGACTGCGCCGGGTTGTGCCCGGGGTGCGGTGCGGACCTGAATCATGCAGCCTGCACCTGCGGCCCGGAGGAGCCTGACACGCGCTGGGCGGCGCTTTCGGAGCTACGAGATCGCCTCTAGCTGGTCAGTCAGTCGACCACCTAGCCAGAACCCCGATCCCGCCCAGCTATACTTCGCCGCCGCAATGGCCGTCCCCAAGCGAAAAACCTCCAAGTCCCGCCGCGACAAGCGGCGAGCGACGCACAAGCTCACGGCTCCCTCTCTCGTGGAGTGCCCGCAGTGCCACCAGCCCAAGCGCGCGCACCGCGTCTGCCCGACGTGTGGCACGTACCGGGGCCGCGAGGTCGAGCCGCTCCGCCTTCCCGCGCCTTAGATGCTTTGGCGGCCATGCGAACGCTCCTCGGGGAAAACCGCTCGGGGTAGATATCGCGTTCGTCGGTTGGGCGACTAAGTGCCTCGGGTTCGCATCGCAGTCGACGCGATGGGTGGTGACCGCGCTCCCGAGGAGATTGTCGCCGGCGCGCTCGAGGCCCGTTCTGAGGGAGTCGAACCGATCCTTTTCGGGCGCCCGGACGTCCTGACGCCGCTGGCCGGCGGGCTCGAGGTGGTCGGCGCTGAGCAGGTCGTTGCCATGGATGAAAAGCCCTCGGACGCGGCGCGCACGAAGCGCGATAGCTCCATGTTCGCCGCGTGCCGCGCGGTCGGAGCGGGGGAAGCGGACGCCGTCGTCTCCGCGGGGAACACCGGCGCGCTCCTGGCCGCCTGCCTGCTCGAGATCCGGCGGCTTCCCGCTGTGCGCCGCCCCGCTATCGCAGCTCCTCTTCCGGCAGCGCGCGGGCCGGCGGTTCTCGTCGATGCAGGGGCGAACGCGGAGGCGCGGCCCGAGCACCTCCTCCAGTTCGCCCACATGGGCGCCACCTTCGCGGAGGAAGTCCTGGGCATTCAGGAGCCGAAGGTGGGAATCCTCTCGATCGGCGAGGAGCCGGACAAAGGCAACCGGCTTGTCAGGGAGGCGCACGCGCTCCTGCTTGCAAGCTCCCTGCAGTTCGTTGGCAACATCGAGTCCCGCGAGCTTCTGAACGAGCCACCCGACGTCATCGTTTGCGACGGCTTCACGGGCAACATCGCCCTGAAAGCCCTCGAGGGGGCGATCAGGTCCACCTTCGACAGTCTTCGGGCGGACATCATGTCGTCGACGCGCGGCAAGCTGGGCGCTCTCTTGATCCGGCCGGCCGCCCGTCGGCTGTGGCAGCGGCTCGATCCGGACACGTACGGCGGCGCCTACCTACTCGGCCTGCGCGGCCTCGCCGTGGGCGCGCACGGGAACTCATCCCGGACTGCGGTTGCAAACGCGATCCGGCTCGCTGCACGCGGCGCCGAGGGCCGCGTGGTGGAGCGGGTCGCAACCCGTCTGGCCGAGGAGCCGACGGCCGTGACCCGCGCGTGAATCCTCGGGCCTCGGCGTGGTAGCATCCTGCGTCCGCTGAGCCCAAAGACCAAGAAAGGCAGGTAGGAGAACGGATGGCAGCGTCCCGCGAGGAGATCTACGAGCAGATCAAGGACGTCCTGGTCGAGCAGCTCGGCGCCGAGGAAAGCGAGATCACCGACGAGGCCTCGTTCCAGGAGGATCTCGACGCTGATTCACTCGACCTCGTGGAGCTGATCATGGAGCTCGAGGACCAGTTCGGGGTCAAGATTTCCGACGAGGACGCTCAGGGAATCCAAACCGTCGGCCAAGCCGTCGACTACATTGCTTCGCACCAGTAGGTTCCAAGGCTGACACCGAGCTCCTCGCGCTGATCGACGCGCTTCCGGAAGCGCGTCTCCGCCACGCCTTCACGCATACGTCCTGGGCCTCGGACCGCTCGGAGTCTTACGAGCGGCTCGAGTTTCTCGGCGACAGCGTCTTGGGTCTTGCGATCGCACGGGAGCTCTACGAGCGCTTTCCCGATTACCAGGAAGGGGATCTCGCAAAGATCCGCGCGCATGTCGTCTCACGCCAGAGCTGTGCCGTGGTCGGCATGCGGCTCGGATTCGGCGACCGGCTCCTCACGCACGGACGCGGTTCGATCCCCGACGAAGAGCTCGAGAAGCTCGCGAAGAACCAGAACGTCGTCTCGGCGCTCGTCGAGGCGGCCTTCGGGGCGCTTTACCTCGAGCATGGCTTCGAGGCGATCCGCGAACCGATCCTCGACGCGTTCCGCGAGCGCATCGAGTATGCGCTGACCACCTACGTCGACTACAAGACGGTTCTACAGGAAGAGGCCGCTCGCCGGGGGTCGAGCGTGTCGTACTCAGTGATCGAGGTGGACGGTCCGCCGCACGAGCGCTCGTTCACGTGTGCGGCGGTCATCGATGGCGAACACGCCGGCGTGGGTAAGGGCGACTCCAAGAAGGCTGCCGAGCAGAATGCGGCGCGGGAGGCTCTCGCCGCGCTTCCCGCCCGAAGTTCGTAGAGCCGCAGCCTGCCACGGCCCGCCATCCGCGCAGATCGTCATGCTGCAACGGCGTGTTTCTGCGCTCTATCAAGCTGCGCGGCTTCAAGTCGTTTCCCGACCAGGTGGAGGTCAGGCTCGAGCCCGGCGTCGCCGTGGTCGTGGGGCCGAACGGGTCCGGAAAGTCGAACGTCGCCGACGCGATCGTGTGGGCGGCCGGAAGCCTCAGCCCGTCGGAGCTCCGCGCCGAGAAGCCCGACGATGTGATCTACGCAGGGTCGGCCGGAAGAGCCGGCGCAGACTCGTGCCAGGTCGAGCTGATCTTCGATAACGCGGACGGCACCGGTCCGCTTCCGTACTCCGAGCTCTCGATCACGCGGCGGCTGCACCGAGGCGGCGAAGGGCAGTATCTCGTGAACGGAGCGTCCGTCCGACGCACCGATCTCGTCGAGATCCTCGCGGATATCGGGCTTGGCGGCGAGATGCACTCGATCATCGGTCAGGGCCGGGTCGAGCAGATTCTCGGCTCGAAGCCGACAGAACGGCGCGCGCTCGTCGAAGAGGCGGCAGGCCTCGGGAAATTCAAGCGCCGACGCCATCGAGCCGAGTTGAAGCTCGCTCGGGTGGCGATCCAGGTCGATCGCGCTCGCGACCTCGAGGAGGAGGTTCGAAAGAGGCTCCGTCCCTTGGCGCTCCAGGCCAGTGCGGCCGCGCGTTCCGAAAAGCTGGCCCGTGAGCTTGCCCGCCTCCAAAGCAGGGTGGCCGCAGGCGAGCTCGAGCAGGCCACTGCGCGGCTCGCGGAGGTTGAGGAACGGCGTGCCGAGGCGACACAGTCAAAGCGGTCGCTCGACACGAGGCTCGAGGGTTTGCTTGCAGAGCGGCATCGCGTCGAGGAAGAGCTGGGCGAAGCTGCACAGAGCCACGAACGGGCGACCGCCGCTCTTTACCGGCTTCGTTCTGCCTTCGAACGGCTGGATGTGAGGCGGGAGCGGGCCGACGAGGCTGCTACAGATCTCAAGGCGGTTGCCGAGCGAGCCCGTAGGCTCGCCGCTGCTCCTTTCGACGACACACCACAGCAGGAGCTCACGGCGTCCGAGCTCGCGGCGGAGAAAGCCGGCGAGCACGCCAGAGCGGCGATCGCAGAGCGAGAGGCCCTCGTGACGCAGGCGCGCCTCGCCGCGGACCGGCTGGAGGCTCTCGACCGAAGCCTGGCCGAGCGCGAGGGGTTGCCACCAGCCGCTCGCGCGCTCGCAGACGCCGGAGAGCGCCTCGCCCTCGGCTCGCTCGAGATCGATCCAGGTTACGAGCGTGCCGTCGGTGCAGCGCTCGGATGGCGTGCGGCGTCGATTCTTGCCGGCGACCTCGGCCGCGGGCTCGAGTTGGTCGAGGAGGCGCGGGCAGGCGGTCTTGGCGGTCTCTCGGTGCTGCTCGAGGTGGAGGAATCCGCGGGAGCCTCTGAACCACCCGTTGCCGATGCGGAACCACTCGTCCGTTTCGCGCGGCCCACGGCCGGTGCGGAAAGGATCGGGGCGTTGCTCCAGAATGTCTGGGTCACGGCTGCACAGGACTTTGCCGCAGCCCGGCACGGCATCCTCGTCACCCGGGAGGGGCACGGCTACGATCCGGCCCGGGGCGAGCTCTGGTTCGCAGGCGAGGCCGCCGAAAGCGTCCTGCTTGCGTTGCACGCCCGGCGCCGCTCCCTGTCCGACGAGGCCGCGGAACTAGAGCGGGCGGCAGTCGACGCCGCCGGCCGCGCAGCCACAGCGACCGAGGAGGAGCGTGCAGCGCGGGAGCGTCGGGACCGTGCCCGAGGGGCGGTCGAGCGGATGCCCGCGCGCGTCGACCCGAGGGAGGCTGAGCACCTGGAGGCGCTGGCCGTCGTGCAACAGCGCCTCGCCGACGAGCTTGGCGCCACTCGTAACGTCTCCGGCCGGTTCGAGGCCCCGCTCCGAGCGCAAGTCGATGCGGGCGGCACCCGCTCGGCTGAGCTCGGCGAAGAGCTTCGGCGCCTCGGCGGCAGCGAAGCCGAGCTCCGGCGCTCGGCGGGAGAGGCGGGCGAGCGCCTCGCAGCGATCGCGGTCGAAGGTGCGCGCCTCGAGTCGGAGGTCGCAGAGCTCCGTGGGCGGCTCGAGGAGGAGACGGAGCCCGAAGAGCTTTCCGAAGCCGAGCGGGAGGAATTGCTGCGGACCATGGAGCGCCTGGAGCGCCGTCGGGAGGCTCTCGGGCAGGTCAACCCGCTCGCGGCCGAGGAGCACGCCCAGGAGTCCGAGCGCCTGGCAGAGCTCCGAGGGCAGCGTGAGGACCTCGAGCGCTCGCTGACCGAGCTCGAGCGGATTCGCGACGACCTCACTCAAACGGTCGAGCGGCGCTTTGCGGAGACGTACGCCGCCGTCGAGCAGCACTTCGCAGAGGTCGCCTCGACGCTGTTCCCTGGTGGACGTGGCCGCCTCGTCGCGGTTGAGGGCGAGGACGGAGACGAGCCGGGGATCGAGATCCAGCTTCAGCCCGCCGGCAAGAAGATCACGAGGCTGTCGCTGCTCTCAGGCGGCGAGAAGTCGCTCGGAGCGATTTCGTTTCTGTTCGCGCTGTTCCTGGCGCGGCCCTGCCCCTTCTATCTCCTGGACGAGGTCGAGGCCGCTCTCGACGATGCGAACATCGGCCGCTTCGTAGGACTCCTGCGTGGCTTCGCCGAGCGGGCCCAGTTCATCGTCGTCACCCACCAGAAACGCACGATGGAGGCCGCGGATATCCTTTACGGCGTCACGATGGGCGCTGATGGGGTCTCGCAGATCGTCTCCAAGCGGCTCGCACCTGAGGCCGCGCACGCGCTCAGCGCGTGAGCCGCACGTGGGCCGAGTTCCTGGGCCGTGCCAACGGCGAGACCCGGCCGGACGAGGTCTCGGGGGGCTGGTTTTCCCGCCTCCGCGATTCCCTTGCGACCAGTCGGCAGGCGCTGACCCGCGAGATCGCGACCGCCGTCTTCGATCCGGGAGACGAGGAGGCGTGGGAGCGCATCGAGGAAGCATTGCTCGCGGCCGACTGTGGGGTCCCGGCGACTGTTGAGATCGTGCGGCGCCTCGAGGCCCGCGAGCCCGTGACGGAGGAAGAGCTGCTCGCAGCGCTCGAGGAGGTCATCGCCGAGCTCGTTGCGCCTACCGGCGAGGCGCGGCTCAACCTCGACGGAACACCGACCGTGATTCTCGTCGTCGGCGTGAACGGGACCGGGAAGACGACGACGATCGGAAAGCTCGCGAGCCGCCTGACGGAGGCAGGCCTCCAGGTTGTCCTCGCGGCCGCCGACACGTTCAGGGCCGCCGCCGAGGAGCAGCTCGAGATCTGGTCGAAGCGAGCCCGCGCTGACTTCGTCGGCTCGGAGCGCGGCGGTGACCCCGCCGCAGTCGCGTATGACGCGATCGAGGCGGCCCGGGCTCGAGGGCGTGACGTAGTCATCGTGGACACGGCCGGACGGCTGCACACGCAGTCGAACCTCATGGAGGAGCTCGCCAAGATCGGCCGAGTGATTCGCGAGCGACTTCCTGGCGCGCCGCACGAAACGTTGCTGGTCGTGGACGCAACGACCGGGCAGAACGGACTCCAGCAGGCCCGTCTGTTCGGTCAGGCAGTCGAGCTCACGGGCGTGGCGCTCACGAAGCTCGACGGCAGCGCGAAGGGCGGCATTGCGGTCGGGATCGCGCACGAGCTCGGCATCCCTGTGAAGCTGATCGGGGTCGGCGAGAGCCTCGACGATCTTCAACCCTTCGACGCACGGGAATTCGCACGCGCTCTGGTATCGGGCTCGCCCAGCTAGCCGGCACGCTTCCGGCACGAACCGTGCACCACGCGCGCGCTTTCCGCCGATAGGCTCTAGGCCGGTGGGTGGACTGGGGGCGGCCCCTGAGCGGGAGCGGCTCGCGCACCCGTATGAGCCAATGGCTGACCCCGTCTTCCTCATCACCGGCGCGTCCACCGGTATCGGTGCGGGGACGGCCCGCCGCGCGGCCGAGGCCGGCTATCGCCTCGTGCTCGCCGCTCGCTCTGTCGACAAGCTCGAGGCCCTGGCGAGCGAGCTCGGAGGCGAGGAGAGAGCCGTCGCCGTGCGCTGCGACGTCACCGAGTGGTCAGACCAAGAGGCCATGGTTGCTACGACGCTCGAGCGCTTCGGCCGCCTCGACGTAGCCTTCGCGAACGCAGGCTTCGGTGCGACGCGGGGCTTTCTCGAGGAGACCGTAGACCACTGGCGCAGCATGGTCCTCACGAACGTCCTCGGTCCCGCCCTCACCGTGCGTGCCACGCTGCCGGCGCTCAAAGAGTCGCGAGGCCACCTGCTCCTGACCGGGTCGGTTGCGGGCCGGCGCGCGCTTCCGGGCTCGCTGTACTCCTGCACCAAATGGGCGGTTACGGCGATGGGGGAGGCGGCGAGGCTCGAAGTCGACGGAACCGGAATCCGGGTGACCCTGATCGAGCCTGGCATGGTTGACACGCCGTTCTTCGACAGCCCGCCCTCGGGTGCGCTCGATCCGGACGACGTCGCGCGAGCCGTCATGTATGCAGTCGGGCAGCCGCCGCACGTGGACGTGAACGAGATCCTCGTGCGGCCGACCGCCCAGTCGAGCTAGGAGGGTTTGACGAAACGCAGCAGTGCCGTCGGGCCGCGCTGCTCGCCCCGGACGACGAGCGACGTTTCACCAATCCCTCCTAGGAGCCTGATCTACCTCTCGACTGCGAACGCGATGTTCACCGTCGTTCGATACATCGTGATCTGGTCGCCGTCGACCTCGCAGCTCATGCTGATGACGTCGGCGCCCGTGATCCCACGCAACGTCTTCGAAGCCTCTGAAACAGCGACCTGAGCCGCCTGGGCGAAGCTCTCAGGTGAGTTCCCGATGATCGTGATCACCTTGGCGATATCTGCCATGTCTGCCTCCTGGGTCGGGGAAAGTGCGTCGCTACACTTCCCGGCTGCCAATGTTTGACACGCTTTCAGACAAGCTGCAAGCCTCGCTGGGCGACCTGCGCGGACGCGGACGCCTCTCAGAGGAGGATCTTTCCCGCGCAATGCGCGAGATTCGCCTCGCGCTGCTCGAGGCCGACGTCAACTTCAAGGTCGTCAAGGAGTTCGTCGCCAAGGTGAAGGAGCGGGCGCTCGGCTCCGACGTCACGAAGAGCCTCACGCCCGGCCAGGAGGTCGTGAAGATCGTCCACGACGAGCTGACGACGCTCATGGGCGCCGGCAGCTCGAAGCTCGCGTTCGCCGGTCGCCCGCCGACCGTGATCCTGCTTGCGGGGCTCCAGGGCTCGGGTAAGACGACTGCAGCCGCCAAGCTCGCGCTCCTTCTGCGCCGCGAAGGCAAAGCCCCGGCGCTCGTAGCAGCCGATTTGCAGCGCCCTGCGGCGGTCGACCAGCTCGAGCAGCTTGGAAAGCAGGTGCAGATCCCGGTCTACCGCCGGGACGACACGAAAGACGCGGTCGCGGTGGCCCGCTACGGGCTGGAGCAAGCTCGATCACAAGGTCGGGATGTCGTCATCGTCGACACGGCCGGGCGCCTGCAGATCGACGAAGAGCTCATGGACGAGCTGGCTGCGGTTCGAAAGGAAGTGAAGCCGCACAACGTCCTCCTCGTCCTGGACGCGATGACCGGCCAGGAAGCGGTGGCCGTGGCCGAGGGATTTCAGGAGCGAATCGCCTTCGATGGAGTCGTTCTCACCAAGCTCGACGGGGATGCACGCGGCGGCGCGGCACTCTCGGTCAAGGCGGTCACGGGGAAGCCGATCAAGCTGGTCTCGACCGGGGAGAAGCTCGATCAGATCGAGTACTTCCACCCGGACCGGATGGCGTCGCGCATCCTCGGGATGGGCGACGTGTTGACATTGATCGAGCGGGCCGAGGCTGCAGCGGACGAGGACGATCAGGCGGAGATGGAGAAGCGCCTGCGCGCAGGTCAGTTCACGTTCGACGACTTCCTCCAGGCCCAGCGGATGATGCGAAAGATGGGCCCGCTCAAGAATGTCGTCTCGATGATCCCGGGGCTCGGGAAGCAGATGCAGGGAGTGGATATCGACGACCGCGAACTCGCCTGGGTCGAGGCCATCATCCTCTCGATGACCTCCGACGAGCGCAAGCGGCCCGAGATCATCAACGGCTCCCGGCGGGCGCGAATTGCGAGCGGCAGCGGCACCTCGGTACAACAGGTGAACAAGCTGCTCCAGGCGCGGAAGCAGATGCAGAAGATGATGAAGCAGATGGGCCAGGGCAAGATGCCGAACCTGCAATCGCTGGCGGCCCAGAACCGACGATAGGAGACAGAGTGGCAGCACGAATCAGACTGGCCCGAGTGGGCTCCAAGAAGAACCCGATCTATCGGGTGGTCGTGGCGGACGCCCGCTCGCCACGCGACGGGAAGTTCATCGAGATCGTGGGCCAGTACAACCCCCAGACGGATCCCTCGACGATCAACCTCGACGAAGAGCGTGTCCGCGACTGGATCGGGAAGGGCGCCCAGCCGAGCGACTCTGTCAAGCGCCTGCTCAAGGCCAAGGGCATCTAGATGGTCGACCTCAATAGCCGGCCGACCTTCTGAGAAAAGCTGTGGAGGAGCTCCTCGAATACCTGGCCAAATGCCTGGTCGACAAGCCCGAGGAGGTCTCGGTGATCCGAAGGGAAGAGGACGGAGCCGTCATCCTCGAGCTTCGTGTTGCCCCGGATGAGGTGGGGAAGGTGATCGGCAAGGGCGGACGCGTCGCGCGCGCGCTCAGGACGCTCGTCCGGGCGAGCGCGGCTCGGGGCGGCGACCGCGTCGTCCTTCAGATTGCCGACCGGTGATCCTGTCCCCGGCTGGGTCTCGGTCGGCCGGGTCGGAAGGGCACACGGCATCGACGGGTCGTTCGTCGTCGAGCGCCCGAGCGAGGATCCGACCCGCTTCGAGGTCGGTAGTCGCATCTACGTCGAGCGCGAGCCTGCACGGATCGAAGCGTCGAAGCGAGCGGGAGGCCGTCGGCTCGTGATCCGCCTGGACCGACCCGTGGCACGAGGTGCCGCGATCGAAGTTCCAATCGTGGAGCTCCCGCCGCCCGAGGAGGGGGCGTACTACGTGTTCCAGCTCGTCGGACTGGCCGCTGAGGACGAGGCCGGGAGGCCGCTCGGCACCGTCCTGGACGTGGCTCCGGGGGTGGCGAACGACGTGCTTGAGCTCGATTCGGGGCTCATGCTCCCACTCGTGGCCGAGTGTGTTCAGACGGTCGACGTCGAGGGCGGGCGCATCGTGATCGCGCCGGGGTTCGCCGACCCTGGCTAATCTCAGGCGGCTCTGCAACTCGATGTCTTCACCCTGCTTCCCCACGCATTTGCCTGGCTCACGGAGCACCGGCCGCTCGCTGCCGTCCTCGGGTCCGAGCTCGACCTACGACTCTGGAGCTATCGTGATTTCACGCCTCTCACCGGCGGCCAGGTCGACGACGAGCCCTACGGGGGCGGCGCCGGGATGGTGCTCCGGGTCGACGTCGTCTACGCGGCCCTCGAGGCCGTCTACGGTGACGTGGGCGGGCGGCGCGTAGTGGCGCTCACCCCGCAAGGGCGCCAGCTCGACCAGGCGCTCGTGGAGGAGCTCGCGGCGGAGGAGGAGCTGACGGTCCTCTCGGCGCGCTTCGAGGGCTTCGACGAACGGATCGTCGAGCATGTCGCTACGGACTCCGTCTCGATCGGCCCCTATGTGCTCTCGGGCGGCGAGCTTCCTGCAATGGTTCTCGTCGACGCGATCGGCCGGCGGCTGCCCGGCGCGCTGCGCGAGGAAAGCGGTGCTGTCGAGAGCTTCTCCGAGGCGCTCGAGGGTGGCGTCGAGTTCCCCCACTACACGCGGCCGGCCGAGTTTCGTGGTTGGCGCGTCCCGGAGGTGCTCCTCTCCGGAGACCACGCGCGCATCGAGGACTGGCGGCGCGAGGAGAGCAGGGCGAGGTCGGCAGAATGAGAGGCCCGATCGACAGGCTGACGGCAGGCCTCCCGGGCCACTGGCGGACGACGGCCGACTGGGTGATCACGATCGTGGTCGCGGTCGGAGCCGTCCTTGCGATCAAGCAGTGGGTGGTCAACCCGTACCGGATTCCGTCTTCCTCGATGGAGCCGACCTTGCACTGCGCCGAGCCGGCCGACGGGTGCCAGTCTCGGTTCTCGGATCGAGTTCTCGCGAACCGCTTCATCTACCACCTGCGCGACCCGGAGCGCGGCGACATCGTGGTGTTCGAGACGCCGCCGGCCGCGCGCGAGCGTTGTGGCGCGGGTGGCACGTTCGTGAAGCGCCTGATCGGCCTTCCGGGCGAGGTCATCTCGGAGCGGAACGGCACGGTCTACATCGACGGGAAGCCTCTGAAGGAGCCGTATCTGAAGCCCGATCAGCGCGACCAGCAGGACTACCGGGCGCGGAAGATCGCCCAGGGTCACTACTTCATGATGGGCGACAATCGCACGCAGTCTTGCGATAGCCGGGTCTGGGGTCCCGTTCCGCGCGACAATCTGATCGGCGAGGTCTTCGCGGTCTACTGGCCGCCGCAGCGAATCGGCTTTCGCTAGCATTGCCCGGCCGGTTGGGCCGGTCCTCCGCATGGCGAACACGATCGACATCCTCGAGCGCAAGCAGCTGCGCGACGATCTCCCGGACTTCAAGGCCGGCGACACCGTCCGCGTCCACTTTCAGGTCATCGAGGGCCAGCGCCGGCGCGTCCAGGTCTTCGAGGGGGTCGTCCTCAAGCGCCAGGGTGCGGGCGTCCGCGAGACGTTCACCGTCCGGAAGAACTCCTTCGGCGTCGGTGTCGAGCGGACGTTTCCCCTTCACTCGCCGAAGATCGAGCAGATCGAGGTCGGAGCGATCGGCGACGTGAGTCGCGCAAAGCTCTACTACCTCCGCGGCAAGGTCGGGAAGAAGGCCCGCGTCCGCGAAAAGCAGCGCACGTAGCGCAAACGACCTCGCGCCGAGATCCGCACGGTTCGAGGGCTCGCCCGACGACGGGGCTATGCTGGCTCGGGTGCGCCGAACGGGCCGAAAACTTCTCGCTTTCGACCGACGCCTCGGTGCGCGGTTCGTAGCCGGCGCGGACGAGGCCGGGCGCGGCAGCCTCGCCGGGCCGCTCGTCGTCGCAGGTGTTCTCTTCGATTACGAGCGCTTACGTGACCACCGCGTGCGCCCACTCGCCCTCCTGAACGACTCGAAGCAGGTGACCGAGGCGGGGCGGGAGGTACTCTTCCGCGCCATCGCGGGCTGCGCGACGCGAATCGCGGTTCGCGTCATTCCGTCGCAGGCGATCGACCGCGACGGGCTGCACAAGTCGAACCTGCGGGGGCTCCGCGAGGCGCTCGCCGCCCTCTGCCCGCCGGCCGAAGCCTGTCTCGTGGACGGCTTTCGACTCGGACCCCTGGCGCCCGAGCACCAGGCGGTCGTAGACGGTGACGAGCGGAGCGCGGCGATCGCGGCCGCGTCCATTGTCGCGAAGGTCGTTCGCGACCGGGCCATGCGCCGGCTTGATGCGGTCTATCCGCACTACGGGTTCGCGTCGCACGTCGGGTACATCACGCCCGGGCACTCGGCGATCGTCAGGACGAGAGGCCCCTGCGAGATCCACCGCCGCTCGTTCCAGGCCCTGTGCTACTCCGACCTGGACGACCGTGAGCCGCTCGTGGCCGCCGAGCCAGCTCGGGCGTGACGCCGAGCGGCGCGTGCGCCGCCATTACCGGTTGCGCGGCTACCGCATCCTCGCGACGAATGCACGTGCGGGTGGGAATGAGCTGGACATCATCGCCCGGCGCGGCGGCCGCCTGGTCTTCTGTGAAGTGAAGGCGCGTGCGGGTCCGGGTTACGGACATCCCTTTGAGGCGGTGGGTCCCGAGAAGTCCCGGCGCCTGCGCCGTGCGGCGGAGGCGTGGCTAGCAGCGCGTCCGGAGCTCGGTCGGCTCGAGGTGATCTTCGAGGTGGCTGCCGTGCGAGGCCGTGCCGTCGAGCGCGCTCGGCTCGGCTAAGCCGCAAACAAAGCTCGGGCTTGGCTCAGAGTCGGAACGAAGCACGCAGGTTTCGTGCGCCGTAGCGACCTACGGTGGAGCGCGTGCTGGCGCGCGTCGTCACCCATGCGCTCGTGGGCCTCGAGGCCCGGCCCGTCGAGGTGGAGGCCCACCTTCAGCGAGGCGTGCCCGCATTTGTGATCGTCGGCTTGCCGGACAAGGCTTGCCAGGAAGCCAAGGAGCGCGTCAGGAGTGGGATCGGGAGCGCGGAGCTCGAGTGGCCGCTGCGACGGATCACGGTCAATCTCGCTCCGGCGGATCTTCGCAAGGAAGGCTCCGGGTTCGATCTTCCGATCGCGCTCGCCGTGCTTGCGGCGTCGCGCCAGGTTCCGCCCGAACGACTCGCCGAGCACGCGGCGGTTGGCGAGCTCGCACTCGACGGGCGACTCCGCCCCGTTCCGGGTGTGCTCGTCGCCGCAGAAGCCGCCCGCCGGGCGGGGCTCGACCGGCTCATCTGCCCATTGGAGTCTGCCGCCGAGGCTGCCCTGGCGGGGGTCGTACCGGTGCCCGTGCGCCATCTCGTGGAGGCGGGCGAGTATCTCCGCGGCCGCTTCACGCCGGAACCGGTCGCCGAGCGTCCACCTCTCCTGCGGCGAACCCATCCGGATCTCCGTGATGTGCGCGGTCAGGAGCGCGCCCGGCGTGCCCTCGAGGTCGCCGCAGCGGGTCGCCACAACATCCTCCTAGCCGGCCCTCCTGGCACGGGCAAGACGATGCTCGCGCGGCGGCTGCCCGGCATCCTCCCCTCGCTGAGCAGGGAGGAAGCGCTCGAGGTGACGCGGATCCACTCGGTGGCCGGGCTCCTGGCTCCCGGGAGCGGGATCGTGGACGAGCCTCCCTTCCGCGCCCCGCACCACACCGCGTCTGCCCCGGCCATCGTCGGAGGCGGAGTCGGGCCCCGGCCGGGCGAGGTGAGCCTCGCGCATCGCGGTGTGCTGCTCCTCGACGAGCTGGGAGAGTTCGTCCGGCCCGCGATCGAATCTCTCCGACAGCCGCTCGAGGACGGCACGGTCGCCGTGGCCCGCGTCACCGGCCGGATCGTCTTTCCCGCCCGCTTTGTGCTCGTCGGGACGATGAACCTCTGCCCGTGTGGCGCCCGCGGGGATCCAGGCGTCGAGTGTGGCTGCTCGCCGCAGCGGCTCTCCGCCTACCGGGAAAAGGTGTCACGCGCCCTTCTCGACCGCTTCGACCTCGTGGTGCATCTTCCGCGCGCCCCTGCCCGGGAGTTCGAGCACGGACGCGGCGAGTCGTCGGCGGACGTACGGTCGCGAGTCGAGAGTGCGGCGGCCCGCTTGGCGGGGAAGCGTGCGCGGTTCGAACCTGCTTCCGATCAGCTCCTCGCGCGTGCAGTCGACACGCTTCCTCTCTCCGCGCGGGGCCGGTCACGAGTCCGCCGGGTGGCACGGACCGTCGCCGCACTCGCCGGAGACGTCGAAGTGTCGCCGGCGCACCTCGCAGAGGCTTTGTCCTACAGGACACCCACGGAGCTCGCGGTCGCGGCGTGACGGCTGTTTCGCTCTACCGACGAAGCACGGAGTATCCGGCGCTACTCCGCGAGCTCACAGACGCGCCCGCCAGTCTTTACCTGCGAAAGGGCGCGGTTGAGCTTCTCTCACGCCCTTCGGTGGCGATTGTCGGCGCCCGGAGCTGCTCCGCCTATGGCGCTCAGGTCGCGCGGATGCTGGGCCGCGAGCTCGCGGCGGCAGGTCTGGTGATCGTCAGTGGGCTCGCCCGTGGCATCGACGGCGAGGCGCATCGCGGCGCTCTCGCAGCCGGAGGGGCCACGGTGGCCGTCCTCGGGTGCGGAGTCGACCGGGACTATCCCGCCCGTCACGCGGAGCTGGCTGCCCGCATCGTGGAGAGCGGCGAGATCGTCTCCGAGTACGAGCCTGGGGTCGAGCCGGCCCCTTGGCGCTTCCCGGCGCGAAACAGGATCGTCGCAGGGCTGACGCTCGCGACCGTGGTTGTCGAGGCGCGCGCCAGGTCGGGCGCGCTGATCACTGCAGACTTCGCACTGGAGCTTCACCGCGAGGTCTTCGCCGTTCCCGGTGAAATCACGTCCGCGCTCTCGGCCGGCACCAACGATCTCCTGAGGCAGGGTGCAGTTCCTCTGCTCTCCTCGCGTGACGTGCTCGACGTGCTGGGCCTGGAGCTGACGTCCCGGGCACCTCCCGGCGTCGCAGTCTCCCCGGCGGCCTCGGCGGTCCTGCGGCTCCTCGCGGACGGCGCGCGGGGCACGGACGAGCTGACGCGGAAGGCTGGGCGCGAGAGTGGGGAGGTAGCGGCAGCGCTCGTGGAGCTCGAGCTGGCCGGGCTGGCCGCGCAAGCTGACGGCGTCTACCGGGTGGTGGGGACGTTGTAAGCGCCGTCCACACCCGAGGTATCAGTCCGGAAAGCTGTCAGGGTCGTTCACGGCCCGCCGGTGGAGCTCCTCGTCGATGTTCCTCCCGGTCACGACGAGCACCACGGGGCCGTCGAGCTGCTCGATCTGGCCCAGCGAGGCCAGGGCCGCCGCCGGGGAGCCCTCGGCGCGGATCCCCACGCGGTCGAATGCCCCGACTGCTCGCGCGATCGCTCGCTCCGAGACGAGGAGCATTCGGCTTGCGACCTCGCCCAGGACCGAGACTGCGAACGGGATCGCAACGCGCACTGCCATCCCGTCCGCGAAGGTGTCGGAGCGGTTCGACTCGACCGGGCCGCCGGCCTCCCAGCTCTCGGCCATGACAGGAGCCCCCTTCGCGACGACTCCGATCCGGAGCGTCTGTGGGCACGTCCGGCAGAGCTCGATGCCGATCCCGCCCAGGAGGGCGCCGTTCCCCACCGGCACGAGGACGGCGGCCGGCGGCGCTTGCAGCTGCTCCAGGATCTCCGCTGCGATCGCGCCGTAGCCCTCGTACTGGGACTGCTCGGCTCCATCCTCAAAGAAGGGCAGGTCGTTCTCGGCCGCGAACTCGGTGCCCGCAAGCTTGGCCTGGTCGAGATCGGCTCCCGTGGCACGTACCTCGGCACCGAGGCGCTCGATGATCGCAAGCTTTTCGCGACTCACCGCCTCGGGGACGTACACGATCGCGTGCAGCCCGAGCTGCTCGGCAGCCCAGGCCGTGGCCGCTCCGTGGTTTCCAGTCGAGGCGGTGACGACGGTGCCGGCTCCACCGGCTCGATAGGCCTCGAGCGTGGGGAGGGCCCCGCGCCACTTGAACGCGCCGAGCTCGTGCAGGTCCTCGCGCTTCAGGAAGAGGTCCCGGCCGGGCGCGAGGCCTTCCGGTGCCGGCTCGAGCGGCGTCGGCTCCGTCAACGGACGATGCTCATCCGAAGAGCGCTGTCGCGTTCTTGGTCATGATCGCGTCCCTGACAGCATCGCCGAACCCAGCGAGCGCCTGCAACGTGGGCCGGGAGTCGATCACGGGCGCATCGCTCCCGTACAGAAGCCGATCAACGCCGTACGTCGAGAGACAAAGCTCGAGCGCGCGATGGCCATACGAAGCCGTGTCCAGGAAGAAGCTCGGGGGGAGGCTCTCCGGCTCGGGCCCGCCTCGCCCGCGGAGGCGCTCGTGCTGGAAGGCCGCGCCACCCGCGAGGATTGTGAAGACGACCGGCACACCGCGTGTCGCGTCCGGTCCCTGGGCGATCCACCACGCGAACGCAGCTTGCATCTGCGCCGTGTAGTCGACGACGGCTGTCCACCAGGGCGGTGCGTCGGCCGCTGCAGGCTCCGGCGGACCGGGGTGGACGAAGAGCGCCTGGCCGGCGTCCGCGAGCTCCGAGGCGAGTCCCTCCACGCCTGCGATCAGCCGCCGTCCGGAGATGCACGCGCCGGCATACCCGGGGCGGCTCTCGCCGCAGGCGAATGCACGGAGGCGTCCTTCGGACTCGCCGACGAGACGTTCGATCCCCTCGTGATAGGCAACGGCCAGCTCGCGCGCCGACTCCCAGGCCATGGTGGGCGGGAAGGAGATGATCGCGACCTCGATCCCATCCCGGTCGAGTTGCTCGAGCCGGCGGTCGAGCCGATGAGCGTCGAGATCGATCTCGAAGCGTCCCTCGTCCAGCTCCAGCATCGAGCCACGGATGCGCGGGATCTCGCGTCGGTTCGCGAGCGCGGCCAGAAGCTCTTCCGGCCACAGGTGCTGGTGGACGTCAAAACTAGGCAAGGTCGATTCCGAGTCCTGGTGCCGCCGGGACGGCCAGGCACCCGTCTGCGTCCGGGACGAGCGGCTCGGCCAGCATGAAGTCGCGCCGCTCCGGCGTCCAGCCGGGTGGGTCGTAGGGGAACTCGAGATAGGGGCCGCCACCGATCCCGGCGGAGAGGTGCAGGTTCGCGAGTAGCCCGATCCCGTTCGTCCAGGTGTGCGGCGTGAATGCGAGCCCCCGTCTGAGCACGCGCCGCCCGAAGTCCCGCGCACGGGCAATGCCGACCGCGAGCACGGCGTCCGGCTGATACACGTCGAGAGCGTCCGCTTCGAGATAGGCGTCGAGGAGCGCAGGTGTGCGGGCCATCTCGCCACCCGCGAGGACGACGCTGGACTCGCGGCGCAAGCGCGCGAGGCCGGCCACGTCCTCGCCTGCGAGGGGTTCTTCGAGCCAGCGTACGCCGTAGGTGGCGAGCTCCCCCGCGAAACGGCGGACGGTCTCGAAGGGGATCGGGTCGCGGACGTCTCCCGGCATGCGCCAGGCCTGGTTCAGGTCGACCATGATCTCCATCGTTGCCCCGACGGCTCCGCGCACCGCCGCGACCGAGGCAACGCCCTGTTTCAGGGTGTCCGGCTCGACCCGAAGCTTGAGCGCGCGGAAGCCTTCATCGTGGAGTCGCAGAGCGAGCTCGGCGTGCTCTCCCGGCGAGCGGATCGCGGCTGTAGAGGCGTAGAGCGGCAGACGGTCCGTCGCTCCTCCGAGGAGCTTGGCGACCGGCTCGCCCCGCACCTTGCCGAGCAGGTCCCACAGAGCCGCCTCGAGAGGCCAGTAACGGCCCGCATGGAAAGCGATCGTCTCGAGGACGCGCGCGTGGTGCTCGACGTCGAGGGGATCGCGGTCGATGAAGAGGTGCTCGTACGCCTCGAACCCGTCCATGGTGTCACCCGAGCCGATCCCGGTGAGACCCTCGTCGGTCTCCACGAGAACGATGGTCGCCTCGAACCGGCGGCGTGGCACCGGATCCCAGGCGGGTTCGAAGGGTGGGTCGAGCTCGTGGGCGACCCGCCGCAGCCGGATGGCTGTAATCCGCATCTAGGACGACGGGCGGAAGAACGCATTCCAGGGCTCGCCGGCCCCGAGGACGTCATCCACATGGGGGAGCCCGCGCGCGCCGGCTTCGAGGGCGAGGCGCGTCGCCTCCGCGTTGTGCTCGTAGACGAGAGTGTCGTCGTCGGCTTCCCAGTTCACCCAGACAGCCGCGATCAGGAGAAGCGCGTCCGCTTCGCCGGCCGGGATGGTGCCGTCCGAGACGGCCCTGGTGACGCCGCGAGCGACGCCAGCCTGGGCTGCGCCCCAGGTGAGCTCGGCATGGCGATCGCCGCGGACGTCAGCCTTGTTCACGAAGAGCGTCGCCGGCTTCACCGCGAGGCTCGGCTGGTGGGCGACGACGAAGGCGGCGTGTCCCTGCCGCGGAGTCGCGAGCGCGGTCGTCCAGGCCGTCTCGACTGGACCGCCCTTGCGTCCGAGCACGGTGTTCACGTGCGCCGCGTTCGCTCCCTCGCCTACGAACGCCTCGCCGATCTGGGTCTCCACGGCGGGGTTCAGAGCTCGATCACTCCCCGGGCCACTTCGCCGGCGTTCATGGCCGCGAATGCTTCGTTGACCTCGTCGAGCCCGTACGTCCGCGTCACGAGCCGGTCGAGGTCGAGCTGTCCGGCCATGTAGAGGTCGAGTATGAGCGGCATGTCGATGTGAGGCCGGCAGGAGCCGTAGAGGCTTCCCGTGACGACCTTCTCCTCTCTCGGAAGCCGCGGGGCGGGCAGCCGTGCCTCGGCATCCTCCGGGGGGATGCCGACGGCCACCACCATGCCACCCGGCCGAACGGAGTCGTACGCAGCCGCCACAAGCCCCGGTGCGCCTGCGGTGTCGAAGGCGTAGTCCGCTCCGCGGCCGCCGGCGAGGGCCCGTATCTCGTCCGCGACGTTCCCGGCTCCCGGGTCGAAGGTGTTCGTGGCGCCGAGCTCCTCCGCGAGCTCTCGCTTGAAGGGAACGGGGTCGACCGCGACGATCTTCCCCGCACCGGCGAGCCGGGCACCGAGGATCGCGGAGAGGCCGACGCCGCCCGCGCCGAACACCGCGACGACGCTTCCAGGCTCCACGCGCGCCCGGTTGATCACGGCGCCGACCCCTGTCATCACTGCACACCCGACGAGCGCTGCGACCGCCAGCGGTGCGTCCTTGCGGATCGGCACGCAGCTCGCCTCGGGAACGACGCACCGCTCTGCGAAGGTCGAGAGAAACGAGAAGTGGTAGACGTCGTGGCCATTCGAAGCTAGGCGGGTGGTGCCGTCCGGCATCGTGCCGGCGAGCATCGCCGGAGTCGACCATTCACAAAGAACGGGTCGTCCCTGCAAGCAGTAGAAACAGCGTCCGCACGAGGGAAGCCAGGAGAGGACCACGTGGTCGCCCACCGCAACGGTCGTCACGCTGTCACCAAGCTCCTCGACGACTCCTGCGCCCTCGTGGCCAAGCACGACCGGGAACGGGTTCTGCGTTACTCCCGATACGAGGTTCCAGTCGGAGTGGCAGACGCCGCTCGCCTCGAGCCGCACGGTCACCTCTTCCGGGCCCGGCGGCGCGAGGTCGAGGTCCTCGATCGCGAGAGGCTCGTTGACGGCCCTGAGGACGGCGGCTCGCACCGCGCGATTGTATGCCGCCCTGGCTTGTAGGCTCGCCGCTGTGAAGACGAGGGCGGCAGTGCTCTGGCAGGCCGGTGAGCCGGTCGAGATCCTCGAGATCGATCTCGCCCCACCGAAAGAGCAGGAGATCCTCGTTCGGATCGCAGCGTGCGGTGTTTGCGCGTCGGATCTGCACGTGGTCGACGGTGACCTGCCCGAGCCCCTCCCGCTCGTCCTCGGTCACGAGGCGGCCGGAGTCGTGGTTGAGGTCGGTCCCGGCGTCGAGCACCTCGAAGCCGGCGATCACGTCGTGCTCGCGCTCGTGCCGTCGTGCGGGGTCTGCCGGCCCTGCCGGGAAGGACGGCGAAACTTTTGCCGGCTCGCAGCACAGATGTCCGAGACCGGAACGCTCGCCGACGGGACGAGCCGCGTCTCCGTGAACGGGACGCAGCTGCACCACTTCAACGCGGTCTCGTCCTTCTCGGAGTACGCCGTTGTCCCCGTGTCGACCGCGGTCCGGATCCGCCGCGACGTCGACCTCGAGGTGGCGGCTCTCTGTGGCTGTGCGGTGATCACGGGCTACGGAGCGGTCGTTCGCACCGCGCGCGTCGAGCCGGAGTCGAGCGTGGCGGTCTGGGGCTGCGGTGGCGTCGGGCTGAACGTCGTCCAGGGCGCGCGCCTGGCCGGGGCCGCGGCGATCGTGGCCGTGGACACGCGCACGGAGAAGCTCGAGCTCGCTCGGAAGCTCGGCGCGACCGAGACCGTCGAGGCCGTTGAGGGCATGGACACGGCGGCTGCCGTCCGCGACCTGACCGACGGTGGCGCCGACTACGCCTTCGAGGCGATCGGCCTCGAGCCGCACGATCCAGGCTGCCTGGGAAGCGGTCAGGCCCGGGGGGACCGCCGTGGTCGTCGGCCTGATGCCGAAGGGAAGCACGCTCACGATCGACCCCTGGGGCTTCATCAACGAGAAGACGATCAAGGGGTGCTTCCTCGGCTCAGCCCAGATCGACGTCGACATTCCGCTCCTCCTCGACTACTACGCCGATGGCGTTCTCGAGCTGGACGAGCTCGTCAGCCGGCGGCTGACCCTGGACGAGCTGGCGGACGCCTTCGAACACCTGCGCGCGGGCGAAGGGGACGTCCACCGTCAGCTCGTGGTCTTCGACCAGACCTGAGGAGGGCCGCGATGCTCGATCACGTCAAGCTTTTCGTGTCCGACGTCGACCGGAGCAGGGCGTTTTACGAGCGCGCGCTCCAGCCGCTCGGATACCGAGTTCTGCTCGAGCCGGCACCTGGTGTCGTCGGCATGGGCCGCGATTTCCCGAACTTCTGGCTTGCTCAGGCTGAAGGAGCCCCAACGACCGCTCATGTCGCCATTCGGGCCGACTCGAGAAGCGTGGTGGACGAGTTCCACGAAGCCGCTCTCGCCGCGGGTGGCACTGACAACGGCGCCCCCGGCCTTCGGCCGCTGTACCACCCGACCTACTACGGCGCGTTCGTCCACGATCCCGACGGCAACAACGTCGAGGCCGTCTGCCACGAGCCGAAGGGCTAGACCGCGCCGCAGAAGCGGAGTGCGGCCAGAGCCAGCGCCTGCGCCCCGGTCACCAGGTCTGCGACGGCCACGCTCTCGTCGATCGTGTGCGCCAGCGCCAGCTCGCCGGGGCCGAAGCAGATCGACGGCGTGCCGCCGAAGCGGGTGAACGTGGCGCCGTCGTGCCACGAGTCCATCCCGGTCACCCGTCCGGGCCTTCCGACGTCGGAGCCGGCAGCCAGGGCCGTCTCGACGATCGGATGGTCGGGCGGCACCTCGGAGGACGGCACCTCGGGGGCCCACTCGAGCATGAGCGGGTTCTCGGCGAGCCAGTCGTCCTCCCGGGCGGCGCGCTCCAGCCATTCG
The DNA here is from genome assembly GCA_963722715.1 of uncultured Actinomycetes bacterium. Taxonomy (GTDB): domain Bacteria; phylum Actinomycetota; class Thermoleophilia; order Gaiellales; family Gaiellaceae; genus DASQGA01. Next base: position 35,146 of record CAVROA010000022.1, on the reverse strand, counting down.
ACGATCTCGCGCTCCACCTTCGTGCCCCAGCCCTCCTCGTCCGCATGCACGGGCAGGTAGGCGACGTGGTAGACGATGCGGCAGGAGCTCGGGTAGCTCACCATCCACTCCCCGCCCGAGATCACGGTCGGAACGACGTCGCCGGGCGAGAGAAGGGGATGATGGTGGTCGGGGCGGGCGCGCCACTCCTCCTCGAACCGGCGCAGGGCGTCCATCACGATCCGGGCCTTCTCGATCGCGTTCACGGCGCCTCCTTCGCGCCAGTGAGGCTGTCCGACGCCGGCATGACCCGGCCGGCCGGGCACGGTGATCGTCGGCATGAGGCTGCCTCGGCACGCCACCCAGGCGTCCAGGCCCGACGGCTCCGTGACGATCCCTGCGTCGGCGCGGACCCCGTGGGCGACGGCCGCGAGCCCGCCGATCCCGGTCGACTCCTCGTCCGTGACGGTGCAGACGATGAGGTCGCCCGCGAGCCGAAGGTCGAGCGACGCGAGGATCTCGGCGGCGAAGGTCATGGCGGCGACGCCCGCCCTTCATGTCGCAGGAGCCGCGGCCGTAGAGCCTCCCGTCCCGGACCTCGGCACGGTGCGGATCGCTCGTCCAGCGCTCTCGCGGCTCGACCGAGACGACGTCGATGTGGCCGTTCAGGAGGAGGCTTCGGCCTCCGCCCGCGCCGGGAAAGCGGGCAGCGAGCTGCGGCCGCCCGTCGAACCGCACGCCGGGAGGAGCGAGCGGGCTGCCGGCGACATCCTCCGGAGCCGGCTCCCAGACGTCGACCTCCGCGCCTGCCTTGCGAAGTCGCGTAGCGAGGTACTCCTGGAGGAGCGCTTCGTCCCGGGCCGGCACGTCGGGCTCGCGTGCCTTCGTGTCGAAGCTGATCAGGTCGCTCGTCAGCTTCACGAGCTCGTCCGAGCGCCGCTCGATCTCCTCGACCGTGCGCCGCTCGGTCTCGCTCAGGCCCACGCTACGAGCCGGCCGCGGCGATCGCCCGACGCCGGGCGGCGTCCACGACCTCCGAGGGCGAGCCCTCGTGACCGACCTCGTCGTAGACGCCGCGCGCCGCCTCGTAGAGAGGTCGCGTTCCCGCTCCCAGGCGCGGAAGCTCGTCGAGCTGATCGAGAGCCTTCGTCGCAGCGAGTGCCTCCATCGCGAGCACGGTCTCGAGCTCGCGGATCGAGCGGCGGGCATAGAGAACGGCCGTCGGCGCGAGCGTATGGTGATCCTCGACCCCGAAGATCGAAGGGCATTCGAGCGTCACGGGCGCGGCCAGGTGCCTGAGCTCGACGAGCGCGAGGATCGGGGTAACGAAGGTGACGTTCGGCAGTCGGTCGAGCGGAGACGGGCTGGCCTCCTTCTCCGCCGTGGACTTGAAGTCCGGGCTCGCCTGCCGCCCCGGAGCGAAAACGTGGCGGATCCGCCGCTCCGAGATCATGCCCGTGTGCGCGAGGCCGACCCTGAGGGACTCGAAGGCCAGGGCGAGCACCATCGGATGGAAGTTGCCGTTGGAAAGCATCGTGTCCTGGTCGACCGAGGCAAGTGGGTTGTCGTCGATCGCGTTCAGCTCGATCTCGACCGCCTCTCTTGCGGCTGTGATCTGGTCGCGGAGAGCTCCGTGCACCTGGGGGACGACCCTGAACGAGAGTGGATCCTGAACGGAAAGAGCGGAGCCGGGATCCTCCAGATAGCTCCCGGCGAGAAGTTCCCTTATGTGCCGCGCCGCTTCGATCTGTCCCGGGAACGGCTTCGCCCGCGCGACTTCGTCGTCGAAGGGGCTCAGGTTGCCGGAAGCGGCCTCGAGCGCGAGCGCGGCCGTCAGGTCGGCAAGTCTCGCGACCCGTTCGGCCTCGATCACCGTGAGGGCGCCGACCCCGATCGAGGCGCCGTTTGCGCTCACCATCGCAAGCCCGTCCTTCGGCTGGAGCTCGTAGGGCTCGATTCCGGCCCGGTTGAGGGCTTCCGCGCCAGACAGGATCTCGCCGTCGACGCGGGCCCGGCCGCGTCCGATCGCGACGTCGGCGATCATGGCCATGTGGCCGATGTCGGAGGCTCCGATCGACCCGTTCTCGCCCACGAGCGGGTGCACCCCCGCGTTCAGCATCCGGACGAGCTGCTCGAGGGCCCCCGGAGTCGCCCCGGAGCCGCCCTGGGCAAGGCCGGCGATGCGGGTGAACATGAGCGCGCGGACCTGCTCGTCGGGTAGCGGCGGCCCGGTCGCGCCTGCCCGCTCAAAGACGATGCGCCGCTGATAGTCGATCAGCGTGTCCAGGGGGGCAGCCTGATCCTTCCAGGGGCCGAGACCGGTGTTGAGGCCGTAGACGGGCTTGCCGCGCTCGAGCGCCCGATCTACCACCGCGCGGCTGGCCCGAACCCGTGCCCACACGGACTCGTCGACGTCGACCTTCGCTCGCTCGAGAGCCACCCGAGCGAGATCCTCGACGGTGACCGGGTCGGACGTGAGGGCGACGCGCTGGACGCTCAACTCGGAGTGGAGATCCTCACGCAGCGCTCGAGGGCACGGGTTCCTTCGAGTCACGCTGCGGAGGTGGAGCGACCTGCAGGCGGCGAAGCTCGTCGATCGGGATATGGCAGCGCATGAAGTGCCCCGGCTCGACCTCCGCGAGCGGGGGCTCCTCCGTGTCGCAGATCTCGCCGATCCTGCGTGGGCAGCGCGTGTGGAAGACGCAGCCGGAAGGGGGGTCGGCGGCACTGGGGATGTCACCCTCCAGACGGATACGCGGCCGCTCCTCGCCCTCGATCGTCGGGATCGCGGAGAGCAGGGCTTCCGTATAGGGGTGATGCGGCCCGTCGAAGACGCGCTCGGCCCCCCCGACCTCCATCAGCCGGCCGAGGTAGAGAACGGCGATTCGGTCCGAGAGGTAGCGGACGACGCCGAGGTCGTGCGAGATGAAGATGTAGGACGTCTGCTCGTCCCGCTGGAGCTCACCGAGCAAGTTCAGGATCGCCGCCTGGACGGAGACGTCGAGGGCCGACGTCGGCTCGTCGCAGACCACGATGCGGGGGTTGCCGGCGAATGCTCGTGCGATCGCGACCCGCTGCTTCAGGCCGCCCGAGAGCGAGGCGGGTCGAACGGACAGGTAGCGGTCGTCGAGGCGGACGGAGCGCGTCAGCGCGACCATGCGGTCGTCGCGCTTGCGCCCGCGCAGGCCTGCCAGCCGCTCGAGAGCACGTCCGACGATGCGCTTCACCGCGTGCCGTTGGTTCAGCGCTTGATCGGGGTTCTGGAAGACGATCTGGATTGCACGGATGTCGTCTCGCGTGCGCTTTCCCGTCGTGCCCGGCAGCGTGTGGTCGTCGAGGACGAGCACGGAGTCTGCATCCGGCTTCGTGATCCCGAGTAGGACGCGCGCGAACGTCGTCTTTCCGCTTCCCGACTCGCCTACGAGGCCGAGTGTCTCGCCCGGCCAGAGCTCGACGGAGACGCCCGAGAGCGCGTGGATCTGGCTGATTCCCTGCCGGAAGGTCTTCGAGACCTCCGAGGCTCGGAGCACGGGCGCGATGGACGGATCGCGCGGGATCGAGGGAAGGTCCTCAGGAGTCTGGCGCGGGATGTCCTGCGCCTGCTCGTGGTAGAAGCACCGCGTCACGCGGCCGCCGGGGAGCGGCACGGGCGGCGGCGGCTCGGTCCGGCAGCGGTCGTCCGCGAGCGGGCACCGGTCGGCGAACACGCAGCCGGGGAGATGGGCTCCGGGTGGGGGGAGGAAGCCGGGGATCGAGTCGAGGCGCCCCTGATCCTTCCGCATCCCGCCTCGCGGGATGCACCGGAGAAGCCCGACAGTGTAAGGATGGCGAGGGTCTTCGAAAAGCGCCTTCGCCGGGCCCTCCTCCACGAGCGCGCCGGCGTAGAGGACGCCGACCCGATCGCACATCTTCGCGATCACGCCGAGGTTGTGGGAGATGAAGAGGACGCTCGCCCCGAACTCCTGCCGGAGGTTTGCCACGAGGTCGAGCACCTCCGCCTCGACGGTGGCGTCGAGGCCCGTGGTGGGCTCGTCGAGGATCAGAAGAGTGGGATCGGAGGCGAGCGCCATCGCGATGACCACCCGCTGCTGCATGCCCCCCGAGAGCTGGTGCGGGTAGCGCTGCATCACTGAGGCCGCGTCTGCGATCTGCACCTTGCGAAGCATCTCCTCGGCCCGGTCGCGCGACTCCTTGCGCTCACCGCCCAGCACCTCGAACACCTCCGCGATCTGGCGCCCGACGCGGATCGAGGGGTTGAGAGCACGGCCGGGATCCTGGTAGACCATCGAGACCGCTTTCGAGCGCATCTCCCGAAGCTCGGCGCGTGAGAGGGTCAGCAGGTCGCGCCCGTCGACGAGCACGCGGCCGTTCCTGATCCTGCCGTTTCGCGCCAGATGGCGGACGATCGTGAACGCGACCGTCGACTTCCCGCAGCCGGACTCCCCGACGAGGCCGTAGCTCTCGCCCTTCGCGATCGAGAACGAGATGCCGCGCAGCACCTGGCGCTCCCGCCCCCTGACGCGGTAGGCGACGTCGAGATCGACGACGTCGAGCGCGCTCGACGGGTTCACGCTCATCGCTCGAGCACCGACTGGACGCCATCGGCGATCAGGTTCACGCCGACCACCAGAGTCGCGATCGCGAGAGCGGGGAAGAGCGCCGTCCACCAGAAGCCGCCTCCGATCAGGCCGTACGACTCCGCGATCTGGAGGCCCCAGTCCGGCGTCGGAGGCTGGATGCCGAAGCCGAGAAACGAGAGCGTGGCGACGGTGAAGATCGCGTATCCGAGCCGCACGGTGAACTCGACGATAACCGGCGGGAGGATGTTCGGCAGGATTTCGACGAACAGGATGTAGGGGGCCCGCTCGCCTCGCAGCTTGGCTGCGGAGACATATTCGAGCTCGCGCTCCGACAGGACGGCGGAGCGCACCGTCCGGGCGATCAGCGGCGTGAAGACGAGGCCGATCACGACGATCACCGTGATGTTCGAGGGCCCAAGCGCGGTCAGCGCGAGTAGCGCGACGATCACGATCGGCAGGGCGAAGAAGGCCTCGACGATTCGCGAGATCACCTCGTCGACGAGTCCGCGGAAGTAGCCCATCACGAGGCCGAGGCCGGTTCCTGCCACGGTTCCGAGGATGGTGGCGAGCAGGGCGACGGTGATGATGTCGCGGGAGCCAACGATGACGCGTGAGAAGATGTCTCGGCCGAGGGCGTCGGTACCGAACGGATGGCTTCCCGACGGCGCCTTCAGAGTCAGCGACGAGTTGGTCTGGAGAGGATCGTACGGCGCGATCAGGTTGCCGAAGACGGCGCAGAAGACCCAGAAGCCGACGATGAGCAGCCCGACGAGGAACGTCTTCGAGTGGAGGAGAGCTCGGAACGTCTCGCGCCGGGCCCTGCGCAGCTCGGAGGTGTCGACCGGGAGCGCGCTTCCGGGCTCGACCGAGGGCGTCGTCGCAGTCACGACTCGGCCCTCGCGACGCGGACCCGCGGGTTCAAGAGCGAGGTGAGGATGTCAGCGACGAGCGTCAGCATGATGAAGATGATGCCGACGGTCAGGATGGCCGACTGGAGCATCGGGAAGTCCTTGCGCGTCGCGGCGTTGAAGATCAGGAGACCCATCCCCTGGTAGTTGAAGATGCGCTCGATCACGACGAGCCCTCCCATCATGAAGCCGGCCTGGACGGCGATGACCGTGATCGTGGGCAGGAGCGAGTTGCGGAGGACGTGACGCCCGAGCACGGTCCGCCAGGGAAGGCCCTTGAGGACGGCGGTGCGCGCGTAGTCGGAATCCAGTGACGTGACCGTTCCCGCCCGCGCCATGCGCGCGATGTAGCCGAAGAGGACCGCGGTCAGGGCGAGGGCCGGCAAGAGGAGGTACTTGAGCCCTTCGAAGAAGCCGACGTCGGCGGGCGCGGCCGCGGTGACAGGCAGCAGCTCGAGCCAGATGCCGAAGACCAGGATCAGGACGATCGCCGTCACGAACTCGGGCACGACCGCGAGCGAGAGCCCGGCCACGGTGATCGTTCGGTCGACGAGCCGTCCAACCTTGAGCGCGGCAATCACGCCTCCGACGATGCTGATGGGGATGACGATGATGAGGGCGAAAGCGGCGAGCTGGATCGAGTTGACCAGTGCGGGGCCGATGAAGTCCGACACGGGCGCGTTGTAGACGTAGGACGTGCCCATGTCGCCATGGAGGAAGCCCGAGAGCCAGTCCCAGTACCGGGTCAGGAGCGGTTGGTCGAAGCCGAGCTCGTGGTTCAGCTGCTCGACGGCTGCGTCGTCGGCGAACGGCCCGAGAATGGCCCGCCCGGGGTTTCCCGGCAGGACTTGGGCGCCGACGAACACGATGATGCTCAGGAGCCAGAGAGTTACGAGGGCGAGCGCGAAGCGGCGGGCAAGAAAAGTGAGCATCTATGTCCTCGGTGGGTGCCCGGCTCGCGCCGGGCACCCGGATCGCGGTTCTACGCCTTCGTTGCGCGGTCGACGAACAGGTGGTTGATGGCCGTGGGCACGACTCCGGACACGTTCTTCAGGGTCGGGGTCAGGATGTTGTAGAAGTAGGCGAAGATGATCGGCGTCTCCTCGAGCAGGAGCGTCTGGATGTTCCCCGCAATCTCCTGCTGCCGGCCGATGTCGGGCTCCGCGTAGAAGTCGTTCACGAGGCCGTCGTACTCGGGGTTCTTGAAGTGAGCGGCGTTCCAGACGCCGTCGGAGAGGAGCGGTGCGCCGAGAAGCACGTTCGGAACGCCGCGGTGCCCGTAGTCGACGAGGCTCATGACGGAGTCGAGCCACGGCGACTTGCCGAACACCGCGTCGCCGTAGTACGTCGTCGGATCCTGGATCAGGAGCTTGATGTCGACCCCGATCTCCTTGGCCGAGTTCTGCACGATCTGGGCGAACTGCGGCACCTCGCCCGTCTTGATTGCGTTCATCTGCACCGAGAAGCCGTTCGGCACGCCCGCGTCGGCCATGAGTTGCTTCGCTTGCTCGATGTCCTTCTCTCGCTGTGGCACGTCCTTGTTCGTCGAGGCGAAGACCGGTGCGAACGGGCTGTCGTTCCCGAGGTCGCTGTACCCCTCGAAGAGCCCGTCGATGATCCCCTGGCGATCGAGGGTGAGCGCGATCGCCTGCCGCACTCGGTTGTCCTTGAACGGCTCCTGGTCGCACCGCATCGAGAGCTCTCGGTGGGTCGAGCCGTTGATCCTGATGATCGTGAAGTTGTCCGTGTCGTTGATGATCGCCCGGCCGTTCGCGATGTTGGTTGCGTCGAGAGCGTCGACCTGCTTCCCTTGCAGGAGAAGGACGGCCGCTGCCGCGTCGTCGTAGAAGGTGATCTCAACGCGGTCGGGGAGGGCCTTTTCGCCCCAGTAGTTCTCGTTCCGGACGAGCGAGGCCCCGACCTTCGGCGTGTAGGAGTCGAGCTTCCAGGGTCCCGTGCCGATCCAGGTCGTCTCCCAGTCTCCGTCGTAGTTCTCCGGGAGCATGATCGCGTTGTAGTTGTCCGAGGAGACGAGGAAGGGCCAGGACCCGTTCGGCGCTTCGAGCTCGAAGACGACGGTCGTCTCGTCCGGCGCCGACACGCCGCCCCCGTTCAGGATGCCCTGGAAGACCGAAAGGGAGTTCGACTTGTTCTTCGGGTCGGCGAGCCGGTTGAACGTCGCCGCGACGTCCGCGGTTGTCATCGGTGTAGAGGCTTCGTCGTTGAACGTGACGCCCTGGCGGATCTTGAACGTCCAGACGGTGGCGTCGTCGTTCGGCTCCCAGCTTTCCGCGATCCTTGGCTCGAGCTCCGGCTTGCCGAGCGAGTAGGAGAGATACTCGCCTGTCTGGCCGTTCAGGCAGAGGCCGCCGGCGTCGGCGACCGTGACCGGATCGAGGCCCGAGCTCGGCGTCGTGAGACCGAATTTGAACGTCCCGCCGGCCTTGCCCTCCGGAGCCGTTGTGGTCGCCCCTGTTCCCGACGGTTCATCGGAGCCCCCGCACGCAGCCGCAAGCCACCCGACGACCGGAATTGACAATCCCATGATGGTGCCGCGTCGAACGAACTCGCGCCGGCTGATCCTGCCCGCCGAGTACTCGTCGATGAGATGGTTCTCGCGCTCGCCTTGTGCGCGCCGGAAGGCATCGACCTCTCGCTGCCGCTCACTCATCTCTCACACCTCTCCTTTGTCGAATGGCGCCGACTCATGACGCCGTGCGGTCCGTTATACGCCTGTCGCCAAAGACGGTCAACGGCAACGGGCGTGCTTCTGCCAATTTCGACGCGCTCGGGCAGGGCTTGTTTGCTGGTGTTCGAGAGTCCCGGCCGCGTCTCCTATCCTTGATCACATGGTTAGACCCGCGCCCTGGGAGAGCGAGTGGATCGAGAGCCCGCGCCGGGTGGGTGTCCGCTTCGGCGGCGAATGGCTTGCCTCCTCGACGCGCATGATGCTCTTGCGTCAGCACGGCTTCCTGCCGGTCTACTACTTCCCTGCCGAGGACGTTCGCACGGATCTGCTCGCTCCGACCGACTACGTCACCGAGTCGCCCTACAAAGGGACCGCGACATATTGGAACGCTGTCGTCGGCGAGCGCGTAGCCCCTTGTGCGGCCTGGAGCTACTTCGACCCAAAGCCGGGATCGCCGGACACGCGCGGCTACTACTCCTTCGACTGGCATTCGATGGACGCCTGGTACGAGGAGAGCGAGCGCCTCTACGTGCACGCGCGCGACCCGTATCTACGCGCTGACGCCCTCCCGAGCAGGCGGCATGTGCAGATCGAGGTGGGCGGAAACCTGATCGCCGACACTCGGCGACCGGTGCTCCTCTTCGAGACGGGGCTCGTGACCCGGTACTACGTGCCGCCCGAAGACGTCCGGATGGACCTCCTGCAGCCGAGCGAGACCTTCACCCTGTGCCCGTACAAGGGCCGGGCGAGCTACTACCACCTGTCCAGCGGCGACGAGCGTTATGAGGACGTGGCCTGGCAATACCTTCAGCCACTTCCAGACGTTGCCGCAGCGGCAGGCCATCTCTGCTTCTGGAACGAGCGGACCGACACGACGATTGTGGTGGACGGCGAAGCGCTCGAGCCGCCCGTGACCCGGGAGGATGGCGACGGCAGCGAGCTCTTGACGCCGATGCGGCGCTTCTTCGCAGTCCCGCCTCCCGCGAGCATGCGCGGTGCCGGTCCGGGCGAACGACAGCACGACTTTTCGCGGCCGAATGGCCGCGCCGAGGGCCCACCGGACACCGTCCTCGACCTCGCCGTTGAGCGGGCGGGCGGGCGTCCCGACGACTGGGTCGAGCTCTGATGGCGGTCTCGGAGCGCCCGTTGACCACCTGGGGCGATGCGGACACGTCGCTGGCCTTCGAGGCGAGCCCCCGCTCGGTGCGTGCGATGCTGGCCGGCGAGGCAGTGGCGGACTCGAAGCGCGCCATGCTTCTGCTCGAGTCGGGCCATCCACCGGTCTACTACTTCCCGATCGAGGACGTTCGCACCGACCTCCTGGAGGAGAGCGAACACGAGACGAGTTGTCCCTACAAGGGAGAAGCGAGCTACTGGACGGTGGCCGTACGCGACCGGCGGGAGGAGAACGCAGCCTGGGGCTACCCGCGGCCCCTTCCCGGGACGCCCGACCTGAGTGGTTACGTGGCATTCAGCTGGGAGGCGATGGACGAGTGGTACGAGGAGGAGGACCGGCTGGTCGGCGGTGCGCGCGATCCGTATCACCGCGTCGACGCCGTCTGGGGCGAGCGGCACGTGCGCGTCCACCTGGGCGGGGAGGTGGTCGCCGAGACGCGGAGACCGTGCCTCGTCTTCGAGACCGATGTTCCGACTCGCTACTACTTCTCTCGCGACGACGTGCGCACCGAGCTGCTGACGCCGAGCCGGACTAGCACTGCGTGCCCATACAAGGGCATGGCCTCGTACTGGTCGGCGACCGTCGGCGGCCGCACGGTGGAGGACGTGGTCTGGAGCTACGAGGCCCCGCCTCCCGAGCAACCGAAGATCGCGGGGCTCCTGTGCTTCTGGCCGGAACGGGTGGACGCGATCGAAGTCGACGGTCGGCCGGTCGACTAGCGATACCTGAGCGTCGTGCCGATGCCGCGCTCGACTGCACGCTGATACAGCGCGTGGCCCACCGCGATGTCCGTGGTTGCAAGCCCGCGGTGCCAGAAGAGGATCGTCTCGTCGTCGCTCTCTCGTCCGGGCTTCTTGCCGGCGACGATCTGCCCGAGCTCGGCGTGCAGGTTTTCCTCGCTCAGGAGGCCCTGGTCGACGTGTGCTCTGAGGCTGCCGAACCGTCCCTTCCTGCACTGACCCCAGTCGTCGACGACGATCTTGTCCATGATCGACGTGAGCGAGAGCTCGACGGCGCTCATCGTCCCGTACGGCACGACGAGAGCACCGGGCTTGATCCAGTCGGTGCGGAGGAGCGGCGTCGGCTCGGCGAGCCGGGTCGCCTCGACGACGATGTCCGCGCCCTCGACTACCTCTTGCCAGGTTTCGACCACGCGCACAGGCTTGCCGAGCGCCTGCTCGAGAGCCGATCCGAATGCATCCCGCGACTCCGGACGGGCGCTCGTGACTCTGATCTCCTCGAAGTCGAACAGGTGATCGAGCATGGTGACGTTGGCGAAGGCAGTGCCGCGGGCGCCGACGTGCCCGAGAACCCGGGCTCCCTGTCTGGCCAGGTGGCGGGCTCCGAGCGCCGTCATCGCGCCGGTCCTGCGCTCGGTGATCTCGGTCGCGTCGAGGATCGCGCGCGGAACGCCCGTGCGCGGGTCGTAGAGCGTCAGCAGCGCGAGCTCTGACGGCAGGCCGAGCTTCCAGTTGTCCACGTAGTCGCCGACGACCTTCACCCCGGCGACGTCGAGTGGCGCGATGTAGGCCCTGAGGAGGTTGAAGTGGCCTCTGAAAGCGGGGTCCGGCACGAGGTGCTCCCGGGGCTCGAGGACGACCTCGCCGTCGCCCTGAGCGTGCAGGCTGGCCTCGACCGCAGCGACCACGTCGGCGCTCGTAAGCGCGAGCTCCTCGACGTCCTCACCCGAGATGAAGAGAATCTCGATCACTGCGACGTCCCCGGGAGCGGGACGGCCCCGGCTCGCCGCAGGAGCGCCGGCACTGCCCAGACGGCGATGGCGAGCGCCGTCAGCCCGACCCCGAGGTAGAGCGCACGCAGGGGCACGAAAACGGCCAGCCCGCTTGCAACAAGGCTCCCGACCATCATCGACCCGAGTGCGATCGCCCGACCGGTGATCCCGACTCGCGCCTGCAAGTGATCGGGCGCGAGTCGCTGGCGCTCCCCGATCAGCGACGTGACGCTGACCCAGATCGACAGGTTGAGGGCGGCGTACGCGACGAGGGCGCCCCAAAACCCGGGTGCTCCGGCGAGCCCGATGACCGCGAGCGCGCTGACGAGGATGCTGGCCGCGATCAGCCGCAGGCCGCCGAAGCGGCGCTCGAGGGCGCCGACGAAGAACCCGGCGGCGAGGCCCATAGCGGCCCCGACTCCGAGGATCCAGCCGGTCTGCCGGGCGTCCAGATCCAGGTCTTCCCGGAGGAAGGGGACAATCAGCGCCAGCGCCCCGATCACGCTCAGATACCAGAGAAGTTGAACGGACGTGAGCAGGCGCAGGAGCGGCGTGCGCAGGATCACCGCGATCCCCTCGCGTGCTGCGTCCCGGATTCGACCCTCGAGCTCGTGTCCGGGGGCGGCCAGCGGACGCCGGATCCGCCAGACGAGAATTGCCGCGACGGCGAACAGCGCGCTTTCCGCCGCGACTGCCGCTGCCGCCCCGAAGGCGGCGACGAGGATCCCGCCGAGAAACGGTCCCGCGATGGAGCCGGCCGCCCAGCCTGTCGAGAGGGCGGCCTGCGCCCGCACGAAGTTGGCGGACCCGACCAGATCCGCCACCGCCCCGAACGAGGCCGCGTCCGCATACGTGCGGCCGGTTCCGACCGCGAAGGCGCTCGCGAGGACGAGGGCCACGGGCGGGTGCGAAGCAAGCGCCCAGAGAGGGACGGCCGCTGCACACGCCATTTGCAAGGCGTGCGCTGTGACCATGACCCGTTTCCTGGACCTCCGGTCGCCCGTGACTCCGGCCAGCAGGCCGAAGAGCACGTACGGAAGGGTTCCCACGGCGAAGACGAGCCCGGCCAGAGCCGGCCCGCCGCCGCCGTCGAGGACGATCCACGGAAGCGCGACGAAGGCGAGGCCAATGGCGAAGTGGTCGCAGAACTGCGCCCCCACGAGGAGGCGGCCGTCAGCCGTGCGGAGCAGCGGGTTGGCCATCTCGAGGGGCACTTGCCGGGAGCTTATGCCTCGTTAGCAACTTTCATGATACGATTCTTGACACTCACGATGCGAGAGCAGAGCTGACAGAGTGCTCGTTGACTGCGACGTCCACATTGCCTACGACTCGCTCCGGGATCTGCGGCCCTATCTCGACCCGGCGAACCGCGACTTGGTCGATCACTCGGGGACATACGGCCTCGCGATGCCGACCTACCCGTGGAACCACCCGGCCGGCTGGATCCGCAAGGACACGTACGAGGCCGATCCATTGCGTGCAGGAACGCTCTCGCCCGCGTTCGACCTCGATCAGCTTCGCGACGATCTGCTCGACCGCTACGACGTCACTTACGCGATCACGATCCCCGACGAGCCGGCGAGCTTCTCGATCCTTCCCAACCCCCGGCTGGCGGCGGCCCTTTGCACGGCGTACAACGATTGGCTCCTCGAGCGCTGGCTCCAGGAGGACAGCCGCTTGCGCGGGACGCTGGTCGTCCCCGCGCAACACCCAGAGGCGGCCGCGCGTGAGATCCGGCGGCTCGGAGGACGGGACGAGTTCGTCGGCGTCTTCCTTCCCGGCGCGTCCAGGATCCCGTACGGAAACCCCGTGTACGATCCAATCTGGGCAGCCGCGAGCGAGGCCGGGCTTCCCGCGGTCGTCCACGTCCACTACGAGGGCGTAGGCGTGTCGGGGCCGCTCACCGGGGCGGGCTATCCCGACTTCTATACCGAGTTCCACACGCTGACCGGTTCGAGCCTGTGCGGACACCTGATCTCCGTCCTTTGTCACGGGATCTTCGAGCGGTTCCCCGACGCGCGCCTCATGCTGATGGAAGGGGGTCTCGTCCCGTACGTGGGCTACCTCTGGCGCCTGGACGTCAACTGGCGGTCGTGCCGGACCGAGATCCCGTGGTGTCGCCGTAGGCCGTCCGACTACGTTTGGGACCACGTCCGGTTCGCGACGCAACCGCTCGAGGAGCCGGACGATACGGGGCAGCTCGCAGGCATGCTCGAGCCCCTTCGGCCCTGGCAGACGCTCTGCTACTCGAGCGACTATCCCCACTGGGACTTTGACGACCCGACGCTGACACTCCGGACGCTGCCGGCTGAGTGGCGCGAGCGTATCGCGGCGGAGAACGCGCTCGAGTTCTACCGCCTCCCCATACCAGCGCCGATCGATGCATGACCCGCGTCCGCTCCATCCGGCTTCCTGCTGCGAGCCTCTCGAAGGGCGACCGCATCACGCTCTGCGAGATCGACGGTCGCCGAGTTGGCGTGATCCGCGTCGCCGGCAAGCTCCACGCGCTCGCAGACCGCTGTCCCCATCGCGGCGCGCCGATTTGCAGTCACGGCGAGGTGGTGGCGGACGTTGCCAGGAACGGCCCGGGCTCCCCTTGCATCTCCTACGAAGCGACGCTTCTTCGATGTCCCTGGCACAAGTGGGACTTCGACCTGGCGACGGGGCTCTGCGTGGTTGCCTCGAAGTATCGCCTGCGCCTCTACCACGTCTGGGAGGACGACGGCGATGTCGTCGTCAGCCTTGACCCGCCCCCAGGCTGAGCACGATCCTCCCCGCGAGCGGCACGCGCGGCCGGTCTCCGGCGTGCCTCGCAATCAGTCGCTTGGCCGCGCGATCGGAGTGCTCCGAGCCATATCGGCAAGACCAGAGGGCGTAACGGCGTCACAACTCACCGAGGCAACCGCCATACCTCTCCCGACGGTCGTCCGGATCCTCGCCACGCTCGAGGACGACCGGATCGTTGAGCGAGCGTCCAACGGCTGGAGGGTCGGAAGCGAGCTGATCAGGATTGCCGGAGCCGGCAGTCGACACCAGGGTTTGATCACCCGGGCCCGGCCCATCGTCCAGGAGCTCGTGAAGCGAACGGGAGAGTCGGCGATGCTTGGCGTGCGGACCGGGACCCTCGCGATTGAGGTCGTGGATCAGGTCGAGGCTCAGCAGCTCGTCGTCGCCACGAGCTGGGTCGGCCGGACATTCGCCCTCCATGCGTCCGCCTTCGGCAAGCTCGTGCTCGCCGATCTTTCGGATGACGACCTCGCGTCCGTGCTCGGCGCAGGGTTGGAGCCGTGCACGGAACGGACGATCGTCACACCCGCAGCTCTCCGTGACGAGATCGCCCGGGTTCGGGAACGGGGGTACGCCGAGAGCGTCGACGAGCTCGAGATCGGCCTCACGGGAATCGCGGTCCTGGCCAGGTGCGAGAGCGGTCTTCAGTTCGCGCTCGCCGTTGGGGGGCCGACGCAGCGTTTCAACGGGAGGAAGCGCACGGCCATGCTCGAGCACTTGCGCCAATCGATCGCTCGCATCGTCGTCGCGTCGACCTAACGGGCGGCGATCGTCGCCGCACGGTGGCAGGCTCCAGCGCGGGTCGGCTACCTTCCGCCGGAGATGGAAGACGCGGTCACCTTGGTCGTCACCGAGCACAGCTCCTTCCTCGATGCCGCGCGGAAGCAACGGTATGAGGCAATCCGGATCACACTCGAAGAGATCGCGGGCCGGCCGGTCAGCTCGATCCACTATCCCGACGTCGAACGGCTCGGCCCCGGCCCGGTCGTCCTGAGCGGCTCCGGGGCACCGTGGGACCGGCACGATCCGGCGGAGCTCGAGCGACTCGGCGACGCTGTCCGGTCAGCGGAGGCGCCGGTACTCGGGATCTGCGCTGGGCTCCAGCTCTTGACCGGCTTCGCGGGCGGCCGCGTCGAGCCCATGGCTGTGAGCGGCCGGCCGCCGGAGCGCGGGTATCTCCCGCTCGAGGTGCTCGATGGTGCCGACCTTCTGGCCGGGCTCCCGGTTCGGGCCACGGTCTATCAGGATCACACTGGACGAGATCGCCGAGCTGCCCGCGGACTTCCGCATCCTCGCGCGAACGGCCGGTTGCGAGATCCAGGCGATCGCAGCCCCGGAGCGGCGCTGGTGGGGCACGCAGTTCCACCCGGAGCGTTTCGACTCCGGTCATCCGGACGGGCGGCGCGTGATCGCAAACTTCTTCGAGCTGGCTGGTCGAGCCGAGCCGGTCGTTTAGCCTCCGAGCCGATGGAGCCCGGCTCGATCATCCTCTGGAACGCGCGTCTGCTCGACGGGCGAGGTACGGAGGCTCGCGAAGGCGTCACGGTCACGGTGACCGATGGCCAGATCGCCGAAATCGTCGCCGCGCGCGGGGAGGAGGCGCCGTCCGGCGCGCTCGACCTCGCCGGGAAGACGCTCATGCCGGGGCTGATCGACGCTCACGTCCACCTCACCAGCAACGTCAGCCGTAGCCCGGGTTTCGGTCCGCCTGAGCCGCTGAAGGGGGAAGCACCCCGCCCGCGGGAGCTCGGCTACTTCGTGCTGGCCAAGGCAGCCCGTGCGTTCCTCCGGGCGGGCATCACGACGGTGCGGGACGTCGGGAGCTTCGACAACGAGGGGATCGTTCTGCGCCAGGCCGTCGAGCTGGGCCTCCTCGACGGCCCACGCATTCTCTCCTGCGGGCGCATCATCTCGGCGACGGCACCGGGCGGGCTCATCTTCGGGACGATGTACCGGCAGGCGGACGGCCCGTGGGACATGCGTGGAGCGGTGCGCGAGCAGCTCGCCGCCGGAGCCGACTTCGTGAAGCTGATGGCGACCGGCGCACGTTCGGTCGAGTGGGAGGATCCGGAGCCGGCGCAGATGACCCGTGAAGAGCTGGCGGCGATCGTGAACGAGTCGCACCGGATGGGGCTGCGGGTCGCCGCGCACGCGGAGGGCATCGAGGGCGCCCGGCTTGCGATCGAGGAGGGCGTCGACACGGTCGAGCACGGGCTCTCGCTGCACAGGGAGCCAGAGCTGCTTGCCCGCATGGCCGAGAGCGGCTTGGTCCTCGTCCCGACGCTGAGCACTTTCCACGACCTCGCGGAGCGCTTCTCAGCCGCAGTTCGTCCCGGCCCTCGTCGAACAGGCGGTGCGTCAGCGAGACGAGGCGTACCGGACGCTCGTCGCCGCCCACGAGGCCGGGGTGACGCTCGCGATGGGCTACGACAGCGGCCCACCCGGCGCCAACGCGCTCGAGCTGGTTCGGATGTCCGAGGGCGGGCTCGGCGCGGCGGAGGCGATCAGAGCGGCGACCGAAGGCTCCGCCCGTGCGCTCGGGCTCACGGAGATCGGGACGGTGGAGCCGGGAAAGCTGGCCGACCTCCTCGTGGTCGACGGCGACCCGCTGGCCGATGTTCGCGTGCTGACGGACCCCGACCGCATCTGGCTCGTCCTGAGGGAAGGGCGCGCCGTCGCCGGCACGGCGATCGAGACCGGGGTGGTCGGCGGCCCCTAGAGCTTGTCGGCGTAGGCCTGGTTCTGGGCCTTGAGGCTCGGATCCGAGCCGAGGAATGCATGCTTCGACATGTCAGCCGTGTACCGGCTGGCTGCCGGCTCCCTGCCGAGCGCCTCCGCCAGGCTGCGGATGTGGTGCGGGCCGGCGCCGCAGCAGACACCGAGGTAACGGATGCCCAGCGCGTAGGCGTCCTTGCCGAACTCCGCGAGCTCGTACCGGTTGCACGTGAACGGGTCGAGAGCGGTGGGGAAAGGTCGGTCGTCGGGCAGGTAATCGCAGTCGGGATCGCGGAGCGACTGGAAGCTCGGCTGCTCCTCCGTCGTCCGGTACGGCACCGGAAGGGCGGCGACGTGCCCCTGCACCGTGTTCCGGATCCGCTCCAGGAGCGGCAGCATCGTGCGCGGCCCGCGGATGCAGTTCAGCCCCACTACGGCGGCGCCGGCGTCCTCGAGGCGCTTACAGGCGTCCTCGGGCGTCCATCCGTCCCGCGTCTCGGGCTCCTGGTGGATCGCGAGCGTGATCACCGCGGGCACTCCTGTCTCTTCGATGACGTCGAGCGCCATCAGTGCCTCCTCACCCCACGAGAACGTCTCGCCGATCACGAAGTCGACGCCTGCTTCGACCGCCCAGCCGACCTGCTCTTCGAACATCGCCCGGACCGCTGAGCGCGACTCGTCGTCGGGTGCGAACACGTTCGTGTTGCAGATGTCCCCGGCGAAGAGGGCGCCGCTTTCGTCGGCAATCTCCCTTGCGAGCGCGAGTGCCTGGCGGTTCATCGGCTCGAGGAGCTCTTCCTTCCCGAGGATCCGCAGCTTCTCGCGATGGGCGTAGTACGTGAATGCCTCGACGACGTCGGAGCCCGCATGGACGAACTCGCGATGGAGGCCCTTGACGAGCTCCGGATGATCGAGCACCACCTCGGGTACGAACGCTCCCGCCTGGAGATAGCCGCGTCGCTCGAGCTCGAACAGGTAGCCCTCGGCGCAGATGACGGCACCCTGGTCGAGGCGCTCCAGGAGTCCGGGCCCACGGGTCGAGGCGCTCTCAGCCATTTCGATCACGATACAAGTCGCCGATTTCGCCGGGCTTGGGGCCGCTGGACTCAGACGGCGCGCGCGGGGTCGAAGGGCAGGAGCTCCGGCGCACTGCGCCCTTCCAGCACGAGGGGTGCGAGCGCCGCGGCGGACGCTGGGGCGAGCGTGACGCCGAGCATGCCGTGGCCGGTCGCGACGTAAGCGTTGTCGAGAGCCGGTGCGCGCCCGATCAACGGTAGCCCGTCGGCTGTCATCGGCCTGAGACCTGCCCACTCGAGTAGCGCCGGCTGTGAGCCTGGACGCCAGCCGTCGAAGTACGGGTCGACTCTCGAGAGCATCGCCGCCAGCCGACGCCGGTCGACCCGGTCGCTCGAGGAGCCAAGCTCGAAGACGCCCGCGATCCGGACCGTGTCGTCGTAGGAGCTGATGCCGACCTTCGCCTCGGCGAGGTAGAGAGCGTGCCGTGGGCGGGTGTCACCGCCCGCCAACGTGACGCTGTAGCCCCGCGCGCCGACGAGCGGCATGCGGACGCCGAGCTGGGTCAAGAGGGGGCTCGACGTGGCTCCCGCTGCGACTACGACACGGTCGGCCTCCAGCGGTCCCGCGCTCGTCGCGATGCGGATGCCGCCATTGGAGGCGGCGATGTCCAGGACCTCGATCTCCTCCCGCATTTCGACGCCCTGATCCGCGAGGTAGCCGGCGAGGCCCTCGGTGAGGCTCTCGGGCCGGACGTACCGGTCGATGACCGCGCGCACGCCGCCGGCAAGCCCTCCGGCCAACTCTGGCTCGAGCGTGCGCGCCTCCTCCGGACCGAGCTCGACGATCTCGCCCGTGAAGCCGATCGACCGGAGGCGGCGGAAGAGGTCGGTGTACGAGCTGAGGCCCTCCGGGGTAGTCGCGACGAGCAGAAGTCCTGAACGGTGCATCTCGAACGGGATGCCCCGATCCGCATAGACGTCGAAGAGCTCCAGCGTGCGGGCGTTGAGCGCGAGGAGCGCCCGCACGCCCTGCTCCCACCGTTCCCGTGTCGCGCTCCGTCGGAAGCCGAGGAGCCAGCGCAGGAACGTCGGGTCCAGACTCGGATGGATGACGAGCGGTCCGCCGCCTCGGACCATTCCCCTCAGGCCCTCGCCGATGATCCCGGGCGCCGGAAGTGGGTAGGTGAAGCTCGGGCAGACCCAGCCCGTGTTCCCACGTGAGGCGCCCTGGCCCACGCGCCCACGCTCGAGCACGCTGACCTCGGCTCCGCCGCGGCAGAGCTCGTATGCGCAGCAGAGGCCGACCACGCCCGAGCCGATCACCACGACCTTCACGGCCGCACCGTATCCCGCTCCGCCGGCCCGCTGTCCGGGCACGGCACCGCCCGCGCCCTACTCGTCAGAGCTCGCGCGCGAACTCCCGGTTCGACTCCTTCAGGCGCTCGTCGCTTCCGTAGTACGCATGCTTCGACATGTCGGGGCTGTACCGGCTGGCGGGCGGGGTGCGGCCGAGTGCCTCGGCGAGACTGCGCGTGTAGTGCGGGGCGTTCCCGCAGCAGACGCCCAGGTAGCGGACACCGAGCTCGAACGCCGCCCGCCCGAACTCCGCGATCTCGTAGCGGTTGCACGCGAGCGGCTCGAGGGCCGTGGGGAACGGCCGGCCGTCGGGAATGTCATGAGCGCCGGGATCCCGGAGGGCCTGGAACGTGGGCTCCTCATCGTGCGTCCGGTAGGGCACGGGTAGCGCTGCGACGTGCACGCTGACGGCGTCCCGGATCGGCCCGAGCAGGGACAGCGTGGTCATCGGGCCCCGAATGCAGTTCACGCCCACGACGTCCGCGCCCGCGTCCTCGAGTTGCTTGCACGCTTCGGCAATCGTCCAGCCGTCGCGCGTGATCGGCTCGCGATGCACGGCCATCGTCACGACAGCCGGCAGTCCGGCTGCCTTGATCGCCTCGAGCGCAAGCAGGGCTTCTCCGACATGCGAGATCGTCTCGGCGATCACGAAGTCCGCGCCTGCCTCGGCGGCCCATCCGACCTGTTCCTCGAACATCATCCGGACGGAGCGAATGGACTCGTCGTCATCGGGCTCGTACACGTTGGTGTTGCAGATGTCGCCGGCGAAGAGGGTTCCCGTCTCGTCGGCGACCTCCTTTGCGAGCGCCAACGCCTGCCGGTTCAGGGGCTCCAGCAGCTCCTCCTTGCCGATGATCCGCAACTTCTCGCGGTGGCCGTAGTACGTGAACGCCTCGACGACGTCCGAGCCCGCGTGGACGAACTCGCGGTGGAGCTGAGCGACCAGCTCCGGGTGCTCGAGGACGACCTCCGGGACGAATGCCCCTGCCTGGAGGTAGCCGCGCCGCTCGAACTCGAAGAGGTACCCCTCGGCGCAGATGACCGGGCCCTGCTCGAGTCGCTCGAGCAGACCGGGTCCAGCGGCACGACGATCGGCGGCCATGGGACAACGATAACGCCCCGGGGCAGAGGCCCGAGCCGCGAGCTCTAGACGGGGGGCAGTCGCTCCACGACCACGAAGCCGAGCCGCTCGTAGAGCCGTTGCGCTCCGGCGGGGTTGTCGGACGCGACCTTCAGCTCGACCGCCGGCGCCCCCCGATCCCGGAATTCGCCCAGAACGTGGTGGACGAGCGCGGCGCCGAGCCCGCGCCCGCGCCACGACTCGTGAACCACGAGATCCTTCAGAAACGCACTGGTCCAGCAAAGGGCGGCACCGGCCAGCGAGCCGCCTTCGAGCTCGGCCAGGAACCAGAGCTCCGGATCGAACTCCGCATCCGACATCATCGCCGTGAGCCACGTCTCGAACGGGTCGACCGAGCCGCCGCCGCCGCGGTACGCGTGCTCGAGCAGGGCGTGGACGGCCGGCGCGTCCTCGGGGCGAAAGCTCCGGACGCCAATCCCGTCGGGCCACGACGGTGTCGGCGGATCGTCCTCCAGCGGGCGGCGCATCCGCAGGATCTCGGCGGCCGCCGGTACCTCGCTCACCGAGTCAGCTCGGCAAAGCGGCCCGAGCGGATCGCGTCGCGGACGGCGCCGAGATCCGGCGGCACGGGGTCGCCGCGGCCGGAGAAGGCGATTCCCTCGCGGACGATCTCCCGCGCCCGGCGCGTGCCCGTGCCTAGCTCGCGCTCACGGAGGTCGACCGCCTGGGCAGCCACCACCAGCTCGATCGTCGCGATGCGCTCGCCCAAGTCGACCATCTCGCGGAGCCGGCGCGCACCGAGCGGGGCCATCGTCATCCGGTCCTCGATTCCCTCGGCGTGCGAGGTGCTCGCCACCTCGAATGACACCGGGAGCGCCAGGAGCCGCGCCTCCGCGGTGAGCGCCTGGCTCGACACGCCGAACTCCGCCAGCGAGTCCTCGGCAAGGCCGCGTTCGGTTGCGAGTCCCTCTGGAAGTCCGGAGAGTGGATATTCGAGCAGCTTCACGAGGCGCTCGTTCGCGGCCGTGAGAACCGAGGCGAGCGTGAGTCGCAGGAAGTCGACCGCCGCGGCGAGCGGCAGGACGTCGAAGTTCCCGACCGAGACGATCCGGTCCTCGTCGGGGATGATGAGCGGGTTCTCCTGTGACGCGTTCAGCTCGATCGCGAGCTGCCCTTCGACGAAGTGGAGCGCGTCGCGCCCGGCGCCGTGGACCTGCGGCACGCATCGGAAGGTGAGCGGATCCTGGAGGTTCCGCGCCGAGCCCTCTTCCCAGAGATAGCTGTCCACGAGCAGCGCGCGCAACCGCTCGATCGTCTCCTGGAGACCCGGGTACGGCCGCACCTCGCCGATTCTCGGGTTGAGGATGGTCAGGTTGGCCACAAAGGCCTCGAGATCGAGCGCCCCCGCCACGTCGAGCGTGTCGAGGAGCCTGCGCGTGTCGGAGACGGCGAGGGTCGCGATCGCGGTCGAGAAGGAGTTGCTGTTCAGGAGGGCGAGGCCCTCCTTCGCCGCGGGCTGGAACCCATCGAGGAGCCCGTGCGCGAGGTCGGCCATCGAAGCGAGGTCGGCTTGCCCGATCGACCCGAGCATGCGGACCGGAGGAGCAGCACCGTCGTTCAGCCGCGCGATGACACGCTGGGCGAGCTCGGGCCGGACCCCGGCGGACCCGCGGGCGAAGCCGTTCGCAAGGTGCAGCATGGCGCCGCGAACCACCTCCTCCGGTGCGTAAGGTCCGGAGGCGACCAGGTGATTCAGGATCAGCTTGCGGTTGAACTCGTCGAGGTCCTCCGGGTCGACCAGGACGCGCTTGCGGACGCCGACTCCCGTGGTGAGACCGTAGACGGTGTCTCCGCGGTCGATCACCCGCTCGACGAGATCGCGCGAGGAGCGCATGCCCGCCACCGCCGCAGGGGCGAGCTCGACCGGCTCTCGTTCGCGTGCAACCCGAACGAGCTCGTCGGCGGTCAGGCTCGCTCCGTCGAGGACGACGGTCATCCCCACACCACCCTGGCTGTCTCGGCGATCGTCCTGAGCTTCCCCCGCTCATCGTCCTCGGAGATCGCGTTTCCGACCACCGATGTAGCGAACCCGCATTGCGGCGAGAGAGCCAGGCGCTCGAGCGGAACGAACCTCGACGCCTCCCCGATCCGCGCCGCAAGTTCGTCGACCGTCTCGCGCCTCGGCGTCTTGGTCGTCACGAGCCCGAGCACGACGATCTTGTCCTCGGGAACGGCGGCGAGCGGCTCGAAGCCCCCGGAGCGCTCGTCGTCGTACTCGAGCAGGAGCCGCTCCGCCCGCACGGCGGGAAAGATGCGCTCCGCGAGCCAGTCGTATCCCCCCGAGACGAGCCAGCGGCTTGCCTGGTTGCCGCGACACAGATGGAATCCGAACGTGACGCCGGGCCGGTCGGCGATCACGTGGTTGTCGAGCTCGAGCCCGAGCTCGAGCCAGCGCTCCGCTGGCCAGCCCCGGCTCTCGTAGAAGGCCTTATAGCCCTCGTCGACGAGCAGTGGGTACTGCGGCGCGTCGAGCTGGAGATACGTGGCGCCGAGCGCGGCGAGCTCGTCTGCTTCCTCGCGCAGGATCTCGGCCACGTCGCCGAGGAACTCCTCGAGCGTGGCGTAGGCCGACGTGGAGCGCTCCGGGTCCCAGAAGTTGGCGAAGAGGCTGGGGCTGGGGAGCGTCACCTTGAGCGTCTTCGTCGTCCGCCGCCGTGCGTAGACGAGCTCCTCGCCGGACAGAGAACGTCGGCGGCGGAGCCTCTCGACCACCGCAATCGGCGGGCGTTCGACGCTCATCGGGCCGAGCTCGTCGCTCTGCCAGTTTCCCCAGAGGAAGGCGTCGAGATCCCATTCGGCGAATCCATCGACGGCCGCCGGCAGCTGACTCTGGAACGAGAGCCGGCGCACCTCGCCGTCCGTGACGACGTCCATCCCCGCTTCTTCTTGCAGCGCGAGCACGTGATCGACGGCGGCATCCTCGATCGCCTTGAACTCCGGAACCGGCAGCTCGCCGCTCTCCATGCGCTCACGTGCCTCGAGCAGCTCGGGCGGGCGCAGGAGGCTGCCGACTACATCCGCGCGCGCCTCGATCACGGGGCGCAATCTACGTTCTTGGCCCGAGCGGCGGCGCAGGACCATTGCGCTACGCTTTCCGTTCCGCCGAGCGGGGGACGGACCTCATGAAAGACATTCTTGTCGTCTGCCCGCAGGAGCGGGATATCAGGGCTATCGAAGCCGCCGAGCTCGAGCGGCGCTACAGCGTGCGGTACGTGGGTTCGGATCTCGACCAGCTCGAGACCTTCGATCCGGAGGGGTTCCTCGCCGAGTGTGCCGAGCTGCCTGCAGACGGCATCGTCGCGACCAAGGACCAATCCGCGCTCCTCGCAGCCCTTCTGGCCGAGCGTCGAGGGCTCGCCGGACCGAGCTCTGCTGCGCTGATCGCCTGCCAGCACAAGCCGATTTCCCGCGACCATCCAGGAGCGCGCGGCGCCGGAGTCCACTCCTCGTTTTGCAATTCTCGATGGGCGCGTGCCGTTCCCCCTGCCGGTGTTCGTGAAGCCCGTCGTCGGGCGACTCTCGCAGAACGCCTATCGGATCGACGAGCCGGACGATCTCCTGCAGCTGCACGAGGCCGACCGCTACACCAACCGGTACGCAGAGATTGCTGCGCTCGCAGGTGCGCCCAGGGAGTCGGCACATGGCTTCCTCGTCGAAGAGCTCCTGACCGGAGAGGAGGTGACGCTCGAGGGCTACGTCCACAAGGGCCGCGTCGTCACCATCGGCATCACCGACTCGGTCAAGTACCCGGGCACGCTCTCGTTCGAGCGCTTCGAGTATCCCAGCATCCTCTCGCCCGAGCGCCAGTCTGAGCTGTCCGATATCGCCGACCGTGTGCTGCCGGCCCTCGGGTTCGACACGGGCTTCTTCAACGTGGAGTTCTTCGTGCCGGAGTCGGGGCCGGCACAGATCATCGAGGTGAACGGGCGCATCGCCTCCCAGTTCGCGCCCCTGGTTGCGGGGCTCCATGGGCGGTCGACGTACGACGCGCTCTTCGAGCTCGCGAGCGGCGAGGATCCACGCTGGCAAACGGGCATTCCCGAGGGAGTGGGCGTCAGCTGGTGCCTGCGGGTCTTCTCGGACGCGTTCGTCGAGGGCGTCCCGGATCCGGAGGAGGATGTGGAGCTCCTCGTTCGCCCAGGGCTTCTCCTCTCGGAGCAGGGTGTCAACGACGCCCAGAGCTATCGTCTGGCGATTCTCCACGGCTTCGGGGAGACCCGGGAGGAAGCCGTCGAGCGCTGCCGGCGGCGTGCTGCGGCGCTTACCTTCCGGCTGGCGCCGGTGCCTGTTCGCTGAGCCCGTCCCGCGCCTCCTGATCCGAGATCCAGAGCCCCGCGACGCCTGCGCCCGCGAACGCGAGCACGGCCGCGAGGAGGATGCCGGTGTGGAACGCGTCAATGGACGCGTCGCGAAGCACCTCGTCGGCCTGGCCCCGCGCCAGGGGCACTGCGCCGGCATCTCCCACCTGGTGTTCGAAGACGACGGAGATGACCGCCCCGATGACCGCCACCGTAATAAGGCTGCCGAGCCGTGAGACGGTCGAGTTGATGCCAGAGGCGATCCCCGCGGCCTCCTCCGGAGCAGACTTGAGCGCCGTCGACGTGATGGGTGCGACCAGCATCGAAAGCCCGAAGGCGAAGATGAGCAGCGAGGGCACGCCGGCGTACCAGAAGTCGTCTTTGGTCTGGACCAGCAGGAGGAGAAGGAGAGAGCAGCCGATCAGCGCCGGCCCGACGGTCAGGAGGAGGCGCGGCCCTTGCCGGTCGGCCAGCGCGCCGAAGCGCGCGGCGAGCACGATCATGATCACGCTGGCCGGAATCCCCAGGAGCGAGGCTTCGAAGGGACTGAATCCCAGGAACTGCAGATAGAGCTGGACGTAGACGAGTTGCCCGTAGAGGGCGCCGTAGACGAAAAACGTCTCCAGGTTGGCCGCGGCGAAGTTCCGCCGGCGGAAGAGCTTGAAGTCCAGCATCGGCTCCGCGACCCGGCGCTCCACCCAGACGAAGGCGGCGAGCGCTGCCACCGCGACCACACCCGCCCACCAGACGTTGGCGAACCCCTTGTCCGCCCCCTCGACGAGAGCGTAGGTGAGCGCGCCGAACCCGATTGCGGAGAGGGCGGCGCCCGGAAGGTCGAGCCGCCCCTCCCGCCGCATGCTTCGCTCGTCGCAGCGGCCTGCTACCGCCGCCGCGAGCGTCAGTGCTGCAACGGGTAGGTTCAGGAAGAAGATCCAGCGCCACGACACCCACTCGACGAGTGCGCCGCCCGCCGGCGGGCCGGCCAGCACGGCCACGCTCGTGAATGACGTCCAGAGGCCGATCGCTCGTCCGGCGTTCTCGGCGTAGACGGCGCGCAGGAGGGCCAAGGAGTTCGTGGTCAGGAAGGCGCCCGCGACACCCTGGAGGATGCGAGCGACGATCAGTGTGGCCCCGTTGGGCGCGGCCCCGGCAAGCACCGAGGCGGCCGCAAAGCCGATCACACCCCAGAAGAAGACCCGCCGGCGTCCGAAGCGATCGCCCAGGGCGCCGCCGACGAGATAGAGCGCGGCGAGGGCGAGGGAGTAGGAGAGGAAGATCCACTGCTCTCCGGTCAGGCCGAGATCGAGATCCTGTTCGATCGTGGGCATCGCCACGATGACGACGCTCGCGTCGATGAACGCGAGCGATGACCCGAGAACCGTCGCCACGAGGGTCAGGCGCCGGCGTGTCTCGAGGCTCAGCGTGGCCACCTGTCGAGCATAATGTGGTGCGATGCGGCGAGGGATGATTCCCGGCATCGCCGCGGCCGCTGTCTGGGCCGCGGCCGAGCCGCTGGTCGGCCGGGCGCTCGGCGTTCCCTGGTATTCGGATGTGAGGCTCCTCGGCCGGACGCTCACGAAAGGGCGCCTCTGGCGACCGCTCGGAATCCCTGTCCACCTGGCGAACGGCGCCACCTTCGGAGCGGTCTTCGCGGGGTTGGGCGGTCGGGGTTGGAAGCAAGGCGTAGTGGCCGCCGAGATCGAGAGTGCACTCCTTTGGCCGGGCATGGCGGCGATCGACAGGATCCATGCCGACCGGAGGAGCGGTGAGTGGCCCCCCCTGTTCCTCAACGGCCGTGTGTTCGCCTACGAGGTGGTCGTGCACGCAATCTTCGGCGCCGTTCTAGGCGCTCTCCTGTCCGAAGGCGACTAGCTGACGGATCCGGCCGAGCGACGCGGACCGCGTACGATGGTTCCGAATGCAGGACTCGTCGCTCACCGTTAAACCGGACGCCGGCGAGCTCGAGCAGCGGCTCGAGCAACATCGCGCCGAGTTGACCGCCTACTGCTACCGGATGCTCGGCTCGCCGTTCGAGGCCGAGGACGCGGTGCAGGACACCTTCGTCCGCGCCTGGCGGGGCTTCGACCGCTTCGAGGGCCGGGCGGCGCTTCGGTCGTGGCTCTACAGCATCGCGACGAACGTCTGCTTCGACCTGCTGAACGGGAGAGAGCGCCGTGCTCGTCCGATGGATCTCGGGCCCGCGTGGAACCCGGACGGCCCGATCGGTCGCACGCTCCCGGAGGTGACGTGGATCGAGCCCGTGCCGGACGGCCTCGTCGTGCCTGCGGACGGCGACCCGGCAGAAGTGGCTGTCTCGCGCGAGACGATCCGCCTCGCGTTCGTCGCCGCCCTACAGCACCTCCCGCCCCGGCAGCGTGCCGTCCTGATCCTCTGCGAGGTTCTGCGCTGGAAGGCGACGGAGGTCGCCGAGCTCCTCGGCACGAGCGTCGCGTCCGTGAACAGCGCGCTCCAGCGCGCACGCGCCACGCTCGAGGCGAGCGACGTCAGCTCGGCTGACCCGGCGCCGGCGATGGACGAAGCCCAGCGGGAGCTCCTCGGGCGTTACGTCGAGGCCTTCGAGCGGTACGACATGGACGCGCTCACGTCGCTGATCCAGGAGGACGCGACGCAATCGATGCCTCCGTACGAGCTGTGGCTGAACGGGCGCGAGAACATTCTCCGCTGGTGGGTCGGGCCCGGAGCCGGTTGTCGCGGCTCGCGCGTCATCCCCACGGTGGCCGCGAACGGGTCACCCGCGTTCGGGCAGTACAAGCCGAGCGCCTTCCGGCAGCGGCTACGACCCGTGGGCGCTGCAGGTGCTCGAGATCGCCGACGGCCGGATCGTGGAATTCACCTTCTTCCTCGACACGGAGCGCGTCTTTCCGCTCTTCGGACTGCCGGCTCGGCTCGAGTCTTAGCGTCAGTCCGATAGCACCTCGAGCATCGAGCTGGCGGCGGAACCGCGAAGTTCCGCCGCCAGCATGACTCATTAGTGCCGACCGACCGGCTCCGTGGACCGCTCGACATCGAGCGCGAGCGGAGTCTCCCTTTCGTGCGGCGACTCGATCGTGATGTTCGGGAGCAGGCGGTCGAGCCAGCGCGGGATGTACCACGACTTTTCGCCCAGGAGCGTGAGGAACGCGGGTACGAGCGTCATCCGCACGATCAGCGCGTCGGTGAGAATCGCTACTGCGAGCAGTAGCCCGAATTCCTTCGGGATCCGGTCGGCGCTCAGGATGAAGGCAGCGAAGACCGTGCCCATGATCAACGCGGCCGCGACGACCACTCGGCCGATGGCCGAGATGCCGTGCTCGACTGCTGCCCGCGTCGGCAGGCCGTGGACGTGCTCCTCCCGGATGCGGCTCATCAGGAAGACCATGTAGTCCATCGAGAGCCCGAACAGGATCGCGAAGGCAATCGGTGGGACGAAGGTCTCGATCGGGCCCGTCTGGTCCAGTCCCGTCAGGCCGAGCAGATGCCCCTCCTGCACGACGAGCCCGAGCACGCCGAAGCCGGCGAAGGCTGAGAGCAGCGTCGTGACTGCCGCCGTCGCGGAGACCACGATCGATCTGAATGCCATTGCCAGCACGATCAACGTGACGCCGATGATGTAGAGCAGGAAGTACGGCATCCGCTCGATGATCTGATCTGCGATGTCCTTGAACGCCGCCGTCTGACCCGAGACGTACGCCACCGCATCGCCGCCCGCTGTCGCCGCCGGCACGGCATCGTCTCGCAACCGGTCGACGAGCTTGTCGGTCTCCTCGTCCTGCGGCGCGGACTCCGGGGTCACGAAGACGATCGCAACGGTACGCTCGTCGTTGAACTGCGGCTTGCCGACGGACGCCACGTCCGGAAGGCCCTGTACGCGGTCTTGGATCTTCTTCGGCGCCTGCGGGTCGCCGTTCACGTCCACGACGATGGGAATGGGACCGTTGAAGCCGGGCCCGAAGCCCTCAGCCAGCAGGTCATAGGCCCGGCGGCTGGTCTGCTCCTTGGGCTGTGTGCCCTGGTCGGCAGCGCCGAGGCGTACGAGCGTCGTGGTCAACGCGAGGGCCACGATCACCACCAGCACGACCGGGAACACGAGCTTCGCGTTCGCGGTCACGAACCGGCCCCAGCGGGCGATGAGCGTCTTCTCTCGGCCCACGTCCGAATCGTCCACGCGGCGAAGGAATGGCACTTTCAGCCGGTCGATCTTGTGGCCGAGGAGCGCCAGCACTGCCAGCAGCAGCGAGTTCGCGATCAGCACCGTGGTCAGGACGCCGAGGGCGCTGCCGATTCCGAGCTTGGTCACGAAGTCCAGGCCGATGAAGGCCAGACCGCTCACCGAGATGGCCACCGTCAGGCCGGCGAAGAGCACGGCACGCCCGGCGGAGGCGCCGGCTTCGGAGGCAGCGTCGCGCGGGGAAAGCCCGTCATGCAGCAGCTGTCTGAAGCGGGTGACGATGAACAGCGAGTAGTCGATGCCGACACCCAGCCCGATCATCGAGACGAGGATGGGCGTGATCGTGTTGATGTCGGTCAACCCGGCGAGGATGAACAGCAGCAGGAACGCCGTCGCCAGCGCCGTGATCGCCAGCATGATCGGGATGATCATCGCCACGAAGGTGCGGAACACGAGGAGGAGGACGATGATCGCCGCGAGCAGGCCGAGCGCCTCCGACGTGCCCTGCTCGACCGGTGGAAACTCGGCTTCGCCGTTGAACTCGACCGTCACCCCGGCTGGTTCGACCGTCTCGCGAACGGCATCCTCCACGGCGACGACCTCCTCGCGGTCCTCTGTCTCGATCGTCTGATCGAACTGGGCCTCGGTGTACGCGATGCGGCCGTCGTCGGAGACGGTGTCCTCGCTGAACGGATCTCCGACGCTCTCCACGCCTGCCTGGTCGCCCTTGGGCTTGAACTCCGGCGACTCGAGGCGTGCGATGGCCTTCTCGATCGCGGCCTCGCGCTCGGGCGTGTCAAGCCGCTCTCCCTCGGGTGCCGCGAAGACGATGTTCAGCACGGCGCCCTGCTCGGAGGCGAACTCGGACTTGATCAGGTCGGTCGCCTTCTGCGTCTCCGACCCCGGGATCTCGAACTCGTCCCGGAGTGAACCACCGACCGTCGCGACCAGGGCAACCAGAATGATGACCAGGCCGATCCAGCCGAGGACCACGCGCCACGGATGCGTGGCGCAGGCTCGCGTCCAGCGCGCCAGCGCACCGGTGGAGAGACGCTCGTGGGCTGCCTGCCGCTGGAAGGCCGGGCGCGCCGTGGGCGGCCCGTCCCCGGAGTTTCGATCCCTGTCAGTTCCGTCTGTGTTCTGTCACTGGGTTACCCCTTGGGTCGCTTCAGGTTTCACTACAGACCGGCTGAAGTACCAGAACTCATCGGTCCGCCGATTGATTCCCCGGCTGCCACATTACTTTGCTCCTGGACTCCACCTGGATACCGGAGTTTCACTCCGGCACGACCTCGCGCAGCCCCATGAAGCCGAGCAGATCGACGAGCTCGCTCGACGCATGACGAAGCCGGACCTGGCAACCGTAGCGCCGAGCGGCTAGCTGAAGTCGCGCGAGTGCGTCGACCGTCACCGCGTCGGGCTCGACTCCCGTGACGTCACAGAGAGCGACGTCGGGGCGGCTTCGGTCCAGCAACCCGCAGACCCGCTCGCAAAGCCCAGGCAAATCGGACACGGCGATGGGGCCCCTGACGGCGAACGTGATCGTTTCCGGCGCAGGGGTGGCCATCTAGAGACAGACCGTCGGGAGGACGAAAAGTCATCGGCTCGCCAACGATGAATTCGGGCGCGCGGTGCAGTCCAAGCACTGAAACCGATCACGAACGCACCGAAAGGACCAGTCCGATGACCATCACCGACAACCGCACCCGCTGGCTCGCGCTGATCGTCCTCTGTCTGGGCGATCTGATGATCGTCCTCGACACGACGATCGTGAACGTCGCACTGCCATCGATCCGGGCCGACCTTGGGTTCTCCGAGACGTCGCTCGCCTGGGTCGTGAACGCGTACATCCTCACGTTCGGCGGCTTTCTCCTGCTCGGCGGACGCCTGGGAGATCTCTTTGGCCATCGGCGGCTCTTCCTGGCCGGAATCGGGCTCTTCACCGTCGCCTCCCTCGGCTGCGGTCTTGCGAACTCGCAGGCGTTCCTGATCGGAGCTCGAGCCGTCCAGGGCCTCGGTGGGGCTGTCGTGGCGGTGGTCGCTCTCTCCCTGATCATGACCCTGTTCACCGAGCCCGCCGAGCGGGCGAAGGCGATGGGCGTGATCGGATTCGTCGCGGCCGGCGGCGGAAGCATCGGCGTACTGCTCGGCGGCATTCTCACGGACGTGCTCGATTGGCACTGGATCTTCCTCGTCAACCTTCCCGTCGGCGTAGTGGTCTTCGTCCTCTGCTTGAGGCTGGTCCCGGGCGGCGGCGGCCAGGCGGCCGGCGGGCGTCTCGACGTCGCCGGCGCCGTGACGGTGACGACGTCCTTGATGCTCGCGGTCTACGCAATCGTGAACGGCAACCAGGAAGGCTGGACCTCTGCTCAGACGCTCGGCCTGCTCGCGACGGCGGCAGTGCTGCTGGCACTGTTCGTCGGGATCGAGGCTCGGACTCGCTCGCCACTGATGCCGCTCGGGCTCTTCAAACTCCGCAATGTCGCGACAGCCAACGTGGTCGGCGTCCTCTGGGCCGCGGCCATGTTCGCCTGGTTTTTCCTCTCCGCTCTCTATCTCCAGCTCGTCCTCGGGTACAGCCCGTTGCAGGTCGGTCTCGCCTTCCTGCCGGCCAACCTGATCATGGCGGCGTTCTCGCTCGGGCTCTCCGCGAAGCTGGTCTTGCGGTTTGGCTTCCGAACGACCTTGGCGACAGGCCTCTCGTTATCGGCCGTCGGGCTCGTGCTCTTTGCGCGGGCTCCGGTCGACGGGAGCTTCGTCGTCGACGTTCTTCCGAGCATGATCTTGCTCGGCTTCGGCGCCGGAGTGGCGTTCAACCCGATGCTCCTGGCCGCTATGAGCGATGTCGAGCCGAACGAAGCCGGGCTCGCATCCGGGGTCGTCAACACCTCGTTCATGATGGGCGGGGCGCTCGGCCTGGCGGTCCTCGCCAGCCTCGCGGCTTCCCGCTCGGACACGCTGCTCGCTTCCGGCGACAGCGCGCTCGACGCCCTCGTCGGCGGCTATCACGCTGCGTTCCTCGTTGCCTCACTCTTCGCGGTGGCAGGTGCGGCGCTGAGCGCCGTGCTCCTCCGCACGAGGGCTTCGGCGCCCGGGCACGAAAGCGAGGAAGGGATCGGCGTGCCGAAGCCCGCCGAGGCCTGCTAGAGCCATGTTTCACGTCATCCGCCAAAAGGATCTCCAGCCGAGCCCCAACCGGACCGTTGAGTTCCAGGGCGAGGAGTACGGCGCCGGCATCTCGTTCTTGCTGGTGGACAACGAGCCCGGTCAGGGGCCCAGGTTGCACCTGCACCCGTACCCCGAGACATGGGTCGTTCGGACCGGTCGTGCACAGATCAGGGCCGGCGAGGACGAGATCGAGGCCGGGCCCGGCGACGTGGTGGTCGTGGAGGCGAATACTCCACACGCCTTCAGCAACCTCGGCCCGGGACGCCTCGAGATCTTCTGCATCCACGCCGCGGGACGCATGGTCACCGACTGGTTGGACGGGGACTAGACTCGGCCGGTCGACTAGGGAGGAACAGGGATGTACGTTCGTATCGCAAGGTTCGAAGGGACAGAGGGCAACTGGGACGAGCGGATCAACGCCATCCGCGAGCGGATCGCGGCCGGAAAGGCAGCTGCGGACGGGCCGCCGATGACGCGCGCGCTGATGCTCGTCGACCGCGAAAACGGTCGCGGCGCGGCCATCCAATTCTGCGAAACCGAGGACGACTTGCGCAAGGTTGACGGCTTCATGAACAGCCAGTCGCCGCCCGGCGGTTCGGGCGCTCGTACGTCCGTGGAGCTGTACGAGGTCGCGGTCGACTCCGACAGCCTCTAGGGGCGCCTAGAGCCAACCGGCACCTGACGCTCGCCGCGTGAGGCTCGAGGGCCGGAAACTGGCATTTCGTCCCGCTTGGACCGCCCTTCCGGCGAGGTCTTAAAAGCTCCCGCGGGATGACGATATACCTGGTGGATACCAACCACCCGCCAGCCGGACCGCCCGTGCCTCGCTGGAGAGCTCAGGCAGCCGTCGGCCTGCGACCGACCGTTCTCCTCGCCGTCACGACGGTCGGGTTCGCCATTTTGACGGCGTTCATCGCCCTCGACCCAGACATCAGCTTCGCGTACCACGATCCCGACTTCCGCGTCGCCCTCGAGTGCGTTGCGGCGGTCGTCGCCTTTCTGGCTGCCGACCTGGCTTTCGGGCGCTTTCTCGTGCGCGGGAGCGCGAGCGACCTGCTGCTTGCGTTGGGGCTCGGCATTCTCGCGCTCTCCAACCTGTTCTTCTCGGCTGTCCCCGCATTGGTGTCGGATAGCCCGCCGGGGAGGTTTTCGACCTGGTCTGCGGTCATCGGCGGGTGTCTCGGAGCGGCGGTCTTCGCATTCGCTCCCTTCTTCGCCGAGAAAAAGCTCCCGAGGCGTGCGCTCTGGGGGATCGTCGCACTCCCGGCGCTCATCCTCGGCGTCGCGGCGATCACGGCGCTCCTTCACTCTCGGCTTCCATGGGGTGTCGAGCTGCAGATGCCCTCGGGGGACTCCACGTCGCCGAAGCTCATCGGTCATCCGGTCATCCTGGGCCTTCAGCTGGGCGCCATGGTTGCCTACGCCGTTGCGGCCGTCGGGTTTGTCCGGCTCGCCGAGCGTCTGGGCGACGGCTTCACGCGCGCACTCGCCCTCGCATCGGTGACCGCGGCCTTTGCGAGGCTCAACTACTTCCTCTACCCGTCCTTCTATTCGGAATGGGTGTACATCGGAGATGCCTTCCGCCTGCTCTTCTACTTGCTCATACTCCTCGCCGTCATCCGCGAGATCGGACGGTACTGGCAGAGCTTCGCGCAGGCCGCTGTCCTCGAGGAACGTCGCCGCCTCGCTCGTGAGCTACACGACGGGCTCGCACAGGAGCTTGCGCTCCTTGTGCGTAAGGGCCGGCGTCTCGCCGCCACCCACGAGGCGGGACGTGAGATCGCTGCGACCGCCGAGCGAGCCCTTGTCGAGTCTCGCCGTGCGCTCGCAGCGTTGACGCTCCCGCCCGATCTGGCCCTCGACGAAGCCGTTGCCCGAGCCGTGTCCGAAGTTGCGCGGAATCACCGGGCGGATGTCGCCCTCGATCTCGAGACCGCTCAGGTTCCGGACGTCGCCCAGGAGGCGCTCGTGCGCATAGCGTCCGAGGCCGTCATCAACGCGGTGCGCCATGCACATGCCGACCGCGTTCTGGTCCGGCTGACGAACGGCAACGGGGTCCGCCTCGAGGTCACCGACGACGGCGTCGGATTCGACCCGGACAGGCTTCGCTTGGTCAGCGCCGGCTTCGGGCTCATTGCGATGCGGGAACGGGCCGCATCGGTCGGCGCGGAGTTTCGCTGCGAGTCACGGCTCGGCGAGGGTACGACGATCGAGGTGCTTGTCGCGTGAGTGAGCCCGTTCGCATCCTTATCGCTGACGATCACGCACCGACCAGAGCCGACCTGGCCGCCTTGCTGACCGAGGACGGCCGGTTCGACGTCTGCGCCCAGGCCGCCGATTCCGCCGCAGCGGTCGACGCGGCCTGCGCCAGCCAGCCGGATCTGTGCCTCCTCGACGTAAACATGCCGGGAAGCGGCGTCGCCGCGTGCTGGGAGATCGCTTCCCGCCTCCCGACGACCAAGGTCGTCATGCTCACCGTCTCCCGGGACGACCGTGACCTCTTCGCGGCCCTCCGATCGGGCGCCCACGGCTACCTCTTGAAGGACACGGACGAAGGCCTCATCCCCGACATGCTCATGAACGTGCATCAAGGGGAGGCCTCGCTGTCGGCTCCTCTCGTCACGAGAATGATCGTCGAGTTTCGCGACAGCGCTCCGCACCGGCGCACGCCGGTGGCCGAGCCCCCGTTCAATCATCTGACGAGCCGAGAGTGGCAGGTTCTCGAGCTCCTGCGGCTCAAGCTCAGCACGGCCGAAGTGGCACGGAAGCTCTTCATCTCGAGGACGACCGTCCGTGATCACGTGGCGTCGATCACGAAGAAGCTCGGCGTGCAAAACCGAGAGGCCGCCGTTCGCCTGCTCGAACGCACCTAGGCGTCGAGTGAAATCGACGCCCTCAGGGCCGGTAAAACCTTGCTTTGCGAGGGGTCCGGGTAGAACCTTCGTACTGAAGACGAGTTCGACGCCGATCGACAATCGAACCGCCTTCACGCTCTAACCAACGACCATCTCCCCTCCAGAGCGGGGCTTCTTCGGAAGCCCCGCAGTCCTTTCACCTCGAGCCGGGGAAGCGGCCGACTTGACGTCGCGGGGAGGTCCAGGAACCTGGGCCGAGCGTGTGACGGCGTAGTAGACACGAAACCCGCGTTAGTCCATACTCGCGCTGGCAGATGGAGGAGGGACTCGGCTTCCGCTTCTACGCTCGGCTGGCGGGCATCGCTATCGCTGTTGCGATTGCCGGCCTGATTCTGATGCTGATCTTCAGCCGGGCGCTATACGCCTGGGGGTTCCTCGGCATGTTCTTGCTCATCGCGGTCGTACTGCTCGTGATCGGGAAGATCATCGAGCGCCGGGAGGCACGGGGACTCGAATAGGCATCATCGGGCCGAAGCGGGACGGCTCGAACGGCGGCTGTTCGACGCGAATAGGTCCA
>CAVROA010000021.1:0-30124 GCA_963722715.1 uncultured Actinomycetes bacterium | reverse complement strand
CCCGGAGCGCCTGGGCAACCTGCACGCGAAGCGGCCCCACCGACTCGCGGTAGTCCACGTCCGAGATCTTCCCCGTCCGATGGTCGAATTCGAGCTCCTTGAGCGCAGCGAGGGCACGGTCCCGCTCCTCCTCGAGGCGGATCCGCTCCTGCTCGCCCGTGCCGGCGACCCGGATCCGGTCGTCGACGGCCTCGGGCTCCCGCAGGAAGGGCCGAGCCACGAAGAGGACGCAGCCGAGAGCGAGCACGGCCGCCAGAGCAAGGGCCAGAGTCTCCATCAGATGGTTGGTCGGTAATTGGCGCGCCCGCGGGGACGGGCCAGACCAAGCCAGGGTGCGCCATCGTCCGCAGGCAAGGCTAGAAGCCTTGGCAAGGGCGAGGGTGTGACCTGGCGCCGAGTCTGGGCCGCCATCCGTGGGTGCGGTGATTGTCGATCAACCATCAGGCCGGCGTCGGCGACGGTGCCCGAGCTTCGGCCTCGGCGAAGCGGCCGGCGAGCCGTCGCTGCTCCCGCGCGTCCGGCCACATGGCGATGAACGATCCAAGCAGGAACACGAGTCCGGCGAGCCAGATCAGGTTC
The DNA here is from genome assembly GCA_963722715.1 of uncultured Actinomycetes bacterium. Lineage (GTDB taxonomy): Bacteria > Actinomycetota > Thermoleophilia > Gaiellales > Gaiellaceae > DASQGA01. The sequence continues at coordinate 29,545 of CAVROA010000021.1, read as the reverse complement.
ACGAGCGGGTTCACGAGCACCTTCAGATAGACGGAACCGTCTGCATTGAACTGGTCCGCGATCACGAAGAGGTCCTCCGCCCGGAGCAGGTCGGAGCGGATCGCGACCTCGTTCGAGGTCTGCTGTTCGGCGAAATAGCGATTCTTGCCCGCCGCCAGGGTCCCGACGCTCTCCCCGTCCCGGGAGACCGCGAGCCTGGCCCGGATCTCCTGCGCGTTCGCGGCGCGCGTCTGCGAGGTTCCAAGGAGCTCGAGCCGGTAATCCCCTGCCTCCATCGAGCTACCCGGCGCGAGCCTGGCCTCGCGCGTCGTCCCGAAGCCGCCGATCCCGACGGCGCCGAGGAGCAGCAGCACGATCGCCGCATGCACGACGTACCCGCCGTAGCGGCGGCGGTTTCGCCCCACGAGTTGGGAGAAAGCCGACGGCCAGCTCGAGGCGCCGAGAGCCTTTCGTGCTCGCGTGCCGCGCGCGAACTCCTGCACGATCGTCGTCAGGGCGAAGGCGGCGAAGGTGTAGCCGACGAGGCCGGCCGGACTCGATCCGGCACCGGCCAGAACGAGGATCGTTCCCGCCGCGAGCGCGACGCCCGCAGGCCACGCGAGCTGCGCGGCGAGCGAGCGAAGCGATGCCCGCCGCCACGCCACCAGCGGTCCGATGCCCATCAGGAGGATGACCGGGAGTCCGAAAGCGACTGCGAAAAAGTTGTAGTAGGGCGCTCCGACGGTCACCGCCACGCCCCGGACCGCCTCCGAGACCAGCGGATAGACGACTCCCCAGAGAACGGTCAGGGCCAGCGCAACGAGGAACAGGTTGTTGTAGAGGAAGGCCGCCTCGCGCGACACGAGCGACTCGAGCTTCGTCCGGGACCGCAGAAGTGGCAGCCGCCAGATGATCAGTCCCGCCGAGCCGGCCGCGACGAGCGCGAGGAACCCGATGAACCAGGGGCCGATCGACGACTCCGTGAAGCTGTGAATCGAGTTCAGGACGCCGCTCCGGGTCAGAAAGGTGCCGAAGATCGATAGCCCGAAAGCGAGCGCGATGAGCACCGAGTTCCAGACGCGGAGCATGTTCTTCTTTTCCTGGATCATCACCGAGTGGAGGAACGCGGTCGCGACGAGCCATGGCATCAGGGCGGCGTTCTCGACCGGGTCCCACGCGTACCAGCCGCCCCACCCCACCTCCTCGTAGGCCCACTTCGCGCCGAGCAGGATTGCAACGCCCAGAAACGTCCAAGCGGCAAGCGTCCACCGCCGAGTCGCCACGATCCAGCGCTCGTCCGCGCGGCCCGAGGCAAGCGCTGCCATCGCGAACGCAAACGGCACCGTTAGCCCCACATAGCCCAGATAGAGGAGCGGCGGGTGCGCCAGCATGTACGGGTTCTGGAGGCTCGGGTTCAGCCCGGCGCCGTCCGCGGGCGCGGCCTGGGTCACGAACGGTGACGCGACGAAGCAGAGGAGCAACGCGAAGAACGAGGCGATGCCGGCCGCAATCGGGACCGTCCAGGGCAGGACCTCGCGGGTGAGTCGGGGGTTCAGCGCGAGCGCGGCCGAGACGAGCCCGGTCAAGACGAGGAACCACAGGAGCAGCGAGCCCTCCTGGCCGCCCCAGAAAGCCGCGAGCGCATAGCCGAGCGGGAGCTCGCGGCTCGTGTGGTCGGCGACGTAGGCGAAGGAGAAGTCGTGGCGGGCCAGGGCGGCGACCAAGACAAGACCGGCGACCGCAGCGGCTCCGAAGGAGGCCAGGAAGGCATTGCGAGCCGACTCCAGGAGCCGTCGGCGTCCCCGCCACGCCGCATAGGCACCCGCAAGGGTGGCGTAGAGAACGAGCCCGAGAGCGACGAGGAGGGCGGCCCGACCTAGGAGCGGCATCTGCTCCTCAGGACTTGGCGGCGTACTTCGAGGGGCATTTCGTGACGAGCGAGTCCCGCTCGGCGACGAAGACGCCGTTCCGAAGCTCACCCCGCAGATAGACGTCCCTGCCGACCTTGAAGAGGTCGGGCACCGAGCCTGAGTAGGTGACCGGCACCGTCGCGCTTCCCTCGATATCGCGGAGCGTGAAGGTCTTCGGCTCCTCCCGCCCGTCCCCGTGAACCGGCCCGACCACCTTGCCCGCCAGGCTCACCTTGCCGGGGTGGTCAGCGAGCTGGCTCGGGCGAAGCGAAGGCGTCGAGCCCCCTGCGAAGCTCGTATAGAGCAGGAAGACAGCCAGAACGGCCGCTACCGAGAGCGCGATGATCAGCCGCGCGGGACTCCGCCTCCGGGCCACACGTCGAGTCTAGCTCCGTGCAGGCGTTCTTCGGCTCAGTTAGCGGCTCCCAAGACGCTTAGTCCGCTAGTGCTGTTCTGGCGCGGTCACGGGGCTCCGGAAGGGGATCCGGTACCCATGGTCGCGGCAGAGCGAGCCCGGAGCATCCTCGGTCAGAGCGTCGCAGTACCCCTTGCCGTACGCGGCGCGCATGAACGCGGCGACGACCTCGAGGTTCCACTCCGAGACGTCGCTCGCCTCACACCAGAGGTCGGCGAGGCGAACGTCGATGTCCAGCTCGAGGAGCTCGATGCGGGTGGGTCGCTTTCCCATGCAGAAAAAGTAGTAAGCGCATCGGACGGCGTTCTGCCCGGGCGCTCGAGGGTTGGTCGAGCCTCTAGTCTCCATGCGTGTCGACGATCAGCATCGGGCCGGCGCGGGTCCCGACCCGGGAGAGTCCGGCGGCAGCCGTCGAGCTGCTCACAGAACGCGGCTATTCGGCCTGCGAGATCGATTTCGCAAGCGGCTTCTGGATGGACAAGAACTGGGCGGCGGAGTTCGGCAAGCTGGCGGCGGCCGAAGGCATCACGCTCTCGGTTCACGCCCCGATTCCCGCCTTTCTGGGCCATCTAGAGCGGGACATGAAGCACAAGAGGGCCACGGGGATGCTCGACCACTCGGCCGGCATCGCGATGGCCTCCGGGGCCCAGGTCGTCGTCATCCATCCGGGCTTTCTGCTCGGACGGACGCGCGAGGAGGCGCTCGAGTCCGTCGCCGAGCAGCTCGCCGAGCTTCGCGAGCGGCTCGTGGCCAAGGGGCGAACGGTCCCGTTCGGAGTCGAGGTGATGGGCCGCGTGCGGGAGCTGGGGACTGCAGAGGACGTCTTCTGGCTCGCGGCGCGCCTCGACTGGGTTCGCCCCGTGATCGACTTCGCACACCTGCACGCCGTCACCGACGGGGCCTTTACCGATCCAGACACCTTTGCGTCGGTGCTCGGAGCGGCCGACGAGCTGCTCGAGCCCGAGGCGTCGTTCCATATCCACTTCTCGGCGATCCAGTACGCGAACAGGAACGAGACGAAGCATCTGCCCTACGGGGAGGGAACGCTTCGCGCGGAGCCGCTGCGCGAGGCTCTCGACCGCTTCGAGCGTCCCGCGACGGTGATCTCCGAGTCACCGAACGAGGAGAGCCACCAGGCGATTCGGGCGATTCTCCTCGGTTCACGGGTCTAATCCTGGCCACCTAGGACCGTCATCCCCACCGGATAGAGTCGGTTTCGTGGCCCGGTTCGGACGCAAGAGCGAGCGCGACGCATCGGCGGGCGTGCACGACCGTACACGCGCCGTGGAGCGAGTCACCGTCCGTGTCGCCATGACCCTCGGGGTCATCGGAGTCGGAACCGCGCTCGCGGCGATCCTCGGCACGCAGGAGGTCGCTGCGTGGATCGTCGGACTCGTCGTCTCGACCTTGAGCGTCGTCCTCGCCGCCGTCCTCTGGACGCGGCGAACACCGTAGAACGACGAAGGGCGGCCGGAGCCGCCCTTCGTCGATGCTGGTGGTACTCGGACTAGGACTACTTCGAGATCTCCTCGACGACCTGTCCGGTCTTTGAATCGTTTCCCTGGCGTGCCACGTCGGCCTGCGCGACGATGCCAACGAGCTCGTCGCCATCGACGACCGGAAGCCGGCGGACCTTGCTCGACGCCATCTTCCGCAGCGCCGTGTTGAGGTCGTCGTCCGGCGAGACGGTTTCGAGGTCGCTGGACGCGATCTCCCCGACCGTAGTCGAGTTGGGATCGCGGCCCTCAGCGAGTACCCGCACGACGATGTCGCGGTCGGTGACGACGCCGGCGAGCCGGCCGTCCTTGACCACCGGGACCGAGCCGACGTCCTCCTTCGCCATCACCTTCGAGGCAACGACAACGGTGGCCGAGGGATCGCAGCTAGTCGGGTTCTGCGTCATGACATCTCTGACGTGTTCCATGTTCTGCTCCTTTGGTCGCTCGATTTCCCCTACCCGGCGACAAAACGCCAAAACAGGGGAAGACGAGCCCGCCGCCCGGTCAATTCCGCTTCGCGCCAAGCTGGCGAAAGCGCTCCCACCGGGCCAGGGGGCGATCCTCCGACTGGGAGAGATTCATCGCGGTGTTGACGAGCTCGACGTGGGTGAACGCCTGCGGAAAGTTTCCGACGAGGAGCTCGTTCTCCGAGTCGTACTCCTCCGAGATGAGGCCGACGTCGTTTCGAAGCCCGAGTAGCCGGTCGAAGAGCGCCACCGCGTCGTCGTGCCGCCCGATCAGGTTCAGGTTGTCGGCCAGCCAGAATGTGCACGGAAGGAACGCTCCTTCTCCCGGCGGGAGCCCGTCGACGCGAGCTGTCTCCTCGTCGTGCCGGTAGCGCATCACGAAGCCGTTCTCGCAGAGATCCCTCTCGATCGCCTCGACCGTCCCCCGCACGCGCTCGTCGGACGGGGGCAGGAACCCGACCAGGGGCATGAGCAAGAGGCTCGCGTCGAGCTTCTTCGCACCGTAGAACTGGACGAACGAGTTCAGTTCCGGGTCGAATCCCTGCCGCAGGACCTCCTCGTGGATTTCCTGGCGCAGGCGCCGCCAGCGGTCCACCGACCCGTCGGCGTGACTGTGCACCGCACGCGCTGCCCGGTCGGCGGCCACCCAGGCCATCACCTTCGAGTGCGTGAAGTGGCGGCGGGGGCCGCGCACCTCCCAGATCCCGTTGTCCGGCTCCCGCCACTCCGACTCCAAGTGGTCGAGCAGCTTCTTCTGGATCGCCCAGGCCCTCGATTCCGCCTCGAGACCGAGCTCCTCGGCGTGGTAGAGCGCGTCCATGACCTCGCCGTAGACGTCGAGCTGCTTCTGGTCGGAGGCGGCGTTTCCGATCCGGACCGGCTTCGAGCCCAGGTAGCCGGGGAGCCAGGTCACCTCGAACTCGGACAGGCGCCGCTCGCCGGCGACCCCGTACATGATCTGGAGATCGGCCGGATCACCGGCGATCGCTCGCAGGAGCCAGTCGCGCCAGGCCTCTGCCTCGCCCGTGAATCCAGCCTCCAGGAGTGCGTCGAGGGTGAAGGCCGCGTCTCTGAGCCAGCAATAGCGGTAGTCCCAGTTCCGGACGCCGCCGAGGAACTCCGGCAGCGAGGTGGTCGGGGCCGCGACGATGCCCCCCGTCGGCTCGTAGGTGAGTGCTTTCAGGACGATCAGAGAGCGGAGAACCTCGTCGCGCCAGGGGCCTTCGTAGCTACACCCGTCGCCCCATTGCCGCCACCAGGCCTGCGTCTCGACGAGGGCTCTCCCCGGCTCGATCTCGCGGGGCAGCGGCTCGTTCGAGGGGTACCAGGTCAGGACGAACGGCACCTGCTCCCCCTCCGACACCGCGAAGTCTGCAACGGTCGACAGGTCTTCTCCCCGCGTCTCGACTGGCGTCCGCAAGCAAAGACCGTCTGGCCCGGCGATATACGACGTCGACTCCTCGACCCGACGCACCCAGGGGACGATGGAGCCGTAGTCGAAGCGGACGATGAGCTCCATTTGCATCTCGACACGACCCCTCAGCCCTTCCACGATCCGGACGACGTCGGGGTCGCGCTGGCGTGGCGGCATGAAGTCGATGACGCGGACGGCTCCCTCGTCCGTCTCGAAGTCCGTCTCCAGGATGAGCGTGCCGTCCCGGTAGCGCCTTCCCGCGGGCCGAGCCTCGCCTTTCGGTGCGACGAGCCAGCGGCCGTGCGCCGGCCGCCCGAGGAGCGCTGCGAAAAACGCTCCCGAGTCGAACCGGGGCATGCAGAGCCAGTCGATCGACCCATCCCGCCCGACCAGGGCTGCGGTCTGCGTGTCGCCGATCAGCCCATAGTCTTCGATGCGAAGCGGCACGCACGCATTGTGGCCGGTACGGCCGCCTGCTACACCGCGAGGGCGAGCTGGCGGTCGGCGCGTGAGTCCGGCCGCGGCCTCGTCTCTCTCCTGCTGGTCGAGCCCAGGCCATGCCGGAGCCGCAGGCGAGCGAAACGCTCCGAGACCTCCTGCTGGTACGCCTTCGGGGCGTATGCCCGCCGCCCGTAGAGCTCGACGTAGCGTGGGTAGAGCCACGGATACATGCGCTCCATCCACGGCATGAAGTGCTCGCGAATCGAGGGACGAACATGGAGGACGATGGGCGTCGCCCACTGCACGCCCGCCGCCGCACACGCAGCTATCACCTCGTCCAGGTGCTCCTCGTCGTCGGTCAGGCCGGGAAGGATCGGCGCGACGAGGACGCCGGTTCGGATGCCCGCGTCGGCGAAGCGCCCCAGAATCTCGAGCCGTTTGTGCCCAGGGGGTGTTCCGGGCTCCACCACGCGCCGCACTGCCTCGTCGAGCATGCCTACGCTCATCGAGACGCTGAGGCCTGCAACGTCGTTCAGACGCCGGTACACGTCGAGGTCACGCAGGACGAGCGTGGACTTCGTGAGCATCGAGAGCGGGTTCTGAAAGTCCGCCAACGCCTCGAGGACGCCGCGCGTCAGCCTGTACCGCCCCTCGCAGTGCTGATACGGATCGGTTGCGGTCCCCATCGCGATCGTCTCGCCCTCCCAGCGTGGCGATGCCAGGTTGCGCCGGAGAGCTTCGGCGACGTTGACCTTCACGACGATCTTGGAAGAGAAGTCCTCGCCGATCCCGAGGTCGAGGTAGGCGTGGTATGCGCGTGCGAAGCAGTAGTGGCAGCTGTGCGTGCAGCCCCGATACGGATTCACGGTCCACCGAAAGGGAACGCGGCTCGACTCGTGCACGCGGTTCAACGCGTTCTTGCACTCCTCCTCGAGGTACTGCGCCCGCGCCATTGCAGGCACTATAGAACATATGTTCGATAGCGTGCGGCGGCGGACTGGCTCTAGGCGGCGTCGCGCAACGACTCGAGCTCCCTGAGCTCGGACAGCCGCTCCAGCGCCCGCGCCTCGATCTGCCGCACGCGCTCGCGGGTGACGCCGAGCCTGCGGCCAATCTCCTCGAGCGACACCGGCCCCGCATCGCCGTTCATGCCATAGCGGAGCTTGATCACCTCACGCTCCGTCTCCGGAAGCCCCTTCACAGCGCGCCGGAGCGCCTGCTCTCCGAGGCTCACATGCACTTCCTCCGACGGCTCGGGCGACTCGCCCGCGACGAGGTCGCCGAACGACGTGTCGTTCCCCTCGCCCACCGGCTTGTCGAGGCTCGCGACGACGCGGGCCGCCTCCCGCGCCTCGCGCACCTGCTTCACCGGCAGCTTCGTCGCTTTCGCGATCTCCCTGTCGGTCGGCTCGCGCTCCAGCTTCGCCCAGAGCTCCCGCTCCGCGCGCGAGATCTTCTGCTCCCGCTCGACGATGTGCACCGGGATCCGGATGGTGCGCGCCTTGTTCGCGACGCCGCGCTGCACGGCCTGGCGGATCCACCAGGTCGCGTAGGTGGAGAACTTGTATCCCCGCCGCCAGTCGAATTTCTCGACGGCCCTGATCAGGCCGATGATGCCTTCCTGGATCAGGTCGAGCAGCGACAGGCCGTGGCCCTGGTACTTCTTGGCGATCGAGACCACCAGCCGCAGGTTGGAGTTGATCATCCGTTCCTTCGCTGCCTTGTCGCCGCGCTCGATCTGCTTCGCAAGCTCCACCTCCTCGAGCGCGGTCAGAAGCGGATGACGCCCGACCTCGTTCAGGAAGAGCTGGAGCGCGTCGGTCGTCGCAGTGGCGAGGTCGCCGTTCAGATACGCCGCGGGGACGCTCTCCTCGCGGGCGCAGTCGTCCGTGACCTCGATGCCGCGGGACTCGATGAGGTCGTAGAGCGCCTCCACCCCTGCCTCGTCGAGCTCATGCAGTTGCACGAACTGCTGGACCTCGGAGATATGGAGGCATCCCTGCTCCTCTCCCCGGTCGACGAGCGCTTCGATCTGCGCTTGTAGAGATAGCTCGGTTGCCATGGTCTTTACGTGCCCGGACGCAGGTCAGGCTAATCAGGCGGGTGGAGGCACGGTCCCCGCACGCCAGTTGGCCCCGATGGAAGCCACGATCACGAGCACGATAGCCACCGACTCGAGCAGACTGAGCCGCTGCGAGAGAATCAGGGCCCCCGCGAGCGCCGCGGCAGCGGGCTCGAGGCTCATCAGGATCCCGAACGCAGACATACGAATGCGTCGCAGGGCGCTCAGCTCCAGGAGATACGGGACGACCGAGGCCAGAAAAGCGACGGCGACCCCAACCCCGAGCAGCGACGGATCCAGGAGGTCACCCCGAGCGCTGGCGACCCCGAGGGGCGCAATCAGGATGGCAGCGACCAGCATCGCGACTGTCAGCCCGTCCAACAGCGGCCAGGTCGCCGTCAGTCGCTTCCCGACCACGATGTAAAGAGCCCAGCAGCCGCCGGCCCCGAGCGCGAGCAGAAGCCCGACCTGGTCGACGTCGACGCTCGGGCTACCCAGGAGGGCCACGCCTGCGCCCGCGAGCGCTACCCAGAGGAAGTCCTCCACGCGACGCGATCCGAGCGCTGCGACGAGGAGCGGCCCCAGGAACTCGGCGGTGACGGCGACCCCGAGCGGAATCCGGTCGATGGACAGGTAGAAGAGCGAGTTCATGAGCGCGAGAATCCCGCCGAGCGCAAGCACCGGCGCGAGCGGGCGCCCCCGCAGGCGTCGGAGGGCGCCCCGGCTCAGGGCGATGAGGATCGCCGCGCCGAACGCCTGCCGCAGCCAGACGGCGCCGAGCGCGCCCGCCTCCTCGAAGAGCGTCGTCGCGAGCGCAGCGCCACATTGAACGGACAGGGCGGCGCCGATCACGAGGAGCGGCGCGGGAGTTCGGTCAAGCAGGCGGCGCGGAAGGCCGGTGGGCGCTGCAGGCGGGGTCGCGACTGCCATCCGGCGATCGTAGGGCCCATTCAGAGCTGGCCGCGAATTCACCCTTTCGGGCCTTCCTGGGCCATTTCCGGGGGATTGCCACAAGGCATGGGCGTGCCGATCCCCAGGAATTGCCTTAAACCGCTCCGAAGGGAATGTCATGCCGTACCGCACCTGGATGCTCCGCCTCTCCTTGACCGTGCTCCCCGTGATCGCACTTCTCGACGGTGCCGTGCGGGGGTGGCGCTGGCCGTAGGCCGCTCCAATCACCAGTTCGAGGGATGCCGCGGCGTCCCAACCGGGTGCAATACTTGTCCTTGCTCGACAATTGTCCGGGAGCGGCCCCCGGCCGGACAAGGGGGTAATGACATGCTCCACGGGAATCGCACACGCATTCTCATCCTGCTCGTCACCGTGCTGATCGCGGTTGTGGGCGGAGAGCTCGACGGCTGGACTTGGACGTAGGGGCAGAGCGAGCAGGCCCATGCCGCTAAGGCCGCTTCTTCGCGGAGTTCCCCGGGAGACGATCTGGCTCCTGCCGATCGTGGCTCCGGTCGCGATCGCCGGAGCCGGCGTCGCGATCGCGGCCACGGTGGTATTTGCCCGCTCGGCACCTGACACTCGGGGATCTCGTCGGCCTGCTCGCACTCTTTGCAGCCGCGGCTTTCGTCGAGGCGTTTCCGGTCCCGATCGAGGACGTGTACCAGGACAAGAGCGAGACGTCTCTCGCCAACGTCTTCATCGTCGGAACGGCAGTCATCTACGACTGGTCTGCCGCGACAGTGCTCGCTTTCACGACGATGCTGCTCGTCGAGAGCATCAGGCGCCGTCAGGCGCCCAGCCGGGTCGTCTACAACACGGCCCTTTACGCACTTGCCGCGGCCGCCGCGGGAGGAGCAACCTCGATCGTGCCGTTCGACGGCCTGCAAGGGCTCATCATGGAAGCGGGTCTCGGCTCGCTCGCGTTTTACCTCGTGAACATCGGGCTCCTGGCGGCAGTCGTCGCAAGAAGTGGCCGCGAGCGCTATGCGCACGTCGCCTACGGCTACGTGCGGTGGACAGTGGTTCCCTTCGTGATCATGGCATCGGTCACTCTCATGCTTGCCGTGATCTGGCAACGCTCGCCCTTCCTCGCGGGGGCGCTGACCGGACCGCTGATTGCGATCGCGCTGTACCAGCGCTCGGTCCACCGCGCCGTCGAGGCGATGCGGCTCGCATCGATCGACCCGCTCACGGGCGTCGGGAACCACGGCCACTTCCACGACCGGCTCGACTCGGTGCTCGCCGAGGCCGACGAGGTCGGGACCGCCGTGAGCCTCTGCCTCCTGGACATCGACGACTTCAAGCAGATCAACGACATTCGCGGGCACCCGGTCGGAGACCGCGTACTCGCATGCCTGGCGGGCGAGCTCCGGCAGAGCGAGGAAGCGTTCCGAATCGGCGGCGACGAGTTCGCCCTGCTCATGACCGGCATCGAGGAGAGGGACGCCATCACAGCGGCCGAGAAGATCGTGAAGCGCGTGACTGAAACCGAGCTCGAGCCCGGTCTGAAGACGAGCGTGTCAGCCGGGGTCGCGACCTACCCCCGGCACGCGTCTAACCGGGGGGATCTCGTCCAGGCAGCGGACAAGGCCCTTTACGAGGCGAAGAATGCCGGCAAAGGTAGGGCGCGCCTTTTCCATCCCGACACGGTCGACATCGCAGAGCTCCACAAGCTCGCCGAGGGGCCCGACCGCGAAGCGCGCCTCCGCGCCGCGGCGACGCTCGCGTACGCGGTGGACGCGCGGGATGCCTATACGGGCAGCCATTCGCACGCGGTCGGCGAGTTGGCCGCAGAGATCGCGACCCGCCTCGGGCTCTCCTCCGAGGACATCCAGCTCGTCCGTCTTGCCGGGCGGCTGCACGATCTCGGCAAGCTTGCGATCCCCGAGGAGATCCTGCGAAAACCGGGTGCGCTCTCCGACTCGGAGCGGCTCGTCCTCGAGCGTCACCCGCAGATCGGCTTCCGCATGCTGCAGTCGCTCGGAGTCGAGCCGATCGCGTCCTGGGTCCTGCACCACCATGAGCGCTGGGACGGCAAGGGCTACCCCGAAGGGCTGGGGGGCGAGAGGATCCCGCTCGGAGCCCGGATCATCTTCGTGGCGGATGCTTTCGATGCCATGACGACCGAGCGCGTCTACGGGACAAGGCTCTCCCCCGCCCAGGCGCTCGCGGAGCTCGACCAGTGCGCGGGGACCCAGTTCGACCCAACCGTCGTCGCCGCGTTCCTCGCCGAGGACGTCGGGGGCGCGGCGCATGTCGCCGCCCAGAGCGCCTAGTCGGACTCGGACTCGATGTCGACCTCAGCGCCCTCGTTTCGGGCAAGCCAGCTCGCCACGTAGAGACGAAGCTCACGCTCGGCCTGCTCGCGCGTGGGCGCCGGCACCTGGACGAGGAGAGCGGCCTCACCGATGTCCTGCACGCGGCAGCCTGAGCGGCTGAGCGCCTCCCCGAGCTCGGGGGCGAGCTCGGAGGGGCTGATCAGGATGCGAAAGGCGCCGACAGAGACTGGACCACTAATTTTCCCGCACCCCGAGCACCCCGGCGTCACCCGACGGAGGGGTTCTCACCGGCCAGGTCCGGGAAGCCACCCGTCCTGGTATGCCGTCGGCTCGCGGGTTGGAAGCGCCGCGTATGCCTCCTCAGCTTCAGTCGTCTCCTGCTCGACGCCGGCGCCGTGGCGGAGCGCAGCCTCGTCCACGGTGTAGCCGCCCCACTCGTCGGTGTCCTGATGCTCCCGCGCGCCGAGGGCGAGCACGGCGCAAGGCCCGTCTCCGGCGCCGAGAATGATGTGCTTCGCGCCCGGGGGACAGTGGACGAAGTCCCACTGGCGTAACGTCCGCTCGTCACCTTCGATGAGCAGGAGCGCCTCGCCAGAGAGCACAAGAAAGTCCTCCTGGTCGGCTTCCCAGTGGTACATCCCGATCGGCTCACCGGGCCCGAGCACGAAGAGAGCGATTCCGACCTGCGGGAAATATCCGTCCGGCCACCCATCGAAGGAGACCTGAGCCCCTCGTCCGTCGGCACGCTTCCAGCGGGCGTCCCGGGCGTTCATGACGAACCATCCCTCCCCGCCAGGAACAAGCCCGCCGTCTTTCTGCTCGAGCGTGGCCTCGGGAACCATTTGGCGGAGCTTATAAAGGTCTCTCGGGACCTCGCGTGGGCTAGCCGCTTGCGCCGCCGATCCGCTCGAGCAGATCGGTCGCATTCCGAACCACTTTGGTTTCAAGCCCCTGTGTGAAGCGACCGGTCACGTCTTCCAGGAGTAGCCGCGCCTCCCCGGCTCGCTCCTCTCCGGCCAGGAGCTCGGCGAGGGCCGTGGCCGAGCGCAGCTCGAGCAGGAGCGCCTGCTGCCCACGAGCCACCTCGATCCCTTGCCGGAAGCACGCCTCGGCCGCGAGCGATTCGCCCTCGACGGCGAGATGGAGCAGCCCGCGCGAACGGTGGAGCTCCGCCTCGGACACTCGCTCGTCCGTCGGCTCGAGATCTGCGAACCCTTCCTCGATCATGGTGACTCCCTCGCTGACGTACCCAAGCCTGCCGAACGCCTCAGCGAGCTGGCTCAGGAAGTGGATCTTCATCACCGAGGAATGAGCGACCTGGGCACTCGCCATGCCGACCGTGATCTCCGCCATCCCTTCCTCGGCCCGTCCGCGCTCGAGGAGCGCCCAGCCGCACATGGTCCGTCCCCATGCGAGCCACAGAGGAAGTGCGTGCTCGCTCGCCACGGTCACGAGCTCTCGGGCTGTGCCCTCGGCCCGATCGACGTCGCCGACCAGCTGGTACAGGATGCCGATGCCGGCAAGCGTGTACGCGAAGGTGAGCGGGTGTGCGACTTCGCGGCCCCTCAGCTCGGCCTCACGCGCAAACTCGAGCGCCTCGTCGAGGCGACCGAGCCATCCGCGAGTGAGCGCGGTCATCGTCAGGCTCACCACGCCGGGCTCTTGCCCGTAGGCGAAGATGTGGTCGCGGTGCTTTTCGGGCTCCCAGCGAGCGAGCACAAGCACGAAGCTCGGCTCGGCCGCCACGAGATTTCCTCGTAGGAACTGCGCGATACCGAGCATCACGTTTGCTTCGATGAGCGCGTCCGGGTCGCCGATGGCGTCGGCGACGGCGTGCAGACGGCGGCCACACTCGTAGGCCTTCCGAGGCTGGCCCGTGGCCGAGTAGAACGCACCGAGTCCGTAGAGCGCCGGGGCGAGCCGCGAAGGATCGGCGACCTCGGCGCTGAGAGCTTCGGCACGCGCGTACGCCGCCTCGGCTTCGGGTGCGGCGTAGCCGCGCGCAGCCATGAGAGCTGTCCCGCGACCAAGCTGGAGTCCCAACTCGAGCTCCCGACTGTCCCGGTCCTCGGGCAACGACGTCAAGAGCTCGAGGCCTCGCTCGAAATGAGTGGCTGCCTCCCCCGTTGCCCAGCTATGCAACGCTCGTTCGCCCGCCTGCTGCCAGTAGCGGATCGCGTCGAGCGTCCGGCCCGCCTCGGACAGGTGCTGGGCAATCAGCTCAGGCTCGTTCTTGACCCACTCCGGAAACATTTCCTCCAGAACCTGGGCGATGCGGGCATGGAAGCGTTTCCGCGCGGAGCGAAGGAGCGACCCATACGCCGCCTCTCGAATGAGAGCGTGCTTGAACACGTACGCCGGGTCGTTAAGCGTGCCGCGCTCGTACAAGAGCTCCGCGCGCACGAGCTCGTCCAAGCCCTCTCTCAGCCGCGCATCATCTGCATCCGTCACGGCGCGAAGCAACTCGAAGCTGAACTCGCCCCCGAGCGCGGCGACGGAGGCGAGCTGGGCTAGCTCCTTCTTGTCGCCGAGCCCGTCGAGACGTGCAGTGAGCGGGTTCTGGAGGGTTCCGGGTATGACCGTTGTGTCGCCCGGCTCGGACTCGAGGATCATCTTGAGCGTCTCCTCGATGAAGAGAGGGACACCGGCGGCCCGTTCGGCGACCTCGGCGCGCACGCCCCTTGGCAGGCTCCTTTCGCCCAGGACAGCGGCCATGAGCTCGTCGACCTCCCCTTCTTCGAGGCGGGCCGGGCTCAGCCTCGCGAATGTCGCGTCGGCCGGCCAGGGTGGCTCAAACTCGGGCCTCGCCGTCATGACAATGAGGATCCGCAGGGCGGGCGCTTCCGCTAGCAGGAGACCGAGGAGCTCGAGCGTCGATGGGTCGGCCCAATGGACGTCCTCAAAGACGGCAAGTACGGGACGCTGCCGGGTCTCCGCTGCCATCACGGCAGTCAATGCCGCGAACGTCTGCCGCTTCTGTTCCTGGGGCGCCACCCTCGGCGTCTCGCTCGCACCAGGCTCGGCAATGGAGAGCAGCGCCGCAAGAGCAGGGCGCGTCTCTTCGACCGAGACGCCCTGCAGCTCGAGGGCATCCGTCAGGCGGGCGAGATTGTTCTCGTCCGCTCCCCTTCCGTCGACCAGGAACACTCGCTCGAGCTCCTCGACCATTGGATGGAGCGCACTGCTTGCGTAGTACGGAGAGGCCTGGAAGACAAGGCGAGTCGCCTCGTCGCCCACTCTCCGGCCCAGCTCGTGGACGAGACGCGACTTGCCGATCCCGGGCTCTCCGGAAACGAGGACCGCCTGACCTGTCCCCTCGCGCGCAAGTTGCCAGCGCTCTTCCATGGTCTTCAGCTCCTGCTCCCGGCCGACGAGCGGCGTCAGGCCGGTGGCCGCTGCGAGCGCGAGGCGCGTCCGGATGCCCGTGTCGTCGGCGACGCCATAGACCGTGATGGGATCCGCGATGCCTTTGAGCGTGACGGCGTCCATGCTCGTGAAGACGAAATACCCGCGGGTCACACGCTCGGTTGCGGCGCTGACGACGACCGTTCCCGGGTCGGCGAGCTTCTCCAGCCGGGCCGCCATGTTCACGGTGTCTCCAACAGCCTGCGAATGGCGCCGCCCGCCCGCTCCCATCTCGCTCACGACCACGACTCCCGTGTGGATACCGACACGGGCAGCGAGACGCACCTCGCCGCCAGCGAGTTGGGGCCCTGAGAGGCCCTGGACGGCCCGAACGAGCTCGAGCCCGGCGCGAACGGCGTGCACGGTGTCGTCGCCCTGGGCATGTGGATACCCGAAGTAGGCGAGCACGCCGTCGCCCTGGTACTGCGCGACATGGCCGTGAAAGCGTTCGATCACCTTGGCGGCGGCATCGTGGTAGGCGGCGATGAGCTCGACCAGATCTTCGGGATCGAGCTGCTCGCTGAGCGCAGTGGATTCGACGAGATCGCAGAAGACGACGGTCAGATGCCTGCGTTCTGCGTCCGCCAGCGCTTGCTCATGCTCGACGACGGTCCCTGGTCCCACTGCTCCCCTTCCTCAGCATGCGATCAAAACAATCGAGCATCAGCTCGGTCCTACTCGTCCAACTTTCTCACGTTTTACCTCCAAACGCCGCGGAGGCGCTCATTGCCGAGCAATCAAGACCACGCCGGCTGTTTACTTAGCGAATGCGGATTACAGGAACTCGCCCTCGGCCAAGACCATTCCCGTGGCAAGCGACCTGAGCGACGGACCCGGGTACGCGAAGCAGTTGGCTCGTGCGCGCCGGGCGAGTGGACAGGACCCGGGAGAGCTGGCGTTCGAGCTCGGAATCTCCTTCGAGGCCTACCGTGATCTTGAGTGGTTCGACGACGAAATCATCACGGCGCTCAGTTGGTCTCAGCTGCTTCGCTTGGCGGATCTGCTGAAGCTCGACTTGCGTGCTTTCTTCGATCTTCGAAGCGAGGACGAGCTGAGCCTGGGCGAGCTCGCGGCGATGCTCAAGGGAGAGCAGGGCAAGCGAGGATTGACGCTCCCAGAACTTGAAGACGCAGTCGGCTGGGAGATCGCTTCAGCGTTGGACGAGCCCGAGCAGTTGAATCAGCTGCCGCCGGACGCCCTCGCTGATCTCGCTTCCTTCGTCGGCGCCGATTGGCGGAAGCTCCTGCCGCGATGACCGTCTTGCCGTTCTGATGAAGGGCGCTTCCGCCGGGCGGCTGAGGAACTGATGCCGTGGGCCGACAAACGTGCCCAGCGAGAGGCCTAGCATCTCAATCCGACGCTCGTCGGTTTTCCGTGTAAGGGCTTGAGAGTTTTGGGGGTCGCGCTGGAGTGGTCCGGTGAGTGCCCGGCTCGCTACGATTCGCCAGTGCCCGCTCGCTACCGCTTTCGCCTGCGTGGAAGGACGTTCACCGTATGGGACGCCGACGAACACCGCGCGGTAGAGACGGCCCATGAGTGGCTCGACGCGAGCGAGAAGGCAGGCATCCGGCCCGATGCGAAAGCCGAAGTGGAACGAATCGGCGAGACTCCGCATCCTGATGATTTGATGGGGACTGAGCGCTTACCCGACCCGGATTACTCCTTACCTGCCAGCTCTATCAGCCGCCCGCGCGAGGCGCGCGGACGTTAGCCCAACCCCGAGTCGCCAACGATGCGGTGCGGGAGCCCGCTTCTGCGGGTTCTCTCGTTTTCGGGGCGCCGAACTTGCCAATTACGTGCCAATGAAGAGCTCTCGGCGAGTCCATCAGCGGAGCTCAAAGCCTGAAACCGCCCCGCTTCCAGTGGTTTCAGAGAGCGGACGACCGGGTTCGAACCGGCGACCCTCAGCTTGGGAAGCTGATGCTCTACCAACTGAGCTACGTCCGCGCGCAAGTCATTCTACCGGGGGATGCCGGAAATCCGGCCAGCAGCCACACTTCGACGACGAAGCGGCGTGCGGCCCGCCCGGATCGGAGGTAAACGCATGCAGCGATACGTGGACTATCGAGACGAGACGGGGCAGACGATGACGGAGTACGCGATCGTGCTCGCAGTCATCTCGCCCGCGATCGTCGCCAGCCTCGCGCTCCTTTCGCAGGGCTTCCAGGACCGCCTCGCAACGGTCATGGGCTACCTCACGTAGGCAAGCGCAAGAACGAGGGGCGACTGCCGCAAAGCCGCCCCTCGCAGAGTGCCATCGTAATCCGTCTGGCCCGCCAAGGGAAGTGCCTTCGGGTCCAGCATGGAGATCCTCAAAGCGGGGATACTCCTCCTGAAACGAATGCGGACAGGAGGAGAGCCATGGCCGCCAGCGAGCTCACAGAGATTGCACAGGCGCTCGTCGCCGAGGGTAAGGGGATTCTTGCCGCGGACGAGAGCACCGGCACGATCGAAAAGCGCTTCAAGTCGATCGACGTGGAGTCGACCGAAGAGACGCGTCGCGCCTACCGCGAGCTGCTCTTCACGACCGAAGGTGCAGCGGAGTACATCTCCGGCGTCATCCTCTACGACGAGACGATCCGTCAGAGCGCGTCGGACAGGACATCCTTTCCCGGGCTGCTCGAGCGCCAGGGAATCGTGCCGGGGATCAAGGTCGACACGGGGGCCAAGCCGCTGGCGAAGGCCCCGGGCGAGACGGTCACCGAAGGCCTCGACGGCCTCCGCGAGCGGCTGAACGAGTACCGCGAGCTTGGTGCGCGCTTCACGAAGTGGCGCGCCGTGATCGACATCGGCGACGGCCTCCCCACGCCGTACGCCATTCACGTCAACGCCCACGCACTCGGCCGTTACGCCGTCCTCTCGCAGGAAGCCAACCTCGTCCCGATCGTCGAGCCCGAGGTGCTCATGGACGGGGATCACACGATCGAGCGCTGCTACGAGGTCACCGAGACGACGCTCCATGCCGTCTTTCACGAGCTCCACCTCCAGCGCGTGGAGCTCGAGGGCATGCTCCTGAAGCCGAACATGGTCCTGTCGGGGAAGGACGCGCCGGAGCAGGCGGGCGTCCAGGAGGTGGCCGAGCAGACGATCCGGTGCCTGAAGGCGACCGTCCCCCCGGCCGTTCCGGGGATCGTCTTCCTGTCGGGCGGCCAGAGCGACGAGCTCGCCACGGCGCACCTGAACGCGATGAACGCGCTGGGCGAGCACCCGTGGGAGCTCAGCTTCTCCTACGGCCGCGCGCTCCAGGCGCCCGCGCTCAAGGCGTGGCGCGGGAAGGAAGAGAACGTCGCGGCAGCCCAGGAGGCCTACCTCCACCGGGCGCGCCTGAATGCGGCGGCACGCTCTGGCTCCTACTCCGAGGAGATGGAAGCGGCAGTCGCGGCCTAGGTGAGCAGCAGCCGGAGCGCGGACGGCTGAGCTAGCGATACTCGCGGCCGGAGAAGAGAGAGAGCTTCTCGAAGGCGTGATAGGCCTCCACGCGGCGGACGGTGCCCGAGCGCGATCGCATGACGATGGAGTCGGTGACGGCGCCGTCCTTCGTGTAGCGGACCCCGTTCAGGAGTGCCCCGTCCGTGACGCCGGTTGCCGCGACAAAGATGTTCTCGCCGGCAACAAGGTCCTTGGTCGTGAGCACCTGATCGAGGTCGTAGCCGGCGGTGATGAGCTCCTGGCGCTCGTCGTCGTTTCGCGGCCAGAGCTTCCCCTGGACTTCACCGCCGAGGCACGTGACGGCGGCGGCGGCGATGACGCCCTCGGGTGTGCCGCCGATGCCCATCATCAGGTCGATGATGGAGGCAGATCGAGCCGCGGCGATCGCAGGAGCGACATCGCCGTCGGTGATCAGGTGCACTCGCGCTCCGACTTCTCGCAGCCCCTCGATGAGGGACTGGTTCCGCTCGCGGTCGAGCACGACGACGCGGATGTCCGTCGGCTTGACGCCCTTCGCTTCCGCGGCGCGGCGCACGTTCTCCTGTGGTGAGGCCGTGATGTCCACAGCGGCGGCGATCTCGGCGCCGCACGCGATCTTGTCCATGTAGACGGCCGCGCCGGGAAAGAACATCGTCCCGCGCTCCGCGACGGCTATGACCGCGATCGCGTTCGGCTGCCCGAGAGCGGTCAGGCGCGTCCCTTCGAGCGGGTCGACGGCGACGTCGACTTCGGGCGGCTCGCCGTTTCCGATCTCCTCGCCGTTGTAGAGCATCGGCGCCTCGTCCTTCTCGCCCTCGCCGATGACGACGACGCCCGCCATCGTCACCGTCTGGAGCATGTGACGCATCGCATCGACAGCTGCCTGGTCGGCCGACTCCTTCTCGCCCCGGCCGATCCAGCGGGCGGAGCCGAGCGAGGCCGCCTCCGTGACGCGAACGAGCTCGAGCGCGAGGTTCCGATCCGGAATCGTGGGCGTGCCGGTGGCCATCCGCCGGCTCATCCTACGATCGTCCCCGCGTTACATGCGCTCGGGAGCCTCGACGCCGATCAGGTCGAGGGAGCGCGCGATCACGTTCTGCGTCGCGCTGATGAGCCCGAGGCGAAAGCTCTCGGCCTCGCTTTCGAGGACTCGGTGCTCGTGGTAGAAGCGATGGAAGTCGTCCGCCAGGCGAATCGCGTACGTCGGAATCGCATGTGGAGTCCTCCGCTCGACCGCGTCGGCCACCACCTGAGGAAAATCCGCGAGGCGCTTCACGAGCTCCCTCTCCTCGGGGGCGAGCTCGGGCGGAGGCTCGGCGGCAGGCGACGCGCCCTCAGCGTTTCTGAGGATGCCGGCGATCCGGGCGTGGGCATACTGGACGTAGAAGACCGGGTTCTTGACGCTTCGCTCGCGGGCCAGGTCGAGGTCGATCTCCATCGACTGCTCGGGGCTCGACCGAACGAGGTACCAGCGGGCGGCGTCGACGCCGACTTCGTCCATGAACTCATCGAGGAAGACGACGTCGCCGCGGCGCTTCGACATCTTCGTCTGCTCGCCGCCCTTCGTCAGGTGGACGAGCTGGTAGAGGAGCACCTCGACGGCTGCAGGGTCGTAGCCGAGCATCTTCGCCACGACCGCATACCACCCCTCGACACCGTGGTGGTCGGCGCCGAGCACGTAGATGACGCGGTCGAATCCCCGCTCGAGCTTGTCGCGCAGGTAGGCGATGTCGGCCGCCTCGTACGTCGGGAGCCCGCCTCGCTCAGCCGAGCGGATGAGCACTCGGTCCTTTTCGTCCCCGAAGGCAGTCGACCGCACCCACAGAGCGCCGTCCTTCTCGTACGTCTCGAGGCGCTCCAGGAGCGCCGGTAGCGCCTGCTCGAGCTCGCTCTGCTTCGCCCAGCTGTCGAAGTGGATGCGGAAGCGTTCGAGCGTGGCCTCGATTCTCGCGAGCGTGGCCGGAACCGGGTCCCCGCCCTCCCTGGCCAGATCCTCGATGTACGCGCCCTGGTAGCCCTCCTCGGGAAGCTCCTCACCTCTCCTGCGCGCCTCGACGGACTCCCGGAAGCGATCCATCTGACCGCCTGCGTCGTTGTAGTAGTACTCGCGTTCGACCTGGTGGCCTGCGAACTCGAGCAGACGCGCGATCGAGTCTCCATAAGCGCCGTTTCGCCCCGAGGCGACGGTGATCGGGCCGGTCGGGTTCGCGGAGACCATCTCGACCTGGATCCGCTGCGCGCGCGACGCCTCGGAAGCACCTCCGTAGTCCCGCCCCGCCTGCAGCATCTCCTCCAGCAGCTCACCGAACACCGCGGGGGTCAACGTCAGGTTGACGAACCCGGGGGCCGCTGCCGACGCAGACGCGACCCCGGGGAGGTCGGCAGCTGACGTAGCGAGCTCCTCCGCCAGCTCCAGCGGCGGGCGGCCCCGCTGGCCGGCGACCTGGAGCGCGACGTTCGTGGCGTAGTCGCCGTGCGCCGGATCTCGTGGGCGTTCGAGCGTGACCGGCGCCCCGGCCGCCTCGCCGAGCGCATGCTCCAGCCGCTCGAGAGGGGTGGGCGTCGCCATCGGCTATATCGTAGGGGCGTGGAAGAAGACGCCCACGACGAGCGCCAGCTCAACATTCATCTCGATCCGGCGAACCTCGCAGGCGCCTACGCGAACTTCGCGAACGTCAGCTTCTCGGACTATGAGTTCACGATCACGTTCGCCCGGATCGACCACGAGGTCGAGGAAGGCGATGTCCCCGGCGTTGTGGTCAGCCGTGTGAACCTGTCCCCGCGCTTCATGCGCGAGCTGCTCGACGCCATGAACGACAGCTGGTCGAAGTGGGAAACGCGGGAGGGGATCAGGAACCTTCCCGAGTCCGGGCGCTGAACGCGCGGGCCATCGCGATCCGCTCGAGCGCGGGTGGATGCGTTCCGAACCAGAAGGTGACCCAGCCGGGCGGTGTCGGGTCTGACAGCGACGTCCTGACGAAGCGGCGCTCGAGGCCGATTGCGCTCTCCGGATCTCGGGTCGCCTGGAGCGCAAGCCAATCCGCCTCCGCCTCGTAGCGGCGCGAGACGAGGTTCTGGAGCGGCAGCGTCCCGAGGTAGAAGAGGAGCGCGACGAGCAGTCCGAGGGGCACGACTGCGGGGTCGCCGAGCCCTCCCCTCCGCTCGGTCACACGGGCGAGCAAAAAGACGCCCGGCACTGCGAGGAGCGCGAACCACCCGAGGCCCTTCCAGAGATGCCTCCGCGCGACATGCGCGAGCTCGTGGGCCGCGACCGCGAGCAGCTCGCCGCGCGGAAACCGGCCGTCGAGAATCGTGTCGTAGAGGACGACGCGCCTCGTCGGCCCGATCCCGGCGACGTAGGCGTTCGCCGTCGTCGTGCGGCGGCTGGCGTCGGCCACCTCCACCTTGTCGATGTCGACGCCCTCCCGGGCCGCGAGACGCTCGATCTCCCGCGCCAGAGCGCGATCCCCGAGCGGCTGGAAGCGGTTCGTGAGTGGCTGGACGACCAGCGGCTGGAGCACGACGAAGAGGACGGCGAGGGCGACGAAGCGCGGGCGCGCCGGCCAGCCACCACCGTGACCCGAGCCGCCGCGCGAGCACCATCACGCCCGCAACGGCGATGGAGACGAGGACGGCACGGATCCCGAGCTGCGTCGCCTGGTCGGCCAGCCAGCCTCCATACCCTTGGCGGGACAGGTCGTGACGGCGCGACCACCAATGGCCCACCGCGGCTAGAGGCAGCCCGGCCAGCCACACCGCGAGCACCATCGCGAGCCCGATTCCGACCCCGGTCCGGACTGCTCCCCGGGTAACCGGGCGCAGTCCGGCCGTGAGCGTGCGTGCGAACGCCACGAAGATCACGACGACAGCGAGCTCCACGGCCAGCGCCCCCAGCAAGAGCCCCCTGGTGACGCGCCGGTACTCGTCGATTTCCTCAAGCTGCGCAGCCCCGAAGAACTCGCGCGGATCCAGCCTGGGGAGGTCGAGCGGAGGCACCTTCGTCCGCCACAGCAGGGCTGCCGCCGCGATCCATGCGACGAGCGCGATGACGACCACGAAGGCCTTCGCTAAGGTTGCGCGCCTCTCGTGCGCGTCGCCGTCTTCTCTGACATCCACGGAAATCTCCACGCCCTCGACGCCGTGCTCGAGGCGATCGACGCCGAGCCGTTCGACGAGCTCTGGTTCCTCGGTGACCTCGTAGGGTACGGGCCGCGCCCCAATCGCTGCTACGCCCGGGTGGCCGAGCGGCTGGACGTCGCGCTTGTCGGGAATCACGACCTGGCCGCACTCGGCAAGCTCGATCTCGACTTCTTCCAGCCGGACGCCGCGCTGTCGGCCCGGTGGACCAGCAGCGTGCTCGAGCCGGAGACCACGAGCTTCCTGTCGTCGCTCAGCCCGTCAGCCACACGCCCCGGCGCCGAGCTTTACCACGCGAGCCCGCGGGACCCTGTGTGGGAGTACGTGCTCTCGCCGGCCGTCGCACTCGCCGCGCTCGAAGCCACCGAGGCCCCGATCGTCCTGGTCGGGCACAGCCACGTCCCGCTGGCGCTCAGCCTCGACGGCGAACGGGCCGAGGGCGACCACGCCCCCGCCGGCACGGAGGTCGACCTCGTCGAACGGCGCTGGCTCCTGAACCCGGGATCGGTCGGCCAGCCGAGAGACGGCGACCCGCGCGCCGCCTGGCTTGCGCTTGACCTGGACGCGGGCCGGGCAACCTTCAACCGTGTCACGTATCCAGTCGAGCGCACGCAGGAGGAGATTCGCGAGCGCGGCCTGCCGGAGGCGCTGGCTGCTCGTCTCGAGCTCGGCATGTAACTACCCAGCCGGGCGGAGCGCTGGAAAGAGACGCACGATTCCGGGCCAGCGGGCGTCGAGGGCCGCTTGCCCTGCTCCCCCGGGATCGGCCACGACGCCGATCTCGATCAGCGGCTCTACTCCGCCCGTGCTCGACCCCAGCATCTGAAGGCCGAGCTCCCCGGTCACGTATGCCTCGGCCTCGGCACGGATCCTGCTCAGCTCCCTCTTCGTCGGGCCCTCGCCCTCGACGACGCAGAGCGGTCCAGGCCAGCGCTTTCGGATCTCGGCCTCGTGGCGCTCGACGTCGCCTGTGAAGACGGCGTTGAAGATGACCGGGTCGAACTCGTCGAGCTCGGTATCGCCGGGGTTGGCCGGGTCGAAGTGCGTCACCCACGAGTTGACGATGTCCGGCTGAGACTCGGCATAGGCGCTCGCGCCGCTCGCTTCCTGCTGCGTCGCCTGCTTCGGGTCGGGCAGGATCCAGCCGCCCTCGGGCTCCTCACAGGGGCTCGAGAAGTCGACCTCGCTCCAGAACGCGGGTGGATGGTGGCCATACGGCCGCACCTCGGTGACCGTGAAGGTCTCGCCGTCGAAGGTGCCGGCGACGTGGTACTGGCCCCAGGACGCCCCGCTCGCCTTCTCCTCGCCCTCGACGGCGTCCCAATCCCAGTTCGCAATCGGCACGTCGCCGCACTGCGGCGGATACGACATGGCCATCGCTCCCAGGCACAGCATCGCACCGTGTTTCGGAAAGGGAGTCTCGCCGCGCTGCTCGAGCACCGTCAGGTCGGCCTCGTAGACACGAGCGGGAGT
Source organism: uncultured Actinomycetes bacterium (assembly GCA_963722715.1). GTDB lineage: Bacteria > Actinomycetota > Thermoleophilia > Gaiellales > Gaiellaceae > DASQGA01. The sequence continues at coordinate 5,705 of CAVROA010000021.1, read as the reverse complement.
GGGTGTGGGTGTGGGGGACGCAGTGGGCGGACTGACCTCGGCAACGCCAGGTCCTCCAGCGCCGCAACCGGCCAAGACGAGCACGAGCAGACCGGCTAGGACCGCGAAAACAAGCCTTTGCATGTCCCTCTGACCGTTACCAGGCCCGGGAAGTTCCCGGACTCGGAGAGGGATTTAGAGCCGGGCCGCGTCCTGGCTGTCGGAGTACTCGTTGATGCCCTCGCGGGCGAGGGCGACCTGCACTTCCTCCCGCGCCTTGTAGATCCGCCACTTCACCGTTGAGAGCGTGATCTCGAGCGAGTCCCCGATCTCGGTGTACGAGAGCCCGACCACGTCCCGGAGCAGGAGCGCCATCTTCAGGTCGGGATTCAGCTTCGCAACGGCACGCCAGACGGCGTCGATCGCCTCGATGCGCTCGAAGGGCTGGTCGACCACGTCGAGCTGGGGCATGTCGTCGAGTGTGACCGCGGATTGCGGCTTGCGCTCACGCGCGCGCAGCTCGTCGAGGACCCTGTTCTTGGCGACCTGGAAGAGCCACGTCGTGAAGCGGCAGCGCAGCGAGAATCCGGCGAGCCCCTGGTAGATCCTGAGGAAGATGTCCTGGGTCAGGTCCTCGGCGAGCGCACGGTCGCCGACCATCCGGAGCACGTAGTTGTAGATCGGGACCTCGTAGGCCCGGTGGATGATCGAGAAGGCTCGCTCGTCACCCGCTTGTGCCTTCCTGAGGATTGCCAGATCGGGCTGCTCGAGTGACACGTAATGGAAGTATAAGTCGAGCTTCAGCCGACCAGCAGGCTGTGTCCGGTAATAGCGTCCGGAGCTGGGATTCCGAGCAGATCGAGGCAGGTCGGCACGAGATCTGAGAGGGAGCCGCCCTCGCGGAGCGACACCCCGGCCACGGTGACGACGAGCGGCACCGGGTTGGTCGTGTGAGCTGTGTGGGGGTTTTTCCCGTCGCTCTCGAGCATCTGCTCCGCGTTGCCGTGGTCTGCCGTCACGAGACAGGTGCCGCCGAGCTCCTCGACCTTCGCCAGCAGGCGTCCGAGACAGGCGTCGACTGTCTCCACTGCACGCACGACTGCCGGAATGACCCCCGTGTGACCGACCATGTCGGGATTCGCGAAGTTCACGATCGCGAAGCGGTAGCCGTCACCGACCGTCTCCTCGAACCGCCGCTCGACCTCCGCCGCCGACATCTCGGGCTTCAGGTCATAGGTGGCCACATCCCGTGGGGACGGAACGAGGATGCGGGTCTCTCCCTCCCATTCGCGCTCCTCGCCCCCGTTGAAGAAGTAGGTGACGTGAGCGTATTTCTCGGTCTCGGCCAGATGAAGCTGGCGCGCGCCTTGCGCAGCGAGTACCTCGGCCAGCGTCTGGTCGACGACATGCTCGGGGAAGGCCACGGGGCAGTCGAAATCCTCGCGGTAGCGCGTCATCGTCGTGAGGTCGGCGCCGGCCTCGAGTAGGCGCTCCGAGAGCTGCCGGGCCCGGTCCGGGCGGAAGTTGAAGAAGACGGCGGTGTCGTTCTCGACGTCGAGGCGCGGGTACGGGAGGACAACCGCCTCGATGAACTCGTCCGTGATCCCGGCCTCGTAGCTCGTCCGGACGGCGGCAACCGGGTCGTCCGCACGCGCTCCTTCGCCCCGCACGATCGCCGCGAAAGCGTGCTCCGTCCGCTCCGGACGCTTGTCGCGGTCCATCGCGTAGTAGCGGCCCACGACGGTCGCGATCCGGGTGCCTTCGCCCGCGAGCTCCGCCAGGTCGGATGACGCAGCGTGCGGCGAGACGTCCCGCCCGTCCGTGAAGGCGTGCACGAACGTCCGCGCCTCCATCCCCTCGCGCCGGGCAAGCTCGAGCAGAGCCCGGAGATGATCGATGTGCGAGTGGACCCCGCCGTAGGAGACAAGCCCGAGCAGGTGCACGTTTCCCCCCTGCTCTTTCGCCCTGCGGAAAGCGCCGACCAGAGCATCGTTCTCGAAGAAGGAGCCGTCCGAGATCGCATCGTTGACCCGAACGAGATCCTGGGGCACCACCCTCCCCGCCCCGATCGTCAGATGACCGACTTCCGAGTTCCCCATCTGCCCATCCGGGAGACCGACCGCGCGGCCGGACGCAGCAAGCGTCGTGTGCGGGAAGCCGGCCCAAAGCGCGTCGAAAACGGGAGTCGCGGCGAGCTCGACCGCGTTCCCCGGCCCCGGCGGCGCGCACCCCCAGCCGTCCAGGACGACGAGCGCTACGAGCGGATACGGCTCGCCGTCTCGCAAATCGCCGCGAAGGAGTCGACGTCGAGCGAGGCCCCACCCACGAGGGCTCCGTCGACATCCGGTTGAGACAGGAGCTCTTCGGCGTTCTCGGGCTTCACGGACCCGCCGTAGAGAACTGGAGCATCGAGGAGGCTCTTGATGAAGGCATGGGCTTCCTGTGCGAGCTCTGGCGTCGCGGTCTTCCCCGTCCCGATCGCCCACACCGGCTCGTACGCGACCACGAGGCGCTCGTGCCGAGGGAGCACGGAGACCTGCCGCCGCAGCACGTTCTCGGTCTCACCGCCTTCGCGCTCCTCCTCGAGCTCGCCGACGCAGGCGATAACGCGAAGGCCCGCTTCCAACGCCCGTTCGGCACGGCGCGCAGTCGTCTCGTCGGTCTCGCAGAAGTACTGGCGCCGCTCGGAATGGCCGACGAGCGCTCCTTCGACCTCGAGCTCGAGCAGCATCTCGGCCGAGATCTCGCCCGTGAAGGCTCCCTCGCGCTCCCAGTGGACGTTCTGTGCGAAGACGTCGAGTCCGCTCGCGACCGCCTCACGGAGCGATGTGAACGGTGGACAGACGACGACGTCGACCCCCGGCGGCGGTCTGAACGCGCTGCAGAACTCCACCGTCTCGGACGGTGTCTTGAACAGCTTCCAGTTGCCCGCGATCAACACGTCATGCCTCCGGGATCGCCGCGACGCCCGGGAGCTCCTTGCCCTCGAGGAGCTCGAGCGAAGCCCCGCCGCCGGTTGAGACCCAGTCGACCCGGTCGGCCAGGCCGAGCTCCTCGATCGCCCGCACCGAATCGCCGCCTCCCACGACCGTGTGTCCGTCGGATTCCGCCACCGCCTCCGCCACGGCCTTCGTCCCGGCGGCAAAGCGCGGCCATTCGAAGACGCCCATGGGGCCGTTCCAGAAGACGGTGCGGCTCGACGTGATGCGCTCCGCGAAGGCCGCCCTCGTCTCGGGTCCGATGTCGAGCCCGAGCCACCCTTCCGGAACGTCATCTACAGGCGCAACGCGGGCCTCGGCATCGGCGTCGAAGGAGGCGGCCGCAACGACGTCGGTGGGAAGGACCAGCCTGTCGCCCGGCAGCCGAACGTGCGCATCGTTCCTGGCCGAAAGCTCCTCCGCCATCTTGCCTCCGACCAGAACCGCATCGGCGCGCTCCGAGAGCGACTCGAGGACGCCGATCTTGTCGTCGACCTTCGCGCCACCCACGATCGCCACGAACGGCTGCTCGGGGCCCTCGAGCAGGCTGCCGAGCTCCTCCAGCTCCCGCTCGAGCAGGAAGCCCGCGTAGGCCGGCAGAAGGCGCGCCACACCCACGGTGGATGCATGGGCCCGGTGCGCCGAGCCGAAGGCGTCGTTCACGTAGAGGTCTCCGTGGGCGGCGAGCTCCCGCGCGAAAGCGGGGTCGTTCGTCACTTCCCCGGGCTCGAAGCGGGTGTTTTCGAGGAGACGGACCCGCTCGTCGTCCAGGAGCGTCCGGAGATGCGCCTCGACCGGCTTCAGCGAGTACGCGGGGTCCGGACCTTTCGGCCGGCCGAGATGAGAGCAGAGAACGACTTCCGAAGCACCCTCCTCGAGCAGGTACAGGATCGTCGGGAGAGCAGCCCGGATGCGCGTGTCGTCGGCAACGCGCCCGTCCTCGAGCGGCACGTTGAGGTCGACTCGGACGAGGACACGCTTGCCCTCCACGTCCGCTTCCCGCACGGACCGGGGCCGCCTCAAAGCAGGCGCTGCACGAGGTCGACCATCCGGCAGCTGAAACCCCACTCGTTCAGCACGGGGGAACCCATGGTTCCCCCGTGTACCCCCTCCTTCAAAGCAACCTCTGGACTAAGTCGACCATCCGGCAACTGAAACCCCACTCGTTGTCGTACCAGGAGAAGACCTTGACCATGTTCCCGTTCGCCATGGTCATGTCGCTGTCGAAGATCGAGGAGAAGGAACTGCCGACGATGTCGCTCGACACGAGCGGCTCGTCCGAGTAGCGCAGGATGCCCTCGAGCGGGCCCTTGTCCGCCAGCTCGGCGAACCGCGCGTTCACGTCATCAGCGCCCACCTCGCTGCCGAGCCGAACCACGAGGTCGACGATCGAGCCGATCGGCACGGGTGCTCGAACCGAGACACCGTCGACCTTTCCTTTCAGCTCCGGGATCACAAGCCCGATTGCGCGGGCGGCTCCGGTCGACGTCGGGATCAGGTTGATGGCCGCGGCCCGGGCCCGGCGGAGGTCGCTGTGCGGCAGATCGAGGATGCTCTGGTCGTTCGTGTACGCGTGAATCGTCGTCATGAACCCAACCTCGATCCCCCACGCGTCGTTCAGCACCTTCGCGAGCGGCGCGACGCAGTTCGTCGTACACGAGGCGTTCGAGATGATGCGGTGCTTTTCGCGGTCGTACGCCTCGTCGTTCACTCCCAGGACGAGCGTCACGTCGGGATCCGTCGCCGGAGCGGAAATGACGACCTTTTCGGCGCCCGCATCGAGATGAAGCTGGGCCTTGTCGCGCTTCGTGAAGAGCCCTGTCGATTCGATCGCCACCTCCACGCCGAGGTCCTTCCAGGGCAGCTGCGCAGGGTCACGCTCGTTCAGGAGCTGGAGCTCCGTGTCTCCGCCGATCCGAATTACGCCCTCGGCCGCCTCGACGTCCTCTCCGAGCGGCCCCAGGGTCGAGTCGTACTTGAGGAGGTGCGCCATCGTCTCCGCGTCGCCGAGGTCGTTTACGGCGACGATCTCGATGTCGGCACCTTGCTTTCGCGCAGCCCGGAAGAAGTTTCGGCCGATTCGGCCGAACCCGTTGATGCCTACGCGAACGCTCATCCGATCCCCTTTCCTCGCTCTGATCCGGCGCGCGATTGTACCCTGGCATGCGGTTTTAACCGTCAAAACACGCATGGAAGTCGCTCCGGGAATGTGACACACTCACTCGCGAGCGGGTCCGTGCTCGTCCGGTGTTGGATTCAGACCCCGTCCGACACCAAGGTCCGGAGCGCGGTGTAAACCGGAGGGGGAGGTCGTCCTCGGAGCTTCCCCTCCGGCCCGCTCATTAGCGCTCCGCCAGGCGCCGAAGGCGCTCCAGCCGCCGCTGGACGCCGGCTTTCGTCGCGGGCGGCCGGCAACGGGTCGCCAGCTCGCGGAGGGAAAGGGAGCGGTTGCGAAGGCGTAACTCCGCTACCTCCCGCAAATCCGGCGAGACCTGATCGAGTCGCCCTTCGGCCCTCAGGCGCTCGATTGCACGAACCTGCTCCTCGGCCGCGCGGCTCGCCCGGACGAGATTGGCGTGGTCCGCGTTCGCGAGGCGGTTCGCGCGCGAGCGCGTCGAGCCGAGGCCGCCTGCTCTCCGAGGCGGATGGCGGCGTCGTGCGCGCCCAGGGCCGCGAGCAGGTCCGCGATCGTCTCCAGGCCCTTCGCGTAGGCGATCGCGTGCCCCCGCCGCTCGCGCGTCGTCAACC
>CAVROA010000020.1:0-259571 GCA_963722715.1 uncultured Actinomycetes bacterium | reverse complement strand
TTTCGAGATCGCCGAGGCCGATGCCGCCGTAGAGGGTTGCGTCGCGCTCGCCGAGCACGTCGAGATTCACCCCGTTCAAAACGGCCACCTGCACGGGGCGAGTCTACTTTGCGATCAGAGCATCGAGCTCGCGACGGATCTCCTCGTCGGGCAGCTCGACCGGAAACTTCGGCTTCCCGAGCTCCTCGAGTAGGACGAGGCGTGCACGGCCGCCAAGTGCCTTCTTGTCCCGCCGAAGCGCTGCCCACGCCCGCTCCGCGTCGACCCGGACCGGCTCGGGCCGGAGGAGCTCGTCGACGACGTCCGTCCCGAGACCCGAGAGGCGCAGCGCGGCGAGGAGGCCGAGGGCGACGGCGTCACCGTGGCGAAGCTCGAAGCCGGATGCCGCTTCCAGCGCGTGCGCGAACGTGTGCCCCAGGTTCAGGATCGCGCGCCGCCCTGTCTGCTCGAACGGGTCTGCCAGGCAGACGGCCGCCTTGAAGGCCGAGCAGGCTCGCACCATCTCTTCGTCGCGGAGCTCCCACAGGGACCGCCCGGCGAGGAGCCCGGTCTTGACCACCTCCGCCATGCCGGCGCGCCGCTCCTCGTCCGGCAGCGTCTTCAGGAGCTCCGGGTCGATCAGAACCTGCTCGGGATAGTGGAAAGCGCCGACGAGATTCTTGCCCGTGTCCAGATCGATGCCGGTCTTGCCGCCGATTGCTGCGTCCACCTGCCCGACGAGCGTTGTCGGCCACGCGATCCAACTCACACCTCGCTTGTACGACGCCGCAACAAAGCCGGCGACGTCCGTCGTCGTCCCACCGCCGTAAGCGACCAGCGTGTCGCCTCGGTCGAGCTCGAGGGTCTCCCAGAGCCCCCGGGCGACCTCGACCCGCTTGGCAGCCTCGCCCGCAGGGACCGGATGCGTCCTGCACCCGAGGTCGAGAGGATGGAGACCGAGGACGCGCTCGTCTGCGACCAGGGCACCGGCGCGCACGCTGACTGCGGTCGAGGGATCGACGAGCGTGACCGCGAGCCCGGCAAGGAGGACGTCCTCCAGGTCAGTCGCACTCGCGTCGGCCACGTCGGCGTAGACGGGCGCGCGCTCCTCGTAGAGCCGGCGAAATGTGCCTTCCTCCCGGGCGAGCGGCCGGTCTGCACCGCGAACGCGCTCCCAGGCTGTCCCCGGGTCGACCTGAAGCCACACCGTCAAGGCGCGGCGGGGCAGCAGCTTGCGAGTCGCCTCCGAGAGGACCGCCCCGCCCCCGAGCGCGATGACGCCCGGCTCAGGATCTCGTAGGGCCGCGGCAACGACGGCCTCCTCGATCGCTCGGAATTCAGGCTCGCCGCGCTCGAAGAGCGTCGGGATGGGCCCGTGCAGGCGCTCGATCTCCTCGTCCGTGTCGAGGAAGCGCCGGTCTGTCAGCAGGGCGACCTCGCGCCCGACAGTCGACTTCCCCGCCCCCATGAAGCCGATCAGGACGAGGTGCTTTCCGAGCGCCCCTACCTCGGAGACCAGGGGATCCGCTCCAGGTACGCGCGGAAGGCGGCGACGAAGTCTCCGACTGCGTCGCCGCCGAATTTCTCCTTCGCCGCGCGCGCCAGCTCGAGCGCGACACACGCCTCGGCCACGACGGCCAGCGCCTCGACCGCCGCGACGTCGGAGCGCTCCACCAGCGCCTCGGCGGGCTCCCCGGTCGCGAGGTCCGCGGACCGAAGCGGCCGCATCAGAGTCGGAAGTGGCTTCATCGCCGCCCGGACGACGATTTCCTCCCCGTTCGAGACTCCCCCCTCGATCCCGCCCGCTCGATTCGTCTCGCGGCGGTAACCGGCCTCGTCTCGCAGGATCTCGTCGTGGGCTTCCGAGCCCCGCAGGCTCGCCAACCCGAATCCGTCCCCGATCTCGACCCCCTTCACCGCCTGCGTCCCGAGGAGAGTCCAGGCAAGGCGCGCGTCCAGGCGCTCCTCCTTCGTCGCGTAGGACCCGAGGCCGGGAGGCACGCCCCGGGCTCTGACCTCGACGAGGCCGCCGAGCGTGTCTCGGTCGGTGCGGGCGGCGTCGATCGCCTCGCGGATCCCGTCGCCATCGGCGCCGCCCACCGCAACCGCCGAGCCGCCCACGGTGACGCCGATCTCGTGCAGCAGAGCTTTGGCGACCGCGCCGGCCGCGACGATTACGGCCGTATGGCGTGCACTCGCGCGCTCGAGTGCGTTCCGCACGTCGTCGTGCCCGTACTTCATGACGCCGGCCAGGTCGGCGTGCCCGGGACGCGGCAGTGTGACCGCCTCCCTGCCCTTGCCGGTCGCCTCTCCCGCGGGGGCCCAGGGGCTCATCCCCCAGGTCCAGTTCTTGTGGTCGCGGTTCGGAACGACCAGTGCTAGGGGCGTGCCTAGCGTGCGCCCGTGCCGAAGGCCGGCCAGAACCTCGACTTGATCGGTTTCGATCTGCTGGCGAGGGCTCCTGCCGTAGCCCTCCTGGCGGCGCGCAAGGTCGGCTTGTATCGCCTCCCGGTCGAGCTCCAACCCGGCCGGGAGGCCGGTCAGGATGCCGACGAGCGCCGGCCCGTGGGACTCGCCTGCCGTGGTGAGCTCGAGGGTCACACGGCGAAGCCTAGTGCGGCCCCCGGCCGCGCCTTAGACCCGGATGCGCTCGGCCCGGACTTCGTAGACCCAGACGCGGAGCCGGGGCGTCGCCGTCTGCGCGCTCCCGGGCGGCTCGAGCCCGTAGTGACGGTAAGCCGTTTCCTCCTGCTCCGCGGAGATCGCGAAGTGATCGCCCTTACCAATGACGAGGCCGCGAGTGTCCTGCTCGTCGTAAGTCGGAGCGGACTCGATCTGCTCTTTGGTCCAAGGAACGCGAACCGAGTCGCCCTCGTGCGTGATGCCCTGAAGCGGCGCGAGATAGTGGTGCCCCCTGGGAAGACCGTTCCAGATACCGATCCATTCCGGCTGTCCCGTCTGGTCGTCGAGGAAGACGAGGTCGACGTAACCGACCTTCTTCCCGGCGCTGTCCTTCACCTCGTAGCCGACGAGCGTCTGTAGCTGTTGCTCGGAGTAGGTCTCCAGCATCTCACTCCTCTCGTTTCGTCTCCGTTCTAGCGTGCTCGCCTTCGGAGATCGCGAAACGCATGACGTCCACAGGTGCGGTCACGCCCGTCCAGCGCTCGAAGGACGCAGCGCCCTGTCGCACCAGTACCTCCCGCCCGTCCACGACCGAGTCGCAGCCGGCGTTTCGGGCGGCCTCGACCAGGGCTGTCGGATCGCCGCCGGGACGGTAGGCGAGGTCGACGACCGCCTGGCCGGCGTGTGGCTCAACCGGGACCTCGTCGCGAACCGGCGTCGCGTTGACGAGAAGCGTGGCACCGGCCGGATCGGGAGGCCATGCAGCCGCGGCTACGACCTCTTTTCCCGGGAAGAGCGCGAGCAGTCGCGCCGCCAGCGCCTGCGCGCGGTCCCGGTCTCGCGCCGCCACGGTGACACCTGCGGCGCCCGCGTCCAGGAGCGCCACCGCCACTGCGACGGCAGCGCCTCCGGCTCCTAGGACGAGGACGCGCGCGCCCTCGGCAGCCACGGCACCCGTCACGGCAAGCCCGTCCGTGCTGGACCCGAGCACCCGCCCATCACGGACCACGAGCGTGTTGACGGACGCGGCGCGCTCGGCGACCTCGTCGAGCTCGTCGCAGAAGGACACGATCGCGCTCTTGTGTGGAATCGTCACGTTGGCACCGGCAAAGCCGAGAGCCGTGAGGCCCGAGACGGCGGCCTCGAGGTCTTCGGGCTCGACCGGCAACGGAACGTAAGCCCAGTCCAGTCCCCGCGCCGCAAAGGCGGCGTTCTGCATCCGCGGCGAGAGGGAGTGCGAGACGGGATTTCCGAGCAAGCCGACGAGCCGGGTCTCCCCCGTCAGCAATTCAGCCCCTCACGGCTGTAGTTGTCGAACTCCTCCTGGCTGGCCGTGAAGAAGTGGCTCCTGCAGTCCGGCTTGCGGATGAAGAAGAGGTAGTCGACCTTCGCCGGGTGCGCCGCAGCCTGAATCGAGGCCAGCCCGGGATTCGCGATCGGCGTCGGTGTCAGCCCGGGGACCTCACGCGTGTTGTACGGCGAGTTGGAGTGGAGCTGGCTCTCCAGGATCGCCTGCGTCGGCGGGATGTCGAGCCCGTAGCGAATCGTCGCGTCGATCCCGAGCGGCATCCTGGCCTTGAGCCGGTTGTAGATGACGGCGGCCACCAGGGGCCGCTCCTTCGGAACCTGGACCTCCTTCTCGACCATCGACGCGATGATGAGGACGTCGTAGGCGGTCAGGTTCTTCGACTTCGCGTACTTCAAGTCGACGCCCTCCCACGCACTCGTAAAGGCGTCCAGCTGCATGGTCACGAGCCCGCGTGTGGTGGTGTTCTTCGTGAATGCGTAGGTGGCGGGGAAGAGGAAGCCCTCGAGATGCGGAACCTTGGCCTTGGCGAAGTCCCGCGGCAAGGCGCCTCGTTTGGTCAGCCGCAGGTAGGCCTTCGGAGAAAGCCTCGTCTTCACGTCGCGCTTCTCGAGCGCGATCTCGTTGACGGCGGCGATCCTGGTCGCCATCTCTTTCCGCGTGAACCCCTCCGGGAAGACGATCTTGAGCGTGGGCCCCGTCGGTGCGGTCGCGGTCGGCGTCGTCTGGACAGCTGCATCGTCGTTCCAGAGTCCGGCGCTGTCCGCGATCGACCTGATCCCCCAGGCGAGGCCCACGAGCACGAGCGCTCCCAGGACGACACCCACGAGGCCGGCCGTTCGCCCACCCCGGCCGGGATTGCGCCTTACGTGGCGCGGGCGCTCAGCCATGCCAGGTAGCTCGTCAGGAGGTGCGCAGCAGCAGCTGCGTCCTCGGCGGCCGTGCCCGGCGTCGCCTGGGCAAGCCGAGTTGTGAAGCGCTCGTCGAAACTCTCGACCGGGAGGTCCGAAGCAGCGCGGAGCGCGTCCACGAAGGCTTCCGTCTCCTGCGCCTGAGCCCCGTGCTCACCACGCAGTGTCACCGGAAGGCCGACGACGATCCGCTCGACCTCCTGCGCTCGGGCCAGCTCGAGCACGCGCGCGAGGCCCGGCCCGGACGACGCCCGCTCGACGACTTCGAGGGGCCTCGCGATCGTCCCGGTCGGATCTGAGACGGCCACGCCGGTCCGCGCGGAGCCATAGTCGAGTGCGAGCACCTTCACAAGGGCGCTGATCTTATGTAAGGGCCTCGATGATGGCCCGCTCGGCCGTCGCGATCGCCTCGCCGAGTTTCTCCGGATCCTTGCCTCCGGCTCGCGCCATGGTCGGACGCCCGCCGCCGCCGCCGCCGACCACGCCCGCCGCGGTTTTCACTACGTCGGATGCGCTCAGCCCCCGCTCTGCAACGGACTGGTCGAAGTTGGCGACGAGGTGGACACGCCCGTTCTCGCGCGCACCGAGGACGATCGCCGCGGGAGCCGCCTTCTGCTTCAGCCGGTCGGAGAGCTCGAGCAGCGTGTCGGCGTCCATCTCACCGACCTCGGCGACGATGACTCGCACCTCTCCCTTCTCCGTCGCCCCGGCGAGCAGGCGTTCGAGGACGTCTGCGCCAACGGCGGGTGTGTCACGGCGCTTTCCTGCCTCCTTGCGCGCGCTCTCGAGCTCCTCCCGGAGCTCGTCGACCTCTTCCGCGCGGGCGCGCAGGTACGCGAAGGCCTCGCCGGACGTAACAGCCTCGATTCGTCTGACCCCCGAGCCCACCGACCCCTCCGACAAAATCGCGAACGGGCCGATCTCGGCCGTCGACCGGACATGGGTGCCGCCGCAGAGCTCCCGCGAGAATCCGGGCACCTCGACCACGCGCACGACCTCGCCGTACTTCTCACCGAAGAGCATGGTGGCGCCGAGGGACTTGGCCTCGTCGATCGTGGTCAGGAATGCGTGCACGGGAAGATTCTCGAAGACCCGCTCGTTCACGATCTCCTCCACCTGGCGGCGCTCATCGGCGCCGAGTGCCTCGCCGTGCGTGAAGTCGAAACGGAGCTTGTCCGGGCGCACGGCCGATCCGGCCTGACGGACATGCTCGCCGAGAACCCGGCGGAGCGCCTCGTGCAAGAGGTGGGTGGCGGTGTGGTTCGCAGTCGTCGGGAACCGCACCTTCCAGGGCACCGCGGCCCGGACGCGGTCGCCGGCAGAGAAGCCCTCGCCCTCGAAGAGAAGCACCTGGTCCTCTCCGAAACGGTAGGCGCCGACGAGCTCCGCCCGGCGACCGTCGGCCTCGATCCACCCGGCATCGGTGACCTGGCCGCCGCCCGCGGCGTAGAAGGGCGACTCCCGGAGCTTCGCCAGGAAGGTCCGGTCGCCGAGGTCCTCGACGAGGGCGAGCTCGGTCAGGACGTCGGTCTTCTCGTAGCCGACGAACTCCGTCACGAACCCGGCGGCGCGAGCGAACTCCGCTGCCCGCTGATCGTGGGTTCCCCCCGCGGAGCGCGACCGCTCACGCTGCTCCGCCATGAGCCGCATGAACTCGTCCTCGTCGACCGCGAGCCCGCGCTCCTCCGCCAGCTCCCTCGTCAGCTCGAGAGGGAAGCCGTAGGTGTCGTGCAGGCGGAAGGCGTCCTCGCCGCTGATGTTCTGCCCGGTCGCAGCCACTTCCTCGAAGAGCCGCATCCCCCGGACCAGCGTCTGCGAGAAGCGTTCCTCCTCCGCGGCGAGAACGCGGTGGATCTCGTCTCGATGCGCCTCGAGCTCCGTGTAGGCCTCCCCCATCTGGGCGATCACCTGGTCCGCGAGGCGCTCGAGGAACGGGGACTCGAGCCCGATCCGGCTGCCGTGGGTGATCGCCCTTCGGATGACCCGGCGCAGCACGTAGCCACGCGCCTCATTCGACGGCATGACGCCGTCTGCGATCAGGAACGTCATCGCCCGCCCGTGGTCGGCGAGGACGCGATGGGCTTTCGTCGCCTCCTCGCTCGCTCCGTAGGCGACCCCGCTTTCGGCCGCTACCCATTCCATGATCAGCTGGTAGCCGTCGGTGTCGAACATCGAATCGACGCCCTGGAGAAGCATGGCGCTCCGCTCGAGCCCGAGGCCCGTGTCGATGTTCTGGTTCGGAAGCGGCGTCAGCGAGCCGTCGACGCCGAGGTCGAACTCCATGAAGACGAGGTTCCAGAACTCGAGGAAGCGGTCGCAGTCGCAGCCGGGCTGGCAGTCGGGCCGGTCGCAGCCGTACTCGAGGCCCCGGTCGTAGTAGAGCTCCGAGCACGGCCCGCACGGCCCGGTATCGGCCGCCTGCCAGAAGTTTTCGACTCGCGGCAAGCCGACGATTCGCTCTCGCGGAATGCCGACCCGCTCCCACCCGGCGATGGCGACCTCGTCCTCACCCAGGCCGAGCTCCGGGTCGCCGGCGAAGACCGTCGCCCAGAGGCGCTCCTCGGGGAAGCCCAACCTCTCGGTCACGAACTCCCAGGCAAGATCGATCGCCCCGTCCTTGAAATAGTCGCCGAACGAGAAGTTGCCGAGCATCTCGAAAAAGGAGCCGTGACGTGGCGTGCGGCCGACGTCGTCGAGGTCGTTGTGTTTTCCGCCCGCGCGCATCACCTTCTGCGCGGTCACGAGGCGCGGCGCCGGCGGCTCCTTCAGTCCGAGGAAGTACGGCTGCAACGGCTGCATGCCGGCCACAGTGAAGAGCGTCGAGCGGTCCTCGGCCGGAGGGATGACCGACCCGGACGGATGCCGGACGTGACCCTTCTCCTCGAAGAAGGAGAGAAAGCCCTCACGGAGCTCCGCGCTCGTACGCATGAGCCGATTGTACGGGCGCCGCGAGCGGCTCTAGCCGCGGCGGCGAAGCGCAATGCCGGTCAGGATCTCGCGGACGATCCGGTCGGCGACGAGTGAGGTCAGATCGGCCGTTCCGACTGCGATCGGTGCGACCTCGACCACGTCCGCACCGACGAGCTCCAGGCCGGCTGCGAGCGTACGGCACGCCCAGAGCAAGTCGGCCGACGTCATGCCACCAGGCTCCGGGGTTCCTGTCCCGGGCGCGAAGGCGGGGTCGAGGACGTCCACGTCCACCGTCAGGAAGACAGGCCCCGGCCCCACGGTGGCCAGCGTGCGCTCGACGATGACGCCGATCCCGAGCTCGCGGACGTCGCCCATCGTGAACGCCGTGATCCCGCGCTCTGCCTGCCAGGCGAACTCCGCCTCACCGGGCCAGTAGCCGCGGAGGCCAATCTGAACATAACGGCGTGGGTCGACGGCTCCGGCCTCGACGAGCCTGTACATCGGCGTCCCGTGGGAGAACTCCACCCCGAAGACTTCCGTGCCTGTGTCGGTGTGCGTGTCGAAGTGGACGAGGCCGAGGGGACCCGCGACCGCGGCGCACGCACGCGCGTTCGGCTCTGTGATCGAGTGGTCGCCGCCGAGCACGACCGGCAGGACGTCCGCAGCCAGCACTTCCCCGACCGTGCGCTCGATCGCCGCGTGGGAAAGGGCTGCGTCCGCGGGCACGACCGGCGCGTCGCCGAAGTCGACGACGCGGAGCTCGGCCAGCGGATCTATCCCCACCTCCACGCTGGGGCCGGCTTGGAGGCTTGCGGCCCGGATTCCTCTCGGGCCGAAGCGAGCGCCGGGGCGGTCGGAGACGAGGTCGTCCATCGGGGCACCGACGATGGCGACGTCCACACCCTCGAGCTGCGCCACCTCTTCGGTCCAGGGCAGTCCGGCGTAGGAGAGGAGCCCCGCGTAGTCGGGCTTTCCGAAGCGGCCCCAGCGCCGAGCAGGGTCGAGCATGCGCCGATGCTACGCGGTCTGGGAGCGGCGACTACGAGGCGTGCTGCTTTGTATCCGTGGTATCCGTCGCGATTTCCTCGCGCATCTTTTCGAGTGATCGGCGGATCAGCCGTGACACGTGCATCTGGGAGATCCCGACCTGCTGGGCGATCTGTGACTGCGTCAGACCGTCGTAGAAGCGGAGGTGGAGGATCTTCCGCTCCCGCTCGTCCAGGACTCGCAGACCCGGGGCCAGCACCGCCCGGTCCTCGCTCACCTCGTACTCGGGCTCGAGCTCGCCGAGCGACTCGAGCGGGTCGAGATCCTCGTTGTCGTCGCCGGACGAGGGTGCCGAGAGGGAGAGGGTCGAGTATGCCTGGCCGGTCTCGAGCGCCTCGAGCACCTCTTCCTCCTCCACGCTGGCCGCCTTCGCAAGCTCGGGAATCGTCGGCGAACGCTCGAGCTGCACTGTGAGCTCCTCGATCAGCTTCGAGAGCTTCACGTTCAGCTCCTGGAGGCCACGGGGTACCCGGATCGACCAGCCCTTGTCCCGGAAGTGGCGCTTGATCTCGCCGATGATGTTCGGGGTCGCGTACGTGGTCAGCTCGACGCCGCGGTCGACGTCGAAGCGGTCGATCGCCTTGATCAGGCCGATGCACCCGACCTGGACGAGATCTTCCAACTGCTCGCCGCGATAGGAGTACCGGCGGGCGAGCGACCGCACGAGCGGGAGGTACTGCTCGATCAGCCGCTCGCGAGCCTCGACGTCACCATCGTGGTGATAGCGGCGGAGAAGCTCCCGGTCGGTCCGCTCGGGGGTTGCACTCACGTGGAGGCAGCCACTCCGCGAGCCGGGTTGCGCTTCGCGAGGCGGAGCCACTCGTTGCCGTCCCTCGATTCGATCTCGACGCTTTCGGCAAGCGTCCCGAGCAGCCTGCCCAGGCCGACTCCTTCGCTCTCGTCCACCTCACGCTCCAGATCGTCGCGCAGCTCGGACGTCACGGGGCCGACGCACATCTCGACACCGTCCTCCTCGACGATGAGCTCGAGGGTGACGTCCGAGCCGGCCTGGTAGGCGCCGTTTGCGAGCAGAGTGTCGAGCGCAAGCTGGAGGTCCTCCAGATACTCGAACGAGAAGGACAGACGGGCTGCGAGGCCCCCCACGACCAGGCGTGCGACGCCGTGATACGACTCGTCTTGAGGAATGGTGACGATGATCCGGTCGCTCACGGCCCGGGTTCCTCGCGGCCAAGCTCCTCGGCAATCTCGCGCTCCCGCCGCTCGGCGGCCTGCTTGGCGGCCTCGTACGCTGCCGAAGGGTCGCGTCGCGCCCACAAGGAGGCGAAGCCATGGGTGATCCCCGCAGCGAGCGCCGAGATCCGCTGGACGGGCCGGGTCACCGCCATCGTGACTGCACGGATGACGGTGTCGACGCTCTCGGCGGCGTCCACCGCGCTGTCGGTGACCAGATCGACCTTGTCCAGCTGCTGGTTCGTCCGGTCGACCGTGCCGCCGATCTTGGTGATGACCGGGAGCAGCTCCTGCTCGAGCCCCCTGATGAAGCCCGAGAGCCGCCCGACGGCGCCCGCCAGCCGAAAACACAGGTAGCCGAGCCCCGCAGCGAGGACGACGAAGAAGATGCTGAGAGCGATCCAGAGGATGTCCACAGCCGATGTGTCCGCGAGAAGCACCGCTCGATCTTAGCCTCAGCTCGCGGACGAGATCAGTCCGGCTCCGACGATCGCCTCGTCGTCGTAGAGAACGGCGGCCTGACCCGCTGCGATGCCGTACGCGGGCACCTCGAGGTCGAGCCGAAATCCCCGCTTCATCCGGGTCACCGAGGCCGGCGTCGCGGGCGACCGGTAGCGCACCTTCGCCTCGACCCGGTTCGCAGGGGCAAAAAGACGGCCGGCCCGCGAGACGACGCGGCGCCGCGCCAGCGCTTCCTTCGGGCCGACGACGACGGTGTTCGTCCGGGGCTCGGTCCTGAGGGCGTACGCCGGCGCGCCGGTCCAGACGCCGAGCCCGCGACGTTGGCCGGGCGTGAACCGCCAGAAGCCGTCATGACGTCCCAGCTCGCGCCCCTCCTCGTCGACGACCGGGCCGTCGGCCGCCTCGAGCCCGTGGCGGGTGAGGAAGTCGCGGTAGTCGCCGCCGGCCAGGAAGCAGGCCTCCTGGCTCTCGCGGCGCTCGGCCGCTGCTAGACCGGCCGCTCGGGCTTCCTCGCGCGTCTGCTCCTTGCCCTGCTCTCCGAGCGGGAACCAGAGGCGGGGGAGCCAGCGTGGATCGAGGCGGGCGAGCATGTACGACTGGTCCTTGGCGTGGTCGGTAGCACGCGCGAGCAGAAGGGTGCCGTCGCGCTCGACAATGCGTGCGTAGTGGCCTGTGGCGAGCCTTTGCGCGCCGATTCGGCGCGCGAAGGCCAGAAGCTCTGCGAAGCGAAAACCGCCGTTGCAGCGCACGCACGGGTTCGGTGTCTCGCCACGCGCATAGCCCCGGACGAACGGCGCCACGACGGCCCGACGGAACTGTTCGCGGAGGTCAAGCGTGAAGTGCGGAAGGCCCAGACCGTGGCACGCATCGCGGGCCGCGGCGACGGCCGAGGGCGAGCAGCACACGCGCTCGGAGTCCGGGCCGCCGGGGTCTGTCCAGAGCCGCAGGGTCACGCCCACGGGCTCGAAGCCCTGATCGCGAGCGCGCAGTAGAGCAACGGCGCTGTCGACGCCCCCGCTCATGGCGACGGCAACGCGCCGCTCGCCGGCGGTCGCGGCAGCGGCCGGGCCGAGGGCGTCGTGCAGGGCCTCGGCAGCCAGCCTCGGGGCAGGCACGGCTGCGGCTTCGAGGATCGGAAGTCCTCGGACCGCTCGGCAGAGCTCAGTGACTCCCTCCCCCTCGCCCGTAGCGTCCTGCACGCGGCCGCCAAGCAGCGTCAGGCGAACCCAGGCCAGGTCGCTTCCGAGAGCCGCGTTCCCGATCACGTCCATGCGGTCAACGTAGCGAAAGAGGTACGTGCCCCACCGCGCCGATGATGCTCCGCACGTGAGGAACCTGGCGAGCCAGGTGGGTGCCCTGCCGGTCGGCGCCTGAGCGCGTCCCGGACGCAGGCTCCCTTCTCATGTCGTGTTGGTTCAACATTGCGCGCAGAGCCACGCACGCGGTCGAGCACGTGGACGAACTGTACAACTAGCCGGCGAAGCGCCAGCGGATCCGGGCGTCCCCGCCCAGCCCGAGCCGGGTCGCCAGCGCGCGGGTCACCCCGAAGTCGCGGCCTGGCCCGACAGCGGCGCGGTCGACAACCTCGGCCGTCTCCGTGTGTTGCCCCGAGCGCAGGACGAGTCTTGCCCCGCAGGGCAAGACCGGGTGGACGACGCCCACTGTGTTCGGCTCGAGCACCCCTCCGCAGGTCGTCCGGTGGCCCGGCCGGCCTCGAACGCCGACTGCCGCCTCCTGCCAGGGCGCCGCCGTCTCGACCTGGTCCGGTGTGGGTGTTACCCCGCCACCGTCCTCTCCCCCGAGCGCAAGCGCCCCGAGCGCGGCGAGCAGCGCTACGCCGGCGAGCGCGGCCTGACGCACGAGGAGTGCCGGGCTCACACGGGCTCGAGGGTCTCGAGGAGCTCGCCGAACGATTCGCGGACGAGCCCGTCGAAGTCGGAGGGCAGCTTGCCCTCTACGTCGGCGAACTGGCGGAGGTGAACGAAGAGATAGGACCATTCCTCGCCGCGCTCGGGCTCGAGCCGCGCCTGCTCACGGGCAAGGCTTTCGAGCTCCCAGAGATTCCACTCGCGGGGCGTGGCGCTCTGCGGCATGCGGACGACGTTGGCCGGAGCCCGCGGGGCGACCGGAGCGACTTCATCGGGCTGAGGCCGTGGCACCCCCCGCGGCGGTGCATACGCGGGTCGCTCCTCGGGCTCGGGTCGAGACTCGCCCTCGACCGGGGACAGGAGCTCGCTCGCCGTGGCCGGGCGCTCCGGGTACTGGGCGCGATCGTGCTCTTCGGGAGCGGGCAGCTCCCCGGATGTCGTGGCGTCAGGCGGATCGACTCGCCGGAGGGTCATCCCGCGCCACGAGCGCCTGGCCCTCGCCACAGGTGCCTCCAACTCGTCGAGCCTTGACGGCTCGCCGGGCTCCGCTTCCTCACCGATCTCGCCGGACTCGGTTTCTGGTGCCGCCTCGACCGGGTCAGGCACTGCCGGCTCGGGGTCTTCTGCCTCGACTGGTTCCGGCACCGCCTGCTCGGGCTCCTTCGCCGCGACCGGCGGGACACGGACGGGGTCGTGATCGGCCTCGACTACAACAGGCTCGGGAACGGGCTCGGCCGCGGGCGAGGCCATCTCGACCACGGACGGCGCCTCCGGCTCTGGCACTGGCTCGGGTGGGCGCGCAGGCGGAGGCTCCTCGACCGCCCCGTGGCGGATGAGCGGAGGCGAGGCAAGGCGCGCCGCCTGGGCTTCGCGCCAGGAAACCCATTCGACGAGCCACGCGATCGCGAGGGCGAGCGCCATCACACCCACGACGGCAGGCCACGACAAATCAGCAAGCCAGGCGGCCACAGCGACCGCCACGAGGAACCCGGCGAGGGCGAGAAGACGAAAGATCGAGGCCGTGCCCGGCAGGCTAACGCCTTTCCGAAACGCGGCTAGGAGGCTTCGGGGGGCTTCCGCTCCTCGCGTGACGAACGGTCGGCGTTGCCACTTTCTGGAGCCTCTTCGTCGGCCGCCTCAGCCTTTGCCGTAGGTCCTTCCTCTGACTTGCCCGGCTTCGGGTCAGCGGTCGGCACCGCTTCCGGCGGTGAAGGAGACGAGGACGGCTTTTCAGCCCCACCAGCCGTCTCGGGTCGCTCCGGACCGCGTCGAGCGGCCACCGTCGACTCGGCTGCGCGCACGATCGCGTCCACGGCCTCCCGGATCGCAGGATCGCCGTGGCCGGCTGCGGCCAGTAGCTGCTCGGCACCGCCACGCGCGCGCTGGACGATGACGTCGGCCTGCGCGCGGGCCCACTCGAGCGTCTGCTCGACCTCGGCCCTGGCGGCATTCGTCATCTCCGTCGCCTGGTGTCGGGACTGCTCGAGCAGCCGCGACCCGCTCGACTCGGCCTGGCGCATCTCCTGCGAGGAGTCCTTGTTCGCCTTCGTAAGGATCTCGCGTGCCTCCGTGCGCGCGGCGTTCATGATCTCCGCCCGCTGGCGCTCGGTCTCCTGCCTGATCCGGGCGATCTCGGCTTCTTGCTGCTGGAGCTCCATCTGCGCCTCGCGGATCTCCTGCTCGGCCCGGGCCACCTGCGTCGTCGCGGCTTCCTGCGCGTCGCGCTCGATCGTGTCGGCGAACTCAGCGGCCGCCCGGATGAGGTGGAGCGTATCCATCCGGACCGCGTGCCCGATCGGCTCGGCGGCGCCTCTGCGCGGGGCTGCCTGGAGCACCCGAAGGTTCGCCTGGAGAGAAGTGACGTGGCGGCGGAATGCGTCGAAAGCTTCTTCGACCTTGACCCGCTCGTACCCCTGAGCGGCGGTCGGCAGGTCGTCGATGCGCGGCAACGAGGTCAGGCTCGTGGCCGGCTGCGCGCGTCCGGGTTCTTGCGTCGCCATGATCCTCCTTCGACCTTCCTTCGCCGGCCGCAGGTGCGACCGCGATTAAGTATGCCTGCATCCATCGGCTGGAATCGGCCGCGGACTTAAGCGGGCTTCGTTCGGATGCTGATTCCGAGCTCGCGCAGCTGTTCCTCCCCCACCGGCGAAGGCGCTCCGCTCATCGGATCGATCCCGGCCTGGTTCTTTGGAAAGGCGACCGTGTCGCGGATGTAGGGCTCGTCGGCCAGGACCATCATCAGCCGGTCGATGCCGGATGCGATCCCGCCGTGGGGCGGCGCACCCATTCCGAGCGCGTCCAGGAGGAACCCGAAGCGGAACCGCTGCTCCTCCGGCGTGATCGCGAGGAGGTCGAAGATCTTCTCCTGGAGCTCGGGCTCGTGGATCCTGAACGAGCCGCCCGCGAGCTCGACCCCGTTCCCGATCAGGTCGTAGGCCTCCGCGAGCGCGGCGCCGGGGTCGGTCGCGAGCAGAGCCTCCCCCTCCGGGTTGGGACGGGTGAAGGGGTGATGGACAGCGGTCCACCGCCCCTCCTCCTCGTCCCATTCGAGCAGCGGGAAGTCGGTAATCCAGAGGAATTTCCAGGCGTCTTCGTCGATGAGCTCGAGCTCCCGGCCGAGGTGCAGTCTGAGCGCCCCGAGGACACGCGAGACCATCGCCGGCTCGTCCGCTGCGAAGAGCACGGTCGAGCCGGGATCCGCCTTGAACGCCTCGAGCTCCGTCTCGGACAGGAATTTCGCAATCGGCGAGCGGGCCTGGCCCTCCTCGTCGTGCACGATGTAGGCGAGCCCCTTGGCACCCCACTCCTTCGCGACCTCCTCGAGCTTCGCCAACTCGCCGCGCGAGAAAGCCTGGGGCGCGACGAGGTACCGGACGACCGGGGCGTTGGCGAAGACGCCGAACCCAGAGCCGCGCGTGACCTCGGTCCCGTCCTGGATCTCGAGGTCGAAGCGAAGGTCCGGCTTGTCCGATCCGAATCGCCGGTCCGCCTCGTGCCAGGTCATCCGGGGCCAGGGCGGGGCGAGGTCGACGCCACGACACTCGCGCCAGACCGCGCTGTACGTCCGCTCGATCAGCTCGAAGAGGAACTCCCGCTCCGGAAAGGCCATCTCGACGTCGAGCTGCGTCAGCTCCTGGAGCCGGTCGGCGCGAAGGTCTTCGTCCCGGAAGCACCGCGCGATCTGGTAGTAGCGCTCGAAGCCGGAGATGACGAGCAGCTGCTTGTAGATCTGGGGTGATTGCGGGAGGGCGAAGAAGCGGCCGCGCTGAAGCCGGCTCGGAACGAGGAAGTCGCGCGCGCCCTCCGGCGTCGGCTTGCCCATGATCGGTGTCTCGATGTCGACGAAGCCGGCCTGCTCCATGTGCCGACGGATGACTCCGACGGCCTGCGCCCGCAGCCGGAGGTTTCGCTGGAGCTTCTCGCGGCGCAGGTCGAGCCACCGGTAGCGAAAGCGCAGGGTCTCGTCGACGCCTTCCTCGTCGAGCTGGAACGGCAGCGGCGGGCAGCGCGAGAGGATCTCGAGCCGGTCGACCTGCACCTCGACCTCTCCGGTCGGCAGGTTCGGGTTGACCGCTTCGGGCGCGCGGGCGACCACCTCCCCCTCGGCCCGGAGGACGAACTCGTTCCGGACCGAGTGCGCGGCGCCGATGGCGTCCGGGGTGCGCTCGGGGTTCACGACCAGCTGGCAGAGGCCGGTCGAGTCGCGGAGGTCGACGAAGACGAGCTTGCCGTGGTCCCGCCGGGTTGCCGCCCAGCCGGCCAGGGTGTGCCGTTCACCGATGTGCTCGGGGCGGACCTCGCCACAGCCCAGGTCGCGCCAGATCGTCATGCAGATTCCAGCTCGAGCAGGCGCCGGGCCACCTCTCCGACCGGCACCGCGGGCCCTGCTGCAGCACCGTCGAGGGTCGCGATCGTCGCTCCGTCCGCATCGGCCTCGACGAGGAACCGTGCTTTCAAGCGCTTCGCCTGGGTCAGCTGCCCCTTGTGCGAGCGGCCCGCGTACTCCGCGTCACAGCGCCAGCCTGCGCGCCTGAGCTCGGCCATCTGGGCCAGGAGCGCGGACCGGTCGACGCCTTCGCCGTAGCCGAAGAAGACGTCGATTCCTTGCGCCTCGACCTCCACCCCGGCCTCCTCGAGGGCAAGCAGGAGCCGCTCGATGCCGGCTCCGAAGCCAACACCAGGAGTCGCAGGGCCGCCGATCTCCTCCACCAGGTAGTCGTAGCGTCCTCCCCCGGAAAGCGTGCTCTGCGCCCCGAGCGCGGGGCCGACGAACTCCCACGTTGTTCGCGTGTAGTAGTCAAGGCCGCGGACGAGGGTCGGCACGAGGTCGTAGGCGACGCCGTATGCATCGAGGATGCTGCGCACGGCCGCAAAATGTTCCCGGCACGCGTCGCAGAGCGACTCGCCGATCTTCGGCGCCTCGGCCATCGCGGCTCGGACGTCCGCGGGTTTTGCATCGAAGTTGTCGAAGACGCGGAGCGGGCTCGTGGCTCGCTTGGCCCGCGTCTCCTCATCCAGGTCGGCGTCGTGGTCCTCGAGCCACCTCGTCAGGCGTTCGATGTAGGCGGGGCGGCAGTTCCGGTCCCCGATCGAGTTCAGCTCGAGCCGGTAGTCCGTGATCCCAAGTCTTCCGAGCCAGGCGTCGTAGAGCTGGATTACTTCGGCGTCGAGGGCGGGGTCGTCGGAGCCGATCGCTTCGACGGAGACCTGCCAGTGCTCGCGGTAGCGGCCCTTCTGGGGCGCCGAATACCTGTACATGGACGCCAGCGTGTACAGCTTCTGCGGCTGCGGCTGGCGATGGAGGCCGTGCTGCACGTAGGCGCGGCAGATGGGCGCGGTCGCCTCGGGGCGCAGAGTCAGGGAGCGCCCGCCCTTGTCTTCGAACGTGTACATCTCCTTCTGGACCACGTCGGAGCCGGCACCTGACGTCCGCTCGAAGAGCTCGGTGTGCTCGAACACAGGGGTCTGGATCCGCTGGTAGCCGTAGAGCGCGCAGAGCTCCTCGGCCTCCCCCGTGACCCGCTCCCAGAGCGGTTGTTCTGAGGGCAGGAGGTCGTGCGTTCCGCGCGGCGCTTCGATCTTCACCGTCGGGTGGTCCGAAGCTCGCCGAGGAAGGGGTTCGAGGCGAGCTCGGCTCCGAGCGTCGTCGCGGGCCCATGGCCCGGATAGACCACCGTCTCCGGCGGGAAGCGATCGAGAAGCGTCGCGATCGACGACTCGAGCACGTCCCAGTCTGCGCCGGGCAAATCCGTGCGGCCGACGGAGTCCGCGAAGAGCACGTCACCGGAGAAGAGGGATCCTTCGGCCGCGAACGCGAGGTGCGCAGGTGAATGTCCTGGCACGCGCAGCGTCTCGAAGGTGATCCCGGCCAGCTCCAGCGTTTCGTCGCCCTGGAGCAGCACGTCCGGGGTGTAGGGGCGGAGCCTGACCGTTGGAGGCGCGTAGTCGTTGACGTTCTCGAGCAGCGCCCGCTCGTCCTCGGCCATATGCACCGGCGCCCCGGTGCCCTCGGCCAGGTCGGCGACGCCTCCGAGGTGGTCCCAGTGGCCGTGCGTGATCAGAATCGCGGCGCACCGAGCCCCCAGGCCGGCGAGCCTGAGGCGGATCTCGGCCGCGTCGCCGCCGGGGTCGACCACCACCGCTTCGCCGGCTCCCGGGGAGCGGACGAGATAGCAGTTGGTCCCGATCGGGCCGAGCTCGAGCTGGGTGACGTCGAGGCTCACGGGGAGGTTGAGTCTATCCACGGCCCGGTACACTCTCCGCCCCGATGCAGAGCTGGAATCTTCGTGCAATCGAAGCCCCCGGCGGCAGCCGCTCTCCCTCCGTCCTCCTCAGCGAGGACGAGGCTCGGGCAGTCCTGCTCGCTCTCGAGCCGGGGCAGGAGCTGGGCGATCACCAGGTCAAGGAGCATGCCTGGCTCGTCGTCGTGGACGGCTCAGCCCGGATCGGCGGGGGCGGCGAGGAGCTCGAAGCGGGCGTGGGGACGCTCGTCCACTTCGAGCCGGACGAGCGCCACTTCGTGCGAAGCGAAGGCGGGGCTCGCATCCTCCTCCTGCTCGCCCCGTGGCCAGGCGAGGGTCACTTCCGCGGCTCCCGCTAGCCGCCGGGCTGCTGCTGGCGCCGGTGCCGGCGCATGAGGGTCCGATACACGATCAGGTCGACCAGGTAGCTGAAGGGGAGGAAGATCATGATCAGGAGTGCCGCGTTGAAGATCTTCTGCGCCGTCGTCAGGCTCGGCGCCGTTATGTAGGTGACGACGAGGAGCAGCGGACCGAAGATCGCACCACGTTTGAGAACTCGGGCGACCGACGGAGGCTGGATCGGACGGCCCCGCCGGTCCGACGGTGCGCGTGATTGCCGCTCGCGCTTCTGCGTCGGCGTCCGCTCGACCGCACGCGGCGACTCGAGAACCTCCTCACCCTCATCGGTCTCGACCACGTACTCGTACTCGTGGCGCTGGAGCTTCTCGCGCCGGCGTCGCTGCTTTCGGCTGGGCATAGGCCGATTATGCCGCCGGCCGGCGCGAGCGGCGCCCGACCCGAGGACTTTGGACGCGCGCAAGGTCCTTCGGTGTCATGGCCACACCCGCTCCCCCGCCTTCACGACGGCGGCGACGTGATCCGTGCCGAGGTGGTAGGCGACGTAACGCCAGTCCGGTGCGTTCAGGAGAACGAGGTCGGCGTCGTAACCGGGAGCGATCCGCCCGACGCGGTCGGCGCGCCCGAGGACGTGGGCGGCATTCACCGTGCAGGCGGCGAGCGCCTCCGCCGGCGAGAGACCGATCTGGGTGCATGCGAGACCGCACGCCACGGGAAGGCTCTCGCAGAAGGCGCTGCCGGGGTTGAAGTCCGTCGCGAGTGCGACGGCCGCGCCCGCATCGATGAGCTCTCGCCCCGGTGGCATGGGACGGCCGAGGAAGAGCGCCGCTACCGGCAGGAGCACGCCGGTGACGTCACTCGCTGCGAGCGTCTGCACGCCCTCCGGTCCGGTTGCCTCGAGGTGATCGACGCTCCGCGCGCCGAGCTCGACCGCGAGCGGGATGCCGCCGGCCTCCGTGAACTGGTCTGCGTGCAGCCGAAGCTCGAGACCGGCGTCACGGCACGCCTCGAGATAGCGCCGGGCCTGGTGGACATCGAATGCCCCCCGCTCGAGGAAGACGTCGGCCGCGTCCGCGATTGCCGCTGCTTCCGGCAACACGACCTCGAGCGCGAAGGCCACGTAGGCATCGGCATCCGTGAACTCGGGAGGAACAGCATGCGCCCCGAGCCACGTTGGGACCCCGCCCGCATCGCGAATAGCCGAGAGCATGGCCAGCTCGGTCTCCCGATCGAGCCCGTAGCCCGACTTCGCCTCGAAGGTGGTGGTGCCATGCCCGAGCATCCAGCCGCGGTGGCGCTCCAATGCCGCGGCGAGCCCGTCGCGGCCCGCAGCGCGCGTCGCCCGCACGGTGGAGAGGATCCCGCTCCCGGCTGCATGAAGCTCTTCGTAGGTCGCCCCGCCCGAGCGGAGATCGAATTCGTCCACCCTGTCCCCGGCGAAGCACGCATGCGTATGGCAGTCGACGAGTCCGGGGATCGCGCAGAGGCCGCGACCGTCGAGCTCTTCGACGTCATCGGCGAGCTTCGGCACCTCGGCCATCCGCCCCACCTCGGAGATCTGCCCGTCGTCGCAGAGGACGTAGGCATCGGCGGTGACGCTGAGCTCCCGGAGTCGTGGTCCCCGTAGGGGCGCATCACTTCCCGCCGGCGAGACGATTTGCGCCAGGTCACGAACGAGGAGGGCGGTCACGCGGGCAAGCCTAGAGCCCGCCTCCGCCGGTTAGCGAACCGAAAGCGCGGGAATACCGTTAATCCAGTATGAACCCACCTCCTGCGAGGCGGGCTCATCAGAGGCCGGGCCGGACGCCGGGGACGACGGCACTGCAGAACTGGCGTCCGGCACTCCGGCCTCAGGGTTGCCGTGCCGGAGGCGGAAGTCCGCTAGGTCTGGTCGCGCGTCGGGATCGGGAGCCCGTGCTCGCTCGCGGCCGCCACTGCGTCCTCGTAGCCGGCATCGGCGTGACGCAGGACTCCCGTCCCGGGATCGGTCGTCAGGACACGTTCCAGGCGCTCAGCCGCGTCGTCGGTCCCGTCCGCGACGACGACCATGCCCGCATGGATCGAGTTGCCGATGCCTACGCCTCCGCCGTGGTGCACGCTGACCCAGGTGGCGCCCGCGGCCACGTTGACGAGCGCGTTCAGGATCGGCCAGTCGGCGATCGCATCGGAGCCGTCCAGCATCGACTCCGTCTCGCGGTACGGCGACGCCACGGATCCCGCATCGAGGTGATCCCTGCCGATCACCACCGGTGCTCGCACATCGCCCGACCGCACCAACTCGTTGATGGCGAGCCCTGCGATTGCGCGAGCGCCGTAGCCGAGCCAGCAGATCCGGGCCGGCAGGCCCTGGAAGGCGACCCGACTGGGCGCCAACTCGAGCCAGCGCTGGAGCAGTACGTCGTCCGGAAACAGTTCCGCCAGCCGCCTGTCGATCGCGGCAATGTCGTCGGGCTCGCCCGAGAGGACCGCCCACCGAAACGGGCCGATCCCACGGCAGAAGAGCGGACGAATATAGGCCGGGACGAAGCCCGGATATGCAAATGCGTCCTCTAGCCCTGCCTCGAGCGCCTCCCCTCTGAGGTTGTTGCCATAATCGAAAACGTAGCTGCCCGCCCGGACGAACTCGAGTAGTCCTTGCACATGTGTGACGATCGAGGCACGGGCTCGGCGCAGGTAGTCGTCCGAGTCGCGCCCTCGGAGCTCGGCGGCCTCCTCCACGCTCAACCCCGCGGGCACGTAGCCGTTCAGCGGGTCGTGCGCGGCCGTCTGGTCGGTGACGAGGTCGAAGGCCTCTCCGCGCCGCGCGAGCTCCGGCACGATTTCCGCCGCATTCCCGAGGAGGCCGACCGACAGAGCGCGGCCCTCCGCCGCCGCAGCCCGCATCCGCGTCAGCGCCTCGTCAAGTGAAGTCGTCGCCTCGTCCAGGTAGCGCGTCTCGAGACGCCGCTCGATGCGCGTCGGATCGACCTCGATGCAGAGGCAAGCCGCACCGGCCATCGTGGCGGCGAGCGGCTGCGCGCCGCCCATGCCGCCCAAGCCAGCGGTCAGAATCGTCCGTCCCGCGAGGTCGGCGGTGCCGAAGTGCTTCTCCCCGGCGGCTGCGAACGTCTGGTACGTGCCCTGGAGGATTCCTTGCGTGCCGATATAGATCCAGCTCCCGGCGGTCATCTGGCCGAACATCGTCAATCCCTCGGACTCGAGCCGCCGGAACTCCTCCCAGGTCGCCCACTTGGGGACGAGCAGCGAGTTCGCGATCAGGACGCGCGGCGCTCCTGCGTGCGTGCGGAACACCCCGACCGGCTTTCCGCTTTGCACGAGCAAAGTCTCGTCTTCACCGAGTGAAAGGAGCGACCGGACGAGCGCGCGGAGCGCCTCGTGATTCCGTGCCGCTTTTCCTGAGCCCCCGTAGACGATGAGCTCCTCCGGCCGCTCGGCAACTTCGGGATCGAGGTTGTTCAGGAGCATCCGGAGCGGTGCTTCCGTCGCCCAGGAGCGAGCGTTGAGGGTGGTTCCGCGAGGCGCGCGAATCGAGGAGAGGTCGCCGCAAAGCTCCTCGACCAGCGCGTCGACCGAGCCGACCGTGCTCAAGCGAGCTCCCCGATCTCGTCCTCGACGGCGGCCACGACCGCGCCCGATCGGATCGCCTCCGCCACCAGCTCGATGTCAGGTGCGAGCGGACGATCCTCGTGAACCGTCGGGGAGAGCGAGCGGACCTGAGCATGCGCCGACCTCGTCCCCGGCCCCGGTTCGAGTGGCGCCAGGAACTCGACTCCCTGCGCCGCGGCGAGGAGCTCGATTGCCAGCGCTCGTTCGCTGTTCGCGAGCACCTGCCAGAGCTTCAGCGCCGCCGCATTCCCCATCGAGACATGATCCTCCTGGCCTGCGCTGGTCGGGATCGAGTCGACGCTCGCCGGATGGCACAAGACCTTGTTCTCGCTCACGAGCGACGCCGCCACGTACTGCGGGATCATGAACCCGGAGTTCAGGCCACCGTCATGGGTCAGGAAGGCCGGCAGCCCGTCCGAGAGCGACGGGTTCGTGAGCCGCTCGACGCGGCGCTCCGAGATGGAGGCGAGCTCGGCCAACGCCATCGCCATCCCGTCGAGAGCGAAGGCCAGAGGCTGACCGTGGAAGTTGCCGTTCGACAGGAGCTCGCCGCTCTCGGCGAAGACGAGCGGGTTGTCGGTGGCGGCGTTTAGCTCGACTTCGACTGTCTGCTCCGCGTACGCCAGCAGATCCCTGCAAGCACCGTGAACCTGGGGCGCACAGCGTAAGGAGTACGCGTCCTGGACCTTGTCGCACCAACGGTGGGACTCGATGATCGCCGAGCCCTCGACGAGTCGAATGACGTTCGCTGCCGACTCCGACTGTCCCTGCAGCGGCCGGAGCGCCTGGATCTCCGGCCTGAAGCTGACCCGCGAAGCCTGGAGCGCCTCGACCGAGAGTGCACAGGCGATGTCCGCAGCCTTGGCTAGGCGTCGCGCCCGCACGAGGCCCAACGAGCCGATCGCGCTCATGAACTGCGTCCCGTTGATGAGCGAGAGCCCCTCCTTGGCTTGCAGCCGGATCGGCTCGAGGCCCACGTGAGCGAGGGCCTCCGCGCCCGTGACGCGGTCGCCGTCCAGAAGCGCCCACCCCTCACCGACCAGGGGAAGGGCCAGGTGCGCGAGGGGCGCCAGGTCACCCGAGGCACCGACGGAGCCCCGGGCCGGGACGTACGGGAGAACGTCTCGATTCAGACACTCGAGCAGGAGCTCAACCGTCTCGACCCGTGCGCCCGAGTAACCCTTTGCGAGCGCGTTTGCACGAAGCACCATCGCTGCACGGACGACTTCGTCCGGGTACGGCTCCCCCACGCCGCAGGCATGGCTTCGAAGCAGGCGAAGTTGGAGCTCCTCGGAGAGCTCGGGCGGGATCGAACGGGACACGAAACGGCCGAAGCCCGTGTTGATCCCGTACGTGTGCTCGCCCGAGGCCTCGCTTGCGGCTCGCTCGACGACCCCCCTGGCGGAGTCCATCTTCTCGCGCGCGTCGTCGGAGAGCTCGGCCCGCGTGCCGCCGACGGCCACGCTCCAGACGTCGTCGACGGTGAGGTCCTCCCCGTTCAGCGAGACGGCCGTCGCAAGCGCCACGCGGTCCAGTCTAGTCTCGAAAGAAGGCAGGATTGGGCGATCTGCGGAGCGAGGGAGGCGAAATGCGCATCATCGTGATGAGCGACATGGAGGGCGTTGCCGGGATCGTCAAATGGGAGCAGGTCGAGGGTGGCGAGTCGCTCTACGAGGAAGGGCGGAAGTTCTATACCGAAGAGATCAACGCCGTCGTCCGGGGCGCTCGCGCGGGCGGCGCGACCGAGATCGTCGTCATGGACTGCCATGGAGCCGGAAAGGGATGGACGTTCAACTCGCTCCTCCCCGAGGCGCTCGACCCGGGCTGCGACTGGGTCGTGCAGCACGAGTGGACGCACTACACGGAGTTCCTCGAGCAGGGGTGCGACGGAGCGCTTCTCGTCGGTATGCACGCGCGAGCGGGAACGGCGACGGGCGTTCTGAACCACACGGTCTCCGGCTCGGACTGGCACAACCTCTGGTTCAACGGCACCCTGGTCGGCGAGACGGGGATCAACGCAGCTCTCTGCGGCACCTGGGACTGCCCGGTGCTGATGATCAGCGGGGACGACGCGACCTGCCGCGAAGGCGTCGACCTGCTCGGCGACGGCCTCGTGTCGGTTGCCGTGAAGCAGGGGCTCGGCCGCTTCAGCGCCCGTCACCTGCCGCTCGTCCGGGCCAGGGAAATGCTCGAGGACGGAGCGCGGCGGGCAGTCGAGGGCCGCGGGTCGATCGAGCCGTACGACCCCGGGCGACCGTCCGAGATCGTCGTCGAGTACACCAAGTCGGATCTGGTGGAGGCGTTTCACAACCGAGAGGGCATCGAGATCCTGGAGCCGCGAAAGATCGCGTCGCGGGCCGACGACTGGTGGACGGCGTGGCGGCAGTTCTGGCAGTTCTCCCTCTAGGCCGCCACGCGACGGCGGTCGTAGCCGCCTAGGAGGGATTGGTGAAACGTCGCTCGTCGCCGGGGTGCGATGGTCGTTCCGAGGCAAGGACGCAGGGAGCGCCGATAGCAGCGCTATCGAAGCGACTGAGGACGCAGCATCGGGGCGA
Organism: uncultured Actinomycetes bacterium; assembly: GCA_963722715.1. Lineage (GTDB taxonomy): Bacteria > Actinomycetota > Thermoleophilia > Gaiellales > Gaiellaceae > DASQGA01. The sequence goes on along the minus strand of CAVROA010000020.1, from coordinate 235,016 downwards.
GCAGCGCGGCCCGACGGCACTGCTGCGTTTCGTCAAACCCTCCTAGTCTTCGAGCAGCCTGAGCTCCAGCACATGGCGCGCGTCGAATCCGTCAATGCGGAGAATCGACTCGGCCGCCGCGATCGCCGCGCCGGCCGGCATGAGGCCGACGAGCTCGCTACCCGCTACCTCGACGCCGCGTGACGCGGCTTCCGCCTTGATGCGCTCGACGATTTCGTGCAGAGCCGAGGCCTCCCAGTCGGTGACGTTCATGCTGACCTGTACGAGCCCGGCCGTGGGCAGGTCGAGACCGAGGGCGCGGACGCCCGGGAACCCGCCGTCCCGCTCCCGGACGACCCGCGCGATTGCCTTCGCGCAGTCGACGTCCTGCGAGCTCAGGTTCACGTTGAAAGCGATCAGCGGCCTGCGAACTCCGAGGACGACTCCTCCCGCCGTCGGGTGCAGGCGTGAAGGCCCACGGTCGGGCGCGAGCTCCCCGGCGTCCATCCGCCGCTCGAGCTCCTCCGGACCTCCGCGGCGAAAGAACGCGGGCTCCCGGCCATCCTCGGTCAAACGTCCGTAGAAGAAGACGGGGAGCTCCAACTCGTCGCCAAGTCGGTCGGCGAGCGCCAGGGCCGCTTCCCGCGCGAGCTGCTCGTCCTCGGGACGGATGGGGATGAGCGGAACGACGTCTGCGGCTCCGATCCGCGGATGGGCCCCGACGTGAGCTCCGAGATCGATCCGCTGGACCGCGGCGTTGATCCCGGTGAACAGGCTCTCGACAAGCTCGTCGCCCGACCCGACCAGCGTGTAGACCGAGCGGTTGTGGTCCGGATCCACGTGGACGTCGAGCAGTCGCGCCGGACCCGAGAGAGCATCACGAAGAGCGTCGACCACACCAGCGTCGCGCCCCTCGGAGAAGTTCGGTACCGACTCGAGCGGCAGCGGCACCGCGCAAGCATACGGCGCTCCGGGGCCGTCGGTGATCCAGGGAGCCCGGCGGGCGAAGGAGCGACGCCGGCCAGGGCCAACATGCCCTTTCCAGTCTCCCTGATCTGGTTGCCCCGGCCTCCTCCCGTGATCGACACTAGCGGCGAAACGGACGCGCGTGGCGCTCCAAACGTGCCATGTTTGCAGCGATTTCGGAGAGGAAGCGGTCGGGATGGCGGCCGCTACACTCGACGTTGTGGAGGCTGTGACCACTTCTCATCCCTATCTCCGGACGTTCGGCCGGCTACTTGGCTTCCTGCGCCCGTACCGCTGGTCCCTCATCGTCTCGGTCGTCCTGGCGGTCGGGTCGCAGGTTGCCGGCCTCGCCATCCCGTGGCTGACCGGGAAGGTGATCGACGACGGAATCAGGGCGCACGACGCGAGGACTCTCGTCATCCTCGTCTCCCTCATCGCGATCGCCGGGCTCCTCCGCGCGCTCATGCTCGTCGGCCGCCGCTTCATCGCCGGCCGACAGGCGCTCGGAGTCGAGTTCGACATCCGAACCGCGCTCTACGCGCACCTCCTTCGCCTCTCGTGGCGCTTCTATGACCGCCACCAGACGGGGCAGCTGATGTCGCGGGCGACGGTGGACCTCCAACAGGTCAGGTTCTTCCTCGGCTACGGCCTCATCTTCTTCGGCCAGCACATCCTCACGATCGTCGCCACAACGGCGATCCTCTTCGTGCTCGACTGGGAGATCGCACTGATCGCGCTGGCCATCACCCCCGCTCTGATCGCTATCGCGTACGTCTACTCGCGGTCGTCGCACCCCATCCTCCGCGAGGTGCAGCAGCGCATGGCAGACATGACCACCGTCGCCGAGGAGAACATCGTCGGCGTCAACGTCATCAAGGCGTTCGCCCAGGAGCCGCAGGAGGAGGAGAAGTTCGCGAGGCGGAACGAAGCCGTTTTCGCCGAGTCCGTCCGCGCGACCCGTCAGCGCGCGTTCTATGTCCCACTCCTCTCCTTCCTGCCCATCCTTGCGCAGGCCGCTGTGCTCCTCGTCGGAGGGCACCGGGTCATCGCCGGCGATCTCATGGTTGGCGAGTTCATCGCGATCAACGTCTACGTGCTCATGCTGGTGATGCCGCTCCGGATGCTCGGGATGTGGATCGGCACGAGCCAGCGAGCTGTCGCTTCCGGCGAGCGGATCTTCGAAGTGCTGGACGAGGTGGAGGACGTCACCAACGCGCCCGATGCGAAGCCGCTCCCGCCGGGAGAGGGGCATGTTCGCTTCGACCACGTCACGTTCGGCTATGAGCCTGAGCGCCCGGTCCTCCATGAGGTCGACCTAGAGGTCGAGGCAGGTCGGACGATCGCGCTGATCGGACACACGGGCTCCGGGAAAACGACCCTCACCTCGCTCGTCCCCCGTTTCTACGATCCTCAGCAGGGTCGGGTCCTCCTGGACGGCGAGGACGTTCGCGGCCTCAAGCTCGAGGAGCTTCGAGGCGCGATCGGGATCGTGTCCCAGGACCCCTTCCTCTTCTCGACGACGGTACGAGAGAACATCGCCTTCGGAGCGCCCCTGGCAAGGGACGGGGAAGTCGAGCGGGCCGCGCGCATGGCCCAGGCCCACGAGTTCATCTCCGAGCTTCCCGACGGTTACGACACGGTCATCGGGGAGAGAGGGATCACGCTCTCGGGCGGGCAGCGCCAGCGAATCGCGATTGCCCGCGCCATTCTCCTCGACCCTCGCGTCCTGATCCTCGACGATGCGACCGCGTCGGTGGATGCGACGACGGAGTCCAGGATCCGCCTCGGCCTGCGGGAGGCGATGAAAGGACGGACGACGTTCATCATCGCGCACCGCCTCTCGACGATCTCGTTAGCGGACGAGATCGTCGTCCTGGATCACGGAACGGTTGCCGCGCGCGGGACACATGACGAGCTGCTCGGAACGAGCCCCGTTTACCTCGAGATCTATGAGCACGGTCTCGTCGAGCTCGAGGTGGCCCGCGACGTTCAAGAGGCGAGCGCTTGAGGATTCACCAGCCCGGAAGCCACCTGACCGACCGGCGCGGCGCCGAGGTCGACGACTGGAGCTGGGGCCGCACCGCGCGCCGGATCGGCGTCCTCGTGAACCTCACCAAGCCCTATCGCACGCGTACCTTGCTGGCGATCGTCTCGTTGCTTGCGGCGACGGCGACGGCGCTCGCCCCGCCCTTCCTCGCGAAGCTCGCCATCGACGAGGGAATCGGGAACAAGGACGCCGCGATCCTCGGGTGGATCGTGGCGGCGTTCCTCTTCGCCGGGCTTTTGAACTGGCTCGCCGGCATGGCGCAGACCTACTACACGGGCTGGGTCGGCGAGCGGATCCTGGCCGACCTCCGAAAGCGGCTCTTCGCCCACCTCCAGCGGCTCTCGCTCGGCTACTACGAGCGAAACCGCGCCGGGACGATCATCTCCCGCCTCACGAACGACGTCGAGGCGCTCGACCAGCTCGTGACGGACGGTGTCACGAGCCTGTTCCAGAACTCGCTGACGCTCTTCGGCTCGGTGATCATCCTCTTCTTCCTCGACTGGCGGCTCGCGCTTGCGACTCTCTCTGTCTTCCCGCTCATGAGCATCGCCACGGCGATCTTCCGACGCCGGTCGTCGCGCGCCTACCGCCGCGTGCGGGAGCGGCTGGCTGGGGTCACGGCCACCCTGGCGGAGAGCATCGCGGGCATGCGGGTCGTCCAGGCCTTCACGCGGGAAGACCACCATGCCGCCCACTTCCGCGCCGTGAACGAGGACTATCGCGCCGCGAACCGCGAGACCGTCGTCCTGAACGGGCTCTATTTCCCCTTCGTCGACTTCCTCTCCGCGGCCGCCACCTCGGTCGTGCTCGGCTATGGCGGCTACCTGGCCTTCGACGGTTCGATCGAGATCGGGACGCTCTTCGCCTTCATCGGCTATCTGTCCAACTTCTTCGACCCGGTCCAGCAGCTCTCCCAGCTCTACAACACCTTCCTCGCTGCGGTGGCCGCGCTCGACAAGATCATCGACGTCCTCGACGAGGAGCCGGAGATCGTGGACCGCCCCGACGCCGTCGATCTTCCGCAGATCGACGGCCACGTCGGCTTCGAGGGCGTGCGCTTCGGCTACCGCACCGGCCCCGAAGTCCTCCACGGAATCGACCTGGACGTCCCGGCGGGCACGACGGTCGCACTCGTCGGACACACGGGCGCGGGCAAGTCCACGATCGCGAAGCTGCTTGCGCGGTTCTACGATCCTCAGGAAGGCCGGATCACGATCGACGGTCACGACCTCCGTGAGGTCGCCCAGGCAAGCATCCGCAGACAGCTGGGCGTCGTGCCCCAGGAAGGCTTCCTGTTTGCGGGCACCGTCCACGAGAACATCCTGTTCGGCCGGCCCGGCGCGAGTCCCGAGGAAGTCGCCGCGGCGGCGCGTGCTGTCGGTGCGCACGAGTTCATCCTGGAGCTCGAGGATGGCTACGAGACTGAGGTCGCCGAGCGCGGTGGCCGTCTCTCGCTTGGCCAGCGCCAGCTCGTCGCCTTCGCGCGGGCGCTCCTCGCCGATCCGCGCATCCTCATCCTGGACGAGGCGACGTCGAGCGTGGACATCGGCACCGAGCGGCGCATCGAGCGCGCCCTGGCCACGCTCCTCGCGGGACGCACCGCGTTCATCATCGCCCACCGGCTCTCCACGATCCGAAACGCCGACCGCATCATCGTCCTGGAGCACGGGCACGTAGTCGAGGAGGGGACGCACGACGAGCTGATCGCCCGCGACGGGCGGTATCTCTCGCTCTACGGGGATTGGGCATCCGCCGCCGCATGATCTAGAGTCGCACCCCGTGAGCCCGACGGCAGTTCTCGGAGAGGCCTGGAGCCTCTACAAGTCTCACTGGCGGCACCTGCTCCCGATCGCCTTCGTCGTCTACCTCCTACTCTCGCTCCTCACCCTGCTGCTCGTTCTGCTCCTCAGCTGGCTGGGCGCGATCGCGGCCGCTTTCGTGTCGTTGGCGGGGACGTTCTGGCTTCAGGGAGCGTTGGTCATGGCGATCGAGGACGTCCGTGACGGGCGTGCCGACCTCTCCGTCTCGGAGACGTTGGGCCGAGTCCGGCCTCGCATGAACGCGCTTGCGATCGGAGGCATCCTCGCGTCGATCGGCATCACGATCGGGTTCATCCTCCTGATCGTTCCCGGCCTCATCCTGCTCACCTGGTGGCTCCTGATCGTGCCGGTGATCGTCCTCGAGGGACGATCGGCGACGGAGTCGTTCGGCCGCAGCCGTGAGCTCGTCCGCGGCCACGGGTGGAACGTCTTCGGTCTCATCGTCCTCACCGTCGTGATCCTGATCGTCGCGGGCATCGTCCTCGGCATCGTCCTCGCTGTCGTCCTGAGCTTCATGTCGGACGACCTGGCCCAGTACATCATCAACGTGATCTCGAACACGATCTTCACGCCGTTCGTCGCCGCCGCGTGGACGCTTGCCTACTACCACCTGCGCGAAGAGAAAACAGTCGCCGCGCCCGACTCTCAGATACCGAATCTCGAGGCCTGAGTCGCTAGACTGGGCCGGCCGGTGCGGGATCGTCTAATGGTAGGACGCCTGACTCTGGATCAGGTAGTCTAGGTTCGAATCCTAGTCCCGCAGCTCACAGAAATCCCCGCTTAGGCGGGGTTTTTTCTTTTTGGGGAGACGCGGAGAACGGGCCTGTCAGAGCCACGTGTATGAGCCTGGCCGGCGCTGGCGGAGGAGCTGCGGGTCGAGGCGGTTGAACTCGCCTTGCGCCGCACCCGTCGCGGTGGTGCAGGGCGCTCTTCGCGATTCCAGCGCGAGGAAGTACGCTTCACGGCTCTGGGGCATCAATAGAGGGAGCTCTTCATGCATCGGATCATGGCGGCTTCGGCAGCCGTGCTCGCGCTGGTCTTCATCGGCCCGGCCGCGGCCGTCGTCTATGGCGAGCCGGACGGAAACCGGCACCCGAGTGTTGGGGCGCTGCTCGCGCCGCAGGCGTACTCGGACGGGACCTGGGCGTCCTGCACGGGAACGCTGATTTCGCCCACCGTGTTCCTCACCGCGGCACATTGCGACTGGGGCATTCCGCGTCTCGCCGTCACGTTCGACTCGGTCTACGACGCTGAAACCGGCAAGGAGTATTGGGGCACCTGGCACGCCGACCCGCAGTACAGCGGTGCACAGGGCGACCCGCACGACCTCGCGGTCGTCGTCTTCGACAAGCCCGTGAAGGGCATTACACCGGCGCAACTGCCCGCTGCTGGATCGCTCGGGAATCTGCCGAGCAACCAGGGCTTCACGGTGGTCGGCTACGGCGGGCAGTCGGTGACGATCGATCATGGCCCGACATTCCATTACGCAGACGTCCGGTTCGTCGCGACGAGCGACACGCTATTCGCGACGAATAAAGCGTGGCTGCACATCTCGATGAATCCGACGCTCGGCGACGGAGGCGGATGCTATGGCGACTCGGGCGGCCCGAACTTCTTGGGCGCCGGCTCGACGGAGACGAACATCGTCGCTGCCACAACGATCACGGGTGACTACATGTGCCGCGCCACGAACGTCGTCTACCGGCTCGACACAGCATCAGCACGAGGCTTTCTCGGCGGCTTCGTCACGCTGCCATAGCGCACCCGAGTACAGCGGTCGCGTCGCCATCGGCGGCGCGACCGCAGACCCTTCACCAAGGTGTTCGGCGGCCGACTAGGCTCGAATCTTAGTCCCGCAGCTTCCGAAACCCGCCGCTAATGGCAGCGTTTTTCGTTCGAGTCAGCTGTGAGGTAAGGTGGCGTCCACCTTGGCCGGTGCCTCGCTAGCCCCGCGCACCGTCCTTGTCGTCGACGACGATGCGCCGTTGCGGGCACTCTGCCGCGCGACGCTGGACGAAGCCGGGTTCAGAGTGCTCGAGGCCGGCGACGGCGACGAGGCGCTCGAGGTGATCGGGCGCGACCGCCCCGACCTCATCCTGCTGGACGTGATGATGCCACGCATGTCGGGCTGGGCCGTCGCGGCCGAGTTGCTGGCAGAACCGGCTACCGGCGCGATTCCGATCGTCTTCATCTCCGGCCGCAGGGATCCCGGAGATCGACTTCGAGCGCAGGAGCTGCGCGCCTCCGGGTACGTGACCAAGCCTTTCGACCCGGCCGGCCTCGCGGAGACGGTGGGCATGGTGCTCGACGAGATCGAACACGGGAAGCGCGAGCCGGCACTTGCGGAGACACTCACGGCGCTCAAGGCGGAGAAAGCACACGAGGCCAAACAGCCTCGCCATTGACTCGCAGGGCGGTGACTGTAGCCTGTGGGGCTCGGGTCTCGAATGAAGGGGTCAATTGTGCTTCGGCAATGCGGCCAGAAGTGGATCAAGCTCGGCATCGTTTCGGTGATCATCATGTTCGCCCTCCTCGGCGGCGCGTCCGGAAGCTCGGCGCAGCTGCCCTCGATCGTGCCGGACGAGTCGAAGAGCTCTCCCTGCCCGCCCACCTCCGGGCGGCTCTACTGCGTCGACCTGACGACGTATGACGGATTCAGCCGGAACGGCGGCGTCGAGGTCGACGTCCAGCTGGAGAACTGGTCGACCAGCTCGCTGACGAACCCCGGCGTGGCTCTTGCCGCCTCGGCGATCGGCACGGGTGCGACGAACCTCGAGTTCGTCGCGTCGAGTCCCTCCCTCTGCTCGGCCACGGCGGACGGCGCCGCCTGTTCGTTTCCGAACCTTGCCGGCGTCGCCAAAGGCGCAACCTCCCCGATGAAGTCAGCTTTCGTTCGGCTCTACTTCGAGATCGACGCCGACCCCCTCGTGACCGGCCTGCATTTCACGGCAACCGGGGCCGCAAAAGAGAGTGGCAACGACAGCACCGGCGCAGCGAACGAGGAGATCCGGTCCGTGACGGGCGACATGACCTTCGGCACGAACCCGGCGTCCAGTGCGACGATCGCACTCGGGAGCAAGGACGTGACCCTGAGCGGCTCACACAACGCCTTGCAGTCGAGCGTGGGCTTCTCCGTTCCGCCGGGAAGCAGTCCGTTTCTCGCCCGCTTCGCGGCCGAGTCGGGTCCGACCGAGTGCTTCGGCGGCATCACCTGCACCGGGCTCGAGCTTGCGACCGACCTGAGCGGCGCGCCGGCCGGGACTTTCTCCGCTGGCAACCAGATCCTCTGGACGTCGATCGTCAACGCGGTCAACACGAACCTCGTCGCTATCCACTACTACGACCCCGTTGCTGTGAGCGCCACGCCGCCGAGCACGCTTACGTCGACCGCCGGCCTCTCTTCATGCGACGGCGTCACCTTCGCGACTGCACCGGCCGGCCTCTCCGCGAACGTCGACTACTACGTCGTCAAAGCGAGCGGAGCGTCGTTCGGGGTCGCCACCCGCGCCAGCGGGAAGCCGCTGTCCTTCACCGGAAGCGGCGCGTTCTCGGCGTCTTGCATCCGGATCATCGGCGACCAGAAGAGCGAGCAGGCCACCTCTTGCACGACTCCCCCGTCGACCACACCGGCGCTCTATGCGGCCAAGATCAGTAGCTCGGCCGTTCGCGTGTGCCTGTGGGATCGAGGGAACGGCCGGATCCACTACTAGACAGTCAGCGCTCCGCCCCGTCCCTCCAGGCGGCGAGTTGGGCTCGCGCCCGCTCGGCCGGCACCGACGCCCCCTTCTGGTCATAGAGCCCCAGAGCCTCCGTGAGGAGCGCCCGCGCCTCGTCGTGCTCCGCGGCCAGCGATAGCACCTCGGCGCAATCGCGGAGGCTGTCCGCACGCCAGAGGGGCGCGTCGGTCGGGTGCAGCAGGTCGACTGCGTCGCGGGCCAGGCGGCGGGCCTCGGGAAGACGCTCCCCGTCACGCGCAAGCGCCTTCGCGCGAACCGAACGCCAGACCGCCTGCGTCCAGAGATCGTCAGCCGGCGCGAGCTCCTCTGACTTGCGCGTGAAGCCCTCAGCCTCGTCATACCGAGCCTGGATGTAGAGCGCCTCGGCCAGCAGGGCGGCGATGCTCGAGGCGAAGTAGGTCTCTCCCATCGCGGTGAGGGTGTCGAAGTCGCGCCGGAGCTCCTCCTCTGCGGCGGTTGCGTCTCCGGCGAGCAGCTCGACCGGCCCTGAATGGCTGGACATCGAGTGAGCATGAACACCGGCGCCGGCGTCTTCGAGCGTCGACCGCGCCCTTCGGTAGAGCATCCGCCCCCGCTCGACGTTGCCCCGTAACGCCTCGAGCTCGGCGAGGAGCGCCAGCACGATCCCTTCGGATCGCTTGTTGGGTGCGGCCAGGTCGAGCGCCTCCTCGCAATGGCCGATCGCAGCCGCGACCGTTTCCGGGCCGTACACAGCGGCGATGGCCTTCGCGGTGACTGCGCGTGTCTGCGCCCGACGGTCGCCGGCAAGCTTCGCGTGGTAGAGATCGCGCTCGCCCGCGCTCAGAAAATCGGCGAATCGGCACGCGGTCCCGTGCGCCAGGCAGAGCAGCCGGTAGGCCTTCGCGAGCCCGGCATGATCCTCGATCGCCCCGAATACTTCGATGGCTCCCTCTGCCTGAGGCACGACCGCGTCTCCCCACGCCTCGTCCTCGTGGAAGCGGCGGACCAGGAGCAGGCCCAGCGTCGCATGCGCGGCGAGCGCCGCATCCGCGGCTTCCTGTGCGCCCGTAGCCGCCTCTTCGACGAAGACTTCGGCCCAGGCAAACTCGCCGATCTCGGTCATCGCCTCGGCCAGGTCCGGGAGGAGCCGAAGGCGATCGGGGTCGCCCTCTGCCAGCAGCTGGCGCGCCCGCCGCAGGAGGTTCGCGGCCGCCGCCATGTCACCCCGCGCGAAGGCACGGTGCCCGGCACTCGTGAGATTTCGAGCCGCCCGGCGGCCGAGCTCGATTCCGTGGTCGTCGAGCGGTCCCAGCTCGGAGAGATACCCGTACGCCTGCTCGAGGTGGTAGCCGAGGATCTCCTCGAACTCGACCTCACGGCCCCGTTCGCGGTTGACCCGCTCGGCCCAGTCGGCGAATCGCTCGTGCATCGACGCGCGCGCGCGTTTGAGGATCCCCAGGTAGGCGGCGTCGCGAACGAGGATGTGATGAAAACGGTAGTCGGCCTCGACCTGGGACATATCCGGTCGAACGAGCTGCTTGGCGCTCATGGAGCGGAGGTGCTGCTCGGCCGCAGCCGAGCCGAGACCAGCCAGGTGCTCGACCGCGGCCCGCGCGAAGAAGAGCCCGATCACAGAAGCCGACTCGACGACGACGCGTTCCTCGGACGACAGCAGGTCGAGCCTCGCCGACAGAAGCGCCTGGATCGTGCCGGGGATAGCCAGCTCCGACAGGTCACCGGCCGCGACCCAGCCCCCGCCTTCTCGGCGGAGAGCCCCGTCGTCGATCAGCATGGACAGGAGCTGCTCGACGAACAGTGGATTTCCCTCGGCGACGGCGACGACGCGGTCGCGCACGGAAACAGGGAGCGGCGCGTGGCCGATGACGTTGTCGATGACCTTCGTGCTCTCCTCGCGCGAGAGCGGCGCCAGCTCGATCAGCTCGCCGGCCTGGTCCGCCCAGTCCGGCCGCAGGTCGAGCAGGTCGGGGCGCGCGGCGCAGAGCACGACGAGCGGCACGCCCGATACCGTCGCGGCCAGATACTCGATCAGATCGAGTAGTGCCGGCTCGGCCCAGTGGATGTCCTCGAACGCCACGACCAGCGGCTGCCGGTCTGCCTGGGTCTCGAAGAACTTCCGCGTCGCCCAGAAGATCTCCTCGAGGGGGAAGGTGCCCTCCGAAAGCCCGATCGCCGACGTGAGCCTGGCCGAGACGTCGCCGGCATCGGGACCGACGGCCTGCTCGACCTTGACCCGGGCAACGTCTTGAGGATCGTCCTCCCGCAGCCCCGCCGCGTCGCGCATGATCTCGACGAGAGGCCAGAATGTGATCCCGCGCCCGTAGGGAAGGCAGCGTCCCTGGAGGACGCGCGCCCCGGGATACGCTCGCCGCGTTAGCTCTTCAATCAGCCTGGACTTGCCGGCGCCGGCCTCGGCGACGATCGTGACGAGCCGGCAAGCCCTGTCCTGAATGCTCTGCGCGAGCTCGCCCACGAGCGTCTCGAGCTCATGTGTTCGACCTACCAGCTCGCGCTCGTGGTGCCGTTCGACGCTCTCCGTCTGCCGAACGGTGAGCAGGCGGTATGCCCCGACGCGCTCCGCCTTGCCCTTCAGCTCGAGGGGCTCCACCGCCTCGGCTTCGACCGCATGGCGGACGAGGCGATAGGTCGTCTCTCCAAGCAGGACCTCATCCGCCGGCGCGGCCTGCTCGAGGCGAGCCGCCGTATTGACCGTGTCACCGGTCACGAGCCGCTGCCTCGTCCCCGAGTCGCTCGCCACAACCTCGCCGGTGTTGATGCCCGTGCGATTTCCGATCCTCACGCCCCACCGTTGGTCGAGCTCGTCGTTGAGCGACGCCAGGCGCTCGCGCATCTCGATGGCGGCCCGAACGGCCCGGAGAGCGTCGTCCTCTTGCGCGCGCGGAAGGCCGAAGACCGCCATGATCGCGTCGCCGATGTACTTCTCGATCGTCCCGCCGTGCTGCTCCAAAGCGCTGCGCATCTCGTCGAAGTAGCGGGACATCACCTCGCGCACTGCCTCCGAGTCCAGGCGCTCGGCCATCGCCGTCGACCCCTTCAGGTCAGAGAAGAGGATCGTGACGGTCTTTCGGACCTCCAGCGGGGCCGGAGCTGAAGCAAGCGGGGTGCCACAGAACCCGCAAAGTCGAAACCGGTCCGGATTCTCTTCGCCGCAGTTCGGGCAAAGGACCATTACACCCGGCAAGAGTTACCTACCGGCCGATGGTGTCTGCCCGGATCCGGCGACCCCGCCTGAACCTACCGCGTCGCGTGAGCGCCTAGACGTCGGTTTGCTCAGGATCTCGAAAAGCTGCATGCGGCCGGGTTTCACGCTATGAAGCGTACGCTCCAGGTCAATGGCAGGCAAGCACTCGGCTCACGCTTGGTGCCGGTATTCGCAGCCAAGAGGCCCTGCATTTTCGCCCTTTTCCCGCTTGGGTGACGTCCGAGCCGCGGCGCTACGCCTCGCGGGATCGTCCTGCTCAACACACTCGCCAGGCTGCCGTCGGCGAGCGTGGCCCGTTCTTCCATCCCGCGTGCTTCGATGCGAGGATGATGAGGTGAAAGCCGACGCCGCCATCGTTTCGCACCAGGGCGAAGAGGAGCTTCCGGCCTGGAGCCTGCCTCGGGACGCAGTCGATCGAATTGCGATTCCGTTGCAATGGCCCGATCGCATCAACCGTGAGTGGGCGCTCGGGGGCTCGACCGGCAAGGGGGCCACCGTGTGCATCATCGACAGCGGTATCGAGCCGAACCACCCGCTCGTGGGAGAGGTCGATCGGGCCGTCGCCGTCACAGTCTCCGAGACCGGAGAGCTCGTCGTCGAGGAGGATGAGGAGGGAGACCTCTGCGGCCACGGGACCGCCTGCGCCGGGATCGTTCGCGCTCTCGCCCCGGAATGCAGCCTGGTCAGCGTGCGTGTCCTGGGCGCCGGGTTCACGGGCAGTGGGCCGGCGCTCCTCGGAGGTCTCCGGTGGGCGGTCGAGCAAGGATTCGACGTGGTCAACATGAGCCTCTCGACGACGAAGCAGCGGTTCGCCGAGACGCTGCACGAGATCGCCGACCAAGCGTATTTCGGCAAGACGATGCTGGTCGCCTCCGCGCACAACCTGCCCGTCGAGAGCTACCCGTGGCGATTCGCCTCCGTGATCTCGGTCGGGAGCCATGAGAGCGCCGACTCGCTCGAGTTCTTCTACAACCCGACGCCTCCGGTCGAGTTCTTCGCACGTGGGGTCAATCTCGACGTCGCCTGGCTCGGAGGCGGCCAGATACGAGTCAGCGGGAACAGCTTCGCGACCCCGCACATCTCGGCGATCTCCGCGCTCATCCTCAGCAAGCATCCGGAGCTGACACCCTTCCAGCTGAAGAGCGTGCTCTACCTGGTCGCAACGAACGTCGGTGGTGCGCCGTGAGCGAGCCCGATCGCCTCAGGTCGGCTGCCGCGGTTGGCGTGCTCGCTTCCGAGGAGGCGCATCTCGCGCTGCTCGGCTCGATCGTCGACGTGGCGCGGGCGATCTTCGGCGCCCGCGCCTCCTCGATCTTCCTGCTCGACGAGGAGACCGACGAGCTCGTCTTCGAGGCCGCCTCCGGACTCGGCTCGGCCGAGCTCGTCGGCTCGCGCTTCCCCTCGGGCACCGGGATCGCAGGCTGGGTCCTCGCCACCCGTCAGCCGCTCGTGCTCGAGGACGTCTCGAACGACCCGCGGTTTGCACGCGACCTCGCCGAGGCGACCGGTTATGTGCCGAAAGCGCTGATGGCAGTGCCGCTCCTACACGAGGAGCGGGCGCTCGGAGTGCTCGAGGTGCTCGACCGGCCCGATCGGGGCCGTTCCCCGCTCGTGGAGATGGACCTGCTCGGGCTCTTCGCCGGCCAGGCTGCGATCGCGCTCGATCTTCTGCAGGCCGCCCGGCGCGCGAGAGCGGTGCTCGCCGGGAGCGACAAGGAGCTCACGGTGGTCGCCCGGGTCGTGGAGGCGCTGGACGGGCTCGAAGGTGAAGCGCGCATCGCCGGGCTGCGGTTGCTCGAGGCGCTCGACGAGGTGCTTCGGAAGAAATAAGTAGGGGGCGGGCTAACCCGCCCCCTACTCGGAGGGCCTATCGCCTGATGTGGCCCTCGACATCGGGGTCGTCGTCGCCCTCGCGACGAAGACCGGCCTCCCCCTCGCGGGGCTCGGCTGCCTCGGTACGTCGCCTCATGTGACCTTCGACGTCCTCGGTGTCAACGTCCGCCTCTGGGGCGGTCCGCTCGCTCTCTTTCTCCGACATTCGCTCTCCTTTCGGTCGCCGCGCGGCAGCGCGTTTGTCACCTCTCTAGACGCAGAACGCACCCTGCATCTTCCCACTCGGCTTTCAAAAAGCAACAGCGGCTGCGAATCTCTGCAGATGAGCCAGGGTCTGCGCGCGCAGTTCGTCCAATCCGCTCGGGCATTCGCTCAGACTTTCCGGAATCCGAACATCCGCCGCCTGGAGCTTGCCTGGGCGGCTTCCGTAACAGGCGAATGGTCGTCCATCGTGGCGCTCTCCGTTTTCGCCTACGACGCAGGCGGGCCGGCGGCGGTCGGGCTCGTCGGCCTCATCCGCATGCTCCCGTCTGCGATCGTCGCCCCGTTCGCTGCGCTCCTGAGCGACCGCTTCAGGCGGGAGCGCGTCATGATCGCCGCCGATCTCGTCCGCGCGGTTGCTGTCGCCGCCGCAGCGGTTGCCGTCTTCGCGCAGGCGCCAGCCGGCGTCGTGTTCGCTCTCGCGGGTCTCGTCGCCCTCGTCTCGACGGCCTTCCGGCCCGCGCAGGTCGCCCTTCTGCCCTCTCTCGCGCGGACGCCGGAGGAGCTCACGTCCGCAAACGTCGCCTCGACCACGATCGAGAGCGTCGCCTTCTTCGTCGGCCCGGCGCTTGGTGGGCTGCTGCTTGCGGTCACGAGCACGGGCGTCGTTTTCGCCGTGCAGGCCGGGACGTTCCTGCTGTCGGCATTCCTGGTCAGCCGGATCAACGCCGAGCCGCAGAAGATCGATGCGGAGCCGGTTGACGACGCGCGCGGAATTCTCCGGGAGGCCTTCGCGGGCTTCCGAGCCATCGGCGCCGACTCCCGCCTGCGCCTCATCGTCGGCCTCTTCGCAGCCCAGACGTTCGTCGCGGGGGCGCTCAACGTCCTCATCGTCGTCATGGCGCTCGAGCTTCTCGACCTCGGCGAGTCCGGAGTCGGCCTGCTCACGTCGGCGGACGGAATCGGGGGCCTACTCGGCGCCGCCGCGGCGATCGTCCTCGTCGGACGGCGCCGGATCGCGTCGAGCTTCGGAGTCGGGCTCGTCCTGTGGGGCCTGCCGATCGCGCTGATCGGAGCCTGGCCGACGCCTGCGGCCGCGCTGGTCCTCCTCGCCGTGGTCGGGATCGGGAACACGGTCGCAGACGTTGCGGGGCTCACACTCCTGCAACGGGCAGTCCCGGAGGTGGTTCTCGCCCGCGTCTTCGGCGTCCTCGAGAGCCTCGTGCTCGGCGCGATCGCGCTCGGTGCGGTCGTGGCGCCCCTTCTCGTCTCCGGGCTGGGCGTTCGTGGCGCTCTCCTCGCAATCGGGCTGTTTCTTCCCATCCTCACCGTGCTCGTCTGGCGGCCCCTCCGGGCACTGGACGCCGAGGTGGCGCCCCCGGGCCTCGAGCTCCTCCGCTCGCAGCCGATCTTCGCTCCGCTTCCCGCCGCAGTCCTCGAGCGGCTCGCCTCGACTCTGACGCCGGTCCCGATGGCTGCGGGCGCGGAGATCTTCCACCAAGGCGATTTCGGCCGGCTCTTCTATCTGGTCGAACGGGGCGAGGTCGAGGTCCTCGTCGAGGGCCGGCCGGCGACACGTCTCGGCGTCGGAGCGGGATTCGGCGAGATCGCGCTCCTCCGTGACGTTCCGCGGACGGCGACCGTGGTTGCCACGCGCGACGGAGAGCTCTTCACGCTCGACCGAGATGAGTTCATCCCCGCGGTGACGGGCCACGCGGCCAGCGCCGAGGCAGCGGATGCAATCATCGCCGTCCGCCTTGGCTCCCTGCGCCCGTCCATCGCATCGGTATGAACGCACCGCCCGACAACGCGATCAACGTAGACTCGTGCGGCGTGCACGCTGAACGAACTGGAGGCAGAGTTGCCTAGTCGAATCATCTGCGTCTCGCATACGACCGGTGCCGGGGGCGAAAGCGTCGGCCGCACCGTTTCAGACCGGCTCGGGTTCCGCTATGTCGACGACGAGGTCGTCGAGAGCGCGGCGGATTCGGTGGGCCTCGACCCGGCCGTGGTCAGCAACGTCGAGAGACGCAAGTCACTGGTCGCGCGCGTTCTGGATCGTGTCGCGGAAACCGGCGGGGAACGGCGGCCACGAGTGTCTCCGAGCCTCGGAGGCTCGGCCCGCGGACAAGCGACGTTTGCCGCGCCCGTCAGGCAGATGCCGTCCAGCGAAGACCTCCGCGCGCTGATCCGCGACGTCATTCGCGACGTCGCCGAGGAAGGAGACGTCGTCATCGTCGCCCACGCTGCTTCGATGGCGCTGGCGGGGAGGGAAGACGTCTTGCGCGTCCTCGTCACGGCCTCGCCCGAGACGCGAGCTCGCCGCCTCGCCGAGACCGCGAAGGTCGACATGCGGCAAGCCGACAAGGCGATTCGGGATGAGGACGCGGCGCGAGACGACTACCTCGCACGCTTCTACGGCGTCGAACGGGAGCTGCCCACGCATTACGATCTCGTCGTCAATACGGACGTGGTCAGCCCGGACCGAGCAGCCGATCTCCTTCTGCTCGCTGCCACCTAGAGCCATCCGAGCCTGGGTGGTCCCCGCCTTGTAGAAATCGCTGGAAACCAGGGCTTTTGCCGACTACAGTGCCGACTCTCAAGGCGGTGAAACTGAGTAGAGGCTATGAAACCTTTTCTTTTCTCGATCGACAGCGCATACTTGCTCCATGTCCGCCACCGAGTACCGGGTCGGCAAGAACGAGGCGCTCTTCCGGGAGGTCAACGAGCGCATCCGGAGCGTGAGCGAGGACTGGGCCAAGGGCGATCGGACGAGCCGGATCGAGTTCGTGTGCGAGTGCAGCCGCGAGAGCTGCTTCGAGACCGTGGCCCTGACAGTCGCCGAGTACGAGGAGGTGCGCTCCGACCCCCGGCGCTTCCTGATCGTCACCGGACACGTGTGGTCGCCCGGGGTTGAGCGCGAGGTGGATCGGAACGGCGGGTACTCGGTCGTCGAGAAGTTCGGCGATGCGGGTGAGATCGCCGAAGACGAGGACGATCGCACCGACTGATCGAGCGGAAGGCTCAGCTTTCTAGCGGAATTCGGAAAAGGCGCCCGGATGCGTCGACCTCGAAGATCTCGATCGTGTGCATCCCGGCACTGACGGACGCCTCCGGCACCATGGCCGAGAGCGCAGGATCCCCCCGGAACATGTAGCTCCGCGTGACCGCTTCGATACGTCCGTCGACCGAGACGGCGAGGTCGAGCCCTGCCCCGGCAGCATCGCCTGAGAGACGGCCCGTGATCCTTGCCGGCACCGTTCCTACGTCGGGATCGACTCGCATTCGCTCGCCGAGATCGAGCTCGACCGCCAGCCCGTCGGCCAGCCCGGGGTGCAGGGACGCAACGCGCCGGCCGACCAGCTCGCGGTGCGGGCCGAAGCGGTAGAGGCCCACCCACCGGTCCCGGTCTCCGAAGAGCGCGATCTTCTGGGCGAGAAGCTCGTCGCGGCGGCGCTCCAGCGACGAGACCGTGTCCGCAAGGCTGCCGCCGGACGTCTTGTAGATGCGTACGCGCGGTACCGCGCGGAAGGACCCGTCGAGCGCCGAGTGCCCGTCGACTCGCCACGGGAGGGAGATCCCGAGGGCGTCCGCGATCGTCGGCAGGATGTCGACGGTCTGGACGTGCTCGTCGACGACCTGCCCTGCGGTCTGGCCCGGCGCCTTCACGAAGAGCGGCACGAACGCGAGGTCGGGGAGGCTCTCGGCCGTGGTCAAGCGGCGGGCGCCCCCGGGTCGGAAGCTCACACCGTGGTCCGCCGTCAGGACGATGAGCGAACGGTCGTACAGCCCTCGGCGGCGTAGGTTTCGCACGAGCTCACCGAGAAGCGTGTCGACGAAGCCGACCTGGAGCAGGTGCCGCTGCCATCCCTGGTCCGCGAGCACTTCGTCGTCGGTCCAGCTGTCGTCGACCAGGCCTGCGATCGTCGCCGCGTTCGCATACCGCTTCCCGGACGGCAAGTAGACCCAGCCGTAATGCGGCAGGAGCACGTGCAGAAACGAGAGCTCCGGCTTCCTCGAGGGCCTGATCGAGTCCGCGAAGACGCGGAACCTGAGATCGCGGTCCCGTACGGATCCGGGAAAGAGCCGCTTCTGGAGGAAACCGCGGTCGAGGCCGCGGCGGACGTCCTCTTCACGCTGCGTCCGCCCGCCGCCGGCGCGAAAGTCCCCCCAGGTTGCGCTCACCGACGGCAGCCGGTCGCGGAGATCCGGGGGCAGCACCATGTGGAGGTAGACGATGCTCAGATCGGACCCGAGCGACTCGAGCCGGGTCGGGAAGCCCTCGCCGGAGGATTCCGAGCAGAGATTCCCCGGGCACAGGCGAGTCACAGCCTCCGTCACGTTCAGCCGGTAGCCGCCACCGAGAAGCGTGAAGAGGTTCTGCGGATAGTCGGACGCGATCGGGATCTTGCTCGCATCGAGCGGGTAGCGGCCGGTCAGGATCGCGGGCACGGCCAGACTCGTGTTTCCCTGCACCGTGGTCGCGTTCCGAAACCAGGTGGCGTCCCCGGCCAGGGCGGCGAAGTTCGGGTACCGAACCGGATCGATCCGTCCCGATCGGTCGAGGAGCGAGAGCGAGGGGAACTCGTCGAACACGACCATCACGACCGGCGCGCTCCCTCGGATGTTCGCCGGCCTGGCCTGCGCGTCGTCCGCGAGCGTCAGCTTCGCGACCGGCGAGCCGAAGAGGAAGAGGCCGAGAAAGAGCAACGGCGCCGGGCCGAGCACGGTCAGCACCGACCGCATAGCGCCCAGCCTGGCGTAGGCGACGGCGGCGCCCGCCGCCACACCGACGACCAGCGCGGTGAAGAGACCTTGAGGTAGATCCCCGATGCGATTCACCACCTGCATGGCGACGAGCCCCGAGAGCAGCCCGACGAAGATCAGATGCAGGCCGGCGGCTGCTCCTCTATGCACCAGGCCCACGAGTGCTTCCACTGCCAGGAGAAGCAGCGGCGGAACGAGCACGAGACCGAGGGCGAAGAGAACGATTTCCCAGCGCGACGATCCGCGAGCGGCGAAGAAGACCACGTTCTCCGAGAGAAGCGAGAAGAGCGGCTGTGCCAGCGCGAACGAGGAGAGGACGAGCAGATGAAGGCCCGCGAGGCCAAGCTCGCGGGCGGAATGCGCACGCCCTCTGTCAGACGCGGGGTCGGGCACGGTAGAGCACCCGAGTCCCCGACTCGAGCCGCTCCGAGCGCTCGACCTCGAACACCTCGGAGAGTGCGCGCTCGAAGGACTCCTGCGTGTAGTCGTCGTGGGTGCCCTCGCGCTTGCGTGCAAGGAGTCTCGCCGCCATCGGGTCCTCCGGAGTCGGGAACTCGATCACCAGCTCCGTGCCGAGCTCGCGAAGCCAGCCGAGGAACTCCTGCACGGGGACGTTCGAGCCGATCGCGACATGGTGGACCAGCGCCAGGCAGAGCGTCAGGTCAGGCGTGCCGCGCTCGGGCAGGGGCTTACGCTCCTTGCCGCGCCACCCGAGACCCGGGGAAGGGTCAGCGATGTTCATGACGAGGGGCAAGATCGTCTTCGAGCCCTCCTCGCGGAGCGATCGATAGAGAGCATCGACCACCGCCTGGTCGGCGTCGATCGCGAGGGCGTGGTCCGCGTGCTCGGCCGCGATCCGCGTATACCGTCCGTCGTTCGCTCCGATGTCCCAGACCAGGCGCCGTCGTCGCGAGGAAGCTGTCTCCCGGACGAATGCCGCCTTCCGCTCGGCGTCCGCGTCCGTGTAGGTGTTCTGGGTTCCGTACCCGGTCCAGGCCGTGGCGCCCGGCTGCCACTCGAGGCGCTCGACCAGGCGCGTGAGACCGCGGACGTTCGCGCGGATCAGCTCGGTCTTGAAGCCCGCCTTCTTGAGCTCTCCCTTCACGTCCTTCGAGGAGTCGGCGTAGCGGCGCTCGAGGCGAGCATGCAAGGCGACGTGCGTGAGGACGCCGCGCCGGAGGAGATCGCGGGCAGAGAACATGCGGCGCGCCTGCACGGGGGAAATCCCGTCGATCGCACCGCGAAGGAGCGGCAGATACTCGATCCCCTTGTAGGCCTGGAGGAGCAGCGGGTAGAGGAAGAGCATGCAGAACTGCCGGTAGCCCGCCCACGGTTCGCCCTCCCGAAGCTTCTCGAAGGAGCCGACGTCGATGAAGACGGGGGTCGTCCCCCGCCACTGGACGTTGTATGGCGAGGCGTCCTTCAGCATGAGTCCCTCGCCGATCGCCTCGTCGAGCAGCGAGAGCTGGAGCAGCGCCGCATCTTTCAGCATCGAGAAGGGCCACTCGTACGGATACGAGACGAACGGAATTGCCTCGTGGCGGAGGATCCCCGCCGCTCCGGCACGGAGCTCGGCTGGCACGGCCGTCCCGTCGGCCTCCTCCGTGCCGACCAGCCGGCCGTCGGCGACCGCACGCTCGAAGAGGGCGCTCTCGGCCAGTGCCCGCCAGTCCTCGACCCCGGTCGGGCTGAGTGTCCGGAGGACCGTCCCTCCGGCGACGACGACGCGGCTGTCCGGGTCCCGGAACGAACCGGGCTCGAACCCAGGCTCGACTACGGCCGGTCTTCCTTCTTCCGAATGTGCAGGACCTCGAGAATTCGCCGCCAGAAGATCCGTCCGGCGACGGCTGCCGCTGCAACCCCGCCCACGATGGCCTGCAGGAGCATGCTCCCGGTACCCGGGTCGAGGTATGCCTGCACAGACTGTCCGATCACCGCAAAACCCTCCTGGAATACGACCCGGGCGACCCTAGCAGACGGTGAAGGTGGGGTTCCCCACTCGCTACGCTGCCGTACGCCCGCTCGCTAGCATGTTGCGGCGAACGCAGGCCCCCGTCGTCTAGTGGCCTAGGATGCCGCCCTCTCACGGCGGTGACACCGGTTCGAACCCGGTCGGGGGTATCGACAGCCTGACTCACCGCCCGTAACCATCCGGGCCGCCCCGCTATCGTCGGGAGCATGAACGATGTCCGGTCGTTCGTCGACGCGTGCCAGGCCTTCTTCAGCCATCTGGCGGCCGTGTCGTGGACGGCGCTCATCCTCGCGGTGGCGCTGCACCTCCTGAAGCTCGTCTTCCGCGTCCGCGCGTGGCAGAACATCCTGCACGCCTCCTACCCCGACACGCGCATCCGATACCGCGACGTCTTCGGCTCCTACGTCGCCGGCGTCGGCGTGAACTCCATCACGCCAGCTCGCGGCGGTGATCTCGTGAAGCTCTACCTCCTGAAGCACCGGGTACCGGGATCCACCTATCCGACGCTCGGATCCACCCTGCTCGTCGAGACGCTCTTCGATGCGGTCGTGGCCGGGAGTCTCCTTGTCTGGGCGATCCAGCAGGGCGTGCTCCCGGGTGTCCCGGATCTGCCCCGCCTTCCCGCCTTCGACTGGAGGTTCGCGATCGAGCATCCTACGGCGGCAGCGTTCATCGGCTGCGTCCTGCTCGCCAGCGCGGTCCTCCTGGCCGGCTGGGCCTCCACGCACGTCGATGCGCTTCGCGAGAAGCTCGCCCTCGGGTTCGTGGTGCTCAAGGACCGCGATGCCTTTCTCCGCGGCGTCGTCTCCTGGCAGGCCGCGAGCTGGGTAGCCCGGCTCGCCGCGGTTTACTTCTTCCTGCGGGCGTTCCACATCGAGGCGACCTTCGGGACGGCGCTCACTGTGCTGGTCGTCCAGAGCCTCTCGACGCTCCTCCCGTTCACTCCGGGTGGGGCCGGTGCCCAACAAGCCGTTCTCGTCTTCGCCCTCGCAGGCAGCGGGAGTACGAGCGCGCTGCTCTCCTTCAGCGTCGGCATGCAGGTCGCCACCGTGCTCGCGAACGTGATCGTGGGCTTCGGTGCGATCGCGCTCATGCTGGGGACCCTTCGCTGGCGCTCGCGGGTGCAAGCGGACAACGAAGCGGCTAGGGCCGAGGCAGCGGCCGCCCCGGAGCGAGCCGGTGCGCGATCTCCCCCAGTTCCTCCAGGGTGAACGGCTTCGGCAGCACGCCGTCGGCCAGCGATGCGTCTTCCCCGGCCACGCGCACGCTGCCGGTGAAGAAGGCGATGGCCAGCTCGGGGTGTGTCTGCCGTAGTCGCTCGGCCACCTCGAGCCCGTTGTCGGCACCGAGATGGATGTCGAGCAGGATCAGCGAGACCGGCTCGCGCGCGAGCGCGTCATCGATCTCCGCGGCGTTCGTCGCCTCGACGACCCGGTAGCCCTCGAAGCCGAGATTGACGCTGCAGAGCATCCTGAGGGCCGGATCGTCGTCCGCGACGAGTATGGTCGCCTGGCCCCCCCGGTCCATGCCGTCGAGTGTAGCGACGGCGCAGCGGCGGTATGATCGCGGCGCATGGAGAGGACGCTCAGGAGCACAGAGCGACGCGACTACGCAACCGCGGTCGCAGATCTCTGGGACAGCCTGGCCGATGCCCTCCTGCACCTCGAGCGAATCGCGGAAGCCGGTCCGGACCTCGTCCGCGAGGATGCCGGCGACGAATTGCCGCCACTCCAGTACACGCTGCACACGGCGTCGGAGCTCGCGCTCGGGATCGAGCCGCCCCGCGGCGCCGAGGTGATTCACGAAGAGCTCGTGGACTCGCTCGCGAAGGCCCGCGACGCGACTGCTCAGGTCGCCGTGGGCCTTTCGGACGGCGACGAGGAGCTCGTCGAGCGCTCGCTCCCTGAATGGCGCGGCGCGCTTTTCCGGGTTCGTCTCGCGCGCCTCCGCGCGCTCGAGCGCCTCTCCGTCCCGATCCGCTCCGAGGCGCCGGCCTCCCCTTCAGAGCCGGCGGACGGATCCGCCGCCGCCGCGATCGCGGCAACCACCCTGGTGGTCGTGGGTGCGCTCCTCTTCACGTCGGGCGCCGTACTCGCCGCCTGGCCCGTCTGGGCAGCCGGCCTCGCCCTTTTCGCGAGCGGCTTCGTCCTCTTTCGGCCCTAGCGGCCGAGAGCAGCGTCGAGCCGGGCGAGAGTCTCCTCACGTCCGAGCAGCTCGATCGACTCGAAGAGGCCCGGTGAGATCTTCGATCCCGTGACGGCGACCCGGACCGGTTGAAAAGCTTCGCGGGGCTTCAAGCCCAGGCGCTCGGCCAGGCCGCGGAGCTCGGACTCGATCGACTCCCGGTTCCAGGGCTCCAGGGTCGCCAGGGCCTCCCGCGCAACCTCGAGCATCGGCTCTGCACCCTCCAAGAGCTCGCGAGGTGGCTCGACCCGATGGAAGAGGAAGCCCGCGAACTCCGGGAACTGACCCAGGGTCGCGATTTTCTCCTGGACGAGCGGTGCGGCGGCCCGGATCGTCTCCTCGTCACCCTCGAACCCGATCTCACGGAGGTAGGCGACCAGCACGTCGGCGTAGTCGTCCGGGGACAGCGCGCGGAGATGGACACCGTTCAGATGCTCGAGCTTCGCGTAGTCGAAGATGGCCGGGCTCGACCCGACCCGCTCGAGCGTGAAGCGCTCCACGAGCTCGTCCATCGACATGATCTCCGTGTGGTCGTCGTAGCTCCAGCCGAGGAGCGCCAGGTAGTTGACCAGAGCCGCCGGAATGTAGCCGGCAGCCCGGAACTCCGCCACGGAAACGGCTCCGTGCCGCTTCGAAAGCTTCTGCCCGTCCGGGCCGAAGATCATGGCGAGATGCGCGTAGACCGGGACCTCGGCCCCGAGCGCCTCGAGCACGCGGATCTGCTTCGGCGTATTGGAGATGTGGTCGTCACCCCGGATCACGTGGGTGATCTCATCGAGCCAGTCCTCGAGCGGCGATGCGAAGTTGTACGTCGGGCGCCCGTCGGCGCGGACGAGCACCAGGTCTTCCAGCTTCTCGTTCGGGAACTCGATCCGGCCCCGAATCGCATCGTCCCAGGCCGTCACGCCCTCGTCGGGCATCCGGATCCGGATCGCGCCCTCGTCCTCGTACGCCTTGCCCTCCTCGAGCAGGCGCGCCGCCTCCTGCTTGCAGCGCTCCAGGCGGTCGAGCTGGAACGTCGGCTCCCCGTCCCAGCCGAGCCCGAGCCACCTGAGCGACTCCAGGATGTGCTCGGTCGCCTCGGCGACTTCCCGGCCGGTGTCCGTGTTCTCGATCCTGAGCAAGAACTCCCCGCCCTCGTGCCGAGCGAACAGCCAGTTGAAGAGGGCCGTGTGGACTCCCCCGATGTGAAGGAAGCCGGTCGGGCTCGGCGCGAAGCGAACTCTCACAGACATAGGGGTGTCTAGGCTAGCCGGATGCTCATCGGGGCTCACGTCTCGACGGCGGGCGGGATCTTCACGGCGATCGACCGGATCGAGAGCTTCGGCGGCGACGCCGTGCAGCTCTTCACCCAAAGCCCCCGCGCGTGGCGGCCGACGAACCACGACCCGGCGCACTTCGAGCGCTTCAAAGAGCGCCGTGCCGAAGCTGGCGTGGGCGCTGTTCTCTGCCACGCCCTCTACCTCGTCAATCTCGCGAGCCCGAAGCCGGACGTTCACGAGAAGTCCGTGGCGTCACTCCTGAACACGATCGAGGTCGCCTGCGCGATCGAGGCCGACGGCGTTGTCTTCCACGTCGGTTCGCACCTCGGAGCCGGCTTCGAGGCCGGCCTCGAGCTGGCCGTGCCCGCGCTTCGCCAGGCGCTCGAGCGCTGCTCGGAGACAACCTGGCTCCTGATCGAGAACTCCGCCGGCGCGGGCGGAACGATCGGGCGCTCGATCGACGAGCTTTGCCTCCTCGTCGAGGCGCTCGACGCCCATCCCCGCGTTGGCGTCTGTCTCGACTCCTGCCACCTCTGGGTCTCGGGAGTGGACGTCACCGACCGGGCTGTTCTCGACTCGACGCTGGCGGAGCTCGACGCGCGGGTCGGGCTCGACCGCCTCCGTGCGCTGCATGTGAACGACACGAGCGAACCCCTCGACTCGAACCGGGACCGCCACGCGAACGTCGGCGAGGGCGTCCTCGGGGAGAAGCTCGCGGTCTTCCTCGGCCACCCGCTCCTGCAGGGCCTCCCGGCCGTGCTCGAGACCCCTGGGAAGGACGGGCACGGCCCGGATGCAGACGACGTGAGCGCGCTCAAGGCGCTGCAGGCACGGGCAGTCGAAAGCTGAGCCGGCTCAGTCGGCCGGGATCCGGGCGATGACCCGGAACGAGGGCGCGCCCTCTGGAAGCTCCCAGAACTCCGGGTTCACGCAGCCGAGCTCGCCGGCCCGGCTCTCGTAGCAGTCGGTCACCTCGGAACTGCACATCGGCAATGGCTGCCGGACTGCCTTCACGGCTCCGAAGCCTCCCGGCCGCGCCTCGGCGTCGTGGAGGACGTCGACGTCGATCTCGACCTCGTAGACCTTCTGCATGCATCCGATGTACCGGTGTCCCCACTCCTCGTACGCGTAGACGAAGGGGCAGGCGCCCTCGATGCAGGCGGCGGGGTAGACGACCTTGTCGCAGTGAACCTCGCACCGACGGCACTCGGTTTCCTCCTGCGGCCGGAGCGGCAGCAAGGCGCCCTCGGCGAGTCGTCTTTGCATACCCGGATTGTTGGCGAAGGACAAGGCTCCCCGCAAGTCTTGACATGAGCGCCCGGGCGGTGTAAGCGCCGCTCGCTAGAGCTCGCCGGTCAGCCGCCGCACGATGTTCAGAACGTCCATCTGGGTGAAGGCCTGGAAGTCGGGCTCTGGGCCTTCAGCCTCGTCCGCCCGGAACCAGACCGCCTGCACGGTCCGCATCCCGAGGGCGGCCGCACCGGCGATGTCGGCTTCGAGACTATCGCCGACGAAGAGCGCCTGGTCCGGCTCGACCCCTAGCCGGTCGAGGGCAGTGCGAAAGATGAGGGGGTCGGGCTTTCGGCGCCCGACCTCAGAAGAGAAGACGGCGACGTCGAGGCGCTCGGCGAGGCCCATCCGGCCGAGGTCCCGATGAAGCAGCTCCGGCGGGTCGAAGGCGTTCGAGACCAGCCCGAGCTTGAGGCCTCTACCTCGGAGGCTCTCCAGGAGCGCATGGGTCGAGTCGCCCATGGCCCGCGCCGGTGACCAGGCCTCGTGCTCCGCGTCGAGGAAGCGACCGAGCTCGTCGTCCGTGAGCTCGATGTCGAACCCGGCCAGGAGCTCGCGGATCAGGCCCGGGTACTCGATCTCCTCGACGGTGCCGGGAACGAAGAGGAGCGGCAGGTAGCCCTCGCGGAAGCGGGCAGCGGCATCCTCGTGGCCGGGCAGGTCGTTACGGCCGGTCGCCTGGAGTCCCGCCTCCCAGCCCGCCTCGAGGAGAGCCTCGTCGTAGGCGAAATGGAAGAGCGTGTCGCCCCAGTCGAAGAGCACTGCGTCGAGACCCATGAGCCAACTGTAGGCTCAGCGG
This sequence comes from uncultured Actinomycetes bacterium, assembly GCA_963722715.1. Taxonomy (GTDB): domain Bacteria; phylum Actinomycetota; class Thermoleophilia; order Gaiellales; family Gaiellaceae; genus DASQGA01. The sequence continues at coordinate 208,957 of CAVROA010000020.1, read as the reverse complement.
TCGGTGACGCGGCGCATCCTCTTCGGCTTGCTGGTGCTCGGGCCTGCCGTCGTCGTGATCGACCTCATCGGAGCGCCCGACATGCTCCTTTTCATTCTCGCCGCCGCGGCACTCATCCCGCTTGCCTGGCTGATCGGAGAGGCGACCGAGCACGCCGCGCACCACACCGGCCCAGGAGTGGGAGGCTTCCTGAACGCGACGTTCGGCAACGCGCCCGAGCTCATCATCGCGCTCTTCGCCGTTTACGAAGGGCTCACGGAAGTGGTGCGCGGGTCCCTCACGGGGAGCGTGATCGGAAACCTCCTCCTCGTCCTCGGCTTCTCGCTGCTCTTCGGCGGCAAAGGAGAGCTCGACCGGGAGTCGAGCTTCGTCTCCTTGGGCCTGGTCGGGCTCGCGACCCTGCTCTTCCTGATCCCTTCGATCCCAGGCTGGGACGGGGACCCAGAACGGCATTCGCTGGCCAGGCTCTCGCTTCCGATCTCGATCTTCCTGCTTCTGGTCTACGTCGCCGTCACCTGGTACACGCTCAGGCGCCACCGCCGAGGCTACATCGTCGACGAGGCGGCCACCTTCGACGCCTGGTCCTTGCCGGTCGCGTTGCTCGTCCTCGCCGGCGCCACGGTTGTGACTGCCTTTGTTGCGGAGATCCTCGTTCACACGCTCGAGACGTTTGCGGAGAAGGCACATCTGACCGACTTCTTCGTGGCCGCAGTAATCGTCGCGATCGTCGGGAACGCGGCGGAGCACGGCGGCGCCGTCGTCGTGGCAGCGCGCGGCAAGATCAAGCTCGCGGCCGAGATCGCGCTCGCCTCGAGTGCGCAAGTGGCCGTGTTCCTGATCCCTGCGGTCGCGCTCGTGGCCTGGGCGATCGACCCGCTGGCGCTCTCCTTCCGGCCCGTGGAGATAGTCGTGCTCGGGGCCTCAACGCTGCTGGCTGCGGCGATTCTCTGGGACGGGCGTTCGAGCCGCCTACGAGGCGCCATCCTGATCACCGCCTACGTCGGCGCTGCCGCCGCGTTCTTCCTGGCGGGCGACCGCTAGGGCTCAACCCCCCGCGCACGTAGGGTGCGGTTAACCCCACGTGAAGGTTCGCGGTGGCCGCCTTGAATCGCGACACCAGGGCTGTAAACCTGGAACGACCATCTCCCCCGGAGGTTCTCTCGTGATGGAAGCAGGCACACTGGCACAGGCCACGCCGCAGGCCGGCGAGTCGCTCGCCGTCGTCTCGGCCACGGACATAACCCGCCGCTACGGCGAAGGCGACACGGCCGTCGACGCCCTCCGTGGCGTCTCCCTGGAGGTCACGCGCGGTCAGCTGACGGCCGTCATGGGGCCTTCCGGCTCCGGCAAGTCGACGCTCATGCACATCCTCGCGGGCCTGGACCGGCCGACCGACGGCACCGTCTCGATCGACGGCACCGACATCACGACGCTCGGCGACACCGACCTGACCAAGCTCCGGCGCCGCCACATCGGCTTCATCTTCCAGTTCTTCAACCTGCTCCCCATGCTGACCGCGGAGGAGAACATCCTGCTGCCACTCGAGCTGGCCGGGACGAAGCGTGACAAGCAGTGGACGGACGGGCTCATCGACAAGGTAGGCCTCGACGACCGCCGCAAGCACCGGCCGTCCGAGCTCTCCGGCGGACAGCAGCAGCGCGTCGCGATCGCACGCGCCCTCGTCTCGCGCCCGACGGTGATGTTCGCCGACGAGCCGACCGGGAACCTCGACTCCCAGACGAGCGCGGAGATCCTCCAGCTCCTGGCGGAATCCGTCAAGGACTTCGGCCAGACGACCGTGATGGTCACCCACGATGCCCACGCTGCGGCGATCGCCGACCGCGTGCTGTTCCTCGGAGACGGCCTCATCGTCAAGGAGCTCGGCAAGTGTGACGCCCACACGATCCTCGAGACGATCGAAGAGGTCAGTCGTCGATGACCGGGGTCGCGCTCAAAGGCCTCGGGGGGCGCAAGCTCCGCACCGCCCTGACCATGTTCGCGATCATCCTCGGAGTCGCGATGGTGAGCGGCACCTACGTTCTCACCGACACGATCGACAAGGCGTTCAGCGGCATCTTCCAGGAGTCGTACGCCAACACGGACGTCGTCGTCTCCGGCAAGACGGCAGACATCTCGTTCCAGGGGGATACGACCGAGCCCCCGCCGATCCCGGAGCGGACGCTCGACGAGGTGCGCGCCCTCCCGGATGTCGAGGCCGCCACGGGCAGCGTCCTCGACCAGACGAACACCAAGCTTCTGACCAAGGAAGGCAAGGCCGTGAACACCGGCGGCGCGCCCTCTTTCGGCTTCGGCATCGATCCGGACGAGCAGCGGTTCAATCCGCTGAAGCTCGTCGAGGGCACCTGGCCACAGACGTCTGGTGAGGTCGTGCTCGACGCCGCGAAGGCTGACGAAGAGGGCTACAAGATCGGCGACACCGTCAAGATCGCGACCCTGAAGCCGGTCGAGGAGTTCAAGGTCGTCGGGCTCGCGCAATACGGTGAAGTCGAGTCGCTCGGGACGGCGACATTCGTCGTCTTCACGATTCCGGAGGCGCAACGGCTCCTCGAGCGCGAAGGTCAGTTCGACGCCATCTCCGTCGCCGCGAAGGACGGGGTCACGCCGGCGCAGCTCCAGAGCGAGATTCGCGATGCACTTGGCTCGGGTGTGACCGTGCGAACCGGCGACCAGCAGGCGTCCAAGGACCTCGAGTCCGTCGAGTTCACCAGCTTCATCCGGTACTTCCTGCTGTCGTTCGCGGGCATCGCACTCTTCGTCGGCGCTTTCGTGATCTTCAACACCTTCTCCATCACGGTCGCCCAGCGGACGCGGGAGTTCGCGACTCTCCGCACGATCGGCGCTTCCCGCCGCCAGCTGTTGCAGTCGGTCATCCTGGAGGCGTTCGTGATCGGCTTTGCGGCCGCGCTGATCGGCCTCCTCGCAGGCCTCGGCCTGGCAGTGGGGCTGAACGCGCTCTTCAAGGCGCTGAATCTCGACCTGCCGACGACGGGAACGGTGTTCGCGACCCGCACGATCGTCGTCTCGATGCTGATCGGCACCGTGGTGACGGTCCTGGCCGGGATCTTCCCGGCTCTGAGGGCAACCCGGGTGCCGCCGATCGCAGCGGTCCGCGAAGGAGCCGTCCTGCCGAAGTCGCGGTTCTCGCCCTTCGTTCCCTACCTCGCGATCGCGATCATCACGCTCGGGGTCGCAGCCCTCGGGCTGGCGATGTTCAAGGACGAGCTCGCAACCGCGCCGAGGCTGCTCTTGATTGCCGGGGGCGTCCTCGCGCTCTTCACGGGCGTGGCCATGGTCTCCTCCCATCTGGTCAAGCCGCTCGCGTCGGTCCTCGGCTGGCCGGCGGCGCGAGTCGGCGGCGCAGCCGGCCGGCTGGCCAAGGGGAACTCGATGCGGAATCCGGGCCGCACAGCCTCGACTGCAGCGGCGCTCATGATCGGCGTCGCGCTCGTCACCTTCATCGCGGTGCTGGCAAATGGGATGAAGGCCTCGAACCGAGGGGCGATCGAGGACCAGGTGAAAGCGGACTACGTCGTGACCGCGCAGGACGGCTTCTCGCCGTTCGTTCCGGGCGCGGCCGACGCCCTCGCCGACTCGCCGGACGCCGAGCTTGTCACATCCGTGCGCTCGGAGCTCGGCAAGGTCGCCGGGTCGTCGCAATATGTGACCGGCATCGACCCCGCCAACATCGACCAGGCGTACGTCTTCGAGTGGGAGGACGGCTCCAACGCCGTGCTCGCGAAGCTCGGGCGGAACGGGGTGATCGTCGCGAAGGACTTCGCCGACCAGAAGAACCTCGAGGTCGGCGACACCGCCAGGCTCCTCACCCCCAGTGCGAGGACGGCGGACCTAGTGGTGCGCGGGATCTACAAGCCGCCGCCGTTCTTCCCGCTGCTCGGGAGCGCGTCGATCTCGCAGGCGGCGTTCGACTCGCTCTACGAGCGCCCGCGGAACTCCTTCGTCTTCGTGAACACGGCGAACGACAGCCCGGCGACGACGGCAGGGCTCGAGAAGGCCGTCGCAGACTTCCCGGACGCAAAGGTGCAGACCCGGGGGGCATGGATCGACTTCCAGGACAAGGAGTTCAACCAGTTCCTGATCCTGCTGTACGTCCTCCTCGCCCTCTCGGTGGTCGTGAGCGTGTTCGGCATGATCAACACGCTCGTGCTCACCGTCTTCGAGCGAACGCGCGAGCTGGGCATGCTGCGCGCCGTCGGCATGACGCGGCGGCAGGTGCGCCGCATGGTGCGGCATGAGAGCGTGATCACCGCGCTGATCGGAGCAGCGCTCGGGCTCCCGCTCGGCGTCTTCCTCGCCGCGCTCGTGACGCGGGCCCTCTCGCAGTTCGAGGTCGAGTTCTCGATCCCGGGCAGCCAGCTGGCTATCTTCGCGCTCGTGGCGATCATCGTCGGGATCGTCGCGGCGATCGTGCCGGCACGCAGGGCCGCGAAGCTGAACGTCCTCCGAGCGCTCCAGTACGAGTAAGGAAAGGCCCCGGGCGCCACGCGATCGGCGGGTGCCCGGGGCTCTTCGTCCCCCGACGGGGGATGCGCCAGGCCTTCGCCTCAGCTTTCGTTTCAGACACGCGAGGCGTTGGCTCGGCGGGGCGAGCGGCCGCCGTGCCAGCCTCGCGCTATTGAGCGTGAGCCTTGGCCGGCAGAGTCTCCGGGCTTCTTGCGACGAGCACGAAAGCGACGATCGTCGGTAGAGCGGCGATCGCGAACGCCTCGCGGAAGCCAAACACGTCGAGCGTGACGCCCGCAACGAGCGGGCCCACGAGGAGCCCGAGGTCGCCGCAGAAGCGGAAAGCGCCCACCGCAGTGCCCGACCCGTGACTGGGTGTCAGGTCGGAGAGCATGGCCGCGGGCGGTACTCCGGCGTACCCGGTCGCGATCCCGAGGAACGCCATGGCGACTCCGAGCAGGACCGGCGTCGGGGCCCAGCCGACGACCGCGGTCATCAGCGCGAGCCCGGCGAGCGCCGGCAAGAGCACCGGCTTCCGCCCGTGCCGATCTGCGGCCGTGCCCGCGGGATAGAGGACGACGAACTCCGTCGCAAGCGCCGCGGCGAAGACGGCGCCGATCGCCACCGTCGACATCCCGAGCTCCTCGCGTCCGAACAGCGGCACGAGCGTGTCGAACACCGCGGCAATCATCCAGAGGTAGGCGAGGTTGACGACCAACACGGTCACGAAACCGCGTGTCCGAAAGAGCCGGGCGAGCGTCGTCCGGCTCCGGCGCAGGATCGGCATGTCTCGCTCGAGCTCGGCCTGCTGGGTGGACATCGGAAGCTCCTGCGCGGGTCCCGTCGGATCCGGAACGAAGCGCAGGTACGCGAGCGCGGCGATCGCCAGGATGCCCGCGTACAGGAGGAGCGGAGCGGCAAGCCCAAGGTAGTGGGCGACGATGCCGCCCGCCAGCCCGCCGGCGACCATGCCGCCGTTGAAGGAGCCGTAGAAGATCCCGAGCGTCCGCGCCATGCGATCCGAGGGGACGACCTTCAGGAGATAGCTGTAGAAGGCAGCGAACAGGAGCGCCGAGCCGGCTCCGCCTGCGCTCCAGAAGACGAGCGCGAGCCCGAAGTTGGGCGCAAGCCCCGCCGCGAACGAGGCAATTGCCGTTATCACCATCCCGGACGCGGCCGAGTGACGTTCCCCGAAGCGGTCGACGAGCGGGCCGGCCACGAGATCGGCTCCGAGGCGAACAAGGGCGAAGGCGGAGACGAAAAGCCCCGCGGCTCCATACCCGACGCCGAACGACCGGGCGTAGAGCGCCAGGATCGGCAAGACCACCCCGAAGCCGACCATGACGAGGAAGGCGAGCGCGATGATCGCGCGCACGGCCCGGTCGGCCAGGATGAGACGGATACCGGAAAGCCGGCCTTCGGGCTCCACTAGTCGCGGATGGCCTTGAGGTATCGCTCCGCCGAGCGAGCGATGACCGCCTTCGCATCCGTCGGGACGACCCGACCCCACCACGCGCCGTGTATCCGGTCGAACTCGAACGGCTCGAGTGCTGCCACGATCCCCCGGATCGCTTGCTCGCCCAGGGGGATCAGGTTCGGATAGCTGTACATGAAGCTCACGTAGGAACGATCCGGGATCACCTGCACGATGTCGCCTGAAAGCAGGGCTCCCCTTCCCTCCGCCCCTGACGCCCAGTGAAGAACGGTGCCGCCTTCGTAGTGACCGCCGCAGCGGACGAGGGTGAGCCCCGGTCCGAGCTCCCGCCGCTCCTCCTCCCAGAAAACGATGTGATCGTTCGGGCGCATGACCCACTCGCGGTCGGCGGCGTGCAGGTAGATCGGCGCGTCGAACGCTTCCGCCCACTCGACCATCGAGGAGTAGTAGTGCGGGTGAGAGATCGAGATCGCCGCGATCCCTCCGAGCTCCTCGACGCGAGCTGTGATCTCGTCGTCGAGGAGCGACGTGCAGTCCCAGAGCACGTTTCCGCTGGGCGCCTGGACGAGCAGGGCTCGCTGGCCGATCGCGAAGGAGGGCTCCGCGCCGATGCCGACAAGCCCGGGCTCCTCCTCGCGGATTTCGGCCCGGTGCGAGGCACGGAGCTCCTCGAGCGTCGTCCAGCGCTGCCCTTCCGGCGGGACGTATTGCCGCTCGTCCTGGCAGATCGGGCAGACCTCGGGCGGAGCATCGCTCTCGGGGAACTGCGTCCCACAGGTCGTGCAGAGAAAGAGGGCTAGCACCCGAACGTGAAGGGCTCGCGGTGGAACGGGTAGGTCGCCCAGTACAGCTTGACGACCTCGCCGACGTCGTTACGCACGGCGCGCAGGAGCTCACCGCGCTCGCGGCCCGAGACGACGCGGAAGCGGTCCGGCCCGTCCGGCTCGAAGACGGATGGCTCCTCTTCGGGGGGGTCGTGGGCCAAGCGTGCCTGCAGACGCCCGTCCCGGAAGCTGAAGACGGATTCCTCTCCTTCCGACCACCAACGCCCGAGGATCCCGGCGACCTCAGGCGGCGGGGGCTCAGCAGGACGCCAGGGCTCCGGCTCCGCCGGCAGTGCGTCGATCGCCGTGGCGACGAGGCGCACGGCCAGTGCCTGCATGTCGGCACCGGCGTTCGTGAGAGCAGCGGCGGAGATGCCGTCCTTCCTCGAGTACGCGAAGCCGGAGAGGTGGCCAGGCATGCCGCCCGCGTGACCAGCCAGGATCCGCTCGCCGTCCCGCGTCAGGCCGATTCCGAGCCCCCAGGCCTCCTGCCAACGGTCGTCCAGCATGACGTGGACCGAGTGCATCTCCTCGACCGTCTCCGGCGCCAGCACCTCGGGAATCGGATCCGCCAGAAAGGTGCCCCAGCTGCACAGGTCGGCGGCCGTGCTCCAGAGCTGGCCGGCCGAGGAAGCCCCCACGAGATCGACGTCGTCGCGCTCGGGCCTGAGCGTGTCGGAGTACGGCTCCACGAAGTATCCCTGAGCCCTGGCTCCACTCGGCGCCCACGTTGTCCGTGAGAGGCCGACCGGGTCCAGAATTCGCTCCTGGACGTGCTGGGTGTACGGCCGGCCGCTTCGGCGCGCGACGACCTCGCCGAGCAACGCGAAGGCGAGGTTCGAGTAGTGGAAGTGCCGCGCAGGCGCCAGCACCTGCTCGGCCTCGGCGAGCCGGCCGAGCAGCTCGTCGACGGTCGGAGCCTCCATGCTCTCCCAGAGGTCACCCGCAGGCTCCCGCTGGAGGCCAGAGTGGTGGGAGAGCATTCGCCTGATCGTCGGCCCCGCGTGCGCGGCCTCGGGGAGGTGGTCTCCGAGCCGGTCGTCCAGCTCGAGCTCGCCTGAATCCCTGAGCTGCATGATCGCGACGGCCGTGAAGGTCTTTGTGATCGATCCGACGCGGTATTGCGTGTCGGGAGTCGCCGTGGCGCCCGCGTCGTTGTCCGCGACGCCGACGGCTTCACTCCAGAGAAGCTTGCCGTCTCGGGCGACGGCGGCGCTAACACTCGGGAGCCGCTGCTTTTTCTGGACTCGCAGGACGCGATGCCGAAGGTCGCTGACGAGAGACTCCGGCGCAGGTGACGCGGGCATCAGAAGGGAGTCGGCGCGTCCGTCGCGAGCTCAACGGGCGGATGCTCCGCGGAAAGGGCTCGGCCGACACTCTCGACCGCGCGCTCGATGTCCTCGGCGGAAACGTCCAGGTGAGTGACGGCGCGGAGCACGTCCTTTCCGACGGCGAAGGAGAGAAGGACTCCCTCCCCCCGGAGGCGCGCCAGCACCTCCTCCCCTGTCAGTCCCAGCAGCTTTGCGTCCAGGAGGACGAAGTTCGTCTCTACCTGGGCGAGGTCGATCGGAAGGCCGGCCTCCGCAAGCCCGGCAGCCAGCTTCCGGGCGTTCGCGTGATCCTCGGCGAGGCGATCCACGTGGTGGTCGAGTGCGTAGAGGCCCGTTGCGGCGACCACGCCCGCCTGGCGCATGGCGCCGCCGAACATGTGCTTCAGGCGGCGTGCCTTCGGCGCGAGCTCGTTCGAGGTCGCGAGCAGCGCACCGAGCGGGCAGCCAAGGCCCTTCGACAGGCAGAGCGTCACGGAATCGAACTCCTTGCCGATCTCGGCCGCTGGCACACCGCTCGCGACGACCGCGTTCATGAGTCGCGCGCCGTCCAGGTGTATCCGGAGCCCGTGTGCCCTGGCCTCATCGCACACTTCCCGGAGTTGCGCGAGTGGCCAGACTCTCCCCCCGCCCCCGTTGTGGGTGTTCTCGAGGCAGAGGATCCGGCTCGGCGGCGAGTGCAGGTCGTCCGGGTGGCTGATGAGCTCTCGGACGTCGACGGCGGCGAAGCGCCCGTCGGTCGTCGCGATCGCCCGCATCGAGAGGCCGGAGTGGACGGCCGGCCCTCCGAGCTCGTACCGGAAGACGTGCGCGCTCGCCTCGGCGATCACCTCGTCTCCCGGCTCGGAGTGGAGCCGAAGGGCGATCTGGTTGGCCATCGTCGCGGTCGGGAGATAGACCGCCGCTTCCTGACCGAGAAGCTCGGCGCCGCGCTCCTCGAGCGCGATCACGGTCGGGTCCTCGCGCTTCTGCTCGTCACCGACGACGGCCTCGGCCATGGCCTTTCGCATGCCGGGAGTCGGCTGTGTGAGGGTGTCGGACCTGAGGTCGATCATCCGGGCCAGCCTAGATGGTTGATCGGTAATTAGCGTGCCCTCGGGGACGGGTCAGACCAAGTCAGGATGTGCCATCGCCCGCAGGCAAGGCTAGAAGCCTTGACAAGGGCGAGGGTGCGTCCTGGCGCCGTGTCTGGGCCGCCATCCGAGGGTGGGGTAATTGCCGGTCAGCTATCTACGCCGTCGCTCCGCGAGCATCTACGCTGGCGGCCGTGTCCTTTCATCCTCTCGACCCTCTCCTGCGCCGCCTTCCCGAAGGTTGGCGCTCCCCGGTCGAATGGATCGCGACGATCGTCCTGGCGGTGAGTGCCGTCCTGGTGATCAAGGTGGAGGTCGCGAACCCATACCGGATCCCGTCGCCGTCGATGGAGCCGACGCTCCACTGTGCGCGCCCGGCGCTTGGCTGCCTGGGCGCCCACTCGGATCGCGTGGTCGCGAATCGATTCATCTACCGCTTCCGGGATCCTCGCCGCGGAGAGATCGTCGTCTTCGAGACGCCCCCGCAGGCGGAGGAGCTCTGTGGCCAGGGCGGCGTCTTCGTGAAGCGCCTGATCGGGCTGCCCGGCGACGTCGTCACGACGCGCGGCGGCTTCGTCTCGGTGAATGGAAAGAGACTTGCGGAGCCCTACGTTCAGGGCTCACACGAGGACCGGACGTCTGGTCGATGGACGGTGCCGGACGGAAGCTATTTCATGATGGGCGACAACCGCGATCTCTCGTGCGACTCGCGCACGTGGGGGCCCGTGTCACGCGACGCGCTCATCGGCCCGGTCGTCGTCACGTACTGGCCTCCACGCCGGATCGGCACTCCTTAGTGAGATCCGAGCAGAAAGTGCGGGCGGGCGTCGGGCCCGCCCGCACGTTGGAGGGAGGTCACGCCTCGAGAGGCATCAGGTACCAGAGCGCGAGGTAGATCGCGAGCCCCCAGCCGGTCAGCGTCACGAGGAGGAGGAGGACGCGGGCGACCAGTGGCTTGACCTTGAAGCGCCGGGCGAGCGCACCGGCGACTCCGCCGATCATCTGCTCGTCCCTGCGCCGCGAGAGACCGCGCAGAAGGAACCAGGCGCGGGCGCCGTCGATGTTCGGATCGAACGGCTCGGCTCCGACGGCAATGCTGCTCATGGCTCCCTCCTTCCGGTCGACTCGTGCTTGGCCAGTCCATGTTCCCCAATCCGCCCCTTCTTGACGGCGGGGCTAGCAGGTGTTCCGGGGTGTGGCTAGCACCCTCACGGGCGCTACCTTGTCAAGGTCGTGGATCTCCCTCTCCTCGAAGAGACGCTCGCCGAGCGCGAGCAGCCGCCGTACCGCACCGGCCAGGTGTGGGAGTGGGCCGCGCGCGGTGCCGCAGGGTACGAGGAGATGACCAACCTGCCCGCGGGTCTCAGGGCGGAGCTCGCGGACGCCGTCCCCTTCTCGACGCTCGTGCTCGAGTCCGAGGCGAAGAGCAGCGACGGCACGGTGAAGGCGCTCTTCCGGACCGGCGACGGACACGCGGTCGAGGCCGTGCTCATGCGCTACCGCGACGGACGCCGCTCGCTTTGCCTCTCGAGCCAGTCCGGCTGTCCGCTCACGTGCACGTTCTGCGCCACCGGCCAGATGCGTTTCGGGCGAAACCTCACGGCCTCGGAGATTCTCGACCAGGCGCTCCACTTCCGCCGGTTCGAGCGCGTCGACCATGCGGTCTTCATGGGCATGGGCGAGCCGATGCTGAACTTCGACCACGTACTCGCCTCTGCGAAGCGGCTGCCGGATCTCGGTATCACCCATCGGCGAACGACGATCTCCACCGTCGGCTGGATCCCGGGGCTCCGGCGCTTCGTCGAGGAGGTGGAGGCGCCGATTCGCCTGGCGCTCTCGCTGCACGCGCCCGACGACGACCTCCGAAGCCGCATCATGCCGGTCAACGACCGCTACCCCCTCGCCGAGATCCTCGCGCTCTGCAACGAGCACCATCGGCGCTCGAATCGGAAGGTGTTTGTCGAATACGTCATGCTCGAGGGCGTCAACGACAGCGTCGCGCAGGCGGCCGCGCTCGCCGGCCTGCTCGATCCGAAGGTCTACAAGGTGAATCTGATTCCGTATAACCCGACCGGGATGTACGAGGGCTCGAGTCGGGACGCGATCGCCGCATTCAAGCGCGTGCTCGACCGCGCGCGCCTCCCTGCAACGGTCCGACTCACGCGCGGGCGCGACATCGCGGCAGCCTGCGGACAGCTGGCCGCGGCTTCGCCGAAAGGAGGCACAGCATCATGAGCTTCGTCTCACGCGGTTTCCGCGGACGGAGAAGGGATGACGGGCAGGGCGACCGGATTCCTCCCGGTCAGTACCTCGTCGACGATTTCCCGGTCCTCTCGGCCGGCCCGACTCCGCGAACGCCGCTCGACGAATGGACCTTCTCGATCCAGGGTGGAGCCGAGCCTGCAACCTGGAGCTGGGAAGAGTTTCAGAAGCTTCCGAGCGAGACGGTCACGAAGGACATCCACTGCGTCACCAAGTGGTCGAAGCTCGACACGACCTGGGAGGGAGTTTCGGTCGACACGCTGCTCGCCGAGGTCGACCACGACGCCTCATACATCTTGGCGTTCTGCGACGGGGGCTACACGACGAACCTGCCGTTGGAGGACGTGACGGACGGGAAGGCATGGGTTGCGTACACCTTCGACGGCGAGCCCCTCGAGCCTGAGCACGGAGGTCCGGCACGACTGCTCGTCCCACACCTCTACTTCTGGAAGAGCGCCAAGTGGGCGCGCGGCCTTGCGCTTCGCGACGAGGACGAACCTGGCTTCTGGGAATCGAACGGTTACCACCTTCGTGGCGATCCGTGGCAGGAACAGCGGTACTGGGGCGACTAGTAGCCTGGCAGGTCGCCGAGGTCGCGGGCTCGGTTCGGGAGACCCCGCGCGTCGTCACGATCGTCCTCGACGCCCCCGCCTGGCCGGGGCACCGGGCCGGCCAGCACCTCGATGTGCGCCTCACCGCCGAGGACGGGTACCAGGCGCAGCGAAGCTACTCGATCGCCTCGCCGCCGGGAGAGCCTCTCGCGATCACGGTCGAGCGCCTGGACGACGGCGAGGTGTCGCCGTACCTCGCTGACGAGCTTCGCGCCGGCGACGGGCTCGAGATCCGCGGCCCGATCGGCGGATACTTCGTCTGGGAGCCCTCCTCGGGCGGTCCGCTGCTTCTGGTCGCGGGTGGCTCCGGCATCGTCCCGCTGATGGCGATGCTCCGCCACCGGAACGCGTCCGAAAGCGACGCGCCGGCGCGGCTTCTCTACTCGTCGCGGGCGTGGGAGGACGTGATCTACCGGGAGGAGCTCGAGCGCCTGGCAGCGTCTGACGGCCTCGAGGTCGTCCACACGCTGACTCGCTCGCAGCCACCCGGGTGGACCGGATACGCCCGCCGTATCGATGTCGGGATGCTGCGCGAGGTCGCCTGGCCGCCCGAGGCGGGAGCGCGGGTGTTCGTGTGCGGGCCGACGTCGTTCGTCGAGACTGCGGCGGATGCTCTCGTCGAGGCCGGATATGCGCCGGGGAGCATCAAGACGGAGCGCTTCGGAGCGACGGGAGGTTAGAGGGTGATGGAGCCCTTGGACGGCAACGCGATCGGCGGCGAGCTGCTCGAGGTCTTCGGCATCGAAATGACGGTCTCGACGGCTGTTTGCAGGACGTGCGGGGCCGCGGGTCCCGTCGCCGAGGCGGTCGTCTACCTGCGAGCGCCGGGAACGGTCGTCCGCTGCCGCTCGTGCTCGAGCGTCCTCTTTCGCATCGTGCGCGGCCCCGGACGCACCTGGATCGACCTCGGCGGGGTTCGGACGCTCGAAATCCACGAATAGCGCCTGCCTGGGTTGCGCGCCGCTCGCGCTGGGTAGGCCGAGGCATGGCCTGGGACACAACTCTCGACGCTTCGGCCGCGGGACGGAGCGCCAAGCAAGCCGCTCGCAGCCCGTGGGTGGAATGGCTGGCCCGCTTCGGGATGGTCGCCCAGGGCCTTCTCTACGGCATCGTCGCGCTGCTGGCGATCGGGGTCGCCCTCGATCAGGGCGGCAAGACGACCGACCAGCACGGTGCTCTCCGAACGCTGGCAAGCGAGGGCTGGGGGAAATGGGTGCTCGTGCTGCTTGCGATCGGGCTCGGGGGGTACGCTCTCTGGCGCTTCGTCGTGGCGGCGCTCGGCGAGAAGGTCGAGCATGGCGAGGATGTCGGAGTCGGCAAGCGACTCGTCTACGTGGCGCGCGGGCTGATCTACGCAGGCCTCTGCTGGACCGCTATCTCGATCGTCGTCGATGCGGGCAGCTCGGGCGGCGGCAACAAGCAAGAGAAGGCGGCTGCAGTGGTGCTCGACTGGCCCGGCGGCGTCGCTCTCGTGACGGTGGCCGGCCTCGGAGTCCTGGGCTACGGCATCTGGAACGTCTACAAGGGCCTGTCGGGCCGGTTCCTGAAGGACATGAAGACCGAGGAGATGGACGAGGCCGGCCGCCGCTGGATCCGACGGACCGGACTCGTCGGCCACGTGGCCAGGGGAATCGTCTTCGGCCTTGTCGGGATCTTCCTCGTCAAGGCGGCGCTCGAGTACGACCCCGACGAGGCGATCGGGATCGACGGCGCCCTGCAGAAGCTTGCATCGCAGGCGTACGGCGATGCCCTGCTCGGGGTCGTCGCAGCGGGGCTCCTCGCCTACGGCATCTTCTGCCTTGCCCGCGCTCGCTACCGCGAGGTCTGACCCACCCGGCTTTACAAGCCATACGGTCTGCCCCACTTCAACGTGGCAAAGTTTCTGCCTACCATGCCGGTGTGGTTCACCGGATTCTCGCCACGATCCTCGTTGCCAGTGCGTTCGGCGCTGCCGTGCCCGCCGCGGGCGTGTCGCTGCCGCAGATCCCGCCCGGCGTCACGGTCGGAGGCGTCGCTATCGGCGGGCTGACCTTCGAACCTGCGCGCGCCAAGGTGGAAGCCCGGTTCGACGAGCCGATCCGCGTCTTCCACAACGACAAGGTCTGGCACGCGTCACCGGCGTTGCTCGGCGCGAACGCGACGATCCAGGACGCGATCGCGCGCGCAGTCCACGCCAGACGAGGGCAGGAGATCCAACTTCGGGTCGACGTCGACCGGGCTGCCGTCCGCCGCTTCGCCGCCTGGCTCGATCGGAAGTACCGCCGGCCGGCGGTCGACGCAAAGCTGGTCGGCCTCTCCAAGCTGGCTCCGTCCTTCACCGAGGCGAAGCCTGGTCAGCAGGTGGCCAGAAAGACGCTCGTCCGCCAGATCGTGGAGGCCCTGCGATCGACGTGGAGAGGTGCCCAGATCGCCCTGCCGCTCGAGCCGATCGCGCCGAAGCTGACCAGCGCGAACTACGGACCGATCATTGTCATCCGCCGCGGCTCGAACCGGCTCTCGCTCTACAGCGGGCCCTCGCTCGTGCGCACCTTCGGAGTGGCGACCGGACAGTCGAAGTACCCGACACCGCTAGGCACCTTCGAGATCGTCAGCATGCAACGGAACCCGTGGTGGCTGCCGCCGGACAGCGACTGGGCGAAGGACGCAAAGCCGATCCCACCCGGGCCCGGCAACCCACTCGGCACGCGCTGGATGGGCCTGACCGCACCCGGGGTCGGGATCCACGGGACCCCCGATGCCGCTTCGATCGGCTACTCGGCCTCCCACGGGTGCATCCGGATGAGGATCCCCGACGCCGAGTCGCTCTTCACGAGCGTGGACACCGGCACTCCCGTCTTCATCGTCGGCGCCTGACCCTTTAGTGCGCCTAACACAGACCGAGGCCCGGCGCCTGGCCGTCACCTGCCAGCACCTTGCCGGTGCCCGGCCGACGGCCGACGAGGCCGGCATGCTCGACCTTGTTCGCGACATCGGGTGCCTGCAGCTCGACCCGGTGAACGTCGTCGCACGGACGCATCAGCTCGTCCTCCTGAGCCGCCTCGGGAACTATGATCCGGCCGTCCTCGACTCGCTCCTCTGGCGCCGGCGGGAGCTCTTCGAGTTCTGGGCGCACGCCGCCTCGATCGTGCCCACCTCCGACTATCCGATTCACGAGGCAACATTGATGCGCGGTTACCCCAAGCGCCATCAGAAGCTGCGCGACTGGGTGGCAGCCAACGCCACCCTCCGGCGCCAGATCTTCGCCGAGCTGAGGAAGCGCGGCCCGCTCCGGGCCCGCGACTTCTCCGGAAGGGCAGCCGTGCCGTGGAGCTCCACGGGCTGGACGGAAGGCATGGAAGTCACCCGCATGCTCGACTACCTCTGGATGTGCGGTTCCATCGTCGTCGTCGGACGGGAAGGGCAGGCACGAGTCTGGGATCTGTCCGAGCGCTGGTTGCCCGAGCAGAGGGCCGCACGGCCTCGTCTCTCGGTTCGGGAGGCCGTCTCACTGGCCACCGAGCGCTCCCTGCGAGGGCTGGGCATCGGCACGAAGCGACACATCTCCGAGCACTTCGTTCGGGGCCGGTATCCGGGGCTCGAAACCGCACTTCCCACGCTCGTGCGCCACGGGCGCGTGGTCGAAGTGGAAATCGCCGGGGACGAAGGGAACCCCTGGGACGGCAAGTGGTACGTGCACGCAGATGACGTCCCGCTCCTCGAGTCGCTCAGGGACGGTTCCTGGGAGCCTCGCACGACCCTTCTCTCCCCGTTCGACAACCTGATCGCCGACAGGGCCCGGACCGAGCAGCTCTTCGGCTTCCGCTTCCGCATCGAGATCTATGTCCCCAAGGAGCGGCGTCAGTACGGCTACTACGTGCTCCCGATCCTGCACGGAGACACGCTCATCGGCCGCGTCGACCCCGCCTACGACCGGAAGGAACAGCGCCTGGTCGTGAAAGCAGTCCACGCCGAGCCAGGCCAGGGGCCGGAGACGGGCCCGGCAGTGTCCAACGCGCTGGAGGAACTCGGCAGCTTCCTCGGGGCCCGGTCAATCGACCTGGCCGGCCCCGTTCCGAGTGTGTGGCGGAAGGCGCTCGCCTAGGCGGGCACACGCGGTCGCTCGTCCATGCGACGGATCCACGCGCCGATCTGCGGATGCGTGACGCCGAGAGGCAGGTTCTCGACCAGAACACGGTGGAAGAGCTCTTCGTCCTCGGGATCGTGGAGGAGCGCATACTTCAAGAACGGGAACGCGGCGCAGTCGGCGGCCGAGAACTCGCCGAGAAGGTAGTCCCGGCCGGTCAGCATCCCCTCGAAGACGTCGAGCGACGCGGCCATCTCGGCTCCGAGCTCGGCGATTCGCGTCCGGTCCGGATTGAGCGCGGCCAGGGCATCCGTAATCGCGTTGGGCGGCCCCTTCCAGACCCGGTTGAACCAGTCCACGAAGACGACGCACTCGGCGCGTCGGGCCGGGTCCCTCGAATACAGAGGCGGATCGGGATAGCGCTCCTCCAGGTACTCGAGGATGTTCGTCGAGTCCGAGACCACGCGGCCCTCGTCCTCGAGCACCGGCACGAGGCTCTGCCCGCTGACGGCGACGATCGGGCTCCGGTCGTTCGGATCGACGTCGACCGGCTCGACCTCGAGACCTTTGTGGGCGAGGGCGAGGGCCACCCGCTCGACGTTCGTGGAGAAGGGAATCCGGTAGAGGCGCATCACTGCGCGTGAGCTTCCGGCTCGCGAGCGGGGCGACCGAACCGCTCCAGGAGGAGCTCGAGCACCTTCGGCTCGCGCTCCCGTGTGAAGTGCTCCGCGCCCGGCTCGACGACCACCTCCGCCCCGAGTCGCTCCTCACACGCCCGGCCGTTGGCCTCCCAGTCCGACGTGAAGGGATCGTTCGTCGAGAGCAGGGCAACGACCTTGCCGGCTGCGGCACGTGCGGCTGCGTAGTCGAACGGCGTCGCCCAGAGCTCGCTCGTCTCGTCCCGCTCGTCCTCATCCAGCCAGAACCAGGGTGCAACGAGCAGACAGCCTTCAACCGGAGGGCCGCCCTGCGCGAGCGCCCTGGCGATCGTCTGGCACCCGACGCTGTGGCCGACGAGCACCGTCGCAGCCCGATCCCGCGGGTCGTCTCCCAGCCACTCCAGGAAGGCGGGCACCCACGTCTCTGGTTGCGGCGTCCCCGGGTCGGGCAGCTCCGGAATCCCGATTGCGTCGAATGGGAGCGGATCCAGCGCGCGGAGCTCGTCCCGAAGCCACGGATACCAGTCGGCGCCGGGCGCGCCGTCCCAACGGTGGATGATCCCTAGTCGCCGCATGTTCAGGCTCCCTTCTGGGCTTCGAGCGCCTCGCCCGCGGCGGGCTGGCCGGACAGGTCGGGGTGCTCTTCGAACCCGTACTTGACGATCGCGCGCTTCGCAGCCTTGACCTCGTCCAGTCGACGAACCGGCCGGCTATGGGGCGCGTCTTTCACCAGGCGCGGATCCTCGGCGGCCTCGCGGGCGATCGACCGCATGGCCTCGACGAAGTCGTCCAGCGTCTCCTTCGCCTCCGTCTCCGTCGGCTCGATCATGAGTGCCTCGGGCACGATCAGCGGGAAATAGATCGTCGGCGGATGGAACCCGTAGTCCATGAGCCGCTTCGCGACATCGAGAGCGCTGACGCCGTGCTCACGCTTCAGGCCGCGCGCCGAAAGCACGAACTCGTGCATGCAGAGCCGGTCGAACGGAAGCTCGTACACGTCCCTGAGGCGCGCCAGCATGTAGTTCGCGTTCAGGACGGCGGCCTCGGACATGGCCCGGAGGCCCGGCCCGTACGCACGGATGAACGCGTAGGAGCGCACGAACACGCCGAACGGCCCGCAAAACCCGCGGACCTTGCCGATCGACTTGGGTCGGTCGTAGTCGAGTCTGAACGCATCGCCCTCCCGGACGATTGCCGGCGCGGGCAGGAAGGGCTCGAGGATCTCGCGGACGGCCACCGGCCCACCACCCGGCCCGCCGCCACCGTGTGGCTGCGAGAAGGTCTTGTGGAGGTTGTAGTGGATGATGTCGAAGCCCATGTCGCCGGGGCGCGAGATGCCGCAGACCGCGTTCAGATTCGCGCCGTCGTAGTAGAGGAGCGCCCCCGCGTCGTGGAAGATCTCCGCCACCTCCTCGATGTGCTCGTCGAAGAGGCCTAGCGTCGAGGGGTTCGTGAGCATGAGGCCGGCGGTGTTCTCGTCGACCTTCGCTCGCAGGTCGTCGAGGTCGAGGTTCCCCCGCTCGTCCGTCTCGACCTTCTTGAGCTGATAGCCGGACATCGTGACGCTCGCAGGGTTCGTGCCGTGGGCCGTGTCCGCGGTGATCACGGTCGTCCGCTGCTCGCCCTCTCCCCGGTCGGCGAAGTAGGCGCGCATGAGCATGAGTCCGGTGAGCTCGCCCTGAGAGCCGGCTGCAGGCTGGAGCGAGACCGCGTCGAGCCCTGCGACCTCTGCCAGGATCTCCTGCAGGCGCCACATCAGCTCGAGCGCGCCCTGCGACCCCTCCTCCTCCTGATGTGGGTGCAGGTCACGGAAGCCCGGCAACATGACGACTCGCTCGTTGACGCGCGGGTTGTGCTTCATCGTGCACGAGCCGAGCGGGTAGAACCCCGTGTCGACGCCGAAGGTCCGATCGGCGAGCGCCGTGAAGTGCCTGACGACCTCGGGCTCGGCGAGCTCAGGCAGGCGCGGCGGGCGCTCGCGCCGGAGCGCCTCCGGGAGATCGACCTTCGGCACGTCGTAGAGCGGCAGGCTCGAGGCGCGACGTCCGGGCTGCGACTTCTCGAAGATCAACTTCACGCCCCCGCCACCTCCTCCAGAACCGCCGCCAAGCGGTCGATGTCCGCCGGGCTCCGCTTCTCGGTCACGCAGACGAGCAGCGCGTCGTCCAGACCCTCGTAGTCACGCCCGAGCGCGTAGCCCGGATGGATGCCGTGCTCGCGCGCGGCACGGATCACGTCCTGGCCGCCCCGTCCGACGCGGACGGCAAACTCCTTGAACGTTGTCTGTTCTGGAAACACCGGCTGGAGCCCGAGCCGCTCCTTCGCGTAGGCCCCGAGACCCATGCAGGTCTCGCCCACCTCCTTGAGGCCCTGAGGACCGAGCCAGCTCAGATACATGAGGCCGGCCAGGGCAAGGAGCGTCTGGTTCGTGGTCATGTTGTGAGTCGCCTTCTCGCGCCGGATGTGTTGCTCGCGTGTCTGGAGCGTCAGGACGAATCCGCGCTTCCCGTCCAGGTCGGTCGTCTCGCCGATGATCCGGCCCGGCATCCGTCGAATAAAGTCCTTCCTGGCGGCGAGGAAGCCGTAGTGCGGGCCGCCATAAGAGAGGTAGTTCCCGGCACCCTGTCCCTCGCCGATCGCGATCGCGCAACCGTACGCTCCGGGCGCCTCCAGTACGCCGAGCGAGAGCGGATCGACATGAGCGACGGCGAGCGCCTCGGCGTCGTTGGCCGCTGCGGCCAGCTCGGGCGCCGCCTCCAGACAGCCGAAGAAGTTCGGCTGCTGGAAGATCACACAGGCGGCATCCTCGGCGGCGCGCCGGAGCTCGTCAGGGTCCGTGACCCCGTCGCGATGAGGCACCTCGACGACCTCGAGCCCGAACCCGGGCGCGTAGGTCTTCACGACCTGCCGGGTCTGCGGGTTCAGTGTCTCGGCGAGGACGACCTTGGTCCGCCCCGTGACGTGCTTGGCGACGTAGCAGGCGTCAGCGGCCACGGTCGTCCCGTCGTAGCCGGATGCGTTGGAGACGTCCATGCCGGTCAGCTCGCAGATCACGGTCTGGTACTCGAAGATGGCCTGCAGGACGCCCTGGCTCATCTCCGGCTGGTAGGGCGTGTAGGCCGTCAGGAACTCGCCCCGCGCGAGCATCGCGTCGACCATCGCAGGAACGTAGTGGTCGTACATGCCCGCCCCGAGAAAGGACAGCTCCTCCGAGACGGAGACGTTCTTCGCGGCCAGCGCGGTCAGATGCTCGACGAGCTCCTGCTCCGAAAGCGCCGGCTCCAGGGCAAGGGGGCGGTCGAGGCGCAGGCTCTCCGGGATGTCTCGGAAGAGCTCGTCCACAGACGGGATGCCGATCGCGTCGAGCATCGCCTCGCTGTCGGCGTCCGTGAGCGAGAGGTAGCTCACTCGGAGAGCAGTTCCTTGTAGGCAGCGACGTCGAGAAGCCCGTCGACCTCCGATGGATCCGAGAGCCGCACCTTGATGAGCCAGCCCTCTCCATACGGATCCTCGTTGACCTTCTCGGGCTCGTCCGCGACCGCCTGGTTCACCTCGACCACCTCGCCCGAGAGCGGCGAGACGAGGTCGGAGACGGCCTTCACCGACTCGACCTCTCCATAGCTCTCGTCCTTGGCGACGGAGCTTCCCGGCTCCGGGGGCTCGAAGTGGACGAGCTCGCCGAGCGCGTCCTGGGCGTACCAGGTGATTCCGATCGTCGCCGTGTCGCCGTCCACCTTCGCCCAGTCGTGCTCGGAGTGGTACTTGAGCTCTTCCGGATAGCTCTCTGCCGCTGCCACTCTTACGCCCCCTCTCGCTTGTAGATCGGCTTCTTCACGATATGCCCCTTCCGCGGTCGACCGCGGAGGTCGACGCTGATGCCCGTTCCCGGCTCGGCCGCCCCGCTCGGCGCGTACGCGAGCCCGATTCCGATGCCGAGCATCGGGGAGAGAGAGCCCGACGTGACCTCGCCGGGGGGCTCGATGAGCTTCATCCCCTGTCGCGGAATGCCCTTGTCGTCCAGCACGAACGCGACCAGGCGCTCGGCCGTGCCCTCTTCCTTCTGACGCCTGAGCACGTCGACGCCGGTGAACTCCTTGTCGAGCGCACAGGCCCAGCCGAGTCCCGCCTCGATCGGCGTTCGCTCCGGCGAGATGTCGTTTCCGTGGAGCGGATAACAGGCCTCGAGGCGGAGGGTGTCGCGGGCGCCGAGACCGCACGGGAGGACCCCGCGCGCGAGGATCGCGTCCCAGAGCCGGCCGGCATCGTCGGGGTCGCAGCCCAGCTCGCAGCCGCGCTCCCCCGTGTAGCCGGTCCCCGCGACGAGGCACCGGACGCCGAGCACGTCGTCCTCCCGAAAGGTGAACGGCTCCAGCTCGATCCCGAGCCGCTCGAGCGCCGCCGGTCCCTGGACGGCCAGCAGGGCGTAGCGGTCGGAGACGTCGGTTGTCTCAGGGAGCGCCGCGTGATCAGGGCCCACGTTCGATGCGTTCACGACGAGCAGGTAGTCGTCGTCACCCCGCCTGTACGCGATCAGATCGTCCGTGATCCCGCCCCGGTCATTGGTCAGGAGCGTGTACTGGGCCCGCCCGTCCCCGATCCGGTCGAGATCGTTCGAGAGCCGTGCCTGGAGGTAGTCGTGCGCTCCGGCACCGGACAGCTCGAGCTGGCCCATGTGCGAGACGTCGAAGACGCCCGCGGACGTCCGCACCGCACGATGCTCCTCCTGGATGCCCGTGTACTGCACCGGCATCTCCCACCCGGCGAAGTCGACGATGCGCGCGCCGAGCGCCGCATGGCGCTCATAGAGAGGCGTTCGGCGTGCCGTCTGCACCGCGGCGGATCCTAGTTGCAGACCACCGAACCGCGCGCTGTCGGTGAACCGCGCGTCAGATCGGCTGGAACCGTGCGGTGAAGTGCCTGAGGACCGGCGCCTCCGCGATGATTTCGAGCCCCCGAATCGACTCCGCGTTTCCGAGCACGGCCGCGGCGGCATCCGCAGCCTGCTCTAGCTGGCGCGAGGTGTAGACGCGCCGCGGCACGGCCAGGCGAACCAGCTCGAGCGGCGGCCGCCGGTTCTCGCCCGTCAAGGGGTCTCGCCCGGCCATCACGGAGCCGATCTCGACCCCGCGAACACCGCCCTCGAGATAGAGAGCGCAGGAGAGGGCCTGCGCCGGAAACTGTTCGACCGGAATCGCCGGCAGCATCGGAGAAGCGTCGAGGTACACGGCGTGACCGCCGAACGGCTGGAGAACGCTCGCGCCGGCCTCGAGCAGCACGTGGCCGAGATATGCGACCTGGCCGATCCGGTGGCGGAGGTACTCCTCGTCGAGCACCTCTCGCAGGCCGACCGCGATCACCTCGAGGTCGCGACCGGCGAGCCCACCGTACGTCGGGAATCCCTCGAACACGATCCCACGGGCCTGGAGGCGGTGAAAGAACTCCTCGTCGTCGCGGATCGCCACGAACCCACCGATGTTGGCGATCGCGTCCTTCTTCGCGCTCATGAGCACGGCATCGGCCTCGGCCAGGCTCCGCAGCACGATCTCCGGCAACGGAGTGTCTGCAAACCCGGGCTCACGCTCCCGGATGAACCAGGCGTTCTCCGCAAAGCGGGCGATGTCCAACACGAGCTTCTTGCCGTGCTTTCGGGCCAGTGCGGCGGTGGCCGCGATGTTCTCCATCGAGACGGGCTGGCCGCCGCCCGCGTTGTTCGTGAGCGTGAGCATGACGATCGAGACGCGCTCCCCGTCTTCGCTCGCGAGCAAGCGGGCGAGCGCGTCGACGTCGAGGTTCCCCTTGAAGGGGTAATCGCCGCCGGAATCGAGAGCAGCCGGAACGGGAAGGTCGAGCGCGACACCCTCCCGCAGCTCGATGTGAGCGCGTGTGGTGTCGAAATGCGCGTTCGACGGCACGATCTCGCCCGGGTCGATGACGGCACCGAAGAAGACGCTCTCGGCTCCACGTCCCTGATGGGTCGGCACGACGTAGGGAAATCCGAGCACCTCCCGGACGGCATCGCGGAAGCGCGCGAAGCTGCGCGACCCCGCATAGGACTCATCGCCTCGCATGAGCGCGGACCACTGATCCTGGCTCATGGCACCCGTGCCTGAGTCCGTCAGGAGGTCGAGCTCTACATCAGTAGCCGCAAGCTGGAAAGGATTCCATCCGGCCGCCTCGAGCGCGCCCTGACGCTCCGGCCCGGTCGTCGCACGGACAGGCTCGACCATCTTGATCCGGAAGGGCTCGCGCGGCGGGCGCACCCCGGCGTTCTATCCGTCCTGCCGCCGACATGCCGGAGAAGCAACCAGCGCTCGCTTCGCCGAGCCCTCCCTGCTAGCGCAAGAAGGGTGGGACGTCGAGCGTGTCGGCCGGTACCTGGAAGCCCTCGCTCGGCTCCCGCTCTCGGCCGGCCTCGCTCGGTTCGGAAGTCGGCTCCCGTTCGCGGCGCTCGCGTCGGAGCTTCGCGTCGAAGCCGGTCGCAATCACGGTCACGCGGATTTTGCCGGCCAGGTTCTCGTCGATGACGGCCCCGAAGATCACGTTCGCGTTCTGGTCGGCGGCGCCGGTCACGACCTCGGCCGCCTCGTTCACCTCGAAGAGCCCCACGTCCGAGCCTCCGGTGATGTTGAGCAAGATTCCGGTCGCGCCCTCGACCGACGCCTCGAGGAGCGGGGACGACACGGCCGTCCGCGCTGCCTCGGCGGCCCGGTTCTCGCCCTCGGCCTCTCCGATGCCCATGAGGGCGGAGCCGGCGTCGCTCATGACCGTCCGAACGTCGGCAAAGTCAAGATTGACGAGGCCGGGGATGGTGATCAGGTCGGTGATCCCCTGGACGCCCTGGCGCAGCACGTCGTCCGCGATCCGGAAGGCTTCCATGACCGGCGTCTGCTTTCCGACCACCTGCAGCAGGCGATCGTTCGGGATGATGATCAACGTGTCGACTTTGTCCCTGAGCTCGGTGATTCCCTTCTGCGCCTGCTCCGCGCGCTTCCGTCCTTCGAAGTCGAACGGGCGCGTGACCACGCCGACGGTCAGGGCGCCGAGCTCGCGCGCGGTCTCCGCGATGATCGGCGCGCCGCCCGTGCCGGTGCCCCCACCCTCGCCCGCGGTGACGAAGACCATGTCGGCGCCCTTCAGCGCCTCCTTGATTTCGTCCCGGCTCTCGAGGGCAGCCGCCTGTCCCACCTCGGGGTTCGCGCCGGCACCCAGCCCTCGCGTCGCCTGCGCACCGATGTGGAGCTTCACGTCGGCGTCGCAGCCGAGGAGCGCCTGCGCGTCCGTGTTGACCGCGATGAAGTCGACGCCGGTGACGCCCGCGTCGACCATCCGGGTGACGGCGTTCGAGCCGCCGCCGCCGACGCCGACGACCTTGATCACCGCTATGTAGCTGCCCGAGGTATCTCTCATCCGAAAGGAAGATAGCTGAAGCTCGACTTGAGCGTGCGGCTGACCTTACGCCGGTTACCCTCCGGTGTCAAACCCTTGTTTGCAGGGTTTTTGTGGGAAAAGTCTAACCCTCAACCATCGACTTGAGGGTTGACGCCGCCGACGGGCCGCTCGGGCAGGCTCACATCGAGGTAGTCGAGCTCGGCCCGCTCGGTGGCCGAGAGGGCCGAGAGCACGGCAGCGGCGGCGGCGAGCTTCGCGCCCAGATCGTCCGCTGGGCCCAGGCGGACCTCCAGCTCCGTCGATAGGACCAGGACGAGACCGTCTCCTGTCGCCCGAGCTGTCCGTACCGGCACGGGGAAGCGCGCAGGCAGTGAGGCAACGACCCGGAGGGCCTTGGATGCCGTCGGAATCGCGAGCGTCGCACCCGGCTCGAACGTCGCGCCGGCGGCGAGCCAGATCCGCGGCAACCACCTGTTCGTGTTCGACTCGACGGCCCTGATCACCCGACCCCTCTCCGAAACGACCCACGCTGCTCGCCCAGAGCGGAGAACGGCCACCGGGCGTTCTGGGACGACTACGACACGCAGTCCGTGTGGGAAGGCCCTGTCCACCCGTGCGGCCCGTACCGACGGAAGCGCCGAGAGCTGACGCTCGACAGCTGTGTGCATCGACGGTGACCAGGCTCTCCCCCTCGAGAGGCCGAAGGGCGGCGCGGACATCCGCCTCGACGACGGCTCCGGCCCCGCTCACACCAACCGACCGCAGTGCGAAAACCGACGTCGAGCGCGCCGCCAGATAGAACACGGCAAGGACTCCGACGACAACTCCGGCGCCCACGAGGGTCCGTCCGAGAGGGAAACGGAATCGTGGCAGGGCAAGCGCAGGCCGAATCGGCTGCGCCCGAGCGGCGGCGAGTGCGAGCCGGCGAGCCACCATCGCCACTTCGCCGCGGGCTCCCGCGCTCCTACCCGGGCTCCCCCACCCCTTCGATCGGCGGGATCTCCAGGGATCCGACGAGCTGCACCTCCGGCTCGAGGCTGACCCCGTACTCTGCGAACGCGCGGCGCCGGGCCTCCACGATCAAGGCGATCGCGTCGACGGATCGCGCTCGACCATCGTTCTCGATGAAGTTCGCGTGCTTGGGAGAGATGCGGGCGCCACCGATCACATGACCCCGAAGGCCGCAGGCCTCCAGCATCCGCCCGGCAGAGAGCTCGTGATCGGGATTCTTGAACACGCTCCCGAACGTCCGCTTGTTCGTCGGCTGCGCGTCTTTCCGCTTCTCCTGCATGCCGGCAACGATGTCTTTGATCTCCGGCTCCGGCCTCGTCTCGAGGCGGAACTCCGCGCCAGCGACAACCTGGCCGTGCCGGAGGTCCGAACGCCGGTACGTGAGGCCGAGCTCCTCCGGGGTCTGCCACCGGGCCCCGAGCGCGTCCGCAACCAGCGCGCGGCTGAGCACGGCCGCGATGTCACTCCCATACGCGCCCGCGTTCATCCACACACCGCCACCCACGGTCCCCGGGATCGCGCAGAGGAACTCCAGCCCACCCAGGTTCGCGGCCCGCGCGCGATGGAGGCAGACCGCGTTCGCGGCGCCTCCTCCCGCCATCAGAACTCCATCACCGGCCTTCGCGACCGTGAGAGCCCCCTTGAGCTTGAGAGCGATGCCGGCGAAGCCCTCGTCCGCGACGAGGAGGTTCGAGCCGAGGCCGACAGCTACGACCGGAAGCTCCTCGTCGCGCGCCCACGCAAGGGCCTCGACGAGCTCTTCGGTGGTCTCTGGCTCCGCGAGCCACCGCGCCGGGCCACCGGTCCCGATCGTGGTGTAACGGGAAAGCCGCACACCCTCTTTCATCGCCCTAGCCGTTCCAGAATCATCGGGCCGATCGTCTCGATGTCGCCGGCACCGAGAGTGAGCACAAGGTCGCCGGCACGTGCCTGCTCGGCTGCGAGCACTGCAGCGGCTTCCAGCGTCGGTGCCCACCCGACGGGCATCCCGGGCCGAACTTCGGTGAGGCGGTCGACGACGAGCTTGCCGGTTACCCCTGGCCAGGGCTCCTCGCGCGCCGGATAGATCTCGGTCACGACAGCTGCATCGGCGCGGGCGAGCGCGCTCGCGAACTCGTGCGCCAGATACGCCGTCCGCGAGTAGAGATGTGGCTGGAAGACCGCCAACACCCGGCCGGTCCCCGCGAGCGCACGTGCCGTCGCGAGGGTGGCAGCGACCTCCGTCGGATGGTGAGCGTAGTCGTCGTAGACCCGCACGCCCTGCGACTCCCCGCGGAGATCGAACCGCCGGCCTGCGCCGGTAAACCCCTGGAGGACGCGAACGGCGTCCGCCTCCGGGACCCCTGCGAGCCCCAGCGCTGCGAGCGCGCACGCGGCATTCTGGCGATTGTGCTCGCCGGGGACAGCGAGGCGAACCTCAGCCGGCTCGAGGTCGGGGCCCCAGACGACAGATCCGCCAAGCTCGGCGATCCAGCCGCGAAAACACTCTTCGAGCTCGGCCAGGGAGGAGAACGTCGTGTGGTGGTCCAGCTCGACGTTCGTGACGACGGCGATCTCGGGCTCTAGTGCGAAAACGGTCCGATCGGACTCGTCCCCCTCGACGACGAGCCACCCGTCCCCCGTGCCTGCGTTCCCGCCCAGCTGAGGTACCACTCCACCGATCAGATAGGCGGGGTTCAGCCCGAGCTCTTGGAGACAGAAGGCGATCATCGCCGCGGTCGTGGTCTTGCCGTGAGCACCCGTGACGACGATCGAGCGTCGGAGGGAGACGAGCTCCGCCAGCAGGTCTGAACGGCTCGTTCCTTCGACCCGTCCTGCAAAGGCGGTCGAGACGACAGTCTCGAATCCGGCCGGGCCGCTGACCGGCTCCGGCCCGATCGTGACGGGAATCCCCTCCTCGCGGACGCGGGTCAAATACGGCGTCTCGACCCGGTCCCACCCCGCCACTTCGGCACCCCATGCCCGCGCCAGGATCCCGTAGGCGCTCAGCCCGGCGCCGCCGATGCCGACGAGCCAGAGACGGCGTCCGTCAAGCGGTAGCAAGCGCGATCAGCTCCTCCGCGACGATGTCCGCTGCGTCTGGTTGTGCGAGCGATCGCATGGCCGCCGCCATCCGTTCGAGCCGCTCCTCGTCAGTGAGCAGCTCCTCTGCCTGCCGCTTCAAGTCGAGCTCGGATTCCGGGACGACGACAGCGCCTCCTCTCTGCTCGAAGTAGCGCGCGTTCGCAGTCTGGTGGTCCGCGGCCGCTTCCGGGTACGGCACCAGTAGGGCCGGCTTACCGGCTGCGGCAACTTCCCACACCGAGCCTCCGGCCCGCGCGACGACGAGATCGACGGCCGAGAGCGCCGCGCCGAAGTCGTCCGTGAACGGGAGCAGAACGTAGTCCGCGCGGGTCGGTCTGTCCAGGGTCTCAAAGTCGCGCTCGCCGGCGATGTGCAGCACTGGTGGCCCTGCGTCTCCCCAGGCCTCGAGCGCCGCCTGGTTCAGCCGGCGCGCACCGAGGCTTCCCCCAAAGACCAGTACCGCCCGTCCGTGCTCGGGGAGCCCGAAGACCTTGCGAGCCTCACCCTTGTCGGCTGGTTGCGAGCGAGCAGGAATGGGCCGGCCCACAACCCGGTACTTCGGTCCATCCACCCCTTCGATCTGAAAGGCGAGGAAGACCCTGCGCGCAAAGGGGGTGGCAAATCGGTTGGCGAGCCCCAGATGCGCGTCCGCCTCGGTGAGTGCCGCGGGGATGCGGAGGAGGCCGGCCGCGAGCACCATCGGGCCTGCGACATACCCACCGGCACCGAGAACGACGTCCGGTCTTCGTCGTCGGAGGATCCTCATGCACGCGAACGGAGCCCGAACCGCGAGACCCAAAGCTCGAATCAGTCGAAGGCTCGGCCTCCGCGGGAAGCCTTCGACACGGAACTCGTCGAGTTCGAAGCCGGCCTCCGGAACCAGCCGGCGCTCAATTCGCTGCGCGCCTGCGAACGTCACGCTGACGCCGCGGGCGACCAGCGCTTCCGCGACCGCGATCGCGGGCAGGACGTGCCCGGCTGTTCCTCCGGCTGCGATCAGGCACTTGAGCGGCTGTTTCGACTGCATGGTTCTGCGCGATGTTAAGGAGGATCCCGACGGCCGCGAGGGCGACGATGAGGCTGGAGCCCCCGTAACTCACGAACGGCAGAGGTATACCGGTCAACGGCGCGATACCCATCACCGCGCACAGGTTGACGGCTGCTTGCCCGCAGAGGAGAGCAGTCAGTCCCGCAGCGAGCCTCTTTCCGAACGGGTCGCGGCACTTGAGGGCGACGTTGAAGCCCGCGTATCCGAGGAGGACGAACGCGCCCATGACGCCCACGGCCCCCACGAGCCCAAGCTCCTCCCCGATGATCGCGAAGATCATGTCCGTCGACGCTTCGGGCAAGTAGTAGATCTTCTGCACGCTCTCTCCGAGGCCGACGCCAAAAAGGCCGCCGGAGCCGAGCGCGATCATCGCCTGCACCGTCTGGAATCCCGCATTCTGCGGGTCGCTCCAAGGGTCGATGAAGCTGAAGAGACGAGCGCGCCGGTACGGCTCGAACCAGATCGCGAGCATGAGGACGGACAGCCCGAGCCCGCCGGATGCCGCGAGCACGCGCAGAGGCGTGCCGGACACGACGAGCATGGCGGCGACCATGATCACGATCGCAATCGCGGTACCGAGATCCGGCTCGACGACGATCAGCCCGCAGACGAGGCAGACGACGAGTCCGACGGGCTTGGCCAGCTCCCCGAGCGAACGAGGGGCGGGCTTGCGGGCGAGGCGGGCGCCGAGCCAGAGCGCGAGCCCTAGCTTGGCGAGCTCGGAGGGCTGGAAGGAGAACGCACCGAGTGGTATCCAACGCTTGGCTCCGTTCACGCTCGTCCCGATGATCAGCACCGCAACGAGTAGGAAGAACGCCACGGCGAGCATCGGCCCACCGACGTGTCGGAGCTTCCGGAAGTCAGTGCGCGACAGGAGCACGAGCGCGACGAGTCCCACAAGTGCGTAGAGCGCCTGGCGCTTCAGGTAGTACGCCGGGTCGTCTGACGCGATCAGGCCGCGGGCGGAGCTGGCGCTGTAGACCATCACGAGCCCGAACGCAACGAGCCCGAGCGTGACGAGAACGAGGAGGTGGAACTCGAGCTGTGAGCGCGCGGGCCGTCTCACAGTCGTTCGATCTCCGGGCGAAAGAGAAGCGCGTCACTCGCGCGAGACCCGGAACAATCCGCGCGCCACGCGTTCGCATTTCGGCGGTACGCTCGCGCGTGAGCAGGGGGGCGGGTCGGGACCCGATATACACGCGCGTCTAACAGGCTTCCCCGCCGGCAGATCAAAGGGCCTCCACGATCGCCCGGAATCGGGCCCCACGCTCTTCGAAGTTCTCGAACTGGTCGTAGCTCGCGCAGGCGGGCGAGAGCAGGACGACGTCGCCCGGCTCGGCATCCGAAAGAGCTTGCTGGACCGCCCGTTCGAGGTCGCCGGCGTCCGTGAAGGGCACGTCCGCGCGAATCAACGCCTCCGCGATGTCGTCGGCCGACTCGCCAATCAGATAGGCGCGAGCGACCCCGCGCTCCCGCGCGGCACGAGCGAGCCGGTCGAACGACGACCCTTTGACACTCCCGCCGAGAATCAGCCGGAGGCCCGGCGGATAGGCGGTGAGCGCCTGCTCGGCCGCTTCGGGGTTCGTTGCCTTCGAATCGTTCACGAAGCGAACACCGGCCACCTCCCCGACCAGCTCGAGGCGATGCGGCACACCCTGGAAGCTCCGAAGCCCCTCGGCGATTGCCACATCGTCGATGCCGGCCGCCCGCGCAGCCGCGGTAGCAGCGGCCGCGTTCTCCCGATTGTGTTCCCCGGGGATTCGCGGGACGGCGGGAAGGTGGTCGGCGGCGGTGAATTCGACCCGGCGAGCCGCGCCGGGGATCGGGGGAAAGCCTCCCGGCACCACCGCTACGTCCTCGGACGTCTGGTTCTCGAAGATCCGGAGCTTCGCCGTCGTGTAGTCCTCGAAGGTCCCATGGCGGTCCAGGTGGTCCGGGGTCAGGTTCAGGAGCACGGCAATCTGCGGGCGGAAACTCTCGATGTCCTCGAGCTGGAAGCTCGATAGCTCACAGACCACCCACGCATCCGCCGGCACGATGCCGTCGAGTCCCGTCAGCGGTCGCCCGACATTCCCGGCCACAGAAACTTGCTTGCCGGCGGCGTGGAAGATCGCACCGAGAAGCTCGCTCGTGGTCGTCTTCCCGTTCGTGCCAGTCACGCCAAGGATGGGATTCGGGATGAGTCTCGACCCGAGCTCGATCTCGCTCCACACGGTTGTGTTGCGACGCCGCGCAGCCTCCACGAGCGGAGCTTCGCGGGGGACTCCGGGGCTTTTCACCATTAGGTCCATGCCATCGAGGAGCGCGGGATCTTCCGCGCCCACGACGACTTCTACGCCGGCCTCGCGAAGCCTCCCAACAGCGCTGGTCTCCACGCGATCGACAGCGACGACCGTCACGCCGCGGCGTGCGAGAGCAAGCGAGGCCGCCTCGCCCGAGCGGGCGAGCCCCAGGACGAGCACGCGGCGCGGCATCATGGTGTCAATGCGAATTGCAGCTCTCTACGACGTTCACGGGAACCTCCCTGCCCTCGAGGCGGTGCTCGTCGAGGTAGCTGCGAGCTCCGTCGATTGCATCGTGGTCGGCGGAGATGTCGTAGCAGGCCCGATGCCACACGAGGTTCTCTCGCTCATCCGCGACGCTGGCGACGAAACGGTCTGGGTGCGCGGTAACGGTGATCGCGAGCCCGGCCCCTGGGCCGCCGACCAGTTGGACGCGAGCGAGCGCAGTTTCCTCCGCGATCTCCCCACGAGCGTGACGATCGACGTCGATGGGCTCGGGGAAACTCTTTTCTGCCACGGATCGCCCCGACACGACGAGGAGATCCTGACTGCGATCTCCCCCGAACAGCGGGTCGCCTCCGCTCTGATCGGTGTCGGCGAGCGAGTGGTCGTCTGCGGCCACACGCATACCCAGTTCGACCGACAGGTCGCCGGCGTCCGGCTGGTGAATGCAGGCAGTATCGGAATGCCTTACGAGAATCGCAGCGGCGCCTACTGGGCGCTCCTCGGCCCGGACGTCGACCTGCGGCGAACCGACTACGACATCGAGGCGGCCATCGAGAGGATGCGCCAGGTGGGCTATCCGGACGAGAATCATCTCGAGAACCTCGTGAATGTTCCGACCGGCGAAGAGGCGTCCGCGTTCTTCGAATCGCAGGCTCAGGACGCGAACTTCGAGAACGACTGGTAATAGAGGACGAAGGCGCACGCACAGAAGATTGCGGCAGCGATCCAGAACCGCACCATGATTCGCGACTCGGACCACGCCTTCATCTCGAAGTGATGGTGAAGCGGCGCCATGAGCAGCACGCGACGGCCCAGCCACTTGAACGTGAAGACCTGGAGCATGACCGAGAGCGCTTCGATCAAGAAGATGCCACCGATCAGCATCAGCAGCGCCTCGGTCTTGGTCATGATCGCGAACGCCGCGAGCGCGCCTCCGAGCCCCATTGACCCCGTGTCCCCCATAAACACCTGGGCGGGGAAGGCGTTGTACCAGAGGAAACCGATTGAGGCTCCGATCAGACTTGCGCCCAGGATGGCCAGGTCGAGGTCGGCCTTGTCGCCCGTGCCGGTCCGCAGCGAGACGATGTACGCGACGATCGTCATCGCCGTGTAGGTGAGGAGCGCGATCGTCGCTGTCCCCGCGGCAAGACCGTCGAGGCCGTCGGTGAGATTCACCCCGTTCGCGGCCCCGGCGATGATGATGAAGAGAAGCCCGTACCACGCCCAGGAGAGCGGCAAGTCGACATCGACGAGGGGCAGATACACCGTGGTCTTGAAGTCGCGGTTGTAGACGACCAATGCGACGACGACCGTGATGGCGCCGAGCCCGAGCAGCTTCCAACGCCCTGCCAGGCCGAGCGAACGGCGATGCGTGAGCTTCGTCCAGTCGTCCACGAAGCCGATCCCGGCGCAACCCAGCGTCACGAAGAAGGCCGTGAGCGCGGGCAGCGTGTGCTCCGAGAAGAGTAGGAACGGGATCGACATGGAGAGCATGATCAGAAGACCCCCCATGGTCGGTGTGCCCTGCTTCGTGACATGGCCTTTCGGACCCTCTTCGCGAATGTGCTGGCCAAGTTCATTTCGCCGCAGAAAGTCGATGAACTTCGGGCCCGCCGCGATGGAAATGACCATTGCGATGATCCCGGCGAGAAGGACTTCGGTCACGGCTAGGCGGGAATACCCGCGAGTCCCTCGGCGACGATTTCGAGCCCCACCGAACGAGATCCCTTGACGAGGATGCAGTCGCCCGGCTCCATAAGCGCCGACGCCTCCGCGAGCGCTGCCTGAGCATCCGCCGCCAAGCGCATTGTCGGAACGCTCGCGCCCGCCAGGTACTCCGCAGCGAGCGATCCGACAGCGACCAGAACGGACACCCCTGCCCGCGTAGCGGCTGCCCCTACTTCCCGGTGGTAGTCCGCTCCTCCCGGGCCAAGCTCAGCCATCTCGCCGAGGATCGCAACCTTGCGACTGGAGCCTGCGCGCTCCGCGAGGTGGTCGAGCGCTGCCGCCATTGACACGGGGTTGGCGTTGTAGGCGTCGTTCACGAGCACGCCCCCGCCCGGAAGCGGAAACTCCTCGCCGCGCCAACGCGAGAGCTTGATCGCCGCTCCGCCCTTGCCGGCCTCGGCCACCGGGAAGCCGAGCGCCACATAGGCGGCGAGTCCTGCGAGGAAGTTCGTGGCGTTGTGCCGGGCGCCGATGGGCAGCTCGAACGTGAGCCGCTCCCCGAGGACCTCGACGTCAACCTCGGAGCCGTGCGGACCGGGGCGAAAGGCCGCCAGACGCACATCTCCGGCCGCTCCGAAGCGAAGCACTCGAAGGTCATCTCGTCGGAGGAAAGGCTCGAGCAACGGCTCTTCGCTCGGCACGACTGCCGCACCCCCCGGGGGAAGAGCGTCGATGAGCTCCCCCTTCGCGCGGGCAACGTTCTCCACCGTACCGAGAAGCTCGAGATGCACGGGCCCGACGCTCGTAACCACTCCGACGTCGGGTCGGGCGACTGCGCAAAGCTCGGCGATCTGTCCCAGCCCGCGCATTCCCATCTCAAGGACGACCACCTGTGTGTCCGCTTCGATCCGGCAGAGCGTCAGGGGAAGGCCGATCTCGTTGTTCTGACTCCCTTCCGCGACAACAGTCGGCGCGTGCGGGCCACAGAGCGCGCCCAGAATGTCCTTCGTGGTGGTCTTTCCGACCGAGCCGGTGACCGCGGCAACGCGGGCGGAAGAGCGCTCGCGTACCGCTCCACCCAGCGCCGCTAGGGAAGCAAAGGCGTCCTCGGGGACCAGTGCGGCGGCGGCCCCTCGCTCAAGGGCCTCGGGGACATAGTCAACACCCGACCCGATCGCAACGAACAGGTCGCCGTCTGCAACCCGTCTCGAATCGATTTGCACGCCGGTGACGACATCGACGTCGGTACGCGCTTCGAGCCGGCCCGGTGCGAGTGACCTGATTTCCTCCACGGAAAGTGGGATCATGCCGACGCCCTGGCACCTAGCCGGCGTAGCGCGTCCCGTGCGACCTCTCGGTCGTCAAATGGGATCGTTCGATCGTGAAACTCCTGCCCCGGCTCGTGCCCCTTGCCCGCGATCACCACGACGTCGCCATCCTGTGCCGCCTCGAGCACGTGCGCGATCGCGAGCCCCCGATCCGGCTCCACCTCCGCTCCTCGTCCCGCCCCCTCGAGAATCTCCTCGATGATCGCCTCCGGCCTCTCACTTCGCGGGTTGTCGGACGTGATGACCACATTGTCGGCGAGGCGGGTGGCGACCTCACCCATGAGCGGACGCTTGCTGCGGTCTCGATCCCCGCCGCACCCGAAGACACAGTGCAGACGTCCTGCGGTGATCGCCCGCGCCTCCGTGAGGACGTTTTCCAGTGCTTCTGGCGTATGCGCGTAATCGACCAGCACGGCGAAAGGCTGCCCCTCGTCGACTGCCTCGAACCGACCGGGAACGCCGGCGACATGCTCGACGCCTCGGCGGATTGAGGCATCTTCGACACCAAGAAGTCGCGCCGCTGCGACCGCGCCCAGGACATTCTCAACGTTGAAGCGCCCGCGCAATCGGCTGGAGATTGGAATGCCTGCAGCAGTGAATGACGAGCCGCCGGAGCCGACCTCGAGCGATTCCGGCCGGACGTCGGCGTCGTCGGTGATCCCAAATGTGAGGAGCGGTATCCCGAGTTCGCGAACCTCCTCGGCCAGGCGCCGCCCATGGACGTCGCCGATGTTCAACGCTGCCGGCGGCCGCCGACCCTCCAGGTCAGGCTCGACAAAGAGCCTGCGCTTGGCTTCGAAGTAGCCCTCCATCGTTCCGTGAAAGTCGAGGTGATCCTGAGACAGGTTTGTGAAGACCAGTACGGCGAAGCGCACACCGAGCAGGCGCCGCAGCTCGGAGGCGTGCGAGGAAGCCTCCATCGCGACGCTACGATCGCCGGCGTCAAGCATCTCGCGGAATATCCGCTGGAGGTCGATCGCCTCCGGCGTCGTCCGGATGACGGCGCGTCGCTCCCCGCCCACTCGGCTCTCCACGGTGCCGAGCAACCCAGGACGCATGCCCGCTGCGGCCAGGATGGAGAAGAGCAAGAAGGCGGTCGTCGTCTTGCCGTTCGTTCCCGTCACACCCGCGACTCGAAGCTCACGGGACGGGCGGCCGAAGAACGCGTCCGCAGCCAGCGCCATCGCCTCCCGCGCGTCAGCAACAACCAGCTGCGGGACCGGCAGCTCGAGCTGACGCTCGACGATCAGTGCGACCGCTCCCCGCTCGACGGCGTCTGGCGCGAAGTCGTGGCCGTCTGCTCGTTCGCCCGGCACGCACGCAAACAGAGCCCCAGCCGTCACGCGGCGCGCGTCGTACGCGAGATCGGTGATATCTGCGGGGCCGGGGTTGACCGTGCGCGTCGGGCCCACGGCGTGGCTCAGGCTCTCCAGCTCGATGGCGGCGGATTCTACCAGCGTGACCTGCCCCTCCTGTGGACTTTGTGACACGAAAACCCGCGCATTTCCTCGCGCTTTTTCTCATTTCGCGACACACCCGCGCGCTCCTCGCTCATACGATCGACTCGGGGAGGAGGCCGCCGGGTCCAGGAAGGTCCCGCGGCGCCTAGGGCGTCGGCTGCTCCGCTGTCTGTGGAGCGTCCGGCGGAACTTCCAGGTACTGCAGTGCGAACCGCGCGATCTGGGAGAAAATCGGAGCGGCGACGGAGCCGCCCCAGATTGCGCCCTTCGGTTCATCGACCGCGACCAGGATCACGAGTCGGGGGTTCGATGCCGGCAGGAAGCCGACGAACGAAGCCACATACTTCGAGGTCGAGTAGCCACCCAGCACGGGGTCGGGCTTTGCCGCAGTACCGGTCTTGCCTGCGATCGAGTAGCCTGGTATCTGGGCCTCCTGCCCCGTGCCCTGGGCATTACCGACTACTTGGCGCAGCATCGAGGTCAACTCCTTTGCAGTTGCCGTCGACAGGACACGGCGACGCTTGACCTTCCGCTCGCCGCTGCCCTCGACCCGGGCGACGAGATGTGGTTGCACCTCGACGCCGCCGTTCGCGATCGTCGCGTAGGCGGCCGCCATCTGCATCGGCGTCACGGCGATCCCCTGGCCGATCGGGACATTTCCGATCGTCGAGCCGGACCAGCGGTCAGGCGGAAGGACGATCCCGCGGCTTTCACCTGGGAAGTCGAGGCCGGTGCGGTGGCCGAATCCGAACCGGTCGATCCAGCTCGCGAGCCGCTCCTTCCCCAGACCGAGAGCAAGCGTGATCACGCCGACGTTCGACGACTGGAACAGGATCTGGGAAACCGTCATCGTCTCGGTTCCGCGAGGCTCCGCGTCGTGGATGATGCGGTCGGCGACCTGGATCTCCGACGGGAGGGTGTATCGGGTCCACGGCGTGACCATGCCGCTCTCGAGGGCCCCGGCGAGGGTCACGACCTTGAAGGTCGATCCAGGCTCATACGTGTCCGTGACGGCGCGATTTCGCTCCCGCCCCTCCTTGAGCTCCCCGAACCTGTTCGCATCGAACCCGGGCTCGACCGCCATCGCGAGCATGGCTCCCGTCCGGGGATCCATGACGATCGCCGTCGCCGCTTTCGCCGCCCATTCCGTTCGCGCGGCCCCAAGGATGCGCTCCACCTGGCCCTGCAGCGTGTGATCGAGCGTCAGATAGACGTCGCGACCCTCTTTGACGGGTTTCGTCTCGAGCACCTTGAGCACGCGCCCGAAGGGATCGCGCACGACCGACTCGCTACCGGGGGCTCCGGCAAGCAGGTGGTCGAGCCGAAACTCGACCCCGGCGAGCCCCTTGTTGTCCGTCCCCGCAAACCCCACCGCCTCCGAAGCGACCGACTTCTGGGGATAGGTACGCCGCTCCTCGGGAATGAACCCGAGCCCGACCAGTTGCTTGGCCTTGAGCGCTTCCGCAAGCCTCGGATCCGCCTTGCGCGCAAGGTAGACGAACCCTCGGCTACGGTCGGCCAGGAGTGGATAGACCTCCGCAGGATCGATTTCGAGCGCGGCGCCCACCTGCTCAGCCACGGCTCGCGGGTCTCGCACCTGCTTCGGGTTTGCATAGACCGTGATCGCCCGCGCTCCGATTGCAAGCTCGCTACCGGTTCGGTCGTAGATCGTGCCGCGGCGCGCCGGCACGACGAGCGTCTCGCGGTGCTGACTCGTAGCGAGCGCGTTCAGACCCTGGGCCTCCACGGCCTGCAACCACGCCGCCCTCGCGAAGGTGGCGGCGAAGATGCAGGCGAAGACCCCGACGAGTAGGCGAATCCTCCGGTTGACGAGGCGCGCGGTCACCGGCCGCGGCGGCTCACCTGGACGTACGTCGTCTGGCTCACGTCGACGAGCCCAAGCCGACCTCGCGCCGCTGCCTCGACTCGCCCCGAGGCCGCCGCGCTGGAGAGCTCGGTAGCGATTTCCGACGTCTGCGACTGGATTCGCTCTTTCTGGGTGTCCAGGCGCTCGACTTCCATGTTGAGCCCGAGCACCGCAACGTTCAGCGCGACGATGCCCGCGAGCAGCACCGCGACGATCACGATCCAGAGCACGCCCCCGGCGACGCGAGGCCGTGCGGCCGGACGCGGACGGGAGCGCGGCCGCGCCGCCGGTCGGGCGGTGCGCCCGGGTGCTCGTTTGATCCGCGGCTCGGCTCGTGCGGCGGCTGAGGACACGCTAGGCCTCCGTCTTCATCGCAACGCGAAGCCGGCCCGACGCCGAGCGGACGTTGACTGCGACCTCGGCAGGTGCCGGGCGAACGGCTTTCTTCGTCACGAGACGTACGCGCGGCTCCTTTCCGCATACGCAGACCGGGAAATCGGGCGGGCACGTGCAACCACGCGCCTCGCTAGCGAAGAACCGCTTCACGATCCGATCCTCCAGCGAGTGGAAGCTGATGACCGCGACCCTCCCGCCTGGCCGAAGCATGCTCAGGACCGAGGGTAGGGCCCGCTCCAGAGAGCCCAGCTCGTCGTTGACTTCGATCCGAAGGGCCTGGAAGACGCGCCTGGCGGGATGCCCGTCGCCGAAGCGCCTCGGAGCGGGAATCGCTTCGCGGATGGTCTCGACCAGCTCCGACGTCCTCTCGTAGGGCTGCTCGCGGCGGCGGCGTCCGATCGCGGCGGCGATCTGCCGGGAAAAGCGCTCCTCGCCGTAGCGCCGGAATACGTCTGCGAGCTCGCGCTCGCCCGCCTCGTTCACGACCTCTTTCGCGGAGCGCTCGGCGGAGGGATCCATGCGCATGTCGAGCGGCGCGTCGACGGCGTACGAGAAGCCGCGCTCCGGCCGGTCGATCTGCATGCTCGAAACGCCGAGATCGAGGAGCACTGCGTCGGCCTGGACGTCGTTTTGGGCCAGCTGTGCCATGACGACGTCGAAATCGCCGCGTAGAAACCGGGTCTGGACACCGTGGCAGCGTCGCTGGAAGCGCTCGAAGTACGGCCGGACCGTGGGGTCACGGTCGATTGCGATGAACCGACCCTTCCCTTCGAGGTCGGCGCACAGCGCGGCCGCATGTCCACCCGCACCGAAGGTCGCATCGACGACGGTCTCCCCAGGGCTCACGTCGAGGAGCTCGCGCACCTCGTCGGCGAGGACGGGGACGTGATCAGTCTTGCTTTGCTGCGAGGCGTTCTGCAACAAGCTCAGCACTCCCTTCGACCTCTTCGAGTTGTTTGCGCCAAGCGGCGCGGTCCCAGATCTCGAGGTGATCGCGAACCCCGGCGACCACGACCTCCCGGTCGAGCCTGGCGTGCTCGACGAGCGGCTGCGGCACCATCACGCGGCCCTGCTTGTCGAGGTCTGCCTCCGCTGCGCCCGCAAAGACGAAGCGGCTCATCTGACGCGCCTCTCGGCTAAACGGATCGAGGCCGGCGAGTCGCTGCTCGACGAAGAACTCCCAACCGTCGCGCGTGTACACGACGAGACAACCGTCCATTCCGCGCGCCAACACGACTCCCGCAGAAAAGGACTGACGGAACCTGGCGGGAAGAATGAGACGGTTCTTGTCATCGAGAGCGTGCTCGTATTCACCAAGGAGCATTCGGGGGCCTCTCTGTTATCCACCACTTTCCCCCACTCTAAACCACAGAACCCCACTACGCAACCCTGCGGCCCCGAGAATCTCCACCTGGAATTCCGGCGGGCGCCGGGTTCAGGGTTGGTTCGGGGAGCCGTGTGCACCGCGCCGCGTCAGCGCCCGCGCCGCTGAGTCGGCCGCGACGGCCAAAGCATCCGGAACGTCTCGGCCCTCGGCGAGCCCCACCGTGAGACCGGCCGCGAGGCTATCGCCTGCTCCGTAGGAGTCGACCAACGCTCCCGGCAGGGGCGCCGCGGCCCACCGGCCTTCGCCAGGCTCGTAGCTCCCGCCAGAGGCACCGTCGGTCCTGACCACCAGTCGAGGCGTCCGCGGAAGCTCGCCCGCATACTTCTCCGACGGATCGTTCGCACTCGAGACCACTGCGTCCAGCTCGAGCTCCGGGGCAGCCAGCAAGGTCGGAAGCTCGCGTGCGGTCGCCACCAGGACCCGAGCTCGCCGTGCTGCGCGAAGGACTTCCGGGTCACCGGCCGTGAAGTAGATGCCGTCAAAGGATGCGAGCTCCTCCCAGGGCAGGGGCTCATCGAACCGGGGTCGAAGCTTGTCGCCAACGAGAGTGATCGTGCGCTCTCCACCGTCGTCGGCGAACGTGACTGCGCGGCGTTGCGGCTCAGGGCGGAACACGGCTTCGACCCGGACTCCGAGTCCCTCGAGCTCGGCCTTGGCGCGATGGCCCCAATCATCGTCTCCGAGCACCGTGAAGAGAGTGGCGACGCCGGCCAGGCGCGCGATCTCCGCGGCCGCGACACTCCCTCCGCCCCCGGCTTCCTCCCATCCGCTCGACGCCTGAAGGATCTCTCCGCGCGCGGGCACGTGCGCGACGCGCAGGAACTGCACCCACTCAACGTGACCGACCACGCCGATTCGCATCTCGCCAGTCTCACACCTCACCCGCCCCGCCCGTTTCAACAGATGATGCAGCCTGTGACGATTCCACCCTTTGAGCGGTTCTACGACGACCACCGCGAGGAGGTCTTCGGCTATCTCGTGCGCCTGCTTGGTCGGCAACCGGCCGAGGACGCCTTCCAGGAGACATTTCTCCGGGCGCTCCGAGCCTACGCCGGGCTCGAGCACGGCCGACACCTTCGCGCCTGGGTCTTCACGATCGCGACGCGAATAGCGATCGACGAGCGGCGACGGGAGCGACCGCGCGGCGACCTGCCAGAGCTCACTACGACGGACAAACGCCCGGCCTACGCGGAGCTCGCTGACCTAGCCGGAAGCTTGCCGCCCGCAGAGCGGGCCGCGGTCGTCCTCCGCTACGGCTACGACTTGCCATATGCAGACATCGCGGGCGCGCTCGGATCGAGCGAAGAAGCAGCTCGTCAGGCGGCCTCCAGCGGCGTCCGGCGCCTGCGACGGAAGGAGGAAACACGATGACCATCCCAGCCGAGGTCGACCGGCGATTCCGGGACGCGGCCGCAGCCGAGGGGCTCGTCGACGCGGCCTACGACGTAGTCGACTCGCCGATCGGTCCTCTCCTCGTCGGCGCTACCTCACGGGGGCTCTGCCGGATCAGCTTCGACGCCGCAGCGGAACCGAACTCCGAGCTCGAACGGCTCGCTGGTCTTTTCGGGCCGAGAGTGCTGCGGGTTCCCGGGCGACTCGATGCGGTGCGGCGCCAGCTCGACGACTACTTCGAGGGCCGGAGGCGAGCCTTCGAGCTCGAGGTAGACCTCACGGGCGTGCCGGCCTTTCAGCAGGAAGTGTTGCGGGAGCTGGCTCTTGTCCCATACGCGGAGACCTCCACGTACGGCGGGCTTGCGGTCCGGGTCGGGCGGCCGAAGGCAGCGCGCGCTGTCGGGGGCGCCTTGAACCGCAACCCGGTGCCCATCGTGCTCCCCTGCCACCGCATCGTGGGAGCTTCCGGGAGCCTGGTCGGCTACGCAGGCGGGCTCGAGCGAAAGCGGGCGCTCCTCGACCTCGAGGGCGCGGGAGTCTCCTAGCTGGCGCTCAGGTGCCCGTAGCCTCCTCCCGTTTTCGATCTTAGTCCTGGAAACCGCGCGGGAGCGTCACGTACGCAACGAAACGCGCGCTCGGGTGGGCCGAGAATTCTTCGGGACGGAACGATGATTGGAACGGCCGGCGGGCGCTGTCGGCAACCCGGGGCGCTGCGAGGATGGGTGCCGTGCGGAGGTTTCTTCTTGTCGGCGCGCTGTCGCTCTGTATGGCGGGCTGCGGCTCAGGGGGCGACTCCGACGGCGCCACGGTAGTGCTCCACGGCGACCGGATTGCCACGCTGGCCGTTGAGGTGGCGGATAGTGCCGCGGAACGACAGCGAGGGCTCATGGGCCGGACGAGTCTTGCACGGGACACCGGCATGGTCTTTCTCTTCGACCGCCCGACGACAACCGCGTTCGTCATGCGAGATACGGCGATCTCGCTTTCGATCGCGTTCTACGACCGCCGGGGGAGGATCAGCCAGATCCTGGACATGAATCCTTGTCGGGCCGAGCCCTGCCCGCTCTACTCCCCTCGAACTGCCTACATTGGAGCGCTGGAGGTGGCTAAGGGGACGTTTCGCCGGCTCGGTGTCCAGGAGGGCGATCGGATCGAGGTTTCCAGCGAAGGCTGAGCGCGGCTGACAGTAAAGCTTCTAGCCTTGACGAACTTCGTCAGCGGTCTAGGGCCGATTTTCGACCAGGAGGCACGGATGTCCGACAACGTGAAGAGCGCCCATATCGACGACATTCCGTCGTTGGAGGAGGCCACGGGCGCCGATCCGGATTGGAAGCCGGTGCGGATCCACTTCGGGATCGAGAGCTTCGGGGTGAACGCATGGGTGGCTCGAGTAGATGGAGAGCCGATCATCGAGCGCCATAGCGAAACCGAGGAGAGCGGCACGCAGCATGAGGAGCTGTACCTCGTCACGCGTGGCCATGCCACGTTCCAGGTCGACGACGAGACCATCGAAGCGCCGGCCGGAACGTTTGTATACGTGCGCGACCCGGATGCTGTCAGAGAGGCGATCGGTCGCTCGAAGGGGACCACGGTGCTCGCCCTTGGCGCCGCACGGGGCGAAGCCTTCACTCCCTCGGAGTGGGAGCTCAAGCACGTTCCGTGACGACGGCAGAGCTCCCACTCGTCGGAGCGGGCGGCGAGCCGGTCGACCTCTGGAGGACCCTCCAGTCGCATGGGCTCGTCGAGCTCCCGCCGATGCAGATCGACCCGGAGACACGCCGTCTCGACGTCACGCTCCGCGTCGAAGGGCTCGGCCCGCGCCTGGTCAGCGTGGCGCACGGACGGAATGGCTTCGCGCGCGTCGAGATGATCAAAGCCGGAGGGCCTTCCGCCGAAGCGAGCTCGCGGATTCTCACGGCCGTCGGCCACATCCTGCGCCTTGACGAGGATCTCTCACCCTTTTACGAGCAGGCGCTCTCTGACCCGGATCTCGCCTGGGTCGTAAGCGGCGCGGGCCGCATGGTTCGAAGCCAGACCGTCTTCGAGGAGGTCGTGAAAACGGTCTGCACGACGAACTGCGCCTGGTCTGCGACCGAGCGGATGGTCGGTGCCCTCGTGGAGCACCTGGGAGAAGCGGCACCCGGGGCGCCGGCCACCGGACCGTTTGGCCGTGCGTTTCCGACACCCGAGGCAATGGCCGAGGCCGGCGAGTCTTTCTACCGAGACACGGTCCGAGCCGGGTACCGGGGCGCCTACCTCCGATCGCTCGCCTCGTCGGTAGCCGACGGCTCAGTCGATCTGGAGGAGCTCGGGCAGACAACCCGGGAAGAGCTTTCCGACGACGAGGTCGAGGCCCGGCTCCTCGCGCTTCCCGGCGTTGGCCCCTACGCGGCTGCGCACATCATGATGATGCTCGGACGCTATTCGAGGCTGATCCTCGACTCCTGGACGCGGCCGAAGTACGCGGCCGTCACCGGCGGGCGACCGAAGAAGGACACGACCATTATCCGCCGCTTCCGCCGCTACGGGCCCTACGCGGGCTTGGCGTTCTGGCTCGTGCTGACGCGCGACTGGGTGGAAGAGGACGAGGTCTCTCCGCCGCTCCCCGCGTAAACCTCCCCGCAATCACCCTCACAACAGCCGAGCTTGAAACGGCAGGCCACGCACTGCCACGTCTGGTGGCGCCACTCCATGCCGGCGCTACACCTAGGGCAAGGTTCCGAGACTGCCGACGACACGCGACCAGGCTAGAGAGCGGTCAGGTCGGCGTCGTCGAGACAACTGAGCCGCCGGTCGCACTCCGCAGCGACGCGGCGGCTCAATG
This sequence comes from uncultured Actinomycetes bacterium, assembly GCA_963722715.1. Classification (GTDB taxonomy): domain Bacteria; phylum Actinomycetota; class Thermoleophilia; order Gaiellales; family Gaiellaceae; genus DASQGA01. Next base: position 165,879 of record CAVROA010000020.1, on the reverse strand, counting down.
GACGTCCAGGCGCGACTAGGCCGGCGCCTGCGGATCCTCCTCCGCGGCCAGCTCCAGCGATCCCTTCAGCGCCTTGTCGAGGTGCTCCTGCTGAAGCGGCAGGGCCCAGTCGATGACCTCCTGGAGCTGGGCGTGGCGAGCCTTCTCGTTCAGCTTGCCGACGACCGACCAGTGGCCCATCTCTCCAGCCTCCGCCATCGTCAGGAACTCGAAGCCGTCGAGGGCGTCCGCGTCCTCGCCGAGGTAGGTCCGCATCATCTCGGTCACTTCCTGCTTGGTCTCTCGAGCCTTCTCGAGGATCGCGGTCTTCTTGCCGTCGAATGAGTCGGCGACCTCGGTGCAGCGCTCCTCGATCTTGGTCGCATCCTCGTTGACCTTCTTGAGCTCGGCCTCGAGGTGCTTGTCGTCATCCTCGAGCAGGTTCATGACCTTGTCGGTCGCTCCCTGGGCTGCCATCGCGAGCCCGAGAACCTCGCCGAGCTTGCTCTGCAGTGTCGTCAGCTCTGCCATGTATCTCCCCTTTGTCGTCTCGGTAGCCCGCTGACTCTTCCCAACCGGACATCCGATAAACGTGGTGGCGCTTCAAGCGCCCGGAGCCACGAGCCGGTAGCCGACGCCCCACACGTTCAGGACGTATGCGAGCTCGCCGCCGCGGTTCAACTTTCGCCGGAGACGGCTCGCATGCGAGTCCAACGTCCGCGTCCGTCCGAGTGACCGGAAGCCCCAGACGTCCCGGAGGAGCTCCTCCTTTCCGAACACACGCTCCGGATCCTCGGCCAATGCGACGAGCAGGTCGTACTCCTTCGCCGAGAGCGACGCGGCCTCGCCATCGACCCGGACTGTGCGCGAGGCCAGATCGATGGTCAGACCACGGACCTCGAGCAGCGCTCGCCGGGGTCCGGCTGCTCGCCTGAGCACCGCACGGATACGGGCCAGGAGCTCCTCGTACACGAATGGCATCGGGACGTAGTCGTCGCAGCCGCGTGCGAAGCCTCGAACCCGGTCGACCGGCTCGCTGCGTGCGCTCACCATGATGACGGGGACGTCGCGGTTCCAGACCCGGCCGGGCTCACCTTCGCGGAGCCGACTGCACAGCTCGAAGCCCGACCCGTCCGGAAGAACCGCGTCGAGTAGCACGAGGTCCGGCCGAGCCTCTTCGACCAGCTCGAGAGCCTGGCGAGCCCGCTCCGTGGAGAGCACTTCGTATCCGTCGTCGGTGAGCTGCTGCTCCAGGAAGGCCCTGACCGGGGCCTCGCGCTCCACGACCAAGACCGCTTCGCCTGCCATGAGGCGACCGTACAACCGCCCGCATCGTTCGACCAGATGTCCTTTCGCGCGACTCTGTTACAAGCGTTCCAGAGCCTTCTCGACACAGGCCCGGCTCGGACACGCCTCCCCGCCTATCCTGTCCTCGTGCGGGCTCGTGAATCTCGCGATCCACGGCGTGCTCCGGCCGGCCGAGGATCAGACCGTGGCGGGCGCATGGCGCTGGTAGGGCTCAGAGCCCGCGGGCAAGACGCTCGACACGGCCGCGCGCCTCGGAATAATCGATGCGGCCTCGTGCCCACGCCCGGCGGATGCTTCGATACCGCCACCGGCGGAGAAGATTCGCAATCATGGCATCTGATACGCCACCAGGGAATGGATCCCTGCCCGCCATGATCCGAGACCACTGAAATGAAGCTCGACGGCGTCCACCACGTCACCGCGATCACGGGAGACGCTTCTCGCAACCTGGACTTCTACTCCAGGGTGCTCGGCTTGCGTCTCGTCAAGAAGACGGTGAACCAGGACGATCCGACCGTGTACCACCTGTTCTACGCCGACGACCACGGGAGCCCGGGCAGCGACCTGACGTTCTTCGAGTACCCGGGCGCCACCCAGGGCCGCGCCGGCGCGGGAATGGTGCATCGCGTCGTCTGGCGGGTCGCCTCCGAAGAAGCCCTCGACTTCTGGGCGGACCGGCTGCAAGGCGTGGACCTGACCTCGGAGCGCGAACCCGGACGCCTCCGCTTCTCCGATCCCGAGGGAATGGGGCTCGAGCTGATGGTCGTCGATACGGCGGACGATCCACTCGTCGCAACCCACCCCGAGATCCCGGTCGAGCATGCCCTTCAGGGATTCGACGGGGTGCGTGCATATGCGCATGACCCAGCCCGTAGTGCGGACCTTCTGGGCGAGACGCTCGGCTTTCGCGATACCGGCGGCGGAACCTGGGAAGCGCGTGGGGGGAGCAGAGGCTCCTTCTACGCCTACGACAGCCCGCCCGACGAGCCCGGGATCGGCGGAGCAGGAACGGTTCACCACGTCGCCTGGGCCTCCGAGCTCGATGACGAGGAGGCATGGCAGAAGCGCGTCACAGAGGCGGGCGCGAGACCGACCCCGATCATCGACCGCTATTACTTCCGCTCGATCTACTTCCGGGAGCCGAGCGGCGTCCTCTTCGAGATCGCCACGAAGGGACCCGGCTTCTCGGCCGACGAGGACCCGGAGCACCTGGGCGAAAGGCTGTCGCTCCCGCCGAACTACGAATCGCTTCGCTCGCAGCTCGAGCAGGTCTTGACGCCGCTCAAGTAGCGGCTAGCTAGATCCGGCCAGAGCGGACGACTCCCCACACGAGCCAAATCCCGAGCACCGTCGAGAGGCTGAACCCGATCACGGAGATCACGTTCACCCCGAGTATGCTCGGCCCCTCGCTCGCCAAGCGCCCCGATCAGGCTCGAGCCGATGATCCCTGCTCCTGCGATGACGGCGAGCACGAGGCGGTTGAAGACGAGATCGAGCCGGTGGATGAGGTCGTCGAGTCCTTCGTGCCGGAAGCCGACCTCGATCTGGCCATCTCGAACCTGCTCGAACGTGTCGTGGATCTGGTACGGCAGCTCGTGCAGCATCCGCGTGTAGTTTCGGACCTCCTGCTGCGTGCGCAGCGCCATGCGGCGAGGGGTGAAGCGCTCGAGGACGAGCTCGCGCGCATACGGCTTCGCGACCTCGAAAACGTTGAAGTCGGGATAGAGCTCGAGGCCCACCGAGCCGAGCGTTGCGATGGCGCGATCGAGGAGGACGAAGCGGGTCGGGAGCTGAAGGCGCATCCGGTAGATGAGTGCGAACGCCTCCCGGATCAGCTGCAGCGGGTCGATCTCGTTCAGCCGCGCGCCGTAGTACCGGTAGTAGATGTCTCTGAGCTCGGCCGTGAACTCCGCCTCGCGGTCCTTCGGATACTTGACACCAAGCTCCGCCAGTCGCCGCGGGAGCGCCTCGATGTTCTCGTTCACGGCATCGATGAAGAGGCGGGTCAGGCGGGAGTTGTCCTCGTCACTTAGCTTTCCGGCGACCCCGAAGTCGACGAGCCCGATCTGGCCCGTCTGCTCGAGGATGAGAATGTTGGCTGGGTGCGGGTCGGCGTGGAAGAACCCGTGCCGGAAGATCATCGCCATCCAGGCGTCGGTGATCAGATACGCGAGCCGGCGGCGCTCGTCCATCGTGTAGGTGGAGTGGTCGAGGTCGGCGAGCTGGATCCCTTCGAGGTAGTCGAGGGTCAGCACCCTGGCGCTCGAGTACGTCCAGTAGACGCGCGGGACTCGTACATGCGGGTGCCCGGCGAAGTTCCTGTGAAACTGCTCGGCGTTCCGCGCCTCGTTCCGGTAGTCGAGCTCCTGCCGGATCGATCGGGCGAACTCGTCCACGAGTGCGATCGGGTCGATGAAGTCGAGTGCGCGGACGCGGTCGCGGACAAGCCTCGCGACCTGGTAGAGGAGCTCGAGATCGGCCTCCACCTGCCGCGGGGCGTCCGGTCGCTGCACCTTTGCGACCACGCGCCGCCCGTTCGGCAAGGTCGCCCTGTGAACCTGCCCGATCGAGGCTGCGGCAATCGGGCTCGGGTCGAATTCGAGGAAGAGCTGGGAGACGGAAAGGCCGAAGTCCTCCTCGATCACCTGCTCGGCCTGCTCCGACGGAAAGGGGTGGACGTCGTCCTGGAGTGCCTTCAACTCGAAGACGATGTCCGGCGGGACCACGTCTGGCCGGGTCGAAAGGAGCTGGCCGAACTTCACGAAGGTCGGGCCGAGCTCGTCGAGCATCTCCCGAAGTCGCTGGCCGCGCGGCGATCCCTCACTGCTCGGCTCGATCTCACGCTGACGGCGTGTGACGACGTCGACGAGCCGATTGGTCTCGAAGAAGTATCCGAAGCCGTGCTTCGCCGCGACCTGCGCGATCTCGGAGAGACGGCCGAGCTGCCGAACGGCAGGCCGCGAGCTCATGCTCGAATCTTACGGTGGGGGGAGGTCTGACGGCCTGGCCGGCGGCTGCACGAGCTTTGCCCCACGGGCCGACGCGGGCCCGCCTTCGAGCAACCGGAGACGATGCTCTACCTGGGCCAGCCGCAGCTCGAGCTCCTCCCACTCCCGTCTGGTGACCAGCCCGAGCTCGCGGGAGAGCCCGGAGATCGTCGAGCCGGCGCGCTCGCTGAAGCGGATTGCGTCTCCCCGCCACCTATGCGTGAGCCCGTCGACGAGCTCGCGCGCCTCTTCAGTGGTCATCTTGCCGCGCTTGGTGAGCTCGTCCACGAGATCGTCGGCTCGCTCCTTCGTGAGCGCCACGGCGCCGAGGCCCGCGAGCAGAGTCTTCTCGAGGAGGTCTTTCATCGACTCCCCCTCGGGCTCACCGGGAGCGGCCATGGGGCCTCGCCCGGCGTCGCTTGCGGCGTGCCTCGCGGCGAGCAGCAGCCGATCCGTCACCGATGGGTGCCGGCGGCTCGGCGGCGACCGGAACCGCCTCCGGAACGGGAGCCGGCCGGTCGGCGGGGACTCCGTCGCCCGGTTCACGGCTCGTCCCGCCCCAGCTTCTCCTGCAAGCCCGCCTGCTTGCGCTTCGCGTACTCGGGCTCGCGCTCCTTGAGGTAGACGAGGATCGGGGTTGCGATGAAGATCGTCGAATACGCGCCAGAGGCGATGCCCACGAGGAGCGCGAACGCGAAGTCCTTGAGCGTTGCGCCACCGAAGATGAGGAGCGCCGAGACGGGCAACAGCGTGATGAACGTCGTGGCCAGCGAGCGCCTCACGGTTTCCCAGAGCGACTGGTTCGCGATCGCTGCGAAGCTCGACTTCCGCATCAGCGGGATGTTCTCCCGCACGCGGTCGAAGATGATGATCGTGTCGTAGATCGAGTACCCCAGGATGGTGAGGACCGCGGCGACGGTCGACGCCGAGACCTCCCGGCCCGTCAGCGAGTACACCCCTAGCGTGATCAGGATGTCGTGGACGAGAGCGATGAGCACCGGCACCGCGAACGTGAACTGGAACCGGATCGCGATGTACGCGACGACCAGGAGCAGCGATACGACGATCGCGATGAGCGCGCTCTGAAGGACCTGCCGGCTGAATGTCGCCGAGACGTTCTTGACCCCAAGGCCGGTCGCATTGAGGTCGCGCCGAAGGGTGTTCTGGAGCTCCGTTTGCTCTGGCCCGGACAGGGACTCCGTCTTCATCTTGAACTCGCGGTAGCCACCCGAGACCTCGCTGCCGGTGCCCTGGATGACGGCGTTCTCCTTGCCGATCTGGGCCGCTTCCGACCGCACGCGCTCGATCGACACGGGCTGCGGAGTCTTGAAGGTGACCTGGCTCCCGCCCTCGAAGTCGATGCCGAGGTTCAGGCCCGTGAAGCCGAGCGAACCGAGCCCGACCAGCACGACGACCACGGAGAGAGCGAACCAGATCCGGCGCTTGCCGACGAAGTCCACTTTCTGCCACTTCGGGATCCGCTGGGCGCTGGCGCCCATGAAAGCCGGGTTGTCGAACCACTTGAAGCCCGCAAGCGAGGCGAGGAGTGCACGCGTCGCCCCCACCGCCGTCACCATCGAGACGAGCGTGCCGATCAGGAGCATGAGCGCGAACCCCTTCACCCCGCTCGTCGAGGCGATGAAGAGCACGAGCGCGGTGATCATGGTGACGACGTTCGCGTCGACGATCGTGCTGAAGCCCTTCTTGTACCCCGCTCCGATCGCGGCGCGCACCGATTTGCCCGCCTGGACCTCCTCCTTGATCCGCTCGAAGATGACGATGTTCGCGTCGGCCGCGACCCCGATAGTGAGGATGAGACCCGCGAAGCCGGGCAGGGTCAGGGTCACGTTGAAGAGGAGGAGGGCTCCGTAGAGCAGCACGCCGTAGATGGCCAGGCCGATCACCGCCACCAGGCCAAGGAAGCGGTAGAAGATGAGCAAGAAGAGGGCGACGGCCGCGAGGCCGCCGATGCCGGCGATGATCGCCTCCCGAAGCGAGTCCGCGCCGAGAGTCGCGGAGATGTCAGAGCGCTCCACCTGGACGAACTTCAGCGGGAGCGCACCCGTCTGGAGGACGAGCGCGAGATCCTTGGACTCGCCGGGCGAGTCGAGCCCTTCGATGAGGGCGTTGTTGCCCGAGATCCCGTCGGGGAGGTCGTTGAAGTCGATTTGAGGCCAGGAGCGGATCTCGCTGTCGAGCACGATCGCGAAGTGCTGGAAGAGGTCCTGGCCGCCTCCCGCAAACTGGGTCTGGGAACGTCCGCGCTGTGCGAGCGTCCGCGTGATCTCGTGGAACTTGTCGCCGCCCGCATTGGTGAACTCGAGCGTGACGATCGGCTGGCCGTTCTGGAAGTCCGCGCGCGTTCCCTTGAGCTTCAAGTCCTCGCCCGTCATCTCCGGGACCGGGTGCTCCGGGTTCGTGGGGTCGAACTTGAAGACGTAATAGAAGGTCTGTAAGACGGGTGCGGTCTGGACGCCGGGGCAGACGGTCGCGTTCCGGCCGCACGTGATCACGATCTTCCCCTTCGGCGTGGCGTAGTACGTGGCGCCTTCCGGGACCCTCCCGCCCTCGAGCTGCTGCGCGAGATCCTCCTTCTTGTCGGCCGGCCCGGAAAGGAGACGGTTCCCCTGGAAGAGGTACCACTGGGTCGGAGGCTCGTCCGCCGCTTTCAGCTTGTCCTCCGGCGTCAGGAGCGGCTTCAGCCTCGGGCTCGGCACCGGGAAGCCCCTCGCGTCCTTGGAGGGGGGAAGGAGGTCGGCTTCGAGATCGTAGAACTGGAGCTGCGCCGTCTTGCCGACGATCTCCGCTGCGCGGGCCGGGTTGGTGACCCCGGCGAGGTCGACAGCAATCTGGTCGTCGCCCTGCTGGCGGACCTCTGGCTCGGAGACGCCGAGCTTGTCGACGCGCGCCCGGATGATCTCGACCGAGCGCTCCATGTCTTCTTTGGTCACCTGCTGCCCCTGCGGCGCCTGCGCCTGAAGCACGAGCTCGAGGCCTCCCTGCAGGTCGAGGCCGAGCGTGGGCTGCCGGAAGAAGGCGAGGACGATCACGCCGATCACGGCGGCGAGAACCGCGAGGAGAGTCCAGAAGTACCTGCGCACCAGTCGTTCCGCGCGCCGAGCCGGCTAGGGCTCTAGCGCCGGGCCTCCTCCTGCTCCGTCCGCTCCTCGACGACCGGCTCGGGCTCTTCGACCGTCGTGGCCTCGAGCTCGTCCTCGAAGGATTCCGCGTCCTCCTGGGGCACGATGCTCGCGATCGCCTTTCGCGCTACCTCGATGTGCACGTCCTCGGCGATCTCGAGGGTCACCCGGTCCGGCTCGACCTCGATCACATCACCGTAGATGCCGCCGGCGGTGATGACCTCGTCGCCAGGCCCGATCCCCTTCAGCATCTCGGCATGCCGGCGCTGCTGCTGGCGCTGCGGACGGATCAGCATCAGGTACATGAAGCCGAACATCACGATGAGGACGATGAAGAACCCACTACCCACGAGAAACCTCCTGGCCAGGCGCCGCAGCCCCGAGCCGGTCGAGCGCGGAGGCCATATAGGCGCCGAGCCGTCCCGCCTCGATTGCTGCTCGCGCTCCAGCGGTCAAATCGAGCAGAAACCTGACGTTGTGCTCGGACAAAAGTATCAGGCCGAGAAGCTCGCGCTGAGTCACGAGATGCCGGATGTACGCCCGCGAGAAGCGTGTGCAGGCGGCGCATGGGCATCCTTCGTCGAGCGGACGGGGGTCGCGTGCGAACGCGGCATTGCGAAGGTTGAGCCTGCCGTCCCAGGTGAGCGCCGAGCCCGTACGCCCGAGCCGCGTGGGCAGCACACAGTCGAACATGTCGATGCCCCGCCGAACAACGTCCAGGATTCCGGCAGGGTCACCAATCCCCATGAAGTACCTGGGCCGATCGGGTGGAAGGAGCTGGGCCGCCCACTCGACGGTGTCGAGCATCGGCCCGCGTTCCTCCCCCACGCTCAGCCCGCCGAGCGCATGGCCGTCGAAGCCGAGTGAGGCGATCTCCTCTGTTGACCGGCGCCTGAGCGCCGGGTCTACGCCTCCCTGGGAGATGCCGAAAAGGAGCTGACCGGGTGCCCGTGGCGCCGTGAGCTGGCGCCGCGCCCACGCGGCCGTTCGTGCCACCGCGACCTCGAGCTCCTCCGGCGGAATGCCTGCCGGTGGGCACACGTCGAGGCACATGGCGACATCCGACCCGAGCTTTCGCTGCACGTCCGCCACCAGCTCGGGTGTGAAGCGGGCGAGCGTGCCGTCATAGACGGAGCGGAACGTGACGCCATCGTCGTCCGCCCCGACGATCGTGTCGCGGAGCGAGAAGACCTGGAAGCCGCCGGAGTCGGTGAGGATCGGGCCGCTCCAGCCCGTGAACCGGTGCAGGCCACCGAGTTCCTCGATCAGATCCGCGCCGGGGCGGAAGTAGAGGTGGTAGGTGTTCGCGAGCACAATCGAGGCGCCGAGCTCGCGCACGCGATCGGGATGGAGGCCCTTGACGGTCCCTTTCGTCCCCACCGGCATGAACGCAGGGGTGAGGACATCGCCGTGCGAGGTGTGGAGGACGCCCGCGCGCGCCGCTCCGTCGATCGCGGCGACGGTGAAGGTCGACGCCGTCTCGTCACGCTTCCGACCCGGTGCGTTCGCCATCCGCGCATCTTCACGAAGTAGGGTCGATGCCGGGAGGCGGAGGGGGTGGACCCGCGCGTCTAGAGATGCTCGGGATCGGCTGATTGCCGATCAACCGGCTACAGGATGAGCATCGCGTCGCCGAACGAGTAGAACCGATATCGCTCTGCGATCGCGAGCTCGTACAGCTGCCGGGTTTCCGCGACGCCCGCAAACGCCATCACGAGCGCGAGCAACGAGGAGCGTGGCAGGTGGAAGTTCGTGACCAGAGCGTCCACGCGACTGAACTCGAAGCCTGGTGTCACGAACAGGTTCGTGCGGCCAACGAGCTCGGCGCCGCGGGCCAGCGACTCCAGCACGCGCACGGTGGTCGTTCCGACGGCGCAGACGCGCTCAGCGGCCCGGATCCGCTCCCACGCGGCAGCGTCCACCTCGTAGCGCTCGCTGTGGATCGCGTGCTCTGCGAGCACCTCGGCCGCAATGGGGCGGAACGTGTCCAGCCCTACGTGGAGCGTGACCCGTTCGAAGTCGAAGCGGGCGAGGAGGTCGGCCGTGAAGTGGAGTCCGGCCGTGGGTGCGGCGGCCGAGCCGAGCTCCTCTCCGTAAACGGTCTGGTACCGCTCGGGATCGGCGAGGGGCTCGACGATGTACGGCGGGAGCGGCGTCTCACCGTCCGCCGGGCCTTCGAGCCGCACCAGCCAGCGACCCTCGCCGAGATTCTCCAGGAGCTCCACGGGCCGAAGCTGCATGCCCGGTCGCAATTTCCGGGAAGGGCGCGCGAGCGCCTCCCAGACACCGTCCCCGAGCGGCTCGAGCAGGAGGATCTCGGCCTTGCCCCCACCCGGCCGGTGCGTATGGATTCGGGCGGGAACGACGCGGGTGTCGTTGACGATCAGGAGCTCGCCCCGACCGAGCTCGGCGGGAAGCTCACGGAAGATCCGGTGGCGGACCGTGCCGGTCGAGCGTTCGTACACGAGTAGCCGACTCTCGTCCCTCCGGTCGAGCGGCCTCTGCGCGATCAGCTCCGGCGGCAGGTCGTAGTCGAGCTCCTCCGTCCGCATTAGCTGGTTGATCGGTTACTGGAGTACGTTCGGGGTCGCCATCCGATGGTTTGACGATTGCGGATCAACCGGCCAGGCCTCTGTCGTCGTTCAGTCCGACGCCAACGCTACAGTCGCCCGCATGGATCGGGAGTCGCTCGACCGGGCCCGGGCCCGCCTCGCGGAAACCAGTGCGGGCCGTCCCGAGCCGGCCGCTCTCGAAGCCGCGCTTGCACGGGCGGGCGAAGCCCTCGACGACCTCGCAACCCGTGCGTCCGAGCTCGAGGCGACCGTGCCGGATCGTGTGGGCGAAGCGGTCCAACAGGGCCTCCGCGCCGAGGTCCTCCCCGTCGGGCGCCACATCGCCGAGGTGCGCGGGCTCTCGGGCCAGACGATCCGACGCCTCGAGCGGCTTCAGCGCGACCTGGACTCCGAGCGGCGCGCCCGGGTTGAGGATCTGGCTCTACTGGTCGACCTGATCGCATCGGGCTGGCACGGAGTCGAGCGTCGGCTCGACCGGATGGAACGCATCATCGATCGCTTGGAGCGCTCGCTCGACGAGCGCCCAGGGGCTGCGCTCTACCGGATCGACGAGCGGCACGAGCGCCGCTCCAGCTGACCGCTACCGAGCCGGCAACGTCAGCTCGAAGCGGGCGCCGCCGTCCGGCGACGAGTCAAGCCCGAGCTCACCGCCGAGCGCATGCGCAAGCTCGCGTGCGATCGCGAGGCCCAGACCGGTCCCATGCGACTCGTCACGGGAGAAGAAGGGCCGGAAGATGCGCTCGCGCTCCTCGAGGGGCACCCCTGGTCCCGAATCGGACACGGAGACCTCGACCGTGCCGTTCCTCGAATCGAGGCCAATCGAGATCGCGCCGCCGTCCGGCGTCCAGGCGAACGCGTTGTCAAGGAGGTTGGTGACGATCTGCAGCACACGGTCGCCGTCCGTGTGGATCACCGGATCGGCCACGAATCGCTGCTCGTACCCGATTCCGCGCCGCCGGGCCTCCTCGGTCTTGGCCCGGTAGGCCTGATCAAGCAAACGCCGCATCTCGACTTCGTCCTCCGTGAGCGTGAAGCGGTGCGCATCCAACTTGGCGAGGTCGAGCAGGTCACTGACAAGGCGTGAAAGTCGATCCGCCTCGGTGCCAATCACCTCGAGCGATGCTGCCCGCTCTTCGGGCTCGTCGAGAAGGTCCTCTTGCAGCGCATCGAGATGGCCGCGGATCGCTGTCAACGGCGTTCGGAGCTCATGCGAGACGCTCATCAGGAAATGTCGCTCCAGTGCCTCGGCCTGGGCGAGCCGCACGGCCATCTCCTGAAACCGGTCGGTCAGGTGGGAGATCTCGTCCTTGCGCTTGGCCTCGGGCAGCCGCACGTCGTACCGGCCTTCGGCGATCCGGTCGGCCGCGTCCGAGAGAACCAGAAGCGGCTTCGTGAGCCGGCGAGAGAGGTACAGAACGAGGAGAGCCGCGATGACGAGCCCGCCCAGGAGGGCCAGGCCGAGCCGCCCGAGGAGGACAACCCAACGCTCTCGGAGCTCGGCCTGGGGCTTCGCCACGACGAGAGCGCCGAAGGTCTCTCCGCCGAGGCGAATCGGCTCAGCGACCGCGAGGTACGTCTTGTCCGTGCCGGGCGGCTTGAACTCGACCTCCTGCACCTTGCCGTCGGCCAAGAGGTCGCGATCGAGCACCCCGAGGGGAAGCGGGCGCAGTCCCGGGTCTTGTCCCGGGAAGATCGAGACGCCTGCGTAGTAGAGGCGCGTGTCCGTCGCAGCCTCGAGCTTGGGGCGCGCGAACCTCGGTGCCCGCCGTTGCTCCTCGAGCCCCTGGCGCGCCTGCTCGGCGTAGAGCTGGGACAGCCCGGCCGCCTGCCGGTGCAGATCGCTGAGCGTTCGATCGCGCGCGTAGTCCTGGAACAGTCGGACGGCCAGCAAGGCGGTCACTGCCGCCGCGACAACCACGCCGGCGAGGAAGAGAGCTGGGAGGCGAAACCGGAGCGAGGACACCGGACCTCCTACAGGCTACGACGCGCGAGCGGCCTTCGGCTCGGGCGAGACCTTGTAGCCGACGCCCCAGACCGTGACGATCGGGCACGAGTCGCCGAGCTTTCGGCGGAGCTGGCCCACGTGCACGTCGACCGTGCGCGTGTCGCCTGCGAAGGTGTACCCCCAGACACGCTCGAGAAGCTGGTCGCGGGTGAGCACGAGGCCCCGATGGTCGAGCAGCTCCCAGAGCAGGTCGAACTCTTTCGGCGCGAGCTGGACCTCCTCGTCTCCGACCATGACCTCACGCCTGCCGGAGTCGATGCGTAGCAGTCCGTGCTCGAGAAAGGAGTTCTCGAGCTCCCGCTCCTTCGGCGCCGACCGCCTGAGGACCGACTTCACCCGAGCTACAAGCTCACGCGGGTTGAAGGGCTTCGTCAGGTAGTCGTCGGCGCCCACCTCCAGCCCGATGATCTTGTCCACGTCATCGTCGCGAGCCGTCAGCATCAGGATCGGAATGTCGGACCGCTGGCGGATTCGGCGGCACACCTCGATGCCGTCCAGGTCGGGCAGCATGAGGTCGAGGATGATGAGCGACGGGTTGTCAGCGCTGGCACGGGCGAGCGCGTCTGTCCCCGAGCCCGCCACCTTCACCTCATACCCGGCCTTCTTCAGGTACATGGCGACGAACGAGGCGATGCTGGTCTCGTCCTCGACGATCAGAATGAGCGGATGCGCTTGGGACTGCTGGGACACGTGCACCGCTCCTATGGTGTCAGAGAACCCGGCCGACCTACCCGCCGAGCGTGAAAAGCGTCAGGTCGAAGGGCCATGCCCGTGGTCTCGAACCCTCGATCGTGTAGGTCCCGGCGGTGCCGCCGAGCCACATGACCCCCTTCAGGACCGCACTGGCGTTGATACCGCGCGCGGTGATGCCGGCCCGCCAGCGTCCTGTGTGGATGTTGAACCTGACATAGCGGCCGCTGTAGACCCGAGTGACCGAGTTCACGTAGGTCACCCGCTCGGCCCCGTAGACCCTTACTACCGTCTGCGCTCCGCCCGGAAGGTCGGTGACACGGATCCGTCCGCGGACGAAGCCCCCCCAGAGAACTCCGTAGCCCGAGAACCGCGCCACTCCTCGCCCTCGGTTCAGGTTGACCAGATCCTTGTCCGCGGAGAGTGTTCTGGGGAGAGCTGCATCGGCGGCAGGCGCAGCCACGAGCGTGAGCCCGATCGAAAAAATCAATAGGAGACGCCGCATCGCCATTCGCTCTCCGAAGTGTCGTCACACCTGGTCTGGCAGTGGTGATCCCACGGTAAAGAATCTGTAATGCGCAGACTACGGTGCCTGCCCGGTTTCACCTGCTGCCGACCATGGGTTCGCGGATTTAGGCTTGCGCTGTGACCGATGCCGTTCGCCTTCGCGAGGACGAACTGGCGGACGATCCGATCGAGCAGGTCCGGCGGTGGCTCGACGAGGCTCGGGCTTTCGGCCTGCCGATGCCCGAGGCGATGACACTGGCGACCTCGGATGCGGCCGGGCGCCCCTCGGCGCGGATCGTCCTCCTGCACGGCATCGAGGCAAAGGGCTTCGTGTTCCACACGAACTATGAAAGCCGGAAAGGTCGCGAGCTCGAGGCGAACCCGCAGGCTGCGTTCGTTCTGTACTGGCAGCCGCTGGGACGGCAGATTCGCATCGAGGGCAGCATCGAGCGCGTGAGCGAAGAGGAGTCGGCGCACTATTTCCGGACACGGCCTCGCGGTGGCCAGCTCGGCGCCTGGGCCTCACGCCAGAGCGAGCAGATCGAGAGTCGAGACGTCCTCGAGGAGCGAGTGCGAAGGCTCGAGCGGGAGTACGAGGGACGCGAGGTTCCGTTGCCGCCGTTCTGGGGCGGGTATCGCCTCCGACCCGATCGGATCGAGCTCTGGCAGCACGGCGAGGATCGCCTCCATGACCGCATCGTCTACGAGCGGTCCGGGGACGGCTGGACGCACTCCCGCCTCTCACCCTGACGCTCCGTCCGGGCCTGCCTGTTACCTATGGGGCAAGGACGCCGCACGTCGGCGTCGAACCAGGGGTGATGGAAGTCCACGCACATCACAGCAGAACCGCCCGTCTCCTCGAAACACGGCTCGAGGCGCTCGCTCAAGCGTGCGAGCGCTCCTCCAGTCCGCAAAGGCGTTTCGGCGAGCAGGTCTTCCGCGTCGTCGGGGCGACCCGCAACGCCGTCGCGCTCGAGCTCCTGTCAGCCGAGGAAGCGGGCGCGATCTGGGCCGATGTCAGGACGCGACACCCGTCGGCCGACTGGTGCCGGCTGGACGCAGACATCGCAGCCTGAATCGACTGGAGCTCACCGCATCCTGCGGTTCCCTCCCTCGGCGCCTGGACGGGCTCTTCAGCCGAGCGGAGCGAGCAGAGCCTTCTTTCCCTCGAACGCGAAGAACAGTAGGTCGACCATCCGGAACGTCGTGCTGTTGGGACCGAGTGTCGGATGCCAGGTCGGGTCGCGAACGATCGACGCTTGGCTGCCTTCCATGGCACGGTGGAACGTCTCCGCGACGATGCGCGCTCCGACGCCCTTCAGCTTGCCTCCGTTCAACTCGGCCTCGCGGAGGATGTAGAACCAGAGCGGCGTGTCCTTGACGAGCGCTGCGCGTTGCGTCTGTGTCAGCGCCCCGAGGTCCGCGCCGTTGTTGCCGTCCCGGATCTGCGCCTGCGTTAGCTTGGTCAGCGTCACTCCCTTGCTCTGCAGGAACGTGGCCATCTGCTGGCCGGTGGCCAGCCTCACCATCTTGGCCCGGGTCAGATTGCGAAACGCGAGGTTGGCCCTCGGGTCGTTGAACGGCACCTCAGGGCCTCCGAACGAGGCGGCCGGAAGATTCTTCAGCGGGTTCACGAGTCTCGTGTCGATACGCATGGCCCGGTTGAACTTGCCCTCCGGCACCACGAGATTGGCCTTCCCCGACTCGCTGAAGTCGTAGAGCCGACGGAAGTCGGCGATCCAGGTGCTTGGAAGGCGGAGCCCGCCCCCCAGGTCGCCGCTGGTCGCGGAGAACACGAACAGCAGGTCGAGGGAGCCGAAGCCGTCGTCGAAGATCTTGTTCCAGTTGTAGGCCCTCCGGATCATCGAGTGGCCGATCCGGAAGGCGGCCACGGAGAACTCGATCGGCATCGTCGGGACATCCGTCGGGGGGACACCTACCTCGAACGCCTTCCTGCCGTTCGTGAAGACGTTGTTCACGACGCCGGCTGCACAGATTCGCGGTAGGTAATCGGTCCGGAGCATCCACTGGTAATGCTTGGTGACGAGCTCGCGAGCCTTGTCGAACCGCTGTGCGACGGGCACCGAGGCGGGCAGGGTGTCGACGACGCGGTTGTGGAAACGGATCATGGCCAGATGGGTCTGAGCGACCGCGAGGTTCTCGTCGTTTCTCGGATCCGGAATGATCGCCTTGCGTTTCTTCGCCACCGTTGTGCCCGCCCCGCGCGGCAGGTCAAAGCCCTGCTTCGCCGTGATCCCCCCCTCAGCGAGCGTCTTCCCCATCTTCAAATGGAGACCGTCGGCCGCGTAGAACTTGGCCGACACGGGATCGCCCGGTCCGGCCCCGTACAGGGAATCGAGGTCGAGGCTCGGCGATCGCGCCTGCAGGAGCTCCGCCGGGGAGACGTTCTCACCCAGCATGACGCTCGTCTTGTCGAAGGTCAGGTCGTGGTCCGTGAACTGACCCAGGTATGTGAAGCCGGCCGGGATCTGCGACGCGCCGCCGCCGCCCACGGTCATGACGTTGCCGATCTTCTTCCTGTTGGGCTCACCGAGCTGGCGCCCGATACCGTTCGGCCCCATCCGCGAGAAGCGAAACGGCGGGGCCAGCTCCTCGAGAGCCGAGGCCAGCGTGCGTTCTCGGCCTCCGACGCTCTCTGTGAGCAACCCCTCGCCCACGACGAAGTAGCTCTCCGAACCATGGTGTTCCACGGCGCCTCCTCTAATCAGTTGCTCGGGAACAGGGGCAGGCGGCACACTGCCCTCGGCTTCCGTAGCCAGAATAAACCCCGTGGCCAAACGGGGCCGGCTGCCCCTCGGCCTCTAGGCCACCAGACGCACGGTGCCTCGCAGTCCGACCGCGTTCTCACGCGCCATCGGCTGAACGACCCGAACCCAGCCCTCCCGAGCCGCCTCCCGCTCGCACAGCCCGCAGACGGCCCGGCGGCGCTCCGCAGAAGCCTCTGCCTGCCAGAGCCGGAACCGTTCTCCGGCCATGAGATTGCGTCGGCAGAGCGTGCACATCGTCACGCCTCGTGACGGTACGTCGTCGATCGGACGGAGCGAGCTACTCGTAGGTGAAGAAGCCGCGGCCGGTCTTCCGGCCCAGCTGGCCCCGCTCAACCATGCTGACGAGCCGCGGTGGAGGCGCCATCCTGGGCTCCCCGAGCTTCTCCTGGAGCGCCTCGCTCGCGTGCACGTGCACGTCGAGGCCGATCAGGTCGAGGAGCGCGCAGGGCCCGATCGGCCAGTTCGTTCCGAACCGCATCGCCCGGTCGAGGTCCTCCGGAGTCACCCCCGCCTCGTCGAGAACCCGCACGCAGTCGTTCAGAAGCGGGATCAGAATCCGGTTGACGACGAAGCCCGGCGTATCGTTGCAGCGGACGGGCTCCTTGCCGAGAGCCTGGGCGAACCGGAAGGCGCGCTCGTAGGCCTCGTCCGATGCGAGCTTCGTCCGCACGACCTCGACGAGCTGGAGAACCGGCGCCGGATTGAAGAAGTGCAGGCCTACCACCCGCTCTGACCGTTCGGCCGCCGACGCGATCTCGGTGACCGACAGCGCCGAGGTGTTCGTGGCGAGGACGGCACCGGCGCCCACGATCCCGTCGAGCTCCCGGAAGAGCTCCTGCTTGGCCCCGAGCTCCTCGACGATCGCCTCGATGACCAGGTCGCAGTCGCCGAGGTCCTCTCTCTTGGTCGACGTCGTCAGCCGGGCCAGGGCCGCCTCCCTCTCCTCGGCGCTCAGCCGGCCCTTCTCGACGCCCCGCGAGAGGTAGCGGTCGATCGTGCTGCGCGCACGCTCGCAGAGCTCTTCGCTCACCTCGACGCCGGTCGTGTCGAAGCCGGCCTGCACGCAGACCTGGGCGATCCCGGCGCCCATCGTGCCGAGCCCGACCACCCCCACCCTGCTGATCTCCTGGCCCACTCGAGCGCAGTATCCTAGGGCCGTGGCCGTGACGCTGACCGAGAAGAAGCTCCTGGTCGGAGGCGAATGGATCGAGACCGGAGAGTGGCACGAGGTCCGATCTCCCTTCTCCGGAGAGGTGGTCGCCAGGATGCCGCGCGCGGGCGCGGAAGAGACGCGCCGGTCCGTCGACGCCGCCGAGCGGGCGATGCGGGAGCCGTTGCCCGCCTTCCGGAGAGCCGAGATCCTCGACCGCGTCGCCGAGCTCCTGCTCGAGCACGAGGACGAGCTCGCGCGGACGATCTGTATGGAGGCTGGAAAGCCGATGAAGGCCGCGCGCGTCGAGGCACAGCGCGCCGTTTCGACGTTCACGATGGCTGCGGTCGAGGCGAGAACGCTCAGCGGCGAGGTCGTTCCGATGAGCGCGTCGCAGGCGGGCCTCGGCAAGGTCGCGTACACGATGCGCCTGCCGATCGGGATCGTCGGTGCAATCTCGCCGTTCAACTTCCCGCTGAACCTCGTGGCTCACAAGATTGCTCCTGCCCTCGCGGCAGGTTGTGCGGTTGTCCTGAAGCCCGCCGGGCAGACGCCGGTCTCCGCGCTCTTCCTGGCAGAGCTCGAGATGGAGGCCGGGCTGCCACCGGGCTGGCTGAACGTCGTAGTGGGACCATCGGCCGAGATCGGCGATGTCCTGGTCGAGGACGAGCGGGTGCGAATGATCACCTTTACCGGCTCCTCCGAGGTCGGCTGGAAGATCCGCGAGCGGGCTGCACGGAAGAAGGTGTCGCTCGAGCTTGGCAACTCGACGCCCCTGATCGTCGAGGGGGATGCCGACCTCGAGGACGCCGCCTCGAAGGTCGCCGCCAACGCCTTCTCGTTCGCCGGCCAGAGCTGCATCTCCATCCAGCGCGTCTACGTGGGCCGACAGGTCTACGACGACTTCGTGGCCAAGCTCCTGCCCAAGGTCGAGGCCTTGAAAGCGGCCGATCCGTCCGAAGAGGACACCGACGTCGGCCCCGTGATCGACGACGGCGCTCGCGAGCGCATCCTGGCGTGGATCGAGGAAGCCCGATCCCAGGGCGCGACCGTCTTGACCGGCGGTGAGGCCGACGGCGCCATCATCCGGCCGACCGTCCTGGCCGACGTCCACCCCGACATGAAGGTTTCTTGCCAGGAGGTCTTCGGCCCCGTCTGCACGGTCTCCCCGTACGACTCGCTGGAGGAGGCCTTCGACCTGGCGAACGGGACCGAGTACGGGCTCCAGGCGGGCATCTTCACGAGCAATGTCCGCTCGGCCCTCGGCGCCGCCCGGAAGCTCGAGTTCGGCGGGGTCACGGTCAACGAGGCACCGACGTTCCGGGCCGACCAGATGCCCTACGGTGGGGTCAAGGCCTCCGGAAACACGAAGGAAGGCCCGCACTACACGGTGCGGGAGATGACCGAGGAGCGCCTCGTCATCATCGCCGAATAAGGCGCGGAACCTGGGATAGACTCGGGCCGGAGATGACGGCCCGTCGCTTCTCGCTCTTCGCGCGCAGGCCGCCTGCTCCGCCCCAACTCGGGGTCGACGGGGGCGAGGAGCCGCAGCCGCACGACGCCTCCCCCACCCCTCACGACTGCGGCAGCAGCTCGCGAGCGCCGGTCGCTCGTGCGCCGGCGCGAGATCGAGATACGGGACGTCGGGGGGCTTGCGGTCGAGATGGTGCGCCGCGACCGCTTCAAGCCCGATCTGCTGGTCAGCCGCGCCTCCGAGGTGCTCGCGCTCGAGCAGCGAATCCATGAGCTCGACACGTTCCTGGCCGCTAGCGAAGCCGTTCCGCGCGCGATGCGGACGGCGACAGTCTGCAAGTGCGGGGCCCCGCTCGTGCGCGGAGCGCACTTCTGTGCCCACTGCGGGCGCCCGGCCATCGAAACGGCGCCGGTCGTTGCGTGCAGTCACTGCGGGAACCCGCTGCCCGCCGAGGCGAACTTCTGCTCCGTGTGCGGGAACTCGGTCGCGGCCGACGAGCTTGCGGACACCGAGAGGCGCATCGACCAGACGCTGGTGGCGCCGCGAGCCCAGGAGCCCGACGAGAGCGTAGATGGTTGATCGACAATTACCACACCCACGGATGGCGGCCCAGACACGGCGCCAGGCCGCACCCTCGCCCTTGTCAAGGCTTCTAGCCTTGCCTGCGGACGATGGCGCACCCTGGCTTGGTCTGACCCGTCCCCGCGGCCACGCCAATTACCGACCAACCATCTAGTGGTCTCGCGGCCACCACTTCCACCAGATCCCGAGGCTCCGGTCCCGCCGCCGCCCGAAACGCCTGCGTGCCCTCGCTGCGGCGCGCCTCACGACCTTTACCAGGAGTACTGTCTCGAGTGCGGCGCCCGCCTTCCGGGTGCACAGATCCCCACCGCCTTCGTGCGAACCGAGATGTGGTCGCGGGATTCCCCCGCCTGGCTCTGGGCGGCGTTGCTCGCGCTCTTCTTGGTCGCACTGGTCGCCGGCGCGATCGCAGCGGTAGCCGCCACCAAGGACGATGAGAAGGGGCGATTGGTGGTGTCCACCGGCGTCGGAACGACCGCGACCGTGGGGACGATCGACCCCGGCACGCAGACGATCGGCTCCACTGCCTCGGTCGAGACGATCACGGGGCCGACGACGCAGACGATCGCAACGCTCGACACCTCGACGCTCACGACCTCCACCACCGTCACGACGACGCCGACGGGGACCATCCGCTCGTGGCCCGTGGGCAAGGAGGGCTACACGGTCGTCCTGGCCTCGGTCGAGACATCCAAGGGCCGGGCTGCTGCGGAGAAGCAGGCGAACCAGGCGATCGCGAACGGGCTCACGAACGTCGGGATCCTGACGTCGTCCGATTTCATCACGTTGAATCCCGGCTACTACGTCGTGTTCATGGGGGTCTACGACACCGCCGCCGCGGCCCAGAATGGACTCCCCGCCGCGCGCTCTCGGGGCTTCCCGCTCGCCTATGTTCGCGAGGTCAGTCCCTAGCGCGTACGTTTGAAACCGCTCCGGCGGGGGGACTTTGTAACACGGCTTTCGGCATGTAGACTCGCGTTGGCGGCCGAGTGCGGGCTCCCGCTTAACGCCAAGTTAACGTTCTTTTGCAGGGAATTAACTGGAGGGCACGATAATGGCACCGGAACCCGCTGACGAGAGGATGCTCTTCCGCATGTATCAGTATTCGAGGGCTATCTACCGCTCGATCAAGGACCTCATCGACCCGTATGTGCCGGCCGAGACGCAGGCCGAATACCGTCGTGATGTTCTCGCCGCATGTGAGGAGACCGTCGAGCGTCTCGCCAAGGATCCTCGCTACTTCGCCCGGCCCGAGCGAACCCTTTTCCAGGACATCCGGCGCTATTTCCCGATCACCCACCAGGCGCAGGTCGCCTGGGCGGTCAGCGAGGGCATCGGCGCTGCGGTCGACTTCATCGAGGAGCAGATCGAGTCCGGCGCCTACGACGGCGGCGTCTCGCGCTGCCGCGCGACGACCCGGAAGGGGAAGCCGTGTCAGCGGGCACCGCTCCCCGAGCGCGAGTACTGCCCCTCGCACCAGCACCTGGAGACTCGCAAAGCCGCGTGACCGCTGCGGCCGCCTCC
Source organism: uncultured Actinomycetes bacterium (assembly GCA_963722715.1). GTDB lineage: Bacteria > Actinomycetota > Thermoleophilia > Gaiellales > Gaiellaceae > DASQGA01. The sequence goes on along the minus strand of CAVROA010000020.1, from coordinate 145,171 downwards.
GCGGCCGGAACGCTCCTCTAGCCGTTACTCGACGGGCCTTGAGGCCCGTCGAGGCACACTCTTCGGAAACCGTCGCTAGTGATCGAGGGCCAGCTGTCTGTACGAGTCGAGGTTCGCGACGCTGACGCCGACCAGGCGGAGGGCGCCGGGACGGTCTGCGAGCGCTCGGTCGAGAAGACCGCAGGCAATCTCACCGATCCTCGTGCCGTCGTCCGTCCCGGCCTCCAGGGTCGTCGATCTGGTGCGGATCGAGAAGTCCGGGTAGCGGACCTTCGTGGTGACGGTGCGAGCTGCCTGCCCGGTCCGAAGCAAATGCTCGGCGACTCGCGCCGACATCCGCCGGAGCTCGTCATGCAGCTGCTCCCGGTCTGATACGTCGCGGGCGAAGGTCTCCTCGTGGCCGATCGAGACGCTCTCGGTCGCGAGCTCGAGCCCGCGCGGGTCGATGCCCCGCGCTCGATCCCGTACTACGAGACCGACCTTGCCGGAGAGGAGTCGGCGGAGGCTCTCGTCGTCGAGGGCGGCGAGGTCGCCGATCGTCGCAAGCCCCGCGGCACGGAGGCGCGCGTCGGCCCGCGGACCGACGCCGGGGAGGCGTCTCAGATCGAACGGGGCCAGGAACGCCGCTTCCCGCCCGGGCCGCACGACTGTAATCCCGCCCGGCTTCCGGCGGTCGCTCGCGACCTTCGCGACCACCTTGCAGGGCGCGATGCCGAGTGAGCAGGAGAGCCCCGCGGCTGCACGCACCGCCGCCTGCACGGCCTCGGCCACTGCGCGAGCCTCGCCGAAGCCCCGAGCCACCTCCCCCACGTCGAGATAGCCCTCATCGAGGCCTGTTCGCTCCACGGTCGGGACGACCTCCCGCACCGCCGCCCACACCGTGCCGGAGTAGCGGGAGTAGAGGCCATGGTTCGGCGGCACGAAGACGGCATGCGGACAGCGGCGGAGCGCTTCTGCACTCGACATCGCCGATCCGATTCCGTAGCGCCGCGCCTCGTAGTTCGCAGTCGCGACGACCCCTCGCCCGCGCGGATCGCCGCCCACGACCAGAGGTCTCCCGACCAGCTCCGGGTGCTCGAGCTCCTCCACGGCGGCGAAGAAGGCATCCAGGTCGAGATGCGCGAGGATCGACTGCGGGGAGGTACGCACGTCCTCAATACTAGGACCCGTGTCGCACGACACCGACAAGCTCATCCGGCAGCTTTCGCTCGTCGCCTACCTCATGGCGGAGCGTCGGCCGATCACCGCGCGAGACGTGAAGACCAACGTCGAGGGGTACTCGGAGATGTCCGACGAGGCCTTCGCACGGCGCTTCTACTCCGACCGGAGCGAGCTGATCGCGCTAGGCGTGCCACTCCATTCCCAGCGGGACGAGTTCACCGGGGAAGAGCTCTACACGCTGCGCTCCGAGCAGTACTTCCTCCCCGCCCTCGATCTCGAGGACGACGAGCTGGCAGCGCTGCAGACGGCGTTCCATCTCCTCGACGGGCGCTTCGCCTATGCCGAGCCGCTTCGGCTCGCGCTCCAGAATCTCGCACTCGGCCGGCCGGCGCCGCTCGAGTCCAGCCGGGAGTCGGCCGTGCAGGTCCACGACCCGGACTACTCGGAGGAGATGTCGGGGCGGCTCACGAAGCTCGAAGGCGCCATCTCCAAGGGGCGAACGGTGAAGTTCCGCTATCTCTCGATGCAACGGGACGAGGAGTCGGAGCGGACGATCAACCCGTACGCCCTCTTCACCGACGCCGGCTCCTGGTACATGGTCGGGTGGGATCACGACCGGGAAGAGGAGCGAACCTTCCGTGTCTCCCGCGTCCGAGCCGACATCCGATTCGCCACCCGCCGCGAGCGTGACTTTCGCGTCCCGGAGGAGTTCGACGCTTCCGTCTACCGAGGCCGCCCGCCGTGGCAGGTCGGTGAGATCACGGGCGAGGCGCGGATCGAGCTGGCCGAGGACCTCGCCTGGCTCGTCGAGCGCGCCTTCGCCGACCGCGGCCGTGTCGATGGCGACGTGTTCGTGACCCAGTACTCCGCCCTCGGCAGGCTCGCCTCCTGGGTCCTGAACCAGGAAGGGCGAGCACGCCCCCTGGAGCCGCCCGAGCTCGTCGAGCTCGTCGAGCGATCCGTCGAGCGCGTGGTCGCAGCCCATGAGGGGCTGCCTCCCAAGCCTGCCAAGGAGGAGGCAGCCCGGGAAGCTGGAGAAGTGATCGAGCGGACCGTCGGCCCGGTGGCCCCGGAGCGCTTCGGGCTCCTGCAGGCGCTCCTGGCACATCTCCTTGCCCGCTGCGGCGAGAATGCCTCGGCCGATATCCCCGCCGCCGAGCTCGCGGAGCGGTTCCGCATTCCGGTCGATCATCTCGACGAGCACCTCCAGCTCCTGAATCTCGTCAACTTCGGGGGCGGCTGCTACGCCCTCTATGCGTCGATCGAGGGTGACTCGGTGCACGTCGAGAAAGAGCTCTTCGGCGACACCTTCAGGCGGCCCCCGAGACTGACGCCTCTCGAGGCACGCGCCATCCGGCTCGCGCTCGAGTTCGTCGGCCCCATGATCGCGGCAGAGGCTCACACGGGGCTCGACCGCGTCCGCAAGAAGCTCGAGGAGACCTTTGGGCAGTTCGAGTTGGACGAGGCCACCGAGCCGGCAGCGGCCGCGAACGACGAGGAGAAGCTGATCCGGACGCTGTCGGACGCGATCTCCCAGCACCGCCTCGTCGAGATCGAGTACCTGAAGGTCGGCGAGACGGCTGCGAGCGTCCGAACGGTCGAGCCGTACCGCTTTCGCCGCGAGCTTCCCCACTGGTACGTGGATACGTGGGACACGACGCGTGACGCGGTCAGAAGCTTCCGGCTCGATCGCATGCGGAGTGCCAAGAAGCAGCGGTCGGGGTTCAAGCCTCGCCCCGGCGTTGCGCCTCGCGGTCTCGAAGAAGCCAGGACGGCTCGAGTCCTCTTTTCGCCGACGGTGGCGCGATGGCGCCTCGAGCGGGGTGCGATCCCGCTTGCGGACGGCAGCGCGCTCGAGGCGCTCCAGGTCGGGAGCGCCGACTGGCTCGTCGGCGAGATCCTGTCCCACGGCGGCGAGGCCGTGGTGCTCGAGCCACCCGACCTGCGCCAGGAAGTCGCCGACAGGGCGAAGGCGCTCGCTGTCGCACTCGCGAAGTCGCCGCAGCGCCGCTAGGCGGCGATGGGCAGGGCGACGGTGAACGTCGCTCCCGCCCCCGGAGTCGATTCGACCTCGAGCGATCCATCGTGCGCCTCGACGATGGAGCGGGCGATGAAGAGCCCGAGCCCGGCGCCGGGGGTGGAGCCGGAGGGGGTCGCGCGGCCGAACTTCTCGAAGATCAAGCGCTGGTCGGCCGGGGCGATGCCGGGACCGTGGTCTGTGACCGCAATCTCGACGCGGCCGTTCGACGCGGCGGCGCGCACCTCGACCTCGTCACCGCCCACCGTGTACTTGAGGGCATTCCCGAGCAGGTTCAGAAGCACCTGGCGGAGCCGGTCCCGGTCGCCCTGAACGGCGGGTAGCGGCGAGACGACCTCTGCTCGCACCTGGACGTCCTCCTGCCCCAGCTGCGTCATCGCCACGGCCTCGCGCACGAGCTCCTCGACATCCACCAGAGCGAACGAGTAGCTGAAGGTCCCGGCGTCCATGCGGGACGTGTCCAGAACGTCGCCGATCAGCGCGGCGAGGCGCGAGGTCTCGTCCTCGATCAAAGCGAGGAACGACTCGCGTTGCTCGGGGCGGAGAACGCGCCACCGGTTTCGCAGGGTCGCGGCGCATCCGATCACGGATGCCATGGGCGCACGGAGCTCATGAGAGACGAGCGACACGAAGTCCGCCCGAAGCGCGGAGAGGCGTCTGAGCTCCTCGGCGGCATTTCGCTCGGCCTCGAACGACCGGATGTTCTCCACCGCCGTCGCGACCTGCCGGCCCAGCAGCGTGATCAGGCTGACGTCGTCCGCCGAGAACGAGCCCGCCTGCCGGCGTGATACGGACAGCATCCCGAGGACCCCGTCCCCGGCCGGGAGCGGGGCCGCGACGCGCGATCGCAAGCCAGAGTCGACGAGCTCAGTGTCCTCGTTGAAGTGCGGCGGCTCAGCCATGTCTTCGCGTACGACCGTCCGGCCCGTCCTGCACACCTCCGCCAGTGCGGTGCCTGCCAGCGCGACATTCGTGCCAACCGGCAAGACCGTCCTGTGCCCCTGGCCGGCGTTCGCGAGCACCTCGGCGCGATCTCCCTGCGCGAGCACGAGCGCCAGTCGATCGAAATGAAAGGCCGTCTGGGCCTCGCGGAGGAAGCGGCGAAAGGCTTCGGCCGGGTCGAGCGTCGACGAGAGCGCGCGGGCGCAGCGGTTCACCGCCTCCAACTGGTCGGCGCGCCGACCGATCTGGTCACGAAGCTGCTCGGCCTCTCGTGCGCGCGACTCGGCGAGGGCGCTCTCGCGGCGCAGCCGGTCCACGAGCCACCCCACCACCAGGCCCATGATCAGCTGGAGCCCGAGCGGGAAGGTCACCTGGTCGACGTCGAAGCTCCCGCCGGTGAACCGATCGGTGCGAAACCACTCGAAGACGATGAGGACTGGCAGCTGGGCGAACGGGACCGCGACACCGCCGGCGAGCCCGTAGCGCAGCGCCCCCTCGACCAGCGGCAGGTAGAGAAGCTGGCGGATCGGTGAGCCCTCCTCGAAGGAGTACACGAGGACGAACATCCGCGACGACTCCGATGTCGAATGCGAGCCCAGTCGCCCCGAGCACGTGCCTCCCGGCGAGCGAGCGCGGCACGCGGCTCAGGATGAAAAAGACCCCGGCGCCGACCGCGAGGATGGCGGTCGCGACCCAGGCCCACAGCTCGTAGCCGTCCGGATAGGCCGGGGTGAGGAGGACCTGGAGCGCGGCGAAGGGCACCGCAGCGAGCCGAACCCAGGCGATCCAGCCGTCCGTCGCTCGGAGGCGCTCGGCCTCCGCCTCCGGCGACTCGCCGGAGTTGCCGAACCAGCTCAGGAAAGACGTTCGAGCGCCCATTCCGCATGCTCGCGAAGCATCGGGTCGGGGTCGTCAGCATACGTAGCGACCAGCGGCGCCAGGGCCGCCTCGCCCGAGTTCCCGGCCGCGACGAGCGCATTTCGACGCAGGTACCGCGGATGGTTCCTCGGCACGTAGAGCCGGTCATAGCGGCTCACGAGCTCGGCCGCCGGCAGCTCGAGCCACTCCACGAGGGACACGTGTGGCTCGGCGAGCTCCGGCAGCTCCTCGCCATGGCGACGCTTCTCGATCCCCCGGTTCCACGGACAGACGTCCTGGCAGATGTCGCAGCCATAGACCTGAGTACCGAGCGCCTCTCGGTACTCCTCCGGGATCGACTCTGGCGACTGCGTCCAGTACGAGAGACAGCGAGTCGCATCGAGAGTGCCCACCTCCTCGAGTGCCTGCGTCGGGCAAGCGTCGATGCAGAGACGGCACGTGCCGCAATCGAGCGCGAGGGGAGGGCTCAGCTCGATCTCGACGTCCGTCACGATCGTGCCGAGGACGACCCAGGAACCGTGCCTGCGGGTGATGAGAAGGGTGTTCTTCCCGTAGAAGCCGACGCCCGCGCGCGCGGCGCCCTCCCGGTCGACGTGCTGGTTTGCATCGACGAGGACGCGGTAGCCGCCGCCCAGCTCCCGGCCGAGGGCGTCCAGCTTCTCCCGGAGCGCCGCGTAGTGGTCCGCCCAGGTGTAACGCGGCAAGCGCCCGTGGCCCTCCGGAGGGTCCGGCTCCGGCGCGTAATAGCAGAGCGCAGCGGAGATGACGGTCCGCGCTCCCGGCAGCAGAGACTCGGGATGGCAGGAGACGTGGGGCTGCGCCATCGTGAAACGCATATCGGCGAAGAGCCCTCGCTCGCGGCGTGCCCGGATGTGACGTTCAGTCTCGACGTACGGCTCCGCCGGCGCCGCTCCGACGGCGTCGATCCCGAGCTCCTGGGCCAGTGCTTGCAGCTCGGCCTGGGTCATCCAACGCCAAGGTACCAGTGCTCCGGCAGTAGGATCTGGCGTCCATGAAGGCGCTGCGCATCCACGAGGACGGCGGCCCGGAGGTCCTGCGCCTCGACGAGGTCGAGGACCCGGTCGCCGGGCCGGGGGAAGTTCTGATCCGGTTGAAGGCGGCGTCCCTGAACCATCTCGACATCTGGCTCAGGCAGGGTCTTCCCTCGGTGCCGAAGCCCAGGATCCTCGGCGCGGACGGCGCCGGCGTCGTGGAAGCCCTCGGCGAGGGAGTCGACGGGTTCGAGCTCGGTCAGAGAGTCGTCTTGAACCCTGGCCTCCGGAACGGCGCCGAGATCGTGGGCGAGCATCGCGACGGCACCCATGCGGAGCTGATCGCGATTCCACACGAGAACGTCCATCCGATTCCGGAAGAGCTCTCGTTCGAAGAAGCTGCAGCGTTCCCGCTCGTCTACGAGACCGCCTACCGCATGCTCGTGACCCGGGCGGGGCTGCAGGAGGGGGAATGGGTGCTCGTCTGGGGAATCGGCAGTGGGGTCGGGAGTGCTGCCTTCCTGATCGCCAAGGCGCTCGGGGCCAGGGTCGTGGTTACTTCGTCGGACGACGAGAAGCTCGAGCGGGCTCGCGAGCTCGGAGCAGACGAGACCGTGAACCACGAGAGCGGCGACGTGGTCTCGGTGGTCAAGGAGGCGAGCGATGGAGGCGCCCACGTCGTCGTCGAGCACGTCGGCGAAGCCACCTGGAAGACGTCCCTCCAGGTCGCCCGGACGGGCGGTCGCATCGCCGTCTGCGGAGCCACCAGCGGCCCGAACCCCCCGGCCAATCTCCACCGTATCTTCTGGAAGCAGCTCTCGATCTTCGGATCGACGATGGGGACGGCCGAGGACTTCGCCGGGGTCTACGAGCTGGTCGCGAGCGGCCGCGTGAAGCCGCTCGTCGACCGGGTGTTCCCGCTCGAGGAAGCGGCGGAAGCCCACCGCCACCTCGAAAGCGGGAAGCAGTTCGGCAAGGTCGTCCTGACCGTCTAGTAGACCCGAGCAGGGACCCAGGCGCACTGACGAGGCGAACGGCCGTCACGTCGACACAGCGGTCAGACGTCGGCGAGAGCGGGAGGCGCCAGTAACTCCAACTCTCGGCCGACACTCTCGCTCGCCGCCGGCTCGGCGACCTTGTCCTCGATGTCGCGCATGCCGGGGAGAAAGAGCGCTCCCAGCGTGAATGCGCCTCCGACACAGGCTGCACCTAGCAACGTTGCCCGCGCCCCGATGAGACCCGCGATCGGTGCGGTCAGTGCGAAGGAGAGCGGCAAAAGACCAATCGAGATCAGCCAGTCGAGGCTCGAAACTCGGCCCAGCATCGAGGCTGGGACGTGGCGCTGCTTGAGGGTTGCCCACACAATCGTGCCAACCACCTCAAGGGCATTGAAGACTAGGCAGGCGATCATCAGCTGCCACGTGGCCGTCGCCAGCGCATACCCAGCGACGGCGAGGGTTGCGAGCGTCCAGGCCGCGTACATGACGGTCACATCGCGACTTGGATGACCCCGCTGCCCCATCACGAGCGCCGCACCGACTGCCCCGACACCTCCTGCCGCGAAGATGAGGCCGAGGTCTGCGGCGGACGCGTGCAGGTCGTTCTTTACGATGTACGGCAGCAGCACCTCGGTCGGGCCGAGAAAGGCGAGGTACGCGAACGCCGCCGAGAGGAGCGTGCCCCAGAGCCAGACTCGACCGCGCACAAAGCGCAAAGCTTCCTTGACGGCGCTGACTGCCGAGCCGACATGCTCCGAGCGCGGATGTGCGGGAGGCCTCATCGCGACGAGTGCCACGGCTGACGCTATAAACGATCCGGCATTGACCGCAAAGGCGCCCCCGGTGCCGAGAACCGTCACGAGCACGCCCCCGAGCGCCGGCCCCGCCAGGCGCAACGCAATCGGTCGGACGAACTGGTCCAGCGAGTTGGCCTCGGCGAGATCGGCAGCCGGAACGATGTCCGGGACGATCGCATCGAACGCGGGAATGAAGAATGCCGTGCCGATTCCGTAGAGAGCGACGAACGCAACGAGTTCCCAGAAGGTCAGTAAACCGGCGACGGAGAGAGCAGCGAGCCCGGCGAGGACGACAGCACGCCCGACGTCAGCACAGAGCATCACCTTTCGCCGATCTAGCCGGTCACTGAGTACCCCGGCGGGCAGAAGAAAGGCGATGGTCGGAACGGTCATTCCGATACCGACGATTGCCAGCGCCGCCGGAGCGTTCCAGAGCTCGTACGCCTGCCAGGCCATCGCGACGAAGAAGATCCCGTCCCCGACGAGCGAAACGGTCATTCCTGCCCAGAGCAAGCGAAAGTCCCGGTGCCGCAGTGGCCTGAGCAGATTTACACGGGAAAAGCCGCCTGGGCGGTCGAGGCCCTCGTGACTATGCTGCATTCGACTGCTGCGCGCCGAGGTACTCGAAGAGCGCCTCGCGGCTCATCGGCCTGGCGAACAGGAAACCCTGGCCGAGCTCGCAGCCAAGCTCACGCATCGATGCCATTTGGTCGGCCAGTTCGATCCCTTCAGCGATCACCTGGAGGTTCAGGCTCTTCCCGATCGCGACGATCGCAGCAGCAAGCCCGGAGTCAGTTTCCCCGGAGGTGAGAAACGAGCGGTCCATCTTCAGAATGTCAACAGGGAATCGACTCAGATAGCTCAGTGACGAATAACCCGTGCCGAAGTCGTCCATTGCCAGCAGAACGCCGAGCGACTTCAGTTCCAGGAGCCGGCGGACGGCGAGGTCGGTGTCGGCCATCATCACGGACTCAGTAATCTCGAGTACGAGCCTCTCCGGCGGTAGTCCACTCGTCTCGAGCGCGATGCGTACGTGGTCTACGATCGTCTCGGACTGAAGCTGCTTGACGGACAGGTTGACGCTCATCGTCAGCGGCACTGGAAGCGGGAACTGCTGGTGGAGCAGCGCGCCCTGGCGACAGGCCTCTTCCAAAACCCAGCGGCCGATCGGGATGATCAGCCCGGTCTCCTCGGCCAGTGGGATGAAGTTGCCAGGCGCAATGGTTCCGCGTGTTGGGTGCATCCAGCGCAGCAACGCCTCGACGCCGTAATCGCCGTCCTTATCAAGCCGAACGACAGGCTGGTAATAGATCTCGAGCTGGTCGAGCTCGAGCGCACGCTGGAGCTCTGCTTGGAGTTCGAGCCGCTCCACCACGCGCTCGTGCATCTTCGGCTCGAAGACCCGATAGCCACCTTGGCTCTCGCGCTTGGCCATGTACATCGCTACGTCCGCGTTGCGAAGGAGCTCCTCGGCATCCAGGGAGCCCATTTCGAGGCCGCCCAAACAGATGCCGATGCTTGCACGTGGGTAGACCTGCTTACCCTCGATTTCGAGCTTGAGCTCGAGCTCTTGCAGAATGCGGCCCGCCACTTCAGCGACCTCCTGCGAGTCCCTAACTTCGTCAAGCAGGATCGCAAACTCGTCGCCACCGAACCGCGCGACCGTGTCGGCTGGGCGCACGACAGCCGTGAGACGCTGCGCAACTTCCTGAAGAACCGTGTCACCAGCCGCGTGGCCCAAGCTGTCGTTGATGGTCTTGAAATCGTCCAGGTCGATGAACATGACGGCGATCGCCGAGCCGCCTCGCATCGAGCGCATGACAGAGTGCTGGACACGATCGGCGAACAATGCTCGGTTGGCGAGGTTTGTCACCGGGTCGTGGAAGGCCTGGTGTGCAAGCTGGTCCTCGAACGCCTTGCGTTCGCTGACGTCGCGGCCGTTGAGAACAATTCCTCGGACATGTTCGTCCTGGAGCAGATCTGTGTGTTGGACCTCGAATTTGAGCCACGTACCATCGCGGTGCCTCAAGGAGCAATCGATCACGTGGGTCTCGGATCCACCGCCCGCGTATGCGTCACCGACGCCAGCAACGATCTGCGCTAGGCGCGGCCGATCGGGCTTGCTCACATATTGCGCGAACGCACTTCCCTCGACATCGGCGACGCGGTACCCGAGTATGCGCTCCACCGATGGGCTCTGGTAGGTGACGGTTCCCTGACTGTCCAGCACGGTGATGAGGTCGCTTGAGTGCGCCACCAGAGACCGGAACCTTGCTTCGCTCTGACGGCGGTGGAGGTCCTCGGCCAACGTCGTTCCCTCGACCGCGAGCGACACCTGCGAGGCGAGCGATTCAAGCGAATCGACGAGTTCGCGAGGAATGCGGACCGGCGAGCACAAGACGAGCAGCCCCTTCACCTCCTCACGAACTGAAAGTGGTAGGAACAGGACGGTCTGGCCGCCGCTTAGGTGGAGCTCGCTTCGCACCTTCTCGGGCACACTCTCGAAGGGAAGCTGAGTTGTTGCCTTGGCGGACTCGCGGAGCCACGGATAGGCGTCCCGCGTAACTGGCCATTCGCCTGCTTCCTGAGAGGAAGCTGCGACAGTAACCCCCTTGCGGCCTAGCAAGACAAGGCGGACGCTTACGGGACTCTCGGTCAGTGCGCAAACCGCCGAGATAGCCGCTTCGTTCACCCGCTGGTGGCCCGCCGCGGCGACGAGTTCGACACCCGCTCGACGCAGGGCTAGCTCGCGCCGGGCAGTACGTTCCTCCTGGCGCACCAAACCCGCCATGCGCGTGACTACGAGCACGAACAGCGCCGCTGAGGCGACGATAAGCACTAGCACATCGGGGTTGTCGACCTCCTGAGCGAAGCGGACCCCGGGCGCGATCAGGCAGGCTGCCGTGAGCAGACCCAGGCGGAGAGGAGTGAGCCGCGCGCGGATATCGAGCGCAGGTTCGTCCAGCGTGCGCATGGAGGGGTGTAGAGCCGCCGCACCCCAGAGCAGGTAGTAAGCAATCCAGCCCACGTCATAGCTGAGCTGGTGGTTGTAGGCGTCCGTGAGCAGTGCGTACGTGTAGGCGGAGTCCACGGCGAGCAGGGAGACGATGCTTGCGACTAGAAGGTAGAAGGCGGGCGCACGCTTGCCCTTATCGACCGCGAGGCGGATCGCGGCGGCGAGAAGCAGGATGTCGCCGAGGGGATAGGCGGCGGATACCGCCTTCTCGAGCGACGTCAGCCCGGAGAGATGGATGTTCGGGGCGACGAGGAACACCCACGAAAGCAGGGCGATGCCGACGGTGATGATGAGCGAGTCGATGACGCCGGCCCGGTCGCCGCCGGGGTTTCGGCGCCTTACGAGAATGAGGAGCCCCGCCACGAGAGCGGGGTAAACAGTCAGATAAACCCCGTCCCCGAGCGACGGGAATTCTACCTCGGCACCGAAGAGCTTAGGGTAGCTATACGTGTAAAGGTCGCCGGCAAAGAACAGGAACTGGCCGACGATGAACAGCATCCAGGCGGCGCGTGCACGGGGCGCGTGCATTCGGATCCCGATCGCGATAGCGATCGACGACGAGAGCCCGAGGAGATTGATCAACGGTCCGTTCCCCATGAGCGGCGGGAAGGCCACGTACGCCAGGGTGAGAAGGCCACCCAGGACGAGGTAGACAACCCAGGCACGAGCGCGCCAGTCGATGCGGGCGACCGTGTTCACGCCGCATATTCCGTACTCTGGGCGGGACGAAGATCGAACCTGTTCGCGAGCTTTCCGAGAACCTCAATGAGCTGCTCGATCTCGGCCTGCGTGTTCGCGGCCGTCATCTGAATCCGAAAACCGACTTCGGTCTTCGGCACGAGCGGGTACGCGGCGAGAGTTACGTAGATGCCCTGGTCGAAGAGGAAGCGCCCTGCCGCATCGATGTCCTCGTGTCGGGCGAGCGGCACCTCGATGATCGGAAAGCCCGAACGATTCGGAGTGTGGACGCCCAGACGATCGAGGGACTCCAGCACTAGCGCGGTCTTGTGCCAGAGCTCCGTCCGAATTGCGTCGCCGCGTGTCTCGTTGACGTCGAAGCCGGCTAGCACGGTTGCGAGCGAGGCGACCGGGCAAGGACCGGAGTAGAGGTACGGGGGGGCTGCGGTCTTGAGTACCCTCTTCAGTTCGCTTGGGCAGGCGATGAACGCGGCGAGTGACGAGTACGACTTGGAGAAGCCGGAAACGAGCACGATTCTCTCGTACGACTCGTCGAAGTACCGGACGACGCTGTTTCCGCGTAGTCCGTATGGGTTCGGCTCATCGGCCGACCGCTCCCCAATGACTCCGAATCCATGCGCGTCGTCGACGTAAAGCATCGCGTCGTATCGGCGTGCAAGCCGAGCGAAGTCCCGCAGATCCGGCGCGTTGCCCGTCATGCTGTTGACCCCGTCCATACAGATCAACCGTGTGGTCGAGCGGTCCTCTCGGAGCAGCCTCTCGAGATCGTCAGGGTCCTCGAACCGGAACCTCTTGACTGTCGCTCCGCGAGCAGACGCGAACTGGCAGCCGTCGTAGACCGTCTTGTGAGCACGGTTGTCCACGAGGATCGTTCCTTCGCCGGCTAGGACAGGAATTATCGAGAGGTGGATTAGGGTGATGGTCGGTAGGACCAGCACGTCCTCGCAGCCCAGAAGCTCTGTGAGGCGCTCCTCGATACGCTCGTAGAGAACAGGGCTGCCGAGCATGCGTGACCAGCTTGGATGAGTGCCCCACTTCTCGAGGTACTCCGGGATCGCCGCGATGATCTCCGCATCTAGGTCGAATCCGAGGTAGTTGCATGACGCAAAATCAGCGAGCCATTGGTCGCCGATCCGGATCATCCTGCCGTCGATCTCGTCGATGGTCGCGTCGGTCATCGGATGTGACCGCTCGAGCTCGGCCAGCTCGCTACAAGCTGCGAGCCAGCGATCGATCCAGGGCTGCGAGGATCGCAATGGACCGGGGACGCTCGGGCGGGGGGTGCGCATGCGCACAAAGAATCGACATTTGTGCAGGAAACTTTAGGAATCCGAGCGGCAGCAAGGCCAGCCGTGCCCAGGGATTCCGGAAAACGGGACTCCTGGATACGCGCCGACGAGCGTCTCCGGCAACGGACGTTTCCCGAGACGCCGCACGGGCTTCTCCAGGCGGAAGGCCGGGCTAGCCGAAGCCGAGGATGAACTTGGCGTCTTCGGACATCTTCTCGGGCGACCAGGGCGGGCTCCAGGTCAGCTCCGGCTCCACCTCTTCGACACCCGGCATCTCGCTCACGGTCTCAGCGATCTGCTGCTCGATCAAAGGGCCGACCGGACAGCCCATCGAGGTCAGGCTGTAGGTGACGTGCACCTTGGGCCCGTCGACCTCCACGTCGTAGACGAGACCCAGCTCGACGATGTCCATCCCGAGCTCGGGATCCTCCACCACTTTCAGCGCCTCGAAGACGTCCTCGCGGGTCGGCATGCAGGCAGTCTAGCGACCCGGCTTTTCGCGCCCTGGTTAGCGCCGCCCGCAAGTGGGAAGAACGCTCTCAGCCAAGCGAGAGGAGGCACATGAGCATTCTCTGGATCGTCCTGATCGTCGTTCTCGTCCTTGTGGTTCTCGGCTTTCTCGGCCGCGGGCGCTACTAGGACCGACGAAGCTCCGAAACAGGCCGTTCGGCCCTTACGGGCCGGGCGGCCTTTCGGCACTGTGGGGGCGTGGAGCCCTCCGCGCCGTTCCTCGCTGCGGCTGACGCAGTCCCTTCGCTTCCCCGTCTGGGGGGAATGGCCCGGCCGAACGGCGTCGTGATCGTGAGCGAGCGCTACTGGGCTTTCGCCCGGTGCGACGGCACCCTGAGCGAAGGCCGGATGCCGAGCTCGGACACGCCGCTGGCGTCGGATCCCGCTCGTCCGCGGGCTGGCGCGGCTCGGCGCCTCCCTCTCACCTCTCTTTCGGAGGACCGGAGTTGCGCGCGACCGTGACCGCGCGATCCTCGGCGGAGCTCTCGTCCTTCCTTTCGGATTCGTCTTCCTGCCGGAAGCCGTCGGGCTGGGAATCGGCCTTGCGCTGACCGCGATCCTCCTCGTCTGGCTCTTCCGCGGGCGCACGCTCTCACTCCACGGGGCCGAACATCGCGCCATCGCCGCGGCCGAGGAGCGGCGGCTTTGTTCCACCTGGACTGGAGCGGTGAAGCCCTCCCGCTTTTCGGCTCGCTGCGGAACGAACTTCGCCGCCCTGGTCTTGCCGGTCACGTTCTTCGCCGAGCGGCTCTGGCCCCTGACCGCAGCCTTCTACACACCGGTCGTCGTGACCCTCGTCGCGCTGGCCTTCTCGATGGAGCTCTGGCTCGTGTTGCAGGCGCTTCCGCGCCGTCTCGCCCGCCTCTTCCTCCTTCCCGGGCTCTGCCTCCAACGTCTGACGACCCGTGAGCCCACGCTCGCAGAGACCCGTGTTGCGCTGCGCGCGGTGGACGCCGTCCTCCGCCGCGAGCTGGCGAGCTAGCCGGTTAGCTGAGCAGGCGCACTTCTTCGCGCCGCTCGCGGGCGAAGAAATGGATTCCGTCGATGAAGCGCACCCAGTTGTGGCGGGTGCACATGACCACGGAGTGCGTCCGGGCGCTGTCCGCGAGGTACCGGACACCGCGGAGCAGGTCGCTGTTCGAGACGCCGGTCGCGGCGACGATCACCTCGCCGGGTGCAAGCTCCTCCGTCGTGAACGTCCGCTCGATGTCGTCGATCCCGTGCTCGGCGGCCTGGCTGATCTCCCCGCGTGTGGTCGGCCAGAGCTGCGCCTGGAGCTCACCACCCAGACACCGGAGCGCGGCAGCTGAGATCAGCGCCTGACGGGCGCCACCGATGCCGATCGCGAGATGGTCGTTCGTTCCCCGGATCGCCGCGGTGATGGACGACGTGACGTCACCGTCCTGGATCAGCTTGATGCGCCCGCCGACGGCGCGGATCTCCTCGATCAGATCGTGGTGCCGCGGGCGGTCGAGGACGATCGACGTGATGTCGTTCGTATTCCGGCCGAAAGCCTCCGCGATCGCGCGGACATTGTCCCCGACCGGGCTCGCGAGGTCGATTCGCCCCCGTGCGACCGGGCCCACTGCCATCTTTCGCATGTACATGTCCGGCAGGCTGGGGAACGTCCCCGCGTCTCCCACCGCGATCATGGCCATCGCGCCGGCCTCACCGCGCGCCACCACACTCCGCCCTTCGAGCGGGTCGGCGGCGAGGTCGTAGACGCGCCCCCCGCGACCGACCTTCGTCCCCATCGCGAGCGGGCTCTCCGACTCCTCCGCGCCAACGACTATGTGGCCTTCGATGGACAGCTCGTCGAGCGCGTCGCGCATCGCCGCGGATGCCGAATCCTCCGCCGCCTTCACGTCCCCACGTCCCAGCCAGCGGCCGCTCGCGAGCGCCGCCCTCTCGGTCACCGCGGCGAAGAGCTCGCAGGGGCAGTTCGCATGGGCGTCGTCGACGCTCACGCCTGGATGGTTGATCCGACGGCCTGCTCCACCTGCTCGAGCACGAGCCGGATCACCGCTTCCGCAGTCCGCTCGACGCGGGAGTTCTCGATCACGGGGACGCCCGCCTTCTCGGCCCGCTCGATCAGGTATGCCTGGATGCGCCGGATGTCGGCCAGCGAGTCGAGGTACTTCGCGACCGGCCGCAGGCCCTCCGAGCCGGTGTCGCGGACCCAGAAGTGGCGGGCGTGCTCGTCCTCGTCCTCGATCGCGAGGAGCGCCTGAACGACCACCGCGCCCTGAACAGCCGCGGGAACGAGCCCCGGCACGACGTGCACGCCCTCGAGCGCCATGGAGTAGCGCTCGGTCAGCGCGCGGTCGATGACGGCGCGGACGCCCACAAGCACGTTCCTCGTCTGGTCGTTGAAGCCGACGAGCGTCGGATCCTTCGCCTCGGCCGGGGTCGCGACCGCGGCGGCCGCTTCGAAGCTCGAGTAATGGATCGAGGGCATGAAGTCGACCGAGAAGAAGGCCCGCATCGTCTGCCGCACGAAGTCCGTGGAGGCGACCCGCGTGATACCGAGGCGGTGGGCGACTTCCGTCGTGACGGTCGACTTGCCGGTCCCGGTAGCGCCCCCGATCAGGAGGATCAGAGGAAGCTCCAGCCCCTGCAGGGTGCGGTAGCGCCTGAGCCCGCGCACGGCATCCTCCCCTTCGTGCTCGGCGAGCACCTGGGCGACCAGCTCGTACAGATGCTCCTCGGTGAAGGTCTCCTCCTCGTGCTCGCGCACGAGCTCCTGCTCGATCAGCCGGGCGAGCTCGTAGGCGCGCACGGGCCGGAGCCCGGTCCCGGCCAGCGTCTTTGCCATCAGGCCCTTCGAGTACGGAAGCCGCCGACCTTCCTCCTCACCGAGCGACTCAGGTGGTCGCCTGTCGCTCACAGGCTCACGCTGCCGCCCTGGCCGGGGCCAGGGCCCGGAGCCTCGCGTCGAGGTCGCCATCGAGGGGCATGACTTCGTTGTCGGCGAGAATGACCTGGACCCCTCGCTCCGCCGCAGCCTCGGCGACGACGTCGATGGCCGCCGCCTTCAGCTCGACGAGGAAGACCTCGGCTGCCCGTGCCTCTTCCGAAGCCAGGTCACTGCGAAGCGCGTCCCGGCTGCTCAGATTTCCCGAGATCATCACGACCTCCGCGCTCTCCGCTTCTTCGAGGTGTGATCGAAGACGGTCGTGAATCGCCGCCGGCGCGGTCGAGAAGAAGGCCACTCGCCTGCCGGCGAGCGGCTCGACCGGCCGCGGACGAAGAACTGTTTCGACGACGTCGAGTTCGGGGTCGACGTCGTGGATCGCGGCGCGAAGCGATTCGACGTGCTCCTTATCGGCCAGCGGCTCCTCGCAGCCCGTTACGAGGACGAGGTCGGAGATCAGGATGCGATAGGCACCGAGAAAACCCGCGACGAGCTCCGGATCCTGCGCGGCTCCGGCGACGAGGACGCGGGCGTCGACGGCGACCGGCGGCACCGACGTCCCGCTGCCTTCGAAGATGACCAGGTCGGGCCGGCGCTCCGCCGCCGCCCGGGCTCCCGCCTCGACGTTCGAGACGAAGGGCTGCCCCGCGAGGCCGCCGCCGCAGCGGCGGCACCCGATCGTGACGACGTTCGCGAGGGCTGCGTCCTCCAGGTAATCCGAGGCCGCGTGGGAGCCGCCGCGCGAAAGCTCCAGCAGGTCTTCGAGGCTGGGCGGCGAGTCGACGACGACGGGATCGCGCGGCCCCCCGCGTCCCATCGCCACCACGACCACCTCCCGGTCCTCGGCGAGCAGTCGCGCGAGATGCCCGGCGACCGCGGTCTTCCCCACGCGCTTGCCGCTCCCGACCACAGCCAAAGAAGGGATGTCGAACGGAGCGAAGGCCACCGGCTCGAAGCGGAAGTCGGCACCCACGTAGGGACGGCCCGCCGCCAGTGCTCGGCTGGCCAGCCGCAGCCGCCCGCGGGCATCGAGGACCGGCTCGTCCGAGAGGTCGACCACGACTTCGGCGCCGGTCCGCTCGAGCCCATCCTCGAGATCCGAGTGGAGGGGCACGCCGTACTCTTCGCCGCCGCGGACCTTCTCCGTGCCTCCCAGGAGAACGGCACCGAGGACCGTGTAGGGAACCTCGGTGAGAGCGTCCCGGACGACCGCCGGATAGTGCTCGCCGTCGATCAACGCGAGCGCCGTCGAAAGCTTCGCGCTCATCGGCTCGTGACCTCGTCCTCGATCCGGGTCGTGTACTTCTCGAACTCGAGCGTGTCGGCAGAGAACTGGATGATCCGCTCCGAGCCGTGAAACGGGTAGCGGCGCGACACGTCGACATGGCGGCCCTCGATCTCGACCACGTTGTAGCAGGGTCGCGTCCGGCCCCTGAGGCGGAGCGTCGAGACGGTTCCGGTGTTGACGATGAAGAGGTCTTCCAGGCGCCAGGCGTACGGGACGTGCTTGTGCCCGGAGAGGACGAGATTGACCTTGGAGCGCTGGAGTGCCTCGAGCGCGTCGCCGGCGTCATAGACGACATTCCGCTCGCGCCCGGTGCCGGGAACGGGCAGCAGATGGTGATGGAGGACGAAGATCCGGAAGTCCGCCGGGTGGGTGAACTGCTCTGAGATCCAGCGGTAGCGGCTCCGGCCGATGTGCCCGTGGTCGAGGTCCGGCTCGGAGGAGTCGATCGCGACCACCGAAACGCCGTTCTGGTGGACGACCGTGTCGCGGTCCCCGAACTGCTCCTCGAAGTGGAGGTAGCCCACGTTCCGAGAATCGTGGTTGCCCGGCACGACCACGAGCGTCTCGCAGGCGAGCCGCTCCAGGTATTGCTTGGCTTCGGCGTACTCCTGGCGATAGCCGAACGCAGTCAGGTCGCCGGAGCAGACGACGATATCCGGCACGAGCTCGTTGATTTCCATGATCGCCCGCTCCATGAGGTTCGGGACGAAATGCTGCGACCCGCAGTGCAGGTCGGAGATGTGTGCGATCCGAAACACGGCTCTCCTGGTCGTCCGCCGAGCACCGGAGTTTAGTGATGGGCCGTCCGTGCAGACTGCTACCGTTCGGTTCGTGCCGGAAGAAATGCCTGTTTTCCAGGCATATTGTGGGCGTCAGCCTCCCCGTTTCGTCAACAAGGCGGAACTCGAGGTCGCGAAGCTCCTCGATTTCTACGGAATCCGGTGGGAGTACGAGCCGCGTACGTTCGTCCTCGAGACGGACGAGGAGGGCCGCGTCATCGAGGCGGCCAGGCCGGACTTCTACCTCCCGGACCAGGACCTCTACGTAGAGATCACGACGATGAAGCAGTCGCTCGTGACGCGGAAGAACCGCAAGATCAGGAAGCTCAAAGAGCGGTATCCCGACGTGAAGGTGAAGCTCTTCTACCGGCGCGACATCGAGCGTCTCGTGGAGAAGTACGGTCTCAGCCTCGCCTCGTAGAGCCTCCCGACACCTGCGGCTGGCCGGGCCCGACCCCCGCGTCGGCGAAGTGCACCTCTCGAGCGCGGACATCCAGGCCCGCGTCGCCGAGCTCGGAGCCCGCATCTGCGAGGACTACGCGGGGAAGGAGCCGCTCCTGGTCGGGGTGCTCCGGGCGTCTTACGTCTTTCTCGCGGACCTCTCCCGCGCCGTGCCGATCTTGCATCACCTCGACCTCGTGAGCCTCGCGGGCTACGGGCGGGCGCTCGGGGGCCATGCAGGCGTCCGGATCATGAAGGACCTCGATGCGCCCATCGCCGGCCGGGACGTGGTGATCGTCGACCTGGTCGTCGACACCGGCCTCACGCTCAACTACCTCCTGACGGCTCTCCGGCTCCGCGATCCGGCGAGTCTCGCCGTCTGCTCGCTCCTCGACCGCCCGTATCGCCGCCTCGTCGAGGACCTGCCGCTCCGCTATGTCGGCTTCACCGTCCCCGACGAGTTCTTCGTGGGCTACGGCTTCGACCTCGACGGCTTGCACCGCGGGCTTCCCGATATCCACTCGCTGAACGTAGCCGCCAAGTGAACGGTGCCCCGCTCTTCCCGATTGCGCTCTCAGCAGGGGCTTCATGAATCCCGACTGGGCCGCCGGCTAGCGGGCTGCACCGCATCCAACTGCGCTACGTCGGGGAAGGCAAAAGACGTAGCGCAAGAGCCTGGCCAGGCCTGGCCGGCTCCATCCGACAACCCGCTAGTTGGCGGCACTCAGACGCTAACGCGATCTGACCCGACCATCTACTGGCCACTTGGTTAGCAATTCGGGTCGGCGGGGCGCGCTCGAGCTAGACCCTGGTGTTCATGCGGCCAGGCCCGCGAGGCCTAGCGGCGTTAGAAGCGTTCAGCCGCGAAGGCGGCTGGCGCGTTCACAGGGCGGCCGCTTACAGGTAACCGAGCGGATCCACGGGGCTCCCGTTCACCCTCACTTCGAAGTGCAGGTGCGGGCCCAGGCAGTGGCCGGTGCAGCCGGATGCGGCGATCGCCTGGCCTTGCGAGACCGAGCCGCCTCCGACCCAGATCGCCGACAGGTGCGCGTACGCAGTTGCGAGACCGTTGCCGTGGTCGATCACGATGATGTTCCCGTAACCGCCCATGCCGCCTGCGTAGATGATCGTGCCACCGGCGGCCGCGTGAACCGCGGTGCCGTTGGGCACCGAGATGTCGATGCCTTCGTGCATGCCGCCCCAGCGAGGCCCGAAGCCGCTGACCACGGGGCCGGAGACCGGCCAGATGAGCCCGCTCGAGGAGACGCCCGAGCCGGAGCTCCCGCTCGACCCGCTCGACCCGCTCGAGCTCGCTTGCGAAGCACGGATCTGATCGGCAAGGGAAGCGCTAGCCGCCCGCATCGCGCCAAGATCCTCCTCGTGCTCGTGGCGCTCATCCCGAACGCTTACCAGCAGCGACTGCCGCTCGTCCCGGGCTGCAACCAGCGCGCTCTGCTGCGCGACCAGCTGGTCGCGTGCGGCTCGCTGCTCGGCGGTCTTCTCCGCCAGTACAGCGGTGACCTGCTCGACTTCCTTTTTGGTCGCCGCGGTCTCCCGCCGGGCGACACGAACTGCGTCCCGGACGCCCTTGATCTCGTCGACGATGCGCCGGTCCTCGTTTCCGATCTGACGGAAGTAGTCGATCTGCTCGATCAGGTCGTTCAGGCTCGCCACCTGCAGCAGGATCTCGAGCTCGGTCGTTTGCCCGGTCTGGTAAAGCTCGACGAGCCTCTCCTCCAGTCTCGTCTCTGCGAGCTCGTGCTGCGCGACCAGGAATTCGAGCCGGCGCGTCTGCTCCTCGTACTTCGCCTGGAGGCGGGCTAGACGCGAGCGGTGCTCGGCGAGGTCGGCCTCGAGCTCGGCCACGAGTGCCGAGAGACTCCCGATCTTGCCCTCGAGCGAGCCGATCTCCGAGCTGGCCGTCTCAATCTCACTCGAGAGCACGCCCTCTTTTTCCTTGGCACCGGAGATCTCCGCCTGCAGGGCGGCTATCTGAGCGTCGACCTGGTCCTTCCGGTCCGACAGTGAGCCGAGCGCCCCGGCCGGAATCGCCACGGCGAGCCCGAGGCAGGCGATGACGAGCGTAATGGGTCGGCGGGGGCGTGACACCGGTGTGATTTTCGCCGGGCGAAAGGTCGTCCCTGCGGTCCCGGCACGCTGTTTCAGGGAGGTAAGAGGAGGTTTTTATCAGGAGTGGCGGACGATCGCCACCATTCCCGGCCCCTGCGAGCGCTTAGTTCCGGTGTTGCGTGACCCCGGGCTCCGAGGGCTCGGCGGGTGGAACGGGCTCCTCCGGACGGGGCACCGGCTCGCCCGGAGAGGGCCGTGGCGGCTCCGGGATGTCGCCCTCATCGGGTGGCGGCCAGGGCTCGGGCACGCGCGCCGGCTCAGGCGGCGCCTCGAGCTTGACGGTCTCCTGGACAGGGGCCTGCGCACGCTGGATCAATGCCTCTGTTTCTCGGATCAGGGTCTCGATCTCGGCCTCCTTGGCTCGGATCCGCTCGACGATGTCGTCAACGGCTGTCCGTGCCGCCTTTATGCCCTCCTCGTCCTCGGAATACACCGCTTCCCCGAGCTGCCGGAAGATCCGATCCTTTTCGATGTGGAGCTCCGCGAGCTCGCGACGGGCTCTGAAGACCCCCATCTGGCTCCGCGACCTGAGCGCGACGGACTCCCGTGTCGCGGCGAACCGACCGCGGAGGTCTGCGAGCCCCCTGGCTGCGACGCGGCGGTCGACGAACTGGTCGAACAGAAAGAGGACGGCTGCCCCGAGCAGTGCCACGACCCCCCAGGCCCAGACGGCGCCGGCGAGCAGGATGATCCCGCCGATCCCGACCAGCGCCGCGATCGCGAGCAGCGGCGACGGAGGCGTCAAACTCAGCCGCGAAGAGTCGTCCTCGACGAGGCGGCCACCGCACTCGGGGCAGTAGCGGCTCTCGGCTGCCAAGGCGTTCCCGCAGTGGACGCACTCAGGCACGCGCGGGCACCTCGCCGGCGTTGCTGCGCTCGCCCGCTGCACGGCCCTGGGCATCGAGGGCCCGGAGCGCCTGGGCAACCTGCACGCGAAGCGGCCCCACCGACTCGCGGTAGTCCACGTCCGAGATCTTCCCCGTCCGATGGTCGAATTCGAGCTCCTTGAGCGCAGCGAGGGCACGGTCCCGCTCCTCCTCGAGGCGGATCCGCTCCTGCTCGCCCGTGCCGGCGACCCGGATCCGGTCGTCGACGGCCTCGGGCTCCCGCAGGAAGGGCGCGAGCCACGAAGAGGACGCAGCCGAGAGCGAGCACGGCCGCCAGAGCAGGGACGTGCGGTAATTCGATCTCCATCAGGCCGGCGTCGGCGACGGTGCCCGAGCTTCGGCCTCGGCGAAGCGGCCGGCGAGCCGTCGCTGCTCCCGCGCGTCCGGCCACATGGCGATGAACGATCCGAGCAGGAACACGAGTCCGGCGAGCCAGATCAGGTTCACGAGCGGGTTCACGAGCACCTTCAGATAGACGGAACCGTCTGCATTGAACTGGTCCGCGATCACGAAGAGGTCCTCCGCCCGGAGCAGGTCGGAGCGGATCGCGACCTCGTTCGAGGTCTGCTGTTCGGCGAAATAGCGATTCTTGCCCGCCGCCAGGGTCCCGACGCTCTCCCCGTCCCGGGAGACCGCGAGCCTGGCCCGGATCTCCTGCGCGTTCGCGGCGCGCGTCTGCGAGGTTCCAAGGAGCTCGAGCCGGTAATCCCCTGCCTCCATCGAGCTACCCGGCGCGAGCCTGGCCTCGCGCGTCGTCCCGAAGCCGCCGATCCCGACGGCGCCGAGGAGCAGGAGCACGATCGCCGCATGCACGACGTACCCGCCGTAGCGGCGGCGGTTTCGCCCCACGAGCTGGGAGAAAGCCGACGGCCAGCTCGAGGCGCCGAGAGCCTTTCGTGCTCGTGTTCCGCGCGCGAACTCCTGCACGATCGTCGTCAGGGCGAAGGCGGCGAAGGTGTAGCCGACGAGGCCGGCCGGGCTCGATCCGGCACCGGCCAGAACGAGGATCGTTCCCGCCGCGAGCGCGACGCCCGCAGGCCACGCGAGCTGCGCGGCGAGCGAGCGAAGCGATGCCCGCCGCCACGCCACCAGCGGTCCGATGCCCATCAGCAGGATGACCGGGAGTCCGAAAGCGACTGCGAAAAAGTTGTAGTAGGGCGCTCCGACGGTCACCGCCACGCCCCGGACCGCCTCCGAGACCAGCGGATAGACGACTCCCCAGAGAACGGTCAGGGCGAGCGCAACGAGGAAGAGGTTGTTGTAGAGGAAGGCCGCCTCGCGCGACACGAGCGACTCGAGCTTCGTCCGGGAACGCAGAAGTGGCAGCCGCCAAATGATCAGTCCCGCCGAGCCGGCCGCGACGAGCGCGAGGAACCCGATGAACCAGGGGCCGATCGACGACTCCGTGAAGCTGTGGATCGAGTTCAGGACGCCGCTCCGGGTCAGAAAGGTGCCGAAGATCGATAGCCCGAAAGCGAGCGCGATGAGCACCGAGTTCCAGACGCGGAGCATGTTCTTCTTTTCCTGGATCATCACCGAGTGGAGGAACGCGGTCGCGACGAGCCATGGCATCAGGGCGGCGTTCTCGACCGGGTCCCACGCGTACCAGCCGCCCCACCCCACCTCCTCGTAGGCCCACTTCGCGCCGAGCAGGATTGCAACGCCCAGAAACGTCCATGCGGCAAGCGTCCACCGCCGAGTCGCTACGATCCAGCGCTCGTCCGCGCGGCCCGAGGCAAGCGCTGCCATCGCGAACGCAAACGGCACCGTTAGCCCCACATAGCCCAGATAGAGGAGCGGCGGGTGCGCCAGCATGTACGGGTTCTGGAGGCTCGGGTTCAGCCCGGCGCCGTCCGCGGGCGCGGCCTGGGTCACGAACGGGGACGCGACGAAGCAGAGGAGCAACGCGAAGAACGAGGCGATGCCGGCCCCGATCGGGACCGTCCAGGGCAGGACCTCGCGGGTGAGCCGGGGGTTCAGCGCGAGCGCGGCCGAGACGAGCCCGGTCAAGACGAGGAACCACAGGAGCAGCGAGCCCTGCTGGCCGCCCCAGAAGGCCGCGAGCGCATAGCCGAGCGGAAGCTCGCGGCTCGTGTGGTCGGCGACGTAGGCGAAGGAGAAGTCGTGGCGGGCCAGGGCGGCGACCAAGACAAGACCGGCGACCGCAGCGGCTCCGAAGGAGGCGAGGAAGGCATTGCGAGCCGACTCCAGGAGCCGTCGGCGCCCCCGCCACGCCGCATAGGCACCCGCAAGGGTGGCGTAGAGGACGAGCCCGAGAGCGACGAGGAGGGCGGCCCGGCCTAGGAGCGGCATCTGCTCCTCAGGACTTGGCGGCGTACTTCGAGGGGCATTTCGTGACGAGCGAGTCCCGCTCGGCGACGAAGACGCCGTTCCGAAGCTCACCCCGCAGATAGACGTCCCTGCCGACCTTGAAGAGGTCGGGCACCGAGCCTGAGTAGGTGACCGGCACCGTCGCGCTCCCCTCGATATCGCGGAGCGTGAAGGTCTTCGGCACCTCCCGCCCGTCCCCGTGAACCGGCCCGACCACCTTGCCCGCCAGGCTCACCTTGCCGGGGTGGTCAGCGAGCTGGCTCGGGCGAAGGGAAGGCGTCGAGCCCCCTGCGAAGCTCGTGTAGAGCAGGAAGACAGCCAGAACGGCCGCTACCGAGAGCGCGATGATCAGCCGCGCGGGACTCCGCCTCCGGGCCACACGTCGAGTCTAGCTCCGTGCAGCCGTTCTTCGGCTCAGTTAGCCTGGGAGGGATTGGTGGAACGTCGCTTCGCGTCAGGATGCGATTGTCGTTATCCCAGAGTAAGGACGGAGGGAGCCCGCCGATAGCAGCGCTATCGAAGCGACTGAGGACGCCGCATCGGGGCGAGCAGCGCGGCCCGACGGCACGGCGTTCGTTTCGCCGAGCCCTCCTAGATGCTTAGTGCTGCTCGGGCGCGGTCGGGCTCCGGAAGGGGATCCGGTACCCGTGGTCGCGGCAGAGCGAGCCCGGAGCATCCTCGGTCAGAGCGTCGCAGTACCCCTTGCCGTACGCGGCGCGCATGAACGCGGCGACGACCTCGAGGTTCCACTCCGAGACGTCGCTCGCCTCACACCAGAGGTCGGCGAGGCGAACGTCGATGTCCAGCTCGAGGAGCTCGATGCGGGTGGGTCGCTTTCCCATGCAGAAAAAGGTAGTAAGCGCATCGGACGGCGTTCCCGGCCCGGGCGGGACAAGTCCCGCCCTACAGCGGTTGCGTTCTCGGCCTCTAGTACGGGCGCGGCTTGCCTCGCCCGTACTCCATGCGTGTCGACGATCAGCATCGGGCCGGCGCGGGTCCCGACCCGGGAGAGCCCGGCGGCAGCCGTCGGGCTGCTCACAGAACGCGGCTATTCGGCCTGCGAGATCGATTTCGCAAGCGGCTTCTGGATGGACAAGGACTGGGCGGCGGAGTTCGGCAAGCTGGCGGCGGCCGAAGGCATCACGCTCTCGGTTCACGCCCCGATTCCGGCCTTTCTGGGCCATCTAGAGCGGGACATGAAGCACAAGAGGGCCACGGGGATGCTCGACCACTCGGCCGGCATCGCGATGGCCTCCGGGGCCCAGGTCGTCGTCATCCACCCGGGCTTTCTGCTCGGACGGACGCGCGAGGAGGCGCTCGAGTCCGTCGCCGAGCAGCTCGCCGAGCTTCGCGAGCGGCTCGTGGCCAAGGGGCGAACGGTCCCCTTCGGAGTCGAGGTGATGGGCCGCGTGCGGGAGCTGGGGACTGCAGAGGACGTCTTCTGGCTCGCGGCGCGCCTCGACTGGGTCCGCCCCGTGATCGACTTCGCGCACCTGCACGCCGTCACCGACGGGGCGTTCACCGATCCAGACGCCTTTGCGTCGGTGCTCGGAGCGGCCGACGAGCTGCTCGAGCCCGAGGCGTCGTTCCATATCCACTTCTCGGCGATCCAGTACGCGAACAGGAACGAGACGAAGCATCTGCCCTACGGAGAGGGAACGCTTCGCGCGGAGCCGCTGCGCGAGGCGCTCGACCGCTTCGAGCGTCCCGCGACGATGATCTCCGAGTCACCGAACGAGGAGAGCCACCAGGCGATCAGGGCGATTCTCCTCGGTTCACGGGTCTAAGACCCAGCATCCTAGTCCATCGCCCAGGCGGTTACGTCAGCCGACAAGACAACGTTCTGAACGCCTTACTGACCAACTACCCAGGAGCGGGAACGAGAGATCGCATCGCACGCGCCTGTTAGCGTCTCACGCTTCGATGAGCGGTGGTCGAAAGTTCGGACAGCTCCTGCTCGCCGGGATCGCCTTTGGCGTTCTGGTCGCCGTCATCAAGGGGCAGGACACGGGTGTGCGCAACGCGTTGGGAAACACCAGCGCTCCCTGGGTGCTCGTGCCGTTCCTGGCCGGGACGCGTTACTCGCGCGTGTGGCACGCCGCGCTGGTTGGCCTTGCCACGACGCTCGCAGCTTTCTTCGGCTTCTACCTGGCCGAGGCGGCGATCCTCGATCTCGGCCCCCACCCGTGGTACACCGATCTCACGCTGACGTTGGGATCAGGCCGGGTCTACGAGATGTGGGGGCTCGCTAGCGGCGCGATCTACGGCGCGCTCGGCGGGATGTGGGCGTCGCGATGGCTGCTGGCCGCCCCAATCGCGGTCGGGCTCGCATTCGTCTGCGAGCCGTTGATCGTGCTGCTCCTGGGGCGGGCCGGGATCTGGGGCGACGGCGGCCTGCTCCTCGAGTATCCCTGGATGTGGATCGCGGAAGTGCTCATCGGCTTCGGCGGCATCGCATTCGCGGTAGCCAAGGCGCATTCTAGGTCCAGGCTCCAGTCGTCGTGAGCCACCACACGACGCATCCGGGAGACGGGATAGACAGGCTTCGTGATCCTCCGTATCACGTGGGATTCGCTACGGATGGTTCGCGCGGGGTGATCGGCCTAGGGCCGTCGTCCCGACCGGATAGAGTCGCTTCGTGGCCCGGTTCGGACGGAAGAGCGAGCGCGACGCACCGGCCGGCGAGCACGGCCGAACCCGCGCCGTGGAGCGAGTCACCGTCCGTGTCGCCATGACCCTCGGGGTCATCGGGGTCGGAACCGCGCTCGCGGCGATCCTCGGCACCAGGAGGTCGCTGCGTGGATCGTCGGACTCGTCGTCTCGACCTTGAGCGTCGTCCTCGCCGCCGTCCTCTGGACGCGGCGAACACCGTAGAACGGCGAAGGGCGGCCGGAGCCGCCCCTCGTCGATGCTGGTCGTACTCGGACTAGGACCGCTTCGAGATCTCCTCGACGACCTGTCCGGTCTCTGAATCGTTTCCCTGGCGTGCCACGTCGGCCTGCGCGACGATGCCGACGAGCTCGTCGCCATCGACGACCGGAAGCCGGCGGACCTTGCTCGACGCCATCTTCCGCAGCGCCGTGTTGAGGTCGTCGTCCGGCGAGACGGTCTCGAGGTCGCTGGAGGCGATCTCCCCGACCGTAGTCGAGTTGGATCGCGGCCCTCAGCGAGTACCCGCACGACGATGTCGCGGTCGGTGACGACGCCGGCGAGCCGGCCGTCCTTGACCACCGGGACCGAGCCGACGTCCTCCTTGGCCATCACCTTCGAGGCGCGACAACAGTGGCCGAGGGATCGCAACTAGTCGGGTTCTGCGTCATGACGTCTCTGACGTGTTCCATGTTCTGCTCCTTTGGTCGCTGGATTTCCCCTACCCGGCGACAAAACGCCAAAACAGGGGAAGACGAGCCCGCCCGGTCAATTCCGCTTCGCGCCAAGCTGGCGAAAGCGCTCCCACCGGGCCAGGGGGCGATCCTCCGACTGGGAGAGATTCATCGCGGTGTTGACGAGCTCGACGTGGGTGAACGCCTGCGGAAAGTTTCCGACGAGGAGCTCGTTCTCCGAGTCGTATTCCTCCGAGATGAGGCCGACGTCGTTTCGAAGCCCGAGTAACCGCTCGAAGAGCGCCACCGCGTCGTCGTGCCGTCCGATCAGGTTGAGGTTGTCGGCCAGCCAGAATGTGCACGGAAGGAAAGCTCCTTCGCCCGGCGGCAGCCCGTCGACGCGATCTGTCTCCTCGTCGTGCCGGTAGCGCATCACGAAGCCGTTCTCGCAGAGTCCCGCTCGATCGCCTCGACCGTCCCCCGCACGCGCTCGTCGGACGGGGGTAGGAACCCGACCAGGGGCATGAGCAAGAGGCTCGCGTCGAGCTCCTTCCCACCGTAGAACTGGACGAACGAGTTCAGTTCCGGTCGAATCCCTGGCGCAGACCTCCTCATGGATCTCGGCGCAGGCGCCGCCACGGTCGACCGACCCGTCGGCGTGACTGTGCACCGCACGCGCTGCCCGATCGACGGCCACCCAGGCCATCACCTTCGAGTGGGTGAAGTGACGGCGGGGGCCGCGCACCTCCCAGATCCCGCTGTCCGGCTCCCGCCACTCCGATTCCAGGTGATCGAGCAGCTTTCGACGCCCAGGCCGCGTCTCGGCCTCGAGACCGAGCTCCTCGGCGTGGTAGAGCGCGTCCATGACCTCGCCGTAGACGTCGAGCTGGATCTGCTCGCAGGCGGCGTTGCCGATCCGGACCGGCCGCGAGCCCTCGTAGCCGGGGAGCCAGGGCACCTCGAACTCGGTCAAGCCGCCGCTCGCCCGCGAGGCCGTACATGATCTGGATCTGGCCGGATCGCCGGCGACGACGCGCAGCAGCCAGTCGCGCCAGGCGCGCGCCTCGTCCGTGTAGCCGGCGTTAGCAGGGCGTCGAGCGTGAAGGTCGCGTCGCGCAGCCAGCAGTAGCGGTAGTCCCAGTTTCGCACGCCGCCGAGCTGCTCCGGCAGCGAGGTCGTCGGCGCCGCGACGATGCCGCCGGTCGGCGCGTAGGTCAGCGCCTTCAGGACGATCAGCGAGCGCATGACGTCGTCGCGCTAGGGGCCCCGTAGCGTGCAGCGTCGCCCAGTGCTGCCACCAGGCCTCGGTCTCGTCCAGGGCTCTCCCGGCATCGAGCTCGCGGGCAGCGGCTCGTGCGACGGGTACCAGGTGAGAACGAACGGCACTCTGCTCGCCTTCCGACACGGTGAACTCGGCCACCGTCGTCATGTCTTCGCCGCGCGTCGTCGCACCGGCGTCCGCAAGCAGAGGCTCGTCCGGCCCTGCGATCGCGCGCAGCGCGTCGTCGACCCGCCGACCCAGGGGACCATGCGAGCCGTAGTCGAAGCGGACGATGAGCTCCATGCGCATCGCGACCCGCCCGCGCAGGCCTTCGACGATCCGCACGACGTCGGGGCGCGCTTGCGTGGCGGCATGAAGTCGATGACCCCGACGGACTCCCTCGGCCGTCTCGAATTCGGTCTCCAGGATGAGCGTGTCGTCCCGATAGCGCCGCCGATGGCCGCGCCTCGCCAGCCGGCGCGACGAGCCACCGCCCGTGCCCCGGCCGCCGAGGAGCGCCGCGAAACACGCGCCCGAGTCGAACCGGGCAAGCAGAGCCAATCGATCGATCCATCGCGCCCGACGAGGGCCGCGATCTCGAGTCGCCGATGAGCGCGTAGTCCTCAATCCGAAGCGGCACGCACGCATTGTGGCCGGTACGGCCGCCTGCTACACCGCGAGGGCGAGCTGGCGGTCGGCGCGTGAGTCCGGCCGCGGCCTCGTCTCCCTCCTGCTGGTCGAGCCCAGGCCATGCCGGAGCCGCAGGCGAGCGAAACGCTCCGAGACCTCCTGCTGGTACGCCTTCGGGGCGTATGCCCGCCGCC
Organism: uncultured Actinomycetes bacterium; assembly: GCA_963722715.1. Classification (GTDB taxonomy): domain Bacteria; phylum Actinomycetota; class Thermoleophilia; order Gaiellales; family Gaiellaceae; genus DASQGA01. The sequence goes on along the minus strand of CAVROA010000020.1, from coordinate 115,672 downwards.
CGTACAGCTCCACGTAGCGCGGATAGAGCCATGGATACGTGCGCTCCATCCATGGCATGAAGTGCTCCCGGATCGAGGGGCGGACGTGTAGGACGATGGGCGTCGCCCACTGGACCCCCGCCGACGCACACGCGGCGATCACCTCATCCAGACGCTCCTCGTCGTCGGTCAGCCCCGGCAGGATTGGCGCGACGAGAACCCCGGTGCGAATGCCCGCGTCGGCGAAGCGCCCGAGGATCTCGAGCCGTTTGCGCCCCGGAGGCGTTCCGGGCTCAACCACGCGCCGCACCGCCTCATCGAGCATGCCTACGCTCATCGAGACGCTGAGACCTGCGACCTCGTTTAGCCGCCGGTAGACGTCGAGGTCACGAAGGATGAGCGTGGACTTCGTGAGCATCGAGAGCGGGTTCTGAAAGTCCGCCAGTGCCTCGAGAACGCCTCGCGTCAGCCTGTACCGGCCCTCGCAGTGCTGGTACGGATCGGTTGCCGTGCCCATCGCGATCGTCTCGCCCTCCCAGCCCGGCGATGCCAGGTTGCGCCGGAGAGCTTCAACGACGTTGATCTTCACGACGATCTTGGAGGAGAAATCCTCGCCGACCCCGAGGTCGAGGTAGGCGTGGTAGGCACGTGCGAAGCAGTAGTGGCAGCTGTGCGTGCAGCCCCGATAGGGGTTCACGGTCCACCGGAAAGGAACGCGACTCGACTCGTGCACGCGGTTCAGCGCGTTCTTACATTTCTCCTCGAGGTACTGCGCCCTAGCCATCCGAGCACTATAGAACATATGTTCGATGGCGGAGGTTTTCAGGCTTATGCGGCTTCGCGCAGCGACTCGAGCTCCCGGAGCTCGGAGAGGCGCTCCAGCGCCCGCGCTTCGATCTGCCGCACGCGCTCGCGCGTAACACCGAGCCTGCGCCCGATCTCCTCGAGCGATACCGGCCCGGCGTCGCCGTTCATGCCGTAGCGGAGCTTGATCACCTCGCGCTCCCTCTCGGGAAGCTCCCCGACGGCGTGCCGGAGCGCCTGCTCTCCGAGGCTCACGTGCACCTCCTCCGACGGCTCGGGCGACTCGCCCGCGACCAGGTCGCCGAACGATGTGTCTTTCCCCTCACCCACCGGCTTGTCGAGGCTCGCGACGACCCGAGCCGCCTCCCGCGCCTCGCGCACTTGCTTTTGTGGCAGCTTCGTCGCCTTCGCGATCTCCTTGTCGGTCGGCTCGCGCTCCAACTTCGCCCACAGCTCACGCTCGGCCCGCGAGATTTTCTGCTCCCGCTCGACGATGTGCACCGGGATCCGGATCGTGCGCGCCTTGTTCGCAACGCCGCGCTGCACAGCCTGGCGGATCCACCAGGTGGCGTAGGTGGAGAACTTGTAGCCCCGCCGCCAGTCGAACTTCTCGACGGCCCGGATCAGGCCGATGATGCCTTCCTGGATCAGGTCGAGCAGTGACAGCCCGTGGCCCTGGTACTTCTTGGCGATCGAGACCACCAGCCGCAGGTTGGAATTGATCATCCGGTCCTTCGCTGCCTTGTCGCCGCGCTCGATCCGCTTCGCGAGCTCCACCTCCTCGAGCGCGGTCAGAAGCGGATGACGCCCGACCTCGTTCAGGAAGAGTTGGAGCGCGTCGGTCGTCGCCATGGCGAGCTCGCCGTTCAGGTACGCCGCCGGGACGCTCTCCTCGCGTGCACAGTCGTCCGTGACCTCAAAGCCTCGCGACTCGATGAGGTCGTAGAGCTCTTCCACCCCCGCCTCGTCGAGCTCGTGTAGCTGCACGAACTGGTAGAGCTCGGAGATGTGCAGGCACCCCTGGTCCTCTCCCCTGTCCAGGAGCGCGTCGATCTGTGCTCGCAGAGATTGCTCGGTTGCCATTGTTCTTTCGTGCCCAGACGCAGGTTAGGCTAATCAGGCGGGTGGAGGAGCTGCGGCCGCGCGCCGATTGGCCCCGACGGAAGCGGCGATCACGAGAACGACGGCCACCGACTCGAGCAGAGTGAGCCGCTGCGAGAGGATCAGGGCGCCCGCGAGTGCAGCGGCCGCTGGCTCGAGGCTCATCAGGATCCCGAAGGCGGAGACGCGGATGCGGCGCAGGGCGCTCAGCTCGAGGAGGTAAGGAACGACCGAGGCCAGGAGCGCGACGACGACCGCGACCGCGAGCAGGGACGGATCCAGAAGCTCAACACCTGCGGACGCAATCCCGAGCGGGGCGATCAGGACGGCCGCAACCAGCATCGCGATGGTCAGCCCGTCCAGGAGCGGCCAGGTCGACGTGAGCCGCTTGCCAACCACGATGTACAGGGCCCAGCACCCGCCGGCGCCGAGCGCGAGCAAGAGTCCGATGTGGTCGACGTCGACGCTCGGGCTCCCCAGGAGCGCCACGCCTGCGCCGGCGAGCAGGACCCAGAGAAAGTCCTCGATGCGGCGCGATCCAAGCACCGCGACGAAGAGCGGGCCCAGGAACTCGGCGGTCACGGCGACCCCGAGCGGAACGCGGTCGATCGACTCGTAGAAGAGCGAGTTCATGACGGCGAGGATCCCGCCGAGCGCGAGCACGGGCATAAGCGGACGCCCCCGCAGACGTCGAAGGGAGCCCCGGCTCAGGGCGACGAGGATCACCGCACCGAAGGCCTGCCTCAACCAGACGGCCCCGAGCGCACCTGCCTCCTCGAAGAGCGTCGTCGCGAGCGCAGCGCCACACTGGACGGAGAGGGCGGCTCCGATCACGAGCAGCGGTGCGGGCGTTCGGCCGAGCAGCCGGCGCGGAAGGCTGGTTGGCACTGCAGGCGGTGTCACGACTGCCATCTGGCGATCGTAGGCCGGTTCCCGAGGCCGCCGCGCTGTCACCGTATCGGGGTGTTCCTCCGTCTTTTCTGGGTATCTGCGTCGAAGGAACCGTGGAGAGGCGGCGCTCGCCGTAAGCAACGCCAATCACCACTTAGAGGGATGCCGGGGTGGCCCGGCCGGATGCAATACTTCCTTTGCTCTAAATAAATGCCCGGGAGCGGCCCCCGGCCGGACAAGGGGGTAACGACATGCTCCACGGGAGGCGGACACGCATTCTCATAGTGACGCTCGTCGTGTTGATCGCGATCGTGGGCGGACAGCTCGACGGATGGACCTGGACGTAGGGGCGAAGAGGGCAGACCTATGCCTCTGAGGCCGCTCCTTCGCGGAGTTCCCCGGGAGACGATCTGGCTTCTGCCGATCGTCGTTCCGGTCGCGCTTGCGGGGGCCGTCGTCGCGATAGCGGCAACGGTGGTGTTCGCCCGATCCGCGCCTGACGCCGGGGAGCTTCTGGGCCTACTCGCACTCTTTGCAGCAGCGGCTTTCGTCGAGGCGTTCCCGGTCCCTATCGAAGATGTGTACCAGGACAAGAGTGAGACATCCCTTGCCAACGTCTTCATCGTCGGGACGGCAGTCATCTATGACTGGTCCGCCGCGACAGTGCTCGCTTTCACGACGATGCTGCTCGTCGAGAGCATCAGGCGCCGTCAGCTTCCCAGCCGCGTCGTCTACAACACGGCCCTCTACGCGCTCGCCGCCGCCGCCGCGGGGGGCGCGACCGCGGTCGTGCCGTTGGACGGCTTGCAGGGGCTCATCCTGGAAGCGGCTCTCGGCTCGCTCGCGTTCTATGTCGTGAACGTCGGGCTCCTGGCGGCAGTGGTTGCTAGGAGCGGCCGCGAGCGGTACGAACGAGTTGCCTACGGCTACGTGCGCTGGACCGTGATTCCCTTCGTGATCATGGCGTCGGTCACGCTCATGCTGGCGGTGATCTGGCAGCGCTCGCCCTTCCTCGCAGGGGCCCTGACCGGACCCCTAATCGCGATAGCCCTCTACCAACGCTCGGTCCATCGCGCCGTCGAGGCGATGCGGCTCGCATCGATCGACCCGCTGACGGGCGTCGGGAACCACGGTCATTTCCACGACCGCCTCGACGCTGTGCTCGCCGAGGCAGGCGAGGCCGGCAGCGCCGTGAGCCTCTGTCTCATTGATATCGACGACTTCAAGCGGATCAACGACCTTCGCGGCCATCCGGTCGGAGACCGCGTGCTCGCACGCCTGGCGGGCGAGCTCCGGCAGAGCGAGGAGGCGTTCCGGATCGGCGGCGACGAGTTCGCCCTGATCATGACGAGAACCGAGGAGAGAGACGCCATAACGGCGGCCGAGAAGATCGTGCAGCGGGTGGCGGGAACGAAGCTCGAGCCCGGTCTGCAGACAAGCGTCTCGGCCGGAATCGCAACCTACCCGCGCCACGCCTCCGACCGGGGAGAGCTCGTTCAGGCGGCGGACAAAGCTCTCTACGAGGCGAAACGTGCCGGCAAGGGCAGGGCGCGCCTCTTCCATCCCGAGTTGGTCGATATCGCAGAGCTCCACAAGCTCGCCGAGGGGCCCGACCGGGAGGCGCGCCTCCGCGCTGCGGCGACGCTTGCTTACGCCGTCGACGCCCGGGACGCCTATACGGGCAGCCACTCGCACGCGGTCGGTGAGCTTGCCGCCGAGATCGCCAGCCGCCTTAGGCTCTCCTCCGAGGACATCCAGCTCGTCCGTCTCGCCGGCCGACTGCATGATCTCGGCAAGCTCGCGATCCCCGAGGAGATCCTCCGTAAGCCGGACGCACTCTCCGACTCGGAGCGCCTCGTCCTCGAGCGGCACCCCCAGATCGGCTTCCGCATGCTGCAATCCCTCGGAGTCGAGCCGATCACGACCTGGGTCCTGCACCACCATGAGCGCTGGGACGGCCAGGGCTACCCCGAAGGCCTGGCGGGCGAGACGATTCCCCTCGGAGCCCGGATCATCTTCGTGGCAGACGCCTACGACGCAATGACCACCGAGCGCGTCTACGGGACACGGCTCTCCCCCGCCCAGGCACTCGCGGAGCTCGGCCATTGCGCGGGAACCCAGTTCGACCCGATTATCGTCGCTGCGTTCGTCGCGGAGGAGCGGGGCAGCGCGCCGATCGCTGCCCAGAGCGCCTAGTCGAGCTCGGGCTCGGGGTCGACCTCGACCTCGGCGCCCTCGTTCAGCGCGAGCCAGCTCGCCACGTAGAGGCGAAGCTCTCGCTCGGCTTGCTCGCGCGTCGGCGCCGCGGCCTGGACGACGAGGACACCCTCACCCCCGTCCTGCACGAGGCAGCCGGCGCGGCCGAGCGCCTCTCCGAGCTCGGGCGCGAGCCGGGAGGGGCTGATCAGGATGCGAAAGGCGCCGACAGAGACTGGACCCGTAGTCTTCCGCATTCTGGGCCGCTAAGCGTCACCCGACCGAGGGGTCTCAGCTCGCAAGCGACGGGGCGCACTTTTGGACGAGCTGCTGGAACCAACCGAGGGCGAAGCCTAGGCCGCTTGCGGGACTGCCCTCGCACGGAATTTCTCGTGGCGCTGCGTCACTCGACCTAGGCGTTCTCAGGACCGGGAAGCCAGCCCTCTTTGTACCGCGTCGGCTCGCGATGCGGAAGCCTCGCGTATGCCTCCTCCGCCTCAGTCGTCTCCTGATCCACGCCGGCGCCGTGGCGGAGCGCAGCCTCATCAACGGTGTAGGCGCCCCACTCGTCAGTGTCCTGATGCTCCCGTGCGCCGAGGGCCAGCACGGCGCAAGGCCCATCTCCGGCGCCGAGAATGATGTGCTTCGTCCCGGGGGGACAGTGGACGAAGTCCCACTGGCGTAAGCGGCGCTCGCCGCCTTCGATGAGTAGTAGCGCCTCGCCCGAGAGCACAAGAAAGTCCTCCTGGTCGGCTTCCCAGTGGTACATCCCGATCGGCTCACCGGGCCCGAGCACAAAGAGAGCGATTCCGATTTGCGGGAAATACCCGTCTGGCCACCCATCGAAGGAGACCTGCGCCCCTCGTCCGTCGGCACTGCGCCAGCGTGCCTCTCGCGAGTTCACGACGAACCATCCCTCCCCGCCGGGCACGAGCCCGCCTGCTTTCTGTTCGAGCGGGGCCTCGGGAACCATTCAGCGGATCTTAACAAGGTCTTCTCGGGACATATCCGGAACCTCGCTGCGGCCTTAGCCCGCTCCGGTAAACGAAAAGCTGAATTCGTTCCTCTTCACTACGAGGCGAAGACGAGCACTAGCCGCGGGCGCCGCCGATCCGCTCGAGCAGGTCGCTCGCACTCTGGAGTACTGGGGTTCCAAGCCCCTGCGTGAAGCGACCGGTCACGTCTTCCAGAACCACGCGCGCTTCCCCGGCTCGCTCCTCGCCGGCTAGGAGCTCGGCGAGGGCCGTGGCCGAGCGGAGCTCGAGCAGGAGCGCCTGCTGCCGGCGGGCCACCTCGATCCCCTGCCGGAAGCACGCTTCGGCCGCGACCGATTCGCCCTTGCCGGCGAGATGAAGTAGCCCGCGCGACCGGTGAAGTTCTGCCTCGGACACTCGCTCGTCCGTCGGCCCGAGATCTGCGAAACCCTCCTCGACCATGGCGACTCCCTCGCTGACGTACCCAAGCCTGCCGAACGTTTCAGCGAGCTGGCTCAGAAAGTGGATCTTCATCACCGAGGAATGAGCAACCTCGGCACCCGCCATACCGACCGTGATCTCCGCCATCCCTTCCTCGGCTCGTCCGCGCTCGAGGAGCGCCCAGCCGCGCATGGTTCGTCCCCATGCGAGCCACATGGGAAGGGCATGCTCGCTCGTCACGGTCACGAGCTCTCGGGCTGTGCCCTCGGCCCGCTCGACGTCGCCGACCAACTGGTAGAGGATGCCGATGGCGGCGAGTGTGTAGGCGAACGTGAGCGGGTGTGCGACTTCGCGGCCCCTCAGCTCGGCCTCACCCGCAAACCCGAGCGCCTCGTCGAGGCGACCGAGCCATCCGCGAGTGAGCGCGGTCATCGCCAGGCTCACGACACCCGGCTCTTGCCCGTAGGAGAAGATGTGGTCGCGGTGCTTTTCGGGCTCCCAACGGGCGAGCACATGCTCGAAACGCGACTCGGCCGCCACGGAATTTCCTCGCAAGTACTGCGCAATGCCGAGAATGACGTTTGCCTCCATCAGCACGTCGGGATCGCCGAGGGCGTCGGCCACGGCGTGCAGACGGCGGCCGTACTCGTAGGCTTTCCCTGGCTGCCCCGTGGAGGCATAAAACGCGCCGAGTCCGTAGAGCGCCGGGGCGAGTCGCGAAGAATCAGCGATCTCGCCGCTGAGAGCTTCGGCGCGCACGTACGCCGCCTCGGCTTCAGGCGCCGCGTAGCCGCGCGCGGCCATGAGGGCTGTCCCGCGGCCAAGCTGGAATGCGAGCTCGAGCTCCTGGGTTTCCTGGCTCTCCGGCAGAGACGTCAAGAGCTCGAGGCCTTTCTCGAACTGAGTGGCGGCCTCCTCCAGTTGCCCATGCACGCAACGCTCGCTCCCCGGACAGCTGCCAGTAGCGGATCGCGTCGAGCGTCCGTCCCGCCTCCGTCAGGTGCTGGGCGATCAGCTCGACGTCGTTCTCGACCCTCTCTGGGAACGCTTCCTCGAGAGCCGGGCGATGCGGTCATGGAAGCTTCTGCGCGCCGAGCGCAGGAGCGACCCGTACGCCGCCTCCCGAATGAGGGCATGCTTGAACACGTACACCGGGTCGCTGAGGGTGCCGCGTTCGTACAGGAGCTCCCCGCGCACGAGCTTGTCCAGCGCCTCCTTCAGCCTTGCTTTATCTGACTGGGTCACGGAGCGAAGCAACTCGAAGCTGAACTCGCCTCCGAGTGCGGCGACCGAGGCGAGCTGAGCGAGCTCCTTCGTGTCGCCGAGGCCGTCGAGACGAGCCGTGAGCAGGTTCTGGAGGGTGCCGGGTATGGCCGGCGTTCGCCCGGCCCGGACTCGAGGATCATCTTGAGCGTCTCCTCGATGAAGAGGGGCACACCTGCGGCTCGTTCGGCAACCTCGGCCCGCACGCCTTTCGGCAGGCTTCCCCACCGAGGACAGCGGCCATGAGCTCGTCGACCTCGTTTCCTTCCAGGCGTGCGAGGCTCAGCCTTGCGAACGTCGTGTCGGCCGGCCATGGCGGCTCGAACTCGGGCCTCGCGGTCATGACGATGAGGACGCGCTGCGTGGGCGCGTCCGTAAGCATGAGGCCGAGCAGCTCGAGGGTCGACGGGTCGGCCCAATGGATGTCCTCAAAGACGGCGAGAACGCGACGCTGCCGGGCTCCGCCGCCATCAAGGCCCTCAATGCCGCGAACGTCTGCCGCTTCTGTTCCTGGGGCGCAAGCTCGCGCGTCGCATCACTGGACTCGGCGATGGAGAGCAGCGAGGCGAGAGCAGGGCGTGTCTCTTCGACCGAAACCCCCTGCAACTCGAGCTCTTCCGTCAGGCGGACGAGAATGCCTTCGTCGCTCGCTTGCCGTCGATCCGGAACATTCGCTGGAGCTCCTCGATCACGGGATGGAGCGCACTACTCGCGTAGTAGGGAGATGCCTGGAAGACCAGGCGAGTCCCTTCGTCGCCGACTCGCCGGCCCAGCTCGTGGACGAGACGCGACTTCCAATCCCGGCTCGCCGGAGACGAGGACCGCCTGACCTGTCCCCTCGCACGCTAGCCGCCAGCGCTCTTCCATAGTCTCGAGCTCCCGCTCGCGGCCCACGAGCGGCGTGAGGCCGGTAGCCGCAGCGAGCGCGAGGCGAGTGCGGATGCCCGCGTCGTCGGCGACGCGATAGACGATGATCGGTTCGGCGATGCCCTTGACCCTTACGGCATCCATCGTCGCGAAGCCGAATACCCGCGCGTCGAACGCTCGGTTGCCGCGCTGACGACGACCGTTCCCGGGTCGGCGAGCTTCTCCAACCGCGCCGCCACGTTCACGGTGTCTCCGACGGCGAGGGACTGACGCCGCCTGCCCGCTCCCATCTCGCTCACGACCACGATGCCTGTGTGGATGCCGACACGGGCGGCAAGGCGCACCTCGGCGCCGTCGAGTCGGGGCCCTGAGAGCCCTGGACGGCGCGGACGATGTCGAGCCCAGCGCGAACGGCGTGGACGGCGTCGTCGCCCTGTGCGTGGGGATACCCGAAGTAGGCGAGAACGCCGTCGCCCTGGTACTGCGCGACGTGGCCGTGAAAGCGCTCGATCACCTCGGCTGAGGCGGCGTGGTATGCGGCGATGAGCTCGACGAGATCTTCCGGGTCGAGCTGCTCGCTGAGCGCAGTCGATTCGACGAGATCGCAGAAGAAGACCGTGAGATGCCTGCGCTCCGTGTCCGACGCTCGCTCCTGCTCGGCGACGGTCTCTGTTCCACTGCTCGCCTCCTTGGGCACGCGATCAGACAACCCGAGCACTCGACCCGGTCCTACTCGCCCAACTCTCTCACGTTTTGGTCCGGCGGGCGAACTCGCCGTGAAGCGCGTCTCGGCTGACTCAGTTACGTTCCGCTCAAGCCCGACGGTCAGCCGGGATCTGGCCACGCGGCATCGCCAGGACGAGGGAAACGCTCGCTGCGAACACCCAGGCCAGGAAGGCGATGAAGACGACGGCGCCCATAGCGTCCGACCAGTCGAGCTCGCAGCGATCTGGAGTGGCGCGTTCACCAGCTGCACCAAACGCACCGCCCGAAGCCGTCGCCGCTGAACGCGCAGAAGCGCCTGTCGGCCTATTCGTCTGAATGACTGACGATGTTGATGATGTTGCCATCAGGGGCCCGGACGAAGAATCTCCGCACGCCCCAAGGTTCATCGGTGAGCGGATGTACGATCTCGTACCCACGCCGGCGAGCCTCGGCGTATGCCTCGTCCACGTCGGCGCCGACGTGGACCGAGATGACGGAATCCTGCGGCGCGCTGGCATCGCCGGTTACGAGCTGGACCGAGGCCCGCCCGTCCGATGAGGCGTACCTGGCCACCCAGCCGAGGTTCAACGCCTCCACGCTCAGCCCCAGGTACTCCCGGTAGAACTCGCTCGCAGTCGCTATGTCGGCAACCGGGAGGTTCGCGGTTATGCCGGTTACCCGCATGATTCCCCTCCTCGTAGGTGGCAGGCTTGGATGCGCAGAGCCTGCCAGAGCTCCCGGTGCGGCACGGCGCTCATGGCCCTCGAAGACCGGGACATCTGCGCCTCTCGCTGGTCGCGGTCGCCGTGGCGCTCTACGTGTTGCGCCCCAGCGCGCGCCCGGAGACGGAGCGCGAGGCCCGCCAAGCGGGGCGGCCGCCGCCGGGTCTACGGCGAGGCCTGATGAAACAATGACGGCGGTGAACCCCGCGAGCGCCAACGATGAACGGCGAGTCGCTGTGGCCGCGGCTCGCGGAGCTGCCGCTCGTCATCGAGGCGTGCGAGTACGACCGCCTGCACGCCGTCCTCGCCTACGAGTTCGAGCGCATCACGACGCACGTGCGGCTCGTCGGCGCCGGCGCCGACGGGCTGGGCGAGGACGTCTCGGTGTTCCGCGAGGACGGCACCGCGCTGCACGAGACGCGGCCCTCGCTGCCGCTCGAGGGCGAGTGGACGCTGGCCGGCTTCTGCGACCACCTCGCCACGCTCGAGCTGTGGCCGGAGCCGCCGGAGTGGGACGTGGCGCTGCGCTTCCGCAACTGGGCGTTCGAGTCGGCGGCGCTCGACCTCGCGCTGCGCCAGGCCGGCCGCTCGCTGCACGACGTGCTCGGGCTGGAGCCGCAGCCGGTGCGCTTCGTCAACTCGCTCGGCCTCGGCAAGGAGCCTTCGATCGAGCCGGTGCGCCGGCGGCTCGCCCGCTCCCCCGGTGTGCGCTTCAAGCTCGACGCGGAGGCGACCTGGGCGCCGGCGCTCGTCGACGAGGTCGCGGCGACCGGCGCGGTCGACACGATCGACTTCAAGGGCCAGTACGGCTTCGAGGTCGAGGATCCGGAGGCGCTGGGCGCGCTGTACGACCACGTGCTCGCCGCGTTCCCGGACGCCTACCTGGAGGACCCGCACGACCTGCCCGAGATCGCGCAGCGGCTCGGCGATCACCTCGAGCGCGTGTCCTACGACTCGCCGATCCGCAGCGCCGAGGACATCGGCGCGACGCCGCTGGCCGCGCGCGTGGTGAACGTCAAGCCGTCGCGGATCGGCAGCCTGCGCGCGCTGTTCGAGGTCTACGCGCGCTGCGCGCGGGAGCGGCGGCCGATGTACGGCGGCGGCATGGGCGAGCTGGGCGTGGGCCGCGGGCAGATCGAGCTGCTCGCCGCGCTGTTCCACGCCGACGCGCCCAACGACGTGGCGCCGAGCGCCTACAACGAGGACGACCCGCCGGGCGGCCTGCCGGCCAGCCCGCTGGCGCCGCGCCCCGAGGCCACCGGCTTCCGCTGGGCGGCGTAGACGCGCACCACCACGCGTGCCGGGCACGTGGGCGGCTCGAGCGAGAGGAACTCGCGCACGGCCCAGCGTGCGCGCAGAACGGGGCACGCGATCCTGTGGGGTGCACTAACTCGGTCGGCGGGTTGGGACGCGGATCTCGAACGTCGAGCCGTGCGTTCGTCTCGCTAGTCGCGAGGTGTTGGTCTCTGATTCTGGTCGTTCTGCTGCCTGGTGGTGCTCTAGTTCGTCTCGCAGCGTTCCGCTTGGACGATTTCGCTTAGCTCGAGTTCGTCGTGCTCCGGCACGGGCTGGCTCTCCTCAGTCGGCAAGCAGGCGACGGGCGGCGGAGCGGGATGGTCGTGCGAGAGTCCGACCGCAAACGCCCCGTGAGTCGACAAACGCGCACCCGCCCCTCGTTGCCCGGGCTGTCGCGCTTGGCGCCGAGGCCGGCGCCCACAGGTTGGGCGCCGTCGACCGATGCGCATCCAGACCCTGCCGACGATGAAGATCTGGCCGCGGTCGATCCCGGAGCGCCGGATCGCCTCGCCGACCTCACGCTCGTTGCCGGAGGCGGCAGCTGTGTCGACGAGCGCGTAGCCGCTCGCGATCGCGGCCTCGACCGCGTCTTCTCCTCCGGCGGGCTCTGGAAACGCCGAGCCCGAAGGCGGGCATCTCAACGCCGTTGTTCAGCGTCATGGTCGGAATGGTCGTTGTCGACAATGGGTCGTCCTAGAACGTGATCTGGACCTTCAGGACTTCGCGATCGTTCATCGTGCGGTATCCGTTGGGGACGTCCTCGATCGACCCGGTGCGGTCAAAGACGCGTCCCGGCTCGATCCGCCCTTCCAGCACGTCGGGGAGCAACTCGTCGATGTAGGCGCGGACGGGGGCGGGGCCGGCGTCAATGCCGGGCGTGTGATCTTTCGCGGCGGCGACTACTTCGGCCGAACGGTGAACGTCGCAGCTCGCATCGTCGAATACGCCCGGCCTGGCGAGGTGCTCGTAAGCAAGGAGGTGAGGGAGTGCTCGGGCTCCGACGGTGTGAGGTTCGAGCCGATCGGGCCGGTCGCGCTCAAGGGTCTGAAGGAAGAAGTCACCCTTCACAGCGCCACTCGCGCGTAAGGCACAGGCCGGACCGATCGCGCGAGAGCGGCTTCAGCGGGCCGCGCGAATCGCTTCGATGAGCTCCCTGACGATGCCCGCCGATCTTGACCCTCAGAGCGCCGCGACAGCTAACGTCGCAAAAGTGGAGCTGCCGCCGACTACTGTCACGCTGCTCTTCACGGACATCGAAGGCTCGACGGCGCTCGCCGAACGACTCGGCGATCGCTGGCCCGGCCTCCTCGCCGACCATAACCGCATCCTGCGCGAGGTCTTCGCGGCGCGCGGAGGCAACGAGCTCGGTGCCGAGGGCGATGCCTTCTTCCTTGCCTTCGCCGGGGCCTGGCGCGGCGGCGACCGCCGCAGCCGAAGCGCAGCTAGCGCTCGCCTCTCACGACTGGCCCGATGATGCGGTCATTCGTGTCCGAATCGGGCTCCACACCGGGGAGCCGACCGTGACCGCCGATGGTTACGTCGGCATCGACATGCATCGAGCAGCGCGGGTGACGACGGCGGCCCACGGCGGCCAGGTTCTCCTCTCCCAGACGACACGCGACCTGCTCCCCGCCGAGCTCGGCGGGCTCACCTTCCGCGACCTCGGAGAGCACCGGCTCAAGGACCTGCAGCCGGCCGCAGCGCCTACACCAGCTCTGCATCGCCGGGATACCGGTCGATTTCCCCCGCCGCGGACGCTCGAGGGCCGCACCACGAACCTTCCCGCCCAGCCGACGCCCCTCCTCGGCCGCGACCAAGAGCTCGAGGCCGTCAAGACGCTCCTCCTTTGCGAGGACACGAGGATGGTCACGTCGACGGGCCCGGGCGGAACCGGGAAGACTCGGCTGGGGCTGCAGGTCGCCGCCGACCTCGTCGACGCGTTTCCGGACGGCGTGTACGGGGTCCTGCTCGCGCCGATCACCGACCCGGATGTCGTTCCCCTCGAGCTCGCCCGAGCGCTCGGGATCGAGGAAGGCGCCTACGCTCCCGATCGCCGAGGCGCTCAAAGCCGGGCTCGCGGGGCAGCGGAGCCTGCTCCTCTTCGACAATTTCGAGCACGTCGGCGCAGCGGCGTGCCTTCTGGTCGACCTCTCGCCGCCTGTCCGCGTCTCAAGCTGCTAGTGACTAGCCGGGAGCCGCTCCGCATTGCCGCCGAGCGCCAGTATCCCGTTCCGCCCCTGGGCGAGTCCGAGGCGATGATGCTCTTCGTTGAGCGGGCCCGCGCGGTCCGGCCCGACTTCGAGCTGACGGACGAGACCGCGCCGATCGTTGCGGAGATCTGCGAGCGGCTCGACCGGCTGCCCCTCGCCGTCGAGCTCGCGGCGGCCTGGAGCAAGGTGCTGCCGCCGGCGGCGCTCCTTCGCCGCCTCGAGCGCCGGCTCGAGCTCCCGGCCGCGCGCAGCGCCGGCGTGCCGCGGCGTCAGAGCACCCTTCGCCAGACGATCGCATGGAGCTATGACCTTCTCGCCGACGAGGAACGCCGGCTGCATGCGCGGCTGTCGGTCTTCATGGGTGGTTTCACCTCGAGGCCGCGGAGCGGGTCGCCGATCCGGACGGCGGGGACGACGTGCTCGAAGGAGTCGGGTCCTCGTCGACCGCAGCCTCCTGAGCGAGACCGAAGACGAGGAGGGCGAGCCGCGGTTCACGATGCTCGCGACGATCCGTGAGTACGCGCGCGAGTACCTCGGGGAGACCGGCGAAGAAGCGGAGTCCTTGACCGCCATGCGCTCGAGTTCGCCCGCTTCGCGGAAGAGGCCGACGCAGGCTTGCGGACGGGCGATCAGCTCCTCTGGTTCGATCGACTCGAGGCCGAGCACGACAACCTTCGCGCGGCGCTCGACTCGTCCTTCGCGAGCAAGGACGACGAGACGGCCCTACGCCTCGGTGGAGCGCTCGGCTGATTCTGGTACACGCACGGCCACGCTCTGGAGGGATGCAGCCGCCTGACCGAGCTGCTCGCACGGACCGAAGGGGCGCCTGAGAGCTGCGCGCCCGCCCGTTGTATGCGCTCGGCGTCCTCCTCGACCAGCGCGGCGAGCCCGAGCGGGCCGCGAGCTCGTCGAGCGCAGCCTGGCCATCTTTCGCGAACACGGAGAGCAAAGACGTGTTGCGAGGGCGCTCAACAGCCTGGGAACGATCAACGAGGCCTTGGCGACCTCGAGGAGCCCGATCGCTCCTGGAGGAGAGCATCGCGTGAGGCGCGGGCTCGGTGACGAGGCGGGGGCGGCGGGAGCGCTCACGAACCTCGGCGTGATCGCGTTCGAGCAGGGCGATCTCAACGAGGCGGAGGCGCGCCTTGAGGAGGCCCTCGAGCTCGACCGCGCGCACGGGAACGAGTGGGGCGCGGCCGTCGCGGCCGACAATCTCGCGGCCGCGGCGCTCGAGCGGGGTGACTGGGACCGTGCCCGCGAGCTGATCCGCGACACGTTTGCATCGGCGCAGCGCGTCGGTGACCAGGAACTCCTGGCCTTCGGGCTCGAGAAAGTGGCCGTTCTCGCTGCCTTGGACGGGAAAAGCGGCCGGGCCGGCCGGCTCGCCGGTGTTGCCGACGTCCTCCGGGATGGTCGGGCTTCAATCGCAGCCCCTTCGACGGCGAGTGGCTCGATCGCCACCTCGGCCGGGTGGAGGGAGAAGGGTTCGAAGCGGCCAGGTTCGCGGGGCGAGGACTCGAGCCCGACGAGGCTCTTACCGAAGCTATTGGTGAGTGACAGGTCCCGGGCCCGCAGGCGGTCCACGACGGTGCTGGTGTGGTGGGCGGAAGGCTAGGAGCGGAAAAGAGGTCCGCCTCGAGTACGATTCTCGGTGGCGCGCCGGGAAGTCTGGTCGGCATCAGTCCTCGTTCCCGACCAGGCTGGAGGCGCTACTTGCTCTCGAACACCGATGACCGTCGCACGCCGCTCCTCGTTTCCGCGCTCCGGCTCTCGTATTTCACAATTGGCTGGAACGGCGTAGCTGGCGCTTCGGCGTTGGTCGCGTCGATAGTTGCGAGCAGCCCGGCGCTGGCGGCCTTCGCACTCAACGCACTGCTGGACTCATCGGCCTCGGTGGTCTTGGTCTGGCGCTTTCGGACCGAGCAGCGCGACCCGCCTGCCGCCGAACGTCTGGAACGACGGGCGCACGGATGGATCGCAGCGGCGATGGTGGTTGTAGGCCTCTATGTCGGCGTCGAGGCCATTCGTGCCCTTGTAGGCGGCTCACACGCCGAGGAATCACCCTTTGGCGTGGTGCTGGCTGCGCTCTCTCTTGCCGTCCTGCCCTGGCTTGGACGCCGCAAGCTGCACGTGGCCAAGGGCCTATCGAGCGGGGCGCTTCGCGGCGACGGCATCCTGACTATCGCGGCTGCGGCACTCGCGGCGATTACCCTCGCGGCGCTCCTGGTGAACTCGACGCTCGGCTGGTGGTGGGCCGATCCTGCCGCCGCTTTCGTGATCGGCGCGGCTCTTGCGATAGAGGGGATTCGCGTAGCCGTGCGGCATCGCTTCGGCTAGCTGGCGGGTCCTTCGAAGAACTTAGTTGAGAAAGCATCCTTGGATGCGTCAAGACCCGGGGTCGTGCTGAGCGACGACTAAGGGCCGGGGAACTTTTGGCCGCCAACCGTCGAAACCCATGCAGTGAGGGACCCGCTTCGGCGGGTTCTCTCGTTCTCGGGCCGCTGAGCTTGCCAATTACTTGCCAATGGAGAGCTCTCGGCGAGTCCGTCAGCGGAGCTCAAGACCTGAAAACGCCTCGGCTTCCAGCGGCTTTCAGAGAGCGGACGACCGGGTTCGAACCGGCGACCCTCAGCTTGGGAAGCTGATGCTCTACCAACTGAGCTACGTCCGCGCGCAAGTCATTCTACCGGGGGATGCCGGAAATCTCCCCTACCGGCACACTTCGAGGACGAAGCAGCGTGCGGCCCGCCCGGATCGGAGGAAAAGCGTCCAGCGTTCATGGACCACCCGAGACAGACCGGCCAGACGATGTCCGAGTATGCGATCATACTCACGGTCATCACGCCGACCATCGTCGCAGCCCTGGCGCTCCTTTCGGAGGCCTCCCAGGCCGCCTCGCGACCATCACAGCATACCTCGGCTAGGCACGCCCGGAGGACGAGGGCGACGGCCGCAAAGCCGCCCCTCGCAGGTTTCATCGTCATCGATTCTGGCCGGCTGAGGAAGGACCACGGCTCCACGGGCATGGAGATCGTCGAAGCGGGATACTCCTCGCTGAAACGACGCGGACAGGGACGAGAGCCATGGCCGCCAGCGAGCTCGCAGAGATTGCACAGACGCTCGTCGCAGAGGGTAAGGGGATTCTGCCGCCGACGAGAGCACAGGCACGATCGAAAAGCGCTTCAAGACGATCAACGTCGAGTCGACCGAAGAGACTCGGCGCGCCTACCGCGAATTGCTCTTCACGACCGAAGGTCCGGCGAGTCATCTCTGGCGTCATCCTGTTCGACGAGACGATCCGCCAGAGCGCTTCGGACGGCACACCCTTTTCCAGCTGCTCGAGCACCAGGGAATCGTGCCGGGGATCAAGGTCGATAAGGGGGCCAAGCCGCTGGCGAAGGCGCCGGGCGAGACAGTCACCGAAGGCCTCGACGGACTCCGCGAACGGCTGAACGAATACCACGAGCTCGGCACCCGCTTCACGAAGTGGCGCGCCGTGATCGACATCGCGACGGCCTCCCAACCCACTACACCATCCACGTGAAGCACACGCGCTCGGCGCGCTACGCCGTCCTCTCCCAGGAAGCCGGCCTCGTCCCGATCGTCGAGCCCGAGGTCCTGATGGACGGGGGTCGCACGATCGAGCGCTGCTATGACGTCACTACGGCGACCCTGCAGCCGTCTTTGACGAGCTCTACCTCCAGCGCGTCGAGCTGAGGGCATGCTCCTCAAGCCGAACATGGTGCTGTCCGGGAGGGAGTACCGAAACAGGCAGGCGTCCAGGAGGTGGCCGAACAGACCATCCGATGCCTGAAGCGACGGTGCCCGCGGCCGTGCCCGGCATCGTCTTCCTGTCGGGCGGCCAGACGACGAGCTCGCGACCGCGCACCTGAATGCCATGAACACAATGGGCGAGCACCCTTGGGAGCTCAGCTTCTCCTACGGCCGCGCGCTCCAGGCGCCCGCCCTCGAGGCGTGGCGAGGGAAAGAAGAGAACGTCGCCGCGGCCCAGGAGGCGTACCTCACCGTGCACGCCTCAACGTGCGGCACGCTCCGGTTCCTACTCGGAGGAGATGGAAGCCGCAGTCGCGGCCTCGGCCAGCACCGGGCCCGGACGGCGGCGAAGTCGTCGCCGCCGAGCCGCCGAGGGGAGGTCGACCAAGCGTCGGCCATGGTCCAGCGAGCTCGAATTAATTGGAGGTCGAGCAGGATTGCTCGCGTAAGCACAGACGAGTGTGCGCTCAGTTGACGCTTTCGCTTTGGGTGCGCAGACCGCCGAGGTCGGGACGTGAAGCAGCCCTCCCAGTCGGGGTCTCGGTCCCGAGCCGGTCTACGGCTAGCGATATTCGCGGGCCGGAAAAGAGAGAGCTTCTCGAGCGCTGATCACCTCCACGCGACGGACGTCCCCGAGCGTGGATCGCATGACGATCGAGTCGGTCACAGCGCCTTCCTTCGTGTAGCGGCCCCCGTGCAGAGGGCGCCGTCGGTGACGCCGGTCGCCGCGGCGAAGACGTTCTCGCCGCGACCAGGTCCAAGGTCGTGAGCACCCGGTCGAGGTCGTCGCCGGCCGCGACGAGCTCCTGGCGCTTCCCATCGTTCCTTCGCCAAGCTTCCCCTGGATGCGCCACCGGGCGCGTCACGGCGGCCGCGGCGATGACGCCCTCGGGGGTGCCCCCGATCCCCATCATCGGTTCGATGATCGAGGCGGAGGGAGCCCTGCGATCGCCGGGGCGACGTCACCGTCCATGATCAGGTGCCCCCGCGCCCCGCCTCGCGCAGGCCCTGGATCAGCGCCTGGTTCCGTTCCCGGTCCGGCGCGGCGGCACGATGTTAGTCGGCTTGACGCCCTTCGCCTCCGCCGCGGGGCGCACGTTCTGCTGCGGCGAGGCCGTGATTCCTCCCGGAGGCGATCTCAGCGCCCACGCGATCTTGTCCATGTATACCGCCGCTGCCGGGAAGAACATGGTTCCACGCTCGCGACCGCGATCACCGGATCACGTTCGGCTGTGCGAGGGCAGGGCGCGCGCGTCCCCTCGAGCGGGTCGACCCCGACGTCCACCTCGGGCGCTCACCGTTCCCGATCTTCTCACCGTTGTTGAGCATCGGCGCTTCGTCCTTCTCGGCCTCGCCGATGACGACGACGCCCGCCATCGTTACCGTCTGAAGCATGTGGCGCATCGCATCGACGGCAGCCTGGTCGGCAGCCTCTTTCTCACCCCGGCCGTTCCAGCGGGCGGACGAGCGCGCCGCCTCAGTGAGCGGACGAGCTCGACGCGAGGTTCCGATCGGAATCGTGGGCGTGCCGGTGGCCCTTCGCAGGGTCATCCTAACGGCGCCCAGATCAGGTAAGACAACAGGTGAACTCACCCATTGAGATTGGGCGTCGCTCAGACCCAAGCGAGCAACGGCCCACCCGCCTCGGGTGCGGCCGAAACCACGCGGCAGGAGCCAACATCATGCAGAACACCCCTGATCACGCGAACTCATTCGTCTTTTTGCCGACGCCCAGCTTCAGGAAGGCCGAGGAGTTCTATGGCGGTGTTCTCGGCCTAACTGCTCGGCCCGCTACCAGAATGATTTCGGGGGGGGGAATAGCTGCGTGGTCGTGTGGACCTCGTACGTCCTAGCATACCTCGACGTCCGGCCTCGCGCTACATGCGCTCGGAGCCTTCGACCCCGGTCAGGTCGAGGGAGCGCGCGATCACGTTCTGTGTCACACTGATGGCCCAAGTCGAAAGCTCTCGGCCTCGCTCTCGAGGACTCGGTGCTCGTGGTAGGAGCGATGAAGTCGTCCGCCACACGGTTCGCGTACATACGTGGTGCGGGGCCTCCGCTCGACCGCGTCAGCCACCACCTGGGGATTGTCCGCGAGCCGCTTCACCAGCTCCTTTTCCTTCGGAGCGAGGCTCGGCCGGAGGTTCTGCCACGGGTTTTACGCCCTCAGCGTCCCTGAGGATCCCGGCGTTCCGGCATGCGCATACTCGACGTAGAAGCGGGATTCTTCACGCTTCGCTCGCGAGCAAGGTCGATATCGATCTCCATCGACTGCTCGGGTTCGAGCGACGAGTTACCACCGGGCGGCGTCGACTCCGACTTCGTCGATGTACTCCTCGAAGCAGACGTCGTGCCACGGCACTTCGACATCTTGGTCTGCTCGTCACCCTTCGTGAGGTGGACGAGCTGGTAGACGAGCACCTCGACCGCGGACGGGTCGTACCGAGCATCTTTGCCACGATCGCGTACCACCCCTGGACGCCATGATGGTCAGCGCCGAGCACGTAGATCATCCGGTCGGAGCCTCGCTGAGCTTGTCGCGCAGGTAGGCGATGTCGGCCGCCTCTAGGTCGGGAGACCGCTCCGCTCCGCCGAGGCGATGAGGACACGTCTTCTCGTCCCCGTCGGCAGTCGACCGCACCCATAGGGCACCGTCCTTTTGGTACGTATCGAGGCGCTCCAAGAGCGCCGGCAGCGCGTGCTTGAGCTCGCTCAGCTTCGCCCAGCTGTCGAAGTCGATGCGGAAGCGTTCGAGCGTCGCCTCATTTCGAGCGAGCATGGCCGGGACCCGGTCTCCTTCCTCTCAGCAAGATCTTCGATGTTTACGCCCTGGTAACCTCCTCGGGAAGCTCCTCACCCTGCCTGCGCGCTCGACAGACGCCCGGAAGCGATCCATCTGACCACCCGAGTCGTTGTAGTAGTACTCTCGCTCGACCTGTCGCCGCGAACTCGAGCAGGCGCGCGACTGAGCCTCCATAGGCGCCGTTTCGGCCCCCGGCGACGGTGATCGGGCCCCTCGGTTCGCCGAGACCATCTGGACCTGGATCCGTTGTGGCGGGGTTGCCTCCGAGCCACCTCCGTAGTCGCGTCCCGCCTCGAACATCTCGTCCAGGACTCGCAGAAAACCGCGGGAGCCAGTGTCAAATTGACGAACCCGGGGGCTGCTGCGGACGCAGCACGACCCCCGGAGGTCCGCAGCCGTCGTCGCGAGCTCCTCCGCCAGCTCCACCGGCGGGCGGCCCCGCTGCCGGCGACCTAGAGCGCGACGTTCGTGGCGTAGTCGCCGGAGCGGGTTCCCGCGGACGTTCGAGCGTTACCGGCGACCCGGCCGCCTCGCCGATCGCATGCTCTAGCCGGTGGAGGGGTGTGGGCGTGATCGGCCCTATCGTAGGGGCGTGGAAGATGGAGCCACGACGAGCGCCAGCTCGACATCGACCTGGATCCGGCGAACCTCGCGGGCACCTACGCGGACTTCGCGAATCAGCTTCTCCGACTACGAGTTTACTGGATCATGTTCGCCGGATCGACGACGAGGTCGAGGAAGGCGACGTCCCCGGCGTGGTCGTCAGCCGTGTGGACTTGTCGCCGCGTTTCATGCGCGAGCTGCTCGACGCGATGAACGACAGCTCGTCGAAGCCGGAGAGCGAGGGAGGGCATCAAGGACCTTCCCGAGTCCGGGCGCTGAAGGCGCGGGCCTCGCGATCCGCTCGACGCAGGCGGATGCGTTCCGAACCAAGCGTGACCCAGCGGGGAGAGGTCGGGTGCCAGCGAGCGTCGTGACGGACGCCGCTCGAGGCCCACCGCGCTTTGCGGATCCCGGGTCGCCTGGAGCGCGAGCCAGCCCGCCTCTGCCTCGTAGCGGCGCGAACGAGGTTCTGGAGCGGCAGGGTTCCGAGGTAGAAGAGGAGCGCGACCAGCAGGCCGAACGGCACGACCGCGGGGTCGCGGAGCCCTCCGTTCCTCTCGGTCACATGTGCGAGCAAAAACACGCCCGGCACTGCGAGGAGAGCCAGCCATCCGAGGCCCTTCCAGAGGTGCCTGCGCCCGACGTGCGCGAGCTCGTGGGCCGCGACCGCGAGCAGCTCGCCTCGCGGAAACCGGCCGTCCAGAATCGTGTCGTAGAGAACGACGCGCCTCGTCGGCCCGAGCCCGGCGACGTAGGCGTTCGCTGTCGTCGTACGGCGGCTGGCGTCCGCCACCTCAACCTTGTCGATGTCGACGCCCTCCCGGGCCGCAGACGCTCGATCTCCCGCGCCAGGGCTCGGTCCTCGAGCGGCCGGAAGCGGTTCGTGAGCGGCTGGACGACGAGCGGCTGGAGTACGACGAAGAGGACGGCGAGGCCGACGAATGCGGGCGCACCCGCCAGCCACCACCGGGCCCGAGCCGCCGGGCGAGGGCCATCGCGCCCGCGACGGCGATGGCAACGAGGACTGCCCGGATCCCGAGCTGCGTCGCCTGGTCGGAGAGCCAGCCTCCGTAGCCCTGACGGGACAGGTCATGGCGGCGCGACCACCAATGGCCCACGGCGGAGAGAGGCAGGCCGGCCAGCCAGACCGCGAGGACAACGGCGAGCCCGATTCCGACTCCGGTCCGCACTGCTCCCCGGGCCACCCGGCGCATTCTGGCCGCGAGGGAGCCTGCGAACGCCACAAAGAGCCCGACGACAGCGATCTCCAGGCCCAGCGACCCCAGCAAGAGTCCCCTGGTGACGCGCCGGTACTCGTCGATTTCCGCGAGCTGGGCAGCACCGAAGAACGCATTCGGATCCAGCTTGGGGAGGTCGAGGGGAGGAACCTTCGTCCGCCACAGCAGGGCTCCCGCCACGATCCACGCGACAAGAGCCAGGACGGCCACGAAGGCCTTCGCTAAGGTTGCGCGCCTCTCGTGCGCGTCGCCGTCCTCTCTGATATCCACGGAAATCTCCACGCCCTCGACGCCGTGCTCGAGGCGATCGACGCCGAGCCGTTCGACGAGCTCTGGTTCCTCGGTGACCTCGTAGGGTACGGGCCGCGCCCGAATCGCTGCTACGCACGGGTGGCCGGGCGACTGGACGTCGCGCTCGTCGGGAATCACGACCTGGCCGCGCTCGGCGAGCTCGACCTCGACTTCTTCCAGCCCGACGCGGCGCTCTCGGCCCGGTGGACCAGCAGCGTGCTCGAACCGGAGACCGCGACCTTCTTGGCGTCGCTCAGCCCCTCCGCGACGCGCCCCGGCGCCGAGCTCTACCACGCGAGCCCGCGGGACCCCGTGTGGGAGTACGTGCTCTCCCCCGCCGTCGCGCTGGCCGCGCTCGAGGCCACCGAGGCGCCCATCGTCCTGGTCGGGCACAGCCACGTCCCGCTGGCGCTCAGCCTCGACGGCGATCGGGCGGAAGGCGACCACGCGCCGGCCGGCACGGAGGTCGACCTCGGTGACCGGCGCTGGCTCCTGAACCCGGGATCGGTCGGCCAGCCGCGAGACGGGGACCCGCGCGCCGCCTGGCTTGCGCTTGACCTCGGCGCCGGTCGGGCAACCTTCAACCGTGTCACGTATCCAGTCGAGCGCACGCAGGAGGAAATTCGTGAGCGCGGGCTGCCGGAGACACTGGCTGCTCGGCTCGAGCACGGCGTGTAACTAGCCAGCCGGGCGGAGCGCTGGGAAGAGACGCACGATTCCGGGCCACCGGGCGTCGAGGGCCGCTTGCCCTGCTCCCCCGGGATCGGCCACGACGCCGATCTCGATCACGGCTCTACTCCGCCGCTGCTCGACCCCAGCATCTGAAGGCCCAGCTCCCCGGTCACGTATGCCTCGGCCTCGGCGCGGATCCTGCTCAGCTCCCTCTTCGTCGGGCCCTCGCCCTCGACGACGCAGAGCGGTCCAGGCCAGCGCTTTCGGATCTCCGCCTCGTGGCGCTCGACGTCGCCCGTGAAGACGGCGTTGAAGATGACCGGGTCGAACTCGTCGAGCTCGGTATCGCCGGGGTTGCTCGGGTCGAAGTGCGTCACCCACGAGTTGACGATGTCCGGCTGAGGCTCGGCATAGGCGCTCGCGCCGCTCGCTTCCTGCTGCAGCGCTTGCTTCGGGTCCGGCAGGACCCAGCCGCCCGCAGGCTCCGGACACGGGCTCGAGAAGTCGACCTCACTCCCGAACTTGGGTGGATCGTTCACGTATGGCCCCACCTCGGTCACCGTGAAGATCTCGCCGTCGTACGTGCCGACGACGTGGTACTGGCCCCAGGACGCCCCGCTCGCCTTCTCCTCGCCCTCGACGGCGTCCCAGTCCCAGTTCGCAATCGGCACATCGCCGCACTGCGGCGGATACGACATGGCCATCGCTCCCAGGCACAGCATCGCCCCGTGTTTCGGAAAGGAAGTCTCGCCGCGCTGCTCGAGCACCGTCAGGTCGGCCTCGTAGACACGAGCGGGAGTGGGTGTGGACGCAGTGGGCGGACTGACCTCGGCAACCCGGGTCCTCCAGCGCCGCAACCGGCCAAGACGAGCACGAGCAGACCGGCTAGGACCGCGAAAACACGCCTTTGCATGCCCCTCTGACCGTTACCAGGCCCGGGAAGTTCCCGGACTCGGAGAGATTTAGAGCCGGGCCGCGTCCTGGCTGTCGGAGTACTCGTTGATGCCCTCGCGGGCGAGGGCGACCTGCACTTCCTCCCGCGCCTTGTAGATCCGCCACTTCACCGTTGAGAGCGTGATCTCGAGCGAGTCCCCGATCTCGGTGTACGAGAGCCCGACCACGTCCCGGAGCAGGAGCGCCATCTTCAGGTCGGGATTCAGCTTCGCAACGGCACGCCAGACGGCGTCGATCGCCTCGATGCGCTCGAAGGGCTGGTCGACCACGTCGAGCTGGGGCATGTCGTCGAGTGTGACCGCGGATTGCGGCTTGCGCTCACGCGCGCGCAGCTCGTCGAGGACCCTGTTCTTGGCGACCTGGAAGAGCCACGTCGTGAAGCGGCAGCGCAGCGAGAATCCGGCGAGCCCCTGGTAGATCCTGAGGAAGATGTCCTGGGTCAGGTCCTCGGCGAGCGCACGGTCGCCGACCATCCGGAGCACGTAGTTGTAGATCGGGACCTCGTAGGCCCGGTGGATGATCGAGAAGGCTCGCTCGTCACCCGCTTGTGCCTTCCTGAGGATTGCCAGATCGGGCTGCTCGAGTGACACGTAATGGAAGTATAAGTCGAGCTTCAGCCGACCAGCAGGCTGTGTCCGGTAATAGCGTCCGGAGCTGGGATTCCGAGCAGATCGAGGCAGGTCGGCACGAGATCTGAGAGGGAGCCGCCCTCGCGGAGCGACACCCCGGCGACGGTGACGACCAGCGGCACCGGGTTGGTCGTGTGCGCTGTGTGGGGGTTCTTCCCGTCGCTCTCGAGCATCTGCTCCGCGTTGCCGTGGTCTGCCGTCACGAGACAGGCGCCGCCGAGCTCCTCGACCTTCGCGACCAGGCGTCCGAGACAGGCGTCGACTGTCTCCACTGCACGCACGACCGCCGGAATGACCCCCGTGTGACCGACCATGTCGGGATTCGCGAAGTTCACGATCGCGAAGCGGTAGCCGTCACCGACCGTCTCCTCGAACCGCCGCTCGACCTCCGCCGCCGACATCTCGGGCTTCAGGTCATAGGTGGCCACATCCCGTGGGGACGGAACGAGGATGCGGGTCTCTCCCTCCCATTCGCGCTCCTCGCCCCCGTTGAAGAAGTAGGTGACGTGAGCGTATTTCTCGGTCTCGGCCAGATGAAGCTGGCGCGCGCCTTGCGCAGCGAGTACCTCGGCCAGCGTCTGGTCGACGACATGCTCGGGGAAGGCCACGGGGCAGTCGAAGTCCTCGCGGTAGCGCGTCATCGTCGTGAGGTCGGCGCCGGCCTCGAGTAGGCGCTCCGAGAGCTGCCGGGCCCGGTCCGGGCGGAAGTTGAAGAAGACGGCGGTGTCGTTCTCGACGTCGAGGCGCGGGTACGGGAGGACAACCGCCTCGATGAACTCGTCCGTGATCCCGGCCTCGTAGCTCGTCCGGACGGCGGCAACCGGGTCGTCCGCACGCGCTCCTTCGCCCCGCACGATCGCCGCGAAAGCGCGCTCCGTCCGCTCCGGGCGCTTGTCGCGGTCCATCGCGTAGTAGCGGCCCACGACCGTCGCGATCCGGGTGCCTTCGCCCGCGAGCTCCGCCAGGTCGGATGACGCAGCGTGCGGCGAGACGTCCCGCCCGTCCGTGAAGGCGTGCACGAACGTCCGCGCCTCCATCCCCTCGCGCCGGGCGAGCTCGAGCAGAGCCCGGAGATGATCGATGTGCGAGTGGACGCCGCCGTAGGAGACAAGCCCGAGCAGGTGCACGTTTCCCCCCTGCTCTTTCGCCCTGCGGAAGGCGCCGACCAGAGCATCGTTCTCGAAGAAGGAGCCGTCCGAGATCGCATCGTTGACCCGAACGAGATCCTGGGGCACCACCCTCCCCGCCCCGATCGTCAGGTGGCCGACCTCCGAGTTCCCCATCTGCCCATCCGGGAGACCGACCGCGCGGCCGGACGCAGCAAGCGTCGTGTGCGGGAAGCCGGCCCAAAGCGCGTCGAAAACGGGAGTCGCGGCGAGCTCGACCGCGTTCCCCGGCCCCGGCGGCGCGCACCCCCAGCCGTCCAGGACGACGAGCGCTACGAGCGGATACGGCTCGCCGTCTCGCAAATCGCCGCGAAGGAGTCGACGTCGAGCGAGGCCCCACCCACGAGGGCTCCGTCGACATCCGGTTGAGACAGAAGCTCCTCGGCGTTCTCGGGCTTCACGGACCCGCCGTAGAGAACTGGAGCATCGAGGAGGCTCTTGATGAAGGCATGGGCTTCCTGTGCGAGCTCGGGCGTCGCGGTCTTCCCCGTCCCGATCGCCCACACCGGCTCGTACGCGACCACGAGGCGCTCGTGCCGAGGGAGCACGGAGACCTGCCGCCGCAGCACGTTCTCGGTCTCACCGCCTTCGCGCTCCTCCTCGAGCTCGCCGACGCAGGCGATAACGCGAAGGCCCGCTTCCAACGCCCGTTCGGCACGGCGCGCAGTCGTCTCGTCGGTCTCGCAGAAGTACTGGCGCCGCTCGGAATGGCCGACGAGCGCTCCTTCGACCTCGAGCTCGAGCAGCATCTCGGCCGAGATCTCGCCCGTGAAGGCTCCCTCGCGCTCCCAGTGGACGTTCTGTGCGAAGACGTCGAGTCCGCTCGCGACCGCCTCACGGAGCGATGTGAACGGTGGACAGACGACGACGTCGACCCCCGGCGGCGGTCTGAACGCGGTGCAGAACTCCACCGTCTCGGACGGTGTCTTGAACAGCTTCCAGTTGCCCGCGATCAACACGTCATGCCTCCGGGATCGCCGCGACGCCCGGGAGCTCCTTGCCCTCGAGGAGCTCGAGCGAAGCCCCGCCGCCGGTTGAGACCCAGTCGACCCGGTCGGCCAGGCCGAGCTCCTCGATCGCCCGCACCGAATCGCCGCCTCCCACGACCGTGTGTCCGTCGGATTCCGCCACCGCCTCCGCCACGGCCTTCGTCCCGGCGGCAAAGCGCGGCCATTCGAAGACGCCCATGGGGCCGTTCCAGAAGACGGTGCGGCTCGACGTGATGCGCTCCGCGAAGGCCGTCCTCGTCTCGGGTCCGATGTCGAGCCCGAGCCACCCTTCCGGAACGTCATCTGCAGGCGCAACGCGGGCCTCGGCATCGGCGTCGAAGGAGGCGGCCGCAACGACGTCGGTGGGAAGGACCAGCCTGTCGCCCGGCAGCCGAACGTGCGCATCGTTCCTGGCCGAAAGCTCCTCCGCCATCTTGCCTCCGACCAGAACCGCATCGGCGCGCTCCGAGAGCGACTCGAGGACGCCGATCTTGTCGTCGACCTTCGCGCCACCCACGATCGCCACGAACGGCTGCTCGGGGCCCTCGAGCAGGCTGCCGAGCTCCTCCAGCTCCCGCTCGAGCAGGAAGCCCGCGTAGGCCGGCAGAAGGCGCGCCACACCCACGGTGGATGCATGGGCCCGGTGCGCCGAGCCGAAGGCGTCGTTCACGTAGAGGTCTCCGTGGGCGGCGAGCTCCCGCGCGAAAGCGGCGTCGTTCGTCAGTTCCCCGGGCTCGAAGCGGGTGTTTTCGAGGAGACGGACCCGCTCGTCGTCCAGGAGCGTCCGGAGATGCGCCTCCACCGGCTTCAGCGAGTACGCGGGGTCCGGACCTTTCGGCCGGCCGAGATGAGAGCAGAGAACGACTTCCGAAGCACCCTCCTCGAGCAGGTACAGGATCGTCGGGAGAGCAGCCCGGATGCGCGTGTCGTCGGCAACGCGCCCGTCCTCGAGCGGCACGTTGAGGTCGACTCGGACGAGGACACGCTTGCCCTCCACGTCCGCTTCCCGCACGGACCGGGGCCGCCTCAAAGCAGGCGCTGCACGAGGTCGACCATCCGGCAGCTGAAACCCCACTCGTTCAGCACGGGGGAACCCATGGTTCCCCCGTGTACCCCCTCCTTCAAAGCAACCTCTGGACTAAGTCGACCATCCGGCAGCTGAAACCCCACTCGTTGTCGTACCAGGAGAAGACCTTGACCATGTTCCCGTTCGCCATGGTCATGTCGCTGTCGAAGATCGACGAGAAGGAACTGCCGACGATGTCGCTCGACACGAGCGGCTCGTCCGAGTAGCGCAGGATGCCCTCGAGCGGGCCCTTGTCCGCCAGTTCGGCGAACCGCGCGTTCACGTCATCAGCGCCCACCTCGCTGCCGAGCCGAACCACGAGGTCGACGATCGAGCCGATCGGCACGGGTGCTCGAACCGAGACACCGTCGACCTTTCCTTTCAGCTCCGGGATCACAAGCCCGATTGCGCGGGCGGCGCCGGTCGACGTCGGGATCAGGTTGATGGCCGCGGCCCGGGCCCGGCGGAGGTCGCTGTGCGGCAGATCGAGGATGCTCTGGTCGTTCGTGTACGCGTGAATCGTCGTCATGAACCCAACCTCGATCCCCCACGCGTCGTTCAGCACCTTCGCGAGCGGCGCGACGCAGTTCGTCGTGCACGAGGCGTTCGAGATGATGCGGTGCTTTTCGCGGTCGTACGCCTCGTCGTTCACTCCCAGGACGAGCGTCACGTCGGGATCCGTCGCCGGAGCGGAAATGACGACCTTTTCGGCGCCCGCATCGAGATGAAGCTGGGCCTTGTCGCGCTTCGTGAAGAGCCCTGTCGATTCGATCGCCACCTCCACGCCGAGGTCCTTCCAGGGCAGCTGCGCAGGGTCACGCTCGTTCAGGAGCTGGAGCTCCGTGTCTCCGCCGATCCGAATTACGCCCTCGGCCGCCTCGACGTCCTCTCCGAGCGGCCCCAGGGTCGAGTCGTACTTGAGGAGGTGCGCCATCGTCTCCGCGTCGCCGAGGTCGTTCACGGCGACGATCTCGATGTCGGCACCTTGCTTTCGCGCAGCCCGGAAGAAGTTTCGGCCGATTCGGCCGAACCCGTTGATGCCTACGCGAACGCTCATCCGATCCCCTTTCCTCGCTCTGATCCGGCGCGCGATTGTACCCCGGCATGCGGTTTTAACCGTCAAAACACGCATGGAAGTCGCTCCGGGAATGTGACACACTCACTCGCGAGCGGGTCCGTGCTCGTCCGGTGTTGGATTCAGACCCCGTCCGACACCAAGGTCCGGAGCGCGGTGTAAACCGGAGGGGGAGGTCGTCCTCGGAGCTTCCCCTCCGGCCCGCTCATTACCGCTCCGCCAGGCGCCGAAGGCGCTCCAGCCGCCGCTGGACGCCGGCTTTCGTCGCCGGCGGCCGGCAGCGGGTCGCCAGCTCGCGGAGGGAAAGAGAGCGGTTGCGAAGCCGTAACTCCGCTACCTCCCGCAAGTCCGGCGAGACCTGATCGAGTCGCCCCTCGGCCCGCAGGCGCTCGATTGCACGAACCTGCTCCTCGGCCGCGCGGCTCGCCCGGACGAGATTGGCGTGGTCGGCGTTCGCGAGGCGGTTCGCGCGCGAGCGCGTCGAGCCGAGGACGCCCTGCTCTCCGAGGCGGATGGCGGCGTCGTGCGCGCCGAGGGTCGCGAGCAGGTCCGCGATCGTCTCCAGGCCCTTGGCGTAGGCGATCGCGTGCCCCCGCCGCTCGCGCGTCGTCAACCTCAGCTCGTCGCGAGCCGCGAGATCGGCGAGCAGCTCGGCGCCGGCGACGGTCTCCGTCCGAAGCTCGAGATGGGCATGGCGAGGGCCGCTCACCGAGCCGCCGGCGAGAAACGCACCCCGCAGGTATGCGGCCCGGCAGCACGAGCGCGAGACGACCCGCCGCGGCGGTCGGTCGAGTGGGGCGAGGCGGGCATCGAGGATCCCTGCCTCGTTCAGCGTTTGCACGGCACGCGGCTCATCGCCGAGGTGAAGCTGGAAGCGCGTCGCGCGCTCGAAGGAGCGACTCCGGAAGGTGCGAATCTCGCAGGCGACCCCGTAGCCGCGCAGCAGCGTGAAGGCGCGACGAGCCACGGCTGCGCCGGCGACGTCCAGGTGCACGCCGATTCGGCCGGAGCCGCGAAGGTGGACGCTTCCAGCCGTCCGCGCGAGTGCCGACAGCTCGGCGAGGCGGCAGCACGGCTTCACCGGGTCGATGGCGGCGAGCTCGGAGCGAACCTCGTCAGAGAGCGCCAATGGACACCCCCTCGAGCGCAAGCAAGCGGCGTTTGTAGTCGCTCCCGAGGGAGCCGTACGAGCCGATGCCGGCGGTCGAGACGACTCGGTGGCACGGCAAGAAGAGCGGGAACCGGTTCCCGGCGCAGAAGGTCCCTGCAGCCCTGTGCGCGTTCGGATACCCGGCCGCGATCGCCAGCTCGCCATAGGTCACGGTCTCCCCGTACGGAACGCGCCGGAGCGCTTCGGCAACCGCCCGCTGGAAGGGCGTACACCAGTCGAGCTCGAGCTCGACCGCGTCGAACGCAACCGGCCGACCGGCGAAGTACGCCTTCACGAGCTCGAGAACCACGGGAGCCTTGCGCGCTCCCGCCGCACGAGGGGACGCGGCTCGCGGCAGCTCGTGGTAGACGAGCGTCCCGTCCTGGAGCCAGAGCTCGCCGACGCCCCAGCCCGGCACTTCATACGGCTGTACCTGCACCCGAAATACAATGCCGGTCCGTGAGCGCCCCCGGGATCTTTCGTCTACCCACCCCCGTGAACGAGCCCGCGCGAGACTATGCGCCCGGCTCGCCGGAGCGGGAGAGCCTGAGGGTGCGTCTCGAGCAGATGAAGGGCGAGCGGGTGGAGATCCCCCTTGTCATCGGCGGCGAGGACGTCAAGACCGGGACGACGCGCGAGGCCGTCATGCCCCACGCGAAGTCTCACGTGCTCGCGGACGTCCACCAGGGCGGCGCGCCGGAGGTCGAGCGCGCTGTCGACGCGGCCGGAGAGGCGTGGCAAGACTGGCATCGCCTCCCCTGGGAGGAGCGGGCAGCAGTCTTCCTCCGGGCCGCGGAGCTCCTGGCCGGCCCCTGGCGCGACACGCTGAACGCGGCGACGATGCTCGGCCAGTCGAAGACCGCCCACCAGGCGGAGATCGACGCCGCCTGCGAGCTGATCGACTTCCTGCGCTTCAACGTCAGCTTCATGCTGCGGATCTACGAGGAGCAGCCGATCTCCTCGCCGGGCGTCTGGAACCGGATGGAATACCGCCCCCTCGAGGGCTTCGTCTTCGCGGTGACCCCGTTCAACTTCACCGCGATCGGCGGCAACCTGCCGTCGTCCGCGGCCCTGATGGGAAATACCGTCGTCTGGAAGCCGGCGTCGACTGCCATGGTCTCCGCCTACTACCTCATGCGTCTCTTCGAGGAGGCCGGGCTCCCCCCGGGCGTCATCAACCTCGTCTACGGCTCGGGCGCGGACGTTGGCGATGCCGCGCTCGCCAGCGAGCACCTGGCCGGCATCCACTTCACCGGCTCGACGCCGGTGTTCCAGGGGATGTGGAAGACGGTCGGGAAAAACATCTCCGGCTACCGGAACTACCCGCGCATCGTCGGTGAGACCGGCGGCAAGGACTTCATCATCGCGCACCGCTCTGCGGATCCGGAGAGCGTCGCGGCCGCCATCGTCCGGGGCTCGTTCGAGTACCAGGGGCAGAAGTGCTCCGCAGCCTCACGCCTCTACATGCCGTCGAACTTGTGGCCGGAGATCCGCGAGCGACTCGTCGAGGAAATCGGGTCGATCAAGGTGGGGGACGTCTCCGACTTCTCGAACTTCATGGGTGCGGTCATCGACGCGAAGTCGTTCGAGACCCAGCGCGAGGCGATCGAGGAGGCGACGAAGCACCGGCGCACGAAGGTGCTGGTCGGTGGCGGGACCGACGATAGCGAGGGGTATTTCGTCGAGCCAACCGTGATCGAGACGGAAGATCCGAACTTCCGGCTCCTCCGCGACGAGCTCTTCGGGCCCGTGGTGACCGCATACGTCTACCCGGAGAACGACTACGAGCAGGCACTCGAGCTGGTCGACTCGACGGCACCGTACGCCCTCACCGGCGCGGTCTTCGCCGAGGAGCGCGAGGCTGTCGTGGAGGCAGGGGAGGCGCTCCGCTACACGGCCGGCAACTTCTACGTGAACGACAAGCCGACGGGTGCCGTCGTCGGCCAGCAACCGTTCGGCGGCGCGAGAGCCTCCGGGACGAACGACAAGGCCGGCTCGATGTGGAACCTGATCCGCTGGGTGAGCCCACGCACGATCAAGGAGACGTTCGTCCCGCCGAAGGACTACCGCTACCCGTTCATGCGGGACGAGGGCTCGATCTAGTCTCAGCCCGGGGAAAAGGCCTGCAAAACGCGCGGGTTGGTTACTTGCAGGGCCGATCGGAACGTGATGCCCGGAGCGGACACCTGGTCGGCGAAGGAGTACAAGGGCAACATCTACGCCGGCGACATCCTCCGCGGCTTCGACGTCTACACGTTCGCCCGGTAACGCATAGGAGGAGCGGCGCGCGAACTGCCGCCGCTCCTCCGCCCCATCCGGATAATCCCGAGCGATGGGATCCCGGGCCAGGCTCGTCCTGCTGGCGGCCACGGTGCTCGCGGCCGTCGTTCTCTTCCTCGTTCTCCGGCCTGACGACGAGGAGTCCGACGCAAGCCGCGACAACGACGACTGAGACGAGTACCGCGACCGGTACTACGGAAACGGAAACACGAGACCGGCGGGACGACCACGGCGGAGACTCCCAGTGCGGTACGCATCCGGATCCAAGCGCGGGGAGACGGATCGGGCTCGATTCGCCGGGTTACGATCGAGCAGGGCCAACGCGTAACGCTGATCGTGAGCGCCGACGTTGCGGACGAGGTCCATGTGCACGGATACGACCTGATGGCGGACGTCGCACCAGGCTCGCCGGCCCGCATCTCCTTCGAAGCGTCCGTTCCGGGGCGCTTCGAAGTGGAGCTCGAGAGTCGGGTGATTCAGATCGCCGAGCTCCGCGTCAATCCGTGACGCTCCTCTTCGCGCACGGCATCGGAGGGATCAAGGACCTCCCCGTGCCGGCCTGGCTCTTCGCCTGGGGCAGCGGCTTTCGTTCTCTTCGTCTCGTTCATCGCGCTGGGCGTCCTCTGGAGGCGACCGCTCCTGGAGCGCGAGGACTGGGGCCGACCCCTGCCGGAGTGGCTCCAGACGATGCTCCTGTCCCGCGCGCTGCGCGTCGCGCTCGGAGCGATGTCGTTCGGCCTGCTCGTGCTCGTGACCGTCGCCGCGTTCGCGGGCGACACCTCGCCGAGCCGGAACCTCACCCCGACGTTCATCTACGTCGTCTTCTGGCTCGGTCTCGTGCCGATGGTCATCCTGCTTGGAGACGTCTGGCCGGTGCTGAACCCCTGGAAGGCGGCGGCGGATGCGCTGTCCTGGGTGCTGGACCGGCTCGGTCTCGAGACCGGGGCGGGAGCGGAGTACCCCCAGCGTCTGGGACGCTGGCCGGCCGCGTTCCTCCTCTTCCTCTATGCGGCCCTCGAGCTCGCATACTGGAACCCCGCCGCTCCGAGGTCGCTCGGGCTGGCCATCGTCATCTACTCGGCCATCACGTGGATGGGGGCTGCGGTGTTCGGACGAGCGGCGTGGTTCCCGAACGGCGAGGCGTTCACGTCCTACTTCGGCTTCCTCGCCCGCATGGCTCCGTTTGCCGTCCGGGAGCGCGAAGGCCACAGGGAGGTCATCGTACGCCCGCCGTTCGTGGGTCTCGCCTTCCGGCATCCCAGACCGGGCTCGATCGCGTTCGTCGCCGTCATGCTCGGCTCTGTCGCCTTCGACGGGTTCAGCCGGACCGTCTGGTGGCAGGATCGGCGCGCTTCGCTCGCGGCCGTCTCGGTCGATCACTTTGCCTTGACCGGAACGCTGCTGAACGTGGCCGGGCTCGTCCTCGCGATCGTGCTCGTGGCCCTGGCCTACCTGGGCGCGGTCGAGCTTTCCCGCCGGAGGTCAGGTGCGCCAGGAGACCACGCCGACCTCTATCTGGGCAGCCTGATCCCGATCGCGGCCGCGTACGCCGTCTCTCACTACTTCTCGCTGTTGCTCGTCCAGGGACAGTTCGCGATCACGCTCGCCTCGGATCCGCTGGGCCAGGGCTGGGACCTGTTCGGCACCGCCGACTTCCGGCCGAACATCGCCCCCCTTTCTCCCAACACGATCTGGTACGTGCAGGTGGCCGCGCTCGTCGGGGGGCACGTCCTCGGGCTCGCGGTCGCGCATGACCGGGCCCTCACCGTTACAGAATCTCCGGAGCGTGCGGTCCGGGCACAGATTCCGCTCCTGGTCCTGATGGTGCTCTACACGGTCGCCGGGCTCTGGCTCCTGTCCCAGAACTAGCTTGCGCTTGACCGCTCAGGCGGGAGACGAGGCACCGAGGAGCTGGCGCCCGTCGAGCGAGTCCGGTACGGGAACGTCGAGCAGCCCGAGTACGGTCGGAGCGATGTCGAGCACGTTGGCGCCGGCCGGCAACTGACCGCCCCGCGGAATGTCGGGCCCCATGGCCCAGAGCCGAGACTCGACCGTGTGGTCCCCGGTTCGCGGCGTGTTCGGGCTATCGAGTCGCTGCGTGAGGATGCCGACTCGTTTCGAGCGACAGGACTCGATCGTCCCCAAGTCGGTGCGAAAGACGACCATCAAGTCGGGCACGTCGGAGTGCCGGTCAGCGCCGAAAGCCTCCTCCGCGGTTATGACCCGGTCGACTATCCGCTCGCCACTCGCCGGATCCTCGAGCTCTTGTAGCTCGCTTCGCAGCTCTGCGAGCACCGAGTCGGCCTCGGCACCCGGTTCGATGCAACCGAGCGGCTCGCGCCCGCGCAGGTTCAGTCTGATCGCGCCGACCCGGTTGTTCGGCACTGCAATCGCCCGCGTGGATGAAGACTCGAGCGGCCAGGGAAGCGACCCGGCAACCTCCTGGAGCCGCTGGCGCGAGCGGCCCGGAACGAAGCGCCGGATTGTCGCCCGCAGCCCGGTCGGAAGCCGCGAGCGCATGCTCGCCAGGCGTCCACGGCCGGAACCCGCTCCAAGACGGACGAGCAGCTCCGGAAGCAGCTGGTAGCCCCCGATGTAATGGCCCATGCCGTGGCTCAGAACAACCAGCGCCGTCGCGTTCTCCCCGGCGGCGTCGAGCAACTTTCCGACTGCTTCGTCCACCCGCTCGTACACGGCCGGGATCGCCTCGGCAAGCTTCTTCGGCACGCTCGGGTCACCTGCTTCCGCGGCTTCAAAGTAGTGCCAGAGCTGATGACCGACACAATGCGTCTCGCCCAAGGCGCACACGAAGAGATCCCAGTTCTCCCGCCCGAGGACATCGAGCAGCAGAGCCTCCTTTTTCTCCACCCCCTCGAACAGCAGATCGACCAGTCGCTCATAGCCCGCCTGCGTTCGTCCGTGGATGGTGTCGCACGAGTCGACCGGGTGATTCCCGTACCGAGCCCGCAGCTCGTCGAGAAGCTCGGGCGGATGGGCCTGGATCTCGAAGTTCCGGTCGTGCAGGCCCCACTCGAGCAGCTGGACACCGTTCAGCTTCGGGTTGAGCACGGCCTGCGGCTGGTCGACGACCGCCACGCGACGTCCGTGCCGGCTCGCGATCGACCAGTAGTAGCCGGCCGGGTCGACCTCGTCCGCTTCGATCTGTCGCAGTCGCGTCTCCCCGGTGTGTAGCTGTCGTGGGTGGAAGAACTGGCCGACCTTGCCGCCCGACCGCCCCATGGTCAGCTCAGGCCAGATTGCACCTGGCAGCGATTCCAGGGAGTTCCCGAGGCGCGCACCCGAGCCTTCAGCCGCCAGGCGGGCGAACGCCGGAAGGCGCCCTTCAGCCGCCAGACGTTCGACAAGGGTCGCCTCCGCAGCATCGAGGCCGATGAAGATCACGCGGGCCGGCATTCACTAAACGATGCCTGCCTTTCGGCGAATTGCAAGCCCTAAGCGCCCCCGGCCCGGTGGAGGGCGGCGTAGATCTCGCGCCCGGTTTTTGACGGGACGCCCGGGACACCCTCGAGGTCCTCCGGAGCGGCTTCCAGAAGCCGCTCGGTCGAGCCAAAGTGGCGGATCAGGGCACGCTTGCGCGCCGGCCCGACGCCGGGAAGCTCGTCGAGAATCGACTCGCGCGAGCGGGAGTCCCGGCGCTGCCGGTGGAAGCCGAGTGCGAAGCGATGCGCCTCGTCCCGGATGCGCTGCAGGAGCTGCAGGCCCGGCGATCCTGGCTCGAGACGGATCGGGTCAGGCTGGCCCGGCACGAAGACCTCCTCTTCACGCTTCGCAAGCGAGATCACGGCCACGCGAGGAAGGTCGTAGGCCTGCATCGCGGCAAGTGCCGCAGAAAGCTGTCCCTTCCCACCGTCGATCACGACCAGGTTCGGCGTCGAGCCGAAGCTCTCGTCGTAGTCGCCCGGGTCGCTCGCAGGTCGAAGGCGTGCGAACCGCCTCGAGACCACCTCGCCCATCATCGCGAAATCGTCCTGCCCCTCGGCGTGACGGACGCCGAACTTCCGGTAATGCGCCTTCTTGGCGATCGCGTCCTGGAAGACCACCATGGAGCCGACCGGAGACTCCTCCTGGATGTTCGAGATGTCGAAGCACTCGATGCGAAGCGGCAGGCTCTCGAGGTTCAGACACTCGCGCAGCTCCTCGAGCGCCTCGATGCGGCGGGTCCGCTTCCGCTCGGAGTCGGCGGCGTCCTGCTCGAGGGCGAGCTCGGCGTTCTGGCGGGCCAGCTCTGCCAGCCGGCGCTTCTCGCCACGCTGGGCGGGCCTGACCTCGACCCGGGAGCCGCGCCGCTCGGAGAGGAACTCCTCGAGCGCCTCGTTGGGGCGAGCGTCCGGCGGCAGCACGATCAGCGGCGGAACGTTCGGGGCACTGCCGTAGTACTCGAGGCAGAACGCCTCGAGTAGCGCGTCCTCGTCCTGGCCCGAGACGTTCTCGAGATGAAAGCTGTGACGATCCACGAGCCGGCCGCCGCGGAGCGGGAAGACCTGCACCGCCGCCTGTTCACCCCGGGCGGCGATGCCGAGCACGTCGACCGTCCCGATCGCCTTCTTGTCCGCGGCCTGGCGCTCGGCCAGGTGCCTGACGGCGAAGAGCCGGTTTCGGTACCGAGCAGCCTCCTCGAATCGCTGCGCCTCGGCAGCCTCGTTCATGCGGTGCTCGAGTGCCCGGAGCGTCGGTTCGGTGTTTCCCGAGAGGAACTCGATGACGCCGTCGATGACCGCTCCGTAGGCCTCCTTCGACACGTAGCCGACGCAAGGGGCCAGGCAGCGGTCGATGTGGTAGTCGAGGCACGGGATGCCCGAATGCCGGCCCGGCTGGGGCCCTTCACAGGGCCGGTATGGAAAGACGCGATTCAGCACGTCGAGCGTCTCGCGTAGCTTCTTCGCGGAGGAGTACGGGCCGAAGTACACGACACCGCGCCGGTGGCGCTCTCGCGTGAACATGACGCGTGGATAGTCGTCCCCGACGGTCACGGCGATGTACGGGTAGGACTTGTCGTCGCGGAGGCGGACGTTGAACGGTGGCCGGTGCCGCTTGATCAGGTTCTGTTCGAGATGGAGCGCCTCGCCGCCGGATTGCGTGAGGATGACCTCGATCCGCTCCACCCTCTCGACCATCCGGTCGAGCCCGAGCCGCGTGTCGCCGCCGCGGAAATACGACCGGACGCGGGGGCGCAGCGACGCCGCCTTCCCCACGTAAAGGACGTTGTCCTTGGCATCACGAAAGAGGTAGACGCCCGGCTTGGCCGGGAGGCTCTTGAGCTGCGCTTCGATGCGGTCGGTACCGGTGTCGCCGGCGGTCGTCGCCATGCAGTCAGCGTACCCATGCCAGAACGCCGCGCCGGGCGCGCCCGCCTGCCCGCCGACGCACGCGCCCGGCCCATCGAGCCTAGGACGAGGCCTGTCACGCGAGGCACGCTTTGCGTGCCGGAGCCGTGACCGGACGGCTACGATTTGGCCGTGGCCGAGGACTCCGGGCAGCAGTACGTCGCCTACACGCTCTTCCGCGTCGACCCGGCCTGGCGGCGCCTTCCGATCGACGAGCGCGAAGCCGGCAAGGAAGCGTTCGCAGAGCTCGTGGAGGGGTGGGCCGAGCGGATGGAGCTCCGCGCCTACAGCCTCGTGGGCGTCCGCCCTGAGGTGGACTTCATGCTCTGGAAGCTAACCGACCGCTTCGAGGACTTCCGCGAGCTCCAGACCGAGCTAAATGGCACCCCGCTCGCCGCCTATCTCGAGACGCCGTACTCCTACCTGGCCGCGACACGCCCCTCCAAGTACTTCGAGGAGAAGCGAAAGCACCGTCGCATCGTCCCGCGCGGCGCGCCCTACCTCGTCGTCTACCCCTTCGTGAAGAAGCGCGAGTGGTACGCCCTCCCGGTGGAGGATCGCGGCCGGGCGATGCGCGAGCACGCCGAGATCGGGGGCCGCTTCGTCACGATTACGAACCACACGACCTACTCCTTCGGAATCGACGACCAGGAGTTCATGACCGCCTTCGAGTGCGAAGAGCCGGCGGACTTCCTCGAGCTCATGCTGACGCTCAGAGAGACCGAGGCGAGCCGCTACACGGAGCGCGACACGCCGATCTTCGTCGGCGAGGCTGCCCCGATTCGCTCGATCCTGGCGTCGCTCGACGGCGCCGGCGCACGCATCGAGGCCTAGTAGCCGTAGGTGTGCTCGTCGCGCCAGGCGCGATACATGGCGAAGCCGGCGCCGACCAGGACGCCAAAGAAGACGAGCGCCTCGAGCCCTCCTTGCGGATAGGGCAGGAAGACCGAGGCGACGATGTTCACCAGCGCAAGCACCGCCCCTCCGTAAAAGACGACACGCGTCCTTCTCGTCCACATGGCGATGTCCGCGCGATTGTTCCGCCAGAAGGAGTAGAGGAAGAAGCCGATCGCGATCAGGAAGGCGATCCGAAGGATCAGGAAGACGACGCCGAGCGCCAGCTCGAGCTGCAGCGCCGTGATCGCGACGGCGATCGCGACGATGATCAGGAAGCCGCGTGCCGTTCCCCCGAGCCGCATCAGACTCCGGTGGTGTAGGCGCGAACGGAGAGCGCGGAGGCGACGAAGCTCGCACCCGCGAACCACGCCAGCCGGCGGCGCGGAACGGGCGGCGCGTAGAGCCAGGGCGAGAGGATGGCAATGAGCGCGAACGACCCGTAGGCGTAGTGCAGCTCGTCAGGGTTTCGGCGCCCGTCCGAGAGGAGCAGGAGACCGAGCGCCACCTGGGCGATCACCAGCGCCTGAGAGAGGGCCAGGAGGTGCGCGAAGACCGCACCCGGGGGTCGCCCTCGCCGGTAGTAGACCGCCCCCCAGACCGCCGCCAGCAAGGTCGCAGCGATGACCAGGATCCCGTTCAGCGCGTGCAGGCCGAGCATCGGGCGGAGCGTACCTTGGTGGCTACACTCGGGAGAATGGTGGAGGAAGGCACCGCCGCCCCGGACTTCGAGCTCGCCTCAGAGAGCGGCGAGATCATCCGCCTGTCCGACCTCCGCGGCAAGCCGGTCGTCCTTTTCTTCTATCCGAAGGACGACACGCCCGGGTGCACCAAGGAAGCGTGCGGGTTCAGGGACGCCTACGACATCTTCGCCGAACGCGGCGTGATCATCCTCGGCGTCAGTCCCGACGACGAGGCCTCGCACCTCCGGTTCAGGGAGAAGTACTCGCTGCCGTTCACGCTTCTCGCAGACCCCGCCCACGTAGCCGCGGACGCCTACGGCGTCTGGGGCGAGAAGAAGAGTTACGGGAAGACGTCGATGGGCATCAAGCGCTCGACGTTCGTGATCGCGCCCGACGGCACCGTCGCCAAGGCCATGTACGGCGTGAAGCCCGAGGGTCACCCCGAGCAGGTGCTCGAAGCCGTCCCGCCGGCTCAGGAGCTAGCGAATTAGGCGTAAGCGCGGCGCAGGGCGTTCAACTTTGACCCGCCCGTCCACGCCGCGGCACAGACGAGGACGGCAGCGCCCGCAAGGATGAGAAGCGCCTGCGCGGCGACGGCGAACGAAACTGCCTCGGCCGTAGCAAAGCCGCTTCCGATCAGGATCGCTGCACCCGCACCCGCCTGCGTGGCTGCGCCCGCGGGAGCGATCGGAAGCGCGCCGGTTGCAGCCGCTCCACAGAGGAACGCGATCGCGACCGGAAAGGAGAGGTCGATTCCGAGGGCGCCGAGGAGGAGAAAGAGCCCCACAGCGCGAGCGAGCCAGGAGAGCCCGACGAGGACCCAGGCGCTCCAGGCCTCGCGGGGTGAGGTCGTCCGCTCGTTCACCCAGCGGACGATCCTGTACTTGAGGAGGCGCCCGCTCGCGGCCATCCGCGGCAAGAACGTGATCAGGACACACGCTGCGAGCCCGGCGAACGCGACGATCCCCATCGCCGTCCGCACCATGGCGGAGCCACCGGTTGCCGCGGCAGCGGAGGCGAAGGGCAGAAGCGCGGCCGTATCGACGAGGCCGAGCATGAAGAGCGAGAGGCAAAGGGTTCCAACGCCTGAATGGCAGCCGGGATACCGCCTGACGACCGCAATCCGCACGGCATCGTCGAAGCGACCCGGAAGAGCCGCGCCCGAAACGGAGGCAGCCCCACCGGCCGCTGCGAGCGCGAGCCGGGTCGGGCGGTCGTTCGGCGCGAAGAGCCGGTGCCAGCCGTACGCCTTGAACGCGTAGGCCAGCATGAAGAGAAGCCCGGATCCGGCGACGAGGCGCCAGTCCGCGTCCGCGAGCGGCCAGCCCGCCGAGGCGAAGTGCTTCCCTGCCAGGACCGCCACGAGGACGGCACCGAGGGCGTACGAGATGTTGAGGCCGAGGCGCACCGTTCTGCACCTCCATGCCCGAGCGAGGAGGGCCATACACCTCGAATCGGCCACGAAGCCCGGCAGGTAGAACCTCGAACGAGGGACGGCAGAGCTACAGGTGCGCGGAAACCGCACGTACGAGAAGAGAGATTTCATAGAGCGAGGGCGCCCAGGGCGCCCTCGCCGCGTTGAAGCGAACTCGTCGCAGGCGTAGGTCTCGCTGGCCCGGGCGAGGCGGTTCTGCGCCCTTGTCCCCGTACCTCTCTAGGGCGTCTCAGGCGAGCGTCTCCGCGGTGAGCCCGGCCAAGCGGATGCCGATCGCGGGGGCGAACTTGAAGCCTTGGCCGCTACAGGGGGACCCCACGAT
Organism: uncultured Actinomycetes bacterium; assembly: GCA_963722715.1. Taxonomy (GTDB): domain Bacteria; phylum Actinomycetota; class Thermoleophilia; order Gaiellales; family Gaiellaceae; genus DASQGA01. Next base: position 74,854 of record CAVROA010000020.1, on the reverse strand, counting down.
CAGCGGCCCGTGTCGCTCGAGAACGAAGCGGTCATCCGCAGTCAATGTGTAGAGGCACGTCTCGGCACGGAGCGGCACGGGCTCCGCTCCAGGGAACGTGCGCGAGACCCAGTCGGCGACGCAGTCAACGACGGCGCGGTCCGGATCGCCGGGCTGGTCCGGATCGACCACCGGCCCTGCGTGATGCAGCCCGGCCTTCAGCGTGTCGCCCCCGGCGTCGAGCGCGTACGGGGCGAGCCCTTCGCGGCGAAGCCCCCACCCGGCTGCGTCGGGCGAACGCCAGTCGATCACCGCAGGCGCGGGCCTGGGCCCCGGGTGGATGAAGTAGACGACCGTCTCGCGCGTGACCGTGAGGGGAAGGTTCACACCGGCGGTGGCGAGGAGCGGCGCAGCCCAGGAGCCGGCAGTTACGACGGCGGCCTGCGCATGGACTGCGCCCTCTGCCGTCTCGACCCGCACCCCGTCGCCCCGCACGTCGAGCGAAAGCGCTTTCCTCCCCTCCGCCAGGTGCGCTCCGTAGCTCCGAGCGGACGAACCGAATGCAGCGAGCGCCCGCTCCGCCCAGACAACGCCCCCATCAGGCTGGTGCAGAGCCCGTCCTGTTGCGACCACGAGTCCGAAGTGCTCCCGCACGTCCTCCGCATCCAGGACCTCGTAGCGAACGCCGCAGCTGGAGAGCACCGACGTCTGGCGCTCGAGGTCGCCACCGACGTCGATGGAGCCGCGGGCCGCGACGAGCTCCGTGCCGGCTTCCCGCTCGAGCTCCCGCCAAAGCGGCAAGGCCTCCTGGGCGAGTTGCACGCGGTCTTCCTCCTCATAGGAGAGCCGGAAGATGCGGCTGGACCCGTGGCTCGACCCGCGAGGCGTGCCCACGGCGTCCTGCTCGAAGACGAGAACGTCCCGGCCCGCCTGCGCAAGAGCCCGCGCCGCCGCTAGGCCCATGATCCCGGCTCCGATGACGACTACCTCGGGCTGTCCGGAGGGCACCTAGGTGGCCCCGCTCATGATGAGAGTGCGAATGAGGGGCGCATCAGAAACCGGAGCAGCCTCGCGCTTTGCGCAGGTTCGACTCATGCCGGATATTCACGCCGTTGCACGTACGCCGTGGGAATTGTCGACTGGAAGAGCCTGCTGCAATGGCTGTCATGGCGGCACGCACACCGACGCTCCCTGAGCGCGGCGCGTCCTTGTCCAACTCCGTGCGGACGTGTTGGCGCCGCGATTACTAGTTCAGGTCCGGATCGTAAGCGGCAAGCCGCTCACACAAGACGCGCATGAGCGCGAGCGCCGTTTCAGGTCGCTCGCGCAAGATTGCTTCGAACGCGGGCTTATGGATCTCGAGCACCCGGACATCGGACTTTGCCCGTAGTGACGCGACGCGAGGGCGGCTGGAGATAACGGACATCTCTCCGATCACGTCGCCGGCACCGCGAACGGCGAGCGTTCGGTCCCCAGCAACCACGTCGACCTCTCCGTCGACAATCACGTACGTCGTGTCGCCGGGCTCCCCCTCCGCGGCGATCATGTCCCCGTCTGCAAACAAGTGCTCCTCGGCGACCTCTGCGATCGGCTGCAAATCTTGGGGTGGGAGGGCGGCGAAGAGCGACGCCTTGCGCAGAAAGACGACTCGCTCGACGAGCGGGATCGTGGTCTCTGTACGCGTCATGGTTGCTCCTTCCATCGTTGTGCTCGCGAACTCGGCGCAAGCCTGAATCCACTGATCGTCGTCGCTTCGAAGCTGCTCGATAACACGCGCATCACGCTCCCCTATCTGCCTAGGCTCCCATAGCGCGACCAGTGGGCGAACGATCGCGGGCTCACCCACCGTCTCGATAACTTCGAGAGCATTGGCTCGCTGGGCGGGATCCGAGACGGTGAGGCTCTCGATGGCAGCCGAGACGGCGCCCCGGTCGCCCAGCAGGGCGGCAGCGCGCAACGCGTCGACTGCGTTTTTCTCCGCACGTGCTTCCAATGAGCTGCGCAAGAGCTCAAGCGCCTCGCCGTTTGGCGAGCCGAGAGCATCTCGAAGGCGCGTGTCTTCAAGCGCGCGGTCCACGGCTGCGGAGGCGAAGCGACGCAGACGGTCGGCGGCGCCGTCGAGAGGAAGTCGCTCCAGTGCCGCGAGCGCCTCTTCCCTACGGTGATCGAAGAGGGCGTCCGATACCGAGTCACACGCAGGCGCTCCGACTTCTGCGAGTCCATCGACAGCGGCGGCACGGACGCGGCGATCGTCGTCAGCGAGAGCCTCCGTGACGCGGCGACGGCATCCTCCAAGGCTGTCGCAGCGATTGCGCGCAGCGCCTCAGCTCGCACCGTCGCGTCCCCATCGGTCGAGCTTCACGCGCGATCGAATAGGCGCCGCGAGTGCGTGCCGCCGCTATACCGCGCAGGGCACTGGCACGAATCTCCGGGTTTGGGGGGTTGGCCCGAAAACCGCATGGTTGAGCCAAGTGACTAGTGCGGATGAGAGGACTTGAACCTCCACGCCCTTTCGGGCACACGGACCTGAACCGTGCGCGTCTACCAATTCCGCCACATCCGCGTGGGCGCGAGGATTTTAGCTGGCGCCGCCGCCGGGCTCAGCGGCGAGGGCGGCCGTCGTGCTCCTCGATCACCGGCAGGCTCTCGAGGTCGCGCTGGACGCTCGCCGCGAAGTCATCGTCTCCGTCGCCCTGGACGACCGTGAGCTTCTCCTTCCGGCGCCTCCGGGAACGCACCTGCCGGGCGTCGGCTCCGGCCACCGCCGACATGAGCCGGGGCCACTCGGCCCCGACCACGAGCAGAACGGCAGCCACGAGAAGAACGATCGCGAGGATCCCCACGCCTGAATTGTAGCTGGCTCCAAGAGCTTCGCTCGTTCGGGACTCATTCCCTGCGCCCAGGTGCCGATATGTGCGCCATGTCACCGAACGTGCTCCTGCCGGTTCTGTTCGTGATGGCGTGGGCCACGATCGCAAGGGCGGTCCTGGTCTTCACGCAAAAGCTGCCGCCCACCTGCCCGCGATGCTGGCGCCGCTACGAGCGCCGCCGTCTCGGCGAGCAGATCTGCGCCTGTCATCGCTCCGACTAGGGCCGAGCGAGCTGCCGCCGGCGCCGGTACCAACGCGCCCCTTCCACCGCGGCTGCGATCCCGAACGCGACTGCGAGCGCCAGCACCAAACCCTTCCATGGCTCCTCCTCGAACGCTTTACCCCCGAAGTAGCCGACCAGGGCCGCATAGCTGCCCCAGATCAGGCCGGCGGCAAGGTCGAAGGGGATGAACTTTCGCCAGGGCATCTCGAGCATGCCGGCGGCGAGGGTGACGGCCGTGCGCCCGCCCGGGATGAACCGTGCGATCACGATCAGGTACCCACCGCGCTCCTGCAACGTGCGCTCCGCCCAGTCCAGCCGCTTGTGCTTCTCCCCTGCGAAGAACTTTCGCTGCACCCAGCCGCCCGCAAAGCGCCCGATGGTGAAGGACGTCGTGTCCCCGACGAACGCCCCGAGCGCCGCCGCCAGGATGATCAGCGGGAGGACGAGATCGCCGCTCGCGGCGAGCACCCCGGCGGCGATGACCGACGTCTCGCTCGGCACCAGCGGGAAGACCGCGTCGAGCGCGGACACCGCGAAGATGAAGACGTAGGTCCAGTTGGAGCCGGAAATGTGGTCGGTGAGTGACTCGAACACGGCGCTTCGAGGTTAGGGGAAGAGATCGCGTTCCGCGGGCATGATGAGGTCGCGGGCAGAGCCAGTTCCCGCCGGGGGATCGAAGCCGCGCACGAGCGCGGCCGGGACGCCTCTCGCCTTGCCCATCACGAGCTCGGCGGCGCCCGCCAGCTCGTCGGCCACCGCAACGAGGGTCGACTGCAGGCGGTAGCCGCGCCGGTCGGAGGTGCCGCGCAGATCGAGCAGAGGATTGAGACCGGCGACGCCGATCGCCACGTCCGTCGTTCCCTGCCGCCACGCCCGCCCGAACGAGTCGCTCACGATCACAGCCGGGGCGATGCCGAAACGGATCCCGAGGCCGTCCCGTAGGCCCCGGCCGAGGCGTCGGGATCCACCGGCAGGAGCACCAGGGTGCCTTCCTCGGGCGCATTCGAGCGGTCGACGCCCGCGCTCGCGCAGACGAATCCATGCGCGGTCTCGGCGATCACGAGCTCCTCGCGCCGACGTCGGACGCTGCGCGCCTCGCGGAGAATCACGCCCAGGTAGTCGTCCGTGCGCTCGATACGGCCCTCTGCCTTCGAGACGACCTTCTGGGCGACCACGAGGACGTCCCTGCTCTCGGGCCCGCCCAGGGACGCGAGAGCATCGCCGAGGAGGCCGAGCAGATCGTCTCCGGGCCCCACCTCCGGGATGCCAAGGAGGGGCAGAATCCGGAGCCCACCCTGATCGACCGGGGCGCTCACCCGTCGAGCCCGGTGATCCGCACCCCGGCATTCGCTTTATAGGTGCGATTCACGTTCAGGAGGACCGCCGTCAACGGCTCGAGCCAGCGCGCCACCTCGAGGCGTCCGGCATCGACCGCTCGACCCTCGACGAGCCGTTCTGCGAGGCCCCCCACGATCGCCTTCGCCTCGGGATCGTCCCCGGCGAGCAGCACGTCCTCGTCGAGTGGCGCGTCGGAGCGGGCGAGCAGCTTCGCGCTCACCGTGTGGAAGCCGGCGACGACGACCGACGCGGGCGCGGTTCGCTGCGCGATCTCCGCGAGAGAGATCAGACCGGGCTCGGCGCCCGGCTTCCCGTCGCGAAAGACGACTGGGGCCGCGACGCTGACGATGATCTTCCCCACAAGCCGGTCGCGGATCCCCTGCACGGTTTCCTCTACGCCGCCCGGCGGGACCGACAGAAAGGCGAGATCTGCCGACTGGCACGCGACCGCGTTCGGAACGAGCTCTCCGCGTGGGTTCCGCGACCCCAGCACCACCTCTTCCCCGAGCGCCCGGAGCCGGATCGCAAGCCCCCGTCCGAAGTCGCCGCTTCCGCCGACGATCGCAATCCTCACGTGAGCGCTTCCACCACGCCTCGGCCGATCTCCTCTCGTTCGAGGGGGTCAACCATAACCGTGGGCACGACGACCGCCCGCAGGCCGAGCGCCTCGATCGCAGGGACAAGCTCTTCGTCGGCCAAGTCGACGACGAACGTTGAGACGAGCTCGGCATACAGGCGTGCCACCCCGAGCGCGCTCGGCTCGTGGCCGAAGCCGCTCAGCATTTCGGCGAGTGGCCCGCGCAACGCGCGACCGCCGACGATCGGCGAGACGGCGACGGCGTCCGCGCGTCGCGCCGCCACCGCAGCGCGGATACCAGGCACGGCGAGGATCGGGTCGATCGAGACGAACGGGTTCGAGGGCGCGATGACGACGTGGTCCGCCGCAGCGAGGGCGTCCAAGACGCCCGGGGCCGGACTCGTGGCCTCTGCCCCTTCAAAGCGGACACCGAGCACCGGATCTGCGTGCCCACGGCCCACGAACCAGCTCTGGAACTCGAGCTCGCCCGCATCGGTGGTCACGATCGTCCTAACGCGCTCGTCGGACGCAGGCAGCAGGCGAGTTTCAACGCCGAGCGCCGCTGCAATCCGAGCCGTGACCGTCGAGAGAGGCTCGCCGGAGCGAAGAGCGGACGTCCGCACCAGGTGGAGCCCGATGTCCCGATCCCCGAGTGTGAACCACGACTCGGCCCCGAGCCGTTCCGCCGTAGCGAGCGCGTTCGTCGTCTCGTCGCGTACGCCCCAGCCTCGCTCCTCGTCGAGCAGGCCTGCGAGCGTATAAAGGACCGTATCCAGATCCGGGGAGACCTGGAGCCCGAGAAACTCGAGGTCGTCTCCGACATTCACGATCGCCGTGACCGCGGAGGGTCCCACCGCCCTAGCCAGGGCGTCGACCATGCGCGACCCTCCAAGACCACCGCACAGCACCGCAAAGTCAGGCATGTAGGCTCAGCGAGTGCTCGCGATCGTGCCGGTCAAAGGCCTGAATGGGGCGAAGACGCGGCTCGCCCCACTCCTCTCCCCGGAGGAGCGGGCGGAGCTGGTACGGGGAATGCTCGCCGCGGTCCTCGGAGCGTGTGCGGAAAGCAAATCCGTCTCGAACACGCTCGTGGTCACACCGGAGCCGGAGCTGGCCCCGATCGGCGTCGAGATCCTCCAGGATGCCGGTGAAGGGCACGCCACTGCCGTGAGGTCCGCACTCGCCGATCGTCGCGCCGCGAACGGAGCCTTGGTGGTCATGGCCGACTGCCCGTTCGCGACTGGCCGCTCGCTCGACCGTCTGGCGAAAGCCGCGGCTCCCGTGGCGCTCGTGTCTGCGCTCGACGGAGGCCTGAATGCCCTGGCGCTCTCGAGCCCGAGCCTCTTCGAGCCTGTGTTCGGAGTGCCCGGTGCGGCGATGCGAACCATCGAGCGCGCGCGAGCTGCAGGCTTCGAGCCCGCTCTGGTCGACGAGCCCTTGCTCGCTTTCGACGTCGACCGCCCCTTTGACCTGACGCGGTTTCACCACGGAATCCTCTCACGCGCCGGAGCGCGCGCTTGATGGACGCCGCCCGGCTCCTGTCCACCCCGCTCGACGACCTGCTCGCCGAGGCGCGGTCGCTCCGGGCAGCGGGCTCCGGACGTGTGATCACGTATTCGCCAAAGGTGTTCATCCCGCTGACGAAGCTCTGCCGGGACGTCTGCCACTACTGCACGTTCGCCCATCCTCCGCGGCGCGGGGAGTGCGCCTATCTGACGCCGAACGAGGTGCTCACGGTCGCGCGGGAAGGCGCCGCCGCAGGCTGCCGCGAAGCCCTGTTCACGCTCGGGGACAAGCCGGAGCTGCGCTACCGGGCCGCGCGCGAGGAGCTGGCCGACCTCGGGTGCCGGACCACGATCGAGTACCTCGCTCGGATGTGTCGCCTCGTCCTGGAGGAGACCGGGCTCCTGCCCCACCCCAACCCGGGCGTCATGACGGCGGAAGAGCTGGCGCTGCTGCGAACGGTCTCGGTCTCGCAGGGAATCATGCTAGAGACGTCCTCCGAGAGGCTCTCGGCGAAGGGCGGCCCCCACTATGGCTCCCCGGACAAGGTTCCGGCCGCCCGGCTCGAGACGATCGCGGCAGCCGGGCAACTCGGGATCCCTTTCACGACGGGCATCCTGATCGGCATCGGCGAGACGCGGGCGGAGCGCCTCGAGGCGCTGATGGCCATTCGGACGCTGCACGAGCGCCATGGTCACATCCAGGAGGTGATCGTCCAGAACTTCCGCGCGAAGCCCGGGACGAAGATGGCGGCGCATCCCGAGCCTGCGCTCGAGGAGCTCCTCTGGACGGCGGCCGCAGCCCGGATCCTGCTCGGGCCCGGCATGAACGTCCAGGCACCGCCGAATCTCTCCTACGAGGAGTTCCCGAGGCTTCTCGACGCGGGCATCAACGACTGGGGCGGCATCTCGCCGGTGACGATCGACCACGTGAACCCGGAGGCTCCCTGGCCCGAGGTTGATCGCCTGCGCGCGGCAACCGAGGCGCGAGGGCTCGAGCTCGTCCCCAGGCTGCCGCTCTATCCCGAGTACGCGCGGCATCCGGAGCGGTGGTGCGACGAGGACGTTGCCCCGCACGTGCTCCGCGCGAGCGACGCGGATGGGCTGGCCCGAGCCGAGCCCTGGACGGCCGGAGCGGCCGTGTCCCTCCCGGCCTGGGCGGCCCCGGATGAGCCTGGTAGCCCCGGCCTCCTCCCCGAGTCGATCGTAACGACGAGGGTCGTACATGTGGGTAACGGAACCGTGTCGGGAGCGTCAAGCCCGCTCACCGATGCGCTCGCCAAGGTTCGCGAAGGGGTCGAGCTGGAGGAGGACGACATCACGGCTCTCTTCGGAGCGCACGGCCGTGACTTAGGTGCCGTGCTTCGCGCCGCCGACGAATTGCGAAGAGAGGTCTGCGGCGACACCGTCTCGTACGTGGTCACGCGGAACGTCAACTACACGAACGTCTGCTATTTCCGCTGCGGCTTCTGCGCCTTTTCGAAAGGGAAGCTCGCAGCAAACCTCCGTGGGGCCCCCTACGTCGTCCCGATCGACGAGATCGTGCGCCGTGCTCGGGAGGCCTGGGATCGGGGCGCGGTCGAGATCTGCCTGCAGGGCGGCATCCACCCCGCCTTCACCGGGGACACGTACGCGGAGATCTGCGCCGCCGTGAAACGGGAACTGCCGGATCTCCACGTCCACGCGTTCTCGGCCCTCGAGATCTGGCAGGGCGCAGCGACCCTCGGCCTGCCGCTCGCCGACTACCTCGAGCGGCTCCGCGGCCTCGGCCTGGCCTCCCTCCCGGGCACCGCAGCCGAGATCCTGGACGACGACGTCCGGCGCGTGCTCTGCCCGGACAAGGTGAACACGGCTCAGTGGCTCGAGGTGCACGACGCTGCCCACCGGGTTGGGCTGCGGTCGACGACCACGATCATGTTCGGGTCCGTTGAGGGGCCGCGAAGCTGGGCCCGCCACCTGCTCCGACTTCGCGACCAGCAACGCCTGACCGGCGGGTTCACGGAGTTCGTGCCGCTTCCCTTCGTCCACATGGAGGCGCCGATCTTCCTGAAGGGGAAGGCTCGCCAGGGCCCGACCTTCCGTGAGGCCCTCCTCATGCACGCCGTCGGTCGACTGGCGCTGCATCCCGTGATCACGAACGTCCAGGCCTCCTGGGTGAAGCTCGGAATCGCCGGCGCCCAGGCCGTTCTTCGCTCAGGAGCGAACGATCTCGGCGGGACGCTCATGAACGAATCGATCTCACGAGCGGCTGGAGCCGAGCACGGCCAGGAGATGCCGCCGGAGCAGATGGAGAGTGTGATCCGCGCCCTGGGGCGAACGCCCCGACAACGCACAACGCTCTACGGCACGCCGGATCCGGAGCGAACGAGTCTCTCCTACGGCGCTGCGCGCCTCGAAGAGCCCGTCAACCCCGGTGTCAGCGAGGCCGGGCTGCGACGGCCGCAACGGCTCGTGCGGCCCGGCCTCGCTCCAGTCGCTCGCTAGCTAGCTAGTACCAGCGTCCGCGGGCGAAGCCGCCGAACGCGATGAGGCCGATCAGAGTGACGATCAGGCCGATCCAGAAGCTCCAGACGAGCATCAGGACGATCCCGACGATCACGAGAATGCCTCCCAGACTGATTCCGCCCATCATTCTCCCTTCCCGCCGGAACCGGCGATCGTGACCACGCCCCCGTACCCCGTTCGGGCCGCAGCCACGCTTCCCTCCGGGCGCGCTTCCGCCTAGGCTGGGACTGCTGTGCGGCCCGCCCCGAGCTGCTCGCCGAAACGCGCCCGCTTCACGAACTGGCCGACGCCCGGCTGCGCCACGAGGTCGCCGCTCTCCACGAGCACCTGACCGCGCAGGAGTACGGCGGGCGGACGATGACGGGAAACGCTAAGCTCGGGCCGCCATGCCTCTGGACCCGCACCGCACCGTGGACGAGCTTCGCGAGCTCAGGGAGTTGACGGGAAACGAGGACGGCGCCCAGCGCGTCGCCTGGACCGAGACGTGGGCCAAGGCCCGCGACTGGCTACGCGGGAAGCTCGACGGGGTTGGAGCAGAGGAGAACGTCGACGCCGCCGGTAATCAGTGGTTCACGCTCGCCGGCGAAAGCGAGCGGGCGCTCCTGATCGGGGGCCACATCGACTCGGTGCCGAACGGCGGCTGGCTCGACGGGTGCCTGAACGTCCTCGCCGGCGTCGAGGTTCTCCGCCGGATCGCCTCGGAGGGGCTGCCGCCGGTGACCGTCCGGCTTGTCAACTGGGCGGATGAGGAGGGCGCGCGCTTCGGCCGCTCCCTCTTCGGCTCGAGTGCCGCCGCGGGCTCGATGGCAGACCAGGCCGAGCTTCGGCAGCGGCGGGACGCCACTGGGATTGCGCTGCCGGAGGCTCTGGCGGAGCATGGCGTCGACCTCGACCGCGCCCTCGAGGCCCGGGCCGAGCTCGCGACGGCGGCCGCCTACCTCGAGCTCCACATCGAGCAAGGGCCCGTGCTCGAGTCGATGGAGATCCCGCTCGGTGTCGTCCTCGGAACGTTCGGTGTCGAGCGCCACCAGGTGACCTTCAAAGGCCAGGCGGCCCACGCCGGCTCGACCCCGATGGATAAGCGAAGGGACGCCCTTGGAGCGGCGTCGAAGCTCGCGCTCGAGATCCGGGAGATCGCAAAGCGGACGGGAGACGGCGCAGTCTGCACGATGGGCAGCGTCGTCACGAAGCCGGGAATCGTCACCTCTGTCGTCGAGACGGCCGAGTGCCTACTCGACCAGCGGCACCTGGACGCGGGAAAGCTCGCGGGGATGTTGACGGAGGCGAAGGAGGCAGGCGGGCGGTTCGCGGCCGAGGAGGACGTCGACGTCGACTGGGAGCGGGTCTGGGCGATCGAGCCGATCCTCTTCGACGAGGAGCTGATCGAGCTCGCGGACTCGGCCGTCCGTGAGGTCGCGGAGACGTCGCACCGGCTGCCGAGCGGACCGCTCCACGACGCCGCCGAGGTGGCACGCGCAGGTATCCCGACGGTGATGCTCTTCGTCCAGAGCCTGCGCGGCCTCTCACACACGAAGCTCGAGGACACGAAGCCCGAGCACCTCGAGCTCTCGGTCGAAGCACTCGACCGCCTGGCGTCGAAGACGATCGACCGCCTCGCGGCGGCTTCCGGCTAGCCCTCGAGCCCTCGGAGCGCGGGATAGAGAGCGCGGAAGCGCTCGTACGCCGACGCGTACACTTCCACCCACTCGGGCTCAGGCTCGATCGTGTCGGCCGTCTTCACGCACGCCGCCACGGCCTCGTGCACGTCGGCGAAGCTCCCGGCTGCGACGCCGCCGAGCAGCGCAGCTCCGTAGGCCGCCCCCTCCTCGACTGCGGTTTTCTCGAGCGGGAGACCGAGCACCGAAGCGACGATCCTGAGCCAGAGAGAGCTTCGCGAGCCGCCGCCGGAGACCCGCCCGACCTCCGCCTGCACGCCGATCGCAGCAAGCAGCTCGAGCGAGTCGCGGAGCCCGAACGCGACCCCTTCGAGAACCGCCCGAACGAGGGCGCCTCGATCGTGGCGCTGCGAGAGCCCGATGAAGGCGCCGCGGGCATTCGGGTCGGCGTGCGGCGTCCGCTCGCCCGACAGGTAGGGCAGGAACGTGAGACCCTCCACCCCCGGCTCCCAGCGTTCGGCCTCGGCGACCAGGGCACCGTAGTCGGCACCCGGTGCCGCGACGTCACGGAGCCAGCGAAGCGACCCGGCAGCCGAGAGCATGACGCCCATCGCATGCCACCCGCCGGGGACGGCATGGCAGAACGCATGCACCCGCCCCTGTTCGTCCGCCTTGAAGCTCGGGAGGGCCGCGAAGACGACACCCGACGTCCCGAGCACGACCGAGACCGGACCGGGACGGTCGACGCCCACGCCGAGTGCGCCGGCCGCCTGATCCCCCGCTCCGGCTGCGACGGGCACGCCGTCCCGCGTCTCCCCCGAAACTTCCGGCGACTCGAGCAAGCGCGGCAGCCACTCGGCGGGAAGATCCAGTGCGGCCAGGACCTGCTCGCTCCAGCGCCGGTGCGGGACGTCGAGCAGAAGCGTCCCCGAGGCGTCGGCCATGTCGGTCGCGCGCTCGCCGGTCAGGCGGAAGCGCACATAGTCCTTCGGAAGGAGAACGTGCGCGATCCGTGCGTAGACCTCGGGCTCTTGTCGCGCGAGCCAGAGAAGCTTTGGCGCCGTGAACCCTGTGAGCGCACGGTTTCCCGTCAGCGCGAGAAGCCGCTCGAGCCCTAGCCGGGCCTCGATCTCGGCGCACTCGGCCGCAGTTCGCTGGTCGTTCCAGAGGATCGCCGGGCGCAGCACCCTGTCCTCGCCGTCGAGCACGACGAGCCCGTGCATCTGGCCAGAGAGGCCGATGCCCGCGATCTCCGGGACGTCCAACGCGCCCAGCACGTCCTGCGTCGCCCGCCACCAGTCCTCCGGATCCTGCTCTGACCACCCGGGCCGGGGCGACGAGAGGCCGTATCCGCGCTCGGCGCGGGCGAGCACCTCGCCGTCGGGCGAAACGGCAAGCGCCTTGACGCCGGTCGTCCCGACGTCGAGGCCGACGAGTGCCGTCACTCGCCTCCGAGCGCCCCGTACACGAGCTCGTACGCCCGCACCGCGTCCTTCTGCATCTGCGCCTCCCTGAGCGCTCCGTCGTCGATCTTGGCGGCGACGCCGTCGATGAAGCGCCAGTGCAGGACGGAGCGGCGCACCGCGGCCACCGCGTCCTCGGTGTACGGGTAGAGATCGAAGCCGAGCCGCTCGCCGTTCTGCCCGTAACCGGCCCGACGGAACTCGACCGCCAGCTCGAGCGTCTCCATGAACGCGGTCGCCCCGACCATGTTGTCGTCGTCGAACGTGCCCCAGCCGGAGTTTGCGTGCTGGTGCCCCAGCAGGCCCTCCGCAGCGAGCAGCGCCGCGTACTCGGCGAGGTTTTCCCCGTTCATGATCAGGTGCTGCCAGTCCATGTTGACCTTCACGTTGTCGAGCCCCTGCGCCCGCAGCTTGTGGATGACGTGGAGGGTCATGCCGACGTTCCCCATCATGATCTTCATCGCCGGCTCGGAGTTCTTGTGCTCGAGGAAGAGCAGGATGCCGTGCTCCTTGCACCGCTGCGCGGCCTGGCCGATCCCGTCGACCAGCCACTCCCAGCTCTCCTTGTACGGAGTCTGGAACGGGTAGTTGTAGCCCTCGATCCCGGGCCAGATGATGAAGTGGGCTCCGAGCCCGCCGGAGAAGTCGATCGCCGCGAGCGTCCGCTTGACTGCCTCGGCACGCGTCGCAGGATCCGGAGACACGAGCCCGCCGCGGCTGAACCGCGGGTCGAGGTGGAGCCCGGTCGCCATGCAGTAGACGTCGTGGCCGCCGAGCACTGCCCGCACTTCCTCGAGGTTCTCCTCGTTCAGCTCCTGCGGATAGTGGAACTCGTAGCCGTCGATGAGATCGCCGAGCCCCTCGACAGCACGCCGCACGCGGTCCGCGGTCGACTCGCCCGCATACTCGGGCTTGTAGCCGCCGGGAACGAACCGTGTGACCATCGGGCCGAGCGCCCAGATGCCCAGACTCGTCTTCAGGCCGTTGCTCATGTCCCTCCTCGGTAGTCGCCCAGGATGGTCGTGAACTCGATCAGGTTCCCGAACGGGTCGCGTGAGAAGAAGCGCGGCCGGTTCGGGATCGGCTCCTGATCGGCTATCTCCATCCCCGCCTGTACGAGGCGGGCGCGCAATTCGTCCAGCTCGTCGACCTCCAGGCAAAAATGCCGCCGCGCGCGCGGGTCCGGCGCGACCTCATCGGGCAGGAAGTGAAGCTCGAGCTCGTCCGGACCCGCAGCGAACCAGACGAGCTCGAGGTGCGCGATCGTCTCTGGGACGGGCTTCTCACTCAGGCCGAGCAGCTCGCCGTAAAAGGCGCGAACGTCGTCCTGCCGACCGCGCGGGTAGGGCAACGAGACGTGCTGAAGCCTGCGCACCGTGAGCGACGCTAGCCCACTGTTGACAGCAATTGCAAGAACGCCGTAGGTTCCTCGTACCTTCGTGAAGCCTTCCGCTCGAAAACGAAAGCTTCTTGCGTGAGCGCTCCCCCGGCCTCCGTGAGCGGGCTGATCGACGAACTTCGAGAGGCCGTCGACCCCGCAGCCGTCTCCACCGACCCTGCTCGTCTGGACGAGTGTTCCGCGGATGCGTACTGGAAGGCGATCGCAGCGCGAGCCGCCGGAGACCCGCTCGGGCGCCCCGACGTCGTCGTGAGCCCGGCCTCCGAGCAGGAGATCGCGGCGATCATACGGATCGCAAACGACCACCTGATGCCGATCGTCCCGCGCGGAGGCGGATCGGGTACGCAGGGAGGCGCAGTCCCGGTCCGCGGCGGCATCGTGCTCGACCTGGGCCGGCTCGACCGGATTCTTGCCGTCGACGAGGAGTCGCTGACCGTGACCGCGGAAGCCGGGGTGAACGGGAAGCGCCTCGAGAGCGAGTTGAACGGGCGTGGCCTCATGTTCCCGCACTATCCGGCTTCGGCAGAGTGGGCGACTGTCGGTGGCTACGTCGCCGCGCGCGGCTCGGGGGTCCTGTCGACGCGCTACGGAAAGATCGAAGACCTCGTCCTCTCGCTTGGGGTCGTGACGCCGACAGGCGAGCCGATCGAGACACTCCCGGTTCCGCGGCACGCCGCCGGCCCGGAGCTCACACAGCTTTTCATCGGGTCGGAAGGGACACTCGGCGTCGTCACGCGCGCGACGCTCCAGCTGGCCCGCCTCCCCGCGCACCGCCGCTTCGAAGCCGTCACGTTCCCGGCCGTCGAGCCCGGGGTCGCAGTCGTACGCGAAGCTCTTGCACTCGGGCTCAGGCCATCGGTCGTCCGGCTCTACGACGAGGTCGCGACGCGGACGACGCTCGGGCCCGTCGTCGAGCGCGAGCTGGACGGGGTCTGCACGCTGCTCTGCTTCGAGGGAGAGGCGACGGTCGCGGACGCCGAGGCGGAAGCGTTTCTCGGACTCGCGCGCCTGGCCGGAGCCGAGGTACTCGAGCCCGGGCTCGGCGAGCTCTGGTGGCAACGTCGCTACGACTTCTACCACCCGCCCCACCACCCCGAGCTGCCTGCGGTGTGGGGAACGATCGAGGCCACCGCGACGTACGCGCTCCTGCTCGACGTCTACCGTGCGGTTCGCGCAGCGGTCGAGCCGTACGAGCGAAGCGCAGGCCTCAAGCTGAAGACGCACTTCAGCCACTGGTATCCCTGGGGCGCCATGATCTACGGCCGCTTCGTGATTCCGGAGGGCGGTCCTGACGCTGTCGAGCTCCACGATGCGCTCTGGGACGACGCCGTCGAAGCGATCCTGGCCTCGGGCGGCGTCATGAACGACCACCACGGAGTCGGTCTCAAGCTCGGGCACCACATGCCCGCGCAGTGGGGACCTGCGTTTGAAAGCCTGCGCAGGATCAAAGCGGCGCTCGATCCCAACGGGATCATGAACCCGGGGAAGCTCGGCCTGTAAGCGGACGAAAGCGAGGAGGGACGATGGCGCTCAAGGTGGCGATGCACAACTGGATGCGGCCGGAGCCGATCGAGACGACGATCGCGCGGCTCGCTCGCTCCGGGTACGACGGAATCGAGATCTCAGGGGAGCCCGCGGTCTATGACGCGGGGCACGTCCGCTCGCTGCTCGACGAGCACGGGTTGGAGTGCTGGGGAGCCGTGACGCTCATGGTCGGCGGCCGCGACCTCCTGCACGAGGACAGCTACGTCCGGATCGGAAGCATCCAGTACGTCAAGGACACGATCGACCTGATCGCGGCACTCGGCGGGAAGATCCTCACGGTCGTCCCCTCGACGGTCGGCAAGGTCGTCCCGATGGGGTCGCCCGAGGACGAATGGAAATGGGCGATCGAAAGCCTCAAGCAGTGCCAGGCCCACGCGGAGGAGAAGGGCGTGCGACTCGGGCTCGAGCCGCTCAACCGCTTCGAGACGTACTTCCTGAACCGCGCCGACCAGGCCCTCGCGCTCGCGGAGGACGTAGGCGGAGACTGCGGGGTCTGCCTCGACATCTTCCACATGAACATCGAGGAGGCTGACTGGGCGGATGCGATTCGCACCGCCGGGGACAAGCTGGTCGACTTCCACGTCGCCGACAACAACCGTATGCCGCCCGGACAGGGCGCGATCGACTGGGGAGCCGTCGTCAGGGAGCTCGAGGCCGTCGGCTACGACGCGTATCTGACGGTCGAGTTCGTGGCGACCGTCGACCGCAGCCGCATCTCGGAGCGGAAGGAGATCGGCGACGCCTCCGAGGCGGAGGCCAGCGTCGGCCTGGAGCAGTTCCTCCGCGACCATGGCACCGGCGCCGTCCCGGAGAGCCTCTACGACCAGTACGTCCAGGAGTCGATCGACGTGCTCCGCCAGCACATCGGCGCCGCGAGCGTCGGGAGCGCCGCCTGACGGAGGCCGCTGCTCACATCCCGCGCATCGCGCTGATCGGCACCCTCGACACGAAGGGGGAGGAGATCGCATATGTCCGCGACCGGCTCCGAGCCCTCGGCACCGAGCCAGTCGTGCTCGACTCGGGCATCCTCGGCGAGCCGCACGGAGTCGACCCGGACGTCTCGCGCGAGCAGGTCGCCGAGGAAGCAGGGCGGACGCTCGCGGCGATCCGCGCGGCCGGCAGCCGCGGAGCAGCGGTGGAGCTCATGGAGCAAGGCGTCCGTGCCGTGTGCCTGCGGCTGTGGCTCGAGGGACGCCTCGATGGAGTCCTCTGTCTCGGCGGCGCCGAGGGCGCCCTTCTCGGTGCCGGCGCGATGCAGGCGCTGCCGGTCGGCGTGCCGAAGGTGATCGTGTCGCCGGCAGCCTCGGGCCAGCGCGCGTTCGCCCCGTTCGTGGGTGAAAGCGACGTCCTCGTCATGCACTCGGTCGTGGACATCCTCGGCCTGAACCCGATTGCCCGCACGGTCTTCGACAATGCCGCGGCGGCGGTCGCCGGCATGGCGTTGAATGCCGGTCGGCCGGTCGAGAACCTCGGCGGCCGAAGCGTCGGCATCACGATGCTGGGCCACACGACGCCCGCGGTGATGCGGATCCGAACCGCCCTCGAGGCGGCCGGGCACGCGCCCGTCATCTTTCATGCGAACGGCGTCGGCGGACCGGCGATGGAAAAGCTCGTGAGCGTGGGCGCGCTCGACGGCGTCATCGACTACACCCTCTCCGAGCTGGCCAACACGCTGCTCGGCGGCCTGCACGCCACTGGCCCGGACCGCCTTCGGGTGGCCGGCGACCGCGGCATCCCCCAGATTGTCGTCCCCGGCTGCGTCGACTTCTTCAACCAGGGCGCCCTGGCGACCGTACCGCCCCGCTATCGGCAGAGGAAGAGCTACTTCCACAATCCGGTCGCGACGCTCGTGCGCCTCGAGCGTGACGAGATGGTCGAGCTCGGCCGGCTCGTTGCCGCGCGCCTGAACGACGCCCGCGGCCCGGTCCGCGTAGTGGCGCCGACGCTGGGCTTCTCGCTCGCCGACGTCGAAGGTGGCGACCTCTGGGATCCGGAGGCCGACGCCGCCTTCCTGGAGGCACTCGGTGCTGCTCTGCGACCCGAGATCCCGTTCGAGCTCGTGGAGACCCACGTAAACGACCCCGCCTTTGCCGACCGGGTCGCCGCACGCTACCTCTCACTCTTCCAGGAGCCCGCCCATGCCTGACGACGACGGCCGCCCGAGCTCACACTGCCTCCTCGATCTGGCACCGCCTGACATCCAGTGGTTCCTCGACCGCTCGGACATCGTCCTGGTTCCGATCGGAAGCTGCGAGCAGCACGGCGCGCACCTACCGCTCGGGACCGACACGATCACGGCACTGGAGGTATCGCGGCGCGCAGCCGAGCTCGCGGACGTCCCTTACGCACCGCCCTTCTGGGCCGGCTACTCGCCCCAGCACATGCGCGACCCGGAGGCCGCCGTCGGCACGATCACTCTTCGCGCCCAAACCCTGAACGAAGCCCTCTACGACGTAGCGCGGAGCCTGATCCACCACGGTTGGAACAAGCTCGTGTTCGTGAACGGGCACGGCTCGAACACGAAGGTGATCGATCCGCTCCTGCGCCGGATCAGGTACGAGACCGGCGCCTTCGTCGCGCTCTACAAGCCCTACGCGGAGCGCTACATCGGCATGCTCTCCGACCTGCTCGAGAATCCACCAGACGAGACCCCCGGCTGGCACGCGAGCGAGCTCGAGACGTCCCAGGTGCTCGCGCACGACGCCGGCCTCGTCCACATGGAGCGCGCGGCAGAGGATCGGGCGGCAGCGCCCCCCTGGCTCCCGGACTCGTTCCTGAAGCAGGACGGGGCTCCCGACGTCGAGTTCCAGGGGTACCAGTACTTCGTCTTCCCGATGGATCACGGTGAGTTCTCGAAGAGCGGCGTGATCGGCAATCCGATGCGGGCGACGGCGGAGAAGGGCGAGGAGGCGTTCACCCGCTTCGCCAAGCACCTCGCCGCCGCGATCGACGAGTTCCGACCGCTCGAAGTCACGATCAGCCGGCGCGTCTTCGAGGAACGGGTTTAACGGCATGCCGGCCGCGATTCGCCGAGCACAGATCCTCGAACGCATCCGGCGCGAGGGCGGCGCCTCGGTCGCCGAGCTCGCCCGTGTCCACGACGTCTCGTCGATCACCGTCCACCGCGACCTCGAGCGGCTTGCCGACGAAGGCCTCGTCGAGCGCATCCACGGCGGCGCCCGGGCACTCGACGGCGATCCGGACGCGATCGAGACCGACTGGACGCAGCGCCTGCGTAGCGCGTGGCCCGAGAAGGAGGCGATCGCAGCGCGGGCGATCGAGTGGATCGAGGACGGGTCGACGATCTTCGTCGACTCCTCCACCAGCTCACTCGCGCTCGCCCGGGAAATCGAGCGGCGCCCGCCGAAGGCGCTCACCCTGGTGACGAACTCGCCGGCGATCGCGATGGAGCTGCACGCCGAATCGATTCACCTGATCGTGACGCCGGGCGAGGTGGATCAGAACCTGCGCATGATCGGCGGCCGCTGGGCGGCGGAGTTCGTCTCAGGGCTGAACTTCTCGGCAGCGTTCATCTCGGCAGCGGGAATCACGCTCGAGCTCGGCCTGACAACCTCGCGGCGGCCGCTCGCCGACACGCTCAACGCCGCGCGCGCCGTCTCCACGCGCACGATCGGGCTGATCGACTCGTCGAAGTTCGGACGGTCCTCTTTGCTCGGGATCGTCGCCGCGGAGGAGCTCGACGCGATCGTCGTCGACGTCGGCCTGTCTGCACAGACGGCCGAGACGTATAGGAACGCTGGAGTCAATCTCGTCCAACCCAGCCGCGCACCGGATCGCCCCGTCGCGGGCACCAGGAGGTAGCCAATGGCACGCCCGGTCACGCTTTTCACCGGTCAGTGGGCCGACTTGCCGCTCGAGGAGCTCGCCGAGAAGGCTGCCGGCTGGGGCTTCGACGGGCTCGAGCTCGCTTGCTGGGGCGACCACTTCGACGTCGGCCAGGCGCTCGCCGACCCCGGCTACACCGATACGCGCCGGGAGATCCTCGACCGTCACGGCCTCCAGTGCTTTGCGATCTCGACCCATCTCGTCAGCCAGTGCGTCTGCGACCCGATCGACGAGCGCCACCGTGCGATCCTCTCCCCCGAGCTCTGGGGCGACGGCGACCCCGAGGGAGTCCGCCAGCGCGCGGCCGAGGAGGTCGCCAACACGGCCCGTGCGGCGGCCAAGCTCGGCGTCACGCAGGTGAACGGGTTCACGGGTTCGAGCATCTGGCACCTGCTCTACTCCTTCCCGCCGAACGACTGGGAGGCGGTCGAGCATGGCTACGCCGACTTCGCGGAACGCTGGAGCCCGATCATCGACGTCTTCGACCAGGAGGGCGTTCGCTACGGGCTCGAGGTGCATCCGACCGAGATCGCCTACGACTTCGTGACGACGCGGAAGGCGCTCGACGCGATCGACCGGCGCGAGGGCTTCGGCGTCAACTTCGACCCGAGCCATTTCGCCCACCAGTTCCTCGACTCGGCCGCGTACGTGGCCGAGTTCGCGGACCGGATCTACCACGTCCACGTGAAGGACTCTCGGAAGGCGCTCGACGGGCGCAGCAGCATTCTCGGGGGCCATCTCAACTTCGGTGAGGTGGGCCGCGGCTGGGACTTCGTCTCGCCGGGCCATGGTGACGTCGACTTCGAGTCGCTCTTCCGCGCCCTCAACCGGATCGGGTACGACGGCCCGCTCTCGATCGAGTGGGAAGACTCCGGCATGGATCGCGACTGGGGAGCGCCCGACGCGCTCGAGTTCGTTCGCCGCACCGACTTCGCCCCGTCCGCCGTCGCCTTCGACGCCGCCTTTCAGAAGGAGGCCTGATCACCATGGCCGAGGACAAGCAGGTCGGATTCCTCACCATGGGCCAGGCGGGCGGGCCCGGCGAGAGCAAGGAGATCGGCGTCGGCATGCTCGGGTACGCGTTCATGGGCAAGGCCCACTCGAATGCCTACAAGAAGCTTGCCTACATGACCTGGCCGCCGCCGCTCACGCCGCGCCTCGTCGCGATCGGGGGGCGCACCGAGGAGGCCGTGGTCGAGGCCGCGCGGCGCTACGGATTCGAGAAGGCGGTCACCGACTGGCACGAGCTCGCCTCCGATCCGGACATCCAGCTCTTCGACAACAGCGGACCGAACAACCTCCACGCGGAGCCGACGATCGTCGCCGCCGAGGCCGGCAAGCACGTCATCTGCGAGAAGCCGCTTGCCCGGACGGCCGACGAGAGCTACGACGTGTGGCAGCGCGTTGCCGCAACCGGCGTCAAGCACATGTGCGCCTTCAACTACCGCTTCGTCCCGGCCGTCCGGCTGGCGCGCGAGCTGCTCGAGACCGGCGACCTCGGCGAGATCTACCACTTCCGCGGCCGCTACCTGCAGGAGTGGGGCGACATCGACGACGAGGTGTGGCGCTTCGACAAGTCGCTCGCGGGCTCAGGCGCGCTCGGCGACCTCGGCGCACACGTGATCGACCTCGCGCGTTACCTCGTCGGCGACGTCGAGTCGGTCTCGGGCACGACGCGCACGTTCAAGGAGGGCCGCGACGTGGACGACGCCTTCGAGGCCGCCGTCCGGTTTGAGAACGGCGCCGTCGGGACGATCGAGGCCTCCCGCTTCTGCCCCGGGCGCAAGAACTCCCTCACCTGGGAGATCAACGGCTCGAAGGGGTCGCTCGTCTTCGACCTCGAGCGCCTGAACGAGCTCCAGGTTCATCTGCGCGACTCGAAGCCCGGCGACCGGGCTCAGGGGTTCCGCACGGTGCTGGTCTCGGAGGCCGACCACCCCTTCTGGGAGCACTGGTGGCCGCACGGGCACATCATCGGCTGGGAGCACTCGTTCGTGCACGAGATCCACCACCTCCTGAGTGCCATCGCCACCGACGGCGACGTGGCGCCGCACGGAGCGACGTTCGAGGACGGGTATCGCGCCGCCGAGATCTGTGACGCGATCGTGCGGTCGAGCGATTCCGGCCAACAAGAGACGGTGACGTATCGCTGAGCGCGTCCAGCTCTTCGCGACCTGCCTCGGAGACCTCGTCTTCCCCGACGCCGTCGCGGACGCCGAGTCGCTGCTCAGAGAGGCTGGATTCGAGGTCGAGTTCCCGCGCGGCCAGGTGTGCTGCGGCCAGCCGGCCTTCAACGCCGGTCACCGGGCAGCCGCCCGGCGGGTCGCGCGTGGCTTCGCGCGCGCGTTCGGACGCGAGCTGCCGATCGTCTGCCCCTCCGGGTCGTGCACGGCGATGGTGGCGCACCATCTGCCCGAGCTGATCGACCAGCCGCCCTTCGAGATCTGGGAGCTCTCGGCGTTCCTCGCCGCACGCGAGGCTCCGGTTCCACAGCGGAACGCCGGTCTCCGGGTCGCCTACCACGACTCCTGCCACATGCTCCGCGAGCTCCGGGTCTCCGACGCGCCCCGGAAACTGCTGGAAGCCTCGGGCGGGACGCTCGTGGAGCTCGTCCGCCCGGATCTCTGCTGTGGCTTCGGCGGCACGTTCTCGGTTCGCCAGCCCGAGATCTCGGTTTCGCTCGCGGACGACAAGCTCTCCGGGGCAGCGGGGGCGGACGCTCTCGTGACGGCCGACCCTGGTTGCCTCATGCAGCTCCGCGGGCGGTCGGAGCGAGTCGGCGGGCTGCCGGTGGTCCACCTCGCGACTGCGCTCGCCAGGGGCGTAGCCGCGTGACGAGCCTCGCCAGACCGCCCGGAAGCTTCCGACAGATCGCCCGCGAGCAACTCGCGGACCCCAACGTCCAGGCCGCGTTCGACGGCGTCACGGGCCGTCTCAAAGAACACCGGCTCACGACGTGGAACGGGCTCGAGGACGGAGAGGCGCTTCGGGATCGCGCCTACCAGATCCGCATGCGCACGATCGACGACCTCGACCGCCACCTGAAGACGTTCACCGAGCAGGTCGAGTCGCGCGGCGGCCACGTCCATCTCTGCGCGACCGACGCCGAGGCCCGGGAGGCTGTCGTCGCAATCGCCCGGGCCGCCGGCGCACGCCTCGTCGCGAAGTCGAAGTCGATGGCGAGCGAAGAGATCGGCTTGAACGCCGCACTCGAAGCCGAGGGGATGAAGGTCGTCGAGACCGACCTCGGCGAGTACATCGTCCAGCTTGCCGGTGGCCACCCCGAGCACATCATCGTCCCGGCGATCCGCCAGACGGCGCCGGAGGTCGCCAGGCTCTTCGAGCAAGTCGAGGGCGCGCCCGTTTCACCGGACCTGCAGGAGCTCGGACGGGTTGCGCGCCGCCAGCTGGCCGAGGTGTTCCGGACGGCCGACGTCGGCGTCACGGGCGCAAACTTCGCCGTCTCCGAGACCGGCTCGATCTGCCTCGTCACGAACGAGGGCAACGCCGG
This sequence comes from uncultured Actinomycetes bacterium, assembly GCA_963722715.1. Lineage (GTDB taxonomy): Bacteria > Actinomycetota > Thermoleophilia > Gaiellales > Gaiellaceae > DASQGA01. The sequence continues at coordinate 52,480 of CAVROA010000020.1, read as the reverse complement.
CCTCCTGACGGCCCTTCCCCGCGTTCACGTCGCCCTGCTCGGACTCGAGCGCCTGGTGCCGACCCTCGAGGAGCTGGGCGTCCTCCTCCAGCTCCTGGCGCGGAGCGCGACGGGGCAGCGGCTGACCTCCTACACCCGCCTCGTGAGCGGGACGGCGGGCCGGGGCGAGACGGACGGGCCGGAGGAGTTCCACGTTGTCGTCATCGACAACGGGCGGTCGCGGCTCCGGGAGACCCGGTACCGGGAAATGCTCGCCTGCATCCGCTGTGGTGCGTGCATCAACGTCTGTCCTGTCTACCGCAAGAGTGGCGGCGCGGCGTACGGGCCTGTCTACTCGGGGCCCATGGGAGCGATCCTCGTGCCGCTCCTGACGGGGCTCGAGCGCGCTCCCGATCTGCCCCATGCCTCCTCTCTCTGCGGAGCATGCACGGACGTCTGCCCGGTGAAGATCCCGCTGCACGAGCTCCTCCTCGAGCTGCGCAAGGACCTGGTGGAGGAGCGGATTGCGTCCACCCGGGAGCGGCTCGCGTTCACGCTCTGGTCCTTCGCCTGGTCGCGGCCGTCGCTCTACCGGCTCTCGACCGCCTTCGCCCGGATTGGACAGCGGCTGGCGCGGCGGATCGGGCCGGGCCGTGCGTGGAGCGCAGGGCGCGAGCTCGCGCCGATCGCGCGCCGCCGGTTCCGCGACCGCCGATGAGCAGGGAAGAGCTCGTGGAGCGCTTCGTTCGCAACGCGGAGGAGGCGCACTTCCGTGTCCACCGCGGCGAGCCACCGGCGCTCGAGGGGGCCGGCGTCTCAGTCGCCCTCTACGGGCTCGCAGACACGGGCAGCGTCGTCATCGCAGCTTCGCCGAATGAGCCTCGCGCGCGACACCTCGTCGGCGACGTCCACGTCTCCCTCCTGTCGGAGAATCGGATTCTCCCCGACCTCGCGACGCTCTTTGCGAGTCTCGAGCGTCCGCTTCCCTCCTCGCTCTCGATCGTGACCGGTCCGAGCCAGAGCGCCGACATCGAGCAGCGCATGATCGTCGGCCTCCACGGGCCCGCCGAAGTGCACATCGTCCTCCTCCCCGCGTGACAGACGTCGTCTGCCTCGGGATCCTCGTCGCCGACGTGATCGCGCGGCCGGTCGACCGCTTGCCCGAGCGAGGCACACTGGCACTCGTCGACGAGATACGCGTCCACGGCGGCGGCTGCGCGCTCAACACGGCAAGCGCCCTGACCCGCCTGGGGCTCCGCGCGGCCGCGGCGGGCAAGTTGGGGGTCGACCCACTCGGCGACGTACTGCTCGGCATTCTGGAACAGCGCGGCGTCGACTCGCGGGCGGTCGTGCGGGATCCGGAGACACCGACGTCGGCGACGGTCGCTCTGGTCGGAGCCGACGGCGAGCGCACGTTCCTGCACCTCCCGGGCGCGAACGCGAGCCTGCGTGCTGACGATCTCGATCCGGAGCTGATCTTCTCGGGTCGGGCGCTCCACGTCGGCGGCGCGTTGCTCCTGGAGGCGCTGGACGGAGAGCCGACGGCCGCCGTCCTCGCGGAGGCGCGACAGCGAGGAATCCTGACCTCGCTCGACACGGCCTACGATGCGAGCGGTCGCTGGAATCGCGTGCTCCCGTCGCTGGCGGAGCTCGACCTCTTCACGCCGAGCCTCGCTGAGGCGCAAGGGGTCACGGGCGAGCAGGAACCCAGCCGGGCGGCACGGAGACTCCGGGAGCTCGGCGTCCGCGAGGTCGCGGTGACGCTCGGCCCGGACGGCTGCTACGTCGCAGGCAAGACGTTCGAGGGCCACGTTCCGGCGCCGGTCGTCGAGGTGGTGGACGGAACTGGCTCCGGCGACGCGTTTGCGGCGGGCTTCTTGCACGCGAAGCTCGCGGGGCTGCCTCTGGAGGCTGCCGCCCGGCTCGCGAACGCGACGGGCGCCCTCGCGGCCACGGCGAGCGGTGCGTATAACGGCTTACGCGGGCTCGAGGAAACGTCGGCCCTGGCCGGATTAGGCTAGTCCCGTGCAGGCCCGCCTCAAGCGACTGTTCGCGGCGGACGGCAGATGCCTCGACGTGGCCGTCGACCACGGCTTGTTCGGAGAGCCGTCCTTCCTCGCCGGGATCGAGGACATGGAGCACGCGGTCGCCACGCTCGCCGCCGCGAGTCCCGACGCGATCCAGCTCTCGCCTGGCCAGGCGCCGCTACTCCAGCGCATTCCCGGCCCGGCCAAGCCGGCGCTCGTCCTGCGAACCGACGTCGCGAACGTCTACGGGCGCGAGGGCCTCGAGCGCGAGTATCTCTGGAGCGAGCTGGTTGAGAACGCGGTCGAGCAAGCAGTGGCGCTCGACGCCGCGTGCGTCGTCGCGAACGTCCTCCTTCTGCCCGGTCAGCCGGAGCTCGTGCAGGCCTGCGTCCGGAACGTGTCACGCCTGCGCGCGAGCTGTGACCCGATGGGAATGCCGCTGATGGTCGAACCGCTGGCCATGAAGGCGGGCGAGACGGGCTACGGGGTCGACGGCGACGCAGACCGGATCGTGACGCTCGTCCGCCAGGCGGTCGAGCTCGGCGCTGACGTCGTCAAGGCCGATCCGACCGACGACCTCGAAGACTACGGGCGCGTCGTCGAGGCGGCAGGTGGCAGGCCCGTGCTCGTGCGCGGTGGCGGCCGGGCGCCCGACGAGGAGATCCTCCGTCGCACCGAGGCCGTGCTCGCCATGGGAGCCGCCGGGATCGTCTACGGAAGAAACGTGATCCAGCACGAGGCTCCGGCCGCAATGATCCGCGCGCTCATGTCCATCCTCCACGAGGATGCATCCGCGGAGGAAGCGCTCGACCGGCTCCGTGGCTGAGCGAGTTGTCCGCTTCGGGCTGGTGGGTGGCGGGCTCATGGGTCGCGAGTTCGCGAGTGCCGCGGCGCGCTGGGCTCACCTCGACGATCTCGGCGTCCGGCCGGAACTGGTCGCCGTCTGCGACACGAACCCGCAGGTGCTCGGCTGGTACGAGCGACTGCGCCCGGCGCCGCGCCTCGTCTCAGACTGGCACGAGCTCGTTGCGGACGAGTCGATCGACGCCGTCTACTGCGCTGTACCGCACCATCTGCACGAGGAGCTCTACACGGCGGCTCTCCGCGCCGGGAAGCACCTCCTCGGCGAGAAGCCGTTCGGAATCGACCTGCCGGCGAACGAGGCGATCAACCGCGAGATCGCCGCCCGGCCGGACCTGCTCGTGCGGTGCTCGTCGGAGCTCCCCTTCTATCCGGGCGGCCAGGAGGTCGCGCGCTTCGTCAGGGAGCGCCGGTTCGGCCGCGTGATCGAGGTTCGCTCGCTCTTCCTCCACTCCAGCGACCTCGACCCCGAGAAGCCGATCAACTGGAAGCGGCGCGCGGCGCTGAACGGCGCGTACGGCTGTCTCGGCGATCTCGGCATGCACGCCCTCCACCTGCCGCTCCGCGCCGGCTGGGCACCGCAGAACGTGCGGGCGATCCTGACGGACGTGGTGCCCGAGCGCCCGGACGGAGCCGGCGGCACGGCGCCCTGCGACACGTGGGACAACGCCGTCCTCCTCTGCGAGGCCGAGGACGCGGGGCAGCCGTTCCCGCTCCGGATCGAGACCAAGCGGATCGCACCGGGCGAGACGAACACGTGGACGATCGAGATCGACGGCACCGAAGCCTCGATCGCGTACACGACCAAGTTCCCGAAGACGCTCCGGACACTCGTGTTCGAGCGGGGCCTGCCGCAGGCCTGGCGGACGCTCGATCTCGGGTCCGTCTCTGCCTATCCGACGATCACGGGCGCGATCTTCGAGTTCGGCTTCTCGGACGCGATCCTCCAGATGTGGGCAGCGTTCCTCGACGAGCTCGCGCACGGGCGCGAGCACATGCGCCAGCCCTTCTACTGCGCGACGCCGGAAGAGGCCGCAGCCACGCACCGCCTGTTCACGGCAGCGCTCGAGTCACAGCGGGCTGCGGCGGTCGTCGAGGTCTAGCGCGACCTGAGGCCGAGGATGGCGCGCGCCTCGTCGGCCGTCGCAGGCTCCCGGTCGAGCAGCGGCACGAGCTTCATCGCCTTCTCGACGAGCTCCGCGTTCGAATCGGCCCGGCGCTCCAGGTCGAGCCGCAGGTTGTCCTCGAGACCCACCCGGACGTGACCGCCGAGCATGAGCGCGGTCGCCGCGAGGTGAAACTCGCCCGGGTAGCCGACCCCGGCCGCCGACCACGTGTAGGCCCCGGCGCCGAAGAGCTCGTTCGCGGTGCGGCGCATGTGGAGGAGCTGCTCGAGGGTGGCGGCGTTCGCGCCCAGCACGCCGAGGACGAACTGGATGTGGAGCGGCGGGTCGAGCAGCTCCTGCTCGAGCAGGTGGGCGACGTTGTAGAGGTGGCCGACGTCGTACGTCTCGAGCTCGGGCTTCGTCCCGGCCTCCCGAAAGAGCTCGGCGAGCCGGTACGTGTCCGCGAACGTGTTCCTGAAGACGTACTCGCGGGTCGATTCCAGATAGTCGATCTCCCAGGGCTCCATCTCGGGGCGGTGCCGGACCTGGAAGATCCCGAAGTTGAAGCTCCCCACGTTGAAGCTCGCCAGTTCGGGCCGGCAGGCGGAGAGAACACGCGCCCGCTCGTCGATCGTCATGCCGACGCCGCCACCGGTCGTCGGCTGGACGATCGCGTTGCACCGGTCGCGGATGCCCGCGATCACCTCCTCGAAGAGCCCGAGCTCGGCGGACGGCTTCCCGGTCGCCGGGTCACGGACGTGCACGTGGACGATTGCCGCTCCCGCCTCGTGTGCCGCCACAGCGGAGTCGACGATCTCCTCGACCGTCACCGGGATGGCTTCGCTCTGGCCCGGGACGGTCATCCCACCCGTGATCGCGCAGGAGATGAATGCCTTCTCGCCCGGCATCGGCACTTAGAACGGGAGCACGAGCTAATCCCGCGTCCAGGTGGGAGCTCTGCCGGCCGGCACCTCCTGGAAGTCGGGCAGCCCCTCGAGCACCTTCTCCGGCCCGCCGGGGTTGTAGACCGCTAGCAGCCGCATCGTCTGCCAGCCGGTGTTCTTGGTCGAGTGGAACATGGCCGTCGGGACGTAGATCGTGTCGCCCGGCCGCACCTGGAACGGCTCGCCGTCGTCGAGCATCTGCTCCCCCTCGCCCGAGAGGACGTAGAGGATCTCCTCCGACTCGGGATGGTTGTGCCGGTCGTGGCCCTTGCCCGGCTGGAGCACGACCTCGCCGAACGTCATTCCCGCGCCCTCGGTGCTCTCGGGCGAGACGAGCCACTTGATCGAGCCCCAGTCGAAGGTGTGCGTCGGGAGCTGGTTCGGATCAACCGCCTGCACGCGTCTCCTCCTCGGTCGAGATTGCCTTGAAGCGTCGCATGTTCTCGGTCATCGCGATCTCGGTCGGAAGGCGCTCCATGCTCGAAGCGCCGAAGAAGCCGACCACCCCGCTCGTCCGCTCGAGCACGTAGGCCGCGTCCTCCGGCTCGGCGATCGGCCCACCGTGGCAGAGCACGAGCACGTCCGGATCGACCTCCCGCGCGGCATCGTGCATCGCCTGGACGAGCTCCACCGACTCGTCGAGCGTCTTCGCCGTCTCCGCGCCGATCGTCCCTGACGTCGTCAGCCCCATGTGGGGGACGAGGACGTCGGCGCCGGCCGCCGCCATCGCGCGAGCGTCCTCGGGCGTGAAGACGTACGGCGCGGTCAGGAGATCGAGCTCGCGGGCTGCCCGGACGAGATCGACCTCGAGTCCATACCCCATCCCTGTCTCCTCGAGGTTGGCGCGGAAGGTGCCGTCGATCAGGCCCACGGTTGGAAAGTTCTGGATCCCCGAGAAGCCCAGGTCCCGGAGCTGCCGGAGAAAGACGGGCATGAGCCGGAAAGGGTCCGTGCCGCACACTCCGGCGAGGACCGGAGTCTCCTTGACGATCGGGAGCACCTCCGACGCCATCTCGACGACGATGGCGTTCGCGTCCCCGTAGGGCAGGAGGCCGGCCAGCGACCCGCGCCCTGCCATCCGGTAACGGCCCGAGTTGTAGATGATGATCAGGTCGGCCCCGCCGGCCTCGGCACACTTGGCGGAAAGGCCTGTACCCGCTCCGGCGCCGATGATCGGCCTTCCCTCGGCGACTTCGGCCCGCAGCCGGTCGAGCGCCTCCTGCCGCGTCATCGGGCCCTCCCGTGGAGCTCGTGCAGGCGGTCGGCCATTGCCTCCGCAAACGCGGGGTCGTTGATATCCGTGTCGAGCTCGCGCACGTCGACCGAGTCGTCGAGATCCTCGCGCAGCGCGGCGAGGAGCGCCTCGTCCGCGTCCGGGTCGTGGAAGACCTGGCCCTCGACCGCGATCAGTGAGATGCCGCGGAGCGGGATGAACAGCGAGACCGGGCCCTGGGCCGCGTTCAGCTTGCGCGCGATCCGCCGGCCCAGCTCGGCGCACTCCTCGGGGGTCGTCCGCATGAGCGTGATCGTCGGGTTGTGCACGTAGAGGCGCCGTTCCCGGAACCGCTCGGGCACCGTCTCCATCGGGCCGAAGTTGACCATGTCGAGGGCCCCCAGCGAGACGACCTGGGGAATCCCGACCTCGCCTGCTGCCTCCAGTCGGTCCGGGCCGGCGGAAAGGACCCCTCCGACGAGATCGTCCGCGAGCTCCGTGGTGGTCGCGTCGAGCACCGCCGCGATGAAGCCGCCTCGTACCAGCGCCTCCATTGATTGCCCGCCGGTCCCGGTCGCGTGGAAGACGAGGACTTCGTACCCAAGCTCCTCGAGGCGTTCGCGAGCCCGCGTCACGCACGGCGTCGTGACGCCGAACATGGTCGCGCCGACGAGCGGCCTTCCCGACTCGGCGATCTCGATCGACTGGGCGTCGGCCATGCCGGCGATCGCAGCGGCGGCGTTGGTCAGGATGCGCTCGGAAACCTGGTTGATCCCGGCGATGTCGACGACCGAGTACATCATCGTGACGTCGACGGCGCCCACGTAAGGCCGTGTGTCGCCCGAGGCGACGGTCGAGACCATGAGCTTGGGGACTCCGACCGGCAGCTGGCGCATCGCGTACGTCGCGATGGCCGAGCCGCCCGATCCACCGAGAGCGAGGATGCCGTCCAGCCGCCCTTCGGCGCGGAGCCGCTTCACGATCTCCGCCGCGCCGCGTGCCATCGTCTCGACGGCGGCACCGCGATCTCCGCTCGCGGCGAGGTCAGCCACCTCGGCACCGGCGGCGCGGGCGACCTCCTCCCGGCCGACGTCCGGCTGGGCAAGCGGCTCGCCCATGACGCCCGCATCGACCAGCACGACGTCGACCCCCCGCTCCCGAAGCCGCGAGCGCAGGTAGTCGTACTCGACGCCCTTCGTGTCGAGCGTCCCGACGAGGACTACTGTCGCCGCCATCTAGCCCGCGGTCGTCTCGACGCGTGTGACGCCCAGGTAGCGCTGCTGGGCGTCCGGGTCGTTCTGGATCGCCGCGGCCGTGGTCTCGGTTGCAATCTCTCCCGCGACCATGACCAGCTGCCGCTCGCAGATCGAGGTTGCCACGCCGAGGTTCTGCTCCACCAGCAGGAGACCCATGCCCCCTTCCACGAGCTTCAGGCAGGTGCCGATCACGGACTCGACGATCGTCGGCGCAAGGCCCTCGGACGGCTCGTCCATGATCAGGAGCCGCGGGTTGCGAAGCAGCGTCCGGCCAATTGCGAGCATCTGCTGCTCACCGCCCGAGAGCTGCGTCGCCGAGATGTTCTTCCGCTCGGCCAGGCGCGGGAAGAGCTCGTAGACGCGCTCTCTCGACCACGCCCCATTGCTCGAGGAGCCCAGCATGCGGAGATGCTCGTCCGTGCTCAAGGAAGGGAAGAGCCGCCGTCCCTGGGGCACCAGCCCGATGCCGGCGTTCGAGATCTTGTAGGCCTGCCGCCCGACGAGCTCCTCTCCGTTCAGGCGTACGGATCCCTTCACGTCGGGGACGAGACCCATGATCGCGTTGCAGAGCGTGCTCTTGCCCATGCCGTTCCGCCCGATGATCGCGACCGGCTCGATGCCCATCTCGAAGCTGACGCCCTGCAGGATGTGGGCGGGGCCGTAGTAGGCGTTCAGGTTCTTGACGGCCAGGAGCGCGTCACTCATCGCCGAACCGGCTCCCGAGGTAGATGTCGTGCACCATCTGGTTGGCCCGGATCTCCGCGGGCGTGCCCTCAACGACCACGCGGCCGTCGTGCATCATCGTCACCTGCTCGGCCACCGTGAGCGCGATGTCCATGTCGTGCTCGATCAGGATCAGCGTCACGTCTCGGTCGAGGGACATCAGAAGCTCGGTGAGCGCGGCCCGCTCGCCGCGGGAGAGCCCGGACGCGGGCTCGTCGAGCATCATGATCTTCGGGTCACCGGCCCGGGCCATCGCCACCTCGAGCTGGCGCTGCTCCCCATGCGAAAGAGAGCCGACGATCGTCTGAAGGCGCGTTTGGAGTCCCACGTGCTCGGCGAGCTCGGCAGCGCCGGCGCGCATCGCGGCATCCCGACCGGTGCGGACGGGACGGAGATGGCCCCTCTTCACGCCGAGGATCGCCAGGTAGAGGTTCTCCTCGACCGTCAGGCCAAGAAAGAGTCGCGACTTCTGAAAGGTTCTGGTCAAGCCGAGCTGCACCCGCTTGCGTGCAGGAACGAGCGTCACGTTCTCACCGAAGAGCTCGACGGTTCCGGACGTCGGCGGGAACTCACCCGAGATGACGTTGAAGAGCGTCGTCTTCCCGGCGCCGTTCGGCCCGAGGATGGCGCGCCGCTCGCCGTGCAGGACGTCGAGATCGACGTCCTGCACGGCCTGGACGCCGCCGAAGCGCCGGCCGACCCCCCGCAAGCGGAGGATCGGCTCGGCACCTTCGGCGTTCGCTGCTACTGCCAGCTTCCTACCCTCCGCTCGCCCACGGAGGCGGATCGCCCTTCACGCATTCAGGGTTCTTGCGATCCGGGGTCGGTGTGTCCGCGCTGAAAGCGCCCCCGAACGTCTGGTCGACTTCGGGGATCGTCTTCAACGTCTTCAGGCCGAGGTCGCCGCTGTCGAGCTTGCCGACCTGGACCAGGTAGTTGTTGCCAACCGCGTTGCGGTTGTCGTCGAGCGTGATCGCTCCGTTCGGCGCCTCGAGCGTGAGGCCGGTCATAGCCTCGCGCATCTTCGCGCCGCCGTCGGAGATGTCACCGTCGACTGCTTCGAGCGACTGCAGGGTCGCCTCCATCGCGTCGAAGTTGTTCACCGCGAAGAGGCTCTCGGGACCGGGGACGTCCGGGTAGGCCGCCGTGAAGTCCTCGATGTAGCTCGTGTAGTTCTCGTCGGTTGACTGCGCGTCGACCGGGGATCCCGAGACGACGCCCTCCATGCGGGGTCCGATCTCCTTCAGAACGACCGGGTCGATCGCAACCGAGCCGGCGATGATCTTGTCCGCGAGGTTGCCGCGACCGAGCTCCTCATAGCCTCGGACGAAGGCGAGCGTCCCCGTTCCGCCGACGCCGAGGAAGAAGCCGTCGAGGTTGGTCTCCGGGATCTGCTGGATGAACGAGGAGTAATCCTCCTCGCCCAGGGGCGGCCAGATGCGCTTCTCGACCGTGCCGCCGAGCGAGCAGAACTCGGCTACGAACCCCGCCACCTGCGTGTACGGAAAGTCGTAGTCGTCGGCGAGCGTGACGACGTTCCGCCACCCGAGCTCGTTGTACGCGTAGTCGCCGAGACCGGCCATCCACTGAGCTCCGTCGGTGTTCCACCGGAAGAAGTTCGGCGACTGCACCTTGAGTGTCGTGTCCTGCGCCCCCGAAGTTCCGTTGACGAAGGTGACATCCGGCTGGCTCTTCGAGTACTCGGCCACGGCAATCCCCTCCGAGCCGGAGAGTGGCCCGATCAGGATGTCCACGTTCTCCTGCTCGACGAGCCGCCTCGCCTCCTCGGCCGCCTTGTCCGGCGTCGCGTCGGAGCAGCCGAACACGACCTCGATCGGGTGACCCGCCACCTCAGCACCGGTGACGCCGTCGCTCGGCTTCGAGCCGGCCGCCTCGCCGCCGCGGCGGATCAGGGGGATCATCGAGCCGGCGACGGTGTTCTCGTAGAAGGGTGCGAACGGGCCTTCACACGTTCGAGAGGTGCCCGATCTTGATTGCCTCGCCGCCGCCCGCTCCGCCGGTATCGCCGGAGGCGGCGCCGGTGTCGGTCGTGCTGGCTTCGTCGTCGTCGCCGCCGCAACCGGCCGCAACCACCGCGAGGGTGAGCACGAGGGCCGCGAGCAGGGTTAGAAGCGTCCAGCGCCTCACCCCGCTGCCGCCATATCTGCCTCGACTCATTCGGTTCTCCTTTCGCCTTGCTGTCGGAGTCTCGTCGTTCGTCCCCCCCGGCTTCGTGCCGGCCTGCCAAGCGGTCCCTGTGACCGCCTGATTCCTCCTCCTCTCGTCGTCAAGGTTCATCCAGGGCAGCCTGCGGCGGCTCGCCGCTCCCGCCCGAACGGGTCCGGGTGATCCTGCGCACGCCCTCTGTCACGCGGCCCAAGATGCCCACGAGCCCTCCCGGCGACAGCAGCACGATGACGAGGAAGACGATCCCGATCACCGTGTTGAAACGCGTGGTCTCGCCGCGGAGCTGATCGTCGAGGACGGTGAAAACGAGCGCGCCGATCCACGCGCCCTCGAGGCGGAAGAGGCCGCCTACGACTGCAATCACGAGCACGTCGATCGTCCGCGAGACGTCGATCGAGCCCGGCGAAATCTGCGAGTTGTACCAGACCGAAAGTACGCCTGCCAACGACGCGATGAAGGCTCCCACCCCGAAGGCAAGGGTCCGATGGAGGTGCACGTTGAAGCCGAGCGCTCGCATCCGGGTCGGCTCGTCGCGAACGCCCTGGAGGGCGAGCCCGAAAGGGGTCCGGACGAGGTAGCGAATACCGAAGTAGACGAGGACGCGAGACGATCAGCGCGGCGTAGTAGAGCGGCGCCGGATCCTGCCGAGGGTTCCCGATCAGGCCGGGCGCGGTCACGTTGTTGACGCCGCCGAAGCCCGAGAACTTCGTCACCTGGCCGAAGAAGTAGAAGACGATCACGGCGAAGGCGAGAGTGATCATCAGGAAGTAGATCCCGACGCTCCTGCTCGCGATCAGCCCGAAGAGGAGGCCGACGGAGGTGGCGATCAGAATCCCCACCGCAACCGCGGGCCACTCGGACCAGCCTGTGAAGACGACCAGGTTCGCGACGACGAAGCCGGCGATCCCGAAGAGCGCCGTCTGCGCCAGCGAGACCATGCCGCCGTAGCCGGCGAGGAAGATGAGGCTCGCGGCGACGATCCCGAGCCAGAGAATCTTCGTGCCGAGAACGCCGTACTGGTAGTTCGTGAAGATGAGCGGCGCGAGGAAGAGGAAGAGGAGCACCCCGGCGGCCACGCCCAGGCGGAGGAGCTGCGGGCGCTCGAGCCTCACGCCGGGCGACCGAAGAGCCCGAGCGGCCGCACCGCCAGGACCGCGATCAGGAGGACGAAGGTCAGGAGGATCGAGTAGTTCGACCACTCGGCCGGCAGGTAGATATCCGAGAAGGCGTCGACGAGCCCGAGTGCGAGCGCGCCGATGGCCGCGCCGCCCAGGCTCCCCATGCCTCCGATGATCACGACGATGAGCGAGTTCAGGAGAAACGCGGTGTCGTTCCCCTTGTCGAGCGAGATCATGGTCCCGCCGAGGACGCCCCCGAAGCCGGCGAGGAAGGAGCCGACGAAGAACGCTCCCGCAAACACGAGCTGGATGTTGATCCCGAGCGCAGAGACCATCGCTCGGTCGTCGACGCCGGCCCGGACGATCATGCCGACACGGCTGCGGTGAATCCCGAGGAAGAGCCCGATGCCGATCGCGATCGCGGACGCGAGCACGACGAGTCGGAAGAAGCCGAAGTCGACCCCGACGTTGATGCTCGTGGGCCAGCTGGTCGGAGGCGTCAGCTCCTCCGCCAGCCCACCGTAATGGGCGAGCATCTGGTCGGCGAGGATGACCGAGATCGCAATCGTGATCAGCGCCTGTCGTAGCTCCTGACCCTGGTTCCAGCGCAGGAAGACTTGTTGCATGACGAGGCCGATGACCCCGACCGCGAACGACGCGGCGATGAGAGGCAGGAACCAGTCCCAGAACGACGTCTCTGCGCTCGAGAACCCGAGCGTGCTGACCGCAGAGCCGCCGCCGAGACGCTGCTGGAGATCGAAGGCGAGGTAGCCGCCGAGCAGGTAGAGCGACCCGTGTGCCATGTTGACGACGCGCATCAACCCGAAGATCAGCGTGAATCCGCTCGCGACGACGAAGAAGAGGCCCGCGAGCGTGAGACCCAGGAGCAGGACGCGGAAGAAGATCCGGGGCTCCTTGACGAGGGCTTCGTCCGCGAGGACGAGGACCCAAAGCACCACGAAGAACGCGAGCGCCGCGATGGCGACCCGGACGACGATCCGAGTTGGCGGCGTCGCGCGGAGTCGCTCCTGCCACGGAAGCTGGGTCGCAGCAGCGTGTGTCTGTTGACTCATCGCGTCAGGGCCGCTCCAAGGGGATCAGCGCTGATCCCCGCGGGACGCGCTGAACGTAACAGTCTGCTCCAGCGCTTTCAATGGCCTCTAACACGTTTCTCTCAATGGCTTTCGAAAGCTTTCATGCAACGTGTCCAACTGCAACACCGCGGCCCAGCCGCTCGCGCGAGAGCGGTAGGCACGCAACCAGCAGAACCGCACCCGTGGCCGCGATCGCCCAGAGCGCCGCCGTGAAGGATCCCGTCTGGTCCCGGATCGCCCCGAGCGCGAACGGGCTGACCGCCGCGAGCACATAGCCGAAGCCCAGCATCAGGCCGACGACCGCTCCCACCTGGGCCGGGCGCTCGGCGACATCGAGCGGCAGCGTCAGGATCAACGGAAAGAGCGTTCCGTTCGCCATGCCGACGAGCGTGGCCCACACCCAGGCGCCGCTCGGCACCGCGGCCAGCCCAATGACGCCGAGGAGCATGGTCGCGGAAGCCGTGATCAAGTAGAGCCGTCGCGAGCCGGCGCGGTCCGCGAGCCACGTGACCAGGAGTCCAGCCGGAATCGCCGCCGCGTTCATGACCGCGACGAGGGCGCCCGCCTTGGTCTCGCTCCAGCCGCGCTCGACGAACGAGTCGGCAAGCCATGAGTTGAGGCCGTAGAAGATGATGCCGAGCAGTCCGAAGATGGCCGCCAGCACCCAGGCCACGCCGCTCCGGAAGGGCAGCCGCGGCGGCCGCGCGTCCACTCGCTGGAAGCGCGGCTCTCGCCGCGTCAGCACTATCCACGCGACGAAAAGGCCGGCCGCGAAGCCCGCGAAGACTGTGAGTGTCCCGCGCCAGCTGCCGGTCGCCAGGGCAATCGGGACCGCCAGGGCCGAAGCGATCGCGGAACCCAGGTTGATCGCCGTCGCGTAGACGCCGGTCGTGAAGGCCGGGCGGTGCGGGAAGCGCTCCTTGACGGCGACAGGAAGGAGCGCACCGGCCAAGGCGATCCCCATCCCGACCGGAAACGTGAGCAGGATCACGAGCAGCGCGCCGGGCGCCACCGCGCGGGCCGCTCCGAAGACAGCGAGCACCGCGAGACAGGCGGCGATGCCGTAGCGCGTCCCGATTCGGCCCGAGAGGTACGGCGCCGCGGGTGCGAACAGGCCCATGCAGAGCACCGGAATGGTGGCGAGCAGGCCCGCGACGGCATGCGAGACGGCCAGATCCTCCTCGATTCGAGGCAGAAGAGGCCCGATACCGACGAGTTGCGGCCGGAGCGCGAGGGCGGCCAGGAAGAGCGCCGCGAGCGCAGCGAACCCGGCGGCTCGGGGCACCCCAGGACCCTCCGGCACCGGAGGAGGCACTAGCCGTCGATGGTGATGTAGAAGGCGCGCTCGCGGCTCTCGAGCCGCGGGATCGCCTCGCCCTTGATGTGCTCCTCGAAATGTGGAGTGGCCATGTGGGCCTCGTAGCCGGCCTCGTCGGCGTACTGCTCGTAGAGGAAGAAGACGCGCGGGTCGTCAGGAGAGCGATGCGCCTGGTAGAAGAGACAGCCGGGCTCCTGGCGCGACAGGGGCGCCATCGTCTCGAGGATCTCGAGGATCCGGTCCTCCTCTCCCTCCTTGCAGCGATACGTGGCGGCGACAACGTAGGCCATCTATCCCTCTCCCTTCGTTCCGATTGTGTTCCGGAGGATCCCGATGCCCTCCACCTCGAGCTCCACGACGTCACCCTCGCCGAGCCGGCGATCGAGCTCGATTCCCGATCCGCCTGCCGCCGTCCCCGAACCGAGCACCTCACCGGGATAGAGACGCTGCGCCTGTGAGGCGTAGGCGATCAGATCGGCGAAGGTGTGGTGCATGTTCGCCGACGTGTCCTCGCCCCACGTCTCGCCGTTGACGCGGACCGCCATCCGGACGCTCGTCCCGTCGAGCTCGTCCGCAGTCACGATGCAAGGCCCCAGCACGTTGGATCCGTCCCAGTCCTTCGCCTTGGCGGGGCCCATCCCGATCGGCAGCTCCCGCACCTGAACGTCGCGCGCCGAGACGTCGTTCCAGATCGTCCACCCGAAGACGTGCTCGAGCGCGTGCTCGCGCGTGATGTCTGTTCCCTCCCGCCCGATCACCGCGGCAAGCTCGAGCTCGTGGTCGAGCCGGTCCGAGTAGTGAGGCCACGGGATCACGGCATCGGGACCGATCACCGTGTCCGGCATTCCCTTGTAATAGGCCGGAACATCGAACCACTCCTCGGGAATCGGGCGCCCAAGCCGGCTCAGTGCGTTGTTCAGATGCCCCTCGAAGGTGAGAAAGTCGCGCAGCGAGCGGGGTCGAAGCGGCGCGAGCAGTCGCGCTCCCTCGACGGAGGTCGTAGAGCTGACCGGGGCTCCCGCCTCGATGAACGCGACCATGTCGCCGTCGAAGCCGACGTCGACGACGCCGTCGTCATCGAGCCTCCCCACCCGCGGGCCCTCGCCGGCTTCGTAGGTGACCAGCTTCACGCCGCCTCCTCCTCCCGTCGTTTACGCCAGTACCGCTCCAGCCCCGCGTGCGACTGCCAGAACGGCGCCGCCTGTCTGTACGCCTCCGCCGTCTCTGCATCCGCGCCGGCCTGAAGCTCATCCTCGGCGGCGCGTGCGAACGCCTCGGCCGTTGCGCCGTCACGCACCCGCTCGGCCCACGTCCGGAGCTGCTCCCGCATGAGCACGATGTGCTCCTGTGGGTCGTCGACCGGGCCGAAATGTGTCAGGCACAGGCGCGCCGGGCGCCGCTCCTCGATCGCGTCGAGGCTGGCCGACCACGCGTCGAGATCGATGTCGGGCGGCGGCGACGCAGGCAGGACGAACCGGAAGGGCTCGATGCGGACGCCGGCCGCGTCGCCCGCGAAACACGTTCCGTCCGGGAGGAGGAACGAGACGTGGTGCGATGCGTGGCCGGGCGTAGGGAACGCTTCCAGGTCGAGAACGCGCGCTTCGACCGGCCGCAGGCTCGCTTCCGGAACCGGTGCGAGCTCGCCCCAGAGGCGGTCGAAGTCCTCGCCGTAAAGCCGCCGGGCGCTCCGCTCGAGACGGCTCGGATCGAGGAGATGCGGCGCTCCGATGGAGCTCACGTGGACCTGCAGCGAGGGATTGCGGCGAACCAGGGATCCGGCGGCGCCGGCGTGGTCGAGGTGGATGTGCGTGAGCACGAGGTGGCGGAGGTCCTCGATCTCGAGCCCACGATCTCGGAGCGCCTCCTCGAGTGCTCCGAGGCAGCTCGAGGGGCCACAGTCGACGAGTGCCGGCTCGTCGCCCGCCAGGAGATACGTCGCGATCACGCGCCGCCGGCCGAGGTGGAGAAGGTCGATCAGGTCTGCCACGGATGGACGATGACCTTGAGGGCGCCGTCGACTCGCTCCGTGAAGGTCCGAAGCGCCTCGGCATAGTCTTTGAGCGCGAAGCGGTGCGTGATCAGCTCGTCGAGCCGAAGCTTGCCGGCGGCAACGAGCGCGATCGCCTCGGGCATCTCCCCCGCGGCGGCGCGCACCCCGACGATCTCGAGCTCGTTCAGCACGATCTTCTGCATCGGAACGCGCGCGTCCTCGAGCGGAATCCCGATCACGGCGACGCGACCGCCCTTGCGGAGCATGTCGACGCACTGCCCGACGGCGGCGGGGTCACCGGAGCATTCGAGTGCGACCTCGGCGCCCAGGCCGTCCGTCAGCTCGCGGACGCCCTCGACGGGATCGCGCGCGCTGAAGTCGACTGTCTCGTTGCCGAGCGCCGCCGCCTTCGCGAGCCGCTCGCCGCGGCCCACGACGATCACGCGGCCGGCTCCGAGCGCCCGGGCGCATTCCGCGACGAGCAGGCCCATGACCCCCGGGCCGACCACGACGACGGTGTCGCCGGGGGCGTGCCCGCCCCGCTTGACCGTGTGCAGGGCGATCGAGACGGGGTCGAGCATGGCCGCCTCGTCATAGCCGAGCGACTCCGGGATCGGAAAGACACTCGCAATCGAATGCACGACGTACTCGGCGTACGACCCCTGGGTGTAATGGCCGTACTGACGGTGCACCGCCTCGTCTCCGTAGTTCTCGCAGAGGTTGTAGCGTCCCTCGACGCATTTGCGGCAGAAGCCGCAGCCTGCGTGAGAGGTGCCGGCGACCCTGGCCCCGATCTGCCAACCGAAGCGCTCCGCGCCCGGACCGACCTCCACGACTTCTCCCGCCCACTCGTGCCCCGGGACGAACGGAAACTCCTTCGGCCAGAACCCCGGATAATCACCGTGAATGATGTGCGGGTCGGTGCCGCAGATGGCCACTGCGTGCACCTTGCAGAGAACCTCGTTCTCGCCCGGCTCGGGTCGGGGGACATCCTCGACCGAGAAGCGGTCGGGTGCATGAACGACGAGCGCGTGCATCAGGTCACCGCAACCGGATCGAGCATCGACCCGGTTGCGCCCCGGATCTTGAGCGGCAACGCGACGAACAGGAACTCGTAGACCTCGTCGGAAGCCAGGGCCTCGAGGTCGAGGCTCTCCATTAGGTAGATGCCGAGCTCGATCAAAAGGTGCGTGTGGACCGGCTGCGGGTTCCGCGGCGAGCCGGGGTCCGGCGCCGGCTGCACCTCGTACGTCTCGGTGTCCGATCCGGTCGCGACAACGCGGCGCTCGGCCAGCCAGCGCGCCGCAGAGATGTCCGGCCCGGGGCCGCGGTGCTCGGCCATTCGATCCTCGTCCGGCCAGTGCGACATGTAGCCGGTGCGGACGAGCGCGACGTCCCCCTCGGCGGGCTCGTCGACTCGCTGCGACCGGCAGATCGCTTCGAGCTCGGCAGCAGTGACGGGCTCGCCCTTCCCGAGGAACTCGATCCCGCGGTGGCGGGGGACGTCGAAGAGGACTCCTCTCGCCCAGATCGGCGAGAACTCCGACGCATCCCCGACCAGCGGGCCAAAGTCACCGAGATCGGTCTGTGCGGAGCCTCCGTGCCAGCGATCGTCCTCGCCCACCGTCATGTGGGCGTGGGCGTCGATGTGGGCACCGGAGTGGGTCGAGGCGAGGACGAGCTCGCTCATGTAGCCGAGGCCTGCCTCGTTGCCCGGCCCCCAGGGCTCTTCCCCGGCCGCCCGAAGCCCCTGCGGCGTTCGATACCCGAGCACCTCGAAATTCGGATGCCCGGGGAAGAGCGGCATGCCGCGGAAGCGCTCCCGCGCGAGCGAGTAGATCCTGCCTTGCCGGACGAGACGGGTCGCGTCGAGCACCTTGTTCGAGCTCGCGGTCATGCTGCTGCCCTCCGGACCGCGTCGACGATCTTCACGTAACAGCCGCACCTGCAGAGGTTCCCGGCCAGGGCGAGGCGGATCTCCTCGTCGCTCGGCTTCGGGCTCTCCTCGAGGAGCCGCTTAGCCGTCAGGATCATGCCCGGGGTGCAATAGCCGCACTGGAAAGCGTGCGCCTCGACGAACCCTCGCTGGACCGGATCGTCGCCCCCCAGGCCCTCGACCGTCGTCACCTGCCGCCCCTCCGCAAGCGGGGCGAGCAGCAAGCAGGTCGAGATCGGCTCGCCGTCCACGAGCGCCGTGCAGGCACCGCAGACGCCGATGCCGCACGTCGCCCGGACGCTGGTCAGGCCGAGGTCGCGCCGCAGCACCTCGAGCAGCATCTCGTCGGAGCGAGCGTCCACTTCGACGCCCTCACCGTTCACGGTGAAGGCAATCCTCACGCAGGCACCTCTCGCACGCTTGCACGCCGGTCGACGGCGTCCAGCACCGCCTCGGCGCTGATCGGGAGGTCGGTGACGTGGAGGCCGAGCGACGAAAGCGCGTTCCCCACGGACGGTGGCACGGGCGGCAGCGCCGTCTCGCCGAGACCATGGACGTCCGCGCCGTCGCGCTCGAGGAGGTCATGGGTCAGCGCCAGGGGCACGTCCACGAACGATGGGATCTCGTAGTCGGAGAGATTCGCGTTCGTGACCTGGCCGTCCGCGACGTCCACCGCCTCGAACAGCGTCGTCCCGAGACCCATGATCATCGAGCCCTCGTTCTGGAGCTCCGCACCCGGCCGGTTCACGACCCGGCCCGCGTAAACAGAGGTGTGCAGGCGCAGGACCTCGATCTTGCCGGTCTCCTCGTCAACCCGTACCTCGGCAGCGCCGGCGCCCTGGTGCCAGTGGTGGGAGGCGACCCCCTGGCCGGTGTCGGGATCGAGCCCGCCTGGAATCTCCACCTCGCCGTAGCCACGTTGGCCGTTCTCCTGCAAATCTCTGACCGCGTCGACGAGGGCGCGGCCCATGATGTAGGTGGAGCGGCTCGAGGTCGTCCGGGTGTCGTACGGGACGAGATCGGTGTCGGGATCGGGAAAACGAACGCGGTCGACGTCGACCCCGAGCAGCTCCGCCGCCAGCAGCGAGACGGCGCGGCGCGCACCCTGTCCCATCTCGGCCGTCGCGCAGCGGAGCGTGAAGGTGCCGTCGTCGGACGCCTCGATTGCGATCCCGGCGCGGCTCGGAGTCTGCATCCCCTTCATCAGCACGCACAGACCCTTCCCTTGCCGGCTCTCGTGCCAGCCGATCGCAGCGGCCGCCGCCTCGAGGCACTCCGCGAACCGGACGTCGTGGAGCTCCTCGCCGGTCGCGTAGCGATCGCCTTCCTGGAGCAGGTTCTGGAGACGCAGGTCGAGCGGGTCGGCGTCCAGCCGCTCGAGCGAGCATGTCCATCGCCCGCTCGGACGCCCACACCGTCTGCATCTGCCCATAGCCCCGAAAAGCCCCGTTCGGCGGTAGGTTCGTGTAGACGCAGCGCGACTCGACCGAGACGTGGGGAATCCGATACGGCCCCGGGGCCGCAAAGCCCATCTTCTGCGCGACGCCCGGCCCGCAGTCGGCGTAGGCGCCGGTGTCCGCCCAGCATTCGACTTCCTTCGCGAGGAGCGTCCCGTCGGCGCGCGCGCCCAGGCGGACCCGGATCACCGCCGGATGGCGATTGAGCGTCAGCCATTCCTCGTTCCGCTCGAGGACGGCACGGACGGGACGGCCGGCCTTCTGAGCCAGGCACGCGACGATCGCCTCGAGGCGGACGAACGTCTTCGCGCCGAAGGCACCGCCCATGGGAGGACAGACGATCCGGATCCGGTCCTCGCCGATGCCGAAGATCCCGGCGAGATCGGAGCGGAGGTTGAAGGGTGTCTGCGTCCCCGTCCAGACGTGCAGGCGTCCGTCCTCCCAGTGCGCCACGC
This sequence comes from uncultured Actinomycetes bacterium, assembly GCA_963722715.1. Lineage (GTDB taxonomy): Bacteria > Actinomycetota > Thermoleophilia > Gaiellales > Gaiellaceae > DASQGA01. The sequence continues at coordinate 32,816 of CAVROA010000020.1, read as the reverse complement.
TGGCGTGCGGCTCCATGTGCGCGTGCTGAGCGCCGGCCGTCCTGAAGGTCTCCTCGACGACCACGTCGGCCTCGGCGAAGCCGATTTCCACGTCGCCCTGGCGGAGACGGAAACGGTGGCAGACGTTCGTCCCCTGTTGCGGCCGGATCCCGAAGTACGCGGCGTCGTTCTCGGAGACGTTGTGACGGTCATGGACGAGCGGGGCGCCCTGGTCGCACGCCCCGACCGGGTCGAACACCGAGTCGAGCTCCTCGTAGTCGACGTCGATCAGCGCGAGCGCCTCGTCCGCCTCGCGCAGCGTCTCGGCGGCGACGGCGGCGACTGGATCGCCGGCAAAGCGGGCCCGGTCGCACGCGAGCACGGTCTGATCCTTGATCTGGGCGCCGTACATCCCCAGGTCGGCGACGTCGCCGGGGATGAGCGCGACAACTCCCGGAGGGAGCGCCGAGGCGTCGACGCGACCGATCCGGGCGTGTGCGTACGGCGAGCGCAGGATGCGCGCCTCGAGCATCCCTTCGAGCTCCACGTCCTGGGCGTAACGGACGGCACCGGTGACGCGCGGGTCGGTCACTAGGAGTCCACTCGCGCGAGATCCTCGAGCGCACGCCGCACCTCGACGCGGATCACCCGGCGCCTGTACTCCGCCGAGCCGCGAACGTCGGCGAGCGGGTCGATCGCCCGGGCGTAGCGCTCGGCGATCTCGCTTGCGAGCGCCGCGTCGAGCTCCTCGCCCTCGCCGAGCGCGCAGATCTCAGGGAACCACTGCGGCCGGGCTGCGACAGCGCCGACGACCACGCGGAGCGAGCCGCCGCGGCGAGCGGCAGCGACGCCAACGCACGGGCGGTCCTCGTGCGAGCGGCTGCGGAACTTCCGGTACGTCGACCGCTCTTCGCGCGGGACGCGAACGCCGACGATCAGCTCGTCGGCCTGCAGCGAGGTCTCGTAGTGGCCCGTGATCAGCTCCTCGAGCGGGATCTCGCGCTCACCGTCCCGGCTCTTGACGAGCGCGCGCGCCTCGAGCGCGGTCAGCATGGCCGGCGGGTCAGAGGCGTAGTCGGCGTCTGCGAGCACTCCGCCCACGGTCGCCTGGTTCCGTACACGCGGGCTCGCCACGAGCGCGAACGCGCCGGCGAGGCCCGGCCAGCCCTCCCGCACCGCGGGCGAGAGCTCGGCCGCCCGATGCGTCTCCATGGCTCCGAGGCGCAGTTCGCCGTTCGCCTCGATTCCTCTCAGCTCGGAGACCGCACGCAAGCTGAGAAACCGCTGCGGCGCGAGGAATCGCTGGTTCAGGAGAATGGCGAGGAACGTTCCGCCGGCCACGACCGTCGCCTCGTCTCCATACTCGGCCTTCAGGGAGAGCGCCTCCACGAGCGTTTCGGGAGCGAGCCACTCGGGCGCGGGCTCAGACACCGGCGAGCGCCTCCTCGTAGAACGGGCGCGCGAGCTCTCGGGCTCGCTCGATCCGGATCCGGTCGAAGCTCCAGCGGTGCTTCTCCCGCGCCCACTCCTCGTCGCAGCGACCCTCGCGAACCCATTTCTGGGCCACGTCCTGGTTCGTCTCGAGCCAGGAGATCGAGTCGGCTGCCTGCAGCACGTCGGCCTCGGGCCACCCTCCGAACTCATGGTCGAGGACGAGGGCTCTGACCTCGGCCACGAGCGGCGCTTCCGCCCCCTCCCCGCTCAGCCAGTCGCCGACGATCTGGGCCGAGCGCTCGGAGTGGGCCCGGTTGTACGCCTCGTCGCTCGGCCGTTGCTTCGTCATATCGAGCTGCGGGCCACCCGGGAAATGCCGTTCCATGTCATGTGTGAGCGCCGCGATCCGCAGTGCTTCGCCCGCGTCCGGCTCGAGCTCCATCACCCAGTCGCGCGTCCGCACGAGATGGTGCGCGTTCCAGTACGGCGCGATCCATTCGAGGGCGCGCTCCTCGAGCGTCACAGTGTCGTCACCGGCCTCGACTGGAGCAGGTGGATCTCGCCGCCGGCGAGGGCCCACTCGACGTCCTGCGGCCCGCCGAAGTGCGTCTCGAGGAGTCGTCCCAGGTCGGCCAGCTGCACGATCTCGGCCGCCTCGAGCACGCCGCCTGAAACGAGGTGCTCGCGCTTCACCTCGCCCTGGCGGTCCAGGACGTAATGGTCGGGTGTGACCTCGCCGGAGACGATCCGCTCACCGAGCCCGAAGACGGCCTCCAGCACCATCCGGTCGCGGCGGCGCTGGACCGGGTCGGCGGTGAAGAGGACCCCCGACTTCTCCGGCTCGACCATGCGCTGCACGACCACCGCCATGCCGAGATCGTCGAGCGACCCCTTCCGCGCCCGGTAGAAGAGCGCGCGCTCGCTGAAGAAGGAGGCCCAGCAGTCGACCACGCGGGCCGCGACGTCGTCGGCTCCCCGCACGTGCAGATACGTCTCCTGCTGGCCGGCGAAGCTCGCGGCTTCCGAGTCCTCGGCACAGGCCGAGGAGCGGACGGCCACATCTCCGCCCACCCGGTCGTACGCGGCGGCCAGCTCCTGTGGCGGCTCCGCCGAGCCAACGAGCTCCTGTGCTGCGACATGGTCATTGGCGCGGGCGAGCGCGCGGAGCCGCTCCGCGTCGACGGACTCCTCGAGCACGTCGGCGCAGACGACGAAGCCCGTCGGCACGGGCAGGCCCGCCGCCGTCATCGCCGCAAGGCTCGCTCCCTTCCCACCACACAGCCGCACGTCCGTGGCTTCCTCGTGGTCGAACCACAGGATCGGACCGTCAGTCATCGAGAATCGCGACCGCGCGCACCGGAGCCGCTGTGGTCCCCATCCACTTGACCGGGAAGACGGAGAGCTTGAAGCCGTGCGGGGGAAGCTGATCGAGGTTTTGCAGGTTCTCGAGGTGCCAGTAGTCCTCCTCGTTCATGACGAGGTGCGCCTCCCAGAACTGCTTGCGCTCGAACATCGCCCAGACCGGGGGATCGAACGTGATCGCGTCGATTCCCATCAGGCGCACGCCCTGCGCGATCAGATGCCGCGTCGCTTCGGCGGTCATCCCGCAATGGTCGGTCCGGTAGCGCTCCTCGGTGTTGTACGCGCTCGCTCCCGTCTGAATCAGGACGATGTCGCGGTCCTTCAGCGTGTAGCCGATCGCCGCGAGTGCCTCGTCGATTTCCGCGGCGCTGATCCCGGCCCCGGATTCCTTGTGCCGGAAGTCGAGGACGACGCCGTCGGAGAAGCAGTAGTCGAGGGGGATCCCTTCGACCCCCGGGGCTTCAGGGCCGCGGATGTGCTTGACCGCGTCGAGGTGCGTCCCCACGTGGTCGTTCTGAGTCACGAGGTAGCTCGCGGTCAGCGACGTGGCGCCGTACTCCGCTGCGCCGATCCGTTCCGCGAACTCCGTCCAGCTCTCGTAGAGGAGCAGCGTCGGAGGCGGGACGCGGGGGAAGGTCAGCATGTCGCGGTGAACCGGCATGGAAAGGTCGACAAGGCGACTCACGACCCTGCCTCCATGAGCTCGCGAAAGCCGTCGAAGTGCCGGCGCGAGGCGGCCGCCGCCACGATGCGGTCGCCACTCCGGATCGCCTCCAGGATCGGGACATGGAGCTCGGCGAGCGTCTCTGGGTCGATGTGCGTCTTCACAAGCGTCACCGTCGTGCGGGCCTCGATGTGCAGGCTGCTCCAGACCTCGAGCAGAATCTGGTTTCCGGCCGCCGCGACGATCTTCCGGTGGAACGCGACGTCGTGCGCGATCTGGCGGCGCAGATCTCCGTCCCTGGCCGCCTCCCGCATCGCCTCGAGCTCGTCCTCTAGCTCCTCGACATTTCCGCGCATGCGGCCGGCCGCCTCGGAGGCAGCCAGCTCCTCGAGCGCTGCACGCACCGGGTAGGCCTCGGCGAGCTCGAGCGGCGAGACGGCCCGGACGCGGGCGCTCCTGAACGGTTCCGTCTCGACGAATCGCAGGGCGGCGAGCTCGCGTAGCGCCTCCCGCACGGGCGCCTGGCTCGTGCCGAGCTCGTGCGCGATCCGGGTCTCGACGAGGCGGTCACCGGGCGCGTACTCGCCCTCGAGAATGCGCTCGAGGAGCACATCCTTGACCTGCTCGCGGAGAACCGTCCGCGCGACGACGGTCACGCCAGGATCTCGACGACTCCGGTGGCTCCGTTGACCCGCACGCGATCCCCGGTCTTGATCCGCTCCGTCGCGTTCGACGTCCCGACGACGGCCGGGATCCCGAACTCGCGGGCGACGACTGCGGGGTGCGAGACGGCGCCGCCGGCGTCGGTGACGAGACCCGCGATCTTCGTGAAGAGCACCACCCAGGCCGGATTCGTCATCTGGCAGATGAGAATCTCGCCCTTCTGCACCTGGTCGAAGTCGTCCAGCGAGCCGACGTAGCGCGCAGTCCCCTCCGCGATCCCGGGCGACGCAGCGAGGCCCTGGAGGTCGCCGGTCGTCTTTGGAGCCTCGCGGTAGAACTTCTCCGGGAAGCCCCAGAGCGCGTTGTACGGGAAGTCGAGGGCTGTCTGGGTCGCCGTCCCGACCCATTCCCGCGGCCTGATCGTGTAAGCGCGCTCGCGCTCGTCACGGCGATCCGAGACGAGCGAGCGGGCGTCGATCGAGTCGGGGTTCGCCATGAAGACCCGAAGCTCGTTGTACTTGAGGTAGATCACGTCTTCCGGGTCGTCGAGGAGACCCGCTTCGACCAGCTTGCGGCCGATCGCCACCGCGAGGATCCGCAGGCGCGCGTTCGTTCCCTGGTCGATGTAGAAGTGATGGTCGGGGGTGAGCGGGTTCATGCGGAGCGAGAGCTCGAGCGCCGCCTGAAGTCGCTCCCGGTCCTCGCCCTCGACACCGTCCATGAGCTCGGCCACCGCCGCCTCGAGATCCTCTTTCACGGCCGCGATCGTGGCCGGATAGTCGTAGTCCGTCTCGACGTAGCCGCGCAGCGCCTCGATCGTCGGCGTCTTCGTCTCCTTCCACGTCGGGAAGGCGAACTCGTGCGACCAGATGGCGCGGTAGCCGAACTCCTGCTGGTAGGGCTCGATTCGCTCGGCGAGGAACTGCCGTCCTCGCTCCGAGCCTTCGAGCCCGCCCAGCACGTCTTTCGCGGTCTCGCCCCGGTGGCGGAAGGCATCGTCGAGCTCCTTGTCGCCCTTGATCTCCTCCTTCATCTGCCACAGCGCCTCGATCGAGTCCCAGTTGCGGTCGTCGACCGAGCTCTGGAGGCGGCCGCCGAGATTCGGATCGACTTCTCCCTTGATCTCGCCGATCGTCGCGTTCAGGCCCACCGTCGAGGAGAACTGGGCGAAGTTGAGCATCCAGTGGATCTTCCAGTGGCGGTCATGAATGTCGATCGCGTCCTCGAGCAGGACGGCGAGCTCGACGAGGCTCGCCGCCTCCATGTCGTAGCCGTCGAGATACTCGAAGTTGCGCTCGATCTCGGGGCGCAGCCGGTCGCGCCACCAGTCGAGGAAGTTCTCGGCGTAGTGCGGCAGTGCCCAGCCGAGGTACGCGCCGATCTTCTCCGCGTGAGCGGGGTCGCGCGGGACCCGGGGGACGTAGCGGCTGTTGTACTCGGTCGCCTCGGAGTGGATGCTCGCGTCCGCCGGCACGGCGGCCGTGTAGAGGTAGCCGTTGATCGACTTCGCGATCCAGTCGCACGCGAAGGGGGTCCCGAAGCGGCGGAACATGTGGTCGCAGCTGAGCCACCACCCGCCGATGTCGAAGAACAGCGGCGACAGCGGGTTCGGGCAGTGGAGGTCGTCGAAAATCCAGAAGAGCTCCTTCTCGCCCTCGTCCCACTCGATCGGAAAGTCCTCGTCCCCGTGGAAGCTCCCGAGGATCTCCTCGCTGGCGACCGCCATGTCTACGCCCCTTTCTCGTCCGCGCCCGCGCCGGGCGGCGCCATCATCGATGATCGATGATGCAAGGGTCAAGCGCCTACTTCGCGGTCAAGCCACCGTCGACCGGGAACACCGCCCCGGTGACCCAGGACGAGTCGGCAGAAGCGAGGTAGGCGACCGCGCCCGCCACGTCCTCCGGCTCGCCGAGACGCCCCAGCGGGTGCATCTCCTTCGAACTCGCTCCGCTGTTCGTCGAACCGCGGGCGATCGGTATGGGCGAGCGGCGTCACGACGATGGCCGGGCAGACGCAGTTGCATCTGATGCCCTGGTCGGCGTACTCGACGGCGATCGCGCGCGTGAGTGCGACGACGCCGCCCTTGGCGGCTGTGTAGGCAGCGACCCCTGACGCTGACACGAGCGCGAGAGTCGAGCTGATGTTCACGATGCTCCTGTCGCCCGGCTCCTCCAGCATGAGGCGAAGCGCCGCCCGGGCTACGAGAAAAGGCCCGTCGAGGTTCACCGCCAATTGCTCGCGCCACCGTTCGAGCGTGAGCTCGTGCACGAGCACGTTCCGCCGGATCGAGCCCGCGTTGTTGACGAGGACGTCGAGTCCGCCGAACTCCTCGCGAGTTGCGGCCGCCATCCGGTCGGCGTCGGCCTCGACCGCGATGTCGCCGACCACGGCGAGGGCACGCCCGCCCACCGACTCGATCGCTCCGACCGTCTCCGCCAGCGGCCCCTCGCGTCTGCCGCTCACGGCAACGGCCGCGCCTTCCGCCGCCAGGCGGCAGGCGATGGCGCGCCCGATGCCGCTGCCCGCGCCGGTGACCAGCGCCCGCCGTCCCTCCAGCCTCCGCATCGCCCGAAGTATGCTGCCCCGCCGTGCGCATCGAGAGCTCGTTCGAGGTGCCAGCCGCCGCCGACGAGGTATGGGCGCTACTCATGGATGTCCCCCGGGTCGTTCCCTGCATGCCGGGCGCCGAGCTGATCGAGACCGTCGACGAGTCGACGTGGAAGACGAAGATGAGCGTCAAGCTGGGCCCGATGACACTCGGCTTCACAGCCGACGTGAAGCGCGAGGAAGCGGACGAGACTGCGCGGCGGGTGCGCCTGTCCGCGAAGGCGCGCGAGCAGCGAGGGAGAGGCGGGGCCGGGGCGACCGTCGAGTCGACGCTGACCGAGCTCGCCTCGGGGACGCGAGTCTCGGTCGTCACCGACCTGACCCTCTCGGGCGCGGTCGCACAGTACGGCGGCCCCGTGGTCAAGGACGTCTCGGCGCAGCTCGTCTCCCGCTTCGCCGACTGCCTCCGCGAGCAGCTGGAGAGCGCGTCGCCCCACGGTGAGACCCCAGCGCCGACGCCGGCCGCACCCCGCCCGGTCTCCGGCCTCGGCCTGCTCCTTCGTGCTGTCGGGCGCACGATTGGCGGAGTCTTGGGGCGGCTCACCAAGCGCCGCCCCAGCGCCTAGCACGGCACATTCGCGGCGCGGTAGCCTTGCCATTCGCGACCGAGGAGGCTCGATGCTCAGCTTTGGCGTAACCGTCCTGCCGGACCCGCCCTACACGCGCTTTCTCGAGCTGATGAAACTCGCGGAGCAGCACGGGTTCGAGTACGGCTGGACCTACGACTCCCCCATCCTGTGGCACGAGGCCTATCCGCTCATGACGCTGGCCGTCGCCGAGACGTCGAAGCTGAAGTTCGGGCACTGCGTCACGAACCCGGGCACGCGTGAGCCGACCGTGACCGCCTCGACGTACGCGACGCTCCACCAGATCTCGAACGGGCGCATGATCATGGGCATCGGGCGGGGAGACTCGGCTCGGCGGGTGATCGGCTACAAGCCGGTCAAGATGGACGAGTTCGAGCGCTCGCTCGTGATGATGAAAGACCTCATGAACGGCCGGCCGGTCGAGTGGAACGGCAAGGAGCTCGAGCTCGCGTGGGCAAAGGATCAGCCGGACATCGAGATGTTCGTGGCGGCGTACGGGCCGCGGGCGCTCGGCGTGGCGGGCCGGGTCGGCGACGGCGTCATCATCCAGCTGGCCGACCCTCACATCATCCAGTGGATCATGGAGACGGCCCGGAAGGCGGCCGAGGAAGCCGGTCGGGACCCCGCGGCGCTCAAGTGCCACGTCTGTGCCCCGAGCTACATCGGCGAGGACATGGCTCGTGCGCGCGACCAGGTGCGCTGGTTTCCGGCGATGGTCTCGAACCACGTCATGGACCTGATCGAGCGCTACGGCGAGGATTCGGAGATCCCGAAGGAGCTCACCGAGTACGTGAAGGCCCGCAAGGGCTACGACTACAAGGACCACAGCCGGGTCGGCGCGGCGCACGGGGAGTTCGTGAGCGACGAGATCGCCGACCGCTTCTGCGTGCTCGGGACGGCCGAGCAGGTGAAGGCGAAGCTCAGGGAGCTCGAGTCGATCGGAGTCGACCACTTCAACATCTACCTCATGACCGAAGGCCAGGAGCAGATCCTCGAGGCCTATGGCAAGGAGATCATCCCCGAGCTCACGGGCGTGCCGGCCTAACCACCGAGTCGTCAGGGCGTCTTGACTGGTCAAGGAGTCTCGACGGCCGACAGACGCTCCAAGGCAGTGCGGACCGCGGCCCTCGTGCTGGGCCTCATCGTCCTGCTCGCGCTCGTCGCCGCCGCCAGCCGCGCCGGGCTTCCATGGTCAGAGCGCTCCCGGGGAGAAGGTGCCTCGCTCGAGCGCGTGGCCCAGCTCGCCGCTCTGGTCGCCCTCGCGGCGGTCACGGCCGTGCTTGCAGTTGCGTTCGCCGCGAGGGCACGCCGGCGTTCGAGCCGCGATCGGTTCGAAGAAGAGGAGGAGCTGATCGAGGCCGAGGCCGAACCTGAGAGCCGCCTGGCGCGCTTCCTGCTCCGCGTCGGTCCGTACGCCCTCGTGGCCGTGATTTCGGTGAGCATCCTCTTCGCCGCCCGCGGCATCGACCGCATCGTGCCCCGCGATACCGCCAACCGGGCCGGGCCCGCGCAGGCCGACGAGGACCGGACCGCCCCCGCCGTACCGGGGCCCGAGTCGGGCGCGACCTGGGTGCTCCTCGGGGTTCTCGGCGTGTTCGGAACCCTGGCCGCCGTCCTCATCCTCGGTCCCCAGGCGCGACGCTCGCTCCTGGAGGCCCGCGCCGGGCGGCACGACGCAGTCGCGACACTCGTGGACGAAAGCATCGACGACCTTCGCTCCGAGGGCGATCCGCGCCGCGCCGTGATCGCGGCGTACGCGCGCATGGAGCGCGGACTCGGCAGCGCAGGCCTGGCGCGACAGCCGTTCGAAGCACCCCTCGAATACCTCCGGCGGGTGCTTCTCGACCTGCAGGCCGGCGCGCAACCGGTGGGGCGGCTGACCGAGCTCTTCGAGCGGGCCAAGTTCAGCCGGCACGACGTCGGCACGGAGGCGAAGGACGAGGCGATCGAGTGCCTCCTCGCCATTCGCGGCAATCTCGGGACGGCGCAGTGACGAACGCTCTCGCCGCCGGACTGCTCGTCGTCGCGGCGCTCGGTCTCTCTGCGGTCGCGTGGTGGTCGCTCCGGGCCTTGCCGCGCGACTCGAGGGCTTTTGAGCGGGCGCTTCGGACGAGGCGACCCCGCACACCGCGGCTCCGCGAGCTGGAGCGCATCGAGCACGACGTCGTCCAGGGAGCCGCGAACCCGCTCGACCTCCACCGCCGCCTCCGACCGCTCCTGCGGCAGATCGCCGCTCACCGGCTCACGATCCGTCACGGTGTCGCCCTCGATGCCGGCGACGGGCACGCGCCCCGGCTGCTCGGGGACGAGGCCTGGGCGCTCCTCCGACCGGATCGAGAGCTGCCCGACGAGCGGAGAGGGCCACGCCTGGGCGTCCACGAGATCGAGGCGATCGTCGCGCGGCTGGAGAAGCTGTGACGCCCCTCGAAGACGTCCCTCGCACCTCCGAGCGCCTCCTCGACGAGGTCGAGCGCGCCGTCGTCGGGAAGCGCGAGGCGCTCGAGCTCGTCCTGCTCGGGATCCTCGCGGACGGCCACGTCCTGATCGAAGACTTCCCTGGGCTCGCCAAGACCCTCATCGCCCGCTCCTTCGCGCAGGTTGCGAGCCTCGGCTTCTCCCGCATCCAGTTCACGCCGGACCTGATGCCGTCGGACATCACGGGCTCGTCGATCTACGACCAGCGAGCGGGTGATTTCGAGTTCCGCCCCGGCCCGATCTTCACGAACCTCCTCCTCGCCGACGAGATCAACCGCGCTCCCCCGAAGACCCAGGCTGCGCTCCTCGAGGCGATGCAGGAGCGCCAGGTGACGATCGACGGAACCACGCACCCGCTTGCCAGGCCCTTCCTCGTCCTGGCGACCCAGAACCCGATCGAATACGAGGGGACCTATCCGCTGCCCGAGGCACAGCTCGACCGCTTCCTGCTCCGGATCCGGGTCGGCTATCCAGACCGGGCCGACGAGTGGGAGATGCTCGAGCGCCGCCGGGAGCGCCGGGCGGACGAGATCGAGCTCGAGGGCCTGGTCGACGGGCCCGCCCTGCTGGCGCTCCAGACGGCCGTCGAGGACGTCCACGTCGCCGAGAGCATCGGCCTCTACATCGTCGATCTCGTCAGCGCCACGCGTGCAAACCCGCGCGTCCAGGTTGGAGCGAGCCCGCGAGGCACACTCGCCCTCCTCAAGCTCTCGCGCTGCCGAGCCGCCCTACGGGGCCGGGACTACGTGACGCCGGAAGACGTGAAGGACGTCGCCCCGGCGGCGCTTGCGCACCGGCTGACGCTGCGTCCAGAGGTATGGGTGCAGCGAGTGCGGCAGGAGGATGTCGTGCGGGAGTGCCTCGAGGCCGTCCCCACCCCGGCCGCCGAGGATCTCGAACCCGTAGATCGTCGAGTGACCTCGAGCGCGACGCCGAAGCTGCGCGCCTACATCGTCCTGGCGGCCGCCGGGCTCCTCGGCGCTCTTGTCCTCGGAAGGCCTGAGCTGGCCGCCCTCGCGGCGCCCTTCGCGGCCTGGTTGGCTCTCGGGGTCGGGCTGGCTCGTCGGCCCGAGCTCGCCGTCCGATACGACCTCGACCGTGAGCGAGCTCTCCAGGGCGAGAGGGTCGATGCGTCGATCGACGTCGAGAGCGACGTCGCCCTGCAGCCGCTCGAGCTGCTCCTCCGGCTCCCGCGTGGCCTCGAGAGTGGCTCCCGTGCGCTCGCCCTGCACCTTCGAGCCGGGGAGCCCGCGCGGGTAGCGATCGCGCTCAACTGCGAGCGCTGGGGCGGATATTCGGTCGGCGACCTGCACCTCCGCGCCCGCGATCGCTTCGGCCTCCGTGTCTACGAGGAGCGATTCGACCTGCGCTGCCCGCTCCGGATCTACCCCCGTGAGGAGACGCTCCGCTCGCTCCTGGCCCCGGCAGAGACGCAGGCAACGGCGGGGAACGAGGTGGCGCGGGCGAAGGGCGACGGGATCGAGTTCGCCGACATCCGCCCCTTCGTGCCGGGGGATCGGGTTCGCCGGATCAACTGGCGCGCGAGCGCCCGCCGCCCCGGTCTCTGGGTGAACGAGTCGCACCCGGAGCGGAACACCGACGTGATCATCTTCCTGGACAGCTTCGCGGAGGCGCGGCACGGAGCCACCGGCACACTCGACCTGGCCGTGCGCGCGGCGGGGGCTCTCGCCACCCGCTACCTGCGGCGGAGCGACCGGGTCGGCCTCGTGAGCTTCGGCGGCGTGCTCCGGTGGCTCGAGCCGTCGATGGGCTCCGTGCAGCTGTACCGGATCGTCGACGCGCTCCTCGACACTGACATCGCGCTCAGCTATGCCTGGAAGGGAGCCGACGTGATCCCGCCGCGGACGCTGCCGCCGCAGGCCCTCGTGATCGGCCTCACCCCACTCCTCGACGAGCGCAGCGTCGGAGCCCTGCTCGACCTGCGAGCGCGCGGATTCGACCTGGCGATCGTGGACGTGTCGCCTCTTCCCTTTCTGCCGCCGGAACGAGATCGCCTCGAGCGGCTCTCCCGCCGGGTCTGGGCCCTCCGCCGCGAAGTGCTCAGGCACGAGTACCAGCAGCTTGGAGTGGCAGTCGCCGAATGGCGGGACGGGGAGGCGCTCGAGCAGGCGATCGAGGAGGTGAGACTATTTCGGCGCTCCGCACGAGCCGTCCGCGCCTGATCGTCGCGGCCGCCTCGGTCGCTGTCGGCGCGGTGCTGGCGGCCGACGCATGGCTCCTCTCCGCCCGGTGGGAGGACACGATCGCCGGCACAGCTGCGGCCGGCGTCGGAATTCTCGCCGTGTCACTGACCGTACGCTTTTCTCCGGGAGTGCCGCTGGGCCTCGCACTCCTCGCAGGCAGCTACGCGGCCGCGCTTGGAAGCCGAGAGGTCGACGTCGATCTCTCGGCAACCCTCTACGTGGCGCTCTTCTTCCTGGCGGCTGAGCTCGCCTACTGGTCGCTCGAGCTCTCCCCCGGGATTCATCCGGCGCCGGGGCTCGTCGTACGCCGCGTCCTCTTCCTCGCCGTCGGGGCTCTCGCAGCCCTCGCACTTGCCGGCCTCGTGCTCGCGGCGGCACTCGAACCGCTCCCGCGGGGCCTTGTGGTGCTGGCGCTCGGAGTCGGTGGAGCCATCCTGGCTATGGGCGTCATCGCAGTGCTGGTGCGACGTTCCCAGCCGCGCTAGAACGCATGCATCATCGCTCCGCTACACTGCAAAGCGAATAGAGCGAGTACAAGTGGTGCCAAGCACTTCCTTTGCCCGTTCGTGAAATGGCAAGGAGGTGAGTTAATGGCAACCGGAACCGTCAAGTGGTTCAACGACGCGAAGGGCTTCGGCTTCATCGCCCCTGAGGGTGGTGGAAAGGATCTCTTCGTTCACCACTCCAACATCGCCGGCGACGGCTTCAAGTCGCTAGCGGAAGGCGCCAAGGTCGAGTTCGAAGAGCGCGAGGGTCAGAAGGGCCCCGAGGCAACGAACGTGACCGAGGTCGCTGGCTAGGAGACGCCATTCCTCCCAAGGAAGAGAAAATCGAGCTCGAGGGCGAGGTCATTGAGGCCTTGCGGAACAGGATGTTCCGCGTGGCCCTCGACAACGGCCACGAGACGCTCGGCTACACGGCCGGGAAGATGCGGCGCTATCGCATCAAGGTATTTCCCGGTGATCGCGTGAAGATCGAAGTCTCGCCGTACGACCTCACCCGCGGGCGGATCGTCTACCGGTACAGGTAGTCCTGGTCGAAGACCTCGCCGAGGAGCGCAAGCCCCTCGGCGAGGTCTTCCCGGGAAATCACGAGCGGCGGGGCAACCAGCACGACGTTGCCGCGCACGAAGAGGTGAAGGCCGCGTGCGAGCGCTTCCTTGGCGACGGGCCTCGCATCCAGCGGCTCGCGGCTCTCTCGGTCCGAGACGAGCTCGAGGCCCCACAGGAGCCCGAGACCGCGGATGTCGCCGATCGCCTCGTGGCGCTCTGCGAGCCCGCGCAGCTCCTCTCCGAGGGTCTCCCCGAGAGCCGCGGCGTGCTCGACGAGGCCCTCGTCGCGGAGCGTCTCGATCGACGCCACCCCTGACGCACAGGCGATGGGATGGCCGCTCGTCGTCAGACCGGTCTGGAACGGCCGGTCCCAGATCCAATCTGAGAGCTGCTCCGAGATGACCATGGCCCCGAGCGGCACATAGCCCGAGTTGATCCCCTTGGCGAGTGTGAGGATGTCCGGGACGACCTCCCAGTGCTCGCACGCGAACCACCGGCCGGTCCGGCCGAAGCCGGCCATCACTTCGTCGAGGACGAGCAGGATCCCGTAGCGGTCGCAGACCTCGCGGATCGAGCGCAGGTAGCCCTCCGGCGGCACGATGACGCCGTTCGCGCCCGTGACCGACTCGAGGACGACGGCGGCGACGGTCTCCGGGTTCTCGTGGGAGAGCACTTCCTCGAGGTGAGGAGCGCCCGAGCACACCGGGCACGGATCCGGGTGTCCGGCCGGACAGCGGTACTCGTACGGATCCAGGAGCCGGATGACTCCCGGGATCCCCGGCTCGGCGGGCCAGCGCCGAGAGTCGCCCGTCAGCGAGGCGGCTCCTGCGGTCGCGCCGTGGTAGGAGCGATAGCGCGCGACCACCTTCTGCCGCCCGGTATACCAGCGCGCGAGCTTGATCGCGCTCTCGTTCGACTCCGCACCGCCGTTGGTGAAGAACGTCCGCGTCAGGTCGCCCGGCGTCACCTCGGCGAGCAGCCGGGCGAGCTCGCTCCGAGCGTCGTTCGCGAACTTCGGGCTGATCGTGCAGAGCCGCTCCGCCTGCTCCTTGATCGCGGCCACGAGACGGGGGTGCTGGTGCCCGACGTTCAGGCTGACCGACTGGGAGCCGAAGTCGAGGTAGTTCTTGCCGTCGTAGTCCCAGAAACGACTGCCCTCGCCGCCGGCCACGGCGACCGGGTCGAGCTCAGACTGAACCGACCAGGAGTGGAGAACATGGGCGCGGTCGGCCGCGCGGATCTCCTCCCCGGTCTCTAATCGGGCCAACGGGTGGTGACGACCTTCGACTCGGTGAAGAAGTGGACGCCGTCCATGCCCGTTGCGTGCAGGTCGCCGTAGAAGGAGCCCTTCCAGCCCGCGAACGGGAAGAACGCCATCGCAGCCGGCACGGGGATGTTGATCCCGACCATGCCCGCGGTCACCCGGCGCCGGAACTCGCGCGCCACGCCGCCGCTCCTGGTGAAGATCGCGGTCGCGTTCCCGAACTGGTTCTTCCGGATCACCTCGAGGGCGTCGTCGAGCGAATCCAGCCGTTCGAGAGACAGCACCGGGCCGAAGATCTCTTCCTGGGCCACCTTCATGTCCGGGCGGACGTCGTCCAGGATCGTCGGCCCGAGGAAGAAGCCGCCGTTGTCCGACTCGAAGCGCCCGTCGACGAGGAGCCTTGCGCCCTCCTCGACGCCGAGGTCGATGTAGCCGGCGATCCGGTCACGTGCCTCGGCGGTCGTCACGGGCGTGATCGTGTTCTCCGGATCGAGCCCGCTGCCGATCGGCGAAGCCTTCGCGATCTCCTCCAGCCGTCCCGCGAGCTCGTCGCCGATGCCGCCAACCGCGACGCCGACCGACCCCGCGAGGCACCGCTGTCCCGCGTTCGCCATCGCGGACGAAAAGAGGCCCGGTGCCGCCAGGTCGAGATCGGCGTCCGGCATGACCACGATGTGGTTCTTGGCACCCGCCAGGGCCTGGACGCGCTTGCCGGCCTGCGCCGAGCGCGCGTAGACGTGCTTCGCCACGGGCGCCGAGCCGACGAAGGACACCGCGCGGATCTCCTCGTGGTCGCAGATCGCATTCACGGCCTCGGCGGCGCCGTGAACGACGTTGAAGACGCCGTCCGGGCACCCGGCCTCCTGGAAGATCTCCGCGATCCGCAGCGCGCAGAGGGGCGTGCGCTGAGACGGCTTCAGGATGTACGTGTTCCCGGCCGCGATCGCGATCGGAGCCGTCCACATCGGGACCATGAAGGGGAAGTTGAACGGCGTAATCGCCGCGACGACCCCGAGCGGCTGGCGGAAGAGCTCCGTGTCGATCCCGCGGCTCACCTGTTCGAGCGCCCCACCCTGCATCAGAGTTGGCATGCCGGCCGCGAACTCGACCACGTCGATCCCGCGCCGCACCTCGCCCTTGCCCTCGCCGATCGACTTGCCGTTCTCCCGGACGACCAGCTCCCCGAGCTCGTCCAGGTGCTGCTCGCAGAGCTGCTGGACCCGGAACATCAGCCGCGCGCGCTCCATGACGGGCACGTCGCGCCAGGTCTCGTAGGCGGCGGCGGCCGCCTGGACGGCGCGATCGACGTCGGCCGAGGTCGAGAGCGGGACGCGGGCCAGCACCTCACCGTTCGCCGGGTCGAGCACGTCGAGGATCTCGTCGGTCTCGACGGCGACGCCCCGGCCGCCGACGAAGTTCTCGAGCAGCTTTCCCTCGTGCGTGACTGTCTGGCTCATCCCGGCGCTCCCTCTTTCTGCGGACTCCCTGGAATGCTCAGCTTATCCTGGGCTCAGGGCCAGCCGCGTGAGTCGGAGCCCCGGACTCCCGCGGACGAGGACCGAGTGCCACCGCTTGCCACGGAGCCTCGGGCTCTCTCCGACGGAGCGGCCGTCCACGAAGACCTCGGCCGGGCCTGAGAGCCCCACTGAAAGCCGGCCCGACCCGTAGATCCAGGCGCCGCCCTCGGTTTCCTTCAGCTCCCGTTCGGCATTCCATCCGTCGCAGAGATACGGGCGGGTCGTGTTGGTCTTGACGACCGGTCCGGCTCTGCCGACAGGCGGAAGCAGGCGCAGGGCGCCCGCTCGCAGCATCGGGGCTTGCAACGCGAACGACTCGGCCACTTCCTGCCCCGTGAAGCGATAGAGCCCATGGTGCACGACGAGGTACCGGATCCCGAGCCGGGTGAGCTCGGCCCCGTCCCCCGGCAGCCAGATCCCGCAGTCGAGCCGGTTGAACCGCTCCACGAAGTCACGTGCTCCCTTCGGCGGGGCGGCGGCATAGCCGACGGGCCGCTCTCTGGGAGCCTGCATGCCGTAGTACAGGTAGACGCTCGCGAGCTGCCCTGCGCCCCGCTCCATGATCGGCAGCTCGAGGACGCGCCCCGGTGGGGAGCGGTCGAGCAGGGCGTAGGACTCGTTGTCCGGATCGGCCGCGCTCGAGTGGAGCGGAAACACGGTCAGGTCGGCCGCAACGAGGACGACCAGAGCGGCGGCGACCACAGTGCGCCTGCCGCTTTGGACGCGCTCGAGCAAGAACGCAACCGCCACTGCTGCCAGGGCGGCCACCGCCAGGTCGGCGACCGGGACCAGCCGTCCGGGCACGCGCGGCCCCCGGAAAGGAGGGAAGGCGTCTCGAAGGAGCTCGTAGAGCGGAAAGTTCGTGCCGAGGGCGAGCAGAACAGGGACGACGGCGCCGAGCCCGAGGAGCGCCGCGAGCGCGCGGCGGCGGCGAGCCAGCAGCACGAGGCCCGCCACGGCGAGGAGCGGCGTCAGCCAGCCGAGGTAGACGAACTGCTCAAAGCCGCCACGCTGTCCGCGGCTCACGAGGTCGAGCCAGTCCGCCGAATACGTGGCGACCTCGGAGAGGGGCCGCCCGCCCGCCTCGGTCGAGTCCGCGATCGTCGTCGCGTTGACGAGCACTCCGGCCCCGACCGCGGCCAGCACCCCCACGCCCACCCAGATCGCCGTCGTGCCACGGAAGCGAACGAGCGCGTAGACGAGGACGAACGGGAGGGCGCCGAGTGCGAGATGAAGTTGTCCACTGAGCGGGATCGACACGAGCGCGAGGGCGGCGACCCCACCCCACGCGTGCGCGGCGGTCGGCGAGAGAGCGCGGCGGGAGCGTTCGACCGCGAGGAGCGCGAGCGGCAGGAAGAGGGCGGCCCACCCGAGCAGGTGGGGGCCGCTCTGGGCCAGCCGGTAGGGGGCGACCGCGAACGCGAGCCCGCCGAGCGCTGCGCTCCAGGGTGGCAGATCGAGCTCCTCGAGCCAGGCGTACGTCAGCAGCCCGCACCCGACCGCGACCAGGACGAGCAGCAGGTTCCAGGCCAACACCGGGCCGAAGAGCGCATCCAGCGGCCAGAAGACGAGACCGAACGGCCAGCCTCCGAAGACCACCTGCGGGTCGACGAGCGGCTGGAAGCTGTACGGGTCGACCCAGGGCGCGTGCCCGCCGAGGAGCTGGTGGCCGACCAGCCAGAAGCGATAGGCGGCCTGAAGGTGGTCCCCCGGCGCCGCCTCCCCGTAGCCGGGCAAGCCGGTCGAGATGAACTCCGAGCCGAACGCGCCGAGCGGCGGCCCGATCGCCGCCAGCACAGCGCCGGTGTAGAGCACGGCGAGGAGCGAGAACCGGCGCACGGCGGGGATCATGCCTGTGCGTGCGGGTACGGTTGCCCGCGGTGTCTCGGCCCATCGCCTTCGCCGCGCTCGCAGTCGCCCTGCTGGCGATCGCCGCGCGCGCCCCGGGAGCGCTCACCTACCCCCTCTGGCAGGACGAGGTGGCGACCGCCCGGATCATGGAGGAGCCGACGTTCAGCCGCATGCTCGACCACGTTCGCGAGACCGAGTCCACCCCGCCAGCCTGGTATTCGCTCGCCTGGTCGGCGCACAAAGTCGGCCTGTCCGTGGAGGCGGTCCGGTGGCTCTCCGTGCTCTTCGGGGGAGCGCTGGGCGCCGTGACGCTTCTCTTCGCGAGCCGCTTCCTCCCGCTCTGGGCGGCGGTTCTGGCAGGGACTATCTCCGCGCTCGCGTGGCAGCTCGTCAACCGCGGGCACGAGCTCCGCGCGTACGCCCTGTACGCACTCCTCTCGATCGTGTTCGCGCTCCTGCTGGAGCGCGCAGCGCGCCGGCCAGGCCGCG
This sequence comes from uncultured Actinomycetes bacterium, assembly GCA_963722715.1. GTDB lineage: Bacteria > Actinomycetota > Thermoleophilia > Gaiellales > Gaiellaceae > DASQGA01. The sequence continues at coordinate 14,668 of CAVROA010000020.1, read as the reverse complement.
GCGTCCTCGCGTGTCTGGCCCTCACGGTCGCGGCTCGGGCTTCTGACGCACTACTTCTTCGCCCTGGCGCTCGCCACGGGCCTCCTCTGGCTCTGGATCTCGGACACCGCCCGGAGCGCCCGGCTCCGCGCGACGGCGGCGCTCTCTGCCGGCATCCTGCCCGCCCTCCTCTGGCTCCCCGGCTTCGCCGACCAGGTCGAAAACCAGCGCTACTCGTGGGTTGCGAGCTTCGACCTCCTGAAGGCCGCTGCCGTCTACTCGACCTTCTTCTGGAACGCAGGCGCGCTTTACGTGCAAGGCCGACGACGTCGCGATCCCGGCGCTCGAAGCGGTGCTGCGAGTCGGGATCCTCGTTGGCGTGCTGGCGGGGGCTGTCGCGCTCGGGCAGCGGCCTGGGCCGGCCCGGCTCTGCGCGCTCCTCGCCACCGTCCCGGTGCTCGCGGCCTCCGTCGTCTGGCTCCTCGGCGCCGAGGTCTTCGTAACGCGGAACCTGCTCTGTGCGGCGCCGTTCGCATGCATCTGCCTGGCGGCCCTTCCGACGCTCGTACCGCGCCCGACTCGCGGTGGCCGGCGGAGCGGCGATGGTGGCGCTCCTGGGGCTCGGGCTCGTCCAGGAGCGGACGCTACGGCCGCCGCCCTACGACGAGCTTGCCGCCGAGTTAGTCGCGAACGGCTGGACGCGGGCCGACGTCGTCAACGTCATCGGCGGTGCCCATCGCCTCTCGTACCTCGGAGACGTCCACGCGATCTCCTCGCCGGTGGGCTGGTATTTGCCGGGCCATCCGGTCTTTCGCCCCACGCGCGAGAGCACATGTCCCCTCTATGTGATCGACGGGCCCGAACGCCGAGCGTTCAGGTTTCCGTGCGGTGGCCGCCCCGCGGAAGGCCAGCCGCTTCGGGCATCAGCCCCCTAGTCGCTTCCGTTTCGGCGGCTGGAGCCAGTCGAGCGACTTGGGAGGGCAGGACTCCCCGAACGTGCGGAGCGAGCCGCAGAGCACGGACAGCGTCGTCGTGAAGTACCAGCTCAGCTCATCCTTGCGGGGGCTCGTGGTCGAGTCGCGGGCGGCCGCGAGCGCCCGATACGTGGCCAGGAGAACGGCGTGACCATCGGCGTAGGGTCCAGCCCCCCGGAGCAGGAGCCACCCGCCGAAGCGCTTAGCCTCGAGCCCGGGCCCGAGCAGCGACACGAGCCGCCTGCTGTCGAGGGTCGTGGCGCCGATCGGAACGGAGACGACCAGGTTCCGAACCGGAGTGTCGACCCGCTCGAGGGACCGGAGCAGTGTCGGGGTCTGGGCGTACGGAAGCGAGACAGCCTCGCGGGTCGCGGGGAGTGCGGAGAGATAGACAGCTGAGTAGGGGAAGAGGACGGTGCCAGGCCGCACGGTCTCCTCGAGCCAGGCGGTAGGCGCCCGCGAGAGCATCCTCGCCGCCGAGCGCGGTCCTGGCCGGGCCGCCGCCGAGCACATCGTTTGCCCAGTCGCGCGGCTCCCTGATCCCGCCTGCCGGCGCCGAGACGACGATCGCAGCGACCACGGCGACAGCGGCGAGTGTGACCGGAGCACTCCTCCCACGCACGACCCATGCAACCCCGACTCCGATGAGTGCGGCCAGGAGCGGCAAGACGAACATGAGGTGGCGCGGCGAGAGGCCGGGCTCGGTGCTCGTCCGGAAGATGAGGAGGAGAGCCGGCGGTGCGAGCAAGGCGATAGCCGCGTAGGAGACGAACGCCCGCTCCCCCTGCCGAATCAATGCGGCCAGTCCGATGCTCGCAAGCACGACGGCGACAACCAGCGTCCAGCCGTGACCGCCCGCGGACGCCTGCACGGCGCGCCACACCTGCCCGAGTGCGGCTCCGGGGCTCGCGATGCTGCTCTCGCCCCCGAGACCGACCGAGAAGCGCTGCGCGAGCCTCACGTCCGCGAGGAGAAACGGCACGAGCGCGAGTCCCACTCCCAGGACGGGCAGAGCCGGGCGCAGGGGCTTTCCGCGCCAGATCCAGAGGCCGACGAGCGCCTCTGCTGCGACCGCGATCACGCCGTAGGGATGGATCGCCGGGAGGAGCCAGGCGGCGAGCGCGGCCGCGAGCGCGGCGCGCGGCGTTCGCTCCCGCAGGGCACGGACGAAGAGGTCGGCAGCCAGCGCGCTCGCGAAGGCGTAGAGCGAGTACATGCGACCGAAGCTCCCGTACACGGCGAGCATGGGTGATGCCGCCGCCACGAGCGCCGCGGTCGCGCCCGCAGCGGGCCCCGCAAGGCGGCGGCCCAGATCCCAGCAGACGGGAATCGTGGCGACGGCGAAGACGACCGCGAGCCAGCGGAGCGTGAACGGGGACGAATCGAAGGCGAGCGCGAGGTGCGAGAGAAGGAAGTGAAGCGGCGGCCCGCCGCGCTCCCACCAGACGGTCTGGAGCATCTCGCCGAGCGGCCGGGCCGCGATCAGCCCGGCGACGGCCTCGTCCTCGAAGAGCGGCTTCCCGCGGACGTCCTCGACTATGCGAAGGAGCAGGACCGCGATTCCGGCTCCGACCGCCACCGCGCCGAGGATCCAGGCGAAGGGGAGCTCCCGGAGACGAGGCACCGCAGCGCGCACGTTCTGGGGGGTTCGGGTGACCCGGCGCCCCTCGACGGTCTCGGTCATGAGACCTAGCCTGCCACGGGGGCGAAGGTCCCGGCGCGATAGACCTGCCCGGGAAGCTCCCGGCCCAGGGTCTCTTCGAGCCAGGCCGCGACCGCGATCAGCCCTTCCAGGTCGATGCCGGTCTCCACTCCCTCGCCGTGCAGGAGGTACACGAGATCTTCGGTTGCGATGTTTCCGGTCGCCCGCGGTGCGAACGGGCAGCCGCCCAGACCGCCCACCGAGGCGTCGAAGACCGTCGCGCCGGCCTGGAGCGCGGCGTATGCGTTCGCAAAGCCCGTGCTGCGCGTGTTGTGGAAGTGGACTCCCACCGGCCTTCCGAAGCGGGCGGCGGTGCTCACGAGCTCGCTCACCTGGCTCGGTACCCCCACCCCGATCGTGTCCGCGAAGACAACCTCGTCGGCGCCGCCGGCGACGATCCGCTCCGCGAGCTCGAGGACGTGCGCCGGTGCGACCGCCCCCTCGAACGGGCAGCCGAAGGCGACGCTGACCGAGACAACAAGTGTGCGTCCGTCCGTGCGCGCCCTCTCTGCGATTCGCCGCGCGGCGGCGACCGATTCGTCCACGGACGCGTTCGCGTTTCTACGGTTGAAGGTCTCGGTGGCGCCGAAACTGAAGTGGACCTCGTCGAGGGTGGTCGCCGCGAGCCGCTCGTAGCCCTTCTCGTTCAGGACCAGGCCTGCGTAGACGGTGCCCTGGCGCCGCTCGATTCCTGCCACGACCTCCTCCGCACCCGCCATCTGCGGCACGCGTTCGGGATGGACGAAGCTCGCGGCCTCGATCCGGGGAATGCTCACCGCTGCCAGGCGGTTCACGAGCTCGGCCCGAACCTGTGCCGAAAGGGGCTCCGGTTCGTTCTGGAGCCCGTCGCGTGGGCCGACGTCGCAGATCGTCGCCTTCACGCCGGGAGCCTAGATGGAGACCCAACTGGCATGATCCCCTGCCGGTGGCAGTCCCCGCGTTCTCGCGCGACCAGGTCCACGCGGCGCTCGATCCCGGCGAGGCCGTCGAGGCCGTGCGTGAGGCGTTCCTCGAGCACGCGCGCGGCTCGTGGACGATGCCGTCGAAGCTCTATGTGGAGGCGACCGCGGGAGATTTCCGGGCCATGCCCGCCGCCGGCGCCGGGCACACCGTCCTCAAATGGGTCACCTCGTTCCCGGGTAACCCTGCGCGTGGCCTTCCGACCGTGGGCGGCGTGGTGCTTCTCTCCGACGCCGCGACCGGGGAGCTCCGCGCGCTCCTCGACGCGGGCGCTGTCACCGCGCTCCGGACCGGCGCAGCCGCCGTCCTCGCCGCCGAAACCCTCTCGGTCGAGGCTGAGAGCCCCGCTGCCGTGATCGGTTGCGGCGTGAACGGGCGAGCCGTCGCGCGGACATTCCTCGCGCGCGGCCGAGACGTTCTTCTCTGGGACGCACGGCCCGAGCAAGCGGCCGCGGCCGCCGCCGAGCTCGGCGAGGGGTCATCGGTAGCCCGCGAAGCGGAGGCCCGGTCCGCCGGCGTCGTCGTCACCGTCACGCCCGGGCACGAGCCGGTGTTCCGGGACGGGGACCTCCGACCAGGCCAGCACGTCAGCCTGATGGGCGCGGACGGACCCGGCAAGGCCGAGATCACCGATGGCGAGCTGGCGCGTGCCCGGATCGTCTGCGACGAGTGGGAGCAAGCGAGCCACAATGGCGACCTCGGCCACGCTCTTGCGGCAGGGGCGATCCGGCGCAAGGACGTCGCCGAGCTTGGCCACGTCCTGCTCGGCACCGAGCAAGGGCGCCGGACGGACGAGGAGATCACGATCTTCGACTCGACGGGTCTCGCCGTGCAGGATCTGGCCGTGGCGCTCGCGGTCTACCGGCGCTACCAACAAGACCCCGAATCTGACGTCTTCGGGGATACGGTGCACGTTCCGATCGGCTAGCCAGGAGAACAAGGAGGCGATATGGGCGGAATCACGCACTTCGAGATTCGTTCCGGGGACTTCGATCGAGCGCGCGGCTTCTGGGAGTCACTGCTCGGGTGGAAGTTCCGCGACGTGCAGGGGCCGATGCAGTACACGATGGCGGAGGTCGGCGGCAATCCGACCGCCGGGCTCTATGCGTCGGAGAACCAGGAGCGCGGGTTGATCGTCTATTTCGACGTCGACGACGTCCAGGCCACAACCGACCGCGTGCGCGAGCTGGGCGGGCAGGTGACGACCGAGAAGACTCCGATTCCGGAGATCGGTTGGTTTGCCCATTGCATCGACACGGAAGGCAATCCATTCGGCGTCTTCACGCCGGACGAGTCCGTGCCGATGCCGAGCGGCTAGCGCCCGGGCTCCCCGACACGAAAGCGGCACAAATCGCGCGCCACGCGCGCGCCGGGCAGCGCTACGCTCGACGCGGGGGAACCAGTAACCAGGGGGTCCCCCGGGGGAATCACGGGGGATCGATGCGGGCCGCTCGGGCGGCCCGCCCGCGCTGCCCCTAGCCTCGCTCGGCGGGTAACCCTCGGCTCGACCAATCGCTCCACGAGCCCGCATAGAGCTTCGCGTCCTCACGCCCCGCGGCTGCCAGGGCCAGAAGGTCGACGCACGCGGTGATCCCGGACCCGCAATAGACGACGATCTCCTCGGCCTCGAGCACGTCCGCGGAAAAGGACTCTGCGGCGCCGAAGGGAGCGTTGACCGCGCCCGGAATCCGTCCGGCCACCGGGTCGATCGGCTCCACCTCGCCCCGGTAGCGCTCCGGTGCACGCGCATCGACGACGACGACGCCTGGCTCGCCGAGCCGCTGCTCGAGCTCTTCCGCCTCGATCGTGTCGGCCCGTGACGCCGTGGGGACGAACTCCTCGCGAGCAACGTCCGACTCGCCCTCTTCCAGGGGCCCTCGCCAGGCCCCGAGGCCGCCCGCGAGCACGGCGACCTGGGGATGGCCGAAGTGGCGCAGGAGCCACCAGAGGCGCGCCGCTCCCCCGCTCATGCCTTGGTCGTATGCGACCACGAAGACGTCCTGGCCGATTCCCGCCCGCCCGGCCGCCTCTGCGAACTGCTCCGGGCTGGGAAGCGGATGGCGGCCACCAACCCCGGACGGAGGGCTAGAGAGCTCACGCTCGACGTCGAGAAAGCTGGCGCCCGGTATGTGCCCGGCGAGCCAGAGCTCGCGGCCGCGGTCCGGGTTGCCCAGCTCCCACCGGCAGTCGACGAACTGGTAGCGCACGCCTTCGGACCCTACGTGGCTGAGATCCGGAAGATCGTTCCCTTTGACGACGCGGCGTAGAGCTCGCCGCGGCCGTCCTCGCCGAACGACGTCAGCCCGTCGACCTGGATCGACTCCTTCCGGACGCTCTCCCTCGTGCCGTCAGCGGCGATGCTCCAGATCGTGCCGCTGCAGTAGTCGCCGTAGACGTAGCGGCCCTCCAACGCCGGTACCTCGCCGCCGCGGTAGACGAAGCCGCCTGTCACGGAGCACCCCTCGCCGTGGTCGTAGACCGCAACCGGGCCCACCAGGCGTGCCCTCAGGGTTCGGCTCCTTCTCCTCATACGTCGCGTCGCCCTCGAGCGCGTCCCAGCCGAAGTTGACGAGGTTCCCGACCTCGGCCCGGGGCAGGCGGTCGATTTCCTCGAAGTCCCCCTGCCCGACGTCGCCGATCCAGAGGTCTCCGGTCTCGCGGTCGAAGGAGAAGCGCCAGGGGTTCCGGAGCCCGTAGGCGGCGATCTCCGGGTCGGGACTGCTCTCGGAGACGTCCAACGTCAGCAGCTTGCCGAGGAGGCTCGAGAGGTCCTGGGCCCGGTTCTCCGGATCGCCGCCCGCGCCTCCGTCTCCCATGCCAACCCAGAGCCGTCCATCGGGGCCGAAAGCGAGCTGACCGCCGTTGTGGTTCGAGTACGGCTGGTCGATCGCGAGCACGACACGCCGGGTCGCGGGGTCGACGGCGGTCCGGTCGTCGAGCGCTCTGTACTCCACGACCCGCGTATCACCGCTCAGGTCGGTGTAGTCGACGTAGAGCAAGCCGTTCTCTTGGTAGTCCGGATGGAACGCCACGGACAGGAGACCCTGCTCCCCACCGCTCACGACCTCGCTCGTCACGTCGAGGAACGGCTTCGCCACCACCCGCCCGCCTTCGACGATCCGGATGCGGCCTGCCTGCTCGACGACGTACAGCCGGTCCGGCTCACCGGGCGCCGCGGCCACGTGAACCGGTCTGTCCAGCCCGCGGGCGACAGCGACAAGGCCGATGCCTCCGGGAGAAGACCCCGTTTCGACCGGAGGTTCCGACCCGGTCGAGGGTTCGGGAGCAGAATCGCCGTCCCCGGCGCAACCGGGGACGAGCACGAGCGCGGACAGCATGAGAAGCACGGCGGCGCGCATGGATTCCACCGTATCTACGCCCTACCGGGCCGACCGGTTCCTGGGAGGGCTTGGCGCAACGCAACTGTGCTGGCGTTACGCGAATCCCTCCTACTGAACGGCGAGGCGGTAGACGGAGCCGCCGTTGTGCGAGAGGAGGTAGATCGCCCCGTTCGCGCCGCGGCCGAACGAGGACAGGTTCCCGGGCACGGTGAAGGGCTCGCGGCGGAAACCGCTCTTGTGCCCGCGCGCCCAGCGGAAGCTCCAGACGTCTCCCGTGCAGTAGTCGCCGAAGAAGTACCGGCCGCGAGCGCCGGACGGGACACCGCTGCCGCGGCCCACGAACCCGCCTGTGACCGAGCAACGACCTGCGCCGTGGCTGTACTCGTGGATCGGCCACTTGAGGACGCTCGGACGGCGAAGCCCTCTCGAGTTGTCGTACACGTGCCGGTTCCCCTCGTAGACCCGCCAGCCGTAATTCTCGAGCCCCCGGGCAGTCGGCCTGAAGACGTCGATCTCCTCCCAGTCGCCCTGCCCGACATCGGCGAGGTAGAAGAGGCCCGTGCTCGGATCGACCGAGAAGCGCCAGGGGTTGCGGAACCCGATCGCGACGATCACGGCCGTTGCGCCGGCCCGGTCGACGTTGATGCGCAGAAGCTTGCCGAGGCGGGTCGTGAGGCGCTGGGCGCGATTCTGCGGATCGCCTGCCGACCCTCCGTCACCCATCCCGACATAGAGACGCCCGTCGCTTCCGAACGCGACCTGGCCGCCGTTGTGATTGCTGTACGGCTGGTCGACCCTGAGCCAGACCCTCAGGGTCGGACGCAGTGCCCGCGTGCCGCTCGCGTTCGTCCGGAACCCGACGACACGGGTGTCTCCCGCCCGGTTCGTGTAGTTGACGAACACGCGATGGTTCTGGGCGAAGCGCGGGTGGAAGGCGAGCGAGAAGAGGCCCTGCTCGCCACAGCAGGAGACGAGATCGGAGATGTTCAGGAACGGGGTCGGCTGCACCTGCCCGTCCTGGACGATCCGGATCACCCCGCCCTGTTCGACGACGTAGAGACGGCCCGGATAGGCCCGTGTGGACGCGAGGTGTACGGGGTTCGAGAACCCCGACGCCACGGGTGCGAGACGGAGCGCGCCCGAAGCGGGAGCCGCGATCGAGCCGGCAAGAACCAAGCCCGCGAGCGCGATCAAGACCCGGCGCATAGTCAAGTGTCTCTCCATGAAAACCCCCGGTTCGCGTCCCTCGAGCCCCGGTACCGGCAAGACTAGCCGAGCCAACGGCGCCCCTCTGAGCTCACCCCTGTCCGACTGCCGGCGTTGCGAGACGCAGCGTCTCGCCGAGGCCGGTTCGCCCCCCACCGGACTTCCGCTCGTAGAGACGCTGGTCCACGGTCCGGAAGAGCGTGAGCGCCTCCGTTCCCTCGCCGGGTGAGACTGCCCAGCCGAAGGTGATCCTGGCTCCTGCGGCCGCGACGGCCGTCTCCAGGCGCTCCGCCAGCTGGCGTGCCTCCTCGCCCGAGTGCACCGAGCTCAGGACGGCGAACTCATCGCCGCCGACGCGCGCCACCTCGTCCTCGCCGCGAAGAGCCTGACCGAGCACGGCCGCGAGGCGCTGGAGGACGTCATTCCCTTCCGCATGACCACGGCTGTCGTTGATGAGCTTCAGCCCATCCATGTCTCCGAGGAGGAGGGCGAACGACCGGCCGTCGGCAAGCCGGCGTGACATCGCAGCCTCGAAGCCCCGGGTGTTCGGAAGTCCGGTGAGAGCGTCCCGCTCGGCCAGAAGCCGGAGCTGGACGACGAGCTCCTGGTTTCGCTGCGCGAAATAGCCGATCAGGAAGCCGATGCCCGCGTAGGTGAGGAGCCGGATCCAGGCGCTCTGGGCAAGAACCTCGTTCGTCGGCAGACTGGAGTTCAGGACGATCCCGACCGAGTACAGACCCGCTGCGGCGCCTCCGGCGGCGGCGCCGAAATACGGCCCGAGCGCGAGCGCAACAAGCGCGACTGCGAAGTAGTAGAAGTTCGCAATCCCGAGGCCCGGGGTCTCGAGCGTGAGGAACCCCGTGAAGACGAGCCCGAAGGTCAGGAGGGAGGCACCGATCAAGACCCCGCGATGCGAGGTAGCCGCAGTCATGTCTAGAAGGAGATCGCCCGCCCGGGTCGTCCCGGCGTCCCTCGATCGAGGGATCCGCTAGGGCTCTTCTGTCAGCTCGACGCGCTCGATCGTGACGGGCTCGCGAGGGCGATCGCCGGCATCGCGATCGACCTGGGAGATCTCGTCGACGACGTCCATCCCGTCCGTCACCCGCCCGAAGACCGTGTGCTTGCCGTTCAGCCACGGGCACGACTCGGCGGTGACCACGAAGAACTGGCTGCCGTTGGTGTTCGGGCCGCTGTTCGCCATGGCGAGGGCGCCGCGATCGACGCCGTGATCGTTCTGCTCGTCCTCGAAGGTGTAGCCGGGCCCGCCCGTTCCGGTGCCCGTCGGGTCGCCGCCCTGGATCATGAAGTCCGGAATCACGCGGTGGAACGGCACACCTTCGTAGAACCCCTCACGGGAGAGCTTCAAGAAGTTCTCGACGGTCCGCGGCGCGTCGTCGTCGAAGAGCTCGACCTCGATCGCGCCGTGGTTCGTGTGCAGCGTGGCCCGTGACACGGGCGACACCCTAGCCGAGCGGTTCCTCGACGGGTCTACTTGACCGTGAGCGTGCCCTTCATCCCGGCCGCTTCGTGGCCGTCCACCGAGCAGAAGAACTCGTACGTCCCCGCCGGAAGATCCGCGCTCCACGGAGGTCTTGTCCCCCGTGACCGTGTCGCTTGCAACCTCGTCGATCCCGTTGCCCTCGATCGTGACGTTGTGCGGAACGGAGGAGTCGTTCGTGAAGTCGATCGTGACCTGGCCGGCCGAAGCCTCGAGCGTGGTCGGATCGAATTTCAGCGCGCCACCCGGATCGGCCGCGAGCTGGAGGGTCTCCCCACCACCTGCGCCACCACTGGTGTCGGCGGCAGTGTCGGTGCTCGACGAGCTTTCGTCGTCGCCGCCGCCGCACCCCGCCGCAGCGAGTGCGACGAGCGCCAAGAGGAGGACGAGGAAGGCTGAAGTTCGGTATTTCATGCAGCTCCTTTGGTCGTCGCAGCTTCCCACACGTAGTTCGGAGGAGCGAAACAATCGGATTGTTCCCGTTCCAAGGATCCCTAGCGCTCCACCTGCGAGCCCCCGACGATCGCGTCGCGGCCGTCCGGATACCGCACCCAGGCCTTGTGCCCGCCGTCGTAGTCGGGCCCCCACAGAACGAGCGTTGCCTCCTGGCCCCGAACCTTGCAGGGCTCCGAGAGCTCCTCCTCGATGCCGCGCCAGACGCGCACGAACGGATTCGACTCCCACTCCTGGCCGATCGTCGTCGGTTCGCGATGGCCCGGGTGTACGCGAGTTTCCGGCTCGAGTCGCATCAGCCGGTCCATGATCGACTCCCGAAGCTCCTCGAAGCTCCCGTTTCCGGTGCCGCCCACGGTGCCCTTGAAGAGCACGTCGGCGGTGAAGCAATCGTCTTCCCCGACGACGAAGGCGAGATGATCGGAGCAGTGGCCCGGCGTCTCGAGCGCACGGATCTCGAGATAGCCCGAATGAATCGCCTGGCGGTCGGAGATCGGCTCGGCGCCCAGCGATCCGGCGGCGAGCGGATGCGCTCGAAGCGGTACGCCGAACCGGCTCGCTAGTTCCTTGATGCCGTCCACGTGGTCAGCGTGCGAGTGGGTACAAAGGACGTCGGTGATGACGATGCGGTCGCGCTCGATGCGGTCGAGGAGCGGTTGAGCGACGCCGTTCGCGTCGATCAGGACGCCGTTGCCACCCTCCCCCTCGGCGACGAGGTAGGCGTTTGAGAGCCACTCCGGGTGCTCGGTGCGCTCGAGGATCAAAACTCGACCACGCTCCTGATCCCGTCCTGCGCCTCCATCAGCTCGAAACCCCGGTTCACGTCCTCCAGCCTAATCCTGTGCGAGACGAACGGGTCGACATCGATCTCGCCGGCCAGCCAGAGGTCGACGAGCTGCGGAACCTGGTCGCGGCCCTTGACGCCGCCGAAAGACGAGCCTGCAATGCGCCGTCCCGTGATCAGAAGCCGGGGAACGACGTCGAGCGTCTCCCCTTTTCCGGCCACGCCGGCCACCGTGCAGAGCCCCCAGCCCATGCGGGCCGCCTCGACCGCCTGGCGCATCACGTTCACGTTCCCGGTCGCCTCGAACGTGTAAGTCCGCTCCGAACCCTCCGGTCAGCTCGAGGATCTGCTCGACGGCGTTCGGCCCGCCTTCGAGGACGTCCGTGGCTCCCTGGCCTCGCGCCAGGCCGAGCCGTTCCGACGAGAGGTCGACGCAGATGATCCGCTCGGCGCCCTGGAGGCGACAGCCGGCGACGGCTCCCAGCCCGACCATCCCCGCGCCGAAGACAGCGCACGTCGATCCGGCCGAGACCTTGGCCGTGTTCATGGCCGCGCCGAGGCCCGTCGAGAGCCCGCAGGCGAACAAGCACGCGCCGGCGAGAGGCGCCTCCGGAGAGACCTTTGCGAGGGCGATCTCCGGCATGACCGTGTACTCCGCGAAGGTCGAGGTGCCCATGAAATGCCGGACTGCCTCGCCGTCTCGAGAGAGCCGGGTCGTTCCGTCCGGGAGATACCCCTGACCCTGCATGTCGCGGATCGCGAGGCAAAGGTTGGTCCGGTCGCTCAGGCAGTGCACGCACTCGCGGCACTGCGGCGAGAAGAGGGTCACGACGTGGTCGCCGGGCGAAAGCGAGGTGACGCCCTCGCCGACCTCTTCGACGACGCCCGCACCCTCGTGGCCCAGCACGGTCGGTGCGTAACCGGAGGGATCGGCACCCGAGGCGGTGTAGAGATCGGTGTGGCAGACCCCGCAGGCGACCAGTCGGACCAGCGCCTCACCGGCCTTCGGTCCCGCCAGCTCGACCTCCTGGACCTCCAGCGGGGCCCCGAACTCCTCCAGAACGGCGGCCTTGATCCTCACGCAGCGACCCTATCTCGTCGGCGTCGACGGCGCGCGAGCCCTGGAAAATCGACGGAACCCCACTATCCTTCGTAGCAGGGACAGGGTTCACGAGCCGCTCGACGGGAGGGCAATATCGGCGATAGCACCACCTGGGCGGCGGCCGGCGCGGCCGCATTCATGGCGCTCATCCTGCTGGCAGCGCTGGTCCTCTTCCTCCGCTGGCGCCGTGCGGCAGTGCGGCAGCTCGACCAGATGCGGGAGTCGACCGTACAAACCGAGAAGATCGTCGCCGGGCTGACGGAGACTCTCGAGCAAGCGCGGTCGGAGAGCGATCAGGCTCGAGACGAAAGCGAGGCCGCGCGTCACGAAGCCGAACGACTCCGACGCCTCGGAGAGCTGGGCGCCTCGCTCGACTTCGACGCTGTCGTCCACCGCGCGCTCGAGGCCGCGGCGGAGGAGACGGCGAGCGACGCGGCGATGATCATGCTCGAGCAGGACGACGCCGCTCCGATCGTGGAGACATACGGACTGTCGAATGCAGAATCCTCGCAACAGCTCATCGGCCTGCCGCCCGACGTGAGCCAGGCTCGGGCGGTCACGATCCGGTACAGGTACACCGAGGAGGAGATGGCGAACGACGAGTTCCGCCTCATGGGCGGAATCGCAGTTCCGCTCTTCGACGGCAAGGAGACCCGGACGGGAACGCTTGCCGTCTTCTGGCGGCGCACCGAGCGCGACCCGGGAGCCGACGACGTCGATCTCCTGGAGGAGCTCGTCGCGTCCTTCGGCCCGCCGATCGAGAACGCGCGGCGCTACGAAGAGGCTCGCCGGCTCGCAGACATGGATCCGGTCACCGGCCTCCAGAACGAACGCTACTTCGGCGAGCGGCTCGTACGCGAGGTGTCGCGGGCGCGCCGGTACGAGCGAGAGTTGGCACTTCTCCTCTTCCGGCTCGAGGTCGCGGCCGGCGGAACGTCCCTCCTCTCGACGGTCGGCCGACGCGTTCTCTCCGCAGTGCGAAGCGCGGACGTCTCGTGCTATCTCGGAGAGGGGCGCTTCGCCATCATCCTCCCGGAAGTCGGCGTGACCGAGGCCGAGCACCTCCACCGGAGGCTCCAGTTCGCCCTCGGCCCGCGGATCGAAGAGGGCGGCTCGAGGCTCGACCTCGTCTCGGGGCTCCTCGAGCTTCTGCCCGAGGACAATGCGGAGACGTTCATGCGCCGCGCCCAGGAAACGTTCCGCCAGGCCGATCAGGTCGAGGCGCGGCGCGGCGAGCACGCAAGCACGAACTAAGGCCGCGTTACTCCTCGTTACCCGCCGCCTCGGCGAGCTCCCGTGCGCGTCAGCAGGCTTTTACCGCTTCCAAGCCGGACATGTAAGAAAATTGTCGGCGAAGTTGACCCCCGGCAACTATTGTTCTTTTTTCCCATGGCAACTCGCGTGCTCGTCGATGCCGAGAACGTCCGGCGGTCAGTCTGGCCCAATCTGACGAAGGCCGAGCTCTGTCAGCGGGCGGCAGCCTGGGCGGAGCGAATGCACGTCACCCCGGTCGTCGTCTTTGACGGACCGGCCCCCGAGTGCAACGCCGATATCGAGGTGGTCGGCACCTCGGGCGAGAGCGCCGACGACTGGCTGGCGCGGGAGGCGTGCGCCTCCGGCAAGCGTGGAGAGAGCTTCTGGCTGGTTACCTCGGATCGCGAGCTTCGCTGGCGGGCCGGCTCAGGCGCCGAGAAGGTTGTCGGCGGCGGATCGTTCGCGCGCGAGCTCCAGGCCGTGCCCCCCGCCGGCGGTCAGGGTCGCGATTCCGGATACCGGGGCAGCCCGTCGTCGGGAACGGGCTCCCACGACGCCGCGTAGGCGACAAACTGGCGGTTTGCCGGGCGGACGCCGGGATCGGTGTCGAATGCCCCCATCCTGACCCCGAACACCTCCGAGTCCTCTGGATCCCGGCTCCAGAGTGCAGACCCGCAGGCCGAGCAGAAGTCCTTGGCGAACCCTCCCGACGGCGGCTCGTAGGACCGGATCAGCTCGTCTCCCGCCGTGATCCGAAGCGACCCCGGGACGATCCGCGCCGAGGGCGAAGCGGCTGTCCCGGTTCGGCGCTGGCACCGGGTGCAGTGACAGTAGGCGGCGCCGATGGGAGGCTCCGAGAGCTCGAAGCGAACGCCGCCGCAAAGGCAACCGCCGGTCAGCACAGGCTCAGGCATTGGACGCCGCCGCAGGCGAAAACGGGTCGAAGATTGACTTCTCGCTTCGCGTCAAGCTCAAACACCCCTCCCAGTTGATCTCCGTCAAGCTTCCAACCTGATGATCGACTTTGCGATCGTAGGGCAAGCCAAGTCGGGGACGACGGCGCTGGCCGAGTTCCTCGCCCGCCATCCCCGGATTTGCATGTCGATCCCGAAGGAACCGGCTTACTTCGCGACTGACTTGATGGAAGAGAGCGACGCCTTCCACGGAGGCAGGAAGTATTTCGAGTTTCGCACCGAGACGGAGTACGAAGCCACGTTCGCACACTGCCTTCCGGCTCAGCTCCGCGGCGAGGCATCGACGGGGTACCTACACTCGAGAGTCGCGGCGTCGAACATCCACGCGGCAAATCCGGCCGCGAAGATCGTCGTCATGCTGCGCGAGCCCGTGTCGTTCATGCGCTCGCTGCATGTCCAGTACCTGAACGAGACGACCGAGGACGAGACCGACTTCGCGGA
>CAVROA010000019.1:0-49528 GCA_963722715.1 uncultured Actinomycetes bacterium | reverse complement strand
CGGCCTGGTCCGAGCCCTCCCTGTACGGGCCCGAGGGAGACGAACAGTTCGGCCTTCTTGAAGCACTTCCCGACCTCCGGTGGAACCGGAGCGGCGGCGGGCATTGCGATCCGGTACGCAAAACGCCGGCTGGCTGCGTCAGCGTGAACTTGATCGTCTTCTCGTCCGGCGTCTCGATCCCCGAGATCGTCTTGGCATCGCCGGCGGTGAACTCCGCCATGCCCTTGATGACCGTGTAATCAAAGCCGTACCTGGCTACGAGTGCCTCGGTGCCGATCCGCTCGAAGGCATACGCGATGTCCTCGGAGGTGATCGGACGGCTAACCGGAGGACCGAACATGACGCCGTCCTTCAGCGTAAACGTATACGTCAGCCCGTCCTCCGAGACCTCGCCAAGATCGGTCGCGAGGTCGGGAACGATTCGTTGCCCTCGGCGCCGCCCAAGTGCTTGTAGTTCACGAGGTTGCGCAGGAGCAGGTTGGAATCCAAGGCGAAAGCCGTTCCGAGGTACTCACCGGTCGATCGAATCCGCCCGTGAACTGAAGGACGACCCTGCGATGCGGTAGATCCGCCCTTGGTCACTTCACCTTCGCCGCTCTGGCCGGTGTCGGTCCCCCGGCTCTTGGTTGCCGCGTCGTCCCCGCCGCCGCAGGCCGACGCGAGCGCGAGCACGAGCGCAAGCAGCGCAATCAGTGCAAATCGTCTACGTGGCAATTTTTCTCACTCCCATTTCGATGCCGGAACAGTTCGTCAGAGTTCGAACGGTCTTCACCTCCCCCTTTCCAGCCGTACAAGGACGGCAGTCGCGGAACCATCCGAGGACAAGAGACGACCGCGCCGCGCCGAAGTTAGAAGCGGCTCGTATCAGGTGATTACGACGCCGCGCTAACTGCTAACTGTCATCGGCCGCTACGCGGATCGAGCGCATCGCGGAGGCCGTCGCCGAACAGGTTGAACGCGAGCGTCGTGGCAATCAGGAAAAGGCCCGGGAAGACCATGAGCCACCAGGCGACCTCGAAGACGCGGGCGGCGTCCGAGATCATGCGGCCCCACGAGGGAATGCTCTGGGGAACCCCGAGGCCGAGGAACGAGAGCGCGGCCTCGAAAAGGATGTTTTGTGGGATCAGCAGCGTCGCGTAGATGATGATGGGCGCAACGAGGTTCGGCAGCACCTCCCGGAACATGATCCGGGTGTGGGTCGCCCCCAGCGAGCGGCTCGCTTCGATGAACTCCCGCTCGCGAAGCGAGAGCGTGTTGCCCCGCACGATCCTGGCGATGTAGGGCCACGTGAAGAGCGCGATCACGAAAATCACAAGTGTCAGGCCCGGCTTCACGAGCCCGCCGAGGCATCCCTGCGCCGAGGTGGAGCAGACCGCGACGATGCCGATCGCGAAGAGCAGCGACGGCACCGAAAGGATGATGTCGGTCCCGCGCGAGATGATCGTGTCGATGGTGCCGCCGAAGTACCCTGCGAGCAACCCCAGGATAATGCCGATGACCACTGCGATCCCGGTCGCTCCAATGGCGACGATGAGGGAGGTCCGGGCGCCGTAGATGACGCGCACGAAGACGTCGCGCCCGGCCGTGTCCGCGCCCATCCAGAAGTCGCTCGAGGGACCCTTCGGAAGCCCGAACTCGTCCGAGGCGAGCGAGCCGAAGAGCTCGTTCTTGCCGTGCCCGACGATGTTCGCGATGAGGGGTGCGAAGAGCGCGAGCAGAACCAGCAGGATGATCACGACGAGACCGGCGATTGCGGCCTTGTCCTGCTTGAAGCGCGCCCAGAAGAGCTGCCGCGGCGAGCGGCCGGCGACAGTCTCTAGCGACTCGACCGGCTCGAGCTGAACGGCTTCCGGCTCGGTGGCGATTGGCGCGCTCATGCCCGTCCTCCTTTAGACGCCGCGCGAGTGTAATTGATGGTTCGTGCCCTTGCCAGCCGTCCGTCTAACGCGGTCGGCTAGCCCTCGAGCGCGTCCGCGCCTGCGACGACCTCGAGAATCTCCTGCGTGATCTCCGCCTGGCGGGCACGGTTCATCTCCAGCGTGAGTCGGTCGATCAGCTCGCCGGCGTTCTTGGATGCGTTTCGCATCGCGGTCATGCGAGCGCCATGCTCCGAGGCCGCGGACTCGAGCAGGGCGCGGTAGATCGTCGTCTCGAGGTAAGTCGGAAGCAGACGCTCGAGGATCATGTCCGGCTCGGGCTCGTAGATGAAGTCGCCCTCCAGCGCAATCTCGTACGCGCTCTTTTCCTCGTCGTCCTCGAGCGCGTGCCGCGGGATCGGCAACACGTCCTCGACGACCACACGCTGCGTCAACGCCGATTCGTACCGGTTGTAGACGATGACGACCCGGTCGACATCGCGCTCGGTAAAGAGCTCGGCCAGCTTCCGCGCGATCGCGGCGGCATCGGAGTACTCGGGCCGGTCGGTGAAGTCGACCCAGGCCTGCTCGACCTCGAACCGGCGAAACCGAAGAGTTGAACGCCCCTTCTTCCCGATCACCGCCCACCGGACGTCCTGGCCGGCTTCCCTGGCCTCGCGCTCCAGGCCGAGCGCACGCCGGATGATCTGCGCGTTGAACCCGCCGGCGAGCCCGCGGTCGCCGGTCAGGGGGACGATCGCCACAGAGCGCGCGTCCTCCCGTTCCTCGAGCAGCGGGAACCCGCGTGACGGCGTTGCACGGGCAGTGCCGATCATCAGCTCGCGCATTCGCTCCGCATAGGGGCGCAGAGCTTCGATCCGCGCCTCGGCGCGGCGCAGCTTCGCCGCGGCCACGAGCTCCATCGCCTTGGTGATCTTGCTCGTGTTGCGAACAGAGCGGACGCGCCGCTTGATGTCCTGGACGGAGGCTATGAGGCGGCTCCCGCCAGGCTCGGCTCCTCTTTCACCGAGAAGCCCTGCTTGAACCTCTTCATGGCCGCCTCGAGCTTCTCGACGATCTCGTCCGTCAGGTCCTTCTCCTCACGGATCGCCTTGAGGATGTCTCCCTCAGACCGCAGGAACTCGCGCAGCTCGTCCTGGAACCTCGGCACCTGGGCCGGCGGAACGTCGTCGAGGTGGCCGTGGATCCCCGCGTAGATCGCGACGACCTGCTCCTCCATCGGCCACGGCTGGTACTGCGGCTGGTTCAGTGTCTGGACCATCCGCTCTCCCCTGGCCAAAGTCCGTTGCGTTTGCGGGTCGAGCTCGGACCCGAACTGGGCAAAAGCCTCCAGCTCGCGGTACTGGGCGAGCTCGAGACGCAAGCGTCCCGCGACCTTTTTCATCGCCTTGGTCTGGGCATTCCCGCCCACGCGCGAGACGGAAATGCCGACGTTGATGGCCGGTCGGACGCCCGAGTAGAACAGGTCGCTCTCCAGGAAGATCTGACCGTCGGTGATCGAGATGACGTTCGTGGGGATGTAGGCCGAGACGTCGCCGGCCTGGGTCTCGATGACCGGCAAGGCGGTCAGTGAGCCACCGCCCAGGTCGTCCGAGAGCTTGCAGGCGCGCTCGAGAAGCCGGGAATGGAGGTAGAAGACGTCTCCGGGGAATGCCTCACGCCCGGGCGGCCGCCGGAGGAGCAGCGACATCTGCCGGTAGGCGTCAGCGTGCTTCGAGAGGTCGTCGTAGATACAGAGAGCGTGCTTGCCGTCGTAGAGGAAGTACTCCCCCATCGCGCAGCCGGCGAAGGGAGCCATCCACTTGATCGGAGCAGCCTCGGCCGCGTCCGCAGCGACGATGATCGTGTAGTCCATGGCTCCGGCTTCGCGCAGGCGCTCGTAGACCTGGGCGACGGTCGAGGCCTTCTGGCCGATCGCCACATAGACGCAGATCACGTCCTGGCCCCTCTGGTTCAGGATCGTGTCGACGAGGATCGCGGTCTTTCCGGTGGAGCGGTCGCCGATCACGAGCTCGCGCTGGCCGCGACCGATCGGAATCATCGAGTCGATCGCCTTGATCCCGGTCTGGAGCGGCTCCTTTACCGGCTGGCGGTTGACGACGCCGGGCGCCTTGAACTCGAGCGGGCGCGTTTCGGACGAGTCGATCGGCCCGGCGCCGTCGAGCGGCTCGCCGAGCGGGTTCACGATTCGCCCTACGAGAGCGTCGCCGACGGGCACATTGACGACCTTTCCGGTCCGCTTCACGGACTCGCCTTCGCGAACGTGCTCCCACTCACCGAAGAGCGGCACGCCGACGTTTCCCTCCTCGAGGTTGAAGGCGATGCCCGTGACGCCGTGTTCGAGCTCGAGCATCTCCATGGCCATGCAACTCTCGAGCCCGTACACGCGGGCGAGCCCGTCACCGACCTGAAGAACGGTGCCCACCTCCGCAAGCTCGGTGTCGACGTCGTACTCCTCGATCCGCTGCTTCAGGATCGAGGTGATCTCCTCTGGGCGTAGCTTCACCGTGTCTCCTTCTCGTTAGCTCTTCAGCAAAAGCTCTTCGCGGAGGTCCTCGAGCCGCCCGCGCACGCTCGCGTCGACCCGGAGCGACCCCGCCTGGAGAACGAGCCCGCCGATCAGGTCGGGATCGACGCTCCGGCTCGCCTCAACCTTGCGCTCAGCGGCGGCCTCGATCTGCTTGACGATCCTGGCAGCCTCCTTGTCGGTGAGCTCGATCGCTGTCGTGAGCTCAACCTCGAGGATCCGCTCCTCGGCGGCGAGGAGGCGCTCCCACTCTTCGTAGATCTCCAGCACCTCGCCGATCCGGTTCTTGTCCACCAGGAGGTGCACGAAGTTCCGGAAGGCCTCGTTCGCGCCGGCCAGCACCGCATCGAGGACGTCCCCCTTCGCCCGGCTGTCGACCTGTGGGTTCCGAAGGAGGGCGGCGAGCTCGTCCGACTCCTCAAGTGCTGCCGCGAACTGAGCGAACTCCTCCCGGACGACCGGGAGGCTGTCCTGCTCGTGGGCGGCGTCTAGAAGCGCCTGCGCATAGATCCGGTGGACGACGGCCAAGCTAGTTCTCCGACGCGATCTGCTTGACGTCGATCTCCTCGATCGTCTCGTCGATCAGGCGCCGCTGGTCGTCGGAGTCGAGCACCTTTCCGGTCACCTTCTCGGAGGCGAGCAGCGTCAGTTCGACGACGTCCCGCCGGATCGCCTCGCGCAGCTTCCTGTTCTCGGCGTCGATCGCCTTGCGGTTCTCCTCCAGGCGGCGCTCGAGATCCTCCGCGGCCTGCTGGCGGGCCTGCGCCAGCTGCTGCTGGCCTTGCTTGCGGCTCTCCTCGAGGATCTGTTCGCGCTCGGCCTTCGCCTCCTCGCGCTCTCTCGCAACGAGCTCGCGGAGCTGCCGGGCTTCGTCACGGGCCTTGTCCGCCTCGTCGAGCGCCTGCCGGATCCGCTCGCGACGCTGGTCGATGATCGCCTGGATGCGTCCGAACGCAAGGCGGCGCAGGAGGAAGAACGTGATCGCGAACGTCACGATCGTCCAGATCATCAGGCCCGGGACGACCGAGATCAGCCCGCCTCCCTCGTCCGCGGCGGCCTCCTGGGCGAAGAGAAGAGCGGAAAGCATTAGACGAGCACGTAGGCGAGCAAGCCGCCGAGAAGCGCGTAGAAGACGACGGCCTCGGTCAGCGCGAAGCCGAGCCACTGGATGCCTGTCAGCTCACCGCGAAGCTCGGGTTGCCGGGCGACAGCCTGGATCATCGACCCGAAGATGTTCCCGATGCCGATGCCGGCGCCGACCGCGCCGAGACCGACGCCGACGCCGAACGCGATCGCCTTCCCCAGATCGGCGACGTTCCCGTCGAGTGCTGCAAAAAGGGTGGTCAACTCGTGCCTCCTTTGGATCAATGTTCGGGTTCGATGGCGCCACCGATGTAGATGGCGGAGAGCAGGGCAAAGACGAACGCCTGGATCGTGACGACGATCGCTACCTCGAAGATGTAAACGGCGGTGGCGACCGGGATCGCGATCACCGCGATCGCGTACGACGAGAAGATGAAGATCAGGCCGATCATGACGAGGATCAGCATGTGGCCCGCGAGCATGTTGGCGAAGAGTCGGACGGAGAGAGAGATGAGCCGCATGAACTGGGAGATCACTTCGAGCACCACGATCGGGCCGAGCAGCGCCTTCGGCACGCCTGCCGGAATCCAGCTCTTGAAGTAGCGGACGACCCCGTTGTAGCGAATGCCCTCCACATGGGTGGCGACGAAGGTGATCAGCGCCAGCGCGAGCGTCACGCTCAGGTTCGCGGTGGCCGCATAGATGCCCCAGGTCGGGAACTCCAGCCCGAACAGCTCGAACTTCTCGCTCGAGATCGGAAGCGGCACGAACCCAACCAGGTTCAGGATCCAGATGAAGAGGAAGAGCGAAGCGACGTAGGGAAACCAGCGGTTGATCGCCTTCGACGGCAGGTTGCCCTCGGCAATCTGGCCCTGGATCAGCTCGTAGAGGCTCTCGCCCGTCGTCTGGCGCCTGCTCGGCCTGAGCGAAAGACCGAAGCGCATGATCCAGATGCCGAGCAAGATCGTGACCAGGGCGCCCACCCAGAGGTAGACGACGGCCTTGTTGATCGACATGTCGATCGGGCCGAGATGGATGGGCACCCACGCCGGCAGCTCGAATTCGTGCTGCGGCTGGAAGTCCTCGGCAGCCGCGAAGATCAGCGCGAATTTCACTGTTTGGGGGTCCCCGAGAAATAGAGCGTCAGGCTGAGACCGAGCTCGAGCGAGTAAGCAGCCGTGTAGACGAGCGCTCCGGCGAGTGCCAGGCCGGGATCCGAGGTGGCGACAGCGAGCGCGACGATCATCAGCAGGATGCCGCGCGCCATCATCCCGAACGCGACCACTCCCGAACCGCGCAGGTTCGGCTCACCGATCCCGAAGTGCGCGAAGAGCAGCCCGAGCGCCTGGCTCGCAGCCCAGAGGACGGCGCCGAGCGCCCAACCCCTGAGCTCCCAGCCCGCGATTGCGAAGATCGGCAGGGCGAGCGCGACGAGCGCGCCGCCCGCAATCACGGGGAAACGGCGCTCCGGCATCGGTCTCGGCGTGAGCATGGTCACTAGGCGATGTCCCGATATGTGAGGTAGACGGTCCCGATCGCCGCGGGTATGCCGATCACGGAGCCGATCGCGATGCCGCCGCCCACCGACCCGGACGCCCAGCCGACCAGCGCGCCCACTCCGACACACACGACCAGAACGGCGAGGAGGAGCGCTCCGGCGCCGAGAGGGTCAAAGGATGTGCGCTCTGCCGTCACGTGGGCGGTCATTCGGGCCGGGGCCACTGTATCAGCGCCCGGCCAGATTGTGGCGCGACTTCGTGACGCTCCGAAACGGCTTGTTTCTGCGAAAAAGAGCCGATTCAGAGGCGACTTTGTTCACCGTCTATCCTCAGGCGGCCGATGCGCGTCTGGGCCGATCTCACGAACACCGCGCACGTCCTCGTCCTGCGCCCGCTCGTCGAGCGGCTGGAGGCGGACGGCCACCACGTGACGCTCACGGCGCGCCCGCTCTCCCACACCGTCGAGCTGCTCGAAGACTGGGGCCACCCCCACACCGTCCTCGGACATCACGGCGGCGTCTCCCGCTTCGGGAAGGCACGCGCGGCTTTGGCCCGAGCGCCGCAACTCGTGCGCTTCGCCCGCGGCCGGCAGTTCGACTGCGCCCTCGCGCACGGTTCGACGGACCTCCCGCCCGCCTGCCGCGTCCTGCGGATTCCGAACACGACCATGTTCGACTACGAGTGGGCGGCGCTCCAGCACCACGCGAACTGCCGGCTCGCCAATCGGGTCCTCGTGCCCGACGCCATCCCGGCTGAGCGGCTCGCCCGCTACGGAGCCCGCCCGCCGAAGCTCGTCCGCTACCCGGGCCTCAAGGAGGAGTACTACCTCGCCGACTTCGTGCCCGACCCGGCCGTCCTCGACGAGCTCCAGCTCTCCGAAGACGCGGTCCTCTGCGTAGTCCGGACGGCTCCCTCCTATGCGCTCTACCTCGGCGGGTCGGAGAACGAGCTGCTTCCGAGGCTTTTGCGGCGCCTCTCGGGCGACGAGCGGACGCAGACGGTCGTCCTCGCGCGGACGCCGAACCAGCGCGAAGCGATCCGGACACTCGGGCTCGAGCGAGTGCACATACCCGAGCGGTCGGTGGACGGGAGAAGCCTCGTTGCCTTCGCAGATCTCCTCGTCTCGGCCGGCGGCACGATGAACCGCGAGGCAGCCGTGCTCGGAACGCCGGTCTGGTCGATCTTCGAGGGGCGGCTCGGGGCCGTGGACGAGCTTCTGGCCCGGGAGGGGAGGCTCCGCTTCCTGGCAGACCCGGCCGAGCTCGAGATCGCGAAGAAGCCGCCGGACGGCTGGCGCGCGCGCGTCCGTCGCAACCCCGCCGACCTGGTTCGGCTGGCCCTCCCCTGGCTGGCTTAGCTACGAGGTCCGGTGAGGGCCCGCTCGACGGCTTCCTCAGGCTCCTCGGCCGGAAGCTCGGCGGGCTCGCGCCCGAAGCCGAGCACGCGAAGGTGGCGCGCCTTCAGGATCTCGAGGCTGTAGACCATCCAGATCGACGCTGCGACGACCACGAGGCCGGTTCCCCCCGCAATCAGCACGTGCTCGAGGTTCCAGACGCCGCGCGGGCGAGGCGGGACGAACCGGAGCATCACAGCCCAGGCTGCGAGCAGCAGAGCCCACAGGTGGAGGTATGCAGCAGTCCGCCGCTGCGAGAGCCCGATCCGCATCAGGCGGTGGTAAAAATGGTTCTGGTCGGGATCCCAGGGCGGACGGCGGTACTTGAGCCGCTTCAGCACGACGAACGACGTGTCCAGGATCGGCACCGCCAGCACGAGCAGCGGCGCGACGAGGGCGATCGTGGCCGCCGTCTTCAGGACGCCTTCGACCGCCACGGTCGCGAGGAGGAACCCGAGCGCGAGCGCGCCCGAATCGCCCATGAAGATCTTCGCAGGGTGGTAGTTGTGCCGGAGGAATGCGAGCGTCGCTCCGCAGATGATCGCCGCGAGCACGGCGGCGTTCGACCGCCCGAACGAGGCCGCCAGGACGGCAAACGACATCGCCGCGATGGAGACGATTCCCGCCGCGAGCGAGTCCATGCCGTCGATCAGGTTGATGAGGTTCGCGAGGACCGCGACCCACAGGATCGTCAACGGATATCCCGCCCAGCCGAGATCGAAGTCGCCGAAGACGGGGAGCGTCAGATGGTGGAAGCGGACGTCGTAGCCGAGCACGGGAATGAGCGCAACCACGCAGACTCCCATGAACTTGGTGCTGGGACGAAGGCCGCGGATGTCGTCGATGAGGCCGAGTGCGGCGACCAGCAGCGTCCCGCCGAGAATCCCGAGGTAGGGGCCTTCCAGATGGATGAAGATCGCAGCCGGGACCAGGATCGCGACCACGATCGCGACGCCTCCGATCCGCGGGACCGGGCTCTGGTGCACGCGGGGCCGGTCTCCGCCAAAGTCGACACCGCCGATCGAGGGGGCTAGCCGCGCGATCAGCGGCGTCAGGGCGAGCACGATGCCGATCGCCGTCAGAAAGCCCCAGACCGCCGCGCCGTCCCCAACGAGGGCACGCAACGCCTCGGGGAAGGACATGCGGCGGTTATAGCAGAGGTGCTGGCCGGCAAACCCGAATCCTCAGGACGAAAGCGGCCTTCGTCCGACGTAGCTAGCATCCCGGCCGTGACGGAGGTAGTTGCCACAACATCGGAGTTCGACGAGCGCATCGCAACACGCGAGGCAAAGGTCGGCATCGTCGGGCTCGGCTACGCGGGGTTGCCGCTGGCAATGTCGTTCGCCGAAGCCGGCTTCGACGTAACCGGGATCGATCTGAATGAGAGGCGTGTCCGCGCGATCGGCGAGCGGCGCTCATACCTCGTGGACGTCCCTTCTGAGCGCTACGAGCTCCTCCAGGGGGAGCTCAGCGCCTCGACGGAATATGGCGCCGTTTCCGAGCTCGATGCCCTCACGATCTGCGTGCCGACCCCGCTCTCGAAGACGCGGACGCCGGACGCGTCTTACATCGTCGCCGCTGCCGAGTCCGTCGCCGAGAACATCCGGCCCGGCCAGCTCGTCGTCCTCCAGTCCACGACCTCCCCTGGGACGACTGAGGAAATCGTTCGGCCGATCCTCGAGCGCGGAGGCGGCGAGGTGGGGACCGACTTTTTCCTGGGTTACGCGCCCGAGCGGGTCGACCCGGGAAACAAGAGCTTCACGATCAAGACGACGCCCAAGCTCGTCGCCGGCGTCACGGACGAATGCGCGCGCCGAACGGAGCTCCTGTACAAGCAGATCGTCGACGTCGTCATCCGGGTCTCGAGCCCGATCGTCGCCGAAACCGCGAAGCTCCACGAGAACACCTTCCGGGCGGTCAACATCGCCCTCGCGAACGAGCTTGCGCTCATGTGCGACAAGCTCGGGGTCTCCGCCTGGGAGGTGATCGAGGCTGCGTCCTCGAAGCCCTTCGCGTTCATGCCGCACTACCCTGGGCCTGGCCTCGGTGGCGACTGCATCCCGGTGGTGCCGCACTTTCTCGCAGCGCGCGTCCGTGAGTACGGCTACTCGCCCCAGCTGATCGAGGCAGCGCACGAGATCAATACGCGAATGCCGCTCTACGTCGTCGGCAAGGTCGGTGACGCTTTGAACGACGTCGACCGCCCGATCAAGGGCTCGCGGATCCTGCTGCTCGGGATGGCCTACAAGGCGGACGTCCACGACACGCGGGAGTCGCCGAGCTTCGAGGTCATGCGCCAGCTCCTCTCACGGGGCGGCGACGTCATCTACTGCGATCCCTGGGTACCCGAGGTCGA
Organism: uncultured Actinomycetes bacterium; assembly: GCA_963722715.1. GTDB lineage: Bacteria > Actinomycetota > Thermoleophilia > Gaiellales > Gaiellaceae > DASQGA01. Next base: position 38,793 of record CAVROA010000019.1, on the reverse strand, counting down.
CCTGGACGACCGCCGGCACCAGAGCGTCGAGTGGTCGGCCGACGAGGTCGGGAAGGCGGACTGCGTCGTGATGCTCACCCAGCATCGCCAGTTCCTCCAGCAGCCGCTCTGGGATAAGGCGAAGCTGGTCGTGGACGCGCGGAACGTCGTCCCGGCCGGCCCCGGCGTCCACCGGATCTAGTTCCCTTGATCCTCGTGCTCGGCGCGGGGTACGTCGGAGCGGCGCTGGCAGAGCGTGCACTCGCGGCTGGGACCGACGTCGTGCTCGCCGACAACTGGTACGCGACGCGGCGGGAGCAGCTCGCAGAGCTCGAGGGGCAAGGCGCCCGCGTGGAGACCGCCGACATCCGAAACCGCCAGGAGATCGACCGGCTCCTCGCCGAGGGCCCCGAGCGTGTCTTCCTGCTCGCCGCGCAGGCCAGCCGGCCGCTCGCCGAGCGCGAGCCCGACTACACGGAGGAGACGAACGTGACCGGAGCCCGCCGGGTCGCGGAAGCGGTTGCCGAGCGTGGCGGCCCGATGCTCGTCTACGGAAGCTCGCTGCACGTCTACGGCCCCGGCCTCACAGGCGAAGTGGACGCAAACCGGCCGTATGGGCCGCAGAACGACCTCGCCCACCTGTCGAAGGTCTACGCGGAGCTCTGTCTCGGGCTTCACGCCCGCCGCGGCGGGTTCGATCTCGCCGTCCTGCGGCTAGGGATCGTCTACGGGCCCAGCCCGGTCGAGCACGAAAGGCCTGAGTCGCAGACTGTCGTCGACCGCTTTCGGCGGCTCGCCGAAGCCGGGGAAACGCTCCCGCTCGACGAGGGCGGAAAGGCGACGATCGGCGTCGTCCACGTCGACGACGCCGCCAGGATCCTGCTCGAGTCCGATCCCGGCGTGGCCAACGTCGCAGCCGAGACGGTCACCGTCGCCGACGTCGCGCGGCTTGCCCGCGGCGAAGCACCCACCGACGAGCCGGCCTTCACGGTGCGAAGCCCCTTCGAGTACCACCACACCGTTCGGGAGTACCTCGGGCCGTGAGAGCCGTCGTCACGGGTGCGCGGGGCTTCCTCGGATCTCGCGTGGCCGACCTGCTCGAGGAGGCCGGGCACGAGGTCGTTCGCGTTTCGCGCCCGGAGGGGGCGCGCCGGGCGCTCGCCGGCGATGCGATCGAGCTCGACGCGGGAGACCCGGTCGCTCGCGACCTGCTGGCAGGGGCCGCAGCCGTCTTCCATTTCGCAGGCGTCCCTGACCCTGCCCGCGCGCGCTCGGATCCGGCCTGGGCCGTGCGGCAGAACGCGGGCACGACGCTCAACCTGCTGGAGGGCTGCCGGGAGCACGGTTGCGGGCTCGTGTTCCCGTCCACGCTCAGAGCCGCCCTCGACCCGCCGCCCGACCCCTACGCACTCTCGAAGCGGCTCGGCGAGGAGACCTGCCGGCTTCACGCCGCCCCGGCCACCGTTGTCCGGCTGACGTCCGTCTTCGGGCCAGGGCAGGTCGCCGACGAAGGTGCCACGGGGGCGATCGCGGCCTTCGCGGCGCGAGCGCTTTCGGGCGAGCCGATCGTCATCCCGGGAGACCCGGAGCGGGTGCGCGACTTCGTTTACGTCGACGACCTCCTGCCGGCCCTGGAAGGGATCGTCGCGGAGGCAAGGTGGAACGAGACGCTGACACTTGCGAGCGGCGTCGCAACCCCCCTCCGCCGCGCCGCCGAGCTCGTCCGGGACGCGGCCGGCTCCGACTCTCCGATCGAAACCCCCGGAGGAGCTCTGGAGCCGGGTGAGAATCTGAGTTACCAGGCGGACAACGCGGCAGCGTCACTAGGCTTTGGCGTCCGCCCTCTCGAAGAAGCTATAGCTCTCTATGTCGACTGGCTCCGCCGTCATCCCGCAACTCAAGGCCGCTCCGGACCTTGAGCAAATAGCCGAGCGCCTCGAGGGCGGTCCCTGGGCCGGCCTCGAGCTGGCTCTTGCGCCACGCGACGTGGCGGACGAAGGCGCGCTCGAACGAGCCGTGGAGGCCACGCTCGCTGCGACCGAAGGTGCCGGGCTCGCGCTGACGGCCGAAGCGCCCGTGAGCTGGCCGAGCGGCGCCTTTGTCTCCGTCGACCGGCTGACCGAGGAGGCGCGTGGAGGCATCGAGCGAAGCGCCGATTTCGCCGCCGCGATCGGGTCGCCAGTCCTCACGATCCATCTGTACGCGCCGCTGGGACCGGCTGAGTTCCGTGCCGCTCCCGCCCTCGACGAGGCGGAGGTGGAGCGCTTCCTCCGCTTCTATGCAGGGGCGTGCTTGGAGCGCGGTCTCGAGCCGCTGATCGAGAACGTCCCGCCGGTGCTCCGGATGCGCCTGGGAGGGCTCTTCGTGTCCCAGATCGGGGGCCACTGGCAGGACCTCGTGCGGTGGCGCGAGCGCGTCCCGGAGCTCGGCTTCACGCTCGACCTCTCACACGCCGGCCTCTTCAGGAGCTTCGCGGCGGCGTACCCGTCGCTCTTCGGCCTCGCTTCGGACGAGGACCTGACGCTCGACCGCTACATCGACGAGCTCGGCCCGGCCGCCGTCGTGGCCCACATCTCCGACGCCCATGGCCTACTCGGAGAGGGCCTCCCCTACGGAAGTGGCGAGCTCCCCCTGGACGGGGCCGTCGCGCGCCTCGGAAAGCACGCCCGGTTCCTGGTCGCCGAGATCAACGAGCCCGACCACGCCCGCTCACCCGACATGAAACGCGGCTACCGCGCGATCCAGAGCGCCCTGGCCCAACCGGAGGCACCGCCGGCTCCGCGGCCGAAGCACCTACCGCCGGACGACTTCGACTGGCAGGCCGTGCTCGGCTTGCGAGATCCGGTGCCTTCGCTCCTCGACCTGCAGGAGCGGTTCGGCGGACGGCGCATCCTCCTCACCGGCGGCGGCGGCTCCATCGGCCGGGCGCTGACCACCTTCTTGCTCGGTTTCAGGCCGGAGTCCGTCACGCTGCTCGACACCCACGAAGCTTCCCTGACCGCCGACAGGCGCGCTCGAGAGTCCGACGTGCCCGTTCGGTACGCGCTCTGCGACGTCCGCGACCCCGGCCGGATCGAGCGGGAGCTTGGACAGACGAAGCCGGACGTCGTCTTCCACCTGGCTGCGTACAAGCATGTCGACTGGGCCGAGGTCTACCCCGAGGAGTTCGTCGACACGAACCTGCACGGGAGCTGGAACGTGCTGCGAGCGGCGGAGCGAGCCGACGTCGACACGGTGGTGGTCGCCTCGACCGACAAGGCGGCTCTCGCGGCGAGCTTCTACGGCCGAACGAAGCGCTTCATGGAGCAGCTGACGGCGTTCGCGGCGCGCCGGGCCGGAGGGCCGCGGATCGCCGTGCGCTTCGTGAACGTTCTCGGGAGCGCTGGAAGCGCTTCGGAGCTCTTCCTCCGGCAGGCCCGCGGCGGCGTGCCCCTCACGGTCACCGACACCGGCATGGTGCGCTACTGGATCACGATGGCCCATGCAGCGACGCTGGCCGCACAGGGCGTCCTCCTCGCGTCCGAGGGCATCAGCCTGGCTACCTCGCGCCACGCCCACCACCCTCACCGTGGGAGAGCTGGCCGAGCGGATCTGGCATCAGGCGGGTCGCGCAGGCGTGCCCGACCTCGAAACAGTCGGGATCAGGCCCGGCGAGACCCTGAGCGAGGTGCTGACGGGACCGGGCGAGGAGCTCGGCGACGAGCGGCATCAGGGCATCGCGCCAATCCTCGGGGAGATCCCTTCGGCGGGGCCGGCCTGGGTGCTCGAACGGCTGTCCGAGCGCGGGAGCCGCGAGGAGTCGCGGGCCATCTGGCTCGACGCGATGAGACGTCCCGGGCTCCTGGCGCGGACCGCAGCGCGCCCGTAGGTCCGGCGGCGACGACGATTCGAAGGACTCCCTAGATGATCCAGGTGACGACTCTGAGAGACGGCGGCCAGACGGCCGACGAGATCGCGCGCCGCGTCGTCGCGTTCGTCGGGGCCGCCGAGCGGTCGCTCGACCTGGCCCTCTACGACGTTGACCTTCTCGACGCCGAAGCAAAGCTTGTGGCGGCAGCGCTCGTGGCCGCTCACGAGCGCGGAGTCGCGGTTCGGATCGCCTACAACCTGGACTACGCGGCCCCGATTCCCGTCCCCCCTCCGCCAGAAGGCGTGCCGGATCTGATCGAGCAGCTCCCGGTCGAGACAAAGGGAATCGCGGGGGAGCCTGACCTCATGCACCACAAATACGTCGTCAGGGACGGCGAAAGCGTCTGGACCGGATCCATGAACTGGACCGCGGACTCCTGGACGCGCCAGGAGAACGTCGTCGCAGTCGTGCACCACGAGTACGTCGCTGCGAACTACACGCGAGACTTCGAGGAGCTCTGGCAGAGCGAGAACGTGGCGACGAGCGGAGACATCGATCCGAACCCGATCCGCGTCGACGGCCGCAAGGTACGGACCTGGTTCTGCCCCGGCCGGGGTGAGTCCCTGGCCCACAGGATCGCCAACCGGATCGCCCGGTCGCGGGAGCGAATCCGGATCGCATCACCGGTCCTCACCTCCGCCCCCATCCTCGGCAGCCTGGCGGAAGCCGCCGCCGACCGAAAGATCGACATCGCCGGAGTCGTCGACGGTACTCAGATGAAGGGCGTCTACTACCAGTGGCGGCTGAACGGAAATGCAGCGTGGAAGATGCCGCTCCTCGAAGGAATCTTCCGCAACGCTCCTTTTTCCGGCAAGCGCTCGACCCCGTACGGCCGCGGCGACAATGTCCACGACTACATGCATGCCAAGGTCACGATCGCGGACGACACGGTGTTCGCAGGGAGCTACAACCTCTCGCATTCCGGCGAGCAGAATGCCGAGAACGTCCTCGAGATCCACGACGCCGACCTGGCCGACCGGCTGGCCGCTTTCGTGGACGAGGTGCGAGCGCTCTACCCACCCGCTCCGCTCCCCAGCGAGAGCGAGGAAGGGGACGAGCGGAGGGCCGCTGCACGCCTGGCCGGCTAGGCGCTCACTTGGTGCCGAACAGCCGGTCCCCGGCGTCGCCGAGGCCCGGGAGGATGTAGCCCCGCTCGTTCAGGCCACGGTCGATCCCGGCGACGACGACCGCCACGTCCGGATATTCACGGTGGAGGCGCTCGATGCCCTCCGGGGCGGCGATCAGGGCGATCAGCCGTACCGAGTTCGCTCCCGCCGCCTTCACGGTCGCGACCGCGGCCGCAGTCGAGTTGCCCGTGGCCAGCATCGGGTCGAGCAGGATCACGTCACGCTCGGCGATGTCGTTCGGGAGCTTCACGTAGTACTCGACGGGCTCGAGTGTCTCCTCGTTCCGGTAGAGGCCGATGAACCCGACGCGGGCGGCGGGGATCAGCGAGAGCACGCCGTCGAGCATGCCGATGCCGGCCCGGAGGATCGGGCAGATCGCGACCTTCTTGCCGGAGATCCGTTGCACCGTCGTCCGCTCGAGCGGCGTGGCGATCTCGACCTCCTCCGTGGCGAGGTCCTTCGTCGCCTCGTAGGTGAGGAGAAGGGTCAGCTCGTTCACGAGCTGGCGGAAGAGCTGGGTCGGCGTCTCGACGTCTCGCAGCATTCCCAGCTTGTGCTGGACGAGTGGGTGCCCGACCTCGATGACGCGCTCGGTCGTCGCCGTCGCGCTCACCTGTACGCCGTGAAACCGCGAAAGTCGGGGTAGAGCGGCCGGCGCGCGCACAGGGCGTCACTCCGCTCGTTGAGCGTGGCGAAGTCCGGGCTCTCGGAGAGGGCTCCGGTGATGATGCTCCCGACCTCGGCGGCATCCTCCTCGTCGAAGCCGCGCATCGTGACTGCCGGCGTCCCCAGGCGTAGACCGGAGGCCACGGTCGGAGGCCGCTCGTCGAACGGCACGGTGTTCCGGTTGGCGGTGATCTTGACCTCGTGCAGGCGCTCCTCGGCGTCCCGGCCCGTCCATGAGCTCCGGCGGAGGTCGACCTGCATCAGGTGCGTGTCGGTGCCGCCCGTCAGGAGCTCGAGGCCTCCGTCCATGAGCGAGTCGGCGAGCGCATCCGCGTTGGCCCGTACCTGAGCCTGGTAGGAGCGGAAGGCCTCCGAGCCGGCGATCTTGAAGCAGGTCGCCTTCGCGGCGATCGTGTGGCAGAGGGGCCCACCTTGCATGCCCGGGAAGACGGCCTTGTCGAGCGCCTGGGCGTGCTCCTCCTTACAGAGGACGAAACCTGCACGAGGCCCGGCCAGGGTCTTGTGCGTCGTCGACGTGACGAAGTCGCAGTGTGGTGTCGGATTCGGATGCAGCCCTGCGGCGACGAGCCCGGCGAAGTGGGCCATGTCGCAAAGGAGGAGTGCCCCCACCTCGTCCGCGATCTCCCGGAACCGGTCCGCCTCGATCTTCCGCGGATAGGCAGAGCCGCCGCAGATGATCAGCTTCGGCTTGCACTCCTTCGCGATCCGCCCGACTTCGTCGTAGTCGACCAGGTTGGTGTCGCGATCGACTCCGTAGCCGGCGATCGTGTAGAGACGACCGGAGAAGTTCACCTTGAGCCCGTGCGTCAGGTGGCCGCCGTGGTCGAGGCGGAGGGCGAGGATTGTGTCCCCGGGCTCGAGACAGCTGAAGTAGACCGCCATGTTCGTCTGCGCCCCAGCGTGCGGCTGCACGTTCGCGTGCTCGGCACCGAAGAGCGACTTGGCCCGGTCGATCGCGAGTTGCTCGATCTCGTCGATCACCTCGCACCCGCCGTAATAGCGCTTGCCCGGATATCCCTCGGCGTACTTGTTCGTGGGCACGCTTCCCACGGCCTCGAGCACGCTCGGCCAGGTGAAGTTCTCCGACGCGATCAGCTCGATCTGCGCCCGCTGGCGCTCGAGCTCGCGGCCGAGCAGGGCGGCGATCTCCCCGTCGATGTCTGCAAGACCTGCCTGGCGGAGCTGCTCGAACGTCTCCTGGGCGACGGCCACGCGGGCAGCTTACTCAGCTGTGGGCGTAACCCGAAAGGGGTAGACGGCGTTTCCCGGACATGGAGCACTTGAACCTGATTCTCCTCGCCGTCGTCGGCACCGTGGTCGTCGCGCCGCTCGCCCGCGAGTACGCCGACTTGCGGCATGCGTGGGGCTTCGGGCGGCTCGCGGCGCTGGCAACGACGCTGCTCGTGCTTCCGTCGCTCGGGATCGGTTTGACGCTTTCGCTCCCTCTGGCAGCGCGGCCCACCTTGCAGTGGACGACCGCGGTCGTCCTGGCCATGGTGGTCTACTCGCTCGCGGCTGCGGGCGCCAGGACGACGGCCGAGCGACACGCCGCCCCTGAGCTCGACCGCCGCTAGCTACGGGCGGCCGCCGCCGCGAGCCTTGCGAGCGCGTCGGCCGCAGGACCCGCTCCCTCACGAAGAACGGTCGGCTCAGGCCCGGTGAGGTCGAGCACCGTCGAAGGGGTGCCCGGCAGCTCCCCCGCGTCGACGACGACCGCCTGCGAGCGGATCTCCTCGGGAACGTCCTCGATCCTGGCCGGGTCGGGCTCGCCGTGGCGGTTGGCGCTCGTCGCCGCGACCGCACCCACCCGGTCGACGACGGCACGGGCAGCGGGCGGAAGGTCGGGCACGCGGACGCCGATCGCCTCGGGGTTGGCCCCGCAAAGCCAGCGGAACCGCCGCGCAGGATTCGGGAGCACGAGCGTGTAGGGCCCCGGGAGGAGAGCCCGGGCGCTGACCGCCGCCCGGCCCCGGAGCTCGGGCACTGCGTCGAGGATCAGCTCGAAGTCGGCCGCGAGGAGCGCCGTCGGCTGGGTCTCGGGGCGCCCTTTCAGTTCCGCCAGCCGGCGGGCCGGAGCCTCGTGATAGGGATCGGCGCAGACGCCGTAGACCGTGTCGGTCGGAAGGACGACGACCTGCCCCGCGCGGATCGCGGCGACCGCCTCCTCGACAATGCTCACGGTGCTCGACCCTCGACGACGCGGTCGACTCCGGCCAGATCAGGGGTGACCGTGACGCGGTCGTAGCCCAGCGCGTGAAGGCTCGCGGCGAGCGACGTTGCCTGGCCGTCGCCGCACTCGAGGACGACCCAGCCGCGGTGGCGGAGCACGCGCAGGGCCTCTGCCGCAATCCGGTCCGCTACCTCGAAGCCGACGACGGCCATCGACGGCTCGAAGTCCCGCACCTCCGGTTCGAGTCGGGCTCGCTCATCTGGGGAGATATAGGGCGGGTTCGACACGACGAGGTCGAAGGAGCCGGTGACTCCGGCGAGCAGGTCGCTTTCGGCGAGCTCGACGCGCCGCTCCAGACCCGTGCGGAGGACGTTCTCCCTCGCCAGCGCGAGTGCGGGTGCGGAGGAATCGACGGCGCACACCCTCGCACCGGGGTGCTCGTCGGCAATCGAGAGCGCGATCGCGCCAGAGCCGGTGCCCACATCCAGAACCGTCGGCGCCTCCAGGCCCGCGATCAGCGCCAGGCAGCGCTCGACGACGACCTCCGTCTCCGGGCGAGGGACGAGCGCCCTGCGATCGACCTGCAAGCTCAAGCGACGGAACCCCCACTCGCCGAGGACGTATGCAAGCGGCTCACGCCCGGCCCGGCGGGCCACCAGAACCGCCAACTGCTCCGCTTCCTCGGGGGAGACAAGCCGGCCATTTGCATAGATGTCCGTTCGGGAGAGCCCGAGGGTGTGCGCGACGAGGAGCTCGGCGTCGACCCGTGGCGAGGGCACACCGTTTTCGGCCAGCCTCGCCTCGACCTGCCGCACAGCCTCGAGGGGGCTCATACCGCGGCGGCTTCGAGCGCGCGGCGGCGATCCTCGGCGATGAGCGCCTCCGTGAAGTCCTCGAGGTCGCCGCCGAGCACCTTCTCGAGGTTCACGGTCACCTTGACGCGGTGGTCGGTGACGCGACTATCCGGATAGTTGTACGTCCGGATCTTCTCGGACCGCTCGCCGCTTCCGATCTGCGAGCGGCGAGTAGCGTCCAGCTCTTCCTGCTGGCGCCGGAGCTCGGCCTCGAGGAGGCGCGCCCGGAGCACCCGCATCGCCTTCGTCTTGTTCTGGAGCTGTGACTTCTCGTCCTGCATCGCAACGACGATCCCAGTCGGGACGTGGGTAATGCGCACAGCGGAGTCGGTCGTGTTCACGCTCTGGCCTCCCGGGCCGGTCGAACGGTAGACGTCGATCTTGAGGTCGTTCTGGTCGATCTCGATGTCCACCTCTTCGGCTTCGGGCATGACGGCGGCGGTTGCGGTGGACGTGTGGATGCGCCCCTGGGACTCGGTTTCCGGCACACGCTGGACGCGGTGCGTCCCTCCCTCCCATTTGAAGATCGAGTACGCCCCGTCGCCTTTGACTGCGAAGGTGACCTCCTTGTAGCCGCCCACCTCGCTCGGCTGTGATCCGAGCACCTCGGTCTTGAAGCCGCGCCGCTCCGCATAGCGCGTCAGGAGCCGGTAAAGGTCACCGGCCCAGATCGCAGCCTCGTCGCCGCCGACCCCCTGGCGAATCTCGACCAGGACGTCCTTCGCATCGTTCGGGTCCCGCTCGACGAGGGCGACCTTGAGATCGTCCTCCAGCCGCTCTGCCTCCGCCCTGAGATCGTCGGTCATGCCGGCCAGCTCCGGGTCTCCCTGCGCATCCTCGAGATCCTGAGTGATCTGGCGCCATTCCTGGGCGAGCTTGTAGGGCGCCTCGAGCTCCTTCAGGCGCCGGCCCGCGTCGCCCGCCGCGTTTCGGTCCGAGAAGACGGCAGGGTCGGACATGCGCTCCTGCGCCTCTGCGTACGAGCGTTCGAGCTCCGCAACGAGATCTTCCATGGCCGCCATGACCCCGAAAGAGTAGTGGGAGCGTGCGGCCTGATCGCTAAGCCATGACCTCGACCTTGCGCTCTTCAGGGGTGATCCGCCCTTCGAGGCGGAGCACCTCCCTGAGCGCACGGATCGAGACTTCGATCTGGTCGAGCGTCGGCTCCCGCGTGGTCAGGCGCTGAAGCCACATGCCGGGTGCGAGGAGCCACTTGAGGGCAGGGTTCGCCGCGTTCTTCCCCGCGAAGCGGATGATCTCGTAGGCGATTCCCGCGATGAGCGGCAGGAGCAAGATGCGCGTCGCGATCAGCCAGTACCAGGCCGGCTGCCCGACAAACGCGAACACGAAGATCGCCACCACCATGACGTAGAGGAGGAAGGCGGTCCCACAGCGCACGTGCAAAAGGCTGTACGGGGCGACCTTCTCCGGGACGAGCTCCTCGTCCGCCTCGTACGCGTTGATCACCTTGTGTTCGGCCGCGTGGTACTGGAAGACGCGCCTCAGGTCCGGGAGCAACGAGAGGATGACGAGGTAGAGGACGAAGATCGTGACGCGGATGAGGCCCTCGACGACGACGAAGAGACCGTTGTCGTCGATCGGAAGCCAGCTGGTAATGAGCGCCGGGGAAACCTTGAAGAGCAGGAGCGCGAAGCCGATGGCGATCCCGAACGCGAAGATGAGCTGTCCCTTGCTCAGCTCGGTCTGCACGTCGCCTTCCTCGGAGTCCTCGTCCTGAGCGGCGTAGTTCGCGGAGATGGCGAGGGCCCTGAAGCCGATCGCCAGCGACTCGCCGAGGGCGACGACCCCGCGGACGATCGGGACCCGGAGCCAGCGATGCCGGAGGAGCGCCGACGAGACCGGCCGGTTCACCTCGGCGATCTGTCCGTTCGGCTTCCGGACGGCCACGGACCAGGCAGTCGGGCTGCGCATCATGACGCCCTCCAGGACAGCCTGGCCGCCGATCGGGGCACTCATGGCCTCAACCCCAGTTGTTTAGCTGCGTCCGGCTTTTTCAAGCCGGCGCTGGAAGCGCTCGACACGGCCGCCCGAATCCATGAGCTTCTGCTTGCCCGTGTAGAAGGGGTGGCACTCCGAGCAGACCTCGACGTGCAGCTCCGGCTTCGTGGAGCGTGTCTGGAACTCGTTGCCACAGGAGCAGCGAACGGTCGCGACGACGTACTCGGGATGAATGTCAGCCTTCATTTGAAGTCAGGATAGCAGAGGCCGTTTCGGCCGCTACGTTGCCTCCGGAGACAACGGCGATCGCGACAGAGCCCTTTGCTGCAGGGATTTTGCCGGCCAGGAGCGCGGCCGCGGTGACCGCTCCGGCCGGTTCCGCAGCAAGCTTCGCACGCTCGTAGAGAAACCGGAAGCCGACTCGGATCTCCGCTTCCGTGACTGTCACATGGTCGTCCAGAAGCTCGGCACAGATCTCGAGCGGAAGCCGTCCCGCAAATGGAGCGCTCAGGCCGTCGGCGATCGACTCCGGCTCGATGGCGACCGGCTTTCCCGCTTCGAGCCCGAGCTTCAGCGCGGACGATCCCTCCGGCTCGACGGCGATCACCTGCACGTCTGGCCGGACTCCCTTCACCGCCACAGCGATCCCGGAGACAAGGCCCCCTCCACCCGCAGGCACCACCACGACCTCGACATCGGGCCTGTCTTCCAGGATCTCGAGCCCGACCGTGCCCTGACCTGCCAGCACGTACGGGTCGTCGAAGGGGTGCACAAGCGTCCGCCCGCTTTGCTCCTGGAGCTCTGTCAGGCGTGTAAAGGCCTCGCCCGGGGTCGCAGCCTCCTGGTCGACGTCGGCTCCGTATCCGCGCGTCGCCGCGACCTTCTGCGGGCTGACGCTCGCCCACATGACGACGAGCGCGTCGATGCCCTCGAGCGCGCAGCCGTACGCGACCGCCCCTGCGTGATTCCCGGCCGAGATGGTGATAACTCCGCGCTCCTTCTCCTCGGCCGACAGCGACGCGAGCTTGGCCAGCACGCCGCGCACCTTGAAGGAGCCCGTCCGCTGGAAGAGCTCAGCCTTCAGGTAGACGCTGCCACCGGCAGCCTTCCCAAGTCCTGCCGACGAGAGCACCGGAGTTCGATGAAGTCTCGTCCCGATCGCCTCCGAGGCGGCGACGACGTCCTCGACGCGGATCACATCGACTGGTACTCGGGGCCCGAGCCGCCCTCCGCGGCGAGGAGCCGGCCTCCCTTGGCGGAGATCGCGCCGCACTGGACGCAGTTCGACGCCGTCACCTCGACCTCGACCACGTTTCCGGCCGGGCTCGCGTCCCTGGTGATCTCGTAGACCTGAGCCGGGCACATGTGCACCCACGCCTCTGCAACCTCGCGGCGGACCTGGCGGCGGACCGCGATGTGGCTCGGTGCGTCGTCGCGCGTCTTGTTCCCGCTCAGGTAAACGCTCGAGAGCTTGTCGAAGAAGAGTTGACCGTCGGGAGCCGGATACGTGGCAGCACGGTCGCCGACGAACACGGGCACGCTGGCGTCCGGTTCGAGCTTCAGGTCACGGGGCGGAAGGCGGCCGAAGGAGTTCATGGCAGCGCCCGCGAGCGCGGCGCCGCGAACGAATCCGTGCTTGAAAGCGGGGCGCATGTTGCGCACGCGCTCCAGGTCCTTCCAGATGTAGCTCTCACGGAGAGCCTGGTCATAGCCTGCGAGGGCGCCCGGTGTCCAGGCGGTCTGGCCCGGCCGGATCGCGCCGAGCGCGGTCTCGGCCGCCAGCATGCCGGAGCGCATCGCGTAGTGGATTCCCTTCAGGGCCGGGACGTTCACGAGGCCGGCACCGTCGCCGACGATCATGCCGCCCGAAAAGCTGAGGCTGTCCGGCAAGGAGAGGAACCCGCCCTCTGGGATGGTCTTCGCCCCCCAGGCGATCCGTTTCCCGCCTTCGAGGATCGCCCGGACGAACGGGTGTCCCTTGAGCTCCTGGAGCACCTCGTGAACGGAGAGCGTCGCGTCCGTGTAGTCGAGGCCGACGACCATCCCGATCGCGACCCGGCTCTCGCCGAGCGGGTAGATGAAGCTGCCGCCGAACTCCCGGTAGCGCCGGTCGCCGCGCAGGGGCCAGCCCATCGTGTGGATGACCCGGTAAAGCGGGCGAGGAACCTCCCAGACCTCCTTGACACCGAGCGCCCAGACCTGCGGTTTCGAGGCAAGCCCGAACTTCTCGAGGGCGATGCCGGTCAAGTGCCCCTGCGTGCCCTCAGCGAGGATCGTGACCCGCGCCGTGATGTCCGACCCGGGCTCGTAGTTGGCGAGCTTCTCCCCGCGCTTCCCGCGCCCTTTGTCACCGGTTCGAACGCCGACGAGGCGACCGCCCGTGACGAGGAGCTTCTCCGCAGAGGTTTCCGGCACGATCATGACCCCGAGCTCCTCCGCGCGCTCAGCGAGCCAGCGGCCCATCTCGCCGAGGGAGGCCACGTAGTTCCCGTGGTTCCACATGGTGGGCGGTGCCGGGATTCTCTGTGCGTGCTTTCGGGTCAGGTAGTAGACGCCCTCGTGCTCGACCGGCGCGATCAGGGGGAGGTCAGCGGCAACCAGGTCGGGAAAGAGCTGCCGGAAGGCGCGGGGGTTCACGACCGCGCCCGAAAGGAGGTGCGCGCCGGGCGCCTTGCCCTTCTCGAGCACCGCGATCGGGATCTCCCCCAGCCTCTCTCGCAGTTCGGGCGCTTGCTCGAGCAGCTGTCCCAGCCGGACTGCGGCAGCCAGCCCACCGGGCCCGGCACCCACGATGAGCGCTCCAACCTGGATTCGCTCGTCCGGCGGGTCGGTCGGCTCCGCCACGAATTCGGCAGGGTCGAACGGGGGAGCGAAGTCGGCAGGGTGGGCGGTCACGACTGCCGTCTCTGTCGCACGAGCTCGGTCAGCTTCGGGACGATCTCGTTCAGGTCGCCCACGACCGCGAGGTCGGAGTACTCGAAGATCGGCGCGTTCGGATCCTTGTTGATCGCCACGATCGTGCCCGAGCTCTGCATGCCCACCTTGTGTTGGATCGCTCCTGAAATGCCGCAGGCAAGGTAGAGCTTGGGCGAGACGGTACGCCCCGTCTGTCCCACCTGGCTCGCGTACGGGTACCAGCCCGCGTCGACGACCGCCCGGGTTGCGGCCACGGCCCCTCCCAGCGCCTTCGCGAGGTCTTCGAGAAGCGAGAAGCGATCCGGCTCGCCGAGCCCACGACCGCCCGCGACGATGACGTCAGCATCCTCGATCGAGGGCCCGCTCTTCTCCTCGTGTGCCCGCTCCACCATCGCCGTCTTGGTCGAGAAGTCCTCGAGCGGCGCGTCCATCGTCTCGACAGCCGCGTTCCCTGCTCCGCCCTCCCCGGGCTCGAAGGAGCCCGTCCGGAAGAGCGCCAGCGCCGGCCCCTCGGTCCAGCCGACGTCGACGAGCACCGAGTCCTGGAGCGCCGGGCGTTTGCCGACCAGCCTCCCGTCTTGCTCTTCGACGTCGGCCAGGTCCCAGTTCAGGCCCGCGTCGAGACGCGCCGAGAGCCCCGCGGCGACATCCGCCGAGAGGACCGACGACGCGAAGAAAACCGCGTCGAAGCCCTGCTCCTGGATCAGCTTCGCAAGGACGTCGACCCGCGGCTGTGGGAGTGGAGACTCGAGCGCCGGATCGTCCACCACGTACACCGTGGACGCTCCGTGCGCGCCGAGGCTGTCCGCGATCGACGCGATGCCGGAGCCGCAAAGGACCGCCGCAGCCTCTCCACCGAGAGACGCAGCCTTGCCCAGCACGCCGAGGCTGCCCTTGGTGGCCTCCCCCTCATGATCCTCGACATAGACGAGCGTGCGAGCCATCAGATGAGCTTCTGCTCCGCGAGGTAAGCGACGATCTTCTCCGCCGAGTCGCCGCCGTCGTCCTCGATCCGCTGGGTGTCGCCACGCGAGGGCGGGTCGGTGAGAGCGAGCACCTCGGTACGGGAGCCTGCCTCCCCAGCCTTGGCCGCGTCGACACCGAGGTCGGCGAGGGAGAGAGTCTCCTGTGGCTTCTTCTTCGCACCCATGATCCCCTTCAGGGACGGGTAGCGCGGCTCGTTGATCGCGTCCGACACCGCGACCACGCAAGGGAGCGGCGCCTCGAGCACGTCGTAGCCGAACTCCGTCTGGCGCTTCGAGCGCGCTTTCCCGTCGGACAGCTCGAGACTGGCCGCCTGGGAGACGAGCGGCAGGCGCAGCCGCTCCGCGAGCGAGCCCCACAGGACCGCGCCGTCCGAGTCGCCGCCCTGCTGGCCGACGAGGACCAGGTCGGGAGACTCGCGCTCGATGGCCTTCGCCAGGATCGTGCTGGTCGCGACGAGGTCGGAGCCTGCCGCCGCGTCGTCCGCGACCAGAACGGCCCGGTCGGCACCCATAGCGAGTGCCTTACGGAGCGAGTTCATGGCGCGCTCGGGGGCAACGCAAAGGACAACGACCTCGCCCTCCCCCGAGCCCTCCTTGACGCGCAGCGCTTCCTCGAGCGCATGCGTGTCGAACTCGTTCAAGACACCGTCGCCGCTTCGGTCGAGCCGCTTCGTCTGCGGGTCGATTCGCCGGGCCGCAGCGGCGTCGGGAACCTCCTTCACGCAGACGGCGATCTTCATCCGGCCGCGAGCATAACCAGCCCTTCGTGCACGAGGCATGGGCTAAAGATCTTGCGACCGAAAGCCGACGCCTTTGCTAGCGTGCCGCCCTTCGAGCGCGAACCGGAGCCCATGCTTCGCCACCGGACGACAGCCCGAGCACTCCTCTTCCTTCTAGCCACGTGGGCTTCCGCCGGGACCGCGAATGCTGCCGTCCCCGACCGCATCATCTTCCCGGTCGTCGGGCCAGTCACGTACCAGGACGACTTCGGCGACCCGCGAGGGCAGGGGAGCCATCAGGGGAACGACATCATGGCGGCGCGAAAGGCGCCGGCGGTCGCCGTCGAGGGCGGCCGGGTGTCGTTCTGGACGACCTCGTCGCGGGCCGGTTGCATGCTCTACCTCTACGGCCGGAGCGGCACCACCTACCTCTACATCCATCTGAACAACGACCTCACGATGAGAAACGACAACCGGGCCGGGTGCAAGGCGGGTACCGCCTACGCACCGGGTCTGAAGACCGGAGAGCGGGTCCGGGCCGGTCAGCTGGTCGGATATGTAGGTGACTCGGGTGACGCCGACGGGATCCACCCGCATCTTCACTTCGAGCTGCACCCGAACGGAGGCGCGGCCGTCTCACCGTATTCCTGGCTCCGCAGGGGTCGGAAGCTTCTCTTCGCAGTCCCTAAATCCGTCGCCCTCGTCAAGCTCAAGCTCAACGCCGAATACCGCTGGATGCGCTCGTACTTCCAGGTCCGGGTCCGGCGGGTGACGACCTCGACCGGCTGGACGGCCGCCGTCACCAAATACGTCGCGCTCGCCGTACCTCCGGCAACCATCGTCGAGCGCAAGGACGGGACCGAGATCGCGGCGGCATCGTTCGCCAAGGCAATCGCGGGAGAGCGGGTCACGGTGTGGACGACGGCGGTTGCCCCCACTCTGAACGCCCAGCTCGGCCGGCCCGCAGCCCTCAGCACCGCGCGCATCCTCTTCCGCGGACTTCCCTAGCAGGAGGGCTCGGCGAACCGCAAAGCGCAGTGCCGCCGGGCCGCGCTGCTCGCCCCGACGCGGCGTCCTCAGTCGCACCGATAGCGCTGCTATCGGCACTCCCTGCGTCCTTGCCTCGGAACGATCATCGCACCCCGACGACGAGCGGCGTTCCGCCAATCCCCCCTGCTAGGGCGGGGATTAGGGAGTCAGAGTAGCTCGGAGCTCGCGGGCGGCCCGCTCGGGGTCGGACGCTTCGCCGATCGCCCTGACGACGGCGATCCGCCGAGCCCCGGCCGCGACGACGTCTCGCGCGTTGGCCGAGTCGATGCCGCCGATCGCGAACCACGGGCGAACGGCGTGGGTGGCGGCGTATCGAACCAGCTCGAGCCCGACCGGCGCCCGGCCCTCCTTCGTGGGCGTCGCGAAGACGGGGCCCACTCCGAGGTAATCGGCATCGGCGCGATCGATCTCCACGGGAGCGTGGGTCGACAGCCCCACACCGACTCCGAAGCGGCGCGCCTCTGCGACGGCCATGTCCTCCTGGCCGAGGTGGACGAAGTCGGCGTGCACGTGCGCTGCCAGGTCGGGGCGGTCGTTCACGACCAGGGGGACGGCCAGGCGCCGGGTCGTTTCTCGTGCCAGCTCGAGCATCGGGATGAGCTCGGCGTCGGCGAGTTCCTTGTCACGGAGCTGGACGATGTCCACGCCCCCCCGGACGGCCGCCTCGAGAAAGTCTTCGAGGTCTGCCCGGCCGGACGTCACCAGGTAGAGGCGCCTATCCGCCGGCGACGGGGCGCGCAACGACGATCCGGTCGCCATCGCGGAGCTCCACCTCCCTGTACTCGGTCCGGTCGACGGGCTCGCCGTTTCGCTCGACGAGCGCGTAGCCACCCTCGAGGCCGAGCCGGGCAAGGAGGCGCTCGACCGTCTCGCCCAGTTCGAGCGAATGATCCTTGCCGTTGACGATGCACGCTGCGCTCATGGGCCGACCTTTGGCCTATGAGCGTGTGGAGGGGGTGTGGGGGAACCGGGAGGTTCCTCCACGTCGGACTGTAAGAAGGGGGCTCGTGGGGGAAACCTGGTTTCCCCCACGGGAGCGAGCCGGAGGCGAGAAACGCTCATGAGGCGGCGATCACCCCGACAGGTGGACTCGACGCCTCAGCGTCGCCCTCGCCCATGACACCGGCGAGAAACGCCTCCCGTCCCGCCTCGACGGCGAGGCGAAAGGCGTGGGCCATCGCCACGGGGTTACCGGCTCGCGCAATTGCCGTGTTCACGAGGACTGCATCCGCGCCCATCTCCATCGCCTCCGCCGCCTGCGACGGGGAGCCGAGACCAGCATCGACGACGATCGGGACGGTCGCCTGCTCGATCATGATCCGGATCGAGTCGCGGAGCTTCAGCCCGCGACCGCTTCCGATCGGCGACGCGAGCGGCATGACGGTCGCACACCCCACCTCTTCGAGCTTCGTCGCGAGCACCGGGTCGGGCAGGACATACGGCAGCACGGTGAACCCGTCCTCGACAAGCATCGCCGCAGCTTTCAGGGTCTCGACGGGATCGGGCAGGAGATAGCGCGCATCCGGGATCACCTCGAGCTTGATCCAGTCGGGCAGTCCGCCGGCGCGGGCGAGGCGGGCGACCCTGATTGCCTCTTCGGCGGTCTCCGCACCTGAGGTGTTCGGCAGGAGTAGGACGTTCTCCGGGAGGAAGCTCGTGATGTCCTCGCCGCGGGCATCGAGGTCGATGCGGCGAACGGCGACGGTGACCAGCTCGCTGCGGGACGCCTGAACGGCGTCGCGCATCGTCTCGAACGAGTCGTACTTCCCCGTGCCGACCAGAAGCCGCGAGCCGAACTCGCGCTCCGCGATGACAAGAGGATCTTGCACTTCATCTCCCTCCGCTGGCATGACCCAGATCAGGTTCTACGGTCGCGGCCCTCGGCCGCCTCTCAGCCCCTGCTCAGAGGCTCCCGCTCACCGTAAGGGTACCAACCGTCAGGCTCGCTCTCGCCACGCGCGAAGCACCTCCGCCTCGCGCTCCGGCGACAGACCGGCGACCTCGGCTCCCACGCCGTAGTCCTTCTCGAGCGGACGACGGGCCCGCTCCCGCTCCCACGCGAGCGTGTCGGCAATGGTCTTCGCGAGCGGGCGAAACGAAAGACCGGCGCTCAGGGCCTTGGCGTTTTCCATTCCGTAGAAGCTCGACAGCTCCGGATTGCGACCGAGGGCCAGCCAGAGCGGCACGTCGTCGAATGGCTCGAGTCCCTGAGCGAGCAGGAACTCCTCGTCCACCCACGTGAAGTGCGCGTCGCTGCCACTCTCGCGCTTGATCGCTTCGACCAGCTCCTCGATCGAGATCGGCCGCTCCGGTCCGACGGTGTTGAACGTCCCCGCCTCTCCTCGCTCGGCCAAGTCAAGGGACCAGTCGACGAGGTCGCGCGCATCGACGATCTGGAACGTCCAGTCGCGTGGAGCGGGGACGAGGACCTCTCCCCCCTCGGCCACCCGGCGGACCCAGTACCCGAAACGGTTCGTCCAGTCGTAGCTACCGACGATGAGGCCGGCCCGGAGGATGAGCGCTCGACCCGGGAAGACCACCTCGACCTCCCGCTCCGAGAGCGCCTTCAGCGCCCCGTAGGCCTTGGTGACGTCCTCGGTCTCCTCCTCCAGTTTCTCGACGGGGCCCTTGCTCGTCATGAGTGGTGCTCTCGAAGGGGTAGACGGAGCCGCTCGAGACGAAGGTGTAATGGCCGACCGACTCGGCAAGGGCCTCGGCCGAGGCGCGCACGACACGCGGCACGTAGCCCGAAGGGTCAAAGACCGCGTCCCACGTGCGCCCCTCGAGGGCCGAGAGATCACCGTCACGGTCGCCCTGGAGCCGCTCGGCTTGGGGAAAGAGATCCGTGTTCGTCCGGCCGCGGTTGAAGAGCGTCACCTCGTGTCCTCGGTCGAGCGCGGCCTCGACCAGATGGCGGCCCACGAACAGGGTGCCGCCGAGGACGAGCAGTCTCATCGACCGCGGAACTCTGGCGTTCGCTTCTCGACGAAGGCGGCCATGCCCTCCTTCTGGTCTGCAGTCGAGAAGAGCATTGCGAAGAGCCTCGCCTCCACCTCGAGATTCGATCTGTGATCACCCTGGAGCGCGAGGTTCGTCGCCTCCTTTGCGTAGGCGAGCGCAACCGGGCTCTTCGCAGCCAGGGTCTCGCAGAGCTCGAGCACCCGTTCCCGGAGGCGGTCCGCTTCGACCACCTCGCTGACAAGGCCTCGCGCCAGGGCTTCGGCAGCGTCGACGGTCCTGCCGGTGTAGATCAGCTCCTTGGCGTACGCGACGGTGGTCACTCGTGCGAGCCGCTGCGTGCCCCCCCAGCCGGGAATGATCCCCAGGTTGATCTCGGGCTGGCCGAGCTTCGCAGTCGAGGCGGCAACACGAAGGTCGGCAGCGAGGGCAAGCTCGCAGCCGCCGCCGAGGGCGAAGCCGTTGATCGCCGCGATGGTCGGCTTCGGCATCGTCTCGAGCAACGAGGCGCAGGCATGCCCGAGCTCTCCCCACTCGCGCGCCTCGAGCACGCCGAGGCCTTGCATGTACTTGATATCGGCACCCGCGATGAAGGCTCTGTCGCCGGCCCCGGTCAGCACGACCACGCGCGCCTCCGGGTCGACGGCCAGCTCGGCCAGCCGCTCGCGAAGCGCGCGAGCGTGCTCGAGGTCGAGCGCGTTCAGCGCGTCCACCCTGTCGACGACAACGACGGCGGCCCCACCCTCCCGCTCGACACGGATCGCCATCAGCCGGCCCCCCGCCAACCGGGCCGAGAGTGTTCCCCCCGGGGGACCCCCCAGTTAGCGTTCCCCCGCGGCCAGCCTACGTCCGAGATGCGCACGGGTGGCAGGCTATTGGTGCCGGGACCGTGACAGTCGGGTCCGAGCCGCTCGACTCGCGGTGGCCACGTCAGGCCTCGACCGGAACGTGCGCCTTCAGAAAGTCGACGATCTCGGCGAGCGGCGCACCCGGCGTGAACACCTCCGCGACGCCCTGCTTCTTGAGCGCCTCGATGTCGGCCTTTGGGATCGTCCCTCCGACGACCACGAGCACGTCGTCGAGCTCGTGGTCGCGCAGACCGTCGACGATCTTGGGGACGAGCGTCATGTGCGCGCCCGAGAGAATCGAGATGCCCACAGCGTCCGCATCCTCCTGCAGGGCCGTCTCGACGACCTGCTCCGGAGTCTGATGTAGGCCTGTGTAGATGACCTCCATCCCGGCGTCGCGCAGCGCGCGAGCGATGATTTTGGCACCGCGGTCGTGTCCGTCCAGGCCGGGCTTCGCGATCACTACCCGGATCTTCCTGGCCACCTAAGCAAGTATATGGAGGTGCGCCTCACCGTCATCGGCTCCTCGCCCGCCTGGCCAAACCCGGGAAGCGCCCAGTCCGGTTACCTCCTCTCGGGCGACGAGAGCATGGCCGAAACGCTCCTCCTCGACTGTGGCCCCGGCGTGCTGGGACGGCTTCGCGAGGCCGGCTTGACCGGCGTGGCTGCGATTGCGATCACCCACTTCCACCTCGATCACTGGGGCGATCTCGTCCCGTGGGCGTGGCTGGCCGACTACGGAGCAGAGGGTCCCGGCCGACCGGAGCTCTGGCTCCCGCCCGGCGGCACCGAGCAGCTCGCGACCTTCGCGTCCATCTGGGGCAACGCGAACATGTTCGAAAAGGCGTTCGAGCTCTTCGAGTACGAACCCGGAACACCGTTCACAGCGGGAGGGCTCTCGCTCGAGGCACAGCAGGTGCCGCACTACACGCTGCGCGCTTTCGGCTTTCGCGTCTCAGGGAACGGAAAGATGATGGCGTACTCAGGCGACTCCGCACCCTCCCCGGAGCTGGCGGCACTCGCGCAAGGGGCCGACCTCTTCGTCTGCGAGGCCACGCTCGCCAACCCGGACCGCGACGGGCCGCCACGGGGGCACCTCACCGCCGACGAGGCGCTCGCGGCCGCGGACGGGCCCGTTCTCCTCACGCACCGCCCGATCGAGCTCGACTCGCCAGAGGGGATTCCGCGCGCGCGTGACGGCCTAGTCGTCGATATCTGAGCCCGCCGAAGCACGTTGCGAGTTATCCTCGAAGGGCCATGGATCCAGCGTTCTTCCTTCGCTTCGGGCTGTTCTTCAAGCCGGACTTCCTGCCGCCGGACGTCTGCAGCCGGCTGCGAGCAGCCATGGACGCTGCCCCGACGCTCGCGGCCGAGATCGAGGACAAGGGATCTGAGGCGGTCAACAAGAAGCAACGAAGTACCTCGATGGCCAACGTCGACGACGAGACCCGCGACTTCGTCGTCCAGCGCCTGGATGCGCTCAGAGAGACGCTCGGGCAGCACTTCAATGTGTCTCTCGTGCGGAGTCAACGCCCACAGTTCCTCGTCTACCGGGAAGGCGACTTCTTCGGAACTCACAAGGACGGCAGCAAGGACGAAGACGCCGCCCAGTTCAGGAAGGAGCGCCAGATCTCGGCCGTGACGTTCCTGAACGACCAGTCGGCGGAACCTCGAGCGGATGCCTACGGCGGTGGCAACCTCACGTTCTACGGGCTCCTGAACGAGGATCCGAAGGGTGAGGGAGTGGGCTTTCCCCTCACGGGCCAGCAGGGCACGCTCGTCGCCTTCCCTTCCCTCATGGTCCACAGCGTCAGTCCGGTGACCCACGGAAGCCGCTACACGATCACGACCTGGTTCGCCTGAGGGCGCGCGGCTGTCAGCGCCGGGTCGGGCTGAACCAAGAAGCAGGCCGCTCGGCCGTTAGGGGTCGCCCCGGACGTGTCTAGTCGGCGATGTCGACCGAGACGATCAGGTCCGGGCGTATGAAGCGCCCGCCGATCTCGGGCCACTCGCCGGGCAGGCTCGACGCGATCTCGCGCGTCAGGGTCTTGGCAGCATCCTTCGCCGCTTCACGGGTCGAGAAGCTTCCGGCACTCACCACGTCGCCGTCCGCCAGCCGGACCACGACCTCATGGCCTCCCCCACTGGGCGCGGGTGCAGGCTCGGCAACGGCCGGCTGCGCCGGCGCTGCAGGTTCCTCGGCCGCGGGTGGAGCGGGTTCGGGCGTCGCGGGCGGCCGCAGCGGCGAAACGGCGTCGCGCGTCGGGGGGTCGACGGCGTGCAGGGTCGGGGTCGTAACGGGGTCCGGGTCGCGCTCGGCGGCGGGAGCAGCCGGCGGCTGAACAGAGGGCGGGGGAGTTTCCACCGGCGGAGCCGGCTCGACCGCTGCAGGCTGCACCGGCTCCGGCTCGAACGCAGCGGGCAGAACGGGCTCGGGTACCGCAGCCGGGGGCTCGGGAAGGACGGTCGGAGCGACCGCGATCGGCTCTGGAGTCAGATCGGGCTCCTCTGGTGCGGTCTCGGGCGGCGCAGGCGAATCAGCTACAGGATCGGGCGCAGGTCCTGACTCCGGAGCCTCGAAGGCCGCGGGCTCGGGCTCGGGCTCTGGCTCCTCGACCGCTACAGGCTCTGGCTCTGGCTCTGGCTCTGGCTCTGGCTCCTCGGCTGCTTGCACGGGCTCGGGCTCCTCGACCGCTGCGGGCTGCGGCTCGGGCTCCTGCTCGCTCCGGCTCCGGCTCGGCAATGCGAAGCGGAGACAGCTCGACGGTCACCGGGGTCGGACGAGCGTCCGGCTCAGGCCCGTCGGAAGACTGCTCAGCGACGGCGGTGCTACCCAAGGTGGGACTCCCGAGGAGTCCCGGGGGGACGGGCTGAGGAGGTCTCAGGCCCGACAGCTCATCGAGAACACGAAGGATCTCGCTGCGAGTGGCGACCACGAACTTGGCCTCGCGACCAAGCGCGGTCTTGACGGTTGCGAGCGCCTCCTCGTCGGTCGGATCTTCGACCGCGACGACGAGCACGTCGTCCTCGACTGCGATCGGAAGTGCATGGTGCAGCCACGCCGTCTCGTGCGGGAGGAGACGGGCCGTGTCGGAGTCGACCTGGAGCTCGGCGAGGTCCACGAAGCCGAGGTTCTTCTGCTTGGCGATGATGCGGGCGACCTGGCTCTCCTGGAGCAGTCCCTTGTCGACGAGGACTTGGCCGAGCCGCTTGCCAGTCTTGACGGCCTCGCCGAGCGACTCCTCGAGCTGCTCGGCAGAGAGGAGTCCTTCGCGGAAGATCAGCGTCCCGAGAGGCGCGTCCGGCCGCTGCCAATGGGTCCTGGGGGCACCGCCATCTCCGTTCACGGCCTGCACTTATGTTCCTCCTGGAATAGCTCGATAAGCGACGTAACAACAGACCCTCGGCCTCCATGACGCCACCGGCAATCCCCTCGAAGGGTGATGTCGGTCAGGTTCTTCCTGGAATGTCATTGACAAGCCCCAACGCTACGACCAAGATGAGTGAGCCTGCGGCCCGGCGTCCGAAACCGGCGGCGTCCGCCGGTAAGGGGATTACCTGATGGCGGAATCTGACTCCGGACAAAATACACAGCGTTGGGCGGATGTCGCCATGCGCCCCCATCCCGATGTCGCTGCCCAGCGCGTCCAGGACGAGGTCGTGCTGGTGAACCTGACGACGAACGCGATCTACACGCTCAACCGGACCGGCGCACGCGCGTGGGAGCTCCTCGAGGAGGGCCGTTCTCCCGGTGAGATCGAGTCGGCACTCGCGGAGGAATTCGATGTCTCGCGCGATGAGGTCGCCTCCGAGCTCCACGGCCTGCTCGACGAGCTGGTGGCAAAGGACCTGCTCCAGCCTCGATGACCACGCTTGACCTCGAACCCAACGTCGACGCGAGCAGCAACATGACGCGGACGTTCCTCGCGACGTATCGCCAAGATCGCAGCGTAGGGGGCCGCCCGCTGGCGCTCGCTTCGACGCTCGGCGGGGCCGCTTCGGTCGCCGAGGACGAGTCCTGCATGGCCATCTTCGCAGGCGGCTTCTTCGACCGGGACGAGTTCGTCCGGCGTTACGCCGAGGGTCAGAGCTCAATCGGCGACGCGGAGCTCCTGCTGAAGATCTACCGCGCGTGCGGCGACGATTTCGTGGCCCAGCTCCGTGGGTTCTTCGCAGTCATCATCTGGGACGAACGGCGAAGCGTCCTCCTCTTCGCTCGCGACCAACTCGGGCACCACTCGTTCTTCTTCGGCCACGGTTCCGATGGTCTCTACCTCTCCGACTCGATCACCACACTCGCCGCCGAGCCTCAGGTCTCGACCGAGATCGATCGCGCCGCCATTGCCGACATCCTCACGCACCGGCAGCGCAATCCGGATGAGACCTGCTTCGCGGATGTCAGCCGGGCCCGCGCCGGGTGGCTGTACCGCGCGGACGACTCTGGGATCAGCGCTTCGCGATACTGGTTCCCCTCGAATCCGGATGAGGACGTGGAGTGGATCACGAAGGCCGAGGTAGGCCGCTTCGAAGAGCTCATGGAGCAAGCGGTCGCCCGCTCGCTCGCCTTCGGGCCCTCCTCCATTTTCTTGAGCGGCGGCCTCGACTCGGTGAGCGTGGCGACGGTCGCCGCCGACTACGCCAAGGCGGCCGGCCTACCGGCTCCCATCGCGCTCTCGCTCGCCTTTCCCGATCCCCAGTACGACGAGAGCGCAATCCAGACGCTGGTCGCCGAACGCCTCGGGCTTCCGCATACGCTGATCCCATTCACACAGGCAGAGGGATCTGACCGCCTGATCCTGACCGGCCTGCGGGCCGCGGGCGAGTGGCCGACACCGCTCGTGAATGTGTGGCAGCCGCTCTACACGTACCTCGCCCTCGTGGGGCGGGAACAGGGCGCCCGCACGATCATGACCGGCGCCGGCGGCGACGAGTGGCTCTCCACGAGCCCTTCCTGGTCAGCCTACGGCCTGCGACGGTTCGACATCGGGCTCGTGTACCACCTCTGGCGCACGTACCTGACCTCCTACACGGTCAAGCCGCTGCCGATGCTCAAGAACCTCGTGTGGCGCTACGGCCTCGGGGAGATAAGTCGTCAGGCTGCGGTCAAAGCCGTCCGCCGGGTCGCTCCCCGTCGAACCGCCGCGGAAAAGCGACGTAGATTCCTCGCCGGCAAGCCCGACTGGCTCGCGCCGGAAGCGGAGCTCGCGCACACGCTCGAGGAACAAGCAGCTTCGCTCGCCCCCCCAGGCGACCCGCGCGTACGCTTCGTCGGCGAGGCCCTGCCGCTCTTCGAGCACCCGCTCCAGGCAATGGAGGGGGAAGAGGCCTTCGAACGGGGCCGCCGGATCGGCATGGAGACGTTCAAGCCGTTTTGGGACGTCGATCTTGTCGAGTTTCTCTCCCGCGTTCCGGCGCGGCTTCGGAACGAGGACTACCTATCGAAGAGCCTGGTTAGAAAGACGCTTGCGAAGCGATTTCCGGAAGCGGGCTTCGACCAACAGAAGAAAGTCCTGGCTGTCGGTCTCTCGAGCCGCCGGATTTTCGACGAGGCACCGGACGCGTGGCGCGTACTCGGAGGGCCAACGCGGCTCGCGGAGCTTGGAATTGTCGAAGCGAAACGGTTAGAATCTAGGGCGAACGAGATACTGGGCCTAGCGGGAGAGGAGGGAGCAGTAACGGGCGACGCTGCTCTCGCACGATCGATCGAGACGTATCAGCTTTGGAAGGTCTTGAATATTGAGTCCTGGGTGCGACAATGGGACTGAGGTTTTTTGATCGGAGGGAGAAGGAGGTGAATAGAATGACCCCCAACGGGACTGCAACTACCTGGGAGCCGATGGAGCTGCGCTATGTCGGTGACGTCGAGGAGGTAATGCAGGGCGGCATCAATGATTCACAGGGCCCTGCCAACGGCAAGTCTTTGCCATCGCCGGACGATCCAGGCGAGCCAAACCTGAAGACACACGGGCAAGAGCCCCACTAAGGCTCTATTCCTTCGTGGCGCCCGGCTCAATTGAGAGAGATTGAGCCGGGCGTGTTGGTCTCATGACTCAAGAGCTCACGCTGATGTTCGCGCGGGCAGGGTCCCTTGCGGCCCCTGCACCAGTGCTCGCAGATCCTCGGACGCAGGTCTGGAAGGATGCCGGTGGCGCCGACGCGGCGTATTTCTACATCGTGGATTCCGAGTACTGGGCGTGGATGCGATGCATCGGCACGTTCCAAATCCGGACGAACGGCGAGATTCTCGTCGAACCGGATCCGTCGGCCTCGAGGCCTCTCGTGATCGACTGGTACCGACGGGCAATCGCGCCGATGGCGCTCCAGCTCCTCGGGATGCAGGTGGTACACGCAAGCGCAGTCCTGACTGACGAGGGCGTCGTCGGCTTTTGCGCCCACTCGCAGACCGGCAAGTCGACGCTCGCCTACGGGTTCGGCCGACGCGGCTACGAGCTCTGGGCCGACGACGCGCTCGCGTTCGACGTCGTTGACGGGGATGCTCGAGCGCTTCCGTTCCCCAGTTCGATCCGCCTTCGACCCGAGTCGGCGTCGTACTTCGGCGTCGGGCGACCGGACCCGCCCGAGCTCGGACCCGACTCGCGCATCTCGGTCGGTGGGCCTGGCGAGCCGCTCGCGGGCATGTGCCTCCTGACGCGACGCCCGAGCGGGGATCTGGGCCCGGTCACGATCCGACGGCTGACGGCACTCGAGATCGTCCCCAGGCTTCTTCCCCAGGCGTATTGCTTCACGCTGCTCGGGGAGGAGCGAAAACGACGGACTCTAGAGGCCTACCTCGCGCTGACCGCAAGCGTCCCGGTCTACGAGGTCCGGTTCGCGGTCGCCCTCGACGAATTGCCCGAGCTTATGGCGGCCATCGAGACGACCGTCTTCCGAAAGCCCTTGGCGGCGTGAACGCCGCGCCGCGGCGTGACTGGAGCCACCGCGGCGCCAGGCTCCGGGAGGTTCTCGGCTCGCCCGCGGGTCTTCTGCTCCTTGTGCGTCTTCTCGCGTGGGCAGCCGCCCTCCCGATCCTGAAGCGGACGCGGTCGGTGACCCGTCTTGTCGCCCTGATGACGCCCACCGCGTCGCAGCGCTCGAACGCTCGGATCGAACGCAATGCCATTACGCTCAGCCGCTGGATCTATCGAGCTCCGTTCGTCCCGGACAACTGCCTCGAGCGCAGTCTGCTTGCCTACCGCTACCTCGTCCGGGATAGTCGAGAGCATCGGCTCTACCTCGGCATCCGAGCCGACGAGGGAAGCCATCCGGGGCATGCCTGGCTGACCGTCGACGACGTGCCGGTCCACGAGCCGGACGAATCGCTCGAGGCCTACGTCCCACTCGTCGTCTTCGACGGCTACGGCCACGTGGTCTCGACGTCAGCGAGAGCCGCGCGACGCGCGGCGCGCCCGACGAATGGCGAGGAGCGCGGGACCGAGATGTAGGAGCAGCCAGATCGGGCGCCAGACCCGCGCAAGTGCCAGGCCGAGACGTCCGCGGCGGGCGAGCGCGAAGTGCGTCCTCAGATATGCCGGGGTCGGCGCAATCTCACGCGCGATCAGTCGCATTTTGGCGAGGAACCCCGGCGTCGCAGCGAGCGACATCAGTCCCTCGCTGACGACCGGGGCCGTCGCGGCTCGCATGGCCACGAGCGTGGTGAGGGCCGTTGAGAGCCCGAGGCGTTCCGCGAGCCTCGCCCCCTCCGGGAGCAGTCGCAAGCCGGCCGCGAAGGCGGCGGTCGCGTCGACCTCGGCGGCGAGCGCCGCGGCCTCTGCCCAGGTCTCGTCCGGAAGGCGGGCAAGCGCCCGGCGAAGATCCTCGAGCGACGTCCGCTCCAGAGCTCCGTGCTGCGCGGCATGAAGAACGATGTGAAGTGCGCGCGCATGCGTCTCGAGCACGGGAACGGCACCCCGACTGAGCTCGAACGACGCGACCGACCTCGTGAGAGCGTCGAAGGCCGGCGCGGGCGCGAGGCCGATGCCAAGAAGCGCCGTATGGAGGTCGACGTTCACGCCACTTCGACGACGCACCCAGACGGAGCTGTTCCAGCTTTCGACGACGTAGCTGAAGCCGATCGCCCTCAGCGTGCTCGATGCAGTAGAACCCGCGTCGGGCGCGACCAGCACGTCGATGTCCACGTACACGCGCTCGCCCGGCTCGTAGAGCCAGCGCGCGATCGAAGGCCCCTTCAAGAGCACCGGCCGCGCCCCCGCACGCTGAAGCGCCCCGAGGACATCCACCGCCGCGGCGTCGAGCGCCATGAGAACGGCCGTCGTCGTCTGCTCCGTCGAGGTACCCATCAGTACTGGTTGAGTGTGCCCGCTTTCCGCGTATGGTCGAGAGCCAATCGGAAGGCCACGAGCGCCAGCGGAACTGTGACCACTGCGAACACAATGAGGATGAGTGCCGAGGTAGCCCAGTCCTCGCCGAGAAAGATCGCGTTGCGAAGCCCCGAGAAGGCGTAGCTCGTCGGGAGAAGCCGACCGATCGCCTCGAGCCAGTCCGGAAGCACGGAGATCGGGAAGAAGGCGCCGCTCAGGGCCCCGAGGACGAAGATCAAGAGCCCGACGAGCGCGGTCCCCCGCTTGACCACGAGGACGAGTGCGCCGAGCAAGATGCCGAGCCCCGAGAAGGCGGCGGACGCCGCCAGTAGCACGACGAGGAAGCCGATCCAGCTCGTCTGGCTGAAGCTGAGACCAAGCAGGCCTCCGCCGACAAGGATGTAGAACGCGGCCCGAAACGTCGCGAAGAGGAACGGATATGCCGCGAGCCCGGCGGCGAGCTCGGTCAATCTGATCGGCTGGACGACGAGCATCTCGAGCGTGCCGCTCAATTGCTCGTCTCGGAGCCGCTGGGCGAGACCCGCGCTGGCCGCACTGATCACAGCGGAAAGCGCAATCCCGACGGCCACGTACGCGAAATACGACGGGGCGCCTCCGAGCCGGTCGAGATCCTCGACCCCCTGGACCGTGCGTGAGATGAAGTAGAAGACGACGAGGTTCGCAAAGCCGAATGCGAAGTCGAGCGCGAACCCGAGCCGATACGTCCGGACCATCGCGTAGTCGCGACGGGCGAGGGCGAGCACCGCTCGTGGCGACACCCGGCTAACAGGGAAAGACGATGCGCCAGTCACAGCGGTCGAGATCCTCCTTCAGGTGCGTCGCGATCAAGCGTGGCGACCGCGGGCGGCGTTCGAGCGCGGCCCAGAGGCGCCCGCGGGCATCCTCGTCGAGCGACCGCGTGGGCTCGTCGAGCAGGACCACTGCGGGATTGCCGAGAAGCGCCCGGGCAAACCCGAGCTGCTGCACCATGCCGGTCGAGCAGCGGTCCATGCGTTCGGCGGCGATGTCTTCGAGCTCGAGCTCCTCCTCGAGCGCGCGCACGCGACGTTCTGCTTCGCGCTCGGAAGCGGAGTGCAGACGGGCGAAGAAAAGCAGGTTCACGTGTCCGGTCAGCCGAAGGTAGAAGGACCGCTCCTGCGCGAGGGAGGCACCCACCGCCCGGCGGGCCTCGAGGGTTCCGGCCGGAAAACCGTTCACGAGGATCCCGGCCGCGCGAAGGAAAGAGCGTGCCCGCGATGCAACGGAGCACAGTGCTCTTGCCCGATCCGTTCGGTCCCCAGAAGGCGACGCGCTCGCCGGGCGCGAGCGACAGGTCGAGCGAGCTCACCACCTCGTGATCGCCGAACCGTCGTCCGAGCCCGGTGATCTCGACTACTGCACGGGAGTGCTGCACCGCCTGATCGCGCGTGGAGGTCGACAGTTCTTCGGGGCGGGTAGCCGCCAACTCAGACCCCGTCAGAAGACCGGGGTCTCGCGCCATGTGCCCCATACCTCTCGGAGGGCGTCGCACATCTCGCCCATCGTGACGTAGGCCTTCGAGGCCTCGATGATCGCCGGCATGAGGTTCACATCGTCGCGAGCGGCGTCGCGCTTGAGCCGAGCGAGCGCCTCCTCGGCGGCGCCGCTTTCGCGCCGTGCCCGGAGCGCGGTGACGCGCTCGATCTGCTTCTGCTCGAGCGCAGGATCGATGTGGAGGAGATCGATGTCCTCCTCGCCCGCGTCCTCGTAGCGGTTGACGCCCACGATCACCCGCTCCCCCGCCTCCACCTCGCGCTGAAACCGAAACGACGCCTCCGCGATCTCACGCTGGAAGAAATTCTCCTTGATCGCCGGGATGACTCCGCCGAGCTCACGGATGCGCTCGAAGTAGTCGAGGGCCTCCTGCTCGAGCCGGTTCGTCAACTCCTCGACGAAGTAGGAGCCGCCGAGCGGATCGATCGAGCTCGCCACTCCCGTCTCGTGCGCGATGACCTGTTGCGTGCGTAGCGCAATCTTGACGGCGTGCTCGGTCGGCAGGGCAAGGGCCTCGTCGAAGGAGTTCGTGTGGAGGGACTGGCAGCCTCCCATGACAGCTGCGAGGGCCTCGAGCGCAGTTCGGACGATGTTCACCTGGGGCTGCTGCGCCGTCAGTGAGACGCCGGCGGTCTGCGCGTGGAAGCGCATCAGCCACGAGCGAGGATTCTTGGCCCCGTAACGGTCGCGGAGCTCGCGCGCCCAGATCCGGCGGGCGGCACGGTACTTCGCGACCTCCTCGAAGAAGTCGATGTGGGCGTTGAAGAAGAAGGAGAGGCGCGGGGCGAAGTCGTCCACGTCGAGGCCGCGCTCCATCGCCGCCTCGACGTAGGCGAAGCCGTCGGCGAGCGTGAAGGCGAGCTCCTGGGCGGCGGACGAGCCGGCCTCACGGATGTGGTAGCCGGAGATGGAGATCGGATGCCACTGAGGCACCTCGCGGGCGCAGAACTCGATCATGTCGACGCAGAGGCGCATCGACGGCTCGGGCGGGAAGATCCACTCCTTCTGCGCGATGTACTCCTTGAGGATGTCCGTCTGGATCGTCCCGCGGAGGCGATCGTGCGGCACGCCCTGCTCGTCCGCGACGCAGACATAGAAGCCGAGGAGCATCGCGGCCGGCCCGTTGATGGTCATCGACGTGGAGACCTTGTCGAGCGGGATGCCGTCGAAGAGAAGCTCCATGTCTTCGAGCGAGTCGACGGCGACGCCCTCGCGACCGACCTCGCCGAGCGACTTCGGATGGTCGGAGTCGTAGCCCATGAGCGTCGGCATGTCGAAGGCCGTCGAGAGCCCCGTCTGCCCGTGCTCGAGGAGGTATCTGAAGCGGGCGTTGGTCTCCTCGGCCATGCCGAAGCCGGCGAACTGACGCATCGTCCAGAGACGACCGCGGTACATCGACGGATAGACCCCCCGCGTATACGGGAAAACGCCGGGAAAGCCGAGGTCACGGTCGTAGTCGATCACGGCGTTGTCGGGTGTGTACAGCGGTTCCACGGCGACGCCGGACATGGTCGAGAACAGCGCCTCCCGCTCGGGCTTCTCCTCGTAGAGCTCGCGTCGCCACTCGGCGGTCGCATCCGCCCGCCGACGGTCCTCGGTCGTCGCCATGGGCGGGATTGTACGCACGTCTTCCCCGGTGTCGAAACAGCGATGCCTAACTGTCGACCTGAGGTTGAGTCACTCCTTCGAGAACCGCGTAGACCCAGGAAAAAAGACGGGCATGGTACGCGCCGTCACCCGGACCGTGTGGTCGCCCGTCACTCAATCGGGGGATCTTAGGGCCGCTTCTACGACTTTCAAGTGGTATTCCGTTCGAGTCCCGCGGCGGAAACACCGATCAAGCCTTTATCGCGCGCGCAAAGCCGTGCGAGGAGGCACATGACCAACTTTCCAAGACTGCGGCGTTCGGGAAGGCGCCCGGCTACGGCCGGCCGCCTGGCCTCTGCGTGGTCTCCCACGTCGGAAAGCGTGGTCGTTCTCCTCGCTCTGATCGCGGCGACATTCTTCGCTGCACTGCAGCTGACCGGATCGTCGGAGCGGGTCGCCAGTATCCCCGAGTTCCTGACCAGCGCTCTCGGCTCCCCGCAGGGAGAGACGGACGCGACGGTGCACAAGCCCGCACCCGGTGTCCAGGTTGACGTAGACCCGGCCGGCTACACGGTCCACCGGGCCGGTGCCTCGGTCTCGGTGACCGGCGAGGGCAGCGGAACGGCCGGCTGGACTGCGTTCGAGAACGGCGCCAGCAGGCGGACGCCCTTCGGGCACGAGACGATCACCGTTCAGCCGGACAAGACGGAGCTCTACCTCACGGTCGTTCGCCACCAGGGCGTTCGAAACTGGCGCTGGCGCCTGGATGCGGCGGGCCTCCGGCCGCGGCTCGAAGCGAGCGGTGGCGTCCGGTTCGTCGGCCTTCGCGGTCAGTCCGCAATCAGCATCCACCCGGTCGCGATCCTCGACGCTTCCGGGCGAGAGATCACGCCGGCAGGACTCCGCTGGTCGCTCGTCCACGACCGCGAGGGCTGGTGGCTCGGGCTTCGGCTGGACGACAGCAAACTGCCTCTCCCCTACGTCATCGATCCCGCCGCCAACTACCCGACGCCGCTCGAGCTCCGGAACAGCGCGACGGGCGTCACCGGCTCGTGGGATCTTGATTCGGGCACGGGCACTGTCGACATCACGACGAACAACATCCCGGCGAGCGCAGCGGTCGGTTGGTATGCATGGGATCCGGCCCTCTCCGTCACCGCTCAGCAAGCCACGCTCCCGACAACGACGGACGGAAAGGGCTGGCTCGTCGACCCCGCCGGTGGCGCAACCGGCTTCCCAGCGGGCACCTGGACCTTCACGGTTCAGACGGACATTCCGAATGCGACGCTGGTTGCCGGCACCGCAGTCCTGACCGTGGGGGTCTTCAAGGGCACGATCTCGGGCGGAGTCTTCACACCGACCGGGACGATCCTTACGCCTACCGACGACCCCCTCGCCCAGGACCTCCGAAGTGTCGTCACCCCGGTCACGACGAACGTGTCGTACACGCTCCCGAAGTTCTCGCTTGCTGCAGGCGAGACCCTCTTCGTCGACTACTGGCGCCATCAAACCGGCGGGATCACCGCACCGCAAGCCGCCCGACGCCAGCTCGACTTCCACGTCAACGACGGGGTCGCCCAGATCGCTCACCCGGCTGCAGACGACGCCGGCCCGACGCACACGAGCTTCTCCGTCGCCGAGGGCACGAACCCCGGCCGGCAGTACTTCGATGGGACTAGCACCGTCTACTACAACCCCGCCACCGCGGGTGACTTCGTCGTCACCGACGCGATCACGGACTCGGGCTCGGGCCCTTACTCGGTGGTCTTCCCCGCGGTCAGTCTCGACTCCGGCGCCTTCACCCACACAGTCAAGACGGACACGGCCGCCCCCTTCACCTCGAACACCTACGCCTGGACGACCTCGAGCACGACCGAGCCGGGCGGGCAGACGATCACCGAGGAAGACCTGGCGCAGCAGCAAACGCAGACGACCCTGACGATCAAGAAGGACACTGCGGCTCCGACGGGGCACTCGGTCACGCTCGGAGGAGCGGGCGCGCCCTACTACACGACCCTCTCAGTTCCGCTCACCCTCGTGGACGGGAACGACGGCACGGGCTCGGGGCTCGACACGAGCACGCGGCTGGTCGAACGTGAATCCGGTGACCTCGCCGCCGACGCTTGCACGAACTGGTCCGGGTCGTGGTCGACGGTCACACTCTCGGGCGGCGCCGACACAACGGTCGCGACCGCCAAGTGCTACCGGTACCGGTACAAGATCTCGGACAACGTCGCCAACCAGTCGGCTGCCTCCGCCACCTCAGCGGCCGCAAAGGTCGACACGTCGGCCCCGACTCCCGCTCCGAGCCTGACGCTTTCGGAGAACCCGGCGAGCGCGAACCAGCACGTCTCGGGCACGACTCTCTTCTACAAGGGCGGCGCGGCCGGCGGCTCCTTCAAGGTCACCGCGACCGGGCCGGCAGACTCCGAGACCGGCATCAAGCACCTCGGCTTCCCGAGCGTGGCCGGCCTCACCGGCGGGGGCACCAACGACACGGGCTCCCCCTACGAGGACACGTACTCCTGGTCGAACACGACGAGCGGCTCCCCGACGGGCTCGGTGACCGCGACGAACAACGCGAGCGTCGCCGGCTCGGGGACGAGCTTCACGCTCACGTCGGACACGGCCGCACCCACGGGCCACTCGGTCTCCCTTGCTGGCGCGGGAGCGCCCTACTACGGCTCCCTGTCCGTTCCGCTGACGCTGGTTGATGGAGGAGACGGCGCCGGGTCCGGCCTCGACACCGCTTCGCGCCTCGTCGAGCGCGAGTCGGGCGACCTCGCGGCCGACGCCTGTACGAACTGGTCGGGCTCCTGGTCGACGGTCACCCTCTCGGGCGGCGCCGACACCACGGTCGCCTCCGGCAAGTGCTACCGCTACCGCTTCTCGATCTCCGACAACGTCGGCAACCAGTCGGCGGTCTCAGCGACCTCCGCCGACGCGAAGGTCGACACGGGCGACCCGAGCGTATCCGTCAGCAGCCCGACGGAAGTCACCGGCCTCGCGGCGCAGTACTACGACGGGGCGACGAAGACCCACTACTTCCGCCCCGGCGGCGCCGGCAGCTTCACGCTGAACGCAACGGCAAGCGATGTTGAGACCGCGGTCACCGGAGTCGCGTTCCCGAACGTCTCGGCGGTATCGGGCTGGACGGGCTCGACGGGCGGCAGCGATCCTTCTAGCCCCTACGCCTCCCCGGTCGACTACGCGTGGACGGCCGGCGCGACCGCACCGGGCGCGCGGACGATCACGGCGACCGACAAGGCGGGCCGAACCGCGAACGACACCGTCACGATCGCAGCCGACTCCAGCGCGCCAACTGGCCACTCCGTCTCGCTCGCAGGCGCGGGAACGCCCTACTACACGAGCCTCTCCGTGCCGCTCACACTCGTCGACGGCTCAGATACGGGCTCCGGAATCGACACGGCCACCAGGGTCGTCGAGCGCGAGTCCGGCGACCTCGCCGCCGACGGCTGCACGAACTGGTCGGGCTCCTGGTCGACGGTGACGCTCTCGGGCGGCGCCGATACGACGGTCGCGACCGCCAAGTGCTACCGCTACCGCTACCTGCTCTCGGACAAGGTCGGAAACCAGTCCGCGGCATCCGCGGTCTCCGCGGCTGCCAAGGTCGACACCTCGAACCCGACCGCGCCCGGCCTCTCGCTCGCCGAGAGCCCCGCCGACCCCGACCAGCACGTCTCCGGCACAGACGTCTACTACCGCCCGGGTGCCAACGGCGGCTCGTTCACGGTCACGGCGACGGCCTCCGACACGGAGACCGACATCAAGCACGTCTCGTTCCCCGCTGTGGCAGGAGTCTCGGGCGGCGGCGGAAACGACGTGAGCTCCCCGTACTCGGACACCTATACGTGGACGAACACGACCGCGGGCTCGCCTACGGGCTCCGTCACGGCAACGAACAACGCCAGCGCGACCGGCAGCGGAACGAGCTTCGGGCTCGTAGCCGACTCGGGCGCGCCTTCGACGGGCGACGACACGGCTTCGATCGGCTCCGGCTGGAAGACATCCGCCCAAACGGTGACGCTGACACCGTCGGACGCCGGCGCTGGGGTCTTGACGACCTACTACACGACCGACGGCTCGACGCCTGACACGAGCTCAACGCAGGGCACCTCGATTCCGCTCAGCGCCGACGGCGTCTACACGATCAAGTATTTCTCGGTCGACCGGGTCGGCAACGCGGAAGCCGTGCAAACCGGTGCGTCTCAGATCCGGATCGACGCTACGAACCCGAGCTCCTCGACTCTCGACGTCCTCCCCGCGGCGATCCGGAACGGCCAGGTCCTCTCCGGGAGTGCCGCCGATGCGACCTCCGGTGTCGCGACCGTCGCCTACTACCGCTGCACCGGAACGTCGTGCAGCCCTTCGACGCTCGTCGGCTCGAGCTCCACCGGCCCCTCGTACTCGGTCACCTGGAACTCTCAGCCGGCGGATGGCGACTACCAGGTTCTCGCCCGCGCGACGGATGCTGCCGGAAACACGCTCGACTCGGCCAAGCAGACGATCAAGGTCGATAACAGCGACCCGACCGGCTCACTGACCTCGCCCGCCGGCGGCGCGTCGCTGTCCGGAACGGCCGCCGTCGCTTCGAACTCGGCCGATTCGGTCTCGGGCGTCGCCCAGGTTGTGTTCCAGCGATCGCCCACAGGAGCGGGGACGTGGACGACGATCGACACTGACTCGAGCGCCCCGTACTCGGTCGACTGGATGACCGGCGGAGTCACCGACGGCGACTATGACCTCCGCGCACAGACGACGGACGCGGCCGGCAACTCCTTCACCTCCGGAAGCATCACGGTCGAAGTCGACAACACGGCTCCGACTGCCTCCCTGGACGATCCGGGCGCCAACCTCCGCGGCACCGTCTCGCTGACGGGCTCCGGCTCCGATCCGGGCGGCTCCGGTGTGGCCTCGCTCACCTTCCAGCGCTCGCCCGCAGGCGGTGGCAGCTGGACGACAATGACACGGACACGAGCTCGCCCTATTCGGTCTCCTTCGACACGACCGGGGTCTCCGATGGGCTCTACGACCTGCGTGCGGTCGCAACCGACGTGGCCGGCAACACGACAATCTCGGCGCTCGTCGCGAACCGCCGGGTCGACAACACGGCGCCGAACGCCACGCTCGACGACCCGGGCGCCAACCTGCGCGCCACCGTGACGCTGACTTCGACCGCCTCCGACCCAGGTGGATCCGGGGTCGCCTCCCGCGCCTATAGTATTCGCCCGCGGGAGCAGGGACTTGGAGCGCCACCCCGGCCGCCTTCGACACGACCGGCGTCACGGACGGCCTCTACGACCTGCGCGTGATCGTCACCGATAACGCCGGTAACTCGACCACCTCGGCCACGGTCGCCAACCGCCGGGTCGACAACACCGCTCCCAGCGCCACGCTGGACGATCCGGGCGCCAACCTGCGCGCCACCGTCACCCTCAGCTCGACCGCCTGCGACGCCGGCTCCGGGGTCGCCTCCCGCACCTATCAGTACTCGCCCGCCGGCGCAGGCACCTGGACGACGACCCCGGCCGCCTTCGACACGACCGGCGTCACGGACGGGCTCTACGACCTGCGCGTCATCGTCACCGACATCGCCGGCAACTCGACCACCTCGGCCACGGTCGCGAACCGCCGGGTCGACAACACCGCTCCCGACCGCCAGCCTGGACGATCCGGGCGCCAACCTGCGCGCCACCGTCACGCTCAGCTCGACCGCCTCCGACGCCGGCTCCGGTGTCGCCACCCGCACCTATCAGTACTCCCCCGCCGGCGCGGGCACCTGGACGACGACCCCGGCCGCCTTCGACACGACCGCCGTCACGGACGGGCTCTACGACCTGCGCGTGACCGTCACCGACAACGCCGGTAACTCGACCACCTCGGCCACGGTCGCCAACCGGCGGGTCGACAACACCAACCCGACCGGCTCCGTCACCGCGCCCGCCGGAGCCAGTGTCGTCAGCGGTCTGACCGCGGTCTCGTCGGACTCCGCCGATGCGGGATCAGGGGTCCAGCAGGTCATCTTCCAGCGTTCGCCTGCAGGCGCGGGGACGTGGACGGCGATCGACACCGATACGAGTGCTCCGTACTCGGTCGACTGGTCGACCGGCGCGCTCGCCGACGGCAGTTACGACTTGCGCGCCGTCACCGGCGACGTCGCCGGAAACTCGCAGACCTCCGCGATCGTGAACGTCCTTGTCGACAACAACGCTCCGAGCGTCACCATCACCGCCCCGGGGTGCGTTCGTGAACGCGGCCGCACCGGATCCGTTCACGATCGCCGCTACTACCCCTGACACGGACATCGACAACGTTGAGTTCTTCGCTGCTCGAACGTCTCCACGGGCTGCGCCTCGGGCTCGTGGATCTCGCTCGGGACGGACACGACCGTCCCCTACGAGGCGCAGTGGAACGTCGACGCTGACGGGAATCGCGCGCTTCGCGCTGTCGCTACGATCTCGGCTCGAACACCGACGCGGACACGAACGAGGTGACCATTGACCGGGCTGCAACGACAGGCACTCAGGACGACCCCGGCGCCAACCTCCGCGGCACCGTCTCGTTGAGCGGCTCGGCTCCGATCCGGGCGGCAGCGGCGTGGCCTCGCTCGCTTTCCAGCGCTCGCCTGCAGGAGCCGGCACCTGGACGACAGTGGACACGGACACATCTACTCCCTACAGCGCCTCCTTCGACACGACCGGCGTCACGGACGGCCTCTACGACCTGCGCGTGATCGTCACCGACAACGCCGGCAACTCGACCACCTCGGCCACGGTCACCAACCGCCGGGTCGACAACACGGCTCCCGCCGCCTCGCCTGGACGATCCGGGCGCCAACCTGCGCGGCACCGTCACGCTCAGCTCGACCGCCAGCGACGCCGGCTCCGGGATCGCCTCCCGCGCCTATGCAGCTACTCGCCCGCGGGAGCGGGCACCTGGACGACGACTCCGGCCGCCTTCGACACGACCGCCGTCACGGACGGGCTCTACGACCTGCGCGTCATCGGTCACCGACAACGCCGGCAACTCGACCACCTCGGCCACGGTCGCCAACCGGCGGGTCGACAACACCGCTCCGAGCGCCAGCCTGGACGATCCGGGCGCCAACCTGCGCGGCACCGTCACGCTCAGCTCGACCGCCAGCGACGCCGGCTCCGGGATCGCCACCCGC
>CAVROA010000018.1:0-80944 GCA_963722715.1 uncultured Actinomycetes bacterium | reverse complement strand
CGGCTGCTCGTCGCCGACGTATCCGACGGCTCCGTCGAGGAGCTCGACCGCCGGCTCGCGATTACGCGGCTTGGAGAAGGTGTGGACTCGCGGCGCAAGCTCCTGCCCACGGCCATCGCTCGCGTCCGAAACGTTCTCGTCGACTACCGGCAGGCCGCAGACGAGCTCGGTGCCGAGCGAACGCTCGCACTGGCGACCAGCGCCATCCGCGACGCGGAGAACGGCGAGGCGTTCCTCGGTGAGCTGGAGTGGAGCTACGGCTTCACGACGCGCCTGCTTTCAGGGGACGAGGAGGCGCTCCTGACCTTCCGCGGCGTCGCGTCGGGCCGCACGATTGCCGACTCCACGCTCGTCGTCGACGTCGGCGGCGGCTCCACGGAGCTGATCCTGGGCGGGCCCGAGGGTATCTCCTTCCACACGAGCCTCGACCTCGGCTGCGTCCGTCTGACCGAGCGGTTCCTGCACGGAGACCCGCCGACGGCCGAGGAGCTGGCGGCCTGCGGGGCCCACGTGCGCGAGCTGCTGAACGCGGCCGTTCCCCCGGAAGTCACGCCGACGGCCGCACTCGGCGTCGCGGGCACCGTCACGACCCTCGCCACGCTCGACCTCGGGCTCGAGGAGGAGGTGCCCGAGCTCGTCCACGGACACAAGCTCGCTGCGAACCGGGTCGACCGCTTCCTGGATGAGCTTGGCACCCAGCCGGTGTCGGAGCTCCGCGAGCTTCCGGGCCTCCATCCCGAGCGGGCGCCGGTGATCGTCGCGGGCGTGGTCGTCGTCGTCGAAGTACTCCGCCACTTCGGCGTCGACGAGCTCGAGGTCAGCGAGCGGGACATCATGCACGGCGGCGCGCTCGCAGCGGCCGAGCTCAGCGCCCCGGTCGAGGGCGACGCGCCTCCGGGCGCTTACACCTGCTGCTGAGCTAGGAGGGTTTGACGAAACGCAGCAGTGCCGTCGGGAGAGCGACGTTTCACCAATCCCTCCTAGTCGGGCTTTGGCTCGTCCCGTTCGTCCTCGGCCATGCGCCGGATCAGAGGCTCGCGCGGGAGGATGCCCAGGAACCGCCCGCCGTCCACGACTGCGAGACGCTCGAGGTCGTGTTCGGCCATAACGCGCAGGGCCTCCTCGAGGCTCTCGTCCGGGCCGATCGTCGGCACCTCGCCGTCGGCGAGGTCCGCGGCCGTGAGGGAGCCGAGGTCTCGTCCCGCCGCGATCGCTGAGACGAGTGTCTCCGGCGTGATGCAGCCGACGAGCCGCTCGCCGTCGACCACGAGCGCGCTTTCGACGTGCGGGTGCGTGAGCAGTTCCGCCACCTGCTGCGGGGTCGCGTCTCCGGGCAGGACACGCGGGTCGGAGACGAGGGCTTCGCGGACGATCATGGATAGATGCCGCGGGCACTGAGCGCACCAGCGACCTCGCGGATGCTCGTCACCAGCGCTGCTCGGCGGAGGGAGAGGCTCTCTTCCTGCGAGAGCGCCCAGACGCGCTCGACCGCGTCCCGCATCAGGTCGCCGAGCCGCGTCCGGATCTCGTCGCGGCCCCAGAAGAGCCGCTGGATGTCCTGCACCCACTCGAAGTAGGAGACGGCCACCCCGCCTGCGTTCGTGAGGATGTCCGGCAGCACCGGGATCCCACGGTCGGCGAGGATGTCGTCCGCCTCGAGCGACGTCGGCCCGTTCGCACCCTCGGCGACCACCCGCGCCTGCACCCGGCCGGCGTTCTCGCTGGTGACCTGATTCTCGGTCGCTGCCAGCACCAGCACATCGCAGGGAAGCGCGAGCAACTCGGCGTTCGTCAACGGTTCCCCGTTCGGATACCCGCCGAGGTTGCCGTGCTCCGAGCGCCACTTGTCGACGTCTTCGAGGTCGAGGCCCTCCTCGCGGTGGACGCCTCCCGCGATATCCGACACCGCGACCACGCGGGCGTTACGAAGCACGAGCTCGTGCGCAGCCACGGCCCCGACCTTCCCATAGCCCTGAACGACGCAGGAGGACCCTGCGAGCTGAAACCCCAGTAGCTGGAGCGCCTGGTCGACCACCATGACGACGCCGATCCCGGTCGCCTCCGGGCGGAGCACGGATCCGCCCACCGAGATCGGCTTCCCCGTGACGATCTCGGGCACTGCGTGCCCGATCTGCATCGAGTATGTGTCCATCATCCAGGCCATCGTCTGCTCGTCGGTCGCCATGTCGGGGGCGGGGATGTCGCGCTGGGGGCCGATGATTGGCAGGAGCTCCTGAGTGAAGCGCCTGGTCAGTCGCTCTCGCTCTCCTTCGGAGAAGTCCTTCGGCTGGCAGCGGACGCCGCCCTTCGCGCCGCCGTAGGGAAGGCGGAGGAGCGCGCACTTCCAGGTCATCCACATCGCGAGTGCGGCGCACTCGCCGAGCGTCACCGCGGGGTCGTAGCGGATTCCACCCTTCGTCGGCCCGAGCACACTCGAGTGTTGCACCCGATATCCCGGAAAGATGCCGATCGAGTCGTCGTCGCGGTGGACCGGGATGGAGACCGAAAGCGCCCGCTCGGGGAAGCGGAGCACCTCGGCTGCGCCCGTCGCGACGCCCGCGTGGAGGAGTGCGCCGTCGAGCTGGCCGAGCGCCGTCCGGAAGAGCGGATCGTCGAGCTCGGGCGGCAGCGTCGCCGGAAGCGCTTCTGCCGCCGTCCTGGCCACGCCGCGAGTCTAACTTCCCCGCTCGGGCGGGTGTTTCTCGACGACGAGGGTGAGCCCGTCGCGGCCGACTACGCGCACTCGTTCTCCGTTGCCGGCTCCCTCATCGCAACGGGCCTCCCAGAACTCTCCGTCGAGCCGGATCTGGCCCAGGGGGCGGCACTCCCGGACGACCTCCCCCACGCCGCCGACCAACGTCTCCGCACCCACCTGGATCCGTCGCCGGCGCGAGTAGCGCATCCAGAAGCCCATCTCGGCAAGCTCCACCACCGCGGCCGCACCCAGGACGACCGCGTCCCAGGGGCTATCGAGAACGAAGATCGCGAGCAGGATCGCGCCGAGGAAGAGCACGCGGCGAGCGTACCGCCGCTTGCCTTTTTCTCCCGGAGAAGGCGAGAATGGGCGCCGCCAACTCGTCGGGAGGGAGATGCACATGGAGGCAGGCTCGGCACCCGTCGGGGCGGCGACGACCCCCACCACGGCTCCGGCAGACGTGAGGTAGAAGATGGCCATCGCGACCGTCGACGAGGTAATCGGGCGCGAGAGCGTCATCTGGGCGTTCGGCCCCGACATCGAGCCGGTCGTCGAGGTCGAGGCGGGCGCAGTCGTCCGCTTCGAGACGAACGACTGCTTCAGTGGCCAGATCCGCTCCGAGGACGACCTCGTCACGGGCATCGACATGAACCGCATCAACAGCGCCACGGGCCCCGTCGCCGTCAAGGGGGCGGAGCCGGGCGACTCGCTCGTCGCCGAGATCCTCGAGGTGAACCCGATCGAGTGGGGCGTCGCGACGATCATCCCCGGCTACGGCCAGCTCCACGAGCAGGTTCGCTCACCCGTGACGAGGATCTTCGACGTCCGGGACGGGTGGATCCAGATGGACGAGCGGATCCGTTTCCCTGCGAGACCGATGGTCGGGGTGGTCGGCGTCGCGACGGAGGGCGAGACGCTCACGAACGCGCTCCCGGGTGAGCACGGCGGCAACCTCGACAACCACCTGCACGGGCCGGGAGCCCGCATCCTCTTCCCGGTCCGCCAGCCGGGCGGCATGTTCGCGGTCGGTGACATGCACGCCTCGATGGGTGACGGCGAGATCTGCGGCACGGGCGTCGAGATCGCCGGCGAGGTGCTCATCCGCTTCGACGTCGTGAAGGGAAAGCAGGGCCGCTGGCCGGTGACGGAGCTCGCCGATCGGTGGGTCGTCCACGGCACGCACTTCGAGTTCATGGAGGCAATGCAGCTCGCGTGCGAGGAAGCCGCCCGGATGCTCGTGGACGAGTGGGACTTCACGATGGAGGACGCCTTCATCTTCCTCTCGGTCGCCTGCGACGTCGGGGTCGCGCAGGCGTGCAAGCCGGGCCCGGGCTTCGAGACGATCGCCCGGGTCGTGATCCCGAAGATCCCAGCCGTCCCGGGGCCGTTCAGGCTCTGATCAGATCGCAGTCTCGTGCCGCGGCTCGTAGAGCAACAGCTCTGCTCCGCCCGGGAGCAGCATCGTCACGCCGATGCCAAAGCCTTCGTCCTCGGGCTCGCCGCGGAACTCGACCCCCTTCTGCCGGAGCTCCTCCATGGTCGCGTGAATGTCGTCGCACATGAGGCTCAGGTCGCGCCTGACCAGGTACTCGGCGGGATGAACGCCCACCTCGGCCGGCGGCAGCGCGAAGATGAGCCAGCCGTCACCGGCGTCGACGTGCCGCCAGCCAAAGACGTCGCGGAAGATCGCCCGCACGGCCTCCGGCTCCGACGTGTAGAGCAGGACGTGAGCGCCAGTAATCGGCAAGCGCGCCGATCCTAGATGAGATCAGAGCCCGATCGTCTCTCACGGCCATTTCATCTGGGGTTTCTACCGTGGGAGCCGAGGTAGTACCTTCAGTAGGCACAAGGAGGAGTCCATGAAGCGAAAGTTTGCTGTGGCTGCGGCACTCGTCGTGGGCGCCGGAGCGGCCTCGGGTGGGGCCGCAATCGCCGCCGGCGGCGACGATGACGCCACCGAGACTCCGATCACGGGGTCTGCACTCGACAACGCCACCGCTGCCGCACTCGAGCACACCGGCGGCGGGAGGGTGACCGGCACCGAGGTCGGCGACGAGGAGAGCTACTACGAGGTCGAGGTCACCCTGGACGGCGGCCGCCAGGTCGACGTCCAGCTCGATAGGAGCTTCAACGTGGTCAGCTCTGAGGGCGACCACGAGGAGTCCGGCGACAACTGATCTTCACCATCGTGCCCCTCGGGTGGCAGTCGGCTGACCGGCTGCCACCCGTTTCCTTTTCTTGGAAGGTGCCGGGGGTGGGAGTCGAACCCACACTGGCTCTCGCCACGAGGATTTTAAGTCCTCTGCGTCTACCGTTCCGCCACCCCGGCCTGGGGTTACTGGCTTCCGGGGGTTAAGACCGAGACCGGGAAGCGCTCCGGCCCATTCCCGCGGTGAAGGTCGACGAAGTTCGAGAACGCCTCCTCGTTGAACCGCTTACACGTCTGGAGATACGTCCAGGCGGTCAGGGCGATCTCGTCCGAGAGCTCCGGCTGCTCCTCGAGGAGCGCCGGCGGCAGCGGTGCGACGACGAGGCCATTCGGGTCGTCTCGGTACCACGCGACGATGTCCCGGACGGTCTGCGCGGACACCTCGGGCCCGTACTGGACGATGACGCCTCCGTGCTCGAGGTTGTGGACGACCTTTATCTCTTCGACAGGCTCGTCGTAGACGCCCCAGACGATCGGTGCCAGCGGCTGCGGTTGGTGCGGCCCGCTCGTGGCGGGCACGGAGTTGTACTTGAAGCCCTTCGGGAGCGTCTCGACGTGTCGCTGTCCCTGCGACTCGAAGGTCTCGCGCGTGCAGCCGCCTTCGGCGAGCGCCGCCTTCACGTCTTCGCTGCCACCGCGCAAAGTGAATGCGAGCAAGGTCGTCACGAGCAGGACGGCGAGCGCCCCCAGAGCGATCAAGTAGATTCGCGTCCGTCTCGGGGTGCGGGCCTCGACCCTCCGCCTCGGCGCCTGGACGGGCCGGGGAGGTGCGGGTGTACGGCTTTTCTTCTTGGCCATTGCAGAAACGCTAGCAGCGCACGTACGCGCTTCCTTTAAGCGGAGGCGCGGACGTCGGTTCGATAAAAGGCGGCGACTTCTTCCAGCTCGGACACGACCGGGCACGGCGGTAGCGCTTCGAGGAAGCGACGCCCGTAGCCTTTCGTCCGGAGGCGAGAGTCGAGGATCGCTACCACCCCCTCGTCCGAATGGCTACGGATCAAGCGGCCGAACCCCTGGCGGAGCTGGAGGATGGCGGTCGGGACCGCGTACTCGCCGAACC
This sequence comes from uncultured Actinomycetes bacterium, assembly GCA_963722715.1. Lineage (GTDB taxonomy): Bacteria > Actinomycetota > Thermoleophilia > Gaiellales > Gaiellaceae > DASQGA01. Next base: position 74,980 of record CAVROA010000018.1, on the reverse strand, counting down.
AGTCCCCGCCTCTTCGCGCGATCCCTTCGCACCGGGCCTCGATGAGCGGATCTCCAGGCGCCGAGAACGGAAGCTTGTCGATCACGAGCAGCGAGAGTGATTCCCCCTGGACGTCGATGCCCTGCCAGAACGTCGAGGTGGCGAACAGAACCGAGTCGACCTCGTCCCGAAAGTGCGCGAGCAGCCGCTCGCGCGGTGCATCTCCCTGGCACAGAACCGTGTAGGGAAGCCTGGGGCCGACGAGCTCGACCAGCGAATCGAGGGCACGGTACGACGACGTCAGGACGAGGGCACGCCCTCGTGAAAGACGACAGAGGGCTGTCACCTCGTCCGCGAGGCGGTCTACGTATCCCGGGGCTCGAGGCTCCGGGAGACGGGCCGGGACGTAGACCAGCGCCTGGTCACGAAAATCGAAGGGAGAGGTCGCGACGAACGAACGCGGGCTCCCGAGCCCCAACCGGGCCCGCGCGAAGCGCTCGTCGAGCGTGGCCGAGACGAGAACCGAGGTGACCGGCCGGTCCCAAAGCTCGTCCTTGAGAAGCTCCGACACCTCGACCGGCGCCCATGCAACCGCCCCTGCCTCCGCCCACGAGACGCGCTCGGGGTCGTCGACCACGAGGCACGCGTCGAGGTCGTCGGCGGCATCGAGTGCGCGCCGGCGGAGTCCCTCGGCCTCCTCCCCTCCGCCCGTAAGCGCCGTGGCCAACTCCCCGAGCGCCTCGCCGAGCGCGAAAGCCTGGTCGAGAAACGGATCCAGGGCGGCGGCCGTGAGGCGCGAGCGACCTTTGGCCGGCTCGAGCACCGCGATGAACGAACTCCCCATGCGATCGAGTGCAGCGAGCGCACGGGCGGGAGGAACCCTCCCCGCCTCGCGGCATGAACGCTCCACGTCTCGCCCGAGCTGGCGGAGCCGAGCCAGAGAAACGCGGCCGCCGAACCAGGCTGACGCGGCCTCCTCGAGCCGGTGAGCCTCGTCGAAGACGACGGCATCGTGGTCGGGAAGGACGCCGGTGCCGTCGCTCCGGGCCCGCAGAGCCAGATCCGCGAAGTAGAGCGCGTGGTTCACGATCACGAGCTCCGCCTCGCCCGCGCGCTCGCGCGCCGCCTCCGAGTAGCAAGACGAGACGAGCGGGCAGCGCTTCCCCTGGCAGCGGTCGGCGCCGACCGCGAGGTCGGCCCAGAGCGACGCGCTCGGCTCGAACTCGAGCTCCGCCCGGTCTCCCGTCTCCGTCGATTCGACCCAGTCCCGCAGCCGCTCGTACTCACCGGCGTCAGCCTCGGTCCGGAAGAGGGCCGGCCCCGATCCGCCGAGGAGCTCGAGCCCGTGCAGGCTCTTCCGGCAGAGGTAGTTCTGGCGCCCCTTCAGGACTGCGCAGCGAACCTCCCGTCCCAGAGCGCCCTCGGCCGCCGGGATGTCCTTCGTCAGGAGCTGGTCTTGAAGCGCTTTCGTCGCTGTCGCTACGACCACACGCTGACCGGAGAGAAGGGCCGGGATGAGGTACGCCAGGCTCTTACCCGTCCCCGTTCCGGCCTCTGCCAGGAGGTGCTCGCCGCATTCGAGGGCATCGGCGACGGCAGCAGCGAGCTCGCCTTGCTGAGCCCGAGGCTCGAAGCCCGGCAAGACGGCGGCAAGTGGACCGGAGGCACCGAAGAACGTCTGCATGAGTGGGCCCAGAGGCTAGAGAGGTCCCCGGCCATCATAGGCGAACATTTGTTCTGAATCTACCGTCCAGACGGGACGAGGAACGGAATCTCCAGCAGCCGGTGGCGCCCCTGTTTGACGGCTTTCCGAAAAACGCCGCTCTTTGCGAGTTCTTCCGAAGAAGCCTCTTGACGCGTGTGCCGGGCGGGCCGTAGGCTGGCGCGAGCCAGATCCGGTAAGCCTCACGGCTCGCCGGATTTGGCGTTTTTTTCGGGCTTTGTCGGGGCAAATCACTGCCCGAGCCCCTACGGAGGAGGTACTCACCAATGGGATGGCTTGACAAGCTCATGGGACGCGGCAAGCAGGCCGCCGGTACGGCAACGGACTCCCCAACGATGCGGGAGGAGGGCCGGCACCAGGAAGCGGCCGGACAGGCCGACGACCGTGCGAATGCGGCCGAGGACCGCGCTCAGGTCGAGCGCGAACGCGCCGCGCAAGAAAGCGCTGAGGCAGACCGCCTGAACCCGTAGCGGAGGTCTTCGGAGGGGGTGCCGTCCGGCGCCCCCTCTAGCGTTTGCGGGTCCATGGCCGCCTACGCAACCCTTGGAATCCTCGTCGCGCTCGGAGCCTTCGGCTTCGTTTGGCTCGCACGCTTCCTGCGCGCCGAGTCTGACCGGGTGCGTGCCGAGAGCGGCACCCAACTCGCCGAACGCAATGCCGAAGTCGACAGACGCCTCGTCGGCATGATCGAGACGATGGACCGTCGGCTCGGCGAGCTTGACGGCAAGGTCGACCGTAGGCTCTCGGATCTCGACACCAAGGTCGATCGCCGCATGGAGAGCGCGTCCCAGACGTCGCAGAAGATCCATGAACGCCTGGGCAAGGTCGGCGAGGCGACCGACCAGATGCTCGAGCGCGCAAAGGACCTCGCCCGGCTCGAGCAGGCGCTTCGACCGCCGAAGGCTCGAGGCGGTTTCGGCGAGTACCTGCTCGGGACGCTTCTGGCAGACATCTTCCCGCGGGACAAGTACGAGCTCCAGTACGGCTTTCGTGGAGGCGAGCGGGTGGACGCCGTCATCCGCATCGACCGCTCGCTCGTCCCGGTCGACGCCAAGTTCCCGCTCGACAACTTCCAGCGAATCGTGGAGGCGGAGAGCGACGCAGAGCGCGAACTGCACGCAAAGCAGTTCTGCCGCGACGTGAAGGGGCACGTCGATGCGATCGCCGACAAGTACATACGGCCCGAAGAGGGCACCTACGAGTTCGCGCTCATGTACCTGCCCGCAGAGGCGGTGTACTACGAGCTGGTGTGCGGGCGTCTTGGTGGAGATGCGAGCCCGCTCGCCTACGCGCTGGAGCGACGGGTCATCCCGGTCTCTCCCTCCACCCTGCATGCATACCTGATGGTGCTCGTCCTCGGGTTCAAGGGCATGCAGATCGAGGAGCACGCCCGCGAGGTGATGGCCTACTGCGGACAGCTCACGCGCGACTTCGGGCGCTTCCGCGAAGACTTCGAGCTGGTTGGGACGCATCTCGGCAGGGCGCAGTCGAAGTACGTCGAAGCCGAGAAGCGGATGGGCAAGTTCGAGACCAAGCTCGAGCGTGCCGCTGAGAGTGACGTCCCCGCCCTTGTCGAATCGGCTCCCGAGCTGCCACGCGCGCTCGACGCTGCCTGATCGGAGAGGCTCCGACTAGAAGCGGAGCAAGGCGCCAATCCCGTCGACGGGCGCGAGATCCTGGACGTGCTGCACCACCCAGACGGCTCCCCCGTGGACGAGCGTCTGGTGGACGAGGAGATCAAGACCGTTCTCCCGCTCCTCGAGCGAGGTGCCATCGAGGGGGCATTTCCCTCCCGTCGCGGCCAGACGACCGCAGGCGGGGCAACGCCACGCCGGCCGGTCCGCCCCGTCCTGAACCAGGAGCAGCTCGACCCTTCCGTCGGAGGCAGCCTCGAGCGTCTGCTCCCACCCGGACGACGCACGTCCGTCCCGGCCGGCCTCCTCCCGCCAGCGTTCGACCGTCTCGCGCTCCTTGTCGACCCGCCAGTGCTCCAGGACGGGTGTCGCAAGCTCCAGAAGCTCGGCCGGGCCGGCGTGAGCCTCGGCGTGAGTGTGCCCGACGAGAGCGTTCCGCGCTTCCTGGGACAGAAGTTCTTCGAATTCGGCCCAGATCTCGTGCGTGGCGACAATGACGACGCGAGGGCCGTGCAGACGGCGTACCAGCGAATCCAGGCGCTCGGCCACGGTGCGAAGGTGCTCCATCGCATGCACGTCTACGTGCCGCTGCAAGCGCGATTGCGAAAGACCGCCCTGATCGTGGCGACGCAGTTGCTCCTCGAAGAGGTTGTCGACCTCCTCGAGCTTCCCGGCGCGGAGACGGAAGAAGTGTCCTTGCTCCCGGCTCACCACCAAGACGACAGCCCCCTCCCCGCGCCCGACGAGGGGCACGAGCGGGGCCAGGTAGAGCTGACGGTTCACCTTGATCTCGTCGAAGACCGGCTCGGTCAGGGGAAGAGGCCGCCACACGTTGTCGAGGCCGTCCGCAAAGACTGCGAGCCCATGGGCACCGTCGCGCTCGAACTCGTCCACCACATATGTCCGGATCCTGTCGAAATCGGCCTGGAGAGCGAGCCGTTGGTCATGCGACAGGTCGCGGCGATGTGCGCCGTCGGACTTGGAGCCGGCGTCGAGGAGCGAGTTGAGGTGGGTGTGTGCATCCGCGGGCGTCGGAACGACACTCGGGTCGAGGTTCAGGTAGACGCTGATCGCGCAACCCTTCTCGGCCTCAAAGGCTGCGAGGTCTCGGAGGTCGTCCCAGGAGATCGTCCGTGCCATGTTTCCCTCGCTACGATTGCCGCGGGCGTTGAAAACTACAGCACACGGGGAAGTTTCAGCCGATCTGTCTCGTTTAATGTCCTGAGAGGCCGAAAGGTCTCCGCAGTCTTCAACAGAGAGGGACGAGTGAGCGACAAGAACGTTCGTGACGTGATCATCATCGGCGGTGGGCCGGCCGGTTATACGGCTGCGCTCTACAGCGCCCGGGCCAACCTGAATCCGCTCCTCATCGAGAGTTTCTCGTGGGGCGGACAGCTCATGATCACGAGCGATGTCGAGAACTATCCCGGCTACCCGGAAGGTGTGCTCGGCCCCGGCATGATGCAGGACTTCCGAACGCAAGCGGGTCGCTTCGGCACCGAGTTCATCACCGACGACGTGACGAGGGTCGATTTCTCGGAGCGGCCGTTCCGCGTTTGGGTGGGCGAGGACGAGTACCGGGCCCAGACGGTGATCATCGCGACGGGCGCTGTTGCCCGCCAACTGGGGCTCGAATCGGAGCGAAAGCTGCAAGGGGCCGGAGTCTCCTACTGCGCTGTGTGCGACGCAGCCTTCTTCAAGGAGAAGAACGTGGTGGTCGTCGGAGGCGGCGACTCGGCGATGGAGGAAGCCGTCTTCCTGGCGAAGTTCGCAGACAAGGTCACGGTCGTGCACCGGCGCGAGGCCTTCCGCGCCTCACCGATCATGGTCGACCGTGCGCGCGCCAACGAGAAGATCGAGTTCGTCCTCGACTCCGTGGTCGAAGAGATCCTGGGTACGGACGGCCGCGCCACGAGCGTCGTCGTACGCAACGTCAAGACCGAGGAAGTGATCGAGCTTCCCGCGGACGGGGTCTTCGTCGCAATCGGGCACGATCCGTCCACGAAGCTCTTCAAGGGCCAGATCGACATGGACGAAGCGGGCTACATCCTGACGAAGGGAAAAACGACCGAGACCAGCGTCCCGGGCGTTTTCGCGGCCGGCGATGTGCAGGATCACGTCTACCGTCAGGCGGTCACCGCGGCCGGGTCAGGCTGTCAGGCGGCCCTCGATGCCGAACGTCTCCTCGCGGCCCAGGAAGGCCCATCAGAGGAGTCCCTCGTCGCAGACGAGGCGTTGGCAACGCCCACGAACTGGTAGCACGGTCTCGGCGCAAGCCGGAGACACTTTCGACCCAAACCGCGCGCCACACGTGCGCTATTTCTCGCTAGGCTCGAAAGCGGGTGGTGGGTTGGGGTGCCCCGGACGGGCATGGTTGAGCCGGCGATGCAAGTCCCTGTCTTCGCGCAGGTCGGAAGGCTCTGGGTAGCATCGCCCGCGTGCCCTACTTCATCTGCCCCCACTGCCGCCGCCGCTCCGTCGACCACGATCGACGCGAAGGGCTGACCGACCGCGCAGTCGGTTGTCCCCACTGCGGGTTCGGGTTCCTCTTCGAGCTCCTCGACGACTACTACCCGGCCCCTGGCACTGGCTTCGTGGTTTGCGACCGAGAGTGCCGGGTGATCGCAACCGGCCAGGGCGTCTTCGAGCTGACCGGCTTCCGGGAGCAGGATGTGCTCGGCCAGGACGTGATGAAGGTCTTCGGGATGAACGGCGACGATCCGAACCCTGCGCACGTCGCCGTGGAATGGGGTGTGCGACAACTCGACAAGCATGTCTCCCTGACGACACGGTCTGGCGTGACGAAGCCTGTTCGCGTCGACTTCTTTCCCGCCTACGACGAGGACGGAGGGCTCCTCGTCGCGCTGACTCCGACCTAGACGCTTCTCAGCGGCACCGAGCGGGCTCGGAAATCTGGGGAAAGCCAAGGCGGCTGTCCCATCGGGACCGGCGCTGCGCCGCGCAACGACGGGCGACGCTTCCCGACTCTCCTCTAGGCGGCCAGATCGGGCTCGTCGCCGCCGACTAGGCCCAGCGCGATGGGTCTTTCGTGCGTTTCCTCACGCGCGGCGAAAAGCTGTGCATCGACCCAGGCCTGAAGCTTCTCTACCGACCGGATGGCCGCGGCCAGGTCGGTGACCTCGGTTCGCAGGCCGCGGACCTCCGCTGCCGAGAACACGCCCAGGCGCTCGAGCTGGGCCGACGTCTCGGGGCCCAGCGCGCGCCGCGCTTCGCGTTCGATCGACGCCTGACGAAGGTGGTCCCTGCACCGCTCGAGCTGCGCCGCGAGACCTGCGTGCTTGGCGGCGAGGACATCGAGGTAGACGGCGAGATCGACCGTTCGCATCCCGGCTCACGCTAGGTCGCATCGCCGCACGATTGGTGCGCAGCCGGTCCCGAAAGCGGGCCTGAATCGTGTCTGATCAGACGCGACTGGACGGGCAGAGGTCGTTCACGACGCACCGTTCGCACCGAGGGCGACGCGCAAGGCAAACACGGCGTCCGTGCCAGATGAGGAGATGCGGGAATCGCGCCCAATCCTCGCGAGGAACGAGACGCCGTAAATCCCGCTCGATCTTGACGGGATCCTCCTCCTTCGTGAAGCCGAGCCGCTGCGAGAGCCGGCGCACGTGGGTGTCCACAACGATCCCTTGCGTCGCCCCCCGTTCGGAGGCGACGACGTTCGCCGTCTTCCTCCCCACTCCCGGCAGCCGCACGAGCTCCTCGACCCGGAGCGGCACCTCGCCGCCGAACTCCTCGAGCAGCATCGCCATCGCAGCTCTCAGGTTCCTGGCCTTCTGCCTGTAGGTACCCGTCGGCCTCAGGTCCTGCTCCAGCTCTTCAAGCGGAACCGCGAGGTAGTCGTCGGGGGGTCTTGTACTTGCGAAAGAGCTTCTCCGTCACACGGTTCACGGTCACGTCTGTCGTCTGTGCGGAGAGCATGACCGAGACGAGCAGCTCGAGATCGCTCCGGAACCGCAGCGCGATCGTGGCGTCCGGATGCTCGCGCGCGAGGCACTCGATCACCGGGCGTATCCGGAGTCGCTTCGGACCCACGCGCCGCCGCGCCTCGGCGACGTAGCTTCGCATCATCTAGACGGGTACTGAATCCGGATGAAGGAGGCGGGGGCCGGCACAGACGACATCCAGGGCCGGACAGCCAGGGCAGACGAATTCGCTCGGCGTGGGCCGGAACTGCCCCTCCTGGATCCGGTCGATGGCCGCCGTGAGCTCGGCTTCGAGCGCCGGAATCTCGGAGCGCTCGAATGTCGAGACAACCGGCTCGTCGGGACGCTCGAGGAAGACGTAGGCCACCTCGACTTCGTCGGCTCCGGCCCGGAAGGCGGCAAGGGCGTAGACGAGCCGCTGTAGCACGTAATCGGACTCGACGGCCTCCGCCGGGGACATCTCTTCCAGGCGGTTTGTCTTGTAGTCGACGACGAGGGCACGGCCCTCTTGCATCCGGAGGAGGTCGAGCCGCCCGTGCAAGAGCACTCCATCGTGCTCGAAGGCGAACGGCCGCTCGGGCAGCACGCCCTCGAGGGCGGCGAGCCGGCGAGCGAAAGGTGAGTCGTGCCATGCGGCTACGAGGCGCTCGACTCGCTCGATGTCTTCATCCGTTGCGGCCGGGTAGCGTGCGAGCACGCGCTCGCGCACCTCGGCGGCCGGCGCCTCGACCTCGAGCAGTACATGAACAGCGTCGCCGATCTCAGTGGCCGCAAGGCCTCCTGTCCCCCCGGGCACAGCCCCGTCGCCGTCGTTCGGAGAGAGCCCGACGATCCGCTCCGCGTAGAAGCGGTAGGAGCAGCGCTCGAACAGGGCGAGGGCGCTATACGAAAGCCGCCTGATCCGATGACCCGACGGGACGGGCGGAGGGACGAGATCGGGAAGCGTGGGCGCCACACGCACGGAGCCCCCCTCGCCGGCCGCGAACAGCTCGAGCTGCGGCTCTGCGAGCACACCGGGGTCTGCCTGGGCCTCGTCCCCGCGCCGATCAACGCGGACGAGCACCCTGCCTTCACCCCGCTCGAGCTCGATCGGTCCGTCCTCCGGTAGCTCCACGTCCAAGCCGTCGAGCACCCAACGGATGGGCGCCTGGGCGTCGCGCCGGCTCGTGGGGTCGACGGAGCCGGACACGATCAGACGGTCGATTGCGCGCGTCATGGCGACGTAGAGGAGACGGCGGCCCTCCGCCTGCTCCGCTGCCGACTCCGCCTCCTTCACCTCGTCGTAGTCGAAGGCCTCGCTCCGCTCGCCGGTCGCCGGGTCGACGAAGCGGAAGCCGAACCTCCCGTCGGGAAGGCAGAGGATCTCGTCGGGAGACGGGGAGGGCGGGTTGCGTCCTGCGTCAGCGAGCACGACGACCTTGAACTCGAGCCCCTTGGCGGAGTGCACGGTCAGGAGCCGCACCGCCTCCGCCCCCTCCTCCTCGGCAACGGCTTCGACCTCCTTGGCGCCCGCTGCCTCCTGGTCGCGGAGGAACCGGACGAAGCCCTCGATGTCTGGGCCCCGCAGGTCTTCGTACGAGCGGGCAAGCCGCGCGAGCTTCCGCAGGTTCGCATAACGGCGGCGCCCATCCCACCGGGCGAGCACGGCGAGGTCGTAGTCGTGTGCGACGATGATTTCCTCGCAGAGGCGCTCGAGCCCGAGGCGCGCGGAGGCCTTGACGAGGCGGTCGTACCGCTGGCGGAAGGCGACGAAGAGCCGTCGGTCCTTCTGACCCAGCTCGGCCGGCAACTCGCGCTCGAGGCCGGTGAAGAGCGGCCGGCGACCTGCTGAACGCCGCAGCAGGACGAGTGCGTCGTTCGACACGCCGACGAACGGGGACGCGAGCACCGTTACCAGCGCCTCGTCGTCGTAGCGGTTGTGCAGGAGGCGTAGATAGGCGACGAGGTCGACGACCTGCTGCTGGCCGAAGTACCCGCGGCCGGCGGCACGATGGGTCGGCAGCCCTTCCTCTCTGAGTGCCTCCTCGTAGCGCTCGGCGTCTGTTCCCGCCATGAAGAGAAGCACGATCTCGCCCGGCGTTGCCTCGCCCGCGTCGACCAGTTCCCGGACGCGCCGGGCGACGTGACGCGCCTCGGCGGTGCGCCAGTGCGTCTGTGCCTCACGGTAGGTCGACTTGTCGGTGACGAGGAGCTCGACCCCGGGGCCGAACAGCGGTTCGGGAAACCTGCCGGCTGCGACCAGCGGCTCGAAGTCCGTACCGAACTCGGTGCCGAAGAGGTGGTTGACGACGCCCAGCACCTCGGGCCGTGAGCGGTAGTTGCGCGTGAGCGCGAGGACGCCATCGCTTGCCGCCCGCCGCTCGCGGAAGACCTCTACGTCCGCATGGCGGAAGCGGTAGATCGACTGGAACTCATCCCCGACGAAGAAGAGCTCGTCGGCGCCGAGCAGGTCGACGAGCTCGCACTGGAGCCGGTTCGTATCCTGGAACTCGTCCACCATGATCGATCTGAAGCGCCAGCTCGTCTGCTCGCGAACGGCCTCGTGGCGACGAAGGAGATCCCGGGCTATGAGCTGGAGATCCTCGAAGTCGAGCGCCGACTCGCGCGTCTTCGCCTCTGCGTAGGCGCGGTCGAACCCGACCAGGAGGTCTTCGAGCAGGCCCCGGTCGCGGGCCGCAACCTCGTCCAGCGCGGCACTCTCGACCGCCGTGAGCGCGTCGCCGAGCGAGGCGAACCGCTCGGATCCGACACCGTGCACGCGGAGCTCTGAGAGATCGAGGAGGCGCTCTGCGGGCGGCGGCGGGGACAGGAGCTCCAGGGTGCGCTCGACAAGGGCGCGGCCCTCCGGATGATCCTCGGTCAGAGAGTGCGTCAGGGTGGCGACGTCCTGGAGCTCGGCCAGGCGCTCGGCCAGCTTCACTCCTTCACCCGCGCGGAGCTCGAGAGGCCTGCCTGCCGAGCGGAGTCGTTCGAAGACACCGATCAGCATCCGCGCAAGTCGCGCTGCGCCATACGTCGCGAGGAGCCTGACCCGGTCCGGCTCCCGGTTGCCGCAGAACCCGAGGAGCGCCGCTTCGAACGCCTCGGAGCGGAGGACGCCGGCGTGGCTCGCATCGAGAACGCGGAAGCGGGGATCGAGGCCGGCCTCGAATGGATGGTTCCGGAGGAGCCGGGAGCAGAAGCCGTGGATGGTCGAGATCCAGGCGCGGTCGATCTCCCTCGCCAGGTCGTGGCGCTCCAGCTCGACGAGGCGAGCTCTGATCCTGCTCCGCAGCTCCCCTGCCGCCCGTTCGGTGTAGGTGATCACGAGGACCGAGTCGATCGAGAGCCCGCGCTCGCAAACGGCCTTGACGAACCGCTCCACGAGCACGGTGGTCTTGCCGGTGCCCGCGCCGGCGGAGACGAAGACAACCCCGGTCTCCTCGATCGCCGCGATCTGCTCCGGATTTGGCGCCCGCGTCTCCGTGAGAGTCACGCCCGTTTCACCCGGCACATCGACCAGCGGTCGCACCAGGTGGGGCACGTTCCGCTCCGCGGGTCGTGCCGGACGTCGCCGGCCCGCATCCGCCCCACGGCGACCCGGGCAAGGCCCTTCGCGGCCTCGACCTGGCTCCAGAAGGCCTCCTCGTCCAGGTAATCGGCCTTCTTCAGGCCGGGAAGGTCAGACTCCTTTGCATCCTCGCGGACGAGCCCGCGCGCCTCCCGCGAGCCGGCCAGTGCGCGGTAGAGCCCGCCGATCGGCTCGATGCCGACCAGGTCCCGCAGGGCAAGGATGTAGAGCGGGATCTGAAGCCTCCCCTCCGACTCGATCTGCGCCGCGGAGTGCGACGTCTTCCCGGACTTGTAGTCCTGGACGATCCCACGCGCGCTGAACGGGTCGACATCGATCCGGTCGATCTTGCCGGACAGGGTGAAGTCGCCGAGGTCGAGGCCCCGCTGGAGCTCGATCGGGGCACGTTCGCTGCCGAAGGCGACCTCGAAGCGCCGTGGGACGAGTGGGAACGCCAGCTCGAGCTCCTGCCGAACGAAGAGCTCGAGATCGCGCGCGAGGGTTCCCTCCAGCTCGAGCAGCTCGACGTCCGAGAGATCCATGCGCACCTGGCCCGCGACGGCTTCGGCGAGACACTCGCGCAAGAATTCGAGGCCCTCGTCCAGGCGCTCGGGATCGAGCCGGTCGACTCCCATCCGCTTCGGCAGCCCGCTGTAGAACTTGTAGAGCGCCTGATGGGCCACCTGGCCGCGAAGGCGCGGGTCCAGCTCGGCGTCGATCGTCCTCGGGTCGACAACCCGATTGAAGAGCCACATGGACGAGCAGTCTCCGAACATCTCGAGCGCGGTGACCGGATAGCGGGTCTGCTCCCGGAGCTCCGCCAGGACGGCGGGGTGGGTCAGCTTCGTCTCGCGGGAGAACGCGGTCAGCGCCCGCTCGATGCGGCGCTCCCAGCCGTTTGCAACAGCGAGAGCCCGCGCTTCGGAGTCATCTCCCGCCGCGAGGGACGCGGTCGCCCGGAGCCGTTCGCGCTCGGTCGGCGCACGCTCCACGTCCCACGCGAGTGCTGACAGGAGCCGCCGCCTGGTCCAGCGATCCACCTCGGCCGGCGCGAAGCGGCTCCGCACTTCTTCGTAGAAGGGGCTCGGCTCGCGAGGCCGGCCGTCGTCCGAGGCCGCCTCGCGAACGAGCGTGAGCCGCTTCCAGGGTCGAGTGCAAGCGGTGTAGAACAGGTAGCGGTCGCGGGCCAGCTGGTCCGGGCGGACGAGGCGCCGGCCGCGCCCCTTCGTCTCGAGCTCGCGCCGGGCGTCATCCGAGAGAAACGGCGTCTCGGTCGTCCGTCGCGGAAAGGTGCCTTCCTCGAGCCCGAGCAGAAAGACGGCCGCGAATCGCCGTGTGCGAACGCGCAGGAGGTCGAGGACGGCGACGTAACCAGGATCCCGCGCACCGGGAAGCCGGACGGACGCGTGCTCGAGCGCCGAGACGACCGCTTCCCGAGAGACGGGCTCCGTGAGCCGCGCCCACCCCTCGAGCTCCGACGTCACGTCACCCACCGACTCGTAGGCCCGGAGGTCGAGGTGCGTTTCCGGGGCGGTGGGCGGAGACTCGAGCCCGTATGCGGCGCGCAACATCGTCCGCGCGAGCGCCTCCACCGCGGCGCCTGGGTCCTCGGCGGCCCGCAGGTCGGCAAGGGCCGGAATCGGATGGCCCAGCACCTTGAGAGCCTCCTCCTCCACCCGCGTCGCCTCCGAGACGGCGCGACCGCGCAGGCGTCCCTCCACGAAGTCGGCCCGGGTTCGCGGCAGCCCCGAGTAGGGCGAGCGGAGGAACGAGAAGAGGTCGCGCCGGGAGCCCCCGAGCCACGCGAAGCGGAGGAGTCCGGTCAGAGCATGCCCGAAGGCGGTCTTCGGAAGGGAGATGCGGCCCTCGATCGCGTAGGGGACTCCCAGAGATCCGAAGGCCGTCTCGAGCGGCGCCCGGTAGCGCTCGACGCTGGGGCAGACGACCGCGATCTCCTGGGCGGGAAGGCCGGAGCGCAAGAGCGTCAGGATCTCGTCACCGACGAGCTCGAGCGCCCCACGCGAGCCCGCGGCCTCGAGGAAGCGCACGGCACCGTCGAGCGGCGGGGGCGCGGGGCTGGCCTCCTCGAAAAGCGTGTTGGCGAGATGAGCGAGCGCCGGTGCGTCGTACCAGTCCTGCGGCCCCAGCTCCTCGATCCGGTCACCTGAGAGGGCGGACAGGTCGGTCGCGGTCCGCTGGAGCGACGCGAAGACGGGCCGACCCGCCTCGTACGGGAGGGACACGGTGACTTCCGTCCGGCCCGCGAGTGCCTCGAGGAGCTTCCACTGGGCGCCCGTCAGGTCCTCGAAGCCGTAGGCAAAGAGCGGCTCCCCACCCCAGGCTGAAAGCTCGCCCGCGATGAGGTCGGCCGCTCGCCCGCGCTCGAGGTCGGCGTCGGAGAGCTCCAGGCGCTCGAGCTCGCTCCGGTAGGAGGTGTAGAGGCGCGCCAGGTCTCCGTCGACGTCCTCAGGACCGAGCAGACCCGATTCGAGATCGGCGATCGCGTCTCCGAGTGCGTCGGCAAACCCTGGAAATCGTGCGGAAGCGGAAAGACCGTTCAGCGACGCTCCGCCGACTACGCGGGAGAGAAGAAGCGAGCGCTGAATCGGCGTCAGCGGTGGTTTCCGGCCGCCGCCCTCCCGCGCGAGAATGCGACGGAAGAGGTCGTCGAACGTCCCGATCCAACCTCCAAAGAGACCCGGGGACCGGGTCAGGAGGTCGCGCTCGACGCGCTCCACGTCGCCGCGGGTGGGAACGATGAGAACCGGCTCCCGGTCGAGCGAGGCGAGGTACAGATCGAGGAGACGCGCAACCTTGCCGGCGTTCGCCGGGCCGACGAGCAGAGCCAACGCCACTCCATCATTCTAGGCCGCCCACCGGCTGATCGCCGGTGGGCTAGAACCGAGGCGGAATCGGGCTAGGCCGCGACGGACTTCGGCCGGCGGCCGCGCCGCGCAGCCGGTGTTCCGGGCATCTTGCCGGCACAGTTGTCGCAGAGATCTGCCGCCTTGGCGCCTCGCCGTGCGTCCGAAAAGGTCAGGCGAAGAGTCGCGCCTTTTCCCTCTTCGACTTCCTTACCACAATCGTCACATACGAGAACGGTCTTTCGAGCCATCGATTCCTCCCAGAAAATCAGAACTCCCGAAGTAAAGCGCTAGCAATTCTAGGGCTGGATTCTCGCGCGTCAAATCGGGTTACTCGTGCCTGATCGTCGCGCCGGAGAAAGCCGCCGTTCGCTCCGTATTCTGAACGAAGGCATTCTCGCTCAACCGCGCCTTCGCTCCGTAGTGCGCGACGATGCCGATTCCCTTCCGCGCCAGGTCGTCCGAGTCGTGATCAGGCCGCGTTCCAGAAACTGCATTGCCCGAGATCATGCACTCGGAGTAATCACCACAGAAGATCCCGACCCCCACTCCGCCGGCGACCTCGTTGTCCTGCACGTCGCCCATCGACATCTCGGTGATCGTGATCCCACGCATCGTCGTTTCGACGACGCGGTTACGCTGGACGAGTGCGTGCGCAAAGTGCGTGACGATGCCTTCCTGGCCACCCACGATCGTGCAGTCCTCGACGACGCTCGGAGCGAGGTCGAATCCGAATGAGATGTCGATGCCCTGCCCGTACTCGGCGTCGAGCGATTCGATCAAGCAGTCGCTGATCTGCGCCTGTCCCCGCCGAACCTGGATCCCGTCGAGGGAGAACCCGGAAATCGCCACGTCCTCGACGACCACGCCCTCGGCGCCGTCCACCTCGATCCCGATCTCGCCGCCCACGATCGTGAGCTGCGCGCACCGTGACGTCGTCCGAAGTCACGACGATTCCCCCCTGGACGATCGCGCCGGGCTCGCCGACCAGGATCTGAGAGTGGTCGAGCACCAGCGGTCCCTGATGCACCCCCGCGTCCAGTCGTATCGTCGGCGGCAGGGTTCCCCAGGCGACACCGCCGGCTCCGGCGAGGAGCGCCACGGCGATGAGCGCCGTGACGACCCCGAGGCGACCGAGCTCTCCCCCGTCCTCGCCGTAGGAGAGGGAGAGGAGCGGGAACGCTGCGTGCCCGAGCACCTGCGCGAGTAGCCAAGAGCCCGCAAAGAGTGCGAGCGCGCCGTCGAGCGGAGCGCCGATTCCGAGCACCCGAACCAGTCCCATCAGGATTCCGAGCTCCAGGAGCCCTGCTGGAACCGCAACCCAACCAGGCTGGTACGCGAGAAAGCGGTGGTAGAGGAAGACGTCGAGCGCCACTCCCACCCCGATCATCAGGGCCGCCAGCTCGACCGGCCACCAGTCACGCATGACGGCGCCGAGCGCAGCCGCAACGAGGAACGGGATGAGTGTCACCGCGAGCCGCGACTCGAGGCGGCCTCTCAGCGTGTAGGACATTGCTTCACCGCCCGGAGGAACCTGCGAGCCGCGTACTTCGCGCCCATGAGGGTGTCGGCGGCGGGGAAGGCCCATTGCGCCGGCGCTCCGGCGAGCGCGAGCGTCCGCGTCGTATCGGTCAATCCCGGCACCGTCGAGTCGGCCGTCAGGACAATCCATCCCTCTTCGGTCTCGATTCCGTGGTCTTCCGCCAGCCGCGCCAGGAGCGGATCGTGGGCGAAACCACGGCGAAAGCCTGTGGCACAGACGATCTGCGCCGCGCCGTTCAGCCCGGCCGAGACCCGGAAGCGGCCTTCGCGCTCCGCCTGCTCGAGCGGTTCGTCCCAGGTTCGCCCGGGCGGATACGAAGGAGCAAGCCAGTGCTTGAGCCAGGCCACCCGCTCACCGGCCGGGGCGGCGTGAAAAGCGGCGAGGCCGCGGCGGCTGAGGAGTGGACGGGGCACGTTCAGCGGCCGGCGCACAGGCTCGCGGCGGCGGACGGAGACGACGGTCGAGCCGGCCGCGAGCGCGTTCAGCCATTCGGTTGCCGCGGCCATGCCCGCCCCGACCACAGCCACCTCGTCCGCGTACTCGTGCGGCTCGTAGGCGTGGACGACCCGGGGGTCTCCTTCCAGCTCGTCCGGAAGGCGCAGGCCAGGGTGACCGGGCGCGAGTAGGACGTGCCTGAACACCCCGTGCGCTCCGACCTCGAAGCCGCCCGGCACCGGCCGCACGACCTCCACGAGGCCCTCGTGGAAGCTCTCCTCCCAGCCACAGCGGCCCCTCAGCGCCTCGACGTGGCCGAGGAACTCCTCGACGCTCGGGTTGTAGCGGTTGCACACCGTCAGGGCGAGCGGGGCGAGACGCTTGCGCCGGAGTGCCTCCCGGACGGCGAGGCCCGGGAACGAGGCGGGGTAGCAGTGCCCCTCGCTCTCGGAGCGCATGCGCTGCTGGCGGATCGACTCGGCTCGCCGGCGCCAGGCCGCCGCCGGATCGGGATCGGTGCCGAAGACGGCGATCTCTCCCGGCTCGAGGCCGCCATGGCGAAGGGTCGCATACGCGGTGAAGCCGGCAAGACCTCCGCCGACGATGGCGCAGCGGCCGCTCATAGGCCGACCTCTGGCCTATGAGCGTGTGGAGGGGGTGTGGGGGAACCGGGAGGTTCCTCCACGCTCGACTGTAAGAAGGGGGCTCGCGGGGGAAACATGGTTTCCCCCGCGGGAGCGAGCCGAAGGCGAGGGACGCTCATGAGACCACCGCTTCGCGGGCCGGCACTCCGAGCCGGATCGCCAGAACCAGGTAGAAGGCATGCGACCAGAGAAGTGGCGACGCCGGCGGCCCCCAGCGGTGCACCCATTCCTCTCGCGTCGCGGGCGCCAGAAGATGCTCGTCGCTCTGCTCCGGTAAGTCGCCGCTCGGATCCGCCCGGTCGGCGACCCAGGCAAGCTGCGCCCACGCTTCCTCGACCCGGCCGGCAGCCTCGTAGTAGGAGCCGAGGAGCGCCGCCAGGAGCAGCCATTCCCCACCTCCGTAGTAGGTGTCCTCCGCATGGCGGTGAACACCGCCGTGCGCAAGTTCTTCTTCGAGCGCCGCGACCGTGGCCCGAACGACGGGGTCGTCTGGAGCGAGAACCCCGAACGGAACTGCACAGGCAAGGAGGCTCGCGTCGAGCCTGTCCTCGCCGAGGGCGGCGTTCAAGCGGCCGCTGCGAACGCCATCCCGGCGGATCGCTTCGACTGCAACCTGAGCCGCGGCGGCGGACGATTCGCGCACTGCCGGAGCGACGCCGTCGATCCCGGCCGCAGCGCGTAGACCTGCGGCGGCGGCTGCAAGCGTCACCGTGTGGCGCCCGGCACGCTCCTCCCACCAGTCGAAACAGGGATCGTCCACAAAGGCGGCGACGTACCGGGCGCTGAGCTCCACTGCGTCGGCGAGCCGCGACACCTCACGCCCGTGCCGGCCGGCGTGCTCGCCGAGGGCCCACATCCAGGAACCGTAACCGTCGAGCTGATGATTCGACCACTCGCCGGCCGAGTCGAGGCCCTCCAGGGTGAAACGGCTGTGCGGGTGCTCGGCGGAGTCGATCGTCTCGCCACGGCCACGGCGCTCGACCAGTTCCTCGATCATGATCCGCCGCGCCAGCAAGACGCCCGCGCACCAGTCGAAGAACGCCTCGGCGCTCGCAACCTCACCCGCGCGACTCGCGGCATCGGCGATGAACGCGCCGTCCCGTAGCCAGCAGAAGCGGTAAGGCTCGAAGCTCGGGCCGGCGGGATAGGCGCCCGACGGAGCCTGGTTCTCAAGGATGGTCTCGACGCTCTGGGCCGCGAGCGCAGCGAAGCGGTCCCGGTCGACCGGCGTCATGCGTTTCCGGACTACTTCACCGATCCGGCGAGCAGCCCTTGCACGAAGTACCGCTGGAACGCGAAGAAGACCGCAAGCGGGATCACGAGCGAGACAAAGGTCGCCGGCGCGATCAGCTCGATGTTCGCGCCGAACTGGCGGAGCTGCGAGAAGATCGCGACCGTGATCGGCTGGGTGTCGCGCCCGAACGTCAGGGCGACCAGCAGGTCGTTCCAGGTCCAGAGGAACTGGAAGATGGCGAGCGAGGCGATCGCGGGGAGCCCGAGCGGCAGGATCAGCCGCACGAAGATCCTGATTTCGGAAGCTCCGTCGATACGGGCTGCCTCCATCAGGTCCTTCGGAATCCCGATGAAGAAGTTCCGGAGTAGGAAGATCGCGAACGGGAGGCCGAAGGCGGTGTGGAACAGGATCAGGCTGAGCCGCGTGTCGTAGATCCCGATCGAGTTGTAGAACTGGAACATCGGGATCAGCGCCATCTGGAGCGGGACGACCAGGAGCGCGATCACGATCACGAAGAACCAGTCCCGCCCCGGGAACTCGAGCCAGGCGAAGGCGTAGCCGGCAAGCGCACCGACGAGGATCGGAAGCAGCGTTCCTCCGACAGCGACGATGGCCGTCGTCACGAGGGAATCCATGATGCTGGTGTTGTCGAAAACGGCCTGGTAGTTGTCGAACGTGAGCTTGCTGGGAGCGCTGAACACCTGCCACCAGCCCTGATCCTGGAAGTCCTCCGGAGCGAGCAGCGAGGTAATGAAGAGGCCGAACGTCGGCACGAGCCAGACGAGCCCGACAATCACGAGCAAGATGTGCACCGGGGTCTTGCCGAGGAAGCGGACGACGTGCGCTCCCGATCCTTCCTTCCCGGGAGTCCGCACAGGCTGGGCGGCTTCGGCTTCGACCGTGGCCATCGTCACGCCTCCCTTTGGAATCGGCGGATGTTCAGCATGAGGACCGGGATCACCAGGATGAAGATGAAGACCGCGATCGCCGAGCCGACTCCGAAATCATTGGAGCCGCTGAAGGCGGTGCGCCACATCGAGAGGGCGAGGACGGTTGCATCGTCCTGCACGGACCCGGGCGCAATGGAGATGACGATGTCGAACACCTTGAGGACGTTGATCAACATGGTCACGAAGACCACGGTGAGGACGGGTGCCAGGAGGGGCACGGTGACGAGGCGGAAGACCTGCCACTCGGTGCCGCCGTCGGTCCGTGCCGCCTCGAGCACCTCGCGCGAGACGGCTGCGAGGCCCGCTGCGATCACGACCATCGCAAACCCGGCCCAGATCCAGAGGTAGGAGATGATGATGGACGGCGTCACGAGCTTCTCGCCGAGCCAGCTGACGCCGCCGAAAGGCTTCTCAAAGGTCGCGGGGCCAATTGCGACCTGGTACTCCCCGTTCTCGACGGAGGGGAACTCGAAGGTGCCGTCGGGCTCCGTCTTGGCGGACTCGATCGACTTCCCTCCGGAATCGCGAAGCTCAACGGTGACACCGGGCAGCCCGAGCTCTTCGGGCTCGACTTTGCCCGGGAGTGCCGCCGCCCGGCTTGAAGTCCCGCCAGACGACCCCCTTGATGCCGCCCTGGAGAGGCTCGGGCTGGGCGGCCTGCTTGGCGTCCTCCGGTACCTCGTCGGCCGCAACGGCCGTCAGACCGAGCAGGGCGACCTCCCCCGGTTTGAGCGGCTGCTTCAGTGTGAGACCGCCTGACGGAGACCCCGCCAGGTCCTCGGTCGAGGGCCTCGCACTCGAGAGAACACCGGGCGGGTTCACCGTGTCGTGAACGACCGCGATCGCGGCGTTCAAAGCGCCCTGGTCCGGATTCTCGATGTACACGATGCGCCACGTGATGCCCGCTGCGAAGGCGGAGATGGCCATCGGCATGAAGACACAGGTCTTGAAGGCGACCGACCAGCTGACCCGCTCCGTCAGGACGGCGAAGATCAGCCCGAAGATGGTGACGAGCGCCGGCACGATCGCGATCCAGATGAAGTTGTTCTTGACGGCCGTCAGGAGGACGTCGCTCGTGAAGATCTGCTTGTAGTTGTCGAACCAGACGAAGTCTTCTCCGCTCTTGTCGAAGAAGCTCCGGAAGATCGTCCGGATCGTCGGATAGACGATCCAGATCACGAGGAAGAAGACTGCAGGCGCGAGGAAGCCGGCCGCCAGCGCGTATTTGCGCCAGCGACCGGGCTCCCCCGATTGCGGAGCGGCGATCGGAGGTGGTTCTCCGGCGACGGTGCCGCTACCGCTCATCGATGCCTAGCCGTATGCCTTCTTCGCCGCGGCCTCGAGCTGCTGCGCGATCCCGTCGACATCGTCGGGGTTCTTGAGGAAGTCCTGGAAGAGCTTGAACTCCCCCTGGCCGACAGTGCCGCCGAACTCGGCCGGCTGCAGGTCGGAGAGATCGAAGCGGAACGTCTCCGCCTCGCCGATCGCCCCCGCGGTGGTCTGCTGGATCGCGTCCGGGTAGACGCTCGGGTCGAGATCCTTGTTGAGCGTGGCGAAACCGCCCTTCTCGGCCCAGATCTGGGCAGCCTCCGCAGTCGTCAGGTACTTGGCAAGCGCCTCTGTGGCAGGCGTGTCGTTGAAGAGAACGAGGGTGTCACCGCCGCCCACCACCATCGCGGGCGAGTCGTCGATGGAGGGGAACGGGAAGACGTTGTAGCCGGTCTCAGGCTCGAGGCTCGACTCGACGGCCCCCGGAACGAAGTCGCCCTCGATCACCATCGCGGCCTTCGGGCTGTCGGAGAACACGTTCGCGACAGAAGTCGGGAAGTCCGTCTGGAGCGCTCCGGACTTCCCGCCCGCGATGTTGGCCTCGTCGCCGAGGATCTGGGCCATCGTCGTCAGGGCGTCCTTAACCGACTGATCCGTCCACGGGATCTCGTGTGTGGACAGCTGGTCGTACTTCTCGGGACCGGCCTGGCGAAGGTAGATGTTCTCGAACAGGTCGGTGAGCGTCCAACCGTCCGCCCCACCGATCGAGTAGGCCGGGAGACCAGAGGCGTTGATGGTCTCCGCGGCCGCCGTCAGGTCGTCGAAGGTCTCGGGCGGCTCGACGCCGGCATCCTCGAACGCCTTGACGTTGTACCAAATGGTCGACTTGTTGGCGGCCTTGAAAATGAAGCCGTAAAGCGTCCCGTCGACCGAACCGAGAGTGACCGCATCCTCACCGAGATTCGTCTGCACGTCGTCCTTCATGAAATCGAGCGACTTCAGCGCGTTCTTCCCGACGAAGTCCTTCACAAGCCCCGGCTGCGGCAGAAGGGCCATGTCGGGTGGGTTACCGCCCTCGACAGCTGTCGAGAGCTGCGTCGGCAGCTGGTCGCCTGCAGACGTGTACTTGACGTCCACGTCCGGGTTCGCCTCGGTGAATCCGTCGAGCACTGCCTGGAAATTCTTCTGCTCGGGGCCGGTCCAGACGCCCATGATCGAGATGCTTCCGGAGGCGCCACCCGACCCCTCGGCGGTTCCGGTGGCCTCGCCACCGGTCGACCCTTCCTCGTCTCCGTCGCCACCGCAACCGGCCGCCATCGCGACGAGCGCGAGGGCAAGCAGGAGCGTGACGAGATGGAAGCGATGCCTTCTCATGCGGCTCCTTTCGTTGGTCCGTCGTAGATACCGAGCCCCGTTTCGGGGTCGAAGAAATGAAGAGCGCGTGTGTCCACAGCTACCTCCACGCGATCTCCGAGCTGAACTTCAGAGCGGGCGCCGAAGCGCCCGACGATCGTCGTCTTCTGCGGTCGGTCGCCGTCGGCCTGGGCCACTCGTTCATCGCCAACGTCGAGGGCCAGTTCCTTGACGTCCTCGGTCAAGGCCGGCGGCGCATCGACGGCGAAGTGCACCATGATCTCGGATCCAAGCGCCTCCCGAAGCTCGACCTGGCCCTGGAGGCGGCGATCCTCGGGAGCGTCGGGAGTGAGGGCGACGTCCTCGAGATCCTCGGGCCTGATCCCGAGGATGATCGGCTTGTCGACCCGGTCGGCGAGCGCCGGTCGGGCCGAGAGCGTCTCCTCACCGAGCGCAATCCGCTGGCTACCGGCCACGACCACGAACCCGTTCCCGCTCCGCTCGAGCTTCGCTTCGAGAAGGTTCATGGACGGACTTCCGATGAAGCCGCCTACGAAGATGTTGACCGGGTAGTCGTAGAGCTCCTGCGGAGGCGCCACCTGCTGCAGCTCGCCCTTCCGCATGACGGCGACGCGGTCGCCCATCGTCATCGCCTCGACCTGATCGTGGGTGACGTAGATCGTGGTCGTTCCCAGGTCGCTCTGGATGCGGCTGATCTCGGCCCTGGTCTGCACGCGGAGCTTGGCGTCGAGATTCGAGAGCGGCTCGTCCATCAGGAAGGCCTGCGGGCGGCGGACAATCGCCCGGCCCATCGCCACGCGCTGCCGCTGACCGCCGGAGAGCGCACGCGGCTTTCGCTTCAGGAGCGGCTCGAGGCCGAGGAACGTCGCAGCCTCGTGGACGCGCTTGTCGATCTCGTCCTTCTTCTCCTTGCGAAGCCGAAGCCCGAAGGCGATGTTGTCGTAGACCGTCAGGTGTGGATAGAGCGCGTAGCTCTGAAAGACCATCGCGATGTCGCGGTCCCGGGGAGGCACGTTGTTCACGGTGCGATCGCCGATCTGGAGGATGCCCTCGGAAATCTCCTCGAGCCCGGCCACCATCCTGAGCGCGGTCGTCTTGCCGCAACCGGAAGGACCGACGAGGACCATGAACTCGCCGTCTTCGACCTCGAGCTCCATCCCCGAAACGGCACGGGTGCCGTCCGGGTAGATCTTGCTCACCCGATCGAACGTCACACCAGCCATCGCCCTCCGTCCCCCGTTGGCTCGAGCCGCGAAACTTAGCAACCGCGCCGATTTTCTGTCCCGGGAGCGGGACCGGGACGCGGATAGACTCGGCGCCCGTGGAGACCTCGACCATCGTCGTCCTCGAAGGGGACGAGACAGGCCAGGAGCTCCTGGAGGAGTCGCTCCGGGTTCTCGCGCCCGACGTGATCGGGCTCGAGCTCGAGCTGCCCCGCTACGACCTCTCGCTCGCAAGCCGGCGAGCGACGGAGAACGCTGTCGTGCACCGAGGCGGCTACGGCAATCCGTGAGGCCGGGCTCGGTCTGAAGGCAGCCACCGTGACCCCCGAGGGAGCCGGCGACGTGGGGAGCCCGAACCGCATCCTGCGGGAGGACATCGGAGGCCACGTGATCGTCCGGACCGGACGCCGGATCCCCGGTGTGGTGCCGATCGGCGGAGCGCATTTTCCGATCTCCGTCGTCCGCATGGCAGTCGGGGACGCTTACGGCGCGAAGGAATGGCGCGAAGGCGAGGGCGAGGACGAGGTCGCTTTCCGAACTGAGCGAATCGAGCGACGGATCTGCCGCGCCGTGGCCGAGTTCTCGTTTCTCCATGCGGAGCGAACTCGCGCCAAGGTCTTCGGCGGGCCCAAGTACACCGTCAGCCCGGTCTACGAAGGGATGCTGAAGGAGGAGATGGACGAGGCTGCCAAGCGGCATCCCGACGTCCCCTACGAGCCGCAGCTGATCGACGCGACCTTCGCACTCCTCATCGGCGCCGCCGGCGAGCCCCTCGTCATCCCCTCGCTGAACCGCGACGGGGACATCCTGAGCGACCTCGTCCTCCCCCTCTTCGGCTCGATCGCAGGCTCCGAGTCGCTCCTCGTCGCGTTCGACGAGAGCTACAACCCGCGGGCCCTGATGGCGGAGGCGGCGCACGGGACCGCGCCGGCGCTCTTCGGGAAGAACATCGCCAACCCGATGGCGATGATCCTGGCGGCGAGCGCGCTCCTGACGCACATCGACGGTAGGGAGGCGCATGCAGCCGGCCGGGCAATTCGCGAAGCAGCCCTCGAGGCCGTCTCGTCCGGCACACGCACGGCCGACCTCGGCGGCCATGCGACGACGACGGAGTTCACGGACGACGTGATCGCGCGCGTCAAGGCGAAGCTCGAGATCTGGGCCACTCTGGAGCCTTAATACGGGCCCTTGAGCTCGCTTCTCGGCTACTTCCGGAGCCTCGACCCGAAGCTGCCCCGCTCCGTCTGGACGATGGAGGCAGGAGGGCTCGCGAACGCCTTCGGGAACGGCGTCACTTTCCCGTTCATCGTGATCTATCTCCACAACGTGCGCGGGCTTTCGCTCGCGACGGCCGGGCTCGTGCTGGCCGTGCACAGCGCCGTCGGGCTCGTCGTTACCCCCGCAACCGGCCTCCTGATCGACCGCTTCGGCGGGCGTGGGACGCTCGCGACCGCGCTTGTCCTCATGGCGATCGGGTGGGGGTGCTTCCCACTGATCGACGAGACCTGGCACGCCTTTGCGCTGGCCGCCGTCGCAGGTGCGGGAAACAGCGGCTTCTGGCCAAGCCAGTCGACCCTACTCGCGGGACTGACGCCGCCGGCGCGCCGTCATGCGGCCTATGCGCTCCAGCGCGTGTCCAGGAACCTCGGCATCGGGCTGGGTGGTATCGCGGGAGGGCTGATTGCGGTTACGTCGGAGCCGTCGACGTTCACCGTGCTCTTCCTGGTGGACGCCGTCACCTTTCTCGTCTTCGCGGCGATCCTCGCACTCGTCCCCGACCCCGAGCTGCCGCTCGCCGAAGCGGGGGCCGTTCGTGGACGCTACCGCGATGTCCTTCGGCACCGAGCGTTCGTCGGACTTGTCCTCCTGAACGTGCTCTTCGTCGCCGCGGGCTACGCGCAGTTCGAACTACTGCCCGTCTTCGCGCACGAGGAAGCCGGGGTCAGCGAGCGGGCAATCGGGCTCCTCTTCTTCGTCAACACGCTCGTGATCGTGCTGGCCCAGCTGCCCGTCGCCAAGCTGCTGGAGGGCCGGCGCAGAATGAAAGCGCTCGCGTTCATGACCGGCCTCTGGGCGTCGGCCTGGCTGATCGTCCTGGCCGGGGGGACCTGGCTCGAGGCGACTTCGGCGGCGGCGGTGTTCGGTCTCGCGGTCGTGATCTTCGGACTCGGAGAGTGCTTCCAGGGCCCCACCCAGGGAGCGCTCGTCGCCGATCTGGCACCACCCCGGCTACGAGGCCGCTACATGGCTCTCTCGGCCATCTCCTGGGACATCGGCTTCATCGTCGGCCCGTCGGTCGGGGGCTTCGTCCTCGGCCACGCACCGCTTGCCCTCTGGCCCGGTGCCGCAGCGGTTTGCCTCGTCGCAGGTGTCGGCGCCCTCCTGCTGGAGCGCCACATTCCGCGCGAGCTCCGGCTCACTCCCGCCTAGGACGGTTACTCCAGTGGCGGGTTCTGAACGTTGTGCTCGGTCGCGTACTGGTCGACGAGCTCGTTGATGACGTCCATCCCGTCCCCGTAGGCGTAGTTGATCTTGACGAAGGGCTCCCACTTCTCCGGGAGCGCGTCCTCGGGGAAGATCGCCTCGACCGGGCACTCGGGCTCACAAGCGCCGCAGTCAATGCACTCCTCGGGGTCGATGATGAGCATGCGGTCCGCCTGGTGAATGCAGTCGACCGGGCAGACGTCGACACAGGAAAGATCTTTGATGTCGATGCACGGCTCGCCGATGATGTACGTCATGGCCTGAGTCTAATCAGCGCGTTCCGAGACTCGTACCGTCGCCCGGCTCCCTCTACCGAGGGAGCGAGCGGAACCCGAATGGTGACGATAGTCAAGACAGAGCGACGGACGTGGGCGCCGCAGTCACCGTCTGTCGGTTGGTCAATCACTGCGGGCGGCCCTTGGGCCGCCCGTCTCCCCTTTTCAGGCCAGAAGCAAAGCGCGATTCGCGCCTTATCTCTACGGAACGAGCTCGTCGACGATCTGGGGAGCGCGCTCGGCGAGGGCCGAACGGACGACGACCCGGTCGAACCCAGCGGTCTGCCCGGCCCGCAGGCCGGCAGTGTCGGTGTGGTTCGTGTAGCCGAGAATGGGGATGTCCGGGAAGGTCTCAGCGACCTCCTCGGGGTCGACGCGCGCGATGTCGACGATGACGAGATCGGGGGGATCGACGTTCTCCGTCGTGATGATCTTGTGGCCGGAGCCCAGCAGCGCGTCGAGCTTCCCTCGAAAGAAGACATCGACCCCCGCGAGCAGGATCGTCGCCACGCGCGGAGCCTACCACCGCTTAGGACGCGCCAGTAGTGCTTTGCTAAGTTCGAGCGGGTGGCCGGGGCGGACTACGAGCGCGGTCTCGAGCTCGCGGCACGCGGCGAGTACTTCGAGGCGCACGAGGCGTTCGAGGCGGTCTGGCGCCGGGCCGAGGCCGGCGAACGCGACTTCTACCAGGGGCTCGTCCACACCGTCGTCGCCTGGTTGCAGGAGGAGCGGCAAAACGAGGTCGGAAGCAAGAGGCAGCTCGAGAAGGCCCGCCGGAGGCTGACGCCGTACGCGCCGAGCCACGAAGGGCTCGACGTGGGCGGGCTCCTGCATACGCTCGACCTCGCTCTCGCCTCCTTTCCGACCCTGCCCGAGCTTCGCCTCGCCTCCGCGCTCCCCGGCGGCCAAGAGTTGGAACGGGCGCTGGCCTTCATCCGCGGGATCCAGGATCGGGATCCCACCGAGCGCAAAGCCTTCGCGCTCGGCGTGGCTTTTCGGCAGCCCGACCTCCCGCTGATCAGGGACCTGAACTTCGTCCGCGTGGAGGAGCTTCCGCTAGATACGAGCGCCGCTCGTCTCGCTGCAGACGCAGACCGCCTCCATGCGAAAGAAGTCGCGCACCGAAAGATCGTCGTCCACGGTGAGCAGACAGCCGCACGCCTGGCGCCGGGATTCCGGGAGCTCGGATGGCGCATCGACCGAAATCTCGTCATGGCACTCCACGAGCTTCGCCCGCCCGAGCGGGCTCACGACGTCGTCGAGGTGGAGCGGGCGTCGATCAAGGGCTCGGAGCGAGCGTTCCTGCTCGGTGAGGACCCGACCACAAGCGACGACGAGATCGAGCAGATCCTTGCGATCTCTACCTTCACCGAGCAGGCGCTGGACGTGCGTGCGTTCGCAACGTTGGACGCCGGGAGCGCGACGAGCTGGTGCGAGCTCTACTCGGACGGGATCACCGCACAGATCGAGTCCGTGAGCACGCTCCGGGCCGAGCGGGGCAAAGGGCTGGCGAGAGCGGTGGTCGCGACCGCTGCGCTCGCGGCCCTCGAGGCTGGGCACGATCTCGTCTTCCTCGTGGTCAACGAGGACGAAGGCCCGGTCGACCTCTACAGGGGGCTCGGCTTCGAGGGCATCGGGCGGGAGATCGTCTTCTTCAAGCCGCCTGCCTAGGCACCGAGGAAGTTGAGCAGGCGGTTCAAGGCGACGTTCAGCCACCAGTCCCGCCCGAAGAAGAGGAGCAGGCCGAAGGCGACCAGGATCGTGCCACCGACAGCCTGGAGGATCCGGTAACGGTCACGGAGCCAGCGCGAGGCCTGGGTGGCCCAGGTAAGACCTGCTCCGACCGCGACGAACGGCACCGCGAGACCCAGTGAGTACACGAAGAGAAGGAGCGATCCCTGGGCGACCGTTCCCCGCGACCCCGCGAGCGCGAGCGCGGGGGCCAGGAACGCCCCCACACAGGGGGCCGCACAGACCGCAAACGCGCCCCCGAGCAAGACGCGTGATCCGCGCCGGCTCGCCCCCTGCACGAGCTCCGGCGCGACCAGCCTCTCCATGAGCGGAAAGGGCAACAACCCGAGGAAGGCGAAGCCGAAGACGACGAGCACGATCCCGGCAACCTGCTTGCTCGTCTGAGTGAGCCCGCCGACGGCTCCGACCGCGGCACCGAGCGCGACGAAAACGAGCGTGAAACCGAGCACGAACGGGAGGCTCGCGGCCACCACGCGCCGGCCTCCCACACCGGGCTGTGTCCCGGACACGACCGAGAGGTAGCCGGGGACGAGCGGAAGGATGCAGGGCGTCACGAACGAGACCATCCCGGCCAGGAAGACAGGCAGGATCTTCGCTTCCACTAGCGGTCGAAGCGGGCGAGCTCCTCGTCCACCCGCCGGTCGAGATCCGGTGTGAGCGCCGACCTTCCGTTGGAGGACGGCACCAGCTCCGAAGACTCCGGCTTGCCGCCGCGCCACCGCCGCGCGAGCAACGCGAGCACGGCCGCCCCGACTGCCGCTCCCACGAGTGGCAGAAGCCAGGCGAGCAGGTTGAAGCCACTCCTGGGCGGTGCCGCCAGCACGCTCTCGCCGAACTGGGTGACGAGCTTGTCCTTGATTTCGCTCTTCGTGTCGCCGGCGGCGATCCGCTCTCGGATGAACGCCTTCATGCGCAGCGCGATCGGGGAGCTCGACTGGTCGATCGTGGTGTGGCAGGTCGGGCAGATGACCTCGTTTGCGAGGTCTGCGAGAGTCGGACGCTGCTCGCTTGCGCGCGCGGAAGGAACAGCGACGACCGCTGCTGCCACCAGGAGAACGAGTGTCCTCCTCACGACTCCGCCAGCGCGCGCCGGATGTACTCGTTCAGCTCCGAATCCTTGACGGGGCCCTGGATGCGGGTCGCCGACGAGATTTCCGTTCCGTCCCACGAACCACGTCTCCGGAAAGCCGGTGACGCCGTAGCGGCCGATCGTCGACCCTTGCCCGTCGTGGAGGATTGGATACGTCAGTCCGTAGCGCTCCACGAATTTTTTCGCGTCTCCCTGGAAATCGTTGACGTCGATGCCGAGGAAGACAACGTCCTCGTCGCGGTAGCGCCTCCACGCCGACTCGAGTCGCGGCGACTCCTCCTTGCACGGCTCGCACCAGGAAGCCCAGAAGTTGAGTACGACCGCCTTCCCGCGGAGCGACGCAAGCGAGACCTCGCCGTCACCAGCGAGGCGCGAGAGGGTGAAGGCAGGAGCCGCCGGCGTCTCGCCCCGCTCCAGGGCGGCCGTGAGCCCGCGCGCCTGCTCCTTCGTTGCGAGCTGCCACGCGAAGAGCGCGATCAGGAGGGCAACCACCGAGACGGCGGCCACCTGCAGGATGAGTTTGCCGCGGCGGGCCATGCCCGCAATCGAGTCTAGTGACCCTTCAGGTGATGCTGTCTAGCTTCCTGGGTCGCGAGCACCAAGCCAGGGGCCGCACTCGGCCGCGGTCAAGGCCGGTGGCCTTGGCAAGGTCGAGGGTGGTTCCTGGCGCAGCGTGATCGCGGGTCAGGAGCGGGCTCGCATTGCGTGAAGGGTCACCGGCCGCGGGGTTACGCGCGGACGATGAAGACCGGCGTGCCGACCGAGACGCGATCGAAGAGCCATTCTGCGTTCGGGATCCGCATGCGGATGCACCCGTGGGACGCCGAATAGCCGATCGATGCCGCGTCGGGGGTGCCGTGGATGCCGACGCCCGGCGCGGAGAGGCCCATCCACCGCGTGCCGAGGGGATTGCCGGGGCCCGGCGGAATCGGCTCGAGCCCTTCGGCCCAGGCGGAGTCGGGCGGGTACCACCACGGGTTTCGAGCCTTGACCACGATCGAGAAGCGCCCGATCGGGGTCGGAAAGGCCGGCTGGCCGACGGCGACGCCCATGCGGCGGACGAACGTAGTGCGCCGGTAGAGCGACAGCGTGTGGGCGCCGCGGCGGATCACGATGATCGAGCTGTAGCTGGCCGGCGTGATCCGGGGCAGCACCGTCTGAATGACGAGCTCGATCGGCCCGCGCTTGTGGTAGCGAAGGGCGTGCCCGATCAGGCTTCGCATCACGAGCTGGCGAACCCGCCAGCCGCTCCGCGGCTTCGTGAATCTCGGCCGCAGGTTCAGGAGGTAGAGGCGGGTGTTGCGCGGGGCGCGCGAGCGCTTGCGGTTGAGCATCTCCACGTAGGTGCCAATCTTCCAGTGGTTGATCTGGACGGCGAGCGGGATCTTCGTGCCCGGCTGAGCCGCAAGAGCCGCGGTCACCGCCTCGCCGACGAACGCCTTCGCCCAGAGCTCGCGCGGCGTGATCCGCCAGGTGCTCGTGCGGAAGTGGAAGCTAAGCGGTCGGGCAAATGAGGCTTCGAGGGCTGTGATTGCCGCTTCTCTGGTCATGCCGGTCAGATCAACGCCGGCAGCGACCACTCCCGCCGCAATCTTGGGAGGCGGATCGTCCGCACGGGCAGGACTGGGAAAGAGCGCCGCGAGAATCCCGGCTAAAAGCAACGTGCGGCGCAAGGTGCGCAAATGGTACGGCTGCGACCCGACGTTCACAAGCCTCAGGCGGCGAACAGCCGCGGATCGTCGCTGATCACCCCGTCGACACCGGCGGCGGCGACCGACTCGATCACGTTCGGGTCGTTCACGGTCCAGGCCCAGACGCCGGCTCCGACGTCGTGGCAGCGTTCGACGAGGCGCGGCGAAATGACGAGCCAGTGGAGGGTGGCCACGTCAGCCTCGGCTCGAAGCAGCATCCGCTGGATCCTGGCCGGGAGTGCCTGCTTCATTGCGGCCAGGCTCGCCCTGATGAGCGTCTCCGGCACAACACGGCGCTCACTGGCCCGATACCGGTCGAACGGATAGGCGAACGCCGTCGCCAGCCGGGGCTCGAGCCTCCGAACCTCACGCAGGCTCGGTGCGAAGCAGGAGGAGATCAGCGTTCGCTCGACGAGCCCGTGGCGGCGGATCGTCTCGATCACCCGCTCCTCGTACCCGTGCCATTTCAGGTCGACGTCCAGCCCGAGCTCGGGCCGAGAGGCCCTGGCGAGCTCGAGTGCATCGTCCAGTGTCGGGCCGCCCGGGACCGCGAGCTCGGGTGCGTGGGCGACGACGAGCCGTCCTCCCAGCTCCAGCACGTCGAACTCGATGAGGTCGACGTCGGCCGCAAGCCCCGCCTCGATTGCGGCGAGGGAGTTCTCGGCCGCGAGCGCGGCGGCTCCCCGGTGCGCGATCCGAAGGAACCGACCGTCCTCGGCGCGCAGTCTCACGGCGCCGTCGGCAGGAGATCCTCCTCGATGTCTCCGCCACCCTCCGCGATGTAGTCCACGATCATCCGGTCGGTCAGCCACTCCACGGGCGCTCGGTCGTCTGTCAGCGCGCTCACTTCGGTGCGCACGGGACGGAGCTGCCGCTCGAAGAGCGGCACCAGCGAGGCGATCCGCGGGTCGACGTGCCGGGCGCGGTCGAGGACCTCCAGGCGTCCAACCGGCTGATCGAAGCCGAGCATCAGCTCGTTGAAGCGCAGTGGCTTCCAGGCCCAGCCCTGGGGGAACTCGGCCAGAAGCGTGCTTCCAATCGCCTCGGAGAGACGATCGTCGCCGGGCACCTGGGCGACGTTCAGAGCGAGAACGCCGCCTGGTACAAGGCGCTCCCGGGCCAGGCGGAAGAACTCGCGCGTTGCGAGGTAGAACGGGATATAGGGCTGGCGGTACGCGTCGACGACGATCAGGTCGTAACGCTCGTCCGTCGCCTGGAGGAAGGGGCGTCCGTCGGCCGTGACGACGTGGAGCCGAGGGTTGTCGTCGAGGCCCATGAACCGCCGCCCGGCCTCGGTGACCTTCGGATCGATCTCGATACCGTCGATCTCGACGTCAGGGTAGAGCTCACCGTAGGCACGCGCGATCGTTCCGGCCGCGTTTCCGATCACGCACATGCGCCGCACCGGCCCGTCCAGGAGCGGCGGCACCATGAGGAACATGTCCCATTCTCCGCCGGTCAAGACGGAGTCCGGCTGCCAGAGCGAGTGGACGGCCACGCCCTCGTTCAGCTTCAGCACGCGCGACCTGTCGTCCCGCTCGACCACCTGGACGTACTGATAGCGGGATTCCGTTTCGTAGAGCAGCCCCGGCGTCGCCTTGACGACGCCGGCCGGGATCAGGAGGAGTGCCAGGAAGACGAGGGTCAGGAGCTGCCACCGGCGTCCGAGGAGCAGTGCCGCTCCGAACACGAGTAGGGCCGCGGCGCCGAGCATCGTGCGCTGCGTGCCGAGGAGCGGGATCGTGACGAGGGCGGACAGAAACGTGCCGACGATGCTCCCGACCGTCGAGAGCGCGTAGAGGCGCCCGGCGACCGTCCCCGCCTGCTCGACGTCGGAGATCGAGAGCCGGATCGCGAATGGCGAGACTGCCCCGAGGAGCGTCACCGGGATCGCGAAGAGCGCGAGCGCGGCGAAGAACGAGCCGACGACGGCGCCTACCGTCGCGGCGTCCAGCCCCTTCACCGCCAGGTCGAGAATCGGACGGGCGATGAACGGCGTCGCTGCAATCACGACCGCGGCGACGAGGACAAGAAGCCCGAGCAGCCGAGGCTCGGGGCGTCGGTCTGCGAGCTTGCCACCGAGCCAGTAGCCGATCGACAGGTAGATGAGGATCAGCCCGATGATGTTCGCCCAGACGATCGTCGAGCTACCGAAGTAGGGGGCGAGCAGACGTGAGGCGGAGATCTCAGTCGCGAGCGTCGCGCAGCCGGCCACGAACACCAGGACCGAGAGCCGGACGCCACTCACGCGAGACTCGGTGGCGGGGACGAATGCCGTCGGCACTCGTCTAGATGGTTGGTCGACAGCCGGCGCGCACGCGAACCTAGGGTGCCAAGCGGAGCACGACCACGGCGCAGTCGTCCGCCAGGTCGCCTCCGGAGAACGCGCGTGTGTCGGCTACGACCTGCTCGGCGAGTTGCTGCGCCGGCAGTCTCGCGTGCCGCGCGAGCGAAGCGTCGAGACGGCTCTCTCCGTAGAGCTCGCCGCGCCGCCTGGCCTCGGTGATCCCGTCCGTGTAGAGGACGAGTGCGCTACCGGGCTCGAGGCCCACCTTCTGCTCGGGGTACACCTGGTCCACGTCGATCCCGAGCGCCATGCCTTGCACATCTACGGCCGTCACGCTGCCGTCCGGCCGCACCAGGCGGAGCGGCGGATGACCGCCGCTCGCACAGGATGCCAAGCCGCGCGATGGGTCAACCACCACGTAGAGCATGGTGATGAACTTTCCGAGCTCCATCTCCTCGAACACGACCTCGTTCGCCTGGGCCAGAAAATGCGACGGCTCCGGGTAGCTTCGGGCGAGCGCCCTGAAGGTGAACTTCGCCATCGCCATGTCTGCCGCGGCCCCGATCCCCTTGCCGGTGACGTCGCCGAGGACGACGGCGAGGCGACCGTCCTCGAGGAGGAGGAAGTCGTAGACGTCGCCGCCGACCTCGACTTCAGCCGACGACTCGTAGACGTGCCCGAGCTCGAGCCCGGGCACTTCCGGCAGGTCGCTCGGCAGAAGCGACCGCTGCATCGTCTCGGCGAAGTCCTTCTGCTGCTGGGAAAGGCGCGCGTTGTCGATCGCGAGCGCAGCCTGTGAGGTGACCGTCATCGCGGCATCCACCGTCTCCTGGTCCAGCGGGCGGGCCGGGTCGAGCGAGAGCAGGGTCAGCGTGCCGAGAACCTCGCCGGGCGTCGCCATCGGGATCACGGCAGCGGAGGATCCCTTGGCCAGGAAGGGCTCGAGCAGGAGGTGCGAGTCCGTGTAGGCGGCCGTCCCCGGTGCCAGCAGGGTCGGCTTCCCGGCCCGGAGAAACCGGCGCGCGAGCGGCGCTTGAAGGGGCTGCGGGCGCGCGAGGATCGTCTCGGCAGGCGCCCGGAGCGACGCATCAGCCACGTGAATCGCCTTCGTGACGAGCGCTTCACCCCGCTCGTCCGGCATGCGAATCGCGGCCGCATCCAGGTCGAACAGCTCGACCATCGTCTTCGCGACCGCGTCGAGCGTGGCGTCGAGCGAGAGGCTCCGCGCGAACGAGTTCGAGATCTCGAACAGCCCCCGGAGCTGGCGGGCCGCCTTTCGCTCCGATCTGAGCGTCCGCTCGAGGACCAATCCGAGCTCCTTTGTCCGCTCGTGCAGCCGCGCGTTCTGGACCGCCACCGCCAGCTGGCTCGAAAGAGCAAGCAGGAGCCGTTGCTCCTCGTCCCCAAACGGTCTGGGCCGGCGACCGTAGACCCCGAGTGCTCCGATCACGTCGTCCTGAACGACAAGTGGGACGAGTAGCGCCCGCCCGATCCCAACCTCTGAAACCGCAGGCGCGAGCCCGGCCAACCGCGGGTCCCGGCCTGCATCTTCGACCGAGACGAACCCGCGGCCGCGAAACGGGCCCAGCGCCAGCTCGAGGAGTAGCTCGGCGATCTCCACGTGCGGCCCCTGGAGCCCGACCGAGGCGGCGGGCGCGGTCAGCCGGTCCGCCTCGCGCAGGTAGACGGCCACCTCTCCGCTCCCCGTCAGCTCGACGACGCGCTCAACCGCCGTCTCGAGCGTGTGCGCGAGGGACAGCTCGGAGATTGCCTGGCCGACTACCGCGATCAGCGTCTGTGAGCGACGCAGCTCGTCCTGGACGAGCGCCGCGCGACGGGCCCGCCGCAGAGCCACTGCGGCGCGGGCGGCGAACGCCGAGAGGCTCGGTGCGTCCGCTGGGGCCACAGGGCCGTCATAGATGAGCTGCAGAGCGCCGGTCGGAGGCTCACCGAGCGGGAGGACGACCGTGCTTTCGGGGCGCTCGGAGGAGTTGCCGTCTCGCCGCTCGATTGCGCCCTCGATCACCCTCACGGCTTCCTCGAAGTCCGGAAGCCGCCCTTCCAGGCCATGGGCCGCTAGAAACGCCGGCGGCCCGAAAGGCTCGATCCGCCAGAGCAGCGCTCCCGCCGCACCCGTGGCCCCGACCGCCAGACGGACGATGTGCTCCGCTGTCTCCGCCTCATCCGATCCCGCCGCGAGGGCGCCGGCGAGGGTTTCGAGCGTGGGACCAGCCTGCCGTCCGTTCCCCGTTCCTTGGAGTGCGTCGGCAAGGCGGAGACAAATGCTTAGATGGGCCGCTGCGAGCCGAGCCAGAGCCCGTTCCCGCTTAGAGAGATCCTCCTCGCGGCTGTACAGCTCGAGGGATCCTGCGGGACCGCCAGCGCCGTCGACCGGGAAGAGGTGGACGATTCCAGCACGCGAAAGCCGCGCTGCGCGAGCAAACGCCTGCGGCAGTTCGACCCCGCTCGACCGAAAACTCGCTTCCTCGAGTGACAGGTCTGCGAGGGAGAGGGCCGATCCTTCGAGCTCGGGAATGACCGAGGCGGCTCGGGCAAAGACCCCACGGGCCTCGAGTTGCCCGGCCCGCACCCGGCGTACGATTGCGAGATCGGAGTGCGTGGCGAGCGCAGCTGCCCGAACGATTTCCGTCAGGGCGCCCTGCACCGGCCCGCCGTCCAGAATCATCGTCGTCGCGGCGGTAAAGGCGTCGATGGCAGCGGCGTCGTCCAGCTTGGCGACGCCCCCCGACGGGTTGGGGCCCTCTACGAACTGCACCATTCCCGGTGATTATGGCCCTAGATAAACGCCGACCGGATTTGCAGTTCGGCCCCTGACCGGGAACAATCACGCGTCATGCCCGCCCCAGCCCCGCGACGGGCCGAGCGTCCCAAGCAGGTCCGACCCACGCCGGCTGTCGAGCGGAACCTGAGAGTCGAGCGCGCCAAGCGGCGTGCGCGGATCGAGCACAAGCTCGAACGACAGCGCGCGCGGCGCCGGTTTACCGTGCTCCTCTTTCTGCTCCTGCTTGCAGCCGTCCTGATCAGTCTGACGATCTGGGATCAGATCCAGGCGCTCTTCGGGCTCTGATGCAACTCGAGGAAAACCCACGCCGACGCCTCCCGAGCGCCAGCTTCTGGACGCCGGGTGAAGGGCTTGCCTGGGTCGCCGCGCTCATCTTCACGCTGAGCTCGTTCATGGGCTGGTACACGGGATCGGTCGAAGGACTGGACGTCTCCATCCTCGCCTGGCACAGCGGTGCTCTCGGCAAGCTCGTGCTGTTCGTGGGGCTGGCTGTGCTCGCCGTCCTTCTGCTGCGCGCCGCGGGCGTCGAACTGCCGCCGACTGTTCCGGTCGGCATGGTGATCGCCGTCCTCGGTGCCCTCGGCACTGTCTTCGTCCTGATCCGGATCCTCGACATCCCGGAAGACTTCGCCGGCTTCGGCCGCTCCATCGGGATCTGGATCAGCCTGGTGGCGGCGATACTGCTCGTGGTCGCCGGCCTTCTGAAAGCTTCAGAGGAGCTCTGAGCGCCAGAACTACGAGCGTCCCGACACTCGCCCCGACCACCGCCCCGGCCAGGACGTCGAAGGGGTAGTGGACTCCCACGTAAACACGTGAAAAGCTGATCGCGACCGCGAGGATGACGAGCCACGGCAGTGCGCGGGGGAAG
Organism: uncultured Actinomycetes bacterium; assembly: GCA_963722715.1. Classification (GTDB taxonomy): domain Bacteria; phylum Actinomycetota; class Thermoleophilia; order Gaiellales; family Gaiellaceae; genus DASQGA01. Next base: position 39,361 of record CAVROA010000018.1, on the reverse strand, counting down.
AGGTAGGCGAGCACGACTGCACCAGCGAAGCTGGTAGCGGCGTGGCCGGAAGGAAGCGACGAGCCGAGCGTTCCGCCGAGCAGCGAATCCGCCTCTGGCACGACGGATGGCGGACGCGGGCGGTCGATGACGTTCTTCAGGATCGCTGCGACGAGATCGGCAGCCCAGACGGAGAGGGCGGTCAACGCCGTCGGCAGCAAGAGGGAGCGGCGCTCGACGAGCGAGAGCACCATCGCGAGCGCAATCCAGACGACTCCTCCGTACCCGATCGCCGTGAGGCCGATGAAGATCGGGTCGAGCCAGCCGACGCGATGCTCGACGACCCAAACGAGGGCGCCGCGATCGGCCGCGGACAAGCCGTTAGTGCCCCTTTGGCACTAAGCGCTGAGCAGCTGCTTGGTAGACGCGATCAGCTGCTGTGGGTCGAAGGGCTTGCCGATGAACGCTTGCGCCCCGCGCTCATGAGCGGCCTCCACCGACTGCTCGTCGACCTTACCGCTGAACATGACGACGGGGATCGATTCGACTCCGTGGCGCTCCCGAACGTGGCTCAGCATCTCCCAGCCGTCCACCTGCGGCATCATCACGTCGAGCAGGATGAGATCGGGCGGCTCCTCGTCCAGCGCTTTGAGCCCTTCCGCGGCGCTTGCGGCCTCTCGGACGAGATAGCCCTCCATCTCGAAGTTGACCCGCAGGTATTCCCGCAGCCGCTGGTCGTCGTCGACGATGAGGATGAGAGGACGCGCCCGCTTGGAAGGACGGGATCCGCCGAGGAACGAATCGAGGTCGTCACGGCGGAACCGGCGATGGCCTCCAGGCGTGTAGAAGGCGGATAGGCGCCCACTGTCAGACCACTTGCGAATCGTGCTCTGTGCGACTCCCAGGTACTTGGCGGCCTGGCCCAGCGTCAACCACTCGGGGTTGGCCCCCGCACCAGAGCGACTCGTCGGTCGATCAACCACCCTGAGTCCCGCGAAAACCTGACATCACCTAACGGTTTGTACCCTAAGGTGACGAAGTTGTAACTGTCACCGTTCGGGTCAACGGGGGCAGGGTGCTCGGTTTCAGGTTGCGGACGCCGGTTTCGGTTCCCCCCGGCCGCGGAGCACTCTCGAGCGCGCGGCCAACAAGAAGGCCGACGCAGAAGACGACGAACATCGCAAGGGCCCACACCACCCAGACGAGCACCCGGCGGCGCCGCGCGCGAGTGCGCTCCTGAGCTCGCTCCTGCCTCCGGGCGAGCGACGAGTGGATGCCTGCTTCGTGTTCTTCCATCAGGGCCGGTAGTCGGTGGCTCCGTGGGCGTACAGCGCGAAAGCGGCGTCCTGGACGAGCGTCGTGTCGCGAACGCCCGCCCTTGCCTTCGGCGGCGTCGCTCTGAGGACGACCTCGCGCACCCACTCCTCCGAGCCACGGTAGGCCCCGGCGAGCTCCTTCAGGGTGTACGTCTGCCCTACCCGGCGTCGGAGCTCGTCGACGACCGCATCGACGAGGAGGAGCAGGTGCCTGGAACGCGCGGTTCCTTCCCCGGCCGCCTCGAGCCGTCGCCGACCGTCGTCCCACTGGTACCGAACGTGTTCAACTGCCACTACGGCACGACCTCGGACGCCGAGGCGCAGCGTGCGTCGGGGCACCAGCGCTCGCCGACTTCCTCGACGATCTGATCGCCCAGCGAATAGCCCGGCCGAGCAAGCGCAAACGCCGCATGTGCGTGCAGGCATTTCAGTGCTCCGTGCTTCGTTCCGGCAATACCAGCGTCGATCTCCGGCCGGAGCTCGCGTTGCTCCTCGTTCGCGCGTTCGAGGCTTTTGCCCAGCTCCGAGTCCGAGGCCGCCGCCTCGGTCCATCGCTTGACCCCGCCGGCGGCTTCGCTGCGCGCGAGCGCGGCGACGAGCCAGGGACAGGTCAGGTAGTACGTCGTCGGGAAAGGCGCCCCGTCCGGCCCCACCGCCGGCTGCTCCGTGACCGCAGGAAAGCCATGTACGCAGCGGACAGCGACCCGGCGAAACGGCCGAGCCGGTCTTCCGAGCTGCCAGGAGACGACTGCCCGATCGTCCACGAGATCATCGTAGCCGCCAGCTTTCGTGACCCTGAAGGCCCTTCACGATGAACAAGCGCTCTCCCGGCCGCACGAGGCCGATGCGCCGTGCCTCCTGCTCTACGAACTGATCGGTCTCCGAAAGCGCGAGGCGGCGTGCCAACTCCTGCCTCTCCCGCTCGAGCGTTCGTAGCTCGGCCTGACGCGCCTCCACCTGGTCTCTCGCGTGCAGATAGGAGCGCACGGGATGGACGTAGGCGAACGCGATCACACCGATGACCGCGACGGCAAGCCAGCGGAGAAGCCGAGAACGGCGCTGTCGACGGGACCGGGACACGGGGGATCGCAATTCGACCGCCCTGGGCTGCCTCCTGCTTTGCTGGTGGCCCGGCTACGGTGCAATGGTGAGGCTCCACTCTGAGGCAGCCGGCGAGGGGCCGGGAGTCGTCCTCGTACACGCAGGCATCTGCGACTCCCGCATGTGGGAGCCGCAATGGCGGTCGTTCTCCAGCTCACACAGAACGGTTCGCTACGACCTCCGCGGCTTCGGCCGCTCGTCGATTCCGCCGGGCTCCTACTCCCACGCCCTTGACCTGGCGGAGGTCATGAAGGTGAATGCCCTCGAGAGCGCGTCCATCGTGGGCGTGTCCCTCGGCGGCCGGGTCGCCCTGGAGCTGGCGATCGCCCGCCCCGAGCTCGTCGAGAGCCTCGTCCTCGTCGGCGCGGCTCTGCCCGGCCACGTGTGGTCAGACGAGATCCAGGCTTACGGGGCCGAGGAGGAGGCTGCCCTCGAACGTGGCGACCTCGAGGCGGCGGTCGAGGCGAACCTGAGCACGTGGGTCGACGGACCACGGCGAACCGCTTCGATGGTGGACCCTGTGCTTCGCGCGCAGGTCGGAGAGATGCAGCGCCGCGCCTTCGAGCTGCAGCTTCCGGTCGAGGGCGAGGCCAACGAGGAGCTGCTCGTCGCGGACGCGGCCCAACGGCTCGGCGAGGTGCAGGCACGCACCCTTGTCATGGTCGGCGACGAAGACGTCTCCGACATGGCCGCGGTCGCCGAGCGGCTCGAACGAGGGATCCCGCACGTACGGCGCGCCTCGATCGCGAACACGGCTCACCTCCCGAGCCTCGAGCGCCCGGAGGAGTTCGACGAGCTCGTGCTCGCGTTCCTGGACGAGACTTCCGCTGGCTAAGCGGTCTCGACCTTGATTAAGTTCGTGGTCCCCGGGACGTTGACCGCGGTCCCGGCCGTGATCACCACGCGGTCGCCGGACTCGACGATGCCGGTCAAGCGGGCCGCTTCCAGGCTCACGGCCCAGAGGTGCTCGACATCCCGGCACTGCTCGATGAGGGCGGGCACGACGCCCCATTCGATCGCGAGCTGCTGCGCGGCGTGTGGCTTGTGCGTAACGGCGATGACCGGCCGCCGGGGCCGGTGGCGCGCGACCGCCGAAGCGGTCCGCCCGCTGTAGGTCGGGACGAGCACCGCCGCTGCTTCGAGCACTTCGGCGATGTCGCAGGCAGCGTTCGACATGGCCTCCCCCACTGAGCGAAACGGCTCGTCCTGCGCGAGCTCGTGCCTGTACGCGAGACTCGGCTCGACGGCGCGGGCGATTTTGTCCATCGTCTGGACGCTCTCGATCGGAAAGCGTCCGACCGCGGTCTCCCCCGAGAGCATGAGCGCCGACGTGCCGTCGAGGATCGCGTTGGCGACGTCGCTGGCCTCGGCCCGGGTGGGCTCCGGCTGATTCAGCATCGACTCGAGCATCTGGGTTGCGGTGATCGCGGGCTTCCCGCGCTCGAGCGCAGCCTGGAGGATGCGCTTCTGCACGAGGGGCACCTCGGCCGGGCCGATCTCGACGCCCAGATCTCCTCTCGCCACCATGACCGCATCGGAGACCCGGAGGATTCCGTTCAGGTCGTCGAGCGCCTCCGCCTTCTCGATCTTCGCGATCACGAGGGCCTCAGAGCCTGCGGCGTGGAGTAGCTCGCGGAGCTCCCGCACGTCGTTGGCCGAGCGGACGAACGAGAGCGCCACGTAGTCCACGTCGAGGCCGAGCGCGAAGTCCAGATCGCGCCGGTCTTTTTCGGTGAGCGACGGAACCGGGATGGGAACGCCCGGGACGTTCAGGCCCTTGTGTGCCTCGACGACACCTCCGATCACAACCGTGCTCGCAACACGGCCTCCTTCGACTCCGTCGACGCGAAGGCGGACGCGCCCGTCGTCGATCAGGACGTCGTGCCCGGGCCGGAGGACCTGCGGCAGAACCGGCGGGCTCACCGGGAGGTCGCCGGCCGAGCCGTCACCGTCGCCGGTGAGCGTCACCCGGTCGCCGGGCGCGAGCTCGAGTGGGGCCTTGAGCTCTCCGATCCGGAGCTTCGGGCCCTGCAGGTCGGCGATCAGGGCCAGCGGGCGCCCTGCACGCGCCTGCGCCTCGCGGACGAGGCGGGCGCCTTCGGCATGGTCTGCGTGCGCTCCGTGCGAAAAGTTCAGTCGCGCCGCGTCCAACCCCGCGTCGACGAGCGCGTCGATCATCTCTGGAGACGAGGAGGCCGGGCCGATCGTGCAAACGATCTTCGTGCGACGCTGGCCGCTGTTCACCAGGTCACGGTAGCCGAGAGAGCAGAGGGCACCGGCGCGACCGCGGCTGGTGTACTTCCCCGGGGGACCCCCTGATTACTGGTTCCCCCGCGATGAGCGTATGTCGCCCGGATACGCACGTGGCACGCAGCCCGTGCCGAGTGCATGCCGGGGTCGTGACGAATCAGGTTGCCCGGGGAAACGCTGACCAGCCCGGGTACTCGGCCCGGTCGCCGAGCTCCGCCTCGATCCGGAGCAGCTGGTTGTACTTCGCGACGCGATCCGTTCGAGACGGTGCGCCCGTCTTGATCTGACCGGCACCGGTGGCAACGGCCAGGTCCGCGATCGTCGTGTCCTCCGTCTCTCCGGAGCGATGGGAGATGACCACCGCGTACCCGTGAGAGCGCGCCAGCTCGATCGCGTCCAGCGTCTCGGTCAGCGTCCCGATCTGGTTCACCTTGACGAGGATCGCGTTCGCGACCCCCTCCTCGATTCCCCGCTGTAGACGCGTGACGTTCGTGACGAAGAGGTCGTCGCCGACGAGCTGAACCCGGCTCCCGATCTGATCGGTCAGCTTGCGCCATGCGACCCACTCGTCCTCGGCAAGACCGTCCTCGATCGAGACGATGGGGTAGGTCTCGGTGAGGCCCGCCCAGTAGTCGACCATCTCGTCCGGGTTCGCTTCACGCCCTTCGAATCGGTAGCGCCCGTCCTGCCAGAGCTCCGTCGCGGCGGGATCGAGCGCAAGTGCCACGCGGTCACGGTGCCCCGCCCGCTCGGCCGCCTCGAGCACGACATCGATCGCCTCTTCACTCGAGCCGAGGTCCGGTGCGAAGCCCCCCTCGTCACCGACCGCGGTCGCGAGGCCGCGCTCGTGCAGGAGATCTCGAAGCGCATGGAAGGTCTCCGCGCCGATCTCGAGCGCTTCGGCGAACGACTCGGCACCGGCCGGAACGACCATGAACTCCTGCAGGTCGAGCGTGTTCTGGGCGTGTGCGCCCCCGTTCACCACGTTCATCATCGGGACGGGCAGAACGTGCGCATCCTCGCCGCCGATCCAGCGGTAGAGCGGAACTCCTGCGTCGGCCGCGGCGGCTTTCGCGGCAGCGAGCGAGCAGCCGAGGATCGCGTTCGCACCGAGACGGCCCTTGTTGTCCGTGCCGTCGAGCTGGATCAGCAACCGATCGATGGCGCGCTGATCTCCGGGATCCCGGCCGGCGAGGGCGAATGCGATCTCGCCGCCAACGTGCTCGACGGCCTGGAGGACGCCCTTGCCGCGATAAACATTCCTGTCGCCGTCTCGGAGCTCGACCGCCTCGAACTGCCCGGTCGATGCACCGGATGGCACCGCAGCGCGCCCGACTGCGTCGGACTCGAGCGTGATCTCCACCTCGATCGTGGGATTCCCGCGGGAGTCCAGGATCTGAATCGCACGAACCGACCGGATCGGCGAGCTCACCGCGCGGCCTCCTTGGCCAGGTCGAACAGGCGATCCTGCTCCTCGAGCGAAAGCTCGCCGAAGGTCTGCCCCTCCGCCGCGGCCAGCCGCTCGGCTCCCTCGACACGCTCGACGAAGCGCCTGGAGGCGGCGCGAAGCTCGAGCTCGGGGTCGACGTTCAGGCGCCGGGCGACGTTCACCCAGGAGAAGAGAACGTCACCGAGCTCCGCCGCGAGAGCAGGATCCGGCTCGGTCTCGGGAGCAGGCTCGGGCACCCTGCTGAGCTCGTTGCGCAGCTCCTTCAACTCCTCGTCGAGATCGCCGAGCGCGCCCGCGAGATCCGGATACTCGAAGCCAACGCTCACCGCGCGACGCTGCACCTTGCGAGCGTAGATGAGCGCCGGAAGATTCTCGGGGAGGTCGTGGAAAATGCCCTGCCGCCCCTCCTGCTCGGTCTTCAACTCCTCCCAGCGAGCCTTGACTGCGGCCGGTGACTCGAGGGAGTCCGCGGCGAATACGTGCGGGTGCCGGCGGACGAGCTTCGCATGCAGGCCGCGCGCCACCGCCGCCAGGTCGCCGGCGCCGCGCTCTTCGAGAAGCAGCGCGAGGAAGACGACCTGGAAGAGCAGGTCGCCGAGCTCCCCGGCGAGCTTCTCGTCATCTCCGGACGAAGCTGCGTCGGCAACCTCGTAGGCTTCTTCCACCGTGTGCGGGACGATCGTCCCCACGGTCTGTGCGCGATCCCACGGGCAGTCCCGGCGTAGCCGTTCGGCGAGCTCCTGGAGCTCGGAGATCGCTTCCCCGAGTCCCTCGCCGCCGGTCAGGGCCTCAGCCGGTTGTCTGAGGTTGGGTCTGGGTCGCCGTCGCGGTCGCCGGTGGCTTGTAGCCGGCCGCGTACACGACGTCCTTCGCGTACTTCGCTTGGGTCTGCTTCAGCCAGGTCTCCGCGGCAGCCCTTTGCTTCTGCTCCTTGAGCTGCTTCTCGATCGTCGGCTTCGCCTCGCTGAGCTCCGTCGTCTCGATCGGAGCGAGCGCTTCGATGATGTGCCATCCGAACTGGGTCTTGACCGGCTTGGAGATCTCGCCCTCCTCGATCGAGAACGCGATCTTGTCGAACGGTGCCACCGTCTGGCCCTTGCTCACGGTGAGCTTGCCGCCCTCCTTCGCGGAGGCCGTGTCGTCCGAGAACTTCTTCGCGAGCGCCGCAAAGCTCGCGCCTCCCTTGAGCTCCTTGTAGAGCTCATCGGCCTTCTGCTTCGACTTGACGAGGATGTGCCGGACTTCCCGCGGCTTCGTGAACTGCTCCGCGTTGTCCTTGTAGTACGTCTCGATCTCCGCGGCCGGCACCGTGATGTTGCCGGTCACCTTGGCGAAGATCTTCTCCTGGATGAGCTTGTCCTTGATTTCCTCGCGGGCCTGCTCCACGGTCAAGCCGAGCTTCTTGAGCTCGGCCTCAAGCTTTTCGTCGCTCCCGCCGAAATTCGTCTTCTTCAGCTCGTCGAGCCTCTTGGTGACATCGGCGTCCGTCACCTTCACGCCGAGATTCTCGGCTTCGCTCCTGTACTCGTAGCGCTGGACGAGAAACTGCACGGCTCGGACCTTCAGATCGTTGTACTCGGGAGATCCAACCTCTGGGAACGGGCGCCCCTGCGCCTTGTAGCTCTGCTTGGCGCGGTCGAGGAGCGCGTCGTACTCCGCCTTCGGGACTTCCTGGTCTCCGACCAGCGCGATCGCGTCCACCGGCACGTCCTCGACGGTCTTCTCGTCGGCGCCGCCGCCGCACGCGACCAGGCCCAGGACAAACGCACAGGCGAAGAAGAGGGTGAGTGTCGTACGCAGAGGAAACCTCATGAAAAAAGCGGCTGTCGCTAGGCGGCGAGCCGGAGCTCAAGCATAGCATCGACCAGTTGGAGCGTTTCCGCGAAGGAGGCGGTGCGGCGGGTCACCTCACGACGCGCGCTCGAGTAGACGGCAGTGTCCGCGAGCCGGCGGAGTTCGCGCAGCTCGCCCGAGCCGAGAACGAGCGGACCGACGGAGGCGCGGCCCCCGCGGAACACGAGGAAATCGGCGCCGAGCCGCGCTACCTTCAGCTTCGCCTCCTGGATGCGGAACAGGTTCTCGACCGGCTCCGGAACCTCGCCGTACCTGTCCTCGACGGCCGCGTGGATCTCCCGCAGCTCGTCCTCCGACTCGGCGAGCGCGAGACGCCGGTGGAGGTCGATCTTCTGGGCCTCGGCGTCGATGTATGACGCCGGCACGTAGGCGTCGATCTGGGCGTCCACCCGGACCGGGCGCCCGACCGCGCGCCGGGCCCCTGAGAGCTCGGCCACAGCCTCGCCGAGCAGCTCGAGATAGAGCTCGAAGCCGATCGCGGCGACGTGCCCGGACTGCTCGGCTCCCAGGAGATCGCCGGCGCCCCGGATCTCGAGGTCGCGCATCGCGATGTTGAAGCCGGCCCCGAGCTCGGTGTGGTCCGCAAGCGCCGCGAGACGCGCCCTCGCCTCGGCCGTCAGCTCCTGGCTGTCGGGGTAGAAGAGATAGGCGTGGGCGGGAACGTCGCTCCGGCCGACGCGGCCCCTGATCTGGTAGAGCTGCGAGAGTCCGAGCGCATCCGCGCGCTCCACGACGAGCGTGTTCGCCTCGGGGATGTCGAGGCCCGACTCGATGATCGTGGTCGAGACCAGGACGTCCGCGTCCCCGGCGAGGAAGGTCAGCATCTGCTTCTCGAGCTCCCGCTCCGGCAGCTGCCCGTGCGCGACGATGAACCGAAGCTCGGGGCAGACCTGGCGGAGGTGCTCCGCAGCCTCTTCGATCGACTCGACGCGGTTGTGGAGGTAGAAGGACTGCCCTTCCCGCTCGTGCTCGCGGCGGAGGGCGAGCTGGACGACCTCCTCGTCGAACTCGCCGACGTGCGTCCGGATCGGACGCCTCCCCTCGGGTGGAGTCTCGATCACGGAGATGTCGCGGAGCCCGGAGAGCGACATGTGGAGGGTGCGCGGGATCGGGGTCGCGGTCAGGGCCAGCACATCGACCTCGAGCCGGAGCTGGCGCAGGAGCTCCTTCTGGGCGACGCCGAAGCGCTGCTCCTCGTCGAGGATCACCAGGCCGAGGTCCTTGGCGGCAACGTCGCGCGAGAGCACACGGTGCGTCCCGATCAGGACGTCCACCCGGCCGGCTGCGAAGTCGGCCAGGATTCGCTTCACGTCCGCCGGCCTCCGGAACCGCGAGATCATCTCGACGTTGACCGGAAAGTCGCGGTAGCGCTCGCGAAAAGTGTTCCAGTGCTGCTGGGCGAGAATGGTCGTCGGGGCAAGGAAAAGCGTCTGCTTTCCGGCCACCGCGACTGCGAACGCGGCCCGAATGGCCACCTCCGTCTTTCCGAAGCCGACGTCCCCGCACACGAGCCGGTCCATCGGCCGGGGGGTCTCGAGGTCCTCCTTGACGGCCTCGATCGCCCGCTGCTGGTCGGCGGTCTCGGCGTACGGAAAGCTGGCCTCGAGCTGCTCCATGAGGTCGCCGTCGACCTCATACGCGACTCCTTCTGCACGCTGGCGCTGCGCGTAGAGCGCGAGCAGCTCGCCGGCGAGCTCCCGGGCACCGGCCCGGGCTCGGGTCTTGACGAGCTGCCAGGCCTTGCCACCGAGCTTCGAGAGTGCGGGCTCGGCCGCGCCTGCGCCGACGTAGCGGGAGACCTTGCCGATCTGCTCGTGCGGGACATAGAGGCGGTCGTCGCCCCGGAAAGCGAGGAAGAGGTAGTCCCGCGTGACGCCTGCGACCGTCTTCGTCTCGAAGCCGAGCAGCTTTCCGATCCCGTGGTCCTCGTGGACGACGTAGTCGCCGGTCCGCAGGTCGGCGAAGCTCTGAAGCGCGCGGCCGAGCCTGGCGTCGGCGCGCGGCGGGCGCTTGCGGAAGACCTGAGTGTCGGGCAAGAGCACCAGGCCGAGGTCGCGCGAGACGAACCCGCGCCGGGCGCGAGAGACTGCGAAGACGAGGCCTGGCTCGGCGGGCAACGAGTCGCCCTCGTCGAGAAGCACGGGCTCGATCCGGCGGAGCAGCGCCTTCGTCCTCAGCGCCTCGCCGCGGTGGGCGAACGTTACGACGACCCGGTTCCCGCCACGCACGAACCCGCCCAGGTCGCGCTCGGCCTCGGAAAGACCCCGCGCGGCAACCGCCGGGCGCTGCGCCTCGAAGGCATACGGCTGCCCCGACGGAAGCTCGCTCAGGTCGACCACGCCCTTCAGCGAAACGCCGTCGACGAGCTCCTCCTCCCACACCTTGCGAGCCTCGTCTGACTCCCACACCAGATCCGGTGCACCGAGTGGCGCGACGAGGTCGTTCGGGAGCCCGAGCTCGTCCTGGCCACCGAGCTCGGGGTCGGAAAGATCCAGGCGCCGTTCGGCGGCCGGGTGGATCGTCGCCTCTTCGAGGACGCGCAGGGCCCGTTGTGTAAAGGCTGAGAACGCGCGGATCGACTCCACCTCGTCCCCGAAGAGCTCGATGCGAACAGGCTCGCGCCCCGTGGACGGGAACACGTCGACGATCCCGCCGCGGACAGCGAACTGGCCGCGTTCCTCGACGCGTTCGACCCGTTCGTAGCCGGCGAGGGCAAGCTCCGCGACCAGCGCCTCGGAGCCCGGCTCGGAGCCGACCTGGACGTGCATGGTCTCCGGGCGCGCTCGGGGCGGCGGCAGCAGGTCGGCCACCCCGAGGGCTGAGGCGCAAACGAGACCTCCGTCGGCGAGGACCTCGAGCGCCCGCGCTCGCTCACCCACGAGGTGCGGAGGCGGCCGGAGACCCGTCTCCCATCGGACGCCGCGCGACGCGAGGAGGCCGACCCTGTCCTCGCCGAGATACCACCCGGCTGCCTCGGCGGTATCACGAGCATCGGCATCGTCGGGAAGCAGGCAGACGAGCGCTCCATCCCGAGCGGTCCAGACGGCAGCCAGGAAGAGCGGCAAGAGCGCTTCGGAGACACGCGCACGGTCAGGCGCGGCCGCGAAGGCCTGTAGGCGATCCGTCTCCGCGAGCGCGCGGGCGAGCGGATTCAGGACGGGGGTGTCGGTGAGGGTCTTCAGGTCCATGACGAGCGACGGAACCGCGATTCCGCGGACGCAATCGTAGCCCCCAGCTAGGCTCCCGCCGTGCCCGGAGAGCTCGTAGAGATCGGGAAGCGGCCGCTGCTCGTGGCGTCGTTCGAGCCTCCCGGCGCCGCCGGTCGCTTCAACGCATGGCGAGAGGAGCACGCCGACGCCCTTGCTGCCGTGCCCGAGGCGGCGCTCCGGGTCGAGTACGGCCGCACCGGCCAAGGCCTTTTCGTGCGGGTACGGATCGACGAGGCGCACGTGCCCGAGGGCCTCCTCCCTCCGCCGGCCGCAGCCTGAGCTAAACCGGCACGAGAGCTCTGTGCGGCTCCGGAGGCAGCTCGATGCGAATCGGGTCTCCGGGCCGGACTTCACCACCGACCAGGACGATGCTCATGACTCCGGTTTTCCGGACGAGGCCGCCCTTCTCGTCCCGCCCCAGGGTGGCAGCCATGAGTCCTGGCTGGAGCGCGTCCAGCTGGACGCACGGATTGCGAAGGCCGGTCACCTCCACGACGGCTTCGTGGCCGAGGTGGAGGCGCGTGCCTGACGGGAGCCCCAGCAGGTCGACGCCTCGCGTGGTCACGTTCTCGCCCATCTGGCCCGGAATCACCGTGAAACCGGCCCCGCGAAGCTCCTCGTGGAGCTCCTCGTGGATCAGGTGCACCTGGCGCAGATTGGGCTGGCTCGGATCGCGGCGGACGCGCGACCGGTGCTTGACGGTCTTCCCGAGATGTGCGTCGCCCTTCACCCCGAGGCCGGTCAGGAGGTGAATGCTGGCCTGGTTCGGCTTGACCATCGTGTGCGAGGCGCTTCGGCTCACCGCGATCACGATTCCAGCAACCATCTAGGACGCGGGCTCGCGGTCGTTGTAGAGCCGCTGTGCGGCCTCGAGGCCGTCCCGCGCGATCGTCTCGACAGCGTCGGCGGCGCGTCCCACGAGGGCCTCGACGTCGAAGTCCTCGTCGAAGGGCGAAAGCACGTAGTCCGCGACCGGCCGACGGTCACCGCGCTCGGGCCGTCCGACGCCGACCCGAAGGCGCAGGAACTCCTGAGTCTTGAGGTGCTGGGCGATCGAGCGCAAGCCGTTGTGCCCGGCGAGACCGCCGCCGGCGCGCGCCTGGAGACGGCCGGGCTCCAGGTCGACTTCGTCGTGCACGACAAGCAACGACTCGGCCGGCACCTTGAAGAAGCGCACGGCCGCGGCCACCGCTCGTCCCGACTCGTTCATGAAGGTCTGCGGCTTCAGAAGCGCGAGGCGGCGGTCGTCGAGCCGGAGCTCAGCGAGGTCGGCGGAGAACTTCGACCGCCAGGAAGCGCCATGACGCCGGGCCAGCTCGTCGCACACCATGAACCCGACGCTGTGCCGCGTGCGGGCGTAGTCACGCCCGGGGTTCCCAAGGCCGGCGACCAGCAGGTCGAGCGTCGAGGCGGCCTGGCCTCGACGAAACAGCCGCACGAGGACTTACCCCTCGGAGTCTGTGGTCTTGCCCTCGCCCGCCGCGTCGGCATCCGGCTCGGCGCCTTCCTCGGCGGCACCTTCCGCCTCGCCCTCGGCTGGAACCTCGCCCTCGGCGAGCTCCTCCTCGGAGACCTCCTCCTCGGGCTCCTCGGGCTCGAGCGTCGGCGGGATGACGCTCGCGATCGTGGTCTCCGGGTCGTCGAGGTACGTCACGTTCTCGATCGGGCGTAGGTCGCTGACGCGCACGTTGTCGCCGATGTTGAGGGCGGTCACGTCGAGCTCGATTCGCTCCGGGACGTCCATCGGAAGGGCCTCGACGTTGACTTCCCGCAAAGACTGCTGCAGCACGCCGCCCTCGGTGACGCCCTGCGCCTCGCCCGTGAGCTCGACGACCACCTGCGCGTGGATCGCCTGGTCGAGCCGAACCTCCTGGAGGTCGACGTGGAGGAGCCGGTTCTTCACGGGGTGGAGCTGGTATTCCTTCAGCACGGCGTGGTGGGGCTTTTGGGTGCCCTCGACGACGACGTCGATGATCGCATGGAGACCGTGGGAGCCGGTCAAGACGCGGCGGAGCTCCCGCTCGCCGACGCTGAACGGCTGGGCAGGCTTGCCGCTGCCGTAAAGAACACCCGGGATCGCCCCGGAGGCACGCAAACGGCGCGCAGCCGGGCTCCCGCCGTTCTCTCGCGGCTTCACTTCCAGCTTGACGCGTTCGCTAGCCATACCGGCTCGCCAGTGTAGCTAAGCAGGGGTTGGTTTCCGCCAACGCCCCTCGGGCGGGGGATAGGCGTTCTGCTGCCCCCGGGCAATGCTAAGAGGGTAGTTCACTGCGCATGCATGAGGACCCGCTCATCGAAGCCGTCCCTGACGGCGAGGCGACCCCCTCCCCATCGAGGCAGAAGCCCGCGCGCAAAAGGAAGTCCGCCCCGGTCGTCCGCGTCGAGATCTATACCGACGCAGCGACACGCCAGGCGGGCAACGGGGAGCCTCAGATCGAAGCGCATGCCTTCGCGTCCGACGAGGAGGACTCCCTCGAGGCCGCCGAGGCCGCAGAGCTCAAGTCGCGGCTCGCCGCGGCGCAGATCGACCTCGACGAGCGCGAGCGACGTCTCGCCGCCGTCCAGACCGAGCTCGACGACCGCGACCGACGCCTCGCGGCTACCCACACGGAGCACGACGAGCGCGAGCGCCGTCTCGTGGCCGAAAGCCAGCGGGTATGCGAGGAGCTCGAGCGCCTGGCGGCGAAGGAGCAAGAGATTGCCGAGCGCGACTCCGAGTTCATCGCAGTCGAGATGATCGAGTCGGAGCGGCTCCGCATCGAGCGCCGTTCCCGCTATCTCGACGACCTCGAAGAGAAGATGAGAGAGCGGCTCCAGGAGCTTGCAGGAGCAGAGGCTGATTTCGAGCTACGGCTCGACTCGCTCGAGCGGCGCGAGGACGCCGTCGAGGAGCTCGAGCGGCGGATCGAGCAGAAGGAAACCGACCTCTCCTCGTATGTCGCCCAGCTCCAGGGCCAGTTCGGCCGCAGCGGAATCTCGGCCGTCTCCTAGCTCAATTCAGAACGACCAGAGATGGTCGTCCGCCGGGTTCTCCCGCTCTTCCTGCCAGAGCCGTGCGTAGACACCGGCCGCGATCAGCGGCGCCCCCGGAAAGAGCTCGAGCAGGACGACCACGATCCAGAGCGCGGTTCCGAAGCCTCCGGCGGCGATGGCGGCGACGACCGGGAGCGCTGCAAGTCCGAGCGTCCACCATTGGGCTACGACCCATCCCAGCCAGACGTGAAGCGCGAGTGGCACGAGGAAGAGCGCCGCGACCACGAGGCCGGGTGGCTCGCTCTGGGAGTTCGCAACGGCACCGATCCAGAGGGCCATGAGCGCGCCGTAGACGAGAGGGGCAGTACGAGGGTTCCTGGCGAGTGCAGACACCGAAACATCCTTCGGATCGGGGCGGGCCGCAACCACCATTTGTACGTATCTGCACCGATCCTGGCCGAGAGGCGCCATTCGCGCATCCCCCAAAAATGCGAGAAGGGGCGCGCCTACGCCCCTTCTCGAGCCAATGACTGCCCCCCACACCAGATCGGTGGAGTTCCTGACCTCAGTATCGCCCCTCCTATCCGCTTTGCCTAGGGCTGGAGCCGTTGAACTTCCTCAACGCTCGTCGAGGAGCCGAACGGCCGCATCGCGGTCCGGAACCCGAAGCTTCTTGAGGATCGCAGAGACGTGGGAGCGCACGGTCACATCAGCGATGAAGAGGCGCTTTGCGATCTCCGCCGTCGAAAGGCCTTCGCGCAGAAGCTCGAGCACCTCCCACTCTCGCTGACGCAGCTCCACCGCCGGCTGGTGAGCCAGGACGACGCGCTTTCGTCGTCCCCGCTCCCGGAACTCGTCGATCAGACGCGTGACGAGGTTCGCGGGCAACGGAGCCTCGCCTGCGAGCGCGCCTCTGAGTGCGCCCGGAAGCTCCGAGCGCTCGACGTCCTTCAGCAGGTAGCCACATGCCCCGGCGCGAAGTGCGTCGAAAAGGTCCGCGTCGTCGCGGGACGCCGTCAGCATCACGATTGCAGTTCCCGGCAACGCACTCGAAATCTGCTCCGCCGCAGCGATGCCACTCCCCGGCATCCGGATGTCGAGCAGGCAGACGTCAGGCTGCTCAGCCAACGCGGCTTCCACGGCTGCTTTCCCGTTGCCGACTTCCGCGCAGACCACGAAGCCGTCGCTCTCGAGCACGTCGCGGACACCCGCGCGGGTTTGCGGGTGGTCGTCGGCGATCAGGATCCGGACGGGGACGCTCCCGGGCAAGCTCATAGGCCAAGCCCTGGCCG
The DNA here is from genome assembly GCA_963722715.1 of uncultured Actinomycetes bacterium. Classification (GTDB taxonomy): domain Bacteria; phylum Actinomycetota; class Thermoleophilia; order Gaiellales; family Gaiellaceae; genus DASQGA01. Next base: position 23,937 of record CAVROA010000018.1, on the reverse strand, counting down.
GAGGCGAGCGACGGTCATGGCAGAACGACCTCGATCGCGGTGCCTGCTCCGGGCTCGGACGAGAGCGTGAAGACACCGCCCAGGGCCTCCGCACGCTCCCGCATGCCGATGATCCCGAAGCCGCCGCCACGCGGCGCCTCCGAGTCGAAGCCATGGCCGTCGTCGGCGACAACGAGCCTCAACCCGTTGCCGTTCTCGAGCTCGACTCGAACCTCACTCGCGCCGCCATGGCGGGCCGCGTTCGTCACGGCCTCGCGAACGATCCGGATGAGAGCCTCGCGCGTGTCCGCGGTTGCCTCCAGATCGGACGCGACCGCGAAGCGGAGCTGCGTGCCGACGCGGTGGGCGACCTCCTCGGCTGCCTGGACGAGGGCGACGTCGAGCGGCTCGTCGACCGGCCGCGTGAGGGCGGCGATGGCACGCCGCGATTCGTCGAGCGCGCGCTCGCCCGCCGCGCGGGCGGGCCCGGAGGTCTCGGCGACCACGAAGGCGAGCTCCTGGGCAAGCCCGTCGTGAAGCTCCCGCGCGATCCGCCGGCGCTCCTCGAGCACCGCCACCTGTGCGAGTCGGTGCCAGTAGGTCTGGATCTCGCGGCCGGTCCCGACGAGGATGAGCAGGTAGAAGCCGAGGCGGAGAAAGTCGCCCGTGTAGACCCAGTCGGAGTAGAGGGAAGGGAAGAAGAGGTAGTTCAGGTGCGCGAAGGCCGCGAGGGTCGCGCCCGTCCCGAACCATTGCATGAGCTCATCGCCGGTCCGCTCCGCCCGCCGAAGGAAGCCCACGGCTGCGACCGCGAGTAGGAGCGTGGCGATGAGCTGCACCGTCAGGACGATCGGGTGTCCGACGAAGAGCGGCCGGTCGGAGGCTTCCGGGGAAAGCCAGGAAGGGAAGCCGAGCGAGAATCCCAGCCCGAACACGGCCACAGCGGCCGCCGTGCCCACCAGGGCCCATACACATGCCGTCAGCCCGATCGAGAGACTGCGGACCGGCAGACGGAGGCGGCGGCGGCTTGCGAAAGCGGCAGCCGCGAAGGTTCCGGTGCCGAGCAATGTTCCTACGAGCGAGGTCCAGATCGGGAACGCCGTCAAGTAGAGGTCTGGGAGGGCAGCCGGAAGCGCAAGGAAGAAAAGGTCCGTGAAGGCGAACAGGGTCAGCGCACAAACAAGCACCAGATCCGACACGAGCGAGCTCTCCCGAAAACGCCCGAGCACGAGGTAGGCGGCAAGGAGCGCGATCAGCGCATTTGTGGTCTCGATCGCGACGTGCAGGGACGGGCTCCGATAGGCAAACGCGGCCGTGGGGACGAGAAACGCGAGCAGGCTGATGAGACCGGCTCCGCCGGCCGCCGCGACCATGGAGAAACGGGGGCGCCAGCGCACGACATAGAAGTCGGCAACCGGCGGCCTCCTCCTTAGCTCCTGACGGCCGGAAACCGAGGCTCAGCTGGTCGCCGATACAGGCCGCAAGACCTTGTGCAGCCTCGATGCGGCCGTCTCGCTCGACACTGGCCTGTTCCTAACCGCGGTTGTGGTTCACGACCTCGATGTTGTTTCCGTCGGGATCGAGGACGAAGGCACCGTAGTAGCCATCGTGATACACACGCCTCTCGCCCGGCGCCCCGTTGTCCTCGTAGCCGGCTTCGGTGGCTACCCGGTGGAACTCGTCGACGGTTTCGTTCTCCTGGGCCGAGAAGGCGAGGTGGAGATGCTTCGTGGGCCTGCCGAGAACGACGGAGAACGAGCCGCTCGCGGCTACGAACTGCGCGCGCTCGGGAGTGTCCAGCTTCAGGCGAAAGCCGGTCTGCGGTGCGACGGTCTCGTAGAACTGCTTCGACGCCGCCACATCTGCGACCCGGATCCAGAGGTGGTCGACGCGGCCTTCACCGGACATCGCGCCGTGGTGCACGGCCTCGGCGCTGTTCCCGTCGGGGTCGAGGAGGAAGGACCCGTAGTAGTCGTCGCGGTACTGCGGCCGCGGCCCTGGCGGGCCGTCGTCACGGTACCCGGCCTCGATTCCCATGCGCCAGAACTCCTCCACGTGAGCGTGCGAGGGCGCCACAAAACCGACGTGGAGGCCCCGGGTCGGAGGCTTCGCGTCGGTTGCCGGCGAGAGCGAAAAGTCGTCCCACTCGGCCAACTCGCCGTCCGAATAGGTCTTCTCGATCCCGAGCGTGCGAAGGACGGCGTCGTAGAAGCGCTCCGACGCCTGACGGTCCGCGGCCCGAATCGTCACGTGGTCGAACACGTCCCTCTCATGCCCACTATCGACCGGTGCGATACGCGCGTGACCGCTTGGTTCCTGCTCTTCTGGGGACTCCAGCCACATATATGACCCACCCGTGCTACGTTGAACACAGCGCGTTGGGCTCTAGCGTTGAAGCCGCCGAGGCTCCGTCTGTCACACCTGGCCCTGAGCGCAGCAGAAGTTCGTTCGGACTTTCTGCCCTGTGAGATAACAGAAGGAGCACCATATGCATGCGACCATTCGCCGTTACGACGGTGTCGACCAGAATCGCACGGTCGAGCTGACCGACAAGGTCAACGAGACCCTCGTCCCGAAGCTGAGCCAGCTTCAGGGCTTCAAGGGCTACTACCTGATCGAGGCCGACAACGGCGTCATCAGCTCGCTCGGACTCTTCGAGACTCCTGAGCAGGCTGACGAGTCGACGAAGGTCGCCGCGACCTGGATTCGCGACGAGAGGCTCGAGTCCGCGCTCCCGAACCCGCCCAAGATCACGAGCGGCAAGGTCATGACGCACAAGAACGGCGTCACCGCGTAGGCGATCTACCGAAACGCACTCTCTGGGAGGGCCTGTACACGGGCCCTCCCGGCGAGAGTGCCCTCCCGCTTAGCTCAGTGCCAGCTGCGGTACCCGGTGAGGACGAATCTTCCCTCGAGCCGCCTCGCCTCGTCGCTGACCGACCGCGGCTCGGCAGCCGCTCGGCGAGCCACTGGGAGACTTAGCTCGAGGCGCCGAGAGGCAGGGCGCGCCGGATCGCTCGCCTGAGGAAGCGGGAGCTCTGCTTGCGCGGCACGGTTCACGGTCTCGAACTGGGTCGCCGGGGGATACGGCAAGAGAAAACCCTTTCTGCTGCTACCCCGCATGAAAACTCCAATTCCAACTCGCGCGCATACGGGTTCCCGGCGTCTTGCGGTGCGGCTAGCAGGCGTCTTTGTCCCGGTAGAGCGCCGCGGATGTCGGTCGAGGCTCGGCGTTCGTTGCGGCGCCCTTGACGGCTGACCGTTTCTGACGAAAGTGAGAGGTACGCGCTTCGCCTGCGGCAACTCGCGGGGCGTGACAGCGGCAGTGACAGTTGAAGTAAGCGACCCAACCCTGGTTTGCGACCTGATCGAGTCCTTGCGATCGTCGCAGTGCGTCGTCGCTCGCATCGGGGCGAAGACGCTGATCGTTCGCCTCGGATGGCCCCTGCGGGACGCCGACGCTCGGCGCGAGCTCGACATGTGCTTGCGCCTCTGGGGTGCGAGACACCGGGGAGCCTGGGCCATTCGCGTCGGCTGAGGGGCGGGGAGGCGGGACGCCCGGGCCAAGCGGCGGCCTGGCACTCCGCCTCCCTACTCGTCAGCCCGAGGTGACCCTGCGCGCTGAGCTCTGCCAACGCCTGTTCTCAGAAGGTTCGATTGCCGCGTTAGCGGAGGCCCGCGATGGGTAGGGCAAGTTCATGGGGCAGGTTAAGGGCGCCCTCCAGTGCATCGAGTGCCGCAAGAGACCGAGTTACGAGGACGCGGGCGGCTGGCAGGCTTTTCTTGTCAGCGACCCGGACACCGAAGGTGACGAAGAAGTCGTGGTCTACTGTCCCGACTGCGCACGGCGAGAGTTCGGCCCGTTTTATGGCGGGTCTGGGAACGTAGAAACCGGCTAAAGCCGCGAGGTCGGTCGCACCCAACCGGCATTCATGCGAACATGTGTTCCCATGGCCGTCACGGGTGCATACAGCCGATTTCGCCGCTCTTTGGACAACGGGAACCTCCTCGCCGCCCGGGCCGCCGCTACCGAGCTCCAACACGTCGGCCTCGCCGAGGCCCTCGAGCTCACCCTCCTGATCCTCGCCAAGGAGCCGGCGCGCTTCCGCGTCGCCGCGCTTCGCTGGCACGCCCGCTACTGCACCGATACGAGAGCCTCGCTCGAGGAGGCAACCGCGGTGCTCGGGCTCCTCGCGATGCTCGACGGGGGTCGCGCCAGGACCGCGGCCCGCGCTCTGGCGGAGCTTCTCGGAAGCCGAACGCTCTTGCCGGCGGCCGAGGCTCTCATGCGATGGGCCGAGGAACCTTGACGAGGGTTATCCGCTTCGCCTAAGAGCTCATTCACGACCGGAGGGTTTGCCGGATAGAACTTCTCTACCCCCCGCAGGGTCCCGTCCCGCCGTAGCAACGCCAGCCATCGCCTGCCGGCGACGGAGCGGCATGGGTCGACCAGGTCCCGCAGAAGTCACAGCAAATCTCCACTCGCTGTAGATCGGACTGATACTCGACAATGAACGTGTTACCACGGTCGTCCTCCACCACCAGAATCCCCTCACCCATGACAGTCACGACTTCGTACGGCCTGCTTGCGATCATGCTGTGGGCGACGACTTCCCCACCGGCAGGATCGGGTTGTAGTCGCGCTTGCGTCATGACAAAACCCTAAATCACCGGCTGTCCGCGGAGCCGTCGCTCGAGCGCTGCAGCCTCCTCGCGGAAGACCACGCCGGTTGGGTGAAGGTAGGTCCGGGTCGTCGCCATGTTCCCCCGGGTAGAAAGCAGCCCGGAGCCCGCTTGATCATTAGATCTTCCCTAGAAGAACTGGTTCACGTGGGCGGGTTCGGCCAGGTCACCAACCCCGCCATTAAAGCCTTTCCGTCGTCTCAGGTGCGGTGAGGTTCTCTCAGATCGGTACCAACTTCGGTACCTCCTCGAGCGGGAGGCAGCGGAGCAGATGTTTCGCGAGGTTCGGGAGGACGAGCCGGGGCTGGCTGGCGAACTGCGGATAGGCAAGCGTCATCACCTCGTACATGAGCTCGAGATGCCGTACGAGCGGAATGATGGATCCGGCACGTTTCTGGGAACTCGACAACCTTCTCGGTCTAGGCGCTGACAACGCCGTAGCTGGCTCTATGCGCGGAACCCACGTGCCCAGCGCTCGAAGAGCTCCTCCATAGCGTCGTCCGGCCGCGCGGCGGTTTCCGCCTCGAGAGTCGTCAAGCGCTCGGAGAGCTCAGACGAAGCTTTCTTAAGCTTCTCAACTTCATCCTTGGTTGCCATGCCGCCCGACCATTCCCAGAAGGCATCTCCGACTTGGGTCCTGCGGCGTACTCGTTCGCGACGAACCGCCCACACACAGTAGGCGAACGTCCCGATGGCGACCAAAAGGGCCAGACCCGACACCGCCAGAGCGACAAGCGACGATGACACCACACCCACCCTATTCCCCTACCCCGTTCCAACGAACACACCACGCGCCGAGCCTGTCTCCGTTTCCCTCCGAGATTGGTATTTAGGTACCAACTAGCAGTACCAAGTGCGGCCTAAGCCACCGGCGTCCGCAGATGATGAGCACACATCGGCTTCCGCTGCGTCGTTCGCCCATCGCCCGCCGGGTACAGTCGCCTCGATTGAACTGTGAAAGCCCGCGCACCTTTCGCCACGCGGCTCGTGCTCCCGGTCGCGGCCGCCGAGCTGCTTCTCCAGGTCGTGTTCGCCAACGGCTACGGGTACCACCGGGACGAGCTCTATTTCCGCACCGCCGCGCGACATCCCGCATTTGGCTACGACGACCAGCCGCCTCTGACGCCGCTGCTCGGGTGGGTGAGCGAGGCGATCTTCGGTGAGTCGCCGCGAGGACTGCGGGTCGTCTCGGCGGTGGCTGTGGGGCTTGTGGTCGTGCTCGTGGCGCTGCTTGCGCGGGAGCTCGGCGCGGGTGCGCTGGGTCAGCTCATCGCCGCCGCGTGCACAGCGGTATCCGGATTCGTGCTCGTCGTCGGTCACCTGCTGAGTACAACGACCTTCGATCTCCTCGCCTGGACGGCGATCGTTCTCGTCGTTGCGCGGATCCTCGCCGGCGGGGACGAGCGTCTCTGGCTCGCTGTCGGCGTCGTCATGGGTGTGGCGTTGCAGAACAAGCAGCTGCCGTTGCTGCTCGTGCTCTCCCTCGTGCTCGGGCTCGCGCTCGACCGTCGCTTGCTCGCAGTGCTGCGGTCGCGCTGGCTGTGGGTTGGTGCGGCGCTGGCCGCCGCGATCTGGCTTCCGAACCTCGTCTGGCAGGCGACGAACGGCTGGCCGCAGCTCGAGCTTGCCGCCGACGTCCGCGCGGATGAGGCCGGAGAGAGCCGCGCCACGCTCCTTCCGCTTCAGCTCCTCCTCATCGGACCGCCGCTGGTACCGGTGCTCGCGGCGGGACTGTGGGGGCTGCTCCGCGACCCGGCGCTTCGGCCGTGGCGTGCGCTCGGACTCGCGTACCCGAGCCTGCTCGTCGTCCTCCTCGTGCTCGGCGGGAAACCGTACTACGCGGCCCCGCTGCTTCTCTGCCTGCTCGCTCCTGGAGCTGTTGTTGCCGAGCGCTGGCTTCGCTCGACGGCGCGGAGCATTCTGCTCGGAACGGCGATCGTGCTCACCGCTACCCTGACGGTTCCGCTCGCGCTACCGGTCGTCCCGGCGAGCAACTTGCACGCGACGCCGATCGCCGATGTCAACGAGGACGCGATCGAGACGGTCGGCTGGCCGGAGCTCGTCGGCTCGGTGGCGCGCGTCTACAAGGGACTCCCCCCCTCGCAGAGGGCCAGCGCCGTCCTCTTCACCAACAACTACGGCGAAGCGGGAGCGATCGACCGCTTCGGCCCCGCCCACGGGCTCCCGCGTGCCTTCTCGGGACACAACGCCTACGGGAGGTTCGGCATCCCTCCGGGCTCGGCGGGCCCGGTGATCGTCCTCGGCTACGACGATCCCCGGGCCGCGTTCGCGAATTGCCGACTCGCGGCGACCATCGACAACGGCGTCGAGCTCGACAACGAGGAACAGGGTGGCTCGGTTTTCGTCTGCCAAAGTCCCCGACGGCCATGGCGCCAGGCGTGGCCCGCTCTCAGACATCTCGACGCCTAGCTCAAGCCACCCGTGCTTCGCTCGGCGCAGCGGCCGGCCGTCACCGGTCCGATGCTCACGACCCCGTGCAACTGAACGGGCACGCGAAGGGCGACAGGGGTCGGCCAGAGCGCTGAGATAGCGAGGGCGCAGGACCCATTCACCCTCGACGCGCTCACCCGGCCAGCCGAGGAGGGATCGGGGAAACTCGCACCGACGGCAATGCGGAAGAGGATCTCGAAGCGACACGTGCTCGGCGGCGGCCTCGGGATCGTCGTAGTGGTCGGAACGTTTGCATTCGTTCTGCCGCGCATCGCCGACTACCGCGACGTGTGGGACGTCGTCAAGGGCCTGTCCTGGGCGGAAATCGGGCTTCTCGCGGGAGCGACGGCGCTGAATCTGATCACCTTCGCGCCTCCGTGGATGGCCGCGCTGCCGGGCCTCCGGTTCCGCCAGGCATTCGTCGTCACCCAGGCATCGACGGCCTCGACCTACGTCGCACCGGCGGGAGTTGCCGTCGGGATGGCGCTGTCGTTCGCAATGCTGCGGGGCTGGGGCTTCGCTGCCGCGCCGGTCAGCCTGGCGGTGGCGGTGACCGGCGTCTGGAACCAGCTCGCCATGCTCGCGTTCCCGACCGTCGCGCTCGCGCTCCTGGCGCTGACCGGCAATCCTCATGCCGCGCTCGACACGATCGCGTTCTTCGGACTCGCGATCTTCGTGGTCGTGCTGGCGGGCGTCGCCGCCGGCCTCAGCACCCCGAGGCTGGCGCGCTGGGTCGGCGACCTCGCGGCCCGAGCCGCCTCGTGGGGCAAGCGGCTGTTCCGGAAGACGCCGGTGACGTGGGACGGCGAGGCGTTCGTGCGCTTCCGCGCCCGAACGAACTCGCTCCTCAGTCGCCGCTGGCACGTGCTGACGCTCGCGACGCTCGCCGGACACTTCACCGTCTACCTGGTGCTGCTCGTGTCGCTCCGCGTCCTCGGCGTCACGGCGGACGAGGTCACCGCCGTCGAGGGATTCGCTGCGTGGTCCCTCGTGCGCCTGCTCGGCTCGATTCCTATCACCCCGGGTGGGCTCGGCATCGTCGAGCTCGGCCTGACCACCGCGCTCGTCGGCTTCGGGGGCGGCCAGGCCGAAGTCGTCGCGGCAGTCCTCGTTTACCGCATCCTGACGATCGTGCCCACCCTCCTGATCGGCCTTCTGATCGGGGCGACGTGGAAGCGCTACCGACCCGACCATCGACCGAAGGACGCCGAGCCCGGCGCGGGGGTGCAACCCGCCAGCGCGAGCCCTGAAGGGGAGGCGGCGGGAACCGAACCCGCGTAACGTTCCCGCCGTCCCCTCCTTAGCCCGCCGGAGCCGCCTCGCCGCTCGACGGTAACGCGTGCCTCATAGGATGAGCAACGTGACGTCAGATCACTCGGAAGCTGGTCGTGGCACGCTCCTGCTCGCCGACATCTCCGGTTACACCGCCTTCCTACAGGCGGTCGCCGAAGCTCACGCCGCCGACATGGCGGCTGGCACGTTCGTTCCCAAGGCTTATCCACTGCTGACGAGCCTGATCGACGGCATCGTCGAACGAATAGCTCCACCGTTCGTCCTGTCCAAGCTCGAGGGGGACGCGGTCTTCGCGTTCGCCGCCGAAGGCGAGCTCGGCATCCGCGGCCAATCGGTCGTGGACTGCCTGACCGCCTGCTACGAGGGGTATAGGGCCCGTCTGAACGAAGCTAGCGAGCTTATGACCTGTACCTGCGATGCATGCTTGTCGATAAGCGGCCTGGAGCTCAAGTTCGTACTGCATCACGGAAGGTACATCGTTCAGTCGGTCGCGGGCCATCAGGAGCTGCTTGGCCCTGACGTGACGATTTCGCACCTGCTCCTGAAGAACCACGTGGCCGACCTGATCGGCCGGTCCGCCTACGCACTTGTCACTGAGTCGGCGACGGCCCACCTAAACCTTCCACTCGAGCGCGCACTCCCAATCACCGAGGAGTACGACCATTACGCGCCTGTCCGGGCGTCCGTCCTAACGCTCTCCTGACACGTGTTCGCGCTCGACTGAGAACCGACGCGCTTCCGCACCGCCCCGCGCCGCTGGGCACGCCCGCCGGTAGTGGGTCAGTTTGGCGTCCCGGCTTTGTCGATAGACCGCGAGGAGAGGCCCCAGTTCGGTTCGGGTAGAAAGTTCCGGTAGAAAGTAGCCACAAACCCGCTTGCTTCCTACATTTTCTCTAGAAGAGCTGGTTCTCGCCGGCGAAGATCGCCGACACCGACTCGTCCGAGAAGACGTTCTGAATCGTCTCGGCCAGGAGCCTCGAGACCGGTACGACCTTCACCTTGTCCGGCTGCTTCAACGGATCGATCGGGACCGTGTTGGTCACCGTGACCTCACGGAGCTCGCTGGCCTGAATCTTCTCGAACGAGTTGCCGGGAAAGAGTCCGTGCGTTGCGCAAGCGTAGACCTCGGTCGCGCCGGCTTCCTTGAGCGCCTTCGCGCCGGCGATCAGCGTGCCGCCGGTGACGATGATGTCGTCGGTCATGACCGCGATCTTGCCGTCGACGTCGCCGATCACCTGGGTCACGGAGGCCTCGTCGTGCGCCGGCCGGACCTTGTTCAAGATCGCGAAGGGGGACTCCGCGTCGAGCATCTGGTTGAACTTGCCCGCCATCTTGGCGCGGCCCGGGTCCGGCGAGACGGCTACGACGGCGCGTCCGTGGAGACCCTTGTCCCGGTAGTACTGCGAAAAGAGCGGGAGCGCGGTCATGTGGTCGACCGGGATCGTGAAGAACCCCTGGATCTGGCCGGCATGGAGGTCCATCGGTGAGAACGCGGTCGACGCCCGCCGCCTGGAGAAGCTCCGCGACCAGCTTGGCCGTGATCGGCTCGCGCGGAGAGGACTTCTTGTCCTGGCGCGAGTAGGGATACCAGGGCATGACCGCCGTGATCCGGTTGGCGGAGGCGAGCTTGGCCGCGTCGATCATGATCAGGAGCTCCATCAGGTGATCATTCGTGAGCCCTCTCGACGGCGACTGGACGATGAAGACGTCGGCGCCACGCACCGATTCCCCGTACCGGCAGTAGGTCTCGCCGTTCGCGAACGTCTTCAGATCCACGTCGCCGAGCTGGATGTTCAGCATCGCGGCGATCTCCCGGGCCAGATCCGGGTTCGAGCGCCCGGAAAAGAGCATCAGCTTCCCGGAAGGACCGCGTTCGATCCAGCGCCCGGGCTCGCCCTCCGGGTGGAGCGGCGCCTCGACCGATTCGAGGCCCGGAATCGGACGGGTCAGCTCAGTCGTTCCGCTGTCGAGCATCGTCGTATCCCTCTTTGTTGACCTGACGCGCTCGCGCGATGGCGAGCGCTCCTTTGGGGACGTCCTCCGTAATAGCCGAACCCGCTCCAGTCCACGCATCGTCACCGATCTCCACTGGTGGTACGAAGACATTTTGGCTGCCCGTGTGGACGTTGCTGCCGATCACGGTGCGCTGCTTCTCTTCGAAGCGCTCCTCGCGATAGTTCGCAGTGATGGCGCCGGCTCCGATGTTTGTGTCCTCGCCGATCTCCGCATCTCCGATGTAGGAGAGATGGGGCACTTTGGATCGTTCCCCAATCTGTGCATTCTTGATCTCGACGAACGTCCCCGCCTTGGCGCCCGCCCCCAGCACGGAGCCGGGGCGGAGGTAGCAGAACGGGCCCACGGTCGAACCCTGCCCGATCTCGGCGTCGATCGCAACGACGTGCGGGCCGATCTCCGCCTCGCGGCGGACGACTGTCCGCCCACGGAGGATGGTGAAGGGCTGGATGACCACATCTGGGTCGATCTCGACGTTCGCTTCGACCCAGGTCGTCTCTGGATCGACGACCGTGACGCCTGCGAGCATGTGGGCGGTAAGGATGCGCTTGCGGAGGTGCGAGGCCGCGAGCGCGAGATCGACACGGGTGTTCACGCCCTCCGCTACGTCCGGGTCGGGGGAGCGGTAGACGACCGTGCGCTTTCCCGCCTCGGCGAGCCAAGCGATCGTGTCCGTCAGATAGAGCTCTCCCTGGGCGTTGTTCGTCCCGAGCTCGCCGAGCGCCTGCCAGAGATCGGGCGCGGAGAACACATAGACGGAGGCGTTCAGCTCCCGGATCTCCTGCTGCTCGGGCGTGGCGTCGCGCTCCTCGACGATCGCAGCCAGCTCTCCGTTCTCGTCGCGCACGATGCGCCCGAACGGTCGGTGGCCCTCCGGCTCGATCGAGAGGAGGGTCACGGCGGCGCCTTCGCGGCGGTGCTCGTCGACGAGCTGGTTGATCGCTTCGGGGGTGAGGAGCGGAGAGTCACCGGCGAGGACGAGAAGGTCGCCCTCGAACCCCTCCAAGGCCTGGCGGGCGGCTGCGACTGCATCGCCGGTGCCGCGCGGCTCGTCCTGCACAGCGACCTCGACGTCCGGGAAGGCGGCGGCGAGCTCAACCGTGCTCTCGGGTGAGGCAACGAGCACGAGCGGCGACGGCCCGACAGCGCGCACCGCATCGACGACCCAGGCCACGAGCGGCCGCCCGAGGAGCGGGTGGAGGTGCTTCGGCTTTGCGGACTTCATCCGCGTGCCGAGGCCGGCAGCCATGACGACAGCTGCGAGGGGTTGCGTCAAGGGGCGTGGGTCATGCGCCGGGGCCGAGCGCCGATTATGGCTGAAACCCCGAAGGCTCGGCGGGCTGGGAGTCCGAACGCTTCATCTTCCGTTCATCTGGGCACCCTCGACCCAGCCGATCGCACCGAGGTCGACTCGCGCCTTCGCGCGCTCAGGACGGCAACCGATGCCAAAAACCGTCCGGCCGCCGTCGACCATGCAGCGCGACCGGGGCGCGCGGTTTGCGGGGCTTCGTCGAGGGCTGAGCTGGGGCGGGAGGATTCGAACCTCCGATCACGGGACCAAAACCCGCTGCCTTACCACTTGGCTACGCCCCAGTGCTCGACGAAGTCTAGAACGACGTTCGCGGCGCTCAGCGCCGGTCTACGAAGAGCAAGACCGCGATCACAAGAGCGAAGACGACAATCGCGACGATCGCGATCGTCGTGGCCAGCACGAGTAAGAGCGGAATGAGCACCGGCACCGTCTGGGACACAGCAGCCGTCCACGCGATCTGGCGGACGGCGGGGTTCCGCACCTTGCGCCGCACGACGAGGTAGACCGCGAACACGAGCGTCGCGATCCCGATCGCCAGGAACCAGGACAAGACGTTCGCGACGATGAGGATGGTCTCGACGACCGCGATTCCGAGCGCAATTCGGAAACGGTTGGCCCGAAACCACCTGGTTTTTTGCGTCGTCCCGTGTTCCAGGACGGGATAGCCCGTCATACGACCGAAGCTACCAGACCGGCACCGTCACCCAGGAGCGCGCCCGCCGGGCGATTCCCCGGGCCGCCGCGCGCGCTTGCGCCCGATGGCTGAAGACGCCGTAGACGGAGGGGCCGGCGCCGCTCACGTCCGCCCTGACGGCTCCTGCCGCCCGAAGCTCCTCGGCGATTTCGCCGTCCCCGGCCGCCGCGGCCAGGTCGTTGGGAGGGAACGCAGCAAAGTCACGCGGCCGCCGGCAGCGCTCGAGCGCGTCGAGGAGGGCAAGCCGTCGAGCCTCGAAGCCGGGTCCGCCGCCGAGCTCGTCGAAGCGCCGGTAGACCTCAGCGGTGGACGGCTTCGCCGCCCGAAGGGGCAAGGCGACGACGAGCCAGTAGTCCTGGGGTAGATCGAGGCGCTGCAGCCGTTCGCCCGCCCCCTCGGCGAGCTTCGGCCCGGGCTGGAGGAAAAAGGGGACATCGGAGCCAACGCCCGCGGCGAGCTCGGCGAGGGCATCCGCGTCCAGCGGGTCGGTGAGAGTCTGATTCGCGAGGACGAGAGCGGCGGCTGCGTCGGCGCTCCCGCCCCCCAGTCCCGCGGCGATCGGAATCCGCTTCTCGATTCGGACCCGCCAGCGGGGCTCGACGCTCGCCGCCGCCGCCAACCGCTCGAGCGCAAGAGAGACCAGCGTGTCGTCCGCGAAGCCCCGCACCGAGAAGGACTCGTCCGGCTCGAGGCTCAACCGGTCAAGGAGGTCGATCCGTTGCATGACCGTCGCCACCTCGTGGAAGCCGTCCGGGCGGGCCTCGCCGACGACCAGTGCGAGGTTGATCTTCGCTGGGACGACTACCCGGGTCACGGGGCAGCTAGCCGCTCGGCCAGCCGTACGAACTCCTCCGGGTCGAGCGCCTCGGCGCGGACGCCGGCCGGGCGGCCGATCGCCTCGAGGGCCGCCACGCTCTGTGCCCTTGTCGCGAGACCGGAGAGCTCGAGCGAGTTCGCGAGCGTCTTCCGCCGGTGGGCGAAAGAACCCTGGACCAGCCGCTTGAAAGACCCGTACTCGGTGCCCCAGGAACGCGTGCGCTCGAACGCGACCAGAGTGGAGTCCACGTTCGGCGGCGGCCGGAAGACCGTTCGCGCCACCGGATGCGTGCCGGTCCGGGTGGCGGTCAGGCGGATGAGCACCGAGACGGCGCCGTAGCTCCGCGTCCCCGGCTCGGCGAAGAACCGGTCGGCAACCTCGCGCTGCACCATCACGCACCATCTCTTCACCCAGCGGCAGCCCGTCCAGGGACTCGACGACGACAGGGGTCGCGACCTGGTACGGAAGATTCGCCACGAGCTTGGTGGCCGGGGGCTCGAGCGCCCCGAGCGGGAGCGACAGCGCGTCCCCGAAGACGAGATCGACGTTCTCGTGCCCGGCGAGGGCGTCCCGGAGATGCGGCTCGAGGCTCCGGTCGAGCTCGACTGCGTGCACGTGGGCAACGCGCTCCGCCAGATAGCGCGTCAAGACGCCGAGCCCGGCGCCGATCTCGAGAACGACGTCCTCGTGGGCAAGGGCCGCGAGGCGCCCGGCGACTCCCAGGATGTTCTCGTCGGCGAGGAAGTGCTGGCCGAGCTCGCGGTTCGGCGTCACCGGGTAGCGGCTCATGGGAGCTCGAAGGCGTCCGCCGCGTTCGACTCGATCTGCCGGCCGAGCTCCTCGACGTCCTCGCCCCGAGCCTCCGCGAGGATCGTGTACGTATGGACGACGTTCGCCGGCTCGTTCGGCCGGCCACGCACCGGCTGGGGAGCCAGGTAGGGGCTGTCGGTCTCCGCGAGTAGGCGGTCGGCCGGTACCTGCTCTGCGGCCCATCGGAGCTCCGGCGCCTTGGGATAGGTGACGTTGCCGGCGAAGGAGACGTACCACCCGGACTCGAGCGCGGGCTCGAGCAGGGCCGCCGACGAGAAGCAATGGAGGACGACCCGCGTGTCCGGTGCCAGGGCGCGGAGGACGTCGAGGGTGTCCTCGTCTGCCGATCTCGTATGGACGACGAGCGGCTTCTCGAGCGCTTCCGCGAGACCGACCTGAGCCCGAAAGAGCTGGGCTTGGCGGTCGTGCGGCGCGTAGTCCCGGTAGTGGTCGAGGCCGGTCTCGCCAACCGCCACGGCCCGGGGATGCCGCAGGAGCTCGCGTAGCTCGTCGAGGTCGTCCTCCCAGGCCTCGCCGGCTTCGTGGGGATGGAGCCCGAGCGCCGCGAAGACGCCTTCGTGCCTGTCGGCGAGCTCGAGCGCACGGCGGCAGGACGCGATGGTCGTCCCGACCGTGACGACCTGGGTCACACCCGCCTCCCGGGCCCGTGCGACCGCCCCGTCCGCGTCGTCGAGCGCGTCCAGGTGCGCGTGCGTGTCGATCACGCGGCTGCGGCCCGTTCCATCCGCTCGAGCTCGTCGGCGACGACCTCATCGACGTCGAGCTTGCGGAAGAGCGGCACCGGTTCCGCCAGCTTCTGCCCCGGCTCGAGCTCGCTCGGCGCCCACTGACCGACCCAGCTCTCGTAGGTCCCCGTCAGCACCTCGTGCGTGCCTCCGGGCTCGACCTCGGTCCGAAACTCGAGCGGCCCCGCGATCCAGCCGTCGTGTCCGAGCAGCTCGTGGAGGCGCTGGCAGGAGAAGGGGAGAAAGGGAGTCAGGAGCGTCTTCAGGCTGTCGACGCAGCGAAGCGCGACGTAGAGCACGGTCGCTGCGCGCTCCCGGTCGGTCTTGATCGTCGTCCAGGGCGCCTGCTCGCTCGTGTATTGGTTGGCTCGGGCCGCGAGTCGCATCGCCTCGCCGAGCGCAGCCTTGAAGCTGGCGCCCTCGATGAGGTTGCCGACGTCGGAGAATCCCTGCTCGATCGCAGCCAGGACGTCGCGGTCAGCCCCGGTCAATTCGCCTGGCTCCGGCACCGTCCCGAAGTTCCGGTACGCGTTCGTAAGCGTCCGGTTCACCAGGTTCCCCCACGTCGCGACGAGCTCGTCGTTGTTGCGGCGCACGAACTCGGCCCAGGTGAAGTCGGTGTCCTGCGACTCGGGGCCGGCCGCGGTCAGGAAATACCGGAGCGAATCCGGGTCGTAGCGAGACAGGAAGTCCTGCACGTAGATGACGACGTTCCGGCTCGAACTGAACTTCTTGCCCTCCATGGTCAGGAACTCGCTCGCGACGACGTTCCAGGGGAGCTGGAGGTCACCGCGCCCGGCCCCCACCTCGCCGCCGGAGCCGTAACCCATCAGCATGCTCGGCCAGATGATCGTGTGGAAGACGATGTTGTCCTTGCCCATGAAGTAGAAGTGGCGCGCATCCGGGTTCTGCCACCAGGCGCGCCAGGCGTCCGGATCGCCTCGGTTCGCGGCCCACTCCACGCTCGCAGACAGGTAGCCGATCACGGCGTCGAACCAGACGTAGATCCGTTTGTCGTCGCGCTCCGCATAGCCCGGGACCGGAATCGGGACGCCCCAGTCGAGGTCGCGCGTGATCGGCCGGGGCTTCAGCGTCCCGAGGAGATTCAGCGAGAAACGGCGCACATTGGGGCGCCAGTGCTCCTGCTTCCCGATCCAGGCGGCGAGGCGCTCGGCGAACGCGGGCAGATCGAGGAAGAGGTGCTCCGTTTCGCGAAATACCGGAGGTTGCCCGTCCGTCCGGGAGCGCGGGTTGATCAGATCCGTCGGATCGAGCTGGTTGCCACAGTTGTCGCACTGGTCGCCGCGCGCCTCCTTGTAGCCGCAGATCGGGCACGTGCCCTCGATGTAGCGGTCGGGGAGGGTGTGCCCCGTCGTCGCGGAGAAGGCGCCCATCGCCGTCTGCTCGATTACGTAGTCCTTCTCGTAGAGCGTCTTGAACATGTCCTGGACGACGCGATAGTGGTTTTCCGTCGTCGTCCGCGTAAAGAGGTCGTACGAAAGGCCCAGGTTCCGGAGGTCGTTGCGGATTACCTCGTTGAACCGGTCGGCGAGCTCCCGCGGCGAGACGCCCTCCTTGTCGGCCTCGACCATGACCGGCGTGCCGTGCTCATCCGTCCCGCTCACCATGAGGACGTCGTTTCCCTTGAGACGGTGGTAACGGGCGAAGGTGTCGGCGGGCACGCCGAAGCCGGCCACGTGGCCGATATGCCTCGGCCCGCTGGCATAGGGCCAGGCGACCGCGACGAGAATCCGTTCGGGAGCGTCCGGCATCGAGCGGGAATCTTACGGGCGGCCCTGCATGGCTCCTGGCCGTTTCCGAACGGAAGGAGCAGGGCAGGTGGACGTCGTGGACAGCCTCGCGGAGCTGGGAGGAACGAGAACCACGGGCATCGTCAGGCACATCGACGAACTGGGCCGCATCGTGATTCCGATCGAGATCCGGAAGCGGCTCGGCATCGGCGAGAAGGATCCGGTGGAGATCTCGGTGCACGGCGACACGATCCTGCTCGAGAAACCGCACTCGGTCTGCGTCTTCTGCGGGAGCGACCAGAAGCTCGGAGAGCACCGCGGCCGGTCCGTCTGCCGCTCCTGCATCCGCGAGCTCGTTCGGGCCTAGAACTCATTTCAAAACGAAGCCTTGAGCCGCCGGGCCACGCTGGACGCCGCGCTGCCGCGTCCTCGGTTGCGCCCGTAGCCTCCGGCTACGAGCACGCCCTGCGTCCTTGCATCGCAACGCCCATCGCATCCCGGCGGCGAAGCGTCATTCTGAAACGAGTTCTTAGAGCGAGTCGCGGTAGAGCCGGTTCTTCGAGAGCCCGGTCAGCCTTGCGACGAGGTCAGCGGCGCGCCGGCGCGGGATTCCTGCCTCGACGAGCTCCGAGACGACGGCGGAGGCGTCGTGCTCGTCGGCCTTCGGTGGCGGCGCACCCGGGCCGATCACGAGCGTGATCTCACCCTTCGGCGCCTCCGCGAAGCGGGCTGCGACGTCGGCGGCGGAGCCGCGCACGACCTCCTCGAAGCGCTTCGTCAGCTCGCGGCAGACCGCGACCGGGCGCGAGGGCTCTGCGGCAGCGAGGCTGGCCAGGCTCGCGGGGAGCCGCCGAGGTGACTCGAAGGCGACCGTCGTTCCCTCCGGCAGCTCGGCCCAGAGCCGGGTGAGCGCTTCCTTGGCCCGCGGCAAGTAGCCGAGGAAGGTGTAGCGCTCGCCGACGAGACCGCTGGCCACGAGCGCGGTCTCGACGGCCGAGGGCCCGGGGAGGACCGTGACCGGGACCGCGTGGTCGATCGCGGCAGCGATCAGGCGGGCGCCGGGATCGTTGACGCCGGGAAGGCCGGCGTCACTTGCCAGCGCGACCTTCTCCCCGGCCTGCGAGGCGCGGCAAGATCTCGGCAGTTCGCGCGGCCTCGTTGTGGCGGTGAAAGCTCACCAGCCGGGCGGAGATGCCGTGCCGGTCGAGGAGGACCCGGGTCCGCCGGGTGTCCTCGCAAAGGACGACGTCCGCCTCGCCGAGCTCCCTGAGAGCCCGAAGCGTCACGTCCTCGAGATTCCCGATCGGCGTCGGGCACACGACCAGCACTAAGGGCTCGAGGCGGCGTCGGCCATTTCGAACCCGACCAAGCCGGCTCCGATCAGCCCCGCCTCGACGCCGAGCACGGCGAGCTCGATCCGGACCTGATCTCGGGCGGGCGCCAGGGCAGTTTCGGCAACGACCTTCCGCGCGGGCTCGAGCAAGAACCTACCCGCGCGCGCGAAGCCTCCGCCCAGGACGACCACCTCCGGATTGAGGATGTTCACGTAGCTTGCGATCCCGACGCCGAGGCGCGAGCCGATGTGCTCGATCGCGTCGCGGGCGTCGCCTGCCGACGCAGCCGCAAGCTCTACGGCGAGCTTTGCGTCGATCTCCTTGCCTTCGGCCGCAGCCCGCCCGAGGTCTCCGTCCGGTCGCTCGGCCGCCGTCTCCCGTGCGAGCCGCTCAGCGGCCGTTCCGGAGGCGTAGGCCTCCAGGTGGCCCGTGCCGGGGCAGGTGCCCTGACAGGGCGGCCCGTCGAAGTTGATGGTCATGTGGCCGAGCTCGCCGGCGCCCCCTGCGAAACCGCGGTAAAGCTTTCCGTTCAGGATCAGCCCACCGCCGACGCCGGTGCCGAGCGTCAGCATCACCATGTTGTCGCTCCCGCGCCCCGCCCCGAGCACGTGCTCGGCCACGGCAGCGGCGTTCGCGTCGTTCTCGATCGCCACCGGCAGACCGACTCGTTCGGCGATCCGGTCGCGCAGGTCGACGCCTGCGAGCGGGATGTTCACCGAGGACTCCGCACGGCCGGTGCGCTGGTCGATCAAAGACGGAACCCCGAGGGCGATGCCCACTACCTGGTCACTCACGAGCTCCTCGACGGCTGCCTCGATCTGGGCCACCACCGCGTCCTCGTTCGAGGTGTCGGTCGCCCGGATCTTCCGTTCGACGACCACGCCCTCACGGTCGATCAGCCCGGCGAGTAGCTTCGTCCCGCCGAGGTCCATCCCGATGACGTACTCGTCTGCCACTTGCTGAACCGGTTAGGGACTCGAGGCCCGCGGCTACCATAACCCCTCCCGTGCCCAGCAAAACTCGTTTCAGAATGACGCTGGCCCGGAGGCTCAAGGCTTCATTTTGAAATGAGTTCCAAAGACAAGCCGTACAAGGTCTACCGAGGCGGGCGCACCAAAGGCCCGATCAAGCCGATTCCGAAGGAGTCGCCGCGCCGCGACCCGAAGCCGGCACACGACGGGGACGGCTACGACGGTGCCTACGCGCCGGCGCCGAAGGAGCGCCGCCGCTGGGGGCGAAAGGTCGCCGCCCTGCTGCTCCTCGTGATCGTGCTCGCGATCGTGTGGGGAATCCTCGGCTTCCTCGCGTTCCGAAGCGGCGTCAAGGATGCGAATGCCCGCTTGGACCCGAAAGCACATGCTGCGCTGGCGCCGCAGGAGGGCTCGCTCTTCTCGAACCCGACCAACGTGCTCCTGCTCGGCGCCGATGTCGGAAGCAAGAGCCGCGCCGGGTCCGGCAACGGCCGCTCCGACTCGATCATGCTGATCCACACGGATCCCGACGACCACCGGTTGGCGCTCCTCTCGATCCCACGCGATCTCCGTGTGACGATTCCGGGCCGAGGCGAGGACAAGGTCAACGCGGCATATTCGCTCGGAGGTCCCGCCCTTGCGATCAAGACGGTCACGAACCTGACGGGTCTGCCCGTCAACCACGTCATGGTCGTCGACTTCAAGTCGTTCGGTGAAGTCGTGGACGCGATCGGCGGCGTCACGATCAACGTGAAGAAACCCATCCTCTCCAGGTTCGAATGCCCTTACACGGCGGAGCGCTGCGCCAGCTGGAAGGGCTATCGCTTCCGCAAGGGGGAGCAGGAGATGAACGGCCACAGAGCCCTCGTCTACGCGCGCGTCCGCAAGAACGAGCTGAATCCGGGCGAGAGCGACTTCAGCCGCGCCGAGCGCCAGCAGCAGGTCGTCCAGGCGATCGCCGACAAGACAGTGGGCTTCTGGGGGTACCTGCACATGCCGTTCATCGGAAACGACCTCATGAAGCCGCTCGCAACCGATCTCTCGGCCTGGGAGTTCGTTCAGCTCGGGTGGGTGAAGTTCCGCGCACCGTCGAGCCAGACCCTGAAATGCCACCTCGGCGGGACGCCGTCGAGTCTCGGTGGCGCCTCCGTGATCCTCGGGAGCGAGGACAACGCCGAGATCATCTCGATGGTGACCGGCGAGATCGCAGCGCAGCCGCCCGCTCCGGGCAACCCGTTCAACCCGGGGTGCTTCGTCGGCGGCTAGCCAGACGAGGCTGCGTCTGGATTCAGGGCACGGGTAGCGGCTTCGGCTGATCCGACCAGAGGGATGATCTCGAATCTGACGAGATCGCTCCACTCGGCTGTCCAGAGGTCGAGCAGAGTCGGATCGTCGGTCTCCATGAGCTGGAAGCAGCGATCGAGGCGTTCGTCGATCCAACTATCCAGGTAGAGGAGGCCGGGCGGCAGCATTCGACCTTTCGCCTCGGCGCGCTCGTAGACAGGCCGCGCGCCCTGAACGAAGTTTTCGATGACCATGTACCGCACCGCGACAGTCGAGCTGGGACCCAGCTAGGCCTCGGCTGCCTTCTTCTCCGGCTTGTCAGGCTTCTTCTTCTCGTCCGACTTTCCCTCGGAGGGCGAGCTCTCGGCGGAAGAGCTGTCCCCGTCCTTGCCGGTGTCGCGCTTGCGCCCGCCGCGGCCGTAGTCCGTCGAGTAGAAACCCGACCCCTTGAAGTGGATCGCGGCCGGATACAGGACCTTCACCAGGGGTGCCTCGCCGCAGATCTGACACTCTTCCGGCGGCGGATCGCTCATCCGTTGGAAGAGTTCGAAGGTGTGACCGTTGGGGCAGCGGTACTCGTAAGTCGGCATAGAGAGGAAGGAAAAAAGGGCCGGGTTTGCGGGAAAAGATGCTACCAGGCGGTCCTGCCGTCACCGGCACTCGCGGCTTGAAAGTGCCAGCGCCTGCCACGCGTCGAGGTCGTCTTGCCGCACACCTCTCGATCGACCTTCATTGGGCGGCCGTGGCGGCCCTCACCGGCGCGCTCGGGGGCTTCCTCGTCGCTCGAATCGACGCCTGGCCGCCGAACGAGGACGAGACGCTCGCCTTCTTCGTCTCGGGTAGGCCGCTCGGCGAGCTCCTGCACGACGTCCTCCAGGAGCGGGGCGGCGCGCCGCTTCATTTCCTGCTTGCCCATCTCACAGGTCTCGTCTCCCCCGGGCTCACGAGCCTACGCCTCGTGTCGGTCGCCTGCGCAGTCGCTTCCGTGCCTGCGATCGCCGCCCTGGTCGACCGACTCGCAGGCCGGCAGATCGGGCTCGTCGCGACGATCCTCGCGACGACGAGCTGGATGTTCCTCTTCCACGGCGTTTTCGGGCGCATGTACGCCCTCTTTCTGCTGACGTCGACGCTCTCGTACCTCGCGCTCCTGGGAGCCCTCGAGCGCGGAGACCGCCTGCGCTGGGCCGCGTGGGTGACGGCGACGCTGGCAGCCGTCGCCTCGCACCCCTTCGGCGCCTTCGTCGTGGCAACGCAGGTTGCCTTCGTACTGGCTCGGTGGCGCCGGGAGCGGGTCTCGCCGCTCGCTGCCGGCCTGTCGCTCCTTGCGGTCGCGGTTCTGGCAACGCCGCTGTGGCTGGCCTATGCGCGACTGTCCGAGCGCTACCGGTCGGCTCCGGACGAAGATCGCGGCGGACTGGGACCAACTGAGCTGGCGAGCTACGTTCGCCGCGTCCTCGGCGACTTCTCGGTCGGCTGGACTCCAGGCTTCCTGCTCGTCCTGGTCGTGGCGGGGCTCGGGCTCGCATTGCTCGCCCGGACTCGACCCCGCGCCGCCGTGCTGGCGGCGATCGTGGTGCCCCTTGCTGCGCTCGACCTCGTCGTCGGGCGGGTCTTCGGCACCACCCAGGCAGGAACGCGGCACCTGATCTTCGCCCTTCCCTTCTTCGCGATGCTCGTAGCTGCAGGGCTGCTCAGGACCGTTCCGCCGAAGGCTCTCGCGGTGACTCTGGCGGCGCTCGTCTCCGCCCAGCTCGCCTGGGCGTGGTCGGTCACGCCCGCGCTCTTCGTCGGGGAGGATCCTGTTCGGGCCGCGGCTCGCGCCGATGCCGCCGACTGGCTCGCCGCCCGGGCACGCCCCGACGACGTCCTCTTTGCGTTCGACCCGCTCTATCTCGGCGCCTGGGAGCGCGACGCTCCCTACGAGAACGCGACGCTCGTGCCACGCATCGACCCCGGCCTGATGAGCTCGACGCTCGCAGACGAAAGCGAGAAGCTCGGGCACGGCGTCTGGGTTCTCGACGCGAGCAGCCCCGACGACCTGCAGGAGACGCCCTCGATCGCGGAGCGCTCTCCCGGCCCGGAGTTCGAGGCCCGGGCCTTCGGGCCGTTCCTCCTCGTCAGGACGATCGCGCCGGTCGAGAGCCCGGCAGAGTTCCTCGAGTACACGGTCCGCGTCGAGCGGCTCGGCGAGGAGCTGGACGTCGCGAGCGCGCACGACACGCGCGTCGCGGCCGAGGCTGCGCTCGCCCGCGTCAGGGGGAGCTGAGCGCGCCGCGGAGGCCCGCGATGTTCGAGCGGAGGTAGTACTCGACCTCAGATCCGGCCGGTGGACGCGCAACCTCGAGGGCGGTCTCGAGCACGCGCGCCGCCTCGCTCAGCACGGCTCTGGGGTCGGCGAACGGCCCGCCGACCCGAATGATGAGCCAGCCTCGCTGGAAGGGCCGCACCTCGGCACGGGGGCCAAGCAACTCCGAAAGCCGCGCCGCAGGAATGGGGTGGTCACTCGGTATCGCGAGGAAGAGCGCCGCAGGCTCTTGTGGCACCCGGTCGATGGCGCGACGAATGACCGACGATTCAACGGGCGGAAGCGTCGTGGCCCGAGCGGACTCGGGCAGCGCGGCGAGAAAGACCGGCGAATAGGGAAAGAGGACGTCTCCCGGCCGGACCTTCTGCCGGACGAACTCTGCAGGCGCGTGGACCGGGTCGCCGCCGAGCGCCGTCTTTGGTGGTCCCCCGCCGAGGATGACATCGGGGCGATCGCGCGGATCCGTAACGCCGCCGGCGGGCGCCGCCACCGCCAGGACAGCGAGCGCGACGAGAGCCGCTGCCGAGATCACCGGACCGCGCTCGCCCAGCCTGGCGACCGCAACGCCGACGAGCGCAGCCCAGAGCGGCAAGAGGAAGACGAGATGCCGCGGGGAGAGCGCCGGGTCGGCTTCGGTGGTCGCGATCGCGAGCAGGATCGGCGGCGTGACGAACACGATCGCCGCCAGGAGACCCACGAATGGCTCCCTCCGAGCGACGAGAACGAGACCGACGGCCGCAAGGAGGACAAAGACGACGACGAGCGGGCCGTGACCCCCGGCGAACGATCCAAGCGCGCGCGTGAGCTGCGACCACGCCCGTCCCGGAGACGCGAGCCGCTCCCCGTCGCCGATGCCGACCGAGTAGCGCTCGGCCAGGCGCAGGTTCGCGACCACGAACGGGACGCCGAGGAGGCCGACTGCGATCACGGGCGCAGCACGTCGGATCCCACGACCGCGCCAGAGAACGGCTGCGACCAGGCCCTCGGCGGCCAGGAGGATCGCTCCGTAGGGATGAACGGCCGGCAGAAGCGCAGCCGCCGCTGCGGCCGCCAGCGCCGACCCGACGGTCCGGCGTCTCAGTGCGATCACGAACAGGTCGAGAGCGAGCGCCGCCGCGGCGGCGAGGAGCGCATACATGCGCCCGAAGCTCCCGTAGACGCCGAGCACGGTCGAGGTCGCGACGACCATTGCCGCCGCGCCTCCGGCAACCGGCCCGGCGAGCCGGCGGGCCAGGTCGTACGTGAGGAAAACGGCGGCAAGTGCGAAGACGACGGAGAGCCACCGGAGTGCGTCCGGCGACATGTCGGCAACGAGTGCGAAGTGGGCAAGGACGAAATGGAGCGGGGAGCCGCCGCGCTCGGTGAGAACTGTGTCGACGACCTCTCCGAGCGGGCGAACCGAAACGAGGCCGGCCACCGCCTCGTCTTCGCCCAGCGGCTTCGATCCGACTGCGGGGGCGAGCCTTGCGAGCAGGAACCCGGCGGCGCCGGCCA
>CAVROA010000017.1:0-23390 GCA_963722715.1 uncultured Actinomycetes bacterium | reverse complement strand
GGACGGCGGTACGAGGCTCGCGTTCGGCTGAACGCGATCGCGCACTCGTTTCCGGCCGGGCATCGCCTACGGCTCGCCGTCTCGCCCACCTACTGGCCCTGGGCGTGGCCGTCTCCGGAGCCGGTAACCCTCTCCCTCTTCGCCGGCTCGAGCCGCCTGGAGCTGCCCGTGCGCCCGCCCCGACCCGAAGATCAGGAGCTCGCTCCGTTCCAATCACCGGAAGGGTCGGCGCCGATCGAGGTCGACGAGATCACGGCCGGATCGGCGGCCCGCAGGATCGAGCGCGACGTGGCGACCGGGACGGTCACGCTCACCTACGAGTACGGCGGCGGCAGGCGGATTCTCCCGAACGGAATCGAGCTCGAGGACGCTGGACGGGAGATCTTCACGATCGTCGAGGGAGATCCGCTGTCGGCCCGGGTCCGGTGCGAAGGCTTCGTGGCAGTCGGCCGCGGCGACTGGCACACCCGGGTCGAGACGGAAAGCGAGCTCTGGTCGGATGCAACCAACTTCCACACCCGAAGCCGGATCGAGGCGTTCGAGGGTGACGTGAAGGTGCACGAGGACGAGCGAACCTTCAGCGTCCCGCGCGACCTCGTCTGACTACCAGGCGCGGATGCAGGCTGCCCGGTGTTCGGGCGACTGGCTCCCGGCCGTGCGCCGGAGCTCCGGATCGACCTGCTTGCACTCCGGAATCGCAATCGGGCAGCGGGGATGGAAACGACAGCCCACAGGAATGTGAATGGGGTCGGGCGTCTCTCCCTGGAGGATCTGGGGCCGGGAGCGCTCGTGTGGGTCTCGCTTCGGTACGACCGAGAGGAGCGCCTTCGTGTAGGGATGCTGCGGATTCCGAACGACGTCCCGCGCGGGCCCTTCCTCGACGATCCGTCCCAGATACATGACCGCGATCCGGTTCGCGAAATGGGCGGCGGTCGAAAGGTCGTGCGTGATCATCAGGATCCCCAGCCCCTCCTGCCGCAGCCCGTCCAGGAGCCGCAGGACACCGGCCCGCACGGAGACGTCGAGCATCGAGACCGGCTCGTCCGCAACGAGGAGCTCAGGGTCGAGCACGAGGCTCGACGCGATCGCGACCCGCTGTCGCTGGCCGCCCGAGAGCTCGTGGGGGAACCGGTCGATGTACAGCTCGGGCGGAGTCAATCCCGCGCGCACGAGGGCCTCCTCCACGAGCCGGTTCCGCTCGGCTCGCGAGCCGACGCCGTGCACGAGGAGCGCCTCCTCGACGGTCGACCGGACCCGGAACCTGGGGTCGAGCGACTCGTAAGGATCCTGGTAGATCATCTGCATCTGTCTGCGAACCGGTCGTAGCTCCTTGTTCGAGAGCCCGGTCAGCTCCCGGCCGCGGAAGGTGACCGTGCCTGCATCCGACTCCACGAGCCGCATCACGGATTGCGCGGTCGTCGTCTTACCGCACCCCGACTCGCCGACCAGCGCGAGCATCTCGCCTTCGCCGACCGTGAACGAGACGCCGTCAACTGCATGGACGCGCTGCTTCGGGTGGCCGGCGAGGGAACCGACGATGCCGCGCGGTATCGGGTACCGCGTCACGAGCCCTTCGACGGCCAGGAGCGGCGCGCTCCCATTCGTCGTCATCACGATGCTTTGACCAGCGCCGGATCGTTCAGGTGGCAGGCTGCCTCCTGACCGTCGGCGACCTTGCGGAGCCGAGGCTTGACCGTGGGGCAGGGAGAGAAGGTCCGGTCGCAGCGCGGAGCGAACGGACACCCGGGAATCTCGCGGTCGAGCCTCGGCGGAACGCCGGGGATCGAGACGACGTCGCTGTCGCCGAGCAGGTCGGGCGTCGCAGCGAAGAGGAGCCTCGTGTATGGGTGGCGCGGGTCGTGGTAGAGAGCTTCCATCGGGCCCACTTCCATGATCTCGCCGGCGTACATGACCGCAGCGCGCTCGCAGACCTGGGCTACGACGGGCAGATCGTGCGTGACGAGAACGAGCGAGAGGCCGAAGTCGTTCGTAAGCCCCATCAGAAGCTCGAGGATCTGGGCCTGCACCATCACGTCGAGGGCGGTGGTCGGCTCGTCGGCGAGGAGCACCTTCGGATTGCAAGCAAGCGCCATGGCGATCGCGGCTCGCTGGCGCATGCCGCCCGAGAACTCGTGCGGATAGCGTCGGGCCCGGCTGGCCGCGATCCCGACGGTTTCGAGCAACTCGCCGGCCCGCTTCCACGCGGCCTTGCCCTCCGCAATGTCGTGGAGCTCCATCGGCTCGACGATCTGGTTGCCCACCGTCTTGACCGGGTTGAAGGCGTTCATCGCGCCCTGGAAGACCATCGCGATGTCCCGCCAGCGGTGCGAACTGATCGTCGCTTCGCCTTCGGCCAGGATGTTCTCCCCGTCGAGGAGCACACGGCCCGCTACGCTCGCGTTCGGCGGCAGGAGACCCATGAGCGCGAGAATCGTCGTCGTCTTCCCGCAGCCGGACTCGCCGACGAGCCCGAACCGCTCGCCCTCTCTGACCGCGAAGGACATGCCCTGCACAGCGTGGAGCTCGGCGTCACCCTTCAGCCCGAACCAGACATGGAGATCCTCGATCTCGAGTATCGACTCGCTCACTTGCGACCTTTCCCGGTCGCAGCGCCACTGGGCGGCGGAACCGTCTCGGAGCGTCCCCGCGGCGGCATCGCCGGGAGCACGCGCAGCCCGAAACGCCGGACGGACAGATGTCCGACCGCCAGACGCGGGTTGAGCGCGTCCTCGATCGACTGCCCGATCATGGTCGACGCGAGCACGATGACCGCGACACAGACCCCCGGCGGCACGATCGTCCACCAGGCTTCGTTCAGGATCGCATCGTCGGTGAACGCGTTTTCGATCAATCGTCCCCACGAGATGAGGCTCGGGTCGCCGAGACCGAGGAAGGTGATGAATGTCTCGGCGAAGATCGCGTAGGCAACCAAGAGAACCGTGTTGGCGATGAGAAGCGGCGCAATCTGAGGAAGCACGTGCTTACGGATGAGGCGCAAGTTCCCGGCTCCGAGCGCCCGTGCGCGACGAACGTAGACCCGCTCGCGGACGCTCTTCACCTGCGCGCGGATGAGCCGAGCGGTCGTCGTCCAGTAGATGATCCCGATGATCAGGATGATGTTCTTCAGGCTGCGGCCGAAGAGCGCCGCCGCCACGATCATGAGCGGTACGTCCGGGATCACGAGCATGTAGTCCGTGATTCGCATGAGAACCGTGTCGGTTTTTCCTCCGAAGAAGCCGGAGAGCAGGCCGACGACGCCGCCGATAAACGCCGAGACGATGGCGGCCAGAAACCCGACCAGGAGCGAGACGCGCGTTCCGTCAATCAGAAGCGCGAGCATGTCGGAGCCCCCGCCGTCGAGCCCGAGGACATGTGACGGGCTCGGCGGCTCGAAGACGGCGCCGACCTTCCGCTCCGAGTCTCCCGGGAAGATGATCGGCTCGAAGCAGCGCAAGGGCAACGAAGAGCAGGAGCACGGAGAGCCCGATGAGAGCCTGAGGCTTACGGAAAATCGCGTCGCGGAGAAGACCCGGTGGGTTCGAGACAGGGGTGTCGGGCGCTTCGGCCGCCTGCACGACCGAGCTCACGTTGTGATCCTCGGGTCGAGCTTGAAGTACAGGAGGTCGGCGATCAGGTTGAAGAAGATCACCGTGAGCGTCAGGAGCAAGAAGGCTCCCTGGAGAATCGGGAAGTCACGCTGGTCGATCGCCTCGACGACCTGAAGGCCGATGCCGGGATACGAGAAGACGTACTCGATCGTGATCGAGCCCCCGATGATGAACCCGAGGGAGAGCGCGACGAGCGTGATCACCGGCAGGAGGGCGTTCCGGAAACCGTGTCGCCACACAGTGGCCCAGTTCGAGAGCCCCTTGGCTCGCGCCGTGAGCACATAGTCCTCGCCGAGGGTCTCGAGCATGGCCGAGCGCACGATGATCGCGTACTCGCCGAAGAGAACGAGACCAAGCGTGAGGGCGGGAAGGATCATGTGCTGCAGGCGATCGACGAACAACTCCCACGTGCTTGCATCGCTGAGAACCCCCAGCGTCGGGTCCTTGATCCCGGAGGTCGGCAATCCAACCGCGCCGGCGACGAAGAGGACGATCATGAGCCCGAGCCACTGTGGCGGCATCGAGTAGAACGTCAGCCCGCTCCACAGGCCGACCTTGTCAACCAGGGTACCCCGCCGCCAGGCGGAGATCACCCCCACGAGAACGCCGAAAACGATCGAGAAGAGCGTTCCGAGCGCCACCATCGCCATCGTGTTCTTGATCGAGGGCCAGAGCTCCGACCACACCGAGTTCTGGAAGCGAAGCGATTGTCCGAGGTCCCCGTGCGCCAGGTCGCTGAGGTAAAGCTGGTACTGCTCCCACTTCGACTTGTCGAGACCCAGCTCATGCCTGAGGTGGGCCTTGAACTGAGCGGTGCAGTGGCGGCAGCGGAGAGACTGGACCGCGTCGCCGGGCACGGCACGGAAGAGCACGAAGTTGAGCGTGATCGCGACGAAAACGGTCACGATCGCGAAGAGGATCCGCTTCACGATGTAGTCGGAGCGTCCCACCGTGCCTCGTTAGGGGCCTGTAGGGACGAGGTGCCCCTCGTCCCTACAGATTAGTCACCCCGCCCCGCACTACCCGACTTGGTGCGGGCTCGTCCAGTAAGTCTTCGCGTACGCGGCGAGCTCCGACTGGAAGCCCGACCAGTTCTTCGAGAAAGCATCGATCGCCTGGTGGTTCGTGAGCTGCGTGTAGAGGAACTCGTCGTAGATCATCTGCTGCATCTCGTGGACGATCTCCTCTCGCTTCTCGGGATCGACGGTCCTCCCCTGCAGATCGTAAAGCTTGTCGTACTCGTCGTTGATCCAGCCCGTGTCGCTCCACGAGCACCACTGGCCCTTCGTGACGACTGACAGCATGAAGTCCGGATCGATGTAGCCGACCCAGTCCCACATGGCGATGTCGAACTTGTCGTAACCCTGGTTCTTGGCCGGATCGCATGGGTCGCCCGTCTCGATCGCGTAGGCCGCGGTCGCGTCTCCGCCGATCCAGAGCTCGACGTCCACGCCGGCCTCCTTGAAACCCTCCTTCACGACGTCGAACGAGCGCTCGCCGTTGAAGTCGAGCGAGGTCGGTTGCATGATCCGGTACTTCATCGGGTGCGCCTCTTGTGCGTACTTCCCGGTGGTGGCCGGAGCTACCCGGATCCCGTCCGAGCCCATCGTGTATCCGAGCTCGTCGAGCATCTGGTTGCCCGCAGCGCAGTCGTGCTCGAGCGGCCCTAGGTTCGGGTTCTCGAGCGGCGAGATGTGGCCGACGAGGCTCTCCACCTTTTCCGCATAGCCGGCGAAGACGACCTCGATGATGCGGTCGCGGTCGATACACATCGAGAGCGCCTTCTTCACCTGCGGGTCGAGCAGCTCCCGATTCTTCGGCTTGAACGGGTTCGAGTTCCACGTGATGTTCGTCGTCTCCGCGCCCGGGACGGTGTTCACGGTGATGTTCGAGTCCTCCTTCAGCACGTCGACCGCGTTGAAGGGCACCTGGTCGACCCAGTCGAGCTCGCCCTGCTTCAGGTCAGAGACCATCGCGTCGGAGTTCGTGTAGTACGTGAGCGTGACTGCCTCGGCATTCGACTTTGGTCCCCAGTAGTTCGGGTCGGCGATGAAGGCAGTCGTGCCCTTCTTCTCGTATTGCTTGACTCGGTAGGCGCCCGACGAAACGATCGGCATGTGCTGCTCGGGCTTGAAGGTCTCTAGTCCCTTACCCTTCCCGGTCGCGAGCGGCTCGTAGACGTGCTTCGGCAGAATCGAGAGAGTCTCGAGCTGCGCAAGCACATTCCCCACCGGCGACTCGTAGTGGATGACAAGGGTCTGCGGATCGATCGCTTCCGCGCTCTCGGCGTGCGTGATCGCGGTTGCGGCGACGGCCGTCGCGCCGTCCGCGAACTTGATCGTCGTGTTGATCGTCCAGGCCGCGTCTTCGGCGGTCAGAGGCGTGTCGTCCGACCATTTCGTGTTCGGCCTCAGCTTGAACGTCCAGTCCTTGCCGTCAGCCGAGGTCTCCCACGACTCCGCCCAGTCTCCCTCGAACACGTAGCCGTCCTGGTCGTCGTAGCGGTACTGGACGAGCTGGGGGTAGATCATGATGAACGTGTTCGTGGCCTGCGCCTCGATGTACTTGAAGGGGTTGAACGAGTCGATGTAGTTGATCGTCCCGATACGGAGGATTCCGCCTTTTTTCGCGGCTCCGCCCGTCTCGCCGTTGCCCTGCGCATCTTCGCCCCCACCCCCTCCGCAGCCGGCCGCCAGGAGCACGGTCAGGATGGCGACGATCCATATCGCTCGGGACCTCATGGTTCTCCTCTCGTTCAGGGGGGTCCTGCCTGGCTTCACGGCTCGTTCCTCAGTGCCGGTTCATCGATGGTCAGTTGCCTTTCGTCCGCATCGAGCGTGGCGGTCACCCCGAGCGGCAGCGCCGCCTGGTGCTTTCCGTGACCGAGTGGGAGCTTGTATAGCACGGGAACCCCCAGGGGCTCCAAATGCTGCTCCAGCACGTCCTCCAGAGACTTCGTTCTTGGCCACTCTGGCCTAGTTTCGCGCCATTCGCTCTTGTCCATCTCCCCTACTACGACTCCGGCGACCTGGGCGAGTTTGCCGCTCTGTCCAAGTTGAGTCAACGCTCCGTCCAGATACCAGGGCGGCAAGTCGACGTCCTCGAAGAAGAAAATGCAGCCGTCTGCAGTCGAACTCCCAGGGCGTGCCCATGGTCTGCATGAGGAGCCACAGACACCCGCCTACGAGCGGCGCCGTTACCCGGCCGCCGCTGATCGCGCGGACGTAGGGGTCGTCGGGGTCACGTGGAATCTCGCCCGTCGTCTCGCCGCCCAGGACGCGCAGCAGCCGGTCGCGCGTGAACGAGGTCGTGTCCTTGTCCCCCATTCCCACGAGGCCGTAGCCGTAGATCGTCGCAAGGCCGGCCCGCTGGCGGATCGCCACGTGAAGCGCGGTGATGTCCGAATACCCGACGAACGGCTTTGGATTCTCAGCGATCGCGTCGAAGTCGACGAACGGGATCGTCTGGGCAGATCCGTAACCGCCCATCAGGCACTGCACGACGTCCACCTCCGGATCGGCGAACATGTCGTTGAGGTCCCGGGCACGGCCCTCAGGGCTCCCGGCGACGTAGTCGTCGCGCTCGAAGGCATGCTCGCCGAGCTTCACCCTGTACCCACGATCCTCCCACGCCTCGACGCCGCGCAGGATCTCGGAGCGGTTCTCGTACGGGCTCGCGGGAGCAGGGACGCCGATCGTGCCACCCTCCGGGAGCGGCCGGCCAAAGCGGGTCGCCGGGGTCACGATGGCTGGAGCGGCTTCTCGCGAGGGGTCTGGCGGACGGGCAACGGCCGTCCCTTCAGATCGGTGACGAAGCCCGTTACCTCCTCGACGGCTGCCTCGAGCAGCTTGGCGCCCTTCTCCGCGGTCCCGCGCGTCGCGCGGCCCTGAACGCCCGTGGTCGAGAAGGACGACCACCAGGGCATCAGCTTCAGCGGCCCGTCGCTCCAGTCCATGTACGCGTACTCCGATTGCTGGTAGCCGAGCTCGTCGACCGCCTTCGACATGTCCACAGCATCCGGGTCGATGGCGAGGTAGATCGAGGTCTCGAGCTCGCAAGCATGTGCCATGCCGCCCTGTTCGGACTCACGCAGCTCGTCGATCTTCCGGAGCGACTCCTTGCCGGAGAGGTAGAACGCTGCCGCGGACAGCACCTCCGGGAACTCGACACCCACCAGGCGGGCGGCCATCTCGACCAGGTTCTGGTTCGACCCGTGGCCGTTCAGATAGAGCATGCGGCGAAACCCGTGGCGCGCGAGCGAGCGCCCGATGTCGAGCAGATAGTTCGTGAAGGTATCCCAGCCGATCGTGATCGCCCCGGGGAAGTCCATGTGATGCGGCGAGTAGCCGTGCGGAATCGCTGGGAGCAAGACGACGTCGTCCACGGCCCGCTCGGCGACGCGGCGGCAGATCTCGCTCGTGATCCGAAGGTCGGTGTCGATCGGCATGTGGGGCCCGTGATCCTCGAGCGTCGCGACCGGGATCAGGCAAACGCGATCCTGCTCGGCGGCGAAGCGCACCTCGGGCCAGGTGAGCCGCTCGTACAGGAGCGGGCTCGACCACATCAGCCGGCCACCGTCTGGCTCTGCTCGCGCATGAACCCCTGGACGTAGTAGGGCCCGAGGCCGCCCTTCCCCGTCGATCCGCTCGACTTCCAACCGGGGAAGGACTGGATCCCGGGCCACGCTCCGGTCGTGGCCCCGGCGCGACGATTGACGTAGACGACCCCCGCCTCGATCTCGTCCAGGAACCGCTGCACCTCGCCCTCGTCCTCGCTGAAGACCCCGGCGGTGAGGCCGTAGACCACGTCGTTCGCCTCGCGGAGGGCCTCGTCCAGCGAGCCCACACGGACGACGGCCAGGAAGGGCAGGAAGAGCTCGTCCCGGGTCAGCCGGTGGCCCGCGGGGAGATCCGAGACCACGGTGGGCGCGACGTAGTACCCGGGCAGGTCGAGCCGCCCGCCGCCCGCGACCAGGCGTCCGTCGCGGCTCGCCTCCTGCGACGCGCGATCGAACCGCTCGACCGCTTCCGCGTTCACGACCGGCCCCGTGTAGGTCTCGGAGTCGGCCGGATCGCCGACGGCCAGGGCCTCGGTGTGCTCGCGCAGGCGCTCGACGAACTCGTCGTGCACCTCGTCGGCCACGAGCGCCCGCGAGCACGCGCTGCATTTCTGCCCGGAGAAGCCGAATGCCGATCGTGCGATCCCCTCGACGGCCTTCTCGAGATCGGCGTTGGCCGTCACGATCGCAGGGTTCTTGCCGCCCATCTCGGTCAGCGCGGGACGGGCGTACGGGCCTTCGTTCATCGTCCGCGCAATCCAGCGGCCGACCTCAGCCGAACCGGTGAACGCGACCCCGTCGACGTTTCCCTCGACGATCGCTTTTCCCGTCTCCGCCCCGCCGTGGACGATGCTCGCGACCCCCTCGGGGAGGCCGGACAGGAGCTCGGCGACCAGGGAGCCACAGAGGGCCGTCTCCTCGGACGGCTTCAGCACGATCGTGTTGCCCGTCACCAGCGCTCCGGAGGCCATGCCGAGCGCGAGCGCAACCGGGAAGTTGAAGGGCGCGATCACGCCGAAGACCCCGTACGGCTTCAGGACGCTGCGGTTCCTCTCCGTCTCGGAGAGCGATCCGAGGGGCACCTCGTAGCCCCGGTTCTCCTCCATGTGGGCGCAGTAGGTCTCGATCAGGTCGACGGCCTCCTCGACCTCCCCGATCGACTCGATCCGCGTCTTGCCGGTCTCGAGCGTGACCGCTGCGGCCAGCTCGATCCGGCGGTCGCGAATCTGCTGCGCAGCTTCGCGGAGGAGCGAGCAGCGCTCTCCATAAGGCAGGGAGCGCCAGGCTGGCTGCGCCTCCCTGGCGCGCGCGAGTGCCTCGTCGACGAGTCCCACGTCCGCCTCGTGCGCACGGCTCGCGATCTCGTCCGCGTGGGAGGGATTCGGGCGCTCGAAGACCGGGCCGTCATCCCGCTCGCTGCCCGCGACCACATGGCGGAGGGGCTCGCCCGACCTGCCACGCGCCTGCTCGAGCGCCTGCTCGAACCGGGCGTCGAGCTCGGGGTCGCTGACGCCGCTCGTGTACGTGATCCTCGTCGCCATCCTTCGTTAACTCTTTCACCTGGATGCCCGCTGGAAAAGGGGGGAACGGACACGGGCCGAGGGGTGTAGAACCCGCGCATGCGCGCCGTCGCCGCTTTCGCGGCCATCGTCGTCCTCACCGGGCTGCGTCCGAAGCGTGGAGGAACCGCCCGGCGAGCGTCTGCCAGATCTCGACCAGGCCCTTCCGGGAGCAATCTCGATCGAGACCCGGAAAGGGCGCCGCGTACTTGTCTTCGCCTCCGCCGTGGACAACGTCGGGGCCGGAGCGCTCGTGATCGAGGCGAGCCGCACGAGCCGCGCCGTCGGCACGATGCGGATCCGGCAGCTCGTCACACAAGCCGATGGCTCCACTGCCGTTCGCAGCCTGCCGGGCCGGGTTCAGTACGTGCACTCGGAGACCCACTCTCACTGGCACCTGCTCGGCTTTGAGCGCTACGCCCTGAGGCGCGCCTCGGACGGTCGCCTCGTGGCGCCGGACCGCAAGACCGGTTTCTGCCTTGGCGACCGCTACCGGATCGAGAGCCCACCGGCTGCCGCACCTCCGAAAGCGGTCTGGGTTCGCGAGTGCGGTCGCGGTCGCACACAGCTACTTCGACTGCGTCAGGGAATCTCACCGGGCTACGGCGACGACTACGTCCCGGCCCTCGAGGGACAGCTTGTCGACTTGACAGGCGTGCCGGACGGGCGATACCTCCTCGTCCATCGCGTGAACGACGACCGCTCCATTCGGGAGTCGAGCTACGAAAACAACGCCGCCTCGGTGCTGCTCGAGCTCCGGGGCCGCACCGTCCGGATCCTCGCCCGCTGCCCGGACTCCGCTGCCTGCGGCTAGGAGGGAACCGATCCCGCCGTACTGGTGTAGAAAGGGAAACGGAGAAGGAGGATCACGTGCGACGCCTGATGACCGGACTGCTCCTGATGCTCGTGGCTGCTGCACTGGCCGGCCCAGCAGCGGCGAAAGAGGCGAACGTCGAGCTCGGCTCGACACCTGCGGGCCTAGGGCCCGGTGACCCGTGGAATCTCGGCATCCAGGTCTTCGCCGACCCGGGGGCCCTGGCGAAAGCCGATCCTCCGGTCGTCACGATCCGTAACAGCTCCGGCGAGGAGACGCGTTTCCCCGCGGAGCCTCTCGGGACTGAGCCGGGGACGTACACGGCGACCGTCGTCTTCCCGGAAGCAGGCACCTGGACGTACGAGGTATACGACTCCGCCACCGGACGAACCTATGAGTACGACCCGGTCGTGATCGAGGCACCGGCCGTCGCACCGACCGCGGGCGGATCCGGCGACTCGCAACCGGCCGCAGCCTCCACCTCGGACGACGGCTTCCCGCTCTGGCCGGTTCTGGGCGGCAGCTTCGGGCTCGCCCTCGTCGCCGCCGGCCTGACTGTCTTCCTGCGCCGACACCGCCCGCCCGCCGCTCAGGCGCGCTAGCGGAGCCATCCACCAGCTAGGGGCGGGCTCGACCCGCCCCTAGACTGGGCCGGTGCCAGGCCCCGTCCTCGTCGCTCCGGACAGCTTCAAGGGGACGTTCTCGGCCGCGGAAGTCGCCGCCGCCTTGGCGCGCGGGCTCCGCGCCGGCGGGCAGGAGGTTGTCGAGCTTCCCGTCGCCGACGGCGGCGAGGGGACGATGGACGCGCTTCTCCTGGCGCTCGGTGGCGAACGGCGAACCGCGATCGTGGCCGACCCGCTCGGCCGTCCCGTCGAGGCCGCCTACGGACTCCTCCCCGACGGCTCTGCGATCGTCGAGAGCGCTCAGGCAAGCGGACTCGGGCTCGTGGCGGAAGCCGATCGCGACGCGTGGGCCGCTTCGACGCACGGCACCGGAGAGCTCATCGCGGCAGCCGCTCGGGAGGGCGCCTCACCGGTTCTCGTCGCCGTCGGCGGTACGGCCAGTACGGACGGAGGCGCAGGTGCGATCGAAGCCCTCGAGCAAGCGGCCGTCGAGGTCCAGCTCGTGGTGCTGTCGGACGTCCAAACACCGTGGGAAGACGCGCCTCGGGTCTTCGGCCCGCAGAAAGGGGCTGATCCCGCAACCGTGGCCCGTCTCGAGCGCCGGTTGGAGGAGCTCGCCCGGCGCGCACCTCGCAATCCGACCGGCAACATGCTCACGGGAGCGGGCGGCGGCTTAGCGGGCGGCCTCTGGGCCTTCTGCGGAGCCCAGCTCGTACCGGGAGCGCCGTTCGTCCTCGATGCGGTCCGCTTCGACGAGCGGCTGGGCGGGTCTGCCCTCTGCCTTACCGGCGAGGGTTCCCTCGACGACCAGACGGCCGCCGGCAAGCTCGTCGCGGAGATCGCCGCGCGATGCCTCGCAGCCGGAATCCCGTGCCACGCGATCGTCGGCCGGAACGAGCTCGGCCCCGCCGCTCTCGGCCTTGCCAGCATCATCGAGGCGCGGACGCTCGCAGAGCTCGAAGCGGCCGGCCGCTCCCTCGCCGGCTAGCCCTTCTCGATCTCGAGCAGCTGCTCGTACGCCGGGAGCGTCAGGAACTCGACGAACTCGTCAGCAAGGGCCACTTGCTCGAACAGCCCGCGCGACTCGGCTGGCCTGCCCTCGGAGTAGAACCACTCGTCGTTCGCGACCTCGGCGCGGATCGTCTCCAGCTCCTCGTCCATGAGCCCGCGGACGAGCTCCGGCGTTACGTCCCGGCCGTCCTCGAGCTTCGCGCCGTGGTGCACCCACTGCCACACCTGCGAACGCGCGATCTCGGCGGTCGCAGCGTCCTCCATGAGCCCGTGGATGCCGGCGGCGCCGTTCCCACGGAGCCAGGAGGAGATGTATTGGATGCCGACGTTCACGTCGTTTCGGAGCCCCGTCTTCGGTCACGGAGCCTGGAGTTGAGCGGACGTCGAGGAGCTCGTCCGCCCCGACCGAGACGTCGTCGCGCATCCGGTCGACCTGGTTCGGCCGCTCGCCCAGGACAGCATCGAACTCTGCCGTTGCCCTCGGCACCGAGTCGGGATGCGCGACCCAGGTGCCGTCGAAGCCGTCGGACGCCTCCCGCTCCTTGTCCGCCTTCAGCTTCGCCTGAGCCTGCGCGTTCGCCTCGGCGTCCCGCCTGCTGGGAATGAACGCTGCCATCCCGCCCATCGCGTGGGCGCCGCGGCGGTGGCACGTCTGCACGAGGAGCTCCGTGTACGCCCGCATGAAGGGCACCGTCATCGTGACGGAGTTCCGGTCGGGGAGCAGGAAATCCGGCCTGCCGCGAAAGGTCTTGATGATGCTGAACATGTAGTCCCAGCGGCCGGCGTTCAGCCCCGCGGAGTGCTCGCGAAGCTCCCAGAGGATCTCGTTCATCTCGAAGGCGGCCGGAAGCGTCTCGATCAGGACGGTCGCCTTGATCGTCCCGCGCGGGACCTCGAGCCGTTGCTGCGCCTCGAGGAAGACGTCGTTCCAGAGGCGGGCTTCGAGGTGGCTCTCGAGCTTGGGGAGATAGAAGTACGGTCCCGACCCACGCGCGAGGAGCCGGTGGGCGTTGTGGAAGAAGAAGAGGCCGAAGTCGAGCAGGCTCCCCGAGACGGGCGTGCCGTCGACGAGGACGTGCTTGTCGGGGAGATGCCAGCCCCGCGGGCGGACGAGCAGGGTCGCCACATCGTCGTTCAGGCGGTATTCGCGCCCGTCCGGGGCCGTGAACTCGATCGTGCGCTCGATCGCGTCGATCAGGTTCGCATGGCCGCCGACGACGTTCATCCAGGTCGGCGAGTTCGCGTCCTCGAAGTCGGCCATGAAGCCGCGGGCACCTGAGTTCAGGGCGTTGATGACCATCTTCCGGTCGACGGGCCCGGTGATCTCGACGCGCCGGTCGAGCAGGTCGTGCGGCGGCGGCTCGACGTGCCAGTCGCGCTCGCGTACCTCGCGCGTCTCCGGCAGGAAGTCGAGCGTGCCGCCCCGATCGAGCTCGGACTGGCGGGCCGACCGGCGCTCGAGGAGCTCGAGCCGGCGCTGGCCGAACTGCCGCTGGAGATTCCGGACAAACGAGAGTGCGTCGCGGCTCAGGATCTCCGCGAAGCGGCCCTGGACGGGCGCCAGGATCTCAACTCCTTCAGGAACCTCCGGCACCGTTGCTCCCCTCGATCGACATCCGGACGAGCTCCACCGGGTGGTAGATCGGGAGCGGTCTCCCCGACGCCTTCAGGTGGCTCGCGATCTGCAAGGTACAGCCGGGATTGCCTCCGGCGATGGCCTCCGCCCCTGTGGCCAGGAGGTTCGCAGCCTTTCGCCTGCCGAGCTCGGAGGCAGCTTCCGGCTGGAGCAGGTTGTAGACGCCCGCGGAGCCGCAGCAGATCTCCCACTCCGCCGGCTCGATCAGCTCGAGCCCCGGAATCGTTCGGAGGAGCGCCCGCGGCTCGGCCCTGAGGGCCTGGGCGTGGGCGAGATGGCAGGCGTCGTGATAGGCGACCCGCAGCGGGAGCGGATGCCTCGGCGCCCTCGGCTCCCCCGCCAGGAGCTCCGAGACGTCGCGGACCTTGGCCGCGAAGGCGGCAGCGCGCTCGGCCCAGTCGGGGTCGTCGTCGAATAGGTGCCCGTACTCCTTCATCGCCGAGCCGCACCCGGCCGCGTTCGCCAGCAACATGATCGCAGCCCTCGAACTGCTCGATCGTCTGCTTCGCGAGTCGCTTCGCGCCCTCCTCGTAGCCGGTGTGGAGGTGCAGAGCGCCGCAGCAACGCGGCCGCTCCGGAGCGGCGACGTCGTAGCCCTCCGCGGCGAGAACCCGGGCCGTCGCGTCGTTCACCTGCGAGAAGAACACTCTCTGGACGCAGCCCTGCAGGAGCCCGACTCGGCCACGCCGCTCGCCGGCCGCGGGTAGCTCCCCTGGGAGCCTGCGCCCGGCGCCCCGGCGGAATTCCCTCGTGCGAGGCGGGCCAGGCTGCCCAGGCGCGTTCCGGCGGGAAGCAGCCGCCCCGGGCCGAGGCGCCGCTCGAGCGCGACGAGCGGCGCGAGCACCCGCAGCCGCCGAGGATGCGGGAAGAGCCCGAAGACGAGCCGGCGGAAGAGCCACTCACCAGGGGAGCGCCGGTGGTTCCGCTCGACCTGCGCGCGCGTGCGCTCGATCAGCCGGTCGTAGCGGACGCCGGAGGGGCACGCAGTCACGCAGGCCAGGCACCCGAGGCAGCGGTCGAAGTGCTTCACCATCTCCTCCGAGAGGACATTGGCGCCTTCCAGCCCTTCCTGCATGAGGACGATGCGCCCGCGCGGCGAGTCCATCTCCTCGTTCCAGAGCGGCGTATAGGTGGGGCAAGTCGGCAGGCAGAAGCCGCAGTGGACGCAGGTCTCGATCACGTCCAGCTCCGGGGGTCGATGGGCATCGAAAGCGGGCATCGGAGTCTAAATGCCTCCGGCGAAGATGCCCGGGTTCAGGATCCCAGCCGGGTCGAACCGCTCCTTGACGCGGCGCATCAGACCGGCGGCGGGTGGTTCTGGCTCCCACGCCTCGAGCTCGACACCGGGAGGACGATCGAGGACGACCCCGCCGAACTCGCGGCGTACCTCGGCCAGCGCGGAGACGTCCGGAAGCGTCACCCAGGCGACGCCGAGCCCCGCCCGCCCGACGAGCCGGGCTCCCAGCCCGCTCGACCACCTCGAGCAGCCGGCCGAGCTGCGCAGGCAGCGCCGAGACGCGAAGCACGATTCCGTCTTCCGAGCGCTGGCTGGCGCGCTGCGCCGCCCAGAGAGCGTTGTCCGCCTCGACCACTTCGCCGCCCCAGCGCTCGACCATGCTCCCAGCCCGTTCGATTGCAGCAGCCCCTGCCGCACGCGCCGAGTACGGCTCCGCGGCCGCGCTCCCAGCGAACGTCCAGAGCTTCCAGCTCGAGCGGTGCGTGTGCAAGGGCAGCGGCGGTTCTCGCCAGAGCGTCCGGGGAGTCGCCCCGGAAGAGCGCCGTCGCGCGGGTTGCAGGCAGCGGATGGAGGCGCACTGCCACGCCGAGAATCAGTCCGAGCGTGCCGAACGAGCCTGCGAAGAGCTTGCCGAGGTCGTAGCCGGCCACGTTCTTGATCACCTTCCCGCCCGATTTCGCGACGGTGCCGTCGGAGAGTGCCACCGTGATCCCGATCACGAGGTCGCGCGGCGCCCCGTAGCGGTGGCGAAGAGGCCCGGAGTCGGCGGTCGCGACGATCCCCCCGATCGTCGCAGCGTCCCCGCCCCCGAGCGGCGGGTCGAGCGCGAGCATCTGACCCGCCTCGGCGAAGACGTCCTGCACGTGCGCGAGCCGTGCCCCCGCCTCGAGGACGGCCGTCAGGTCGCCGGCGTTGTGCTCGCGGATCGCCGCGAGCGACGCCGTCGAGAGGTCGAGGTCGGCGCGGCCCGTCCCACCCCACTCGTAGCTTCGTGCCTCCGCCGACCGGCCGGACGGCGCGCGCCACTTCGCCGCTCGCCTTCAGGAGCTCGGCGGCCTCCTCGTAGGACGCAGGCTCTAGCATCACATCCGCTCTGCGACACCGTCGCGCTCGAGAGGATGCTGCCGGTAGGGGCCCGGCACCTCGCCACAGAGCCTGGGCGTCGGCATCACCTTGCCGGGGTTGGCGAGCCCGTCGGGATCGAACGCGCAGCGGAGCCGCTGGAAGGCGTCGAGGTCCGGCTCCGAGAACATCGACGGCATGTACTGCTTCTTGTCGATCCCGACCCCGTGCTCGCCCGTGATGGATCCGCCCGCGTCGACACAGGCCTTCACGATCCGTCCGGCCAGCTCCTCCGCCCGCTCTGCCTCGCCCGGCGTGCGCCCGTCGTAGCAGACCAAGGGGTGCAGGTTCCCGTCTCCCGCGTGGAAGACGTTCGCTATCTGCATCCCGTATTCCGCCGAGAGCTCGTCGATCAGCCTTAGCACCTCGGGCAGACGCGTTCGCGGCAGCACGCTGTCCTGGACGTAATACGTCGTCGAGATCCGGCCCATGGCGCCGAATGCCGCGCGCCGGGCCTTCCAGAAGAGCTCCCGCTCGATCTCGTCCCGCGCCACCCGCACCTCGATCGCCTCGGCGACTCGACAAAGAGCGACGACCTCGTCGAGCCGCGAGGCGCACTCCGCCTCGGGCCCGTCCAGCTCCACGATCAGCGCCGCGCCCGCATCGAGTCGGTAGCCGGCGTGTGTGGCCGCCTCGGTCGCCTGGATCGACAGCCGGTCCATCATCTCGATCGCTGCCGGGACGATTCCGGCGGCGACGATCTCCGTCACGGCCTGTCCCGCCTCGTCTGTGTGGCCGAAGAATGCAACGAGCGTCCTGATCGTCTCGGGCACCGGAACGACGCGAAGCGTCACCCGTGTCGCCACGCCGAGCGTCCCCTCCGACCCGACGAAAGCGCCGACGAGATCGTAGCCGGGAGGGTCGAGCTCCTTGTCGCCCAGCTGGAGCAGCTCGCCGTCCGGAAGGACCACCTCGAGACCGGTCACGTAGTTCGTCGTGAAGCCGTACTTGAAGCAATGCGCGCCACCCGAGTTCTCGGCCACGTTCCCTCCGATCGAGCAGACCACCTGGCTCGACGGGTCCGGCGGGTAAAAGTGGGTAGGACCGACCGCGCGCGACACCTCGAGGTTGGTCACGCCCGGCTCGACCACGATCCGTTGGTTCTCGAGATCGACCTCGATGATCCGGCGCAGCCGCGACAGCACGATCAGGACGCCCTCCTCGTGCGGAAGCGCCCCTCCGGAGAGGCCGGTGCCCGCCCCACGGGCGACCCAAGGAACGCTGGACTCGAAGCACGCGCGCACGACCTCTTGAACCTCCTGGGCCGAACCGGGGAGCACGACCGCGCGTGGGGACACGCGATATTGCAGGAGCCCGTCGGACTCGTACGTCCGCAGCTGGTGGGGGTGCGTGACGACATGCTCGTCGCCTGCGATCTCGCCCAGCCGCTGGATCAGCAGATCGACGTCCATCCGTGGCCATTCTGACCGGATCCGTAGGCTGAGGGATGCCGCTGCTAAAGATGCCGGTGGGCCGGGCCGATGGGAAATTCATGAGGACACGTCGCGCCTTCGTACTTCTTGCGCTGCTCGCGACCCTCGCGGGCGCGGAAACCGCGTCCGCCGCGTCCTGGGCGCGCGCCGAGATCCGGGTCGCCGTGGAGAGCGGCCTCATGGGCCCGAGCGTCGCTGGCTTCCGTCCCAACGGGGCTTTGACCCGACGCGACCTGGCGCAGATCGTCGCAGGAATCACACACAAAGAGCAGGTGGTGGTCGAACCGGACAAGAGGGTGACCGTCGCGGAGCTCGACCGGGCGCTCGTCCGCGCCCTCGGCCTCGGCCCTGCCGCCCAGAAGGTTCGCGCCGAGCTCGTCGCGTCCAATCTCCGGCCGCCGAGCCGGGCCGGCACCGAGGTCCTCGCGCGGCTTCTCGGGCTTCGCTTCAACCACCCGCAGCAGGACGACGACCTCGAGCTCCTCCCGAGCAACCGGGTCACGCGGGCTGAAGCCGCCTACTCGGTCGCCCAGCTCGTCGGCTTCGACGACTGGAAGCTTCAGTGGGCCAACGACAAGGCGTCCTCGCTCAATCTGCCCGTTCTCACAGCGTGGAAGACGCGGGTCCTTCGCAGGGCGGTCCGCTTCGTCGGCTATCCCTACATCTGGGGCGGCACGTCGGAGTTCGCCGAATCGCCCTTCGGAGTCGATGCCCGGGGCGGGTTCGACTGCTCCGGATTCGTCTGGCGCGTCTACAAGCTCGAACGGTGGACCGGCGCGCCGATGCTCGGCTCGACGCTGCTCGGGCGAACGACCTATGCGATGAGCGGGGAGATGCCGAAGGCCCAGCGCATCACGCGTCGGGGCCTCCGGCCAGCCGACATCGTCTTCTTCGGGGATCTCGGGACCACGCTCGCGTCCGGCGCAGATCGGCCACATGGGGATGTATTTGGGTGGCGGCTGGATCGCCCACTCTTCCAGCCAGGGCATGACCCTGGTTCCCCTGGAGAACTGGTGGGCCGACAGCTTCGCCTGGGGCCGTCGCCCGCTCGCCGAAGCCGGCCTTTCGTAAAAGTCTCGCAAGACAATAATCCCCCGATAGAGTGATGACCCGCTAAAGGGTGAGATTGATACTGGTTGTGCTGGCGTCCACTCAAAAGGGGATCACGATGCTTCATTGGAAACTCACAACGCCCGTCATGACAGCTCTTGTCGTCTGCTCCGCCTTCTTCGGCGAGCTTGACGGCTTCATCTGGAGCTAGTCACCCAGTGAACAGCATTTCCGCCCGCTCGGCTCCGAGCGTTGCGGGGCGCGCACAGCCGGAGGGGTCTGACACCCTCCGGCTTTTGCCGGTCGTCGTCCCGGTGACGGCTGCCGGGATCGCCGTGCTGGGCGCGGCGACCTGGAGCCTCACGACGTCGACTCCGTCGCTCGGGTCCTTTGCCGGCCTTCTGGCCCTGCTCGTGGCCTCGGTGGTCGTCGAGGCCTACCCCGTGCCCGTCGAAGGCGTTCCGGCTGGGTCGGTCTCACTCGGCGCCGTGTTCATCGTCGGCACGGCCGTCGTCTACGGCTGGGTCCCCGCCGTCGTGATCGGCTTCGCGACGCGGGCCTTCGTGGACATCCTGGACCGGCGGCCTCCGATCCGATTTCTCTACAACGCCGGCGTGTACGCGCTCGGCGCTGC
This sequence comes from uncultured Actinomycetes bacterium, assembly GCA_963722715.1. Classification (GTDB taxonomy): domain Bacteria; phylum Actinomycetota; class Thermoleophilia; order Gaiellales; family Gaiellaceae; genus DASQGA01. The sequence continues at coordinate 4,105 of CAVROA010000017.1, read as the reverse complement.
GGGTGCCGGCGTTGCTGCGTCACAGTTCGGCGGCAGCGAGGTCGTGGACGTGTTCCTCGCGGTCCTCGTCGGAGCCGGAACCTTCTACGCGACGAACGTCCTCCTCGTCGCACTCGTCATCTCCGTCTGGGCCCGCGAGCCCTTCTTCGGATTGCTTCGCCAGTCGATCTACTGGACGTTCGTCCCGTTTTCGATCATGGCCTCGGTGAGCCTCATGCTCGCCGTTCTCTGGGATCGGTCTCCGCTTCTCTCGGCCGCTCTCATCGGCCCTCTCGTCGCAATCGCCCTGTACCAGCGCTCCGTCCATGAGTCTTTGAAGGCGATGCGGCTCGCGCTCACCGATCCCCTCACGGGGCTCGGAAACCACCGCCACTTCCACGAGCGGCTGCAGCGCAGCCTCGACGAGGCTCAGGAGGACGGCACCCCCGTCACGATCTGCCTCATCGACATCGACCACTTCAAGCAGATCAACGACCGCCACGGTCATCCGGTCGGAGACCGCGTGCTGGCACAGGTTGCGAGCCGGCTCCGGCAGGGCGGCGAAGCGTTCAGGCTCGGTGGCGACGAGTTCGCGATTCTTCTGCCTGGCCGAACCGGGGAGGACACGTTCAAGATCGCGAACGCCGTCCTCGACCGGGTCGCCGCCTCTCCCTGCGAACACGGCAGCACGGTCAATGTCTCCGCCGGCATCGCCACGTATCCGCAGCACTCGCTCGACCGAAGCGAGCTGGTGCGGGTGGCCGACAACGCGCTCTACTGGTCGAAGGAGCATGGCCGCGGTCGGGCGCATGTGTACCGGCCCGACGTCGAGGAGCTAGCCGAGCTTCGCTGGCTCATCGAGGGGCGGGATCGGGCCGCCTGCCTCCGTGCCGCCTCGAGTCTCGCCCACGCCGTGGACGCGCGCGACGCGTACACCGGCAGCCACTCCTACGTGGTCGGCGAGCTGGCCGCCCGCGTCGCGATCCGCATGGGCCTCGAGCTCGAAGAAATCGAGCTCCTCCGGCTCGCCGGCAGCCTGCACGACCTCGGCAAGCTCGCGATCCCCGAGGAGATCCTGCGCAAGCCCGGCCCGCTGACCGAGGCTGAGCGGCTCGTCCTCGAGCGCCACCCCCAGATCGGATTCCGAATGCTCGACTCGCTCGGAGTCGAGCCCGTCGCCGACTGGATCCTGCACCACCACGAGCGGTGGGACGGAACCGGCTACCCCGACCAGCTCTCGCGCAACGACATCCCGCTCGGAGCGCGATCCTGTTCGTCGCCGACGCGTACGACGCCATGACCACTGATCGTGTCTACCGCGGCGGCCTCCCGCACTTCAGGGCGCTTGCAGAGCTCGACCGCTGCTCAGGCACGCAGTTCGATCCGGACGTGGTCGAGGCGTTCAAGTTCGAGTTCGCGGTCGCCGGCGGGCTCGAGTCTTCTCTGCTCGAAACTGCCTGTTAAGCCCCGCCTACGAGGGGAATATCGTGAGGCCGGATGCGCCGTCTCCGCAGCGCGCTCGTTGTCGGGGCCGTCGCCGTCGTGGCCGTCGTCGCAGCCGTTGACGGCATCCGCGGGGCGACCGGACCCTCGAGCCCCGAAGCACTCGGGCCGGCCCAGCTCATGTTGCACCGACCGCCGAGTCGGTCTCCGGAACGCTCATCTACCTCGACCGCCGGTGCCGTCTACACAGGATCGCGCTACCGAGCGGAGCCGATTCGAGCGCTCCCCGCCGGGTCGCATGTGGGCTGGCCCTTGATCCGGCAGGCCGGCTCGTAAATCACGGCGAGACCTGGCAGCCAGGCGGCGCCCTGTTTGCTCGCTGCACCGGCGGCCACGTGACCGTGCATGCGCCCGGGGGAGAGCCGATCCTCCGCCGGCGCGGCTGCTCCCCCGCCTGGAAGCCGGACGGCAGCCTCACCTATGTCGCCGACGGCTCGCTGCGGCTTTCCTCGGAACTCCGCGATCGACGCCTTCTCTCCGCGGGCGATGTGAGCCACGCGCTCGGGCTCGCAAGCGCAACCATCGGACCGACAAGCCTTCGCGAGGTGGCGTGGCTCGACGACCGGCGCTTCGCGACCCTGCTCGCGACCAACAGACCCCCAGGGCCCGAAGGGCTCGACCTCCTCGTCATCTTCGAGGGACGGCGACCCGTCCGCGGGGCGACGTTCCTGGCGCCGCGCCTCTCGGGCCTTGTGGGCGAGCCCTCGCGGGAGCCACCTCGTGGTTCGGACGGGACGTGGGCCCCGGGAGGCGCTCACCTTCCTCGACCGAAACGGGAACCCGTCCAACCTCGCGTTCGTGAACGCCCATGCGATCGCCTGGTCGCCCGACGAGCGCTGGGCTGCCGTGGCCACGCAGCGGAGCATCCTGCTCTTCCGGGCGACCGGGCCATACCTACGCGTCCGCCGGTTTGCGATCCTCGCGACGGACATCGCGTGGGTGCGCTGAACGACTAAGAGGGATGTTTCCGTGCTTGCGCGGCGGACGGCGCTCACGCTTGGTGAGCGCCGTTGCGAGCGCATCGCACAGAATCGCGCGGCTGCGCTTTGGCTCGATCACGTCGTCGACGTATCCCCGCTCGGCGGCCGTATAGGGGTTGGCGAACTGCGCCTTGTAGTCCGCGATCAGCTCGGCGCGGCGGGCATCCGGATCATCTGTCTCCTCTAGCTCCTTCCGGAACACGATGTTGACCGCCCCCTCCGGCCCCATGGCCGGGACCTCGGCCGTGGGCCAGGCAAAGTTGAAATCGGCTCGGATGTGCTTTGAGCTCATGACGTCGTACGCACCGCCGTACGCCTTGCGCGTGATCAGCGCGATCTTCGGGACGGTCACTTCGCAATAGGCGTACAGGAGCTTTGCGCCGTGCCGGATGATCCCGCCCCACTCCTGAGCTGTTCCCGGAAGGAAGCCGGGGACGTCCACGAAGGTGACGAGCGGCACGTTGAACGCATCACAGGTGCGCACGAACCGCGCTGCCTTGACCGACGAGTCGATGTCCAGGGTTCCCGCCAGCGCCTTGGGGTTGTTGGCGACAATCCCGACCGGGTTCCCACCCAGTCGCGCGAAGCCGCAGAGGATGTTCTCCGCCCAGAGCTGGTGCACCTCGAGGAACTCGCCGTCGTCCACGATGCCGACCACGATCTCGCGCATGTCGTAGGGCTTGTTGGCGTTGTCCGGCACGATCGTGTCGAGTGCGGGGTTCTCGCGGTCGACCGGGTCAGAGGGCTCGAAATAGGGCGGCGGGTCGACGTTGTTCTGGGGCAGGAACGAGAGGAGGTAGCGGGCGTCCTCCAGGCATGCCTCCTCGTCGCGCGCCGTGAAGTGGGCCACGCCCGACTTAGAGGCGTGGGTAAGGGCTCCGCCGAGCTCCTCGAAAGTGACCTCCTCCCCGGTCACGGTCTTCACCACCTCTGGCCCCGTGATGAACATGTACGAGCTCTCCTCGACCATGAGCACGAAGTCGGTCATGGCCGGGGAGTAGACGGCACCACCCGCGGTCGGTCCCATGACCAGGCTGATCTGGGGGACGACGCCGGACGCCTGGACGTTGCGCCAGAAGATCTCCGCGTAGCCGCCGAGGGCGACGACCCCTTCCTGGATCCGGGCGCCTCCCGAGTCGTTGATCCCGATTACCGGACACCCGTACTTCAGGGCCAGGTCCATGATCTTGCAGATCTTTTCCGCAAACGCCTCGGAGAGAGTGCCGCCGAACACGGTGAAGTCCTGCGAGAAGACGAAGACCTTGCGGCCGAAGATCGTGCCGTAGCCCGTCACGACCGCGTCCCCGTACGGCCTGCGATCCATCATTCCGAAATGAGGATTGCGGTGGCGGACGAAGCGGTCGAGCTCGACGAAGCTGCCCGGGTCGAGGAGCTTCTCGAGGCGCTCTCGGGCCAGAAGCTTCCCACGCTCGCGCTGGCGGGAGACCGAGCGCTCGTCACCGGCGTGCAGGGCCTCTTCTCGCAGGCGCCCGAGCTCTTCGAGCTTTGCCTGGGTCGTGTCGGCCAGCAGGGCCGATCCTTCCGGGATCGGTGACTCCCCGTCGCCCGCCGGGTCGCCCGGCGCTGACTCGATCGTCGAGCCGTCCTCGGTCGTCACCATGTGCATGGAGCTTAACTTCGTT
>CAVROA010000016.1:0-29844 GCA_963722715.1 uncultured Actinomycetes bacterium | reverse complement strand
CCCGGTCCGTCGTCTACGTGGCCCGGTAGGTGTTGCAGCCTTGGCTACCCACGTCACCTCCGCCACCCTCGAGGCGACGAGCCTGGCCAGACGCTCGCCCATTGTCTCGTCAAAGGGCGAGAAGACGTCGGCGCGATCAGGGGTCCGAGAGAAGGCGCTCGACCCCAAGTAGTCGGCCGCTCTCGGGGCGTCAGCGTCCAACGACGACCGCCCATGAGAACATCAGGCCGTGACCAGCCGCGATCCGCCCGCTGCGCATATGCTCCTCCGCTCGAGTTGGCCTGTGGGTGAATTCGGTCCGGTCCGACCGTCGAACCTCGCAAGAGCTTGGGTCAGGCGCTAGGAAACATCCTGCCGTTGGCTGTGGCGGTCGCGGTCTTCCCGGTGCCGATCATTGTCTCCGTTCTCATTCTCGGCTCCGATCAAGGACGCACGAAAGCACTGGTGTACGCCCTCGCCTGGTCCATTGGTCTCACGTCCGTTGGTGCGCTCGTACTCTTGCTCGCCGGACAGGCGGACGCGAGCGAGACAGGCGAGCCCGCCACCTGGGTAAACCTGTTGCTGCTCGGCGTCGGCCTGCTCCTGCTTGCGGCGGCAGTCAAACAGTGGCGGGGCCGTCCGAGCGCCGGGGAAGAAGCACCGACACCGGGTTGGGTGCGTGCGATCGACGACTTCTCGGTCGCGAGAGCGGGCGGAGTAGGTTTCGCGCTCACCGCGCTCAACCCGAAGAACGTGTTGCTCACAGTCGCCGCGGCCGCGGAGATAGCCGAGGTCGGGTCCACGGCGGGCCGGCAGATCGCAGTCCTGCTCGTCTTCGTCCTCGTCGGCTCTCTCGGTGTGCTGGCGCCACTAGTTCTTTCCCTCGCGCTCGGGGACCGGTCTCAGACGGCATTGGATGAGCTCAGAGACTGGATGGCCCGCTACAACACCGTGATCATGACCGTGCTGTTCCTGATCATCGGCGCCAAGCTGATCGGTGACGCCGTCTCCGGGTTCTCCAGCTGACCCGAGGCACGCCGTGCGACGATCCCTGTGCGCAACGAGCACAATCGTCGCTAGCCAGCTCCGGTCAATCGGCTTCGCCGTCCCAGTAGTCGAGCCGTTCGATCCGCGCCATCAGACCGACCCCGCGGAAGTAGACCTTGTTCGACCGGGGGTAATAGGCGATGTCGTTCGGCTCACGCGTGCCGTAAAGGAGGAGCGTCAGGTCCGTCTCTCCGCCGCGGAAGGCATGCGCCTCGCGTGTTCCGGCAGGCCGGGCGACCACGTGACCCCGGCGGACGGCGAGCTCCTCGTCCCCGAGGAGACACGTTCCCTCGCCGTCGAGGACGACGAAGAGCTCTTCCTCCGCGGAGTGGCAATGCGGCGGACAGTTGAGCTTGCCCGCCTGGACCACCGAGTGGTTGAGTCCTGTCCGAACCGAGCCCGCGGCCCGGCCGAGCTGCCGAAACGTGTCGCGGAACTCCCCTCGCTCCTCCTCCTCAGGCTCGACGTCGTCGACGTTGACGATCCGCGCAGGTCTCGCGCTCGGCGGTGGAAGATCCGGGTCGCCGAGACTGACTTCGAGTGGCCACTGGTGGCGCCCGTCCACGTCGAGCAGGGCGGGCCCCACGCGCATGGCCTTCAGGCGCGGGAAGTACGTCAGTACGGGGGTGGCGCCGAACCCGAACGCGAGCACGTCGAGCCCGTCCGGCCCCGCCACGAGCGTGTGCGCCTCCTCGCCTCCGAGATGGACGATGCAATCGCCAGCGCGCACCTCGTAGGTCGCGTCCCTCTCCCTTTCCCGCTGCCACGAAAGCCCTGACCCGCGTAGGACGTAGAAGATCTCCTCCTCCTCGTTCTCGGCGTGGAGCGGCGTGGACCGCTTGCCCGGGTCGACCTCGATCCTGTTCAGGCGGACCGTCTTGCTCCCGGCGGAGGTGCTGAGGTCGGTCCAGTAGGAGCAGAGCGGCCCGGCCTCGGCGCGCTCGCGCTCGAGGTCGTCCCAGTGCGCGATCATCGTCACGCCGGCAAGTATCCGCGGGCCGACCTGCACGGTGCAACGTCCAGGCCCGGAATCGAGAGAGCGCTTTTTAGAGGGAGCCCGCTAGCGAGGTCGTCCCTGAACCGCCTGGTTACATTGGTCTCTTCGCGATCACCTCGCACGAGCCGCTCGGCGGAGACTTCACCTCAGAGCGTGTGGATCGGCTCAAGAGGTCGTCGGTCGCACAACTCGTGCCTGCAGTCGTTTCGAGGAGCAGCCAGAGCTTTCCACCTTCTTTCCGCGACGGTGAAACCTCCACCGTCGCCCACAGCCGCGTCCAAGGAAAAAGGCCCTGTTACCAGGGCCTTCAATGTGGGCGATCCTGGATTCGAACCAGGGACCTCCGCCTTATCAGAGCGGCGCTCTAACCAACTGAGCTAATCGCCCGCGGGCGCGGATTGTATCGGCGGGCGCTCAGCCGGCGAGGTACGTCTCGACGGCCATGAGGCAGGGTACGTCGTCGGCGAGCTCGCCGACCCAGGCCTTCGTATGAGGGCAAAGCTCGGGGTCGTTCGCGACGCGGTACTTGAAGGCATACAGCTCTCCCTCCCGAGCCAGGCTGCCCATGCGAAGGATCACCTCGCGCATGCCTGGGTCGGCCCGGAGGGCCTCCAATGATTCGAGCTCGTCCACGCTGGTTGGAACGCGGGTAGGACCTGCGGAGTTACGCGGCAGATGCCTCTAGGGTCTCCAGGGCCTCGACGATCTCGGCCAGCTCCGTCTCGTCGCGGAAGTCGATCTCGATCCGGCGCGATCCGATGCGAACCCCGGCGCCGGTGAGCTGCTCCAGGGCCCGTTGGGCACGAGCGGCGAGGTCCGGGTCGACTCTTCCCGCCGTGCGGCGCTTCGTGCTGGCGCCCGCCCAGCGGGCGGCGCGCTCGGCGGCCCTGACCGACAGGCCCTGCTTGACGATTCGCCGTGCGAGCTTTCGCCGCTCTTCATGGTCAGGAACGGCAAGCACGGCACGCGCGTGCCCCTCCGAGAGAAGCCCTCTCTCGACGAGGCCGAGGACATCGTCCGGAAGGTCGAGCAGCCGGATTCGATTGGACACCGACGGCTTCGAGCGCCCGACCCGCTCTGCCACGTCGCCGAGCGAGAGCGCGAACTCGTCCTGAAGGACCGCATACGCGCGGGCTTCCTCGATCGGCGAGAGGTCCTCGCGCGCGACGTTCTCGACGAGCGCAAGCAGAAGGGCAGTCCCGATCGTCGGTGGGGCGGACCAGCGATGGAATGGTCGCGAGGCCGGCCGCCTTGGCGGCGCGCCAACGGCGCTCGCCCGCAATCAGCTCATAGGCTCCGTCCGAGACCGGCCTGACGACGACCGGCTGGACCACACCCTGAACCCGGATCGAATCGGCGAGGCCCGCGAGCGCCTCGGGATCGAAGCGCCGCCGTGGCTGAAGCCCGTTCGGCCGGATCGCTCCCACGGGGAGCTGCGCCAGCTCGGTGTCGTTCGCCACTCCGCCGAGCAGGACCTCGAGCCCGCGGCCGAGCCCGCGGCGTCCTTCCGAGGGGCTAGCTGCGCTCGACAAGCTCGCTCGCCACCTTGTAGTACGCATCGGCGCCGGAAGAGGAAGGGGCGTACACGGTGATCGGCAGCCCGTAGCTCGGCGCCTCTGCCAACCGCACGCTGCGTGGGACAACTGCGTCGAAGACGAGGTCTCCAAAGCTCTCCCGCACCTCACGGGCCACATCGGCGGTAAGGCGCGTGCGCCGGTCCGCCATCGTCAGGAGGAGACCCGCGACGGTCAGCCGCGGGTTCAACCGCACCCGGACGCGGTCGACCGAGTCAAGGAGCTGAGCGAGGCCTTCGAGCGCGTAGTACTCGCACTGGATCGGAACGAGAACGCGGTCCGCCGCGGCGAGGGCATTCACGGTCAGCGGGCCGAGCGAAGGCGGGCAGTCGACGAAGACGAACGAATACGCCTCGCGCGCCGGCCGGAGGGACTCGCTCAGGAAGGTCTCGCCGTTCCCCAGCCGCGCAAGCTCCACCACCGCCCCGGCCAGGTCCGGGCGAGACGGCACCAGGTCGAGATTTGCGAACCGTGTCGAGTGGGCGAGCTCCTGGACCGAGGCGCCGTCGAGGAGGTCGTAGGACGAGGTCCCGTTCGCGCGTTCGCCGAGACCCGAGGTCGCGTTCGCCTGCGGGTCGAGGTCGACTACGAGCGTCCGCTCGCCGGCCTCCGCGAGGCACGCGGCGAGATTGACGGCGGTCGTCGTCTTGCCGACTCCGCCCTTCTGATTCGCAAGCGCGAAGACCGTGCCGGGCACCCTCCCAGGCTACTCAGGCAAGCGGACGTTTCTTTGCGACTCCCGGCCGGCGTGGAAACTCGTCCGGCGTCGGCTCGAGCTTTTCGACGACGACCAGCTGCCGGCGTTCGGAGCCTGGGACCGCCTGGACAAGCGGCATCCCGCCACCGAGGCGTGAGGCAACGCGCTCCAACCCGGAGCCTGGCTGCCCCGTGTAGAGGATCGCACGCCCTCCGACAGCCACCAGTGGGAGACACCACTCGAGCGCAACCGCAGGCGGGGCCAACGCCTGGGCGACGGCGGTCCCGTACGCGTCCCTTCCCGCGCCCCGGCCGTGCTCCTCGGCGCGAGCACAGACGACCGCTACGTTCGGGAACGCTGCCGCCTGGGCCTGCAGGAAGTCGCATTTCCTGCGGTTCGACTCGAGGAGAACGACCTGGATCTCCGGAAGAGCAGCGGCGAGCGGGATTCCCGGGGAACCGCCGCCGGAGCCAACGTCGACGAGTGGGCCCCGCTCCACGAGATCGCGGCCCGCGAGCGCCTCGTTGAGCAGAGCACGCCGCGCCTCTTCGAGATCGGTGAGGCCGGTGAGGCCGGGCGTCGTTACGAGGCCGCGAAGCCACTCTTCGAGCCTCGGGTCCTCCTTCACTCCGAGGGACGTACGACGACGAACCGGTTCGGCTCGTTCCCGTCACTCTCGGTCTCGACTCCGCCCAGCTCCTTCAGGTAGACGTGGACGATCTTCCGCTCCACGGAGCTCATAGGCTCGAGCTCGACAGGAACTCCGGTGCGGACTGCATCCCGTGCCGCTCGCTCAGCGAGGCGCTCGAGCGCGGTCTGGCGGCGGGCCCGGTATCCGGCTGCGTCGATCACGACGGCGGGGCGCGTGCCCGGCTCGGCGTCCTTCATGAGAACGGCGTTCGCGAGGTATTGGATCGCGTCGAGGGTCTGCCCGCGCTTCCCGATCAGAAGCCCGAGCTCGGAGCCGCCGAGGGTCGCCACGATCCCGCTCTCGGTCTCGGCGATCGACACCGTGACAGGGACGCCCAGCGCCCGGCAGACGCGGTCGAGGAGCTCGCGGATGCGGGCGGGCGGGGTGCCGGCTTCTTCCTCGGGCGGAGCGCCCGAAGGCGGCGCTTCCTCGAGGGCGGCGATCACCCTTGCCGGTGTGAACCCGACTCCCAGCAGCCCCCGCTCGCCCTCGGAGACGACAACGAAGCGCACCTTTCCCTTGTCGAGCCCGGGGTAGCGCTGTTCGAGATCTCGGAGCGCGGCCCACTTGGCCTCGCCGACGGTCTCACCGGTCGCCTCGACCTGAAGCCCGCCCTCGACCTCCTCGGTCATCTTCGGGCAGAGCCGCGCTTCTTCCGGCGGCGCACTCGCTGCCCGCCGGCCGGCTGCGTCTTCTGCTGGGCAGGACCAGGCTTCGGAGATGGGCCTCGGGACTTGGCTCCGTTGCCGCCGCCGTCGCCCGGCGGCGATTTCGGTTCGGTTCGCGAGGTTCGCTTGGGCGCCGGCTGGGGCCGTGGCACCAGGCGCCGCGTGATCAGGCCCTGGCCCACCGTCCAGAGGTTCGTCGTCGTCCAGTAGAGCATGAGGCCCATCGGGAAGTTGACGATGAAGAAGATGAAGATGATCGGAAGCGCCATGAAGAGGTACTTCTGGCGGTTGTCCATCGTGGCCGACATGAAGAGCGTCGACGCGATCTGGCTGCTGACATAGAGGACGAGCAGGAGGAGGCCGGAGTAGTTCGGACCGGTCAAGTGCTCGCTGATGTTGTCGGTGATGCTCGGGACGATGTTCAGGAAGCCGAGGTCCGAGCTCGGGTACTTCGGAAAGACGTCCTTCTCGAAGTCTTTGAGAACGTAGAAGAGCGAGATGAAGATCGGGATCTGAAGGGCGATCGGGAGGCACGAGGTGAGCGGGTTCACCTGGTTTTCCCGGTAGAACTGCATCACCTCCTCCTGCTGGCGCTTCTTGTCGTTCTTGTACTTCGCCTGTAGCGCCTTCAGCTCGGGCGCGAGGATCTGGAGCTTCTGCATCGACCGGATCTGCTTCACCGTCAGCGGCACGAGCACGATCCGCACCATCAGCGTGAGCACGATGATCGCGAACGCCCACGAAAGCCCGACAGACGCATGGAGCCACTCGAGGACCGCGGTGAGCGGCTCCTCGATCGGCTCGAGGATCGCGAAGAGGCCGATCACGAACGGGCCCCGAAGATCCTCTGGTCGCGCGCGTAGTCCACGCCTCCGTGGCTCCACGGATTGCAGCGAAGCAGGCGCCACCCAGCGAGTACGAGACCGCGGAAGAGCCCATACTCGCGGAGCGCGTCGAGCGCGTACTGCGAGCAGGATGGGTGGTACTTGCAGCGAGTAGGCAGGAGCGGGCTGAGCAAGCGCTGGTAGCCGCGGACGAGCAACCTGGGGATCGCGGTCATGCCCGGGCTCCTCGATCGGCGCCTTCGGCGAGCCGGAAGACCTCGCTGACGCGTTCCCCGAGCCACTCGAAGCCGTTGGCTTCCGCCGCCTCCCCGAGCCCCGGGCGCGCGATCAGCACAAAGTCCCGTCCGCGGGGCAGGCTCTCCTGGACCTGCTCGAACGCCGCGCGCAGCCGGCGCTTGACGCGGTTCCGCTCCACCGCACCGCCAACCTTCCTCGAGACGGCAAGTCCCAGCCGCGACTCCTCCTCGGCCTCGTCGGGGCGCGGGAAGGAATAGAGGACGAGGTAGCGCGTCGAAACCGACCGCCCCTGGCGGTAGACAGCGTCGAAGTCCCGCGAGCGCGAGAGTCGATTGCGGCGCTTCATGCCCCTCGAGGCCGGCGCCTCAGGCGGAAAGGCGCTTGCGTCCCTTGGCACGGCGGCGCTTCAGGATCGCGCGGCCTGCCCGGGTCTGCATTCTCGCGCGGAACCCGTGCCGGCGCTTCCTCCGGCGGACGTTCGGTTGAAAGGTTCGCTTCACGAATAAGGCCCAAAGAAGAGGCCGCTCCGGGCGACCGCAGCCAGTATAGAGAAGGCCCGAAGTCGTCGGGAGGAACGTTTTCGGCGGTTCGATAATCCACAGCCTCGAGTGGGCTTGCGGAGCCGGGTAGCACAGAGTTGTCCACACTGTGGAGACGGCTGTGGATAACTCGAGAAGCCCTGCAAACCAGCCCTTTTTTGGCGCTGGATTCACGTCCGCGCCGCCGTTGTAACAGGACATTGACGCTGCTATAGTCGCCGCTCCCGGAAGTCTGGCTAGGAGCGAATCGAGCGGGTGGATCGTCCTGTAGAGCTGAGCGCGGAACTGTTGTGGACCGAAGTTGCCGCGCGCCTGCGGGACGCACTCAACGACACCACTTTCCAGACGTGGTTCGACGGCGCGTCGGCAGGAGAGTTCGAAGGTGAGACGTTCGTCGTTGTCGTCCCGAACGACTTCACACGCGAGTGGATCGAGGGTCATTTCCTCGGGCTCGTCGAGGCCGCCGTTGCCGATGTGACGGGGGAGGAACGGCGAGTTCGCGTCGTCGTTCGGGAGGAAGGACGACAACGGGAGACGGGGCCTGCGACCACCGCACCCGCCCGGCGGAGCCCCGACGGGATGAATCCGAAGTACACCTTCGACTCCTTCGTGATCGGCTCATCGAACCGCTTCGCACACGCAGCCGCTCTCGCGGTCGCGGAGGCGCCGGCCCAGGCCTACAACCCGCTCTTCATCTACGGCGGCACGGGCCTCGGCAAGACCCATCTGCAACAGGCGATCGCGGCCTACGTGACCGAGCACGCCGGCGACCTCGCCGCCCGCTACGTCACGAGCGAGACGTTCATGAACGACTTCATCAACTCACTGCGCGACAAGAGGATCGAGGGCTTCAAGCACCGGTACCGCCACTACGACGTTCTCCTGATCGACGACATCCAGTTCTTCGAGGGCAAGGAGCGGATCCAGGAGGAGTTCTTCCACACCTTCAACGCGCTCTACGAGGCCGGCCGGCAGATCGTGATCTCCTCCGACCGGCCGCCTCGCGATATCGCCACGCTCGAGGCGCGGCTTCGATCCCGGTTCGAGTGGGGTCTGATCACAGACATCCAGCCGCCCGACCTGGAAACCCGGATCGCCATTCTGCGGAAGAAGGTGAAGATCGACGGGATCCACGTTCCCGATCCCCAGGTTCTGAGCTTTATCGCCAGTCGAATCTCCACGAATATCCGCGAGCTCGAGGGGGCGCTGACAAGGGTCGTCGCCTTCTCCTCGCTGACGGGGCGCCCCATGACCGTCGAGCTCGCCCAGGAGGTCCTGAAGGACGTGTTCCCGCAGGGCGACGTGCCCGAGATCTCGGTCGAACGGATCCAGGAAACGGTCATCGACCGCTTCGGGATCACGATGCAGGAGCTGACCGGAGAGCGGCGGTCGCAGTCGATCGTCTACCCCCGCCAGGTCGCCATGTACCTCTGCCGCGAGCTCACGGACAGCTCGCTGCCGAAGATCGGGAAGAAGTTCGGTGGCCGCGATCACACCACGGTTATCCACGCCACCTCGAAGATCGCGCGGCTACTGCAGGAAGATCGCAGCGTCTACAACCTCGTCCAGGAGCTCACAGCCCGGATCAAGCAGGTTCGTTGATAACCCGGTGTGGACAAGCTCGCGAAACTGGGGGAACTATCTCGATCCTCCCGAACCCTGTGCAAAGGGCGCTGTTCTCCACACAAGCCGCCCCCAGGCCCGGATGCCCGAATGGCAGCATTGGAGCGGCGGAGCGCCGTCTTCCCCACCGTGCACACTCCCTATGACTATGACTAGAGGTTTTCTTAAATGACTTCTATGGATACCGTGGTCGCCACCCGCATGAAGGTGACCTGTCCGAGAGAGGAGCTCGCCCAGAAGCTGGGGGTTGTCGGACGTGCCGTCTCCTCCCGGACGAGCGTCAACATCCTCACCGGGATCATGCTCCGGGTCGAAGACGGCCGGCTCTCGCTTGCCGCCACCGATATGGAGATCTCCCTTCGCGTCACGCTCGACGCCCAGGTCGAGGAAGAGGGCTCCGTTGTCATTCCGGGGCGCCTTCTCGTCGACATCGTGCGCCTCTTGCCGGCAGGCGACGTGACGCTGGAGCACCGGGCGGAAGAGGGAATCGCGCACCTCGTCTGTGGTTCGGCCTCCTACGGGCTCCATACCTACAGCCCCGATGACTTCCCGAGACTCCCGGAGATCGCCCCGGACGAGAGCTTCTCGATCGAGCGCGCGGCACTCCTGGACACGATTTTGAAGGTCAGCCGCTCCGCGTCACGCGATGAATCGCGCCCGGTCCTCACTGGCGTGCTGGTTCGCTTCGAGGCAGGCAAGTTGATCATGGCCGCCACCGACTCGTACCGGCTTAGCGTCAAGGAGACCGAGATCACAGAGGGTCCAGCCGGCGAGGTCGAGGCGATCGTTCCCGCTCGGGCGCTCTCGGAGCTCGCCCGGATCGCGCAGGCGAGCGATGCGGACTCGCTCACCGTCGGGATCCAGGAGAACCAGATCGTGTTCGGCGTCGACGATGTCTGGCTGACCGCTCGGCGGATCGACGGGCAGTTCCCGAACTACCGCCAGCTTCTCCCGGAGTCCTTTGAGGCGGAGGTCGAGCTTCCGCGCGAGGAGCTGCTGGACGTCGTTCGCCGCACCGGCATCATGGCCCAGCGGAAGTCCCCGCTCCGACTGCGCTTCGAGGAGGGCCAGCTGACGATCTCGGCGCAGACCCAGGATGTCGGAGAGGCGCACGAATCGCTGCCCGCTGCGTATACGGCCGACCCGCTCGAAATCGGCTTCAATGCAGAGTTTCTCCGCGACGGTCTGGAGTCGCTCGAGGACGACACGGTTCGGCTGAGGCTCATTAGCCCGCTCCGCCCGGGCCTCATCCAGGGCGCAGGAGACGACTTCCTGTACCTGATCATGCCGATCCGCCTCGCCGGCTGATCGTCGACCACGTCTCCCTCCGCGACTTTCGTTCGTACGCCACGCTCGAGCTCGACCTGGTACCCGGGCTCGTCGTGGTGATCGGAAAGAACGGCGTCGGGAAGACCAACCTGCTGGAGGCAATCCATGTCGGCAGCCAGGGCTTCTCGCCGCGGACGAGGGCGGAGGCCCGGCTCGTCCGCTTCGGGCAGGACGCCGCGCGGGTGTCGCTGTCGGCTCAGGACCGTAGCGTGGCCGTCTCGACGCAGGTGACCATTGCGGCTCGCGACAAGCGTGTCCTCGTGAACGGCGCCGCGGCGCAAGGCCCCGACGAGCTCCGGGGAAGGCTCGCGACGCTGGTTTTTCTCCCAGACCGCCTCGCAGTCGTGAAAGGAGGGCCCCTCGTCCGGCGTGCCTACATCGACAGGATGCTCGGAAGAGTGTTTCCGCTGCGGGCGGGGCTGTCGGCCGAGTACAGCCGGAATCTTGCGCAGCGAAACGAGGCTCTTCGGCGCGTTCGCGCAGGCGCGTCGACTCTCGAGGCGGTCGAGCCGTGGACGGAACGGGTGGCTGCTCTTGGGACCGAGCTTGATGCGGCGCGGGCCGACCTGGTTGCAAGCTTGTCGCCGGGCTTCGAGGCCGGCGGCGAGCTACTCGGGCTCACGAAGCTCGGGCTGGCCTATGAACCGCGTCCCCTGACCGAATCACAGCTTGCCGAGCGGCTCGAACGAGACCTGGAGCGGGGTTTCACAGGCGCCGGCCCGCATCTTCGCGACATCGGAATCGCTGCCGCCGGGCGCGAGCTCCGGAGCTTCGGCTCACAGGGCGAGCAGCGGGTCGCCGTCCTTGCGCTCGTGCTCGCCGAAGCCGGCTTGTCGCGCGAGAGCCGGGGGGAGCCGCCGCTCCTTCTGCTCGACGACGTGCTTTCCGAGCTCGACGGCCAACGCCGCCGCGCTCTGCTGGGTGCGCTTCCGCCCGACGGCCAGACCGTCGTCACGACGACGTCCACCGACGCGCTTCCTGCCGGCGCTGGAGACGCCGCGCTCGTCGTCGAGGTGACGCCGGGGGAGGCTCGCGCCGCGTGACCTGGCTTCCCGAGCGGATCGGAGAGGCCGTTCGCGGCGAGCTGGCCAGGTTCGGACCGGCCGGAGCGATGGGAGACGTCGTTGCCGCCTGGCCCACCGCGGTTGGTGACGGTATTGCGGCGAACGCGTGGCCGGCCCGCATTACGCGTGACGGAACGCTGCACGTGAACACGAGCTCGAGCACGTGGGCCTTCGAGCTGACGCAACTCCGCGAGCAGATCGCCGAGAGTCTCACCGAGGCTCTTGGCCCGATCGCTCCGACGGCCTTCAGATTCGCTCCGGGGCCCATCCCGGAGGCCGCCGCCGAGCCCGTAAAAGTAGACGCGCGGACCGTGTCGAAAGTGCCGCCCGAGCTCCAGGAGGAAGGCCGCCGAATGGCCGCTGGAATCGAGGACGAGAGCCTGCGGGAAGCGGTTGCCGCGGCGGCTGCAGCAAGCCTCGCCGCCAGAGCTGCCAACCGAGCGTTCTGGTAGACTCCAAGAGGTTCGTAAACCCCTTTTTAGCAGGACTTTTTTCTGACAGAGACGACGTATTCCGCCAAGGACATCACCGTGCTCGAAGGCCTCGAGCCCGTACGCCTACGTCCAGGCATGTACATCGGTTCGACGGGCCCTCGAGGGCTGCACCACCTGATCTACGAGGCCGTCGACAACTCGGTCGACGAAGCTCTCGCCGGCCGCAACGAACGGGTCGACGTGAACATCCATCCGGACAACTCGGTCACCGTCCGGGACTGGGGCTCCGGCATCCCGGTCGACATCATGCCCGAGCAGGGCTTGCCGGCCCTCACGGTCGTCCTCACCAAGTTGCATGCGGGAGGAAAGTTCGGCGGGGACGGCTACAAAGTTTCGGGCGGATTGCACGGTGTCGGCATCTCAGTCGTGAACGCGCTCTCGGAGTGGCTGATCGCCGAGGTCAGGCGTGACGGGAAGATCTACCGGCAGGAGTTCGCGCGCGGTGTGCCGACCGCGGACATGGAGGTCATCGGCAAGGCGACCGACACGGGCACCACGATCACGTTCATGCCGGACCCCGACATCTTCGAGGAGGTCGAGTGGTCCGAGGAGACCCTGGAGCAGCGGCTCCGGGAGACGGCGTTCCTCACGCGCGGCTTCCGCATCGTCCTCACCGACGAGCGCGCCGCCGGGGCGACGATCGAGTTTCACTACGAAGGGGGCATCCGCGACTTCGTTCAGCACATCAACGAGGCCAAGGACCCGGTGCACAAGCACGTCGTCTACTTCTCGGGCGAGAACGAACGCGGCCACGTGGAAGTGGCCATGCAGTGGAACACGAAGTACGTCGAGTCCGTCTTCTCGTTCGCGAACAACATCAACACCCATGAGGGTGGCTCACACCTTTCGGGCTTCAACGCTGCCCTGACGCGGACGCTGAACAAGTACGCCCGCGAGAAGGGACACCTGAAGGAGAAGGACGAGAATCTCGAGGGCGAGGACGTGCGCGAAGGCCTCGCGGCAGTCATTTCGATGAAGCTCCAGGAGCCGCAGTTCGAGGGTCAGACGAAGACGAAGCTCGGAAACCCGTGGGTTCGCGGCATGGTCGAGCAAACCGTGAATCAGAAGCTGGCGGAGTTCCTCGAGGAGAACCCTACGGACGCAAAGCAGATCATCCAGAAGGCGATCTCGGCCTCTCGAGCACGTCAGGCAGCGCGGAAGGCTCGCGACCTGACCCGGCGGAAAGGCGCCTTCGGCGGCGGCATGGCGAAGAAGTTCGCGGACTGCCAGATCCGCGACCCCGAGCTGACCGAGCTGTTCATCGTCGAGGGCGACTCCGCCGGCGGCTCCGCGAAGCAGGCGCGGGACAAGTCGAACCAGGCGATCCTGCCGCTCCGCGGCAAGATCATCAACTCCGAGAAGAACCGGATCCACAAGGTGCTCTCGAACACCGAGATCCAGTCGCTCGTCCAGGTGATCGGGACGAGCATCGGCGAGGAGTTCGACATCGCGAAGCTCCGCTACCACAAGATCGTCGTGATGACGGACGCCGACGTCGACGGCGCCCACATCAGGACCCTCGTCCTCACGTTTCTCTACCGACACATGCCCGAGCTCTTCGACCGCGGGCACATCTACATTGCCGTGCCTCCGCTCTACCTCGTGCGGATGGGGAACCAGGCGACATACCTCGAGAAGGACTCCCAGCTCGAGGATCTCCTGGTCCGCGGCAAGTTCTCCGAGCTCGAGATCCAGGCCCGCGACGGCGAGGCGATCAAGCTGACCGAGGCGCGCTACGCCCGCTTCCAGCATGCGCTGACCGAGTTCGAGGGTTGGTCGGCCCGCCTGCGCTCTGACTTCGGGATTCCTGCGGTCGACTTCGTGATCGCGCACCGGCTGGTCGAGAGCGAGGCTTCCTCGGCTGCCGCGGCCGCGGAGTTGATCGCCGACATCGCTCCGAACGGCTACGTGTTCGACCCGAGCATCCTTGCCTCTGGTCTTCGCGTGCGGGTCGTCGAGAGCTCGACGGGCACCGCCGCCACGATCGACGTGTCGGAGGAGCTCCTGGCGTCGCCCATCTACGCCAACGTCCGCAAGGCATACGCCCGGCTCGGAGACGTGGTCGGCGGCCGGCCGCCCTTCGTTCTCCAGCTCGGCAAGAAGATCGAGCACGCCGAGACCTTCGAGATGCTTCGCGCCCGCGCGCTCGACTTGGCCAAGCAGGGGATGCAGATCACGCGGTTCAAGGGCCTCGGAGAGATGAACGTCGACGAGCTCTGGCAGACGACGATGGACCCGGTCCGACGGCTTCTCATTCGTGCCGACGTGGAGGACGACTCGGCCGCGGATCTCTGGTTCTCGCGGCTCATGGGCGACGAAGTCGAGCCGCGGCGTGAGTTCATCGAGGCGAACGCTCTCGACGTGAGGTTCCTCGATGTCTGAGGTGACGCCGCCGCTCGGAGGCCGGATCGAGTCTCGCGAGCTCGACCAGGAGGTACGCGCAAGCTTCCTCGACTACGCGATGAGCGTCATCGTGAGCCGAGCGCTGCCGGACGCGCGCGACGGCCTGAAGCCGGTGCACCGGCGAGTTCTCTACAGCATGCACGAGGGCGGCCTTCAGCCCAACCGGCCGACCCGAAAGTGCGCCCGCGTCGTCGGCGACGTCATGGGCTCGTACCACCCGCACGGCGACCAGGCGATCTACGACGCGCTCGTCCGGCTGGCGCAGCCGTTCTCGATGCGCTACCCGCTGGTTGACGGCCAGGGCTACTTCGGCTCCGTCGACGGCGATTCGGCCGCCGCGATGCGGTACACCGAATGCCGGCTCTCGCGGATTGCGACCGAGATGCTTCGCGACATCGACGCGGACACGATCGATTTCGTCCCGAACTACGACGAGTCGCGCCGGGAGCCGTCAGTTCTGCCGGCGCGGTTCCCCAATCTGCTGGTCAACGGCTCGTCCGGGATCGCGGTCGGGATGGCCACCAACATTCCGCCCCACAATCTCGGCGAGGTGGTCGATGCGATCCTCGCCATGATCGACGACCCCGAGATCGACGTCGAGCGGCTGGCCCGCCACATCAAGGGACCCGACTTCCCGACAGGCGGGGTCATCGTCGGGCGCTCCGGGATTCGGGATGCCTATCGCTCGGGGCGCGGCCGCATCGTCGTTCGCGGCCGCGCGCACATCGAAGAGCTTCGCGGCGGCAAGACCGCGATCATCATCACCGAGCTCCCGTACGGCGTTCGGAAGGGTGGCGAGGGAGGCGTGATCGAGAAGATCGCCGACCTCGTCGAGTCCAAGGTGATCACCGAGATCCCGATGACGGACGACGCGCTGCAGGATCACAGCGACAAGACGGGCTTGCGGATCTACGTGGAGCTCAAGCGGGATGCGGTTCCGCAGGTCGCCCTCAACAAGATCTTCAAGCACACGCCGCTCCAAACGTCGTTCGGCTACAACGCCGTCGCCCTCGTCGATGGTGTACCGAAGACGCTCAGCCTGCTCGAGCTGATCCGGTACTACCTCACCTTCCAGCGCGAGGTCGTCACGCGCCGCTCGCAGTTCGAGCTCCGAAAGGCGGAGGAGCGGGCGCACATTCTCGAGGGCTACCTGAAGGCGCTCGACAACCTCGACGAGGTGATCGCGCTCATCCGTGGCGCGTCCGACACGGATACGGCTCGCTCGGGGCTCATGGAGCGCTTCGAGCTCAGCGAGATCCAGGCCCAGGCGATCCTTGACCTCCGGCTGGCGAGGCTGACCGGCCTGGCCCGGAAGGAGATCGAGGATGAGTTCGCCGACCTGCAGGAGCGGATTGCCGAGCTCAGGGCGATCCTCGGCGACGAGACGCGGATCGACGCCGTCATCCGGGACGAGCTCCTAGAGATCAAGCAGATCTACGCGAAGGTCGACGAGCGGAGGACCGAGATCGTCGCGGCCGAGGAGGAGCTCGACATCGAGGATCTGATCGCGGAAGAGGACATGGTCATCGCGATCACTCGTTCGGGCTACATCAAGCGCTTGCCGGTGACCACGTATCGCGAGCAGCGCCGAGGCGGAATCGGCGTCATGGGCATGGACCTGAAGGACGAGGACTACATTCAGCACCTCGTCGTCGCCTCGACGCACGACTATCTTCTCTTCTTCACCTCTGTCGGCAAGATCTACCGACTGAAGGTGCACGAGCTTCCGCTCGGGAGCCGGCAGTCGAAGGGCAGAGCGCTCGTCAACCTGCTTCCGCTCGCTCAAGGCGAGAGCGTCCGAACGCTCATTGCAACGCGCAAGTTCGAGGAAGCCGAGTACCTCGTGCTTGCGACCAAGAAGGGCGTCATCAAGAAGACTCGTTTCGCCGAGTACAACACCCCTCTGAAGGCGGACGGGATCATTGCGATCCGGCTGCGGGACGACGACGAGCTCGTCGCAGTTCTCCACTCGTCCGGCGACGACGACATCCTCATGGTTTCGCGCAAGGGCCAGGCGATTCGCTTCCACGAGTCTGAGGCCCGGGCCATGGGCCGGGCAACAGGGGGCGTGCGCGGGATGAAGCTCCGAGCCGGAGACGAGGTGATCGCCGCGAGCCTGGCGCACAACGACGCCGACCTCCTCGTCGTGACGGAGAACGGGTACGGCAAGCGAACGAGGATCGACGAGTACCCGATCAAGGGCCGCGGTGGCTTCGGCGTGAAGACCGTGCAGCTGACCGAGGCGCGGGGAAAGCTAACGGGAGCGCTCGTCGTCCGGGACGGGTATGCGGTGATGCTGATGTCGACGGGTGGCACGATGATCCGGATGGCGGTCGAGGAGGTCAAACGGCTCGGGCGGGCGACCCAGGGCGTCATCGTCATGCGCCTCCGCGGGGACGAGCAGGTCTCCACCCTCGCGCCGGTCGCCGACCAGGGCGCGGTCGTCGTCGACGACGAAAACGGCAGTGGTCTGGAGGGAAGCGAGCCCACCGAGCCCGTGGTGACGGACCTGGAAGCGATCGCGGAAGATCCGGCCGCCTCGAACGGCGCTCCACCGGCGTCTCAGTAAGTTCTTCGCAGGTTTAACGACAGATTCGGCAGTTTTTCTTCGGCGAGGGTGCTAATGTCACGCGCAGCCTTGCTGGAGTGAGAAAGGGATCGCCATGGCCGTTCCGCAGCAGGTCGACCTGCTCGAGCCCGTCAACCTGGCCGACCATCTGAACAAGATCGAGCTGTACCTGGGGCAGGTCTGCCACGTGGCCGGGATCTCGAAGATGCAGCTCGACTACTGGACGAACAAGGCACAGATTCCGACGAAGGGCCGGAAGCAGCGGATCTACGACATGGACGCACTCGAGACGGTCATGCTCATCAAGCAGGCGAAAGACAAGGGCCTGAACCTGTCGACCGCAATCGAGGCGGCCCGGCAGTACAAGGAACGCCGCCCGAGTCTTGTAGAGAACGTCGGCTAGCCCGCGGCGCGCAACCGTTCCGCGGCTGTTTCGGGAGCAAGCGGATTGACGTGCAGTCCGGCACCGAGCTCGAGCCCGGCGGGCACCGTGATCCTGGGCACAAGCTCGATGTGCCAGTGCGCCCCGGCGTGGAGCCAGAGATTCATCGGCACAGCTCCCTCGAGCTCGTGAATGCGAGCCAGCTGGCTCGCAGCGAGGGTCAGAGCAGGCGCGAGAAACGCGCTCTGGAACGGGTTGCGCTCACATGACTCGGGAACGACCAGGAGCTCGTAGGGCTCGCGTGCCGCGTAGGTAGCGAGAGCTACCGCGCCCCCCTTCGCCGCGACCACGCGGTCGCCATGACCACGCTCCTCTTCGAGCAGGCGGCAGACCAGGCAGCCGCCGGCGCCGCGATCGAGGGCATGCTCCGCTACTACCAGTGGCGGCTCTGCCTCGAGCCAGAGGAGCTGTGAGTGGCTGTGGGTAAGACTTGCTCCGGCCTCGTGACCCTCGTTGACGATCGCCTGGACATACGGGAACCCTTGCCTGGCCGCTTCGGCGGCGCGTTGCTGCCACGCGTCCGCTACCCGCGCGACCTCGTCGGGCTCGAGCTCGGCGATTGAGCTGACGTGCCGCGGCGACGAGACGACGACCTCCTGGTTTCCGTGTGCCGGCCGCGACTCGAGGAGCCCGACGTGCCGTGCGGGCCCTTTGAGCTCCGGCGCAAACGCAGGGAACTTGTTCGGGACGACCCGGACGAGCCAGCCGGGCGTGTTGGGCGCACGCTCGGACGGTCCGAGCGCGAACGTCTCCGGCGGCGTGCGGTCTTCGTGGCCCTCGCAGAAAGGGCAGCTCGCAACGTCTGCATCGGCCCCGCCACCTGGAGCCGCCCGTGGGGCGCCGGGCCGGCGCGAGCGAAGCGGCGCGATGACCACCCACCGGCCGGAGAGGGGGTCGCGCCGGAGCTCTCGCCCCTCGGGATCGTTCAGCCGCCGTCCTTCGACCGGTCCAGGCCCCTTGCCCGGTCACCCATCTCGATCAGTGGCCGCACGAGGTCGAGCGGGAGCGGCAGGATGATCATCGACGAGCGCTCGGAACTGATCTCGAGCATCGTCTGCAGGTAGCGGAGCTGGATCGAGATCGGGTTCTCGCTGAGGACGTTGGCTGCGTCTTTGAGCCGCTCGGAGGCCTGGGCTTCACCCTCGGCCGCGATCACCTTCGCGCGGCGCTCGCGCTCGGCTTCGGCCTGGCGCGCCATTGCCCGCTGCATGCCCTGCGGGATCTCGACGTCCTTGACCTCCACGATCGAGATCTTGATGCCCCAGGGTGCGGTCGCTCCGTCGATGATCTCCTGGAGGATCGCGTTGATCTTGTCGCGCTCCGAGAGGAGCTCGTCGAGCGAGTGCTGGCCGAGGACGCTTCGGAGCGTCGTCTGGGCGATCTGCGATGTCGCGACCATGAAGTTCTCCACCTGCACGATCGCACTCTCCGGCTCGAGGATCCGGAAGTAGGCGACCGCGTTCACGCGGACCGGGACGTTGTCTTTCGTGATCACCTCTTGCGGCGGGACGTTGAGCGTCACCGTCCGGAGGTCGACGCGGACCATCTTGTCGATGATCGGGATGAGCAGGAAGAGCCCTGGCCCCTTGGGAGGGCTCTTGAGCCGGCCGAGCCGGAAGATGACACCCCGCTCGTACTCCCGAGCGACCCGGACGGAGGCCGACAGGAGGAAGAGGATCACCACGACGACGGCTGCGACCGCGATCAGGGCGACGGACATAGCGAGATCCTACGTGTTCGGAGCCCGGTCCTCGTCCGAGTCCGGGTCGGGCGAACGGGAGACGTCGAGAACCAGGTCGTCGCCGATCCGATCGACTACCACGGGGGTCCCGGTACGCAACGGCGGCCCCGCGGTCACCGCCTGCCAGAGCTCACCGTGGACGAAAACGAGCCCGTTCGGGACGAGGGAATCGCGAACGACTCCAACTTCGCCTACGAGCTCGTCCGCCCCGGTCCTGGGTCTCGTCCGGCTGACCCGAACGACCTTCGCGACGGCAAAAGCGGTCAAGAGGGCCAGGGTTCCGCCAACTGCCAGGGCGACCGGGAGGGAGACCTGGTAGGCGTCCCCCGCAGGGTCGAAGAGGAGCAAGGAGCCGAGGACGAAGCTCGCCGCGCCGGCCAGGGCGAGAGCGCCGTGCGCGGTGACGAACGCCTCGGCGGCGAAGAACCCGACCGCGAGAAGCAACAGGAGGACGCCCGCGGCGCTGACGGGAAGCACCTGAAGGCCGTAAAGGCCAAGTATGAGAGAGATCGCACCGATCGTGCCCGGGAAGATCAGACCGGGGTTCAGGATCTCGACCGTGATTCCCAACAAGCCGATCGACATGAGGAGCACGATCAGGTTCGGGTCGATGAGGGTGTCGAGGATCCGCTTCCAGAGCGACATCTCGACCGTGTCGATGGTGGCGTCCGCTGTGTGGAGCACGATGCCCTTCGGCGTCGTTGTCATCCCGTCGATCTTGTCGAGCAGCGTCGGCAGGTCCGGCGCGAGGACGTCGACGATGTTCTCGTCGAGCGCGCGCTCGGCCCCGACGTTCGACGCTTCCCGCACCGCGCCCTCTGCCCAGTCCCCGTTCCGGCCGTGGGACTCGGCGAGCTCCCGGATGTAGGCGGCCGCGTCGTTCACGACCTTTTTCCGGAGATCTTCCGGAATGTCCTCGCCGCTCGTGGAGATCGGCGTCGACGAGCCGATGTTCGTCGAAGGCGCCATCGCAGCCACGTCGGCTGCCATGGCGAGAAAGACCCCGGCCGAGGCGGCCCTGGAACCAGGTGGATACACGTAGAAAACGACCGCGACCTTCGAAGCGAGCTCCTTCTTGATGATGGCCCGCATCGAGGAGTCGAGCCCGCCCGGGGTGTCCGCGAGGATGACCACGGCGTCGTAGCCCTCGTCGTTTGCCCGGTCGATCGCGCTCGTCAGGTAGTCCTGCGTGACCGGGTTGACGTCGTTTGCGAACTCGACCGCGAGAACCCGTGGGCGCTCGGGTGCGCCGCCAGCCGTCGCGACAGCGGCGAAGACGAGCGCCGCGAGAAGCGGAAGAGCCCGCAGGAATCGGCTCTTCAAGGTGTAAGCATTCTACCAGTCGGTCCCTCAAGTCCTTGCGGGGCGCGCCGATCTCTGTTCTCGTGAAGCTTGCCCCGGCGCTCATGGCCACGCCACGCGTCACAGCCCTCCTGAGCGTTCTTGCGCTCGCCCTTCCAGGCCTCGCCGAGGCCGGCGTGACCATGTCTGTGCGGGAGGAGTCGGTGGTGGCTCCCCGCTCCACGTCGGAGGCCATCGGGGTCTTGCCACCGCGGGTGGTCGCTCGGTCCTTCAATCTCGTCGGGCTCCACTGGCGTGGCGCCGGCAAGGTCTACTTCCGAACCGCGGGCGTCCGTGGCTGGTCGCCCTGGCGGTTCGCCCGCCCCGAAGCGGACGATTTACCGGATCTCCGCAGCGCGGAAGCGGAACGCGCGGGCGGCTGGAAGCTTGGGAACCCTTTCTGGACCGGAAAAGCGAACCGGATCCAGTACCGCTTGGTCGGAGAGGTGGATCGGCTCCGCTCCTACCTGGTGCGGTCGGCCGTATCCTCGACGCCCCGCACGTTTGCGCGCGCGACCCGTCCCCCGATCGTCCTGCGGTCCGGTTGGGGCGCCGACGAGACGATCGTTCGCTCGGCACCTTGGTATGCGGACCGGATCGGCTTTGCCGTCGTTCACCACACTGCTGGCGCTCAGCCCTCGACCCCGGCGCAGTCGGCAGCGATCGTCCGCGCGATCCAGCGCTACCACGTGCAAGGGAACGGCTGGAACGACATCGGCTACAACTTCCTGGTCGACCGGTTCGGCCAGGTCTTCGAGGGCCGCGCGGGTGGGATCGCGCGGAACGTGGTCGGGGCGCACGCTCAGGGCTTCAACACCGGAAGCGTGGGGGTGGCTGTCCTCGGCACGTATTCCTCAGTCGGCATCGAGCAGCCCGCAAAGGACGCGCTCGTTGCTCTGCTTGCCTGGCGGCTTGACGTCGCGCACGTCGACCCCGCCTCGAGCGTCGTCTGGCGGTCCGGCGGGAATCCCCGCTATCCAGCCGGGACACCCGTTCTCCTGCGTGCGGTCTCCGGACACCGGGATACAGGCCCCACAAGCTGTCCGGGCCAGATCCTGTACGAGACGCTGCCGGACCTTGCTGCGCTGACCGCGGCCGTCGGGCTGCCGAAGATCTACGACCCCAGGATCACCGGCTCGGTTGGGGACCAGGTGCGTTTCACCGCTCGTCTCTCGACGGCCGAGAGCTGGACCGTCACAGTCACGCGCCGGGACGGCTCGATCGCGGCCAGCGGCTCCGGAACGGGCTCGGCAGTCGCCTGGACCTGGGACGCAACCGCTGCGGCACCTGGTTCCTACACCTGGAGGATTGCTGCAGGTCTGGCGCGTCCCGCCTCAGGCCGTCTCGGAGCCGACCCTCCACCGCCGCTCTCGCTCGAGTCTGTACGGGCGGATCCCGCCGTTGTCTCGCCGAACGGGGACCGCGTTGCCGACCGGTCCGTGATTCGCTTTCGCCTCACGGTGCCCGCCTCGGTCACGGTCTACGTTCGCGACGCGGGCGGGAAGCGCGTGGCGACCATCTCCCCGGTTCGCGCGTTTCCGGCTGGGCCGTCCTCCGTTGTCTGGAACGGCGGGCGACTCGGTGGAGGAGCGCTGGTGGACGGGCGCTATACGGTCCAGGTCGAAGCCACGGCCGGCGCCGAGCAAGCTGCCCGCACTCTTCGCGTGGTCATCGACCGGACACTCGGTCTGCTCAGGGCGAACCCGTCTCTGTTCTCGCCCAACGGCGACCGGCGCCGCGACACCGCGGCGATCGACTTCACGCTGGCGCGCTCGGCCGTCGTCCAGGTGCGGATCTTCAGAGGCTCGAGCCTCATGACCACGCTCCTGTCGAAAAGCCTCGCGGCCGGGCCGCATTCCCTCGTATGGAACGGCCGCCGGCACGGCCGGGTGGTGACCGATGCTTCCTACCGGGCGGTGGTGACCGCGACCACGGTTCTCGGCACTCGGACGCTTGCGGCAAACCTGGCGACCGACACGACGAGGCCGCGAATCTCACGCGCACGGGCGGTGCGTCTCCGGAGCGGAACCCGTGTGCGGTTCGTCCTCAGCGAGCCGGCCGTCGTTCGGCTGTGGCTCGGCGGGCGGGGGTTCACGGTTCGGGCGAGCGCCGGGCGAAGCATCGTCTGGCGGCGCGTCCCGCGGGGCCCCGTCCGGATCGTCGCGTGGGACCGTGCCGCGAACGCGAGCCGCGCCGTCTGGGTCCGCCTCGGCTAGGTCTAGCGCTCGTAAGCGACGTCGCCGCTTTCGATCAGGCGCCGTTCGCCGTCCAGTTCGACCTCGAGTCTCCCGCTCCGGTCGACTCCGATCGCCAGGCCGGAGTTGCCCTCGATTGTGATCCTGCGGCCGCGCAGGAAATCTCGAGATCCAAGCTCCTCGTAGAGCTCTGCGAGGCCGCCCGCCTGCCAGAGCTTGTACGCCCGCTCGAGCTCGAAGACGAGAACGGCCAGCAGAGGTGCGCGCTCCCGCTCCACCGCGTCGGTGGTCAGTAGCGAGCCCGCCGGGACCCTCCCGTCCTGAGGCAGCTCGTCGCGGGTCTGGTTCACGTTCAGCCCGATTCCGAGCACGACCGTCCCCTCGGATGCCTCCGCAAGGACACCTGCGACCTTGCGGCGATTGACCATGACGTCGTTCGGCCACTTGATTTGCGCGGACAGGCCGAGCGCGTCCTCGACCGTGAGAGCCACAGCGATTCCGCCGACCAGGGAGAGCTCCGCCACACGGCGGTCCGGCGGGGGACGAAGGAGGATCGAGACGAGCAACGCCCGTCCGGCCGGAGCTTCCCACTTGCGCCCGAGCCGTCCACGCCCCGCCGTCTGCTCGTCGCAGGCGGCGACGGCACCCTCGGGCGCGTTCCTGTCAAGGAGACGCTGCGTTGACTCGCACGATGCCTCGTAGCGATACGGGAGCCCGAAGCCGCCCTGGAACAGGGGTTCAACGTGTTCAGGCGAGAGCGAGTCCAGCATGGGTCGGTCGGTCTACACTAACGGCGCTGTGCAACCACCAGTCCTCCCGGCCCGTCTGACCGAGAACACGATGGAGAACGCCCGGCTGCTGGCTTACCGCAAGCTCTCAGACCTCGCGCTGGCTGCGAAGGCGCGTGCAGGCGATGCGGGAGCCCTCCACACGCTCGTCGAGCGTCACGGCCCGCGGGTCAACAGGCTCGCCTCCCAGCTGCTGGGCGACTTCGAGGATGCCCGCGACGCGGCGCAGGAATCGCTCGTCAAGCTCTGCACGCGGATCCGTCAGTTCCGCGGTGACGCGCAATTCGTCACCTGGCTCCATCGCCTGGTCGTCAACACGTGTCGCGACGTCCACGCACGAAAGCGCGCCCGCTCCACCGACCCGCTTGCGCTCGAGGACGAGCCGGCCGGAGAGGAATCGGACCCGACGCGGATGGCGATGATCGGCGATCTGCGGCGCGACCTCGTCGACGGTCTCTCCAGGCTCTCCGCCGACCAGCGCGCGGTCGTTGTCCTCCGCGACGCGCTCGACCTCTCCTACGAGGAGGTCGCGCGCAGGGCGAGCATGCCGGTCGGCACGGCCAAGAGCTATGTGCACCGCGGGCGGGCGCGACTTCGCGTTCGGCTCGAGGAGCACTCCCACGCGTGAAGCTGCCGCTCGGCAGGCGGGAGATCGAGGAGATCCTTCCCCACCGAGAGCCGTTCCTCCTGCTCGATGAGGTGATCGAAATGGAACCCGGCGCTCGCGTCGTCGCGAGAAAGCGCGTCCGGGAGGATGAGTGGTACCTCGCGGGGCACTTTCCCGGCCGACCGATCATGCCGGGTGTCCTCATGGTCGAGGCACTCGCGCAGACGGGTGCCGTTGCCGTCCTCTCGGAGGAACAAAACCGCGGGAAGCTGGCGCTGTTCGCCGGTATCGACGACGTCCGTTTCAAGCGCATCGTCGAGCCGGGTGACGTGCTCGAGCTTGTGTGCGACCTCGAGCGCGTGCGTGGCCCGATTGGACGGGGTAAGGCGAGGGCGACGGTCGAGGGCGAGCTGGCGGTCCGCGGAACGCTGACCTTCGCCGTGACCGACGGCATCCTGTGATCGCGAACGTCGACGGTACCCAGATCGGGATCACGGGCGTCGGCGCCTACGTGCCGGAGCGGGTTCTGACGAACACCGATCTGGAGCGGATGGTCGACACGTCCGACGAGTGGATCGTCGAGCGGACCGGGATCCGGGAGCGGCGGATCGCGGAGGACGGTCAGGCCGCGAGCGACCTCGCACTGCCTGCGTGCCGTGATGCTCTCGCCCAGGCGGGAGTGCGCGCCGAGGACATCGACTACATCGTGGTCGCGACTGCGACGCCCGACATGATCTTTCCCGCGACTGCGTGCATCATCGCCGACCAGCTCGGGTCCCCGAGAGCTGCTGCGTATGACCTTCTCGCGGGCTGCACCGGATTCATGTACGCGCTCGCTCAGGCCTATGGCGCACTCGCCGGTGGGCTTGCCGAGCGCGCGCTTGTGATCGGCTCCGAGACGCTCTCGAAGATCACCAACTGGAACGACCGTTCGACGTGCATCATCTTCGGGGACGGCGCGGGGGCGGCTGTCGTCGAGCGCGTGGCGGACGGCGGCTTCCGCGGCTTCGAGCTGGGAGCCGACGGCTCGGGGGGAATGGACCTCTGCGTCCCGGCGAGCGGCTCACGGACGCCGATCACCCCGCAGACGATCGACCAGGACCTCCAGTACATCAAGATGAACGGTCGCGAGGTCTACCGTTTTGCGACGCGCGTCATGGTCACTTCGGCCGAGGGTCTCC
The DNA here is from genome assembly GCA_963722715.1 of uncultured Actinomycetes bacterium. Lineage (GTDB taxonomy): Bacteria > Actinomycetota > Thermoleophilia > Gaiellales > Gaiellaceae > DASQGA01. Next base: position 4,793 of record CAVROA010000016.1, on the reverse strand, counting down.
TCGAGGCCTGTGGCGCGACCATCGACGACGTCGACCTGTACGTGCCGCACCAGGCCAACAAGCGGATCATCGACCATGCCGCCAAGCACCTGGGCCTGCCGCCGGAGAAAGTGCTCGTGAACATCGACCGGTACGGCAACACATCGTCCGCCTCGATTCCACTCGGCCTCGTCGAGGCGGTGGAGGACGGCCGCATCAAGCCGGGAACGCGGGTTCTCCTGAGCGGCGTGGGTGCCGGCCTGACGTGGGGCTCGGCCTACATGACCTGGTCGAACGGGAACGGCTCGTGAAGGTTGCGTTCTGCTTCCCAGGCCAGGGCTCCCAGGATGTGGGGATGGGCCAGGCGATGGCCGGCGCGTTCCCCGAGGCTCAGGCTGTCTACGACGAGGCGGCGGATGCGGTCGGGTTCGACATCGCGCGCATCTGCTTCGAGGGCCCGATCGAGGAGCTGACGCGCACCGAGATCCAGCAGCCGGCGCTCGTGACAACGTCGCTGGCGTGCCTCCGTGCCGTCGAGACCCGGGGGATCACCGCCGACGTCGTCGTGGGCCACTCCGTCGGCGAGTACTCGGCGCTCGGCGCGGCCGGGGCTCTCTCGGACCGCGACGCTATCGCCTTGGTTCGGGAACGCGGCGAGGCGACGGTGGCAGCCGCCAAGGAGCACCCGGGTGCGATGGCCGCGGTTATCGGGCTCGAGGACTCCGTCGTCGAGGAGCTCTGCGGGTCGATCGGAAATGTATGGCCCGCGAACTACAACTGCCCCGGCCAGCTGGTCGTCTCGGGTGAGCCCGCGGCCGTCGACCGGCTCCTCGAGGAGGCGACTGCGCGCGGGGCCCGTAAGACCGTGACGCTCCGGATCGGCGGCGCCTTCCACAGCCCGCTCGTCGGGAGCGCAGGCGAAAGGCTGCGGCCCGCGGTCGAGGCTGTCTCGTGGCAGGAGCCCTTGCCGCCGTTCATGTCGACGGTGTCGGCGCAGATCGAGTCGGCGGACCGGCTCGGTGAGCTTCTCGTCCAGCAGCTGACCGCTCCCGTCCGGTTCACACAGGCCGTGGCGACGCTCGTGCAGGAGGGCGTCGACACGTTCGTCGAGATCGGCCCGGGTCAGGTGTTGAGCGGCCTCGTGAAGCGTTGTGACCGGTCGCTCCGAACGATCTCGGTCGGCGATCCCGCGTCCCTGCAGAAACTCGAGGAGACGCTCTCTGCCGCCTGACTTCTGTTCCCTTGAAGGCAAGGTCGCCCTCGTTACCGGCGGCTCTCGTGGGATCGGTGCTGCGATCTGCCACGAGCTCGGTCGAGCCGGCGCGCGCGTCGCGGTGAACTACCGCTCGAACGCGGAGGCCGCCGAAGCGATCGCCGCCGAGGTCGGCGGCATCGCCGTCGCCGGGGACGTTGCGGATCCGGAGCAGGCGAAGGCTCTCGTCGAGCAGGTCGAGTCGGAGCTCGGCGACATCGACGCCCTCGTCAACAACGCGGGCGTCACGCGCGACACGTTGATCGCGCGCATGAGCGACGAGGACTGGAATGCGGTCCTCGACACGAACCTTCGCGGCACCTTCCATATGTGTCGCGCGGTCGCCCGCAAGATGCTTCGCCGGCGCGCGGGGTCGATCGTCAATCTGACGAGCGTCGTCGGGCTGCATGGAAACGCCGGGCAGGTGAATTACGCGGCGTCCAAGGCCGGGATCGTCGGCCTCACGAAGTCGCTGGCGAAAGAGCTCGGGAACCGCGGCGTGCGGGCGAATGCGATCGCGCCCGGCTACATCGACACGGAGCTGACCGGGGTGCTGCCCGAAGACGTGCGGAATCTGATCCTCGGGAATACACCGCTCGGCCGGCTCGGGACACCGGAGGACGTTGCCGGTGCGGTACGCTTTCTCTGTTCGGACGAGGCTGGGTTCGTGACGGGCGAGGTCTTGCTCGTCGACGGCGGCCTGGGGATGTAGGAGGAGGATCTTGGCTGGCGACAACGGACGTCGGCGTGTTGTCGTGACCGGAATGGGCGCGGTCACGCCGCTCGGAAACACGGCAGAGAGCTTTTGGAAGAACCTGACCGCAGGAGAGAGCGGGGCCGGCCCGATCACGCTCTTCGACGCGAGCGAATATCCGGTCACGTTCGCCTGCGAGCTCAAGGGCTTCGACCCGACCGAGTGGATGGAGCACCGCAAGGCACGCCGCATGGATCGCTTCTCGCAGATGGTGCTCGCTGCGGCGAGAATGGCCGAGGCGGACGCGGGCGTCGACGTCGCGGCTGAGACCGAGCGGACGGGTGCCTCGGTCGCCACCGGCATCGGCGGCCTGCACAGCTTCGAGGAGTGCCACTCGACGCTCGTGACCCGCGGCCCGGACCGGGTCAACCCGCTCTCGATCACGGCGATCATCCCGAACATGGGTGCCGCCTGGGTCTCGATGGAGCTCGGCACTCGCGGACCGCTCGCGTCGCAATGCACCGCGTGCGCCGCCTCCAACATGGCGATCGGCGAGGCGATGGACGCAATCCGCCTCGACCGTGCGGACGTGATGTTCGCCGGAGGCACCGAGGCCGGTATCTCCGAGGTCGGCATCAGCGGCTTCGGCGCCATGCGCGCTCTCTCGCGGCGAAATGCCGAGCCCGAGAAGGCCAGCCGGCCCTTCGACGCACAGCGGGACGGGTTCGTGATGGGCGAAGCCGGTGGAATCGTCGTGCTCGAGGAGCTCGAGCACGCGAAGAAGCGGGACGCAAAGATCTATGCCGAGCTTGTCGGCTACGGCGTGTCGTCTGACGCCCAGCACATCACCGAGCCCGATCCAACCGGCCTGCACCCGGCTCGCGCGATGGCGATGGCCCTCGAGGACGGGGGCGTCAGCACGGAACAGGTCGATTACGTAAACGCGCACGGGACTTCGACGCCGCTCGGCGATGCGAGCGAGACGAGGGTGATCAAGCTGGCGCTCGGGGAGGAGAAGGCGCGAAAGACCCCGATTTCCTCGATCAAAGGCGCCACCGGGCATTGCCTCGGTGCTTCGGGGGCGATCGAGGCGATCGCGTGCGTCTTTGCCGTGGGCCAGGACGTGGTCCCTCCGACGATCAACTACGAGGATCCCGATCCCGCCTGCGACCTCGACTACATCCCGAACGAGTCGCGCGAGGTGAAGGTCGACTACGCCCTCTCGAACAACTTCGGCTTCGGCGGGCACAACGCCTGCCTGGTCATCAAGAAGTTCGACGGGTAATCAATGCCGGCTCGGGCGCGGTGGGCGAGCTTCGACTGCTACGGGACGCTTGTCGACTGGAATGGAGGGATCGGCTCCGAGCTCGAGCGTCTCTGGCCGGCGGAAGACCGCGCCCACCTGCTCGAGCGCTACCACGAGATCGAGCCTCGGGTGCAGCTGGACGGCGCGCTCCCTTACCGGCAGGTACTGGCCGAGTCGCTTCGCCTCCTAGCCGAGAGTGAGGGGCTCGAGCTCGACCAGGCGGAGGAGCAGGCGCTCGGCGACGCGCTGCCCCGGTGGCCGGTCTTCCCGGAGGTGCCGGGCGAGCTCCGCGAGCTTCGTGCGCGAGGGTGGCGGATTGCGATCCTCTCGAACACGGACCCCGATCTCCTGGAGACATCCCTCGAGACGATCGGAGTTCCCGTCGACGCTCGTGTCACTGCGGCAGACGCTGGTTCCTATAAGCCCGCGCACGGACACTGGACGACGCTTTTCGAGCGCGACGACATCGACGAGGAGCGCTACGTGCACGTGGCGGCGAGTGCGTTCCACGACATTGCCCCTGCCGGTCAGCTCGGGATTCCCGCGGTCTGGATCAACAGACTCGGCGAGACGAGCGAGCTGCCACGCGCAGGGGAGCTCCAGACGCTTTCCGGCCTTGCAGATCTGCTCGACCGCATCCGGCCGGCGTGAGCGAGGGTCTCCCCGAGGGCTTCGAGTCCTCGCGGCCCGCTGTTGACGAGGCGGCGGAAGTGGCCGCGCTGATTGCGGAGATGGAGCTTGCCCAGGAGGGCGAGGCTGAGACGACCGCCGCCGACATCCAGCGCGACTGGGCGCTCATCGACATCGATCAGGATGCCTGGCTCGTTCGGAAGGACGGCAAGCTCGCCGCGTACGGCGCCGTCGAGACGCATCCGCGTGGAGCAGTTGCGGACGGGTTCGTCCATCCGGACGCGGCCGGCAAGGGGGTCGGACGGTTCCTCGTGCGTGCGATGGAGGCGAGGGCGAGCGAGCTCGCCCACCGCGGATTCGTCGAAAATTCGGTCAGCCTGAACGACAAGGCCGGACAGAGGTTGCTCGCAGCCGAGGGCTACCAGCCCGTTCGCCGGTTTCTGCGGATGCTGGTCGAGCTCGGCGCGCCGCCAATCGTTCCAGAGCTTCCCGGGATCTCGATCCGAAACCTGAGGCTCGGAGAGGAGGCAGTTTTTCATTCGGTGGTCGAGCGGGCCTTCACCGCGCATTGGGGCCACGTCCCGATGAGTTCCGGGAGGTGGTGGGCGCGTATGGCTGCCGGTGGGAGCGACGATATGTCGCTCTTCTTCGTCGCCGAGCGAGGCGGGCAAGTCGTCGGCGAGATCTCGTGCCATGCAGAGCGTTTCGGCGCTGGTTTCATCACGACGCTCGGCGTTCTGCCGGAGGCGCGGGGCAAAGGGATCGGGCGCGCCCTCCTTCTGCGTGCCTTCGCAGCTTTCTGGGAGCGCGGCCAGCCCCGGGTCGGTCTTGCGGTCGATGCGGACAATGAAACCGGCGCCACCCGTCTCTACGAGGCGGCCGGGATGCGACTCGCCTTCGGGGCGATCACGTTCGAGAAGCCGCTCGGGACA
>CAVROA010000015.1:0-231429 GCA_963722715.1 uncultured Actinomycetes bacterium | reverse complement strand
GCGCAAGGAGGGACGAGGAGAGGCCGGCATCGCCGGCCTTCTTCTCGTCTCAGTTCTCTTCGAAGAGCTGAAGCGCGGCTTTGCGGTTGCCGACCTGGAGCTTCTTGAGGATCGCCGACACGTGCGTCCGGACCGTCACGCGCGAGATCACGAGCTGATCGGCGATCTCGCCTGTCGTCAGGCCGGCGCGCAACAGCTCGAGGACTTGCCACTCGCGGCTCGTGAGCTCGACCGAGCGGCGCTTCAGGAGCGAGACGCGCCGCTGCTCGCGGTCGCGGAACTCGTCGATCAGCCGTGCGACCAGAGCCCGCGGGAGCGCGGCCTCTCCTTCGAGCACGCCGCGGAGGGCGTGGGGGAGGCGTGCAGGGTCGGTGTCCTTGAGCAGATAGCCCGAGGCCCCCGCGCGGAGCGCGTCGAAGAGATCGTTGTTGTCCTTCGAGACGGTCAGCATGACCACCGCCGTGTCGGGAAGCGCGGCGTGAATGCGCGCTGCGGCGGCGATGCCGTTCCCGGGCATGTTCACGTCGAGCAAGCAGACGTCAGGGCGTTCGTTCAGCGCAGCGCGCACGGCCCCGGTTGCATCCCCGTGCTCGGAGCAGACCGTGAAGCCTCCGTCTTCGAGGGCCACGCGCACTCCTGCCCGCGTCGGCGGATGATCGTCCGCGATGACGATGCGGATGTCGCTGCTCACGGCAGAGTCACTTCGATCGCCGTGCCGACACCGACGCGCGAGATGACACGGAACTCGCCGCCGAGGGCGCGAGTCCGCTCTTCCATGCTCGTGAGCCCGAAGTGACCATTGGCCACGGACTCGGAGACGTCGAAGCCCTGGCCGTCGTCCTCGATTCGCAGGTGGATCCCGCCACCGCCGTCGAGATGAATCGCGACGTTCGATGCGTGCCCGTGCCGGATGGCGTTCGTCACGGCCTCGCGGACGACACGAACGAGCGCTTCCTGGGCCGCTGACGACACGCGCACGTCGGGGGCCAGATCGAGCTTTACCATTGCACCCTCGCGCTGGGCGATCTCGGACGCCGTGTCGGCGAGGGCGGCGTCGAGCGGCTCGTCTGCCTGCCGCTTCAAGGCGCCGATGGCGCCGCGCGCCTCGTCGAGGGCCCGCTCCGCGGCGGCGACGAGCCGCCGGACGGCCGGCTCCGGTGTCGTGCGCTCAAGGTTGCGGCCGTACGCGACGACGTACGCGAGCTCCTGGGCGAGTCCGTCGTGAAAGTCGCGGGCAAGCCGACGACGCTCTTCGAGCACGGCCACCTTGGCGAGACTCCGGTGATAGGCGTTCACCTCGCGGACGGCGCCGATCGCGAGGCAGACGTAGGCCGCAGTCCGGAGGATGTCGCCCGAGTAGACCCAATCGGTGTACAGCGACGGAAAGAGGACGTAATTCTCACGCGCGGCCGCACCGAGGACGCAGGCGATCGCGACCCAGGAGATGAGTTGATCCCCGCTCGAGGCCGCGCGGCGGCTGAATCCGACCGCGCTGAGGGCGTAGGCAAGGCCGGTGCACGCCTGCAGAGCCAGCAGGGGCAGGTTTCCGGTCGGCTGCGGCCAGGTCGAGCCGTCAGCCGTGGCCGGATCGATTCCGAGCGCCAGCTGGTCCTCGAACACGAACACGATCACCGAGACGATCACCAGCGTCATGGCGAGAACGAACCCGGCGAGGGCGGCCGCAGCCGCGGGCTGTTTCAGCGGACGGGGCGTTGCGAACGCCGCCCCGGCGAGCGTTACCGCGCCGAGCGCGCCCCCGACGACCGCAGCCCACATCGCTGCCTCTTCGGCCGAGCCGGACGCGAATGCGGCTGGAATGGCCAGGAAGAAAAGGTTCGTGGCGGCCAGGAGCGCCAGTGCCGAGGCGAGGAGTAGGTCGCTGAGCAGACCACTTCGGCGGAAACGCAGAAAGACGAGGTACGAGGCCATCCAGGCGACCAGGGCGGCGGCGGTCTCGATCGCCGCGTGGGCGGAATGGTCCTCGTACGCCTGGTGGACGAACGGGAGCGCGCTGACCAGCACCGTCAACGCGGTCGCGATTAAGCCAACAATGAGAACCCAACGATAGGGCCGCAGAACTACCTCCCTATACGTCCATTAGCACATCCCGGGCCGTTTTTCGACCCTCAGGCCTTAGAACCCTGTCCGGGGCGAAAACTTGCGCCGGGCCAGCTGAACCCAAATCGTCCGGGTCTCGCGGCCCGGGACGGCCACGCTCTTCGTCGCTTTAGAAGGAGCGCTCTAGGACGGAAGCCAGTCGGTTCCCCGTGCTTTGCCCTGCGGGGTGGAGAGGAAGTACTCGGGCCTGACCTGAACGCACTCGGCGCGCGCGTGGGCGAGCAGGAACCCGCTGTCGTCCTGGATCGTTGCCTCCGCGATCGCGCTGCGTCCACCCGACTCGACGATCTCGGCCCCGACCCGGAGCTCCTGATCGACAGGAACAGGCGCGAGATATCGAATCTCGAGGCGGCTCGTGACGGCCGGCGAGGTTGCGAGTCGGGCCACCTGGCCACACGCCTCGTCGAGGAGGGCGGCGACGATGCCGCCGTGCACGATCCCCGGCGCGCCCTGGAAGCTTTCCGGGAAAACGTGGCGTGCCTCCAGCCGCTGGCCGGTCAGCGTCCAGTCGAAGCCGAGGCCGCCGACATCGAGGCCGCAACCCCAGCAGAACGGATAGTGGTCCGTGCGGATAGCCCGGATTCTTCCGGGCCATCCGGCTGGTGCTGGGTGTTCGGGCTCGGCTAGGAGGAGGTGCTCGACGGCCCGTTCGACTGGTACTCGAACGGCTCTTCCGGCCCGAGAATCTTGTCACGGAGCCATCTGCGCGTATCCGGGCCGGTCGCCGGGTTGAAGAGGACGCCGAGGGCGATGCCCGTGAGGAGCAGCGTCATGTTCCGCGCCCCGTGCGAGGTCTTGCCCTGAGCGTGGGCGCCGGCCTTGCGGAGCTCGGCGACGGCCTTCTTGAGCTCGTCCTGGAGATCCTTGTCCTTCGCGACCTTGAAGGCCATGCCCGAAGGCCCGCTGGGCCCGATCAGCTCGTCGTAGATTTTCCGAGCGGAGTCGTATGCCTTCTTGACGTGGTCGTGCAGTTCCTCGTCGCGCGCGAGGCGCTCGACGTAGGGCCGCGCGGTGTCGACCGTGTCGGTGATCTTGTCCCTCATATGTGTTCCTTTCGTCGCGTTAGCGTGCAAAGTATCTACCCCGGAGCATCGTCAGGAAACCGTCGAGCCCTATCCCTCGATCTCGACCCTCTAGGCTGACCGCGTGGTAGACGTTCGCCGAGCCGCTCGAATCGCCGGGTGGGGGGCCGCCTTCGCGGCCTACCTCTGGTTCGCTGCGGTCGGAAATGCCGACCGCGCGAAGGCTAGAAAGGCCGCCAGTCGCCGCCGTAGGCGCTTGACGCGCTCCCAGCCGCCGCGTTAAGTTAGCGCACGCTAGCTTCGACCTGAGGGCTCTTCGATGGAACGCTGGACACTCACCATGATCCGCCATCGCTGGGCGGTCGTTGCTGCCTGGGTAGTGGTGTTCCTCGTCTCCGGGATTGCTGCAAGCGGTCTCTCGGCGCTCCTCACGAACCGCTTCTCGATTCCGGGCAGCGACACTGCCAAGGCGGAGAAGATCCTGCACGATCACTTCGGCCAGCGCTCCGACGGCTCCTTCCAGCTCGTGTATCAGGCGAACCCGGGACACACGGCGGCCGAAGTCCTTCCCGCGCTCGAGCAGGCCGGAAGGCGGGTGGCTGACGAGATTCCCACCGGACGCTTTGTCTCGGCACGCGCCGTCTCGGACCGCACCGCAACCGCAACGGTGACGTCCGCTCTCGAGCCGGCCGACGCCAAGAACTACACGGACCGGGTGCGCGCTGCAGCCGGGCAGATCCAGAACGGAAAGCTGTACGTCACCGGGGCAGCCGCGATCACGAAGGACACCGACGAGGTCTTTGCGCACGACGCGAAGGTGGGCGAGCTCTACACCGCGATCCCGATCGCGCTCGCCATCCTCGTCTTTGTCTTCGGAACCTTTGCCTTCCTCCTGCCGATGCTCTTCGCTGCCGCCGCGATCCCGGCGACGCTCGCGATCATCTGGATCCTGGCGCACTTCATGGAGCTTTCGACCTATCTCCAGAACATGGTCGCTCTGATCGGCCTCGGGATCGCGATCGACTACTCGCTCCTGATCGTCTACCGCTATCGCGAGGAGCGTGCCAAGGGCGGCACGAAGGAGGACGCGATTGCCCGGACGATGAACACGGCAGGGCGTGCAGTCGTCTTCAGCGGCACTGCCGTTGCGATCGGGCTCGCGCTCATGCTCGCGATGCCGCTCCCGTTCATGCGTGGCTTCGGGCTCGGCGGGCTCGTGATCCCGATGGTCTCAATCGTCTGCGCGCTGACGCTCCTGCCGGTCCTCCTCTACCTCTGTGCGGACGGGCTCGACCGTGTACGAGTGATCCCGAAGGCGATCGCCCAGCGACGTGCCGACGAGGAGAACAACATGTGGGCGCGGCTTGCCCGGGCGATCATGCGCCGGCCGCTTCCCTTTGCCCTCGGGACAACCGCGCTTCTGATCGCGGCCGCGATCCCGGTCTTTGCGCTGCAGGTCGGGCCAGGGTCGAACAAGGGGATCCCTCAGGACCTGCCGAGCGTCGAGGGCTTGAACGTGCTCGCGACCTCGGTCGGCGACGGTGCGGTGGCCCCGACCGAGATCGCGATCGACACGGGCCGCGCCGGGGGCGTGCGTGACCCCGAAGTGCGCGCGGCCGTCGGGCGGCTCGTGCGCGGGGTCGAAGGAGATCCGGAGATCACCGGTGTCGCGGGGGTGGATCTGCAGCCCCCGTTCGTCGACCCGAGCGGGCGCTATATCCATCTGCAGGTCGTCGGGCGGCACGAGTACGGCTCGCCGGAGGCCATGGACTTCGCCCGGCGCCTCCGAGGCGAGATCGTCCCGGCCGCGAGTTTCCCTGCCGGCGTCGAGGTCTTCGCGGGCGGAGGGCCACCCAGCTCGGTCGACGTGATCGAGACCGCCTACGGCGCCTTCCCCTGGCTTGTCGCCGCCGTGCTCGTCCTCACCTACTTCCTGCTCTTGCGAGCCTTCCGGTCACTCCTCTTGCCGCTGAAGGCGATCATCCTGAACCTGCTCGCGATCGGTGCCGCCTACGGCCTGCTGGTCGCCGTGTTCAAGTACGGGGGCGGCGAGATCCTGGGCATCCAGTCGTTCGACCAGATCGAGTTCTGGATTCCGATCTTCCTCTTCGCGATGCTCTTCGGGCTCTCGATGGACTACGAGGTCTTTCTCGTCAGCCGGATGCGGGAGGAGTGGGACCGGACCCACGACAACGAACAGGCAGTAGCGCTTGGCCTCGCGAAGACGGGCAGGATCGTGACGGCAGCCGGACTCATCATGTTCGCGGCGTTCATGGGCTTCGTCGTCGGCTCGATCCTTGGTCTGCAGCAGTTCGGCTTCGGCCTCGCGGTCGCGATCCTGATCGATGTGACCGTGATTCGGGCCCTGCTCGTACCCAGCGCGATGAAGCTTTTCGGCCGGTGGAACTGGTGGCTTCCCCCCAACGTCGCCCGGCTTGCTCGCGTGAAGTCCTCGCCGCTCGACCCCAAGCCGGCTGCGAGCCCGAGCGGGCGTTAGTCTGCCCCTCATGCAGCTCGAGGTGCTCGAAGGCGACATCAGCTCCCTCGAGGTCGACGCGATTGCAAACGCTGCGAACGACCGGCTCTGGATGGGCTCGGGTGTCGCCGGAGCGATCAAGCGGGCCGGTGGCGAGGAGATCGAGCGCGAGGCTGTCGGACTCGGCCCGATTCCGGTGGGCGATGCGGTCGCCACGGGCGCAGGGCAGCTCGCGGCGAAGCACGTGATCCACGGGGCGGTCATGGGCCAGGATCTCCGCACCGACGATGAGCTCGTGGCGCGCACGACTCGCCGCGTGCTCGAAGTGGCAGACGAGCTGGGCGCCCGCTCACTCGCCTTGCCCGCGTTCGGGACGGGAGTGGGTGGGTTTCCGCTCGAGGACTGTGCCCGGATCATGGTCGCCGAGGCCCGAAGCTACGAGCCCTCGGGGCTCGAGCGCGTCGTCTTCGCCGTCTACGGAGAGGCCGCGAAGGCGGCCTTCGAGGCGGAAGTCGCGGGCTAGCGGACTGCCGCGACGATCACGATCACCACGGCGATCGCGATCGCGATAAGAGCAAGCGGCAGGACACGAAATGCTTTCTGCTCGCCGGGCCGCGGGCCGGGCTCGGGAACGAACGGGTCGCGCTGGGACGTCGGCTGGCGCGGGATGTCGTCCTCACCCTGGAGGACCTGCGGCTCGTGCTCGACCTCTCGCTCGTCGGCCATGCCGCCAGTCTAGATCGTTCCTGCGAAGTAGCATGCGGGGCCGTGAAGGGCGTCATCCTCGCAGGCGGCAGCGGCACACGACTACACCCGCTGACGCGCATCACGAACAAGCATCTCCTCCCCATCTACGACCGCCCGATGGTGTCCTACGCGATCGAGGCTCTCGTCCAGACCGGGGTCGACGAGCTCATGCTCGTCACGGGTGGGACGCATGCGGGGGAGTTCCTGAGACTGCTCGGGAATGGCCACGAGTACGGAATCGAGCGGCTCTCCTACGGCTACCAGGAACAAGCCGGTGGAATCGCCGAGGCACTCGGGCTCGCGCAGCGGTTCGTTGGGGATGACCGTGTCGTCGTCATGCTTGCGGACAACGTCTTCGAGCGCTCGCTCGCGTCCGCGGTCGAGAGCTTCGAGGTCCAGGAGCGTGGAGCCCGGATCATCCTCTCCCGTGTTGAGGAGCCGGGACACCTTCGGCACCTGGGCGTCCCGGAGCTGGACGAGGCCGGCGTCGTGCAGCGCATCGTCGAGAAGCCGGAGGAGCCGCCGAGTGACTACGCCGTCACCGGCGTCTACTTCTACGACCCAACCGTGTTCGAGGTCATCCCGACGCTCGAGCCCTCCGGTCGCGGCGAGCTCGAGATCACCGACGTGAACAACTTCTACGTCGAGCGGGGTGAAATGCAGTACGACATTCTGGATGGGTTCTGGGGCGATGCCGGGGAGTCCATCGACGCTTACTACTCGGTCAACGACTTCGTGCGGACGCACGGCGCCAACCGGGCCTGATGCTCGAGGGAATGATCCGCGTGCCGGTCGACTACCGCGCCGACGACCGCGGATGGTTCGCGGAGGTCCGGCGCGAGAGCCTCCTGCCGAAGCGGACCGTCCAGACGAACATCTCCTTCTCGCGCCGCGGCGTCATCCGCGGGCTGCACTTCCATGAGCGCGACCAGGACGACCTCTTCACCTGCTTGACCGGCAATGCGCGCGTCGTCGTCCTCGACCGCGATGCAGGGGATGTCTTTACCGAGGACATCGGCGAAGAGAACCCGGTCGGCCTCTACATCCCCGGGCACTACGCTCATGGGTTCGAGGCTCTGAGCGATCTGCTCTTCTGCTACCACGTCACCAAGGAGTACGACCCCTCCGATCCGGACGAGCACAACGTCCCCTGGGACGATCCGCGCGTCAGGCACCTATGGAGCACGGACAGGCCGACGCTCTCCGCGCGGGACGCCGCCGACGCGTCCTGATCACGGGCGCCGGAGGCCAGCTCGGCTCCGCGCTCCGTGAGGCGTTCGCCGCCGACGACGTGGTCGCGCTCGACTACGCAGATTGGGACGTGACCCTTCCGGCGCCCGCGGGCCTCGCGGTCCCAGACCTGGCGCTCCACGCGGCGGCGTGGACCGATGTCGACGGGGCCGAGGAAGATCCCCAGGGAGCTGCGGCGGTCAACGTCGGTGGCACCGCGAACGTCGCCGCGCTCGGCGCACCAATCGTCTACTTCTCGACCGACTATGTCTTCGACGGACGCAAGGGGCAGCCCTACGTCGAGTCGGACGCTGCGAACCCGCAGTCGGCCTACGGCCGCTCGAAGCTGCACGGAGAGGCGGCCGCGGGAGAGGACGCGTGGATCGTCCGTACGTCCTGGCTCTTTGGCCCGACCGGGAAGAACTTCCTGCGGACGATGCTCCGGCTGGCCGAGGAGCGAGCCGAGGTGCGTGTCGTCGCGGACCAGCGCGGTTCCCCCACCTACACCGGCCACCTGGCCTCTGCCATGGAGGGTCTCATCGGCCGCGAGCGCGGAATCTGGCACCTGGCCGCGGACGGCGAGTGCACGTGGGCAGGGTTTGCAGAAGCAATCTTCGAAGAGGCCGGCGTCCGCTGCCGAGTCGTTCCCATCACCACGGCGGAGCTCGCCCGACCTGCTCCGCGGCCCGCCTACTCGGTTCTCCGCAGTGAGCGCCCGAGTCCCCCCACGCTTCCGCACTGGCGGGAGGGCCTACGCGCCTGCCTCGAGGCCATGGACTAGAACGCCGATTAGCATGGCGCCGTGCGCGTCCTCGTTACCGGAGCCTGTGGATTCATCGGCAGCCACGTCGCTCGCCGCCTCGCTGCGGCAGGTGACACCGTCGTCGTCCTCGACAAGCTGACCTACTCGGGCAACCGAGAGAACCTCCTCGACGTGCCGCACGAATTCTACGAGGGGGACATTGCAGACCCCGAGGCGGTCGCACAGGCGGGCGAGGGGTGTGAGGCCGTGGTCAACCTGGCGGCCGAGACCCACGTCGACCGCTCCATCCTCGAGGCGGGCGACTTCATCCAGACAGACGTCGTCGGGACGCACGTGCTGCTCGATTGGGCTCGCCAGCGGGGCGCGCGGTTCGTCCAGGTGTCGACGGACGAGGTGTACGGAGACGTGCCTGCCGGCGTCGAGTCGATCGAGTTGGACCCAGTCCGGCCTTCGAGCCCGTACTCCGCCTCGAAGGCCGGAGGCGACCTCCAGGTGCTCGCCTACGTCCGGACGTACGACCTGAACGCGTCGATCACACGTGGCTCGAACACGTACGGCCCGAACCAGTATCCGGAGAAGCTCGTGCCGCTCTTCGTCACGAATGCTCTCGACGGCGAGGCGCTTCCCCTCTACGGCGACGGGCGACAGACGCGCGACTGGCTTCACGTCGAGGACCACGCCGCTGCCATCGAGCTCGTCCTCCGCAAGGGCGGGGCGGGCGAGATCTACAACGTCGGGGCGGGAGACCAGCGGGAGAACCTCGAGGTGGCGCGCAGAATCCTCGATTTGACGGGCGCCGACGCATCGCTGCTCCGGCACGTCGAGGACCGCCCCGGCCATGACCGCCGTTATGCCTTGAACTCGTCAAAGCTCGCAAAGCTCGGCTGGCGGCCCGAGCGAGGCTTCGAGGGCGGGCTTGCGGACACCGTCGCCTGGTACCGGGACCGGCGCGCCTGGTGGGAGCGGCTCAAGTCGGACGACTACCGCGAGTACTACCGGCGCCAGTACGGCGAGCGCCTGGCCGGGCCCTCGTAGCTCAGCCGCACTGCGCGCGCGCTTCGCGGATCTCGCTCCTGCTTCCCTGGATGGCCTCGGAGGCATCCAGGTACTTGAGCCCCTGCTTACAGTCGCCGAGCTCGATGAGCGACTTCCCAGTGTTGTAGGCCGCATAGGCCTCGTAGATGTCGCCGCTGCCGCGAAGGCTCCTGTACGCCCGCTCGGCGAGGGGCAGCGCGCTCTCGTAGTCACCCTGGCGCATCAGTGCGGTCGCCTCGTCCGTGAGCTCCCGGGCTTCGTCGTAGGAAAGCTTGCCGCCGCCACCGCCGGTCGCCGTCGTCGCGGGTGCGGTCGTCGGAGCTTGCTCCGTAACCGTGACCTCCGTCGTGACCGTCGTGCCTTCCTGGGTGCGCGTGACGTCCTCCGTGACGACGGACTGCGTCGCGTTGCTCTTCGTCCCGGGGTCGTCGTTACTCGTGATCACCGCGGCTATAAGGCCGCCCGCCACCAGCGCCGCCAGCGCGAGCGCACCGAGCAGCACCGGCACCGCCGAACGGTTTCGCCCAGGCCGAGCACGGTTGGGCGGAGTACGGCAGCGGGGCGGTGCGGATTCGCGTCGGCTCCCCCTTCGGTTCAAGCGAGGCGCGGAGATCCTCGACGAACTCGCCGGCACTGCCGTAACGATGCGCGCCGTCCTTGGCGAGCGCCCGGTCGAAGACGCGGTCGACCGAACGTGGCAGGCCGACTCCTCGCTCCGACGCCGGCGGGACGGGTTGGTGAATGTGCGCCGCCGCCTCCTCGGTCGACGAGCCGCCCTCGAAGGGCCGCCCGCCGGTGAGAAGCTCGTAAGCGACGACTCCGAGCCCGTAGATGTCGCTCGCGTGCGTCGCAGGCTCGCCTCGTGCCTGTTCGGGTGAGAGGTAGCCGGCCGTCCCGAGGACCGTCCCCGCAACCGTCATCCCCATGGTGGACTCATCGATGACGCGCGCGATGCCGAAGTCGCCCACGTGAACCTCGTTTCGCTCGTCGAGGAGAAGGTTCGCCGGCTTGACGTCCCGGTGGACGATTCCGGCCTCATGCGCGTCGTCGAGAGCGGCCGCGGTCTGCTCGAGCCAGGCCAGCGCCTCCTCGCGGTCGACCCGACCTTCGCGCGCCCGCTCGGCCACCGTTCCGCCCGGGAGATACTCCATGACGATCAACGGACGGCCGTCCTCGCTCTGGTCGACGTCGAAGATCGTGACGATGTTGTGGTGGCCCGACAGCTTCGCCGCGGCGAGCGCCTCGCGGGTGAACCGCTTCGTCACGTCGGGGTCCGTCGCGAACCGCTCGTCGAGCACTTTTACGGCAACCTGACGGCCGAGGACGGTGTCCTCGGCGAGATAGATGTCCCCCATGCCGCCGTGACCTATGAGGCGAGCCCCGGCGTAGCGGGACGGGAGCTTGACCGACCCTTTCGCCACGACCCCTCTGTCCTAGCCGGGACGAGCCGGACCCAAACCCAGGAGGAACGCGGCCTGGCGCCCGAAAGATTTCAAGCAATCCTTACGACGTTCGGCTACTTTCTGTTAGCGAACCAGGGGTCTAGACCGTTCGTCTTATGAAGCGCACTTTCATCGCAGTCGTCCTTGCTGTGCTCGGCTTCGCACCGAGTGCCTTGGCGACGCCCGTCTTCTTCGTGACGGGCCACGGCTGGGGTCACGGCATCGGCATGCCGCAGTACGGCGCCTACGGCCTCGCGCAGCACGGCTGGACCTACACGCAGATCCTCGATCACTACTACCCCGGGACACAGGCGGCCCAGACCCCGATCGGGAGCGTCCGGGTCCTCCTCGACTCTGGTCGGGCCACGGTCAGCTTCGGCTCGACGGCGCCCTTCTCGGTGGAGGACGGTGCCGGGAAGAGCTGGGCGCTCCAGGCCGGCACGCGCTCGCTCGGAACGGATCTGAAGCTGAAGATCAACAACAAGGTCGAGACGCTGACGAGCCCGGTGCGCATCATCCCTGGCTCGGGCTTCGTCGCCGCAGGGGGCAGGCAGTACCGCGGCTCGTTGACGATCCTTAAGGCCGGCGGGACTCTCTCGGTCGTGAACAACGTCGGGCTCGAGGACTACCTCTCCGGCGTCGTGCCCTGGGAGATGCCTGCGCGCTGGACCCAGGCCGCGCTCCAGGTACAGGCGGTAGCGGCCCGCTCGTATGCGCTCGCAAGCCGGAAGCCGACCGGCTCCTACGACCTCTTCGATGACACGAGGAGCCAGGTGTACGGCGGCGTCGTCGCCGAGGATCCGCGGACGAATGCGGCCATCTCGGACACAGCGGGGGAGATCCGGACCTACGACGGGGCCGTGGCCTGGACGTTCTTCCACTCGACCTCCGGCGGACGCACGGCGGCAATCCAGCACGTGTGGACCGGTGCCGCGCCGAAGCCTTACCTCGTCTCGGTGCCCGATCCGTACGACTCCATCTCTCCGTACCACAACTGGGGCCCCCTCCGGTACAGCCGCGCCGCCCTCGATGCCGAGCTCGGGTCGAGCGTCTCCGGGCGGCTTCTCGACTTGAAGACGACGATCAACGGGTCACGCCGAGTCGACCAGGTGCTCGCGAAGGGAACGACCGGCTCGACGTCCATCTCGGCTTCAAGGTTCCAGGTCGCGCTCGGACTTCGCTCGACCTGGTTCCGGATTGGTGTCATGAACCTGAAGACGGCTCAGCGCCAGGTTGCTCTTGGCAGTCGGACGAGGCTGACCGGTCTTGCGCGCGGGGTCGGCAAGGCCTGGCTCGAGCGAAGGCCCGAGGGTGGCGTGTGGACGCGCTTCCGGGATCTGACGCCGGCTGCCGACGGGACGTTCGCCACCCGCGTCCGGCCTCGAGTTGCCACGGCCTACAGGGTCGCGTCGAGGCGAGGGAAGGGCGCCGCGGTACGCGTGCTCGTGGTCGCCCGGGTGAACTTCTACAAGCCCAGCGACTCTTCCCGGCTCGAGGGGATCGTCCAGCCGAGCCTGCCGCGCGCGTCCGTCGTGATCCAGCGGAAGTTGGGAACGCGTTGGGTGACCGTGGCGGAGGGCCGGACGACGGCAAGCGGGGAGTTCTCGATCCGCGTCGCGCTCCGGCCCGGGATCTACCGTGGACTCGCCACGCTCGGCCCCCGGTCCACCCTTGGTCGCACGCCGTTGCTTCACGTCGTGTCGGAGTGAGAAAGCATTTCGCCGTGCTCGTCCTGGGCGCTGCGTTGGCAGCACCTGGGAGCGGGCTGGCGTCTCCCGGGCGCATCTCGGTCGGGCTCGAGCCGGAGGCCGATGCCGCCACGGTCGCGGTCCAGGTGGCCTCAGTTACCGGCGGAACGCAGATTCCCGGCCTGGCGCCGCTTCGCGCCTTGGTTGTCTCCGTCCCGGACGTCGAGTCGGCGCTTCCTGCGGCGAAGGGTGTTCAGGGCGTCGCGTTCGCCGAGCCGGTGTTCGCGAACCGCACGATTTCCTTTGCGCCGAACGATCCGCTGGCGGGGCCCGAGCACCAGTGGTACCTCGGGGCGATTCGCGCCTTCGACTTCTGGAGTGGCTTCACGTCGCCTCCACCGCTTCCTCCGGTCCTCGTGGCCGTGATCGACTCCGGCATCGACACGACCAACCCGGAGTTCGGTGGGCGCATCGAGGCGATGCGAACCTTCGTGCAATCGCGGGCCGACGTGGATTCGTTCGGGCACGGCACCCTGGTCGCGGGGGAGATCGCGGCAGCTCTCGACAACGGCCGCGGGATCGCGGGTGTTGCCTTCCCGGGGAAGCTGCTCATCGCCAAGGTCGTCCGGAGGAACGGCTCGATTCCGCTGGACGCTGAGGCACGGGCGATCCGGTGGGCGGTTGACCGGGGTGCGAGCGTGATCAATCTGAGTCTCGGAGGCCCGCGGAATCCCACTGATCCGCGGCTCGACACGTATTCAGAGCTCGAGCGCTCGGCGATCGACTATGCGACCAGGCACGGAGTCGTCGTCGTGGCCGCGGCTGGTAACTGTGCCGCGATCTGCCCTGAGAGCTACGCGAACTACCCGGCGGCGCTCCCCCACGTGATCGGGGTGGGCGCGACCAATCGCGCGACCACGACGCCTCGCTTCTCGAATCGCGACGCGGTTCACCTCGATCTCGCGGCTCCCGGTACGGCCATCGTCTCGACACTCCCGCTTTCGTTCACCGACTCGTCCTGCTCGGAGCCGGGCACGACTGTCTGCGCGCTCTTTGCCGAGGATCGGAATCCGCAGGGGACCTCCTTCTCGGCCCCGCTCGTTTCAGCCGCCGCGGCGCTGGCGCTCTCGCAGGCTCGCCCATTCAGCCTGCGGCCCGGCCAGCTCAGAACGATCCTCGCGCGAGCTGCCCGTGATATCGGAGAGCTTGGGCACGACAGCCGCTCCGGCTACGGCCTCCTCGACGTGGACGAGACCATTCGCAGGCTCGGGTCTCCCCCTCCCCGTGATCGGCTGGAGCCGAACGACGACACCCGCTCGCGTGCCGCGACCCTCAGGGGGACGCACCGCGTTCTTCGCCCGACGCTGGAACGCTACGAGGACGTACGGGACGTCTACCGCATCGAGCTTCAGGCCGGCCAGCGGGCGATTTTCACCCTGCGAAGCCCGCGCCGGGCCAACGCCGACCTTGCGCTCTGGCGCCCGCACACGGAGAAGCTCGACGGCGCATCCGTTTCGGCTCGCCTCGCGTCCTCGACGAGGATTCGCGCTCGGGACACCATCGTTCTACGCGCCCCGCGCGCGGGGTGGTATTTCCTCGAGGTCAAGCTCAGGCGTGGCCGCGGCGGAAGCTATGACCTGACGATCGTCAAGCGCTAGCTCTAGGACGGCGGCAGGAGCTCCTCCGGAGGGACCTCGCGGATCTGCCGGGCGGGGTTGCCGACGACAACCGCCCGGGCGGGCACGTCGTGAAGCACGACCGCCCCGGCGCCCACGAACGCCTCCTCGCCGATCTCGATTCCCGGCAGGAGCACGGCCCCGCCCCCGATCCGGGCACCACGGCGAATCGTCGGCCCTCGCATGAGTGCGTGGCGCCCCTCGGTTCGCCCCATGAAATTGTCGTTTGTCGTGACGACGCAGGGCGCAATGAAGACTTCCTCCTCGAGCGTCGAGTAGGCCGTCACGTAGGCGTTCGCCTGGATGCGTGTCCGCGATCCGATCGTGACGTCGTTCTCGACGAACGCGCCCCGACCGATCACGACGTCGTCCCCGACCGAGCAGCGTTCCCGCACGCACGCCTGGTCGCCGACAATCACCCCTTGGCCGAGTGTGGACCCGGCAAAGACGACTGCGCCCGCGAGGATAGAGCTCCCGTCGCCGATGCGGAGCGGGGGGAGCTGAGCCCGCGCTGCTGTCGACTGCTTTCCGAACGAAGGGTGCTTCCCCACGACGGCTCCGTCTTCGACCCTGACGTCGGCTCCGACGACGGTGTCGGCAGAGACGACTGCCGACGCGGCGATCTCGCTCATAGGCCACCCGCTGGCCTATGAGCTTGTGGAGGAGCCAGCCGGAGGCGAGCGAGGGTCATACGCGCTCGCGCTCGAGCGAGCGCTGAAGCTCGGCGAGCGCGCGCACGACCGCGACGCCGTCCCGCGCGGCCTCGAATCGGTCGCCCTCGCCACGGACGAGCCCGAGGAAGTGTTCGCACTCGAGCCGGAGTGGCTCGTCGTTCGGGATCTTGGGGATCCAGATGTCGCCGGTTCGCGTCCGCCACTCGCCGTAGGTGCCCGTGGCCTGCTCCGCGGCCTTGTCGTAAACGGTGACCTTCCGGTCGAGCTCCATGTCGTCGAAGACGGCCATCTTCTCGGCTCCGACCACGGTCATCTTTCGCATCTTGTGGGGATCGAGCCAGGAGAGGTGCATATGCGCGACGATCCCGGAGGGGAACTTGAGGTAGCAGAAGACGACGTCCTCCACTTCGCCCAGGATCGACTCCCCGTGCGCGTGGCACTCGACCGGCTCCTCGCCGACGAGGTGGAGAATGACCGAGAGATCGTGAGCGCCGAGCGATCCGAGCGCGTTCTCGTCCTTCCGGATCTGCCCGAGATTCTGCCGGTTCCCGTAGACGACGAGGACCCGCCCGAGCTCACCCGAGTCCACCAGCTCCTTCAGCTTGCGCACGCCCGGGTGGTAGAGCAGGAGGTGTCCGGGCATGAGCACGAGGTCGCGCTCCTCGGCGAGCTGGACGAGCTCGTCGGCGTCCTCGCCATCCAGTGCCATCGGCTTCTCGACGAACACGTGCTTCCCGGCTTCGAGCGCCCGCTTGGAGAGGGCGTGGTGGGTCACGACTGGCGTTGCGATCACGATTGCGGTGAGATCGGGGTCGTCTAGCACCTCGTCGAAGTCGGCGGTCGTACGGGTCTCCGGGAACCGCTCGGCGACCCCCGCCCGACGTTCCTCATCGCTGTCGCAGAGCCAGGCGAGCGATACCCCTGGGAGGTCGTCGAAGTTCCGGGCGAGGTTCGGCCCCCAGTAGCCGAGCCCGACCAGGCCGACCCGAACGGTGTCGTCGGTGGTCATGGGCCGGAGATCGTATCGAGGAGGGCCTCGACGATCCGCTCCGACGCGTGCCCGTCACCGTAGAGCGGGGGGTGTTCTTCGGGTATCGATGCACTCGCCACGGCCGCGACGATCGCCTCCGTCTCGGTTCCCACGAGCCGGTTCCACCCGGTCTCGAGCGTCTCGACCCATTCGGTCGACGTGCGGAGGGTGACGCAGGGCACGCCGTACCAGTACGCCTCCTTCTGGACGCCGCCGGAGTCCGTCAGGACGAGCCGTGCCTGGGAGGCGAGCGCGGCGAAGTCGAGGTACCCAGCGGGGGGCAGAAGGCGCACGGACTCGGGTACCCGGATGCCCGCGATCTCGAGGGCGGTTCGGGTCCGGGGATGGGCGGGGAAGACGACCGGCTCTCCGAGCTGCTCCAGTGCTGCGATGACCGAGCGAAGGGGTACCGGCTTCACATTGGCTTCCCGGTGGAGCGTGAGCAGGAGGTACGAGCGCGGTTCGACGCCGGCCTCGGCGAGCGCGTTCGAGCGGTCGCGTGCGAGCGGCGCCAGTCGCGCGTTCGCGTCCATCATCACGTCGCCAACCTGGTGGACACCTTCGACGATCCCCTCCCGGCGGAGATTCTCGACCGCGGCGTCGCTGGGACAGAAGAGGAGCGAGGAGAGGGTGTCGACCAGGATCCGGTTCAGCTCTTCGGGCATCGACCGGTCGAACGAGCGAAGCCCCGCCTCCACGTGCGCCACCGGGACGCCCAGCTTGGCCGCCGCCAGGGCGCCTGCCAGCGTCGAGTTGGTGTCCCCGTAGACGAGGACGGCGTCGGGAGCCTCCGCCAGGATCGCGTGCTCGATGCCGGGCAGCATGCGGCCTGTCTGCTCCGCATGCGTTCCCGAGCCGACCTGGAGCCGGTACTCGGGATCGCCCAGTTCGAGCTCGTCGAAGAAGATCTGCGAGAGCTCGCGGTCGTAGTGCTGCCCCGTGTGGAGGACGACCTCGTCGACCTTGTTTCGAAGTGCGAGGGACAGGGGAGCCGACTTGATGAACTGTGGCCGGTTTCCGACGACGGAAAGGATTTTCATGGCGGCGGCGAACACTAACCACCCCATGACCAGACACCTTCTTTTCGCAGGGTTCTCCCTCGCCGCGTACGGGCTCAAGACGACGCGCGACGTCCAGTGGTACGTCTCCAGACGCCTGAGCCGGCCCGAAGCGCATCGTTACAATGCGCTCCCCTCGGGCCGTTAGCTCAGCTGGTAGAGCAGGGGACTCTTAATCCCAAGGTCGCAGGTTCGATCCCTGCACGGCCCATCTCCCTATTCCGCTGCAAATAGAGCGTTCCTTGCAGCCAGCACCGGAGCCTAATCGGTCCAGGGGGCAACGGAGGGGGCAACGCCCAACCTGCGATGTCGTGGCTAACGCGGTTTGAGGACGCGGCGGGACGAGCCAGGATGACGCTTCGTCGTCTTGACATCCGGCGCCGCCGCATGCTGGCCGCCTATGAGTTCCACCTCGCCACCACTACGAGCGAAACGTCGAGGAACGAACGTCCAGATGGCTGGACTGACGGGGGCCGATAGGAGATGAGGAAACCGAGCCGCTACGCGCCGTACGTGCAACGATTCCGGATCATGGCTGGTGTCCCACGTCGGGTTCACATCGCGGGCAGCTCGAGCAAGAGGGCGGAACTGGTGAAGCTCCGCTATGCGCATGAGCTTCTCCGAACCTTTACGCGCCGGCACTTACTCGCCGGCGGCAGCGTTTTAGTCCAGATCGGGGACGAGCCGGTATCTGAGTTGGACTCGACCCTCGCCGTCACGTGGGACTGGACGGTGATCGACGAGGTGTCCAAACTCGTCGCCGGGGGCAAGGTCGCGCCGCGGGGCGGGACGGGCGCTGTGCTCGCCATCGCTGCCTCTCAGAACGGGCTCGAAAGGATCCCTGATTCTCGCCGGGACCAGTGGGACGGACTCCTCACCGCCGGCGCCGTCAAGCTCGATGTCCTCCCTCCCGACTGGCGGTCGGGCGCCTTAATCCGCGAGCGCCAGGTGCACCAAGGCGACGTCCTCATCACGCTCTCTGGGGGTATGGGAGTCGAGCATCTCGCGGATCTCTACGCGGCGCGGTCCAAACACATCATCCCGCTTGACCTGGCCCTTGGCTCGAGCTACGACGACTCGAAGCGCGGGGGGGAGTGGCTAGCCCGCGAGGCTCTCGGGCAACCAAATAGGTTCTTCATCCTCGGCGACCACCGGGACCAAGCCGTGGCGCGCCTGCAGTCGTTGACAACGCGCGACGGCAACACACCGGTCGCTAGCGTCATCGACAACCTGCTCGGGTTGCTCGACGCACTGCGCGATCCTCAGGTCATGTACGTCCGGCTCCTGGACGAGGCGGCACCGCAGTATGCGGACGTCGAACGCTACTTCCGAAAGTCCGTTGACCTAGTGATCCAAGAGCTTGGCTATGTCCGCCATGAGGTCGGAACCGACGAGGCTAAGGCAGGTTTTCTTAACGCCGAGATCTTTGGCGTCATTTACTTCCACAGCAGTCTCCGGAAGATGAACCGCGATAGTGGCCTGGTGGGCCTGGAACTAAGGCGGGTACGGGAGTATCCTGTTCGGAGGCGCCTCCCTCATCCGCGTTCGCGCTTGCCGAGGCGGTGCTGGCTGGGAGGTCCCCGTCCATCTGAGGAGTGGGTCGGAAAGGAGCGGACGAGACGGCGACCTCGGCTTCAGTACTGATCGCGGAGGCCTCGCTCCCACGCGCACCGAGGATCGCTGCGCTTTGGGCGATCGCAGCGCTCGGAGGTGCCGCTGCCACCGTGTCGGCAGTCATCATCCTCGAAGCCCCTGACGAGCGAACTCCAGAGGTGGCCCGTGCCCTCCTCGTCGCCTGGATCACCCTCTCGTATGTCATTTGCGGGCTAATCACCTGGTGGCAGCGCCCCGCCAGCCACTTTGGTCCGCTCATGGCTGCCGCGGGGTTCGCTCCCTTCCTCTCGACCTTGTCAGCATCGAGCGCCGATCTGCCGCACACGATCGGGGAGGTGTTCCGCCGTCTACCGATAGTCGTCTTCATGCACCTGTACCTCTCGTATCCGACTGGACGACTCCCAGCGCGGTTCGACCGGGCCCTGGTCACCGCTTCCTACGTGCTGGTGCTCGGGCTTGCTCTCGTCTCGCTGCTGCTTGGGAGAGGTGGCCCTCACAACCTGCTCGAGGTTGTCGATCGGCCGGGCGCCGCCGACATCGTGTCGCGAGCAGAGGCCTTTGGACTATTCCTCGTAATGCTTGCGGCAATCCTTGTGCTCCTCAGGCGTTGGCGAGGTTCGGGGCGGACGCTGCGTCGATCAGGAAACGTGGTCCGCGGCTCCTTTATGCTTGCGCTCGTAGCGCTCTCAGGAGGTGGGCTTGTCGCCGCCCAAGCTGGAAGTGCCGAGGTTGTGCGGCTCTTCACCTTCGGGCTGGTCGCTATCGCACCGGTCGCCTTCATGAGCCGGTTGCTCAGCGCTCGGCTCGCTCGATCGTCGGTCGGCGATCTCTTTCTGGCGCTGCACGCAGACCCTGCGCCTGCCGATTTGCGTGACGCGTTGGCGCGAGCACTCCGAGATCCGTCAGTGGAGCTCGCGTACTGGCTCCCCGAGTTCGCTAGCTACGCGGACCTCGAGGGGCGCGTCGTGGAACTCCCCGACGACGAGGATCAACGGGCAATGACGTTGATCGACCGCGGCGGGGTGCAAGTGGCCGCGCTTATGCACGACGCAGCCCTGCGGGACGAGCCTCGAACTTGCTCTACAGCCGTCACCGCGGCGGCCGGTATCGCCCTTGAGAACGCACGGCTCCAAGCCGAGCTGCCGGGCTCGTCTCGAGGAGCTGCAGGGGTCGCGCGCGCGAATCGTCGAAGCAGGCCGCAAGGAGCGCCAGCGGCTGGAGCGAGACCTGCACGACGGCGCGCAGCAGCGGCTGGTTGCGCTCTCGCTCGAGCTGAGGCTGCTGGAGGAGCAGCTCGAGGGCGACCCGGAGTCGCGGCGCCGGCTCGATCACGCGCGGCGTGAGATCGCGATCCTCGCTCGAGGAGCTGCGCGAGCTCGCACGCGGGCTTCCACCCGGCTGTCGTCAGCGGCCACGGCCTCGAGGTTGCGCTCGAGTCAGCTCGCCGCGCGAGCGCCGGTCCCCGTTCGCCTGACGGTCGTCATCGACGGCCGGCTGCCCGAGGCGCTCGAGGTCGCCGCCTACTACCTCGTCGCCGAGAGCCTCGCCAACATCGGCAAGCACGCGCGCGGCCTCTTCGGCGTCGGTCGACGTCGACGCAGGAGAACGGCCTGGTCGTGGTCGAGGTCGTCGACGACGGGGTCGGCGGCGCCGACACCGAGCGCGGCTCAGGCCTGCGCGGCCTCGCCGACCGCGTGGAGGCGCTCGGCGGCCGGCTGCGAGTCTGGAGCCCGCTCGGGTGGCGGCACGCGCGTTCGAGCGGAGATCCCGTGCGCGCCGTGATCGCCGAGGACAGCGTGCTCCTGCGCGAAGGGCTCGAACGCGCTGCTCGAGCGACGAACGGGCTCGAGGTCGTCGGTAGTTGCGACGACCGCCGACGAACTCTTGCTGAAGGTGCGCAGCTACGCGCCGGACGTCGCGATCGTCGACATCCGGCTGCCGCCGACGCACAACGACGAGGGCCTCCGCGCGGCGCTCGAGATCCGCGCCGAGCATCCCGCCGTCGGCGTGCTCGTGCTCTCGCAGTACGTCGAGCTGGGACTGGCGATGAAGCTGCTCGCCGACTCGGCCGAGGGCGTCGGGCTACCTGCTGAAGGACCGGATCAGCGATGTCGACGGAGTTCCTCGCCGCCGTCCGGCGCGTGGCCGAACGGCGGCTCCGCGATCGACCCGATCATCGTCTCGACGTTGCTCTCGAAGCGGCGGAGCGACGATCCGCTCGCCGAGCTCACGCCGCGCGAGCGCGAGGTGCTCGAGCTGATGGCCGAGGGCCGCTCCAACCAGGGGATCGCCGACAAGCTCGTGATCACCGTCCGCGCCGTCGAGAAGTACGTCTCGAGCATCTTCGGCAAGCTCGGTCTGCCCTCGAGCGGCAGCGAGTCGCGCCGCGTGCTCGCAGTGCTCGCTCTATCTGCGCTCCTGAGCGCGGGCGTCCGAAGACACCAGAAACCCGCCCCCCGAAACGGCAAGTCTCCCGCCTTCCGCGCACGAGATCGTGCGCTGCGACGCGTGGCTGAGTCCCCGCATGGTCGAGAGGAGCAGATGATGAAGACGCGAGTCATCCAGGACGAGCCGGACGAACGGGCCCGCGACCCCCGAGCATCGAGGCCGACCCGGAGCCGCCCAGCGCGCACGCGACGAACCTCGCCGCCCGGATGGCGCGCTGGAGCGCGCAGCACCGGAAGAAGGCGATCTTCGGCTGGCTCGCGCTCGTGGTCGCGCTGTTCGCGTTCAGCATCGTCTCGCCGATGAAGACGATCGTCTTCGAGACGTCCGGGCCGGGCGAGTCGGGTCGGGCCGACACGATCCTCTACGACGACTTCAAGCAGCCGGCCGGCGAAGAGGTCCTGATCCAGAGCGACGACGCTCGACGGCGAGCGACCCCGCGTTCGAGGCGGCCGTGCAGGCCGTGATCGCCGACGTCTCGAAGCTCGACGCAGGTGCGCGAAGGTCGAGTCGCCGTTCGACGACGAGAACAGCGGGTTCGATCTCCGCCGACAAGCACTCGGCGCTCGTGCGCGATCGAGATCCGCGGGCCATCCTGACGACGCGGCGGACAAGATCGACGCCATCGTCGCTCGCGTCGCCGACGTGCAGAAGGCGCACCCAGAGCTCTACGTCGGGTCGTTCGGCGAGAGCACGGACAAGGCGCTCCAGGCGTCGTTCTTCGACGATCTGAAGCAGGCCGGGCTCTTCTCCGTCCCGCTGACGCTGATCATCCTGCTCGTCGCCTTCGGCGCGCTCGTCGCGGCCGGCATCCCGCTCCTGCTCGGCCTGACCGCGGTGCTCGCGCACGCTCGGGCGTCGTCGCGCTGCTGAGCCAGGTGCTGCCGATGGCCGACTCCGTCTCGGCGATCATCCTCCTGATCGGGCTCGCGGTCGGCGTCGACTACACGATGTTCTATCTGAAGCGCGAGCGTGAGGAGCGTGCCGCCGGTCGCAGCGAAGAGGCGGCGCTCGAGGCCGCCGCGGCGACCTCCGGCCGCTCGGTGCTCGTCTCCGGGCTCGACCGTCCTGGTCGCCATGGCGGGCATGTTCTTCACCGGCGACGCGACCTTCGCCTCCTTCGGTGTGGCGACGATGACGGTGGTCGCGGTCGCGATGCTCGGCTCGCTGACCGTGCTGCCGGCGCTGCTCTCCAAGCTCGGCGACAAGGTCGACCGCGGCCGCGTGCCGTTCGTCCACCGGCTCCGCCGCGACGACGGCGAGGGTCGGATCTGGGGCGCGATCATCGACCGCGTGCTGCGGCGGCCGGTCCTCTCGGTGGTGCTGGCCGGCGGTCTGCTGGTCGCGCTTGCGATCCCGGCGTTCCAGCTGCACACGGCCCAGCCGAGCATCGACACGTACCCGCAGAAGCTGCTGACGACCTACAACCGCATCAAGGCAGCGTTCCCCGGGACCGAGAATCGCATCGATCGTCGTGCTCAAGGCTCCGAACGTCGAGGCGCCGGCGGTGCAGCGAGGCGATCGGCGAGCTGAAGCGACGCGCACTCGCCACAGGCGTCATGAACGAGCCGATCGACGTCGACATCGAACGCTGCGAAGACCGTCGCGAGTCATCTCGATCCCGGTCGAGGGGGACGGCACCGACTCGACCTCGAACGAGGCCTTGACGGCGCTGCGCGACGACATCATCCCGCTCGACCGTCGGGGCGCTGCCCGACAGCGGAGGTCGCGGTCACCGGCATGACGGCCTACGCGCAGTGACTTCAACGACCAGATGAAGACGGTGGCGCCGCTCGTGTTCGGATTCGTGCTGCTGCTTCGCGTTCGGACTGATGCTCGTGTCCTTCCGCTCCGTCGTGATCGCGGCGAAGGCGGTCGTGCTCAACCTGCTCTCGGTCGGCGCGGCTTACGGGATCCTCGTCCTCGTCTTCCAGCACGGCTGGGGCAAGGAGCTGCTCGGGCTTCGAGTTCACGGGCGGCATCGACCCCTTCCTTCCGACTCCTGCTCTTCGTGATCCTCTTCGGGCTCTCGATGGACTACCACGTGTTCATCCTCAGCCGCATCCGCGAGGCCTACGACAGGGGTATGACGCACGGACGACGCGATCGCCCACGGGATCAAGACGACCGCAGGCGTCGTCACCAGCGCCGCGATCGTGATGGTCGGCGTCTTCGCGATCTTCGGGACGCTGCAAGCGATGATCTTCAAGCAGTTCGGCGTCGGGCTTGCAGCGGCGATCCTGATCGACGCGACCATCGTCCGGGCGATCCTCCTGCCGGCGATCGATGAAGCTGCTCGGCGACTGGAACTGGTACCTGCCCAAGTGGCTCGAATGGCTGCCCCACCTCGAGCACGACGAGCAGCTCGAGCCCGTCGAGGCACGGCCGGTCTCCGCGTCATGACCGATCGCCGCTGAACACGCCCCGATCGCGAAGCGGCCCTGGCGCGCTGTCGCGCACGGAGCGAGCGCGGCTCGCCCGCGCCTCGCCTGGGGGTCGTCGGCCTCCACGTCGTCGACGACAACTTCCTCCAGCCCGAGCCGGGCATGTCGGCGGCCGATCACCTGGTCGGCGGGCTCGTGCTGCTCGCGCTCGTGGCGGCCGCTGCATGGATATACCCGCGCGTCAGGGCGGGGCGGCGCGCGGCGCTCGCGCTTCTCTTCGGCTTCCTCGGCGTGCTCGCCGGCACCGAAACCGTCTACTACACCCTCGCGGGCAGCCCCTCCGGGGACGACTTCACCGGCTTCCTCTCGCTGCTCGGCGGCTTCCTGCTGCTCGGTCTCGGCGCGGTCATCGCTTTGGCGGACCGCGGCGCATCGACGACCGTCTGCGCCGTCGATACCTGCGGCGCGGCCTTCTCGTCGCGGGCACTGTCCTGCTGATTGCGTTGGTGCTGTTTCCGACTGCGATCGCCTACGTCGTGACGCACACGATGCGGGCCGGCGTGCCTGCCCCGAACCTCGGCGCGACGCCGGAGGACGTTTCGTTCACGACGAGCGACGGGCTCCGCCTCGAAGGCTGGTTTGTCCCCTCTCGGAACGGGGCGACGGTGATCGCGTTTCCCGGCCGCTCGGGACCGCAGAAGCAAGCCCGACTGCTCGATCTCGCCACGGCTACGGCGTCCTCCTCTTCGACCGGCGCGGCGAAGGAGCGAGCGACGGGGACCCGAACGTCTTCGGCTGGGTCGGCGACCGGGATCTCCATGCGGCAACGGCATATCTGCGCAGCCGCCCGGACGTCGACCCCGAGCGGATCGGCGGCATCGGCCTCTCTGTCGGCGGCGAGATGCTGATCCACGCCGCAGCGCATTCGGATGCGTTCAAGGCGATCGTCTCCGAGGGTGGGAGCGGGCAGTCCTTTCGGGACGGGTACGCCAATCACGGCCTGCGGGACGCGATTCTCGGCGACGGTGCGGTGACGTTGGCAACCGCTCTCTTCACGAGCACGCTGCCGCCGCCGAGCCTGAAGAGCGAGGTGGCCAAGATCGCTCCGACCGCCGTCTTCTTCGTCTACGGGGAGAAGGGTCAGAACGGCTCGGAGAGGACGCCGAATAAGGGGTTCTACGTGGCCGCCCGCGAGCCGAAGGAGATCTGGGAAGTCCCGAACGGGCAGCACATCGCCGGCATCACCACCGAGCCGGCCGAATACGAGCGCCGCGTGATCGGCTTCCTCGACGACGCTCTACTCGGAGCGGAGGGAGCAAGACGGTGAGCACGAGTAGCGGGCCGGCCGCGGCGCAGGAAATCGTCCGGCAGGAGGGCCGTGCCGGCCAACGCGTTAGAGCCCTCGGTCTCGAGACGACCCTCGCGCGCGCGAGCCTGGCTGTGATTGCGCTGCACGTCGTCGACGACAACTACCTCCAGCCGCAACCGGGAACGTCCGCGGGCGATCACCTCTTGAGCGGGCTCGTTCCGGTGGCGATCCTGTTGGCCGCAGCGGCGGCTTACCCACACCTCCCGGCCGCGGTGCGTGCGGCAACCGCGATGACCTTCGGAGCGCTTGGTCTGGCCATCGGCTTCCCAGGCGCCTATCACCTGCTTCACGGCGGCGTTTCGGGCGACGACTACACCGGCCTGCTCGCGCTCGTGGCCGGCGGAGTGCTCCTCGTGGCGGGGCCGATGACGCTTTGGAAGGCGCGACGCACAGGCAGAAGTCGGCGACGGCGCTTTCTCCGCCGGACGCTGGCGACGATCCTGGGCGCGCTCGCCGCTCTCGGCATTTTCGCCTTCGTCGTCTTCCCGATCGGATTCTCCTACGGCTACACCCACCTTGGTCGGACTGGGCCACTGCCGGATATTGGCGTGCCCTCCGAAGCTGTCACGATCACGACGAGCGACTCGCTCGAGCTCGCCGCGGCCTACGTTCCCTCGAAGAACCGGGCTGCGATCGTCGTCTTCCCGGGACGCTCGGCACTGAAGGAGGCACGCATGCTCGCCCGGAACGGGTACGGCGTGCTTCTGCTCGATCCGCGCGGGCAGGGCAGGAGCGAGGGCGACCTCGTCCGCTGGGCCGGCGACCGCGACCTGATCGCCGGCGCCAGGTACCTCCAGGGCCGGCCCGACGTGGACCCCGATCGCATCGGCGGCCTCGGCTCCTCGGTGGGTGGCGAGATCCTCCTAATCTCGGCGGCGCAATCGACCGAATTCAGGGCGGTCGTCTCCGAAGGCGCGGGATTTCCGCTCGGAGACGCCGATCTCCCCGGGGTGGAGGGTGCGCTGTTTGCGCCGCTGCAGGTCGTGATGCGGTTGGCGGCAACGGTGTTCGCGAACCACGGCCCGCCGCCGCCGATCGTCGACCGGATCGGAAAGATCGCGCCACGTTCGATCTTCCTCATCTACACCGAGCCGGGCATGGGCGGCGAGGACGTCCGACAGCCGAAATACTTCGCCGCTGCCGGTGAGCCGAAGCAGCTGTGGAAGGTTCCGGGCGCGGAGCACACGGGCGGCATAGACGCCCGCCCGGCCGAATACGAGCGACGCGTCGTCGGCTTCTTCGACCAAGCCCTACTGGAGAGGAGTGAGACGCCTTGAGCACCAAAGGCGAGAGCGGGAGGGCTCTGACTGCAGGCCGGCGTCGCGCCGTCCTCGGGGTCATGTCCTTGTCGTTGATGATGGTCGTGGCGGCGGTTGCATCGCTGACGTCGCTCTGCGGCAAGCGGCGGGTGATCGCGTTCTTCGACGACGCTCTACTGGACGCTGAATGAACGCTCGAACTGAGGTGAGAAGCATGCCGGGCGAGCGCAGCATCCTCGTGCGCCGGGCCGTTCTCTTCGGCGTTCCGTTCCTCTACCTGGTACTCGGCCTGTTCCATCCAACGTCCAATCCCGAGGTCGGCGACGAGACGGGATTGTTCATCGGTCTGCATGTCGCGCAGCTCTTCCTCATCGGCGGGCTCGCGTACGCGCTCTGGCTGCTCGTGGAGGAGCTTGGCAACCGGCCCGCCAGAGTCGCGCGGGCGCTCATCCTCCCCTTCGTCATCGTGTATACGGCGCTCGATTCCGTCCTCGGAATCGCCTGGGGGATCGTTGCCGAAAAGGCGAACGAGCTTTCGGTTGCTGACCAGCGTGCGGCGGGTCGGCTCATCGACGCCCTACTCGAACCTGAACCCCTGGGCTACGTCCTCTATTTCGGCGCTGGCTTGCTCTGGCTCGCCGTCGCGCTCACCGTCATCGTCGCACTCGCGAGGAAGGCTCCTCGCCCCGCTCTCGTGCTCATGGCAATCGGCGCGACCGTGTTCGCCCTCGGTCATGCGCGACCGATGGGTCCGATCGGAATGGGGCTCTTTCTCTGCGGCACCTTGTGGTTCGAGTTTCGGCCGCGGGAGGAGGAAGGACAGGCCGCCTCGCTGCAGGGAGCATGATGATGCTGGCCGAGACGCAAGGCGGCGCGTTCCATCGAGCTAATTCAACGTGGCGATTGCCCGTGCCGTTCCGCCGCCTACTGCTGCTCGCTCCACCGCTCCTACTAGCGGGCCTCGAGTTCTTTCATCCCCAGCCGGATGAGACCACGCAGGCCCTGATGGACGCGGCGACGTGGTTCGCCGGCTTCCACGTCATTCAGCTCGTACTCACGGGATTAGTCGCGCTGTCCGTGCTGTTGCTCGCCGATAGCTTCGGACGCGCAAATGCATGGGTGACACGTTTCGGTATCGGAGTCTTCCTGGTCTTCTTCAGCGCCTACGATGCTGTGGCGGGGATCGGCACGGGTCTCGCGATGCGAAGCGCTCGAGACCTCTCGGCCGTGCAACAAGAGGGTGTCTTCGATGTGGTCAAGGACTGGCCGGCTGTGGGGCCGCCGTTCGCCTTAAGCATCATCGGAACACTCGGGTGGGTGGCCGCGGTCGGTGCTCTCGCTCTGGCCGCTCGCCGACATAGCGCACCGCGACGCGAATGGATCCTCATCGGCCTGGCAGCGGTGTTCCTGCTGGGCGGGCATCCCTATCCTGCCGGAACGCTCGCGTTCGGATGTTTCTTCATCGGCGCGCTTTTACTTGAGCTGCGTTCTATGAACGTGTCTCGTTTTGGGCCAGGTCCTTCTCATGCACGCGGGATCGGGCAACGTTAGGGCAACCAGACCCTCCGAAACGGCCAGAAGCGGAGCCGTCGAGTCCTCGACAAAATATGGCCGGTTAGCAGGGAAAAGCCAGGTCATCCCGAGTCCGGCCTAAACCTCGGCTAGCCTACTCTTAATCCCAAGGTCGCAGGTTCGATCCCTGCACGGCCCATCGCCAGATTTGCCTGCAAATAGGCTTTTAGCGTAGGCGCATCGGTCCTGGCTGACTGGAAGGGGCCACCGCACCTCCCCGAGGAGGCCCTGGAAGGTTGACCGACAGCTGCCATCGCAGGAGAATGCCGGCCCAACGAAAGGGCCGAAGGAGGAGCGATGGAGCAGATCTGCCTCGTCATCCCGATCGTGGACGGCAAGAGCGACGACGCGCGCGATTTCATGCGCGAGCTGGAGCAGTCGAGGAAGGGCGAGTACGACCAATCCGAGCGGCGAATTGGAATTACGAAGGAGGCCTGGTTTCTCGCACAGGGGACGAGCGGCGATCTGCTAGTCGCGTACATCGAGACGGAAAACTTCGCAAACGCGCTCGGGCTGTTCTCGAGTTCGCAGGACGACTTCGACCTCTGGTTCAAGCGCCGGCTCGCTGACTCGACCGGGCTCGATCTGAACACGCCGCCTGAGATGAGCCTCCCGGAGCTGCTCTCGAGCTACAGCGCGGCCGCGTCGGCTTAGCTGTAGCGGAAGGCGCAAGCAGACCTCGACCCGGGGCAACCGCGCATGCGGTCACGAGGCGCCTCGTTCGAGAAGGGCTTCGTCGAAGAAGCCGATCACTCGCCGCTCGTACTCCCGCGGCCGCTCGCGCACGGCCGCCGTATGGCCGACATCGGGGAGCTCCCAGTATTCGAACGGTTCCTTCGCAACCTCGGCGTAGTGTCGGTTGAAGTCGATCTCGGTCGGAAAGCCGCCCGCCGCAATCAGGAGGAGCGGGGCCGGCGAGATCTGCGGGACGCTCTCGTCGAGCGGTGGACCCGGCGAGTAGCCGGAGAAGACGCGGCCCGCCGTGAGTAGCGTCCAGAAGTAGGGCGCGGTTTCGTCGAGCCCGAATGTCGCCGTCTGGTCAGCAAAGGACGCGGCGGTTGCGCCGTCGCTGACGACGGCCCGGAGCGCGCGCTGCTCCGGGGCGGCGTGGATCAGGACGTCCGCTCCGGTCGAGAGGCCGAGCCCGCCGATCCTCCCGTCCTCCACGTCGTCGCGCGCGCCGAGGAAGGCGAGCGCGCCCTCGACGTCCTTCTCCCAGCTCCAGCCCCACGCGTTCGGAGTCCCCTCGCTCTCGCCCCGGCCGCGCGAGTCGTAAAGCAGGACGCCGTAGCCGTGCCGCCGCAGAAGCTGCGCGTGGTCGAGCGGTCCCGTACGGTCGCCGCCACCACCGTGGACGAGCAAGACAGCGGCTCCGTTTCTCGACGGCGCATACCAGCCGGAAAGCCTGAGCCCATCCGAGGCATCGAACTGAACGGCCTCATACCCGCTCGGCGTCGCCGGGATCGGCTCCCGGTACTTGTGCGTCGGCACGATGGCCGCCGCGGTCGGATAGAGGCCCGCGTAGAAGACGAGGACCCCGGCCGCAACGGCGATGCCCCGGTTTACCCATCGCCGGCGTGCGGTGTGTGCGCCTTCGCCTCGGTGAAGCCACGGGATCGAGAGGCCGAGCCCGATGAGCACGATGCCGGCGATCAGCGCGAGCACGCCGGTGAGATCGCTGTGGGCCGGGCCGTCCTTCGCGATGTGTACGACGTGCATGGCGCCGTTCGTCGTCGCAAGTGTGCCGAACACGAGTCCGAGCGCCGCCCGGAATCCCGGTCGGAGCCGTGGGAATGCGACCATCGCCGCCACGCCCACTGCGAGCGAGATCACGGCGGCGAGCGCGTGCTGGCCCAGATCGACCCCAGGCTGGCGGTTCAGGAATGCGTCGTCGAGCGCGTGGAGCATCGCGACTGCGGTCGCACCGCGGAAGACGATCGTTTCTCGGTCCATCGAAGCGTTCATCTCAGGTGAGCTGGGCGCGAGTGGTCACGCCCAATGCAACGGAGATCAGCCGCCGCAGGTTCGATCCCTGCACGGCCCATCGCCAGATTTGCCTGCAATAAACCGGGAACCCGGCTGGGGCTCAATCGTGACATTGCGCGCGAGCTGGAGGCACGTCGAGCGCAGGATTTCGGTCGAAGAACCCGTCTGGCTTCAACGTGAACCCGATCCGCTCGACCGGCATCACCGGCCAGTCCTCCGGCCGCGGGATGTGATGACTTCCGAACGTGTACCAGACGACGATGTCCTCGTCCTCGACCGATCGATTCGCCTCCGTCCAGCGCGGCAGCCCATCTCCTCCGCGGTGCTGGTTCGGGTAATCGCCGGCCGGATACCGCTCCTTCGGATCGAACGGCGTCACCCACAGGTGTTTCCTGAGGAACGCGGCCCGCTCGAGCAGCGAGGCGTCGGGGTGCGCGAAGGGCGAGACGTTAGCGCCCGGGACGAGCCGATAGCCGACCGGGTCGCCGAGCGCGTTCGAGACCGAGGGGTTCACGATCTTCCAGTAGCGGGCTGAGGCGGGATCGACGGTCTGCTGGGCATCGGCCTCGCGGGAGAGCAATGACGCGCTGGCGGAGAACGCGATGCCGTGCGGATTCTCGGGCCCGCGTGGGGTCCGCTCCGTATGCACCTCGTAGACGCTGTTCCTCTGCCCGTCGATCTCAGTGTCGAGCCGCATGCACAGGAAGTGCTGGTGATTCGGAGCCAGGAGCTGGGGCGCGACGAGTGTGCCGAACGGCGAGCGTTGTCCCTCCGGCAAGGCGTTCGTGAGCACGATTCCTGTGAGCTTGACCTCGAACTCGATCGACGCGTCCTGGTAGAGGTACCAGTACAGGGCGTAGTCGTAGTTTCCGGCGGTCACGACGAACGAGACGACGAGGCGGCGTGAGCGACGGACCTCGGCGTGGTCGCTCTCCGCGTCGTAGTGCTTCCAGAGCAGGCCGGCGTCCTCCTCGTGCAAGCAGATCGCGTTTCGGATCGTGTAGGGCTCGCCCTGGTCGTTACAGAGGTCGACGTCGAAGTACCTGATCTCTCCGAGGCAGTCGCACCCGAGCTCCAGTGAGTTGGTGAGCGGGCCGAGGCCATACTCGCCGATGTCGAAGGCGTTCTTACGGTAGCTCCCCGGACTCGGGTCGCCGTAGGGCACGAGCAACTCGACGCACGAGGCACGGCGGATGACGGAGCGGCGGCGTCCGCGGTCCTCGTAGGCGACATCGTGGAGGACGAGCCCTTCCCGGACTGTGAAACCGATGCGGAAGGTCCAGTGGTCCCAGGTGACTGCCCAGCCGTCGACCTCGAAGCTCGGCCCCTCGGACTGGACGATCTCGAGCGGACGCAGATCGGCGCGGAGGTTGCCCACCTTTTCGGGCAGGTAGTCGCCCGAGGGCGGCGGAAGCGGGACGATCCCGTGGTCTTCGATCCGGACCACCTCCATCGCGTTCAGGTCGACAATCGCGTAGAGGCCTTCGACCGGCCTGGCGTATGGGTTGCCGTCGGGGTGATCCCGGACCCAGCAAGGGGTCCACGCGAGCCGCCTGCCCTCGTCTCCGTCACCGGAGAACGCACCGATGCCCCACGCCTCGACGGTGACGAGCTCGGGATCCGTGACACCGCGCTCGGCGAAGGCCGCGCGCATCCTCTCGTCGCGGCGAACTGTGCGCTCGCACGCGGCGTACTCCTCGGGCGTAATCGCCGGCTGGACGTCGGGAACGAGCTCCCAGGAGAGAAGCCGGCCTTCGGCCAGGGACACGACACCCTCATACGTGTGACCCGCGACCGGGTCGAGCACGATCGCGAGCGCCTCGCGAGGAGGGGGTGTCCCGTCGGATCCGACAACCTCGTCGCGCGTCGGCTCGCGAAGGCAGATCTCAACGAAGCGCGCCCGGTCCGAGAGCTCGGGCACCGAGCGGAGCGTGCCGACGGCCTGCGCGAGCTCAGCAGCGGTCAAGGGGTCGGTGGGATGCGTGGAGCTCGCGACCTCCGATGCTCGCTCGACGCGATCCTCGGGCAGCGTCACCGGAGCCCGATCACGCGGCTTTCACCTCGTCCCACGGCTGCTTCCCCGCGCCGCCGTCCTGGGTTCAGCCTTGGGGCCGGCGCCCGGCGGCGAGCTCCTCGATCGCCTCGCGATTGATCGCATCGGCCGGAACAACGCCCACGCGGCAGCGCGTCCGTGCCTGCAGAGTGGCCATCCGCCTACCCCCCTCGAGCACAGCGCGTTCGCCCAGGATTGCCCCCGGCCCGATCTCAGCGACCTCGTCGCCATCCACCTCCACAGCCAGCACACCGTCGAGCAGCAGGTAGAGCTCGTCACCCGGCTCTCCTTGCGCGACCAGTGTCTCCCCGGCCTCGAGCGACCGCCGTTTGGGGACGGCTCCACTCTGCATGAGCTCACGTGACAGCTGGCGCTCGAGCGCGCTCTCAGCCTGGGTCACGAATGCATCCGACTCCTCGTCGCCCCAGGGCGTGTGCTCGCCGTGCGCTTCCTTGTACCAGGCCTTGAAGTCGATCGTTCCTGCTTTCAGGACGAGCTCACCCTCACGATCGTAGATCCAGTGGCGCGGGAACGGGCTTGCGCCGACGAGCTCGGGATCGGAGGAGCCGTCAGCACGGATCGTCAGCGCAAGTGTCGTCCATGCGGTCGCGGACTGAATGCGGAAGAACGGCTTCCCCTTGACCATGCGCGGCGCTGGAAAGCCAGCCCGGCCGCCCACGGTCTGGACGAAGCGCACCGCGTCCCCGAATACCTCCGGTTCGGGCCGAAGCGTGTCGAAAGCGACGCCTGGAACAGTCATCTCCTTTCGCCCCAGGCGGAACGTCGTCGACCCGACGAGGCCCTCGCCTGCGTACCCGTGCGCGTCGATACGTCCGTCCTTGACCTCAATCCAGGCCTTCAGCTGGTTCGCCTCACGAAAGCGGTCGGCATCGCGCAGCCGTTCGAGGTCGCCCTCCTCGAGCCGATCGGGCGGCGGCTCGTCGTAGTGGCCAACGCCCATCTGGAACGGGATCTTCGGCAAGCCCTGGATCGCCTCCGAGGGAATCCAGGAGATAGCGGTCACGGAAGACTCGATGCGCATGGAAACCTCCTCGCGGATGTCCCAACGCTAACCCACCGCCCTTCCGATAGATAGGGGTCGCGGCGGTCGGCTCCTGCGCCCAGCAGTTGCTCTGGGTGAGCCATATAGCAAGGGACGGGACATCGCCACGTCCGAAGGAAGTGCGACTGTTATCGCGAATCGGCCCCCGTACGGCCGTGAAGGCAGCGTGAGCTCCCTTCATGAGTGTCTTGTGACACCACAGGGAGGTAGGAATGAACTCGAAGAGCATGGCAGGTTGGATCGCCTTCGCCGGCATGTTGATGCTGATCGTCGGCTCGATCGACTTCTTTCAGGGCCTCATCGCTCTGTTCGAAGACGAGTACTTCGTCGTCACTGCGTCTGGCTTCCTCGTCGTCGACCTGACGGCATGGGGCTGGATCATGTTGATCTGGGGCGTGCTGCTCGTTCTCGCAGGCCTGGCGCTGATCGCCGCGCAGGGGTGGGCGCGCTGGTTTGCGATCGTGGTCGTGTCGCTGAACTTCATCGCCCAGCTCGGCTTCCTCGGCAACAGCCAGTATCCGCTCTGGTCACTGACTGTGATGGCGCTGAACATCATCATCCTCTACGCGCTGACCGCGCGCTGGAGCGAGAGCGCGGTGGACCTCAACGTCGCCCGCCGCTAACTAGCTCTCCCGGATCGGGGCCGTCGCGCGACATCGTGCGCGGCGGCCTCCCCGCCCGTTGTAGCGAGACGTCCTTGGTTAGGGTCCGACCACGATGGTTCCGGTAGTCGAGCCCGGGGTGGAGGACGCAACTCGGCGGACGCATCTCGCAAACGAGCGGACCTATCTTGCGTGGTGGCGAAGCGGCCTCACTGCGTTCGCCGTCAGCGTAGGCGTAGGGAAGCTCGTGCCCGGGCTCTCGAGCGGCTCGAACTGGCCGTATGTCGTACTCGGAATCGGCTTCGCCTTGCTCGGTCTCGCCTTCATCGGGCTCGGTTATGTCCGCTTTCGCGCGGTAAACGCGGCGCTCGCAGCCGGGAGTTGGTCGGAGCTTTCCAATCGGCTCGCCGGCTGGCTCGCTGTCGCCGGGATCGGTCTCGCGATTGCCACCTTGCTGACGCTTGCTCTAGGCCACTGATGCACGGCGGCGGGTGAGGCATTTCATCCGTTCGGCGTGATGACCCGTTTTGGTGGGGCGCCGTACGCTGAGCCATTCGCAATGGCTACAGCGAATGACGTAAGCGGAATGGTCGACCGCGTCGTGGGCCGCCAGTTGTCTCAAGCGATCGCGGATCTGCTCGTTCGGCACCACTTTGTCGAGCGTGTCGCAGGCCAGATACTCGCGACCGCCGATCTCGAGTCGGCGGTCGTTGCGGCCCTCGAGGATGAGAGAACAGAGCGGATCCTCAAGCAGGTTCTGGCGAGCCCCGCTTTTGAAGACATGCTTGTGGAAGCGTTCGAGAGCCAGGTGGCGACGGATCTGCTCGAGCGGATGCTTGCCAGCCCTGAGATGGAGCAGGTTCTCGCGCGCGTCCTCTCGAGTCCCGCGGTCCGGTCAGCCCTCAGTCAACAGACAGCGTCGTTCGCCGGTGAGATGGCCGTCGGGCTGCGCGCCCGCGCCAAGCATCTCGACGACGCCGCCGAGGGCACCGTCCGCCGCTGGCGTAGGTCGCCGCCGGAGGATACGTCTGGGAAGACGAGCCGGCCCTACGCCGGCCTCATCAGTCGAGCCGGCGCGTTTGCGGTCGATGTCGTCACGGTCAACGTCGTCATCCTGGCCGGCGGTGCGCTCCTGAGCTTCGGTGCCTCTCTCTTCGGCGACTTGCAACCGGGCGGGCTCGTGTCCGTTCTCGCCGGTTTGGGTTGGATCCTGGGTCTCGCCGCCTACTTCGTGATCTTCTGGACGGTGACTGGCCAAACGCTTGGCATGCGGCTCATGGCGCTGCGTCTCGTCGGCCCCAACGGTGCGCCGCCGGGAGGCGGCCGCTCTCTACTGCGCTTCTTCGGGCTCCTACTTGCGATCGTGCCCTTGTTCGCGGGGTTCCTGCCCGTTCTCTTCGACAGTCGCCGGCGTGCTCTGCAGGACTTCCTCGCCGGCACCGTCGTTCTTCGTGCGGAACCCCCGGTGACGGCTGGGTGACGTCTGCGGAATCCATCGAGCGATTTCGGTCGCTCCGCCGCGAGCTCGAGCGCTCG
This sequence comes from uncultured Actinomycetes bacterium, assembly GCA_963722715.1. Lineage (GTDB taxonomy): Bacteria > Actinomycetota > Thermoleophilia > Gaiellales > Gaiellaceae > DASQGA01. The sequence goes on along the minus strand of CAVROA010000015.1, from coordinate 196,587 downwards.
GTACTTCCGCTCGCGACGTCGGTCGACGGCCGTCGATTCACGCTGCAGGCTCCCCTGCACGACCTGGCGCTTCGGGTTGGCGCGTACGCGGTTCTCGAGGCTGAGGACGGAGCGGTCTTCGGCCAGGTCACCTCGCTTGCGCCGGCAGTCGTTGACGGCCCGGAAGTCGCGCTCGGTGGAGGCGGTGAGGCCCAAGGCACCGATCTGCGCACCCGAGTGCCCATACGCCTTGCGCAAGGGGAGGGCGTCGTTCTCGCGGGTGAGGGCAAGCCGTTTCACGACGCGATCGTTCGTCCCGCGGAGCCCGGCGAAGTAGGATCGCAGCTAGAGGAAGGCACGCTCTCCCGCGGCTCGCTCGAGATCGGTGAGCTGCTCCTCGCGCCGGGGGTACCGCTGAAGCTCGACGCCGGCGGATTCGGCCGCCATACCTTTCTGTGCGGGCAGTCGGGGTCCGGGAAGACGTACTCGCTCGGGCTCCTCCTCGAACGGCTCCTCGTGGACACGTCGCTTCGCATCGTCGTGCTCGACCCGAACTCCGACTACGTGCGCCTGGCGGAGACGCGGGCCGACGTCGATCCCGACGTCGCCAGGCGCTACGAGGCGAGCACACGCGGACTCATCGTCCGAAGCGCAGGCGACGGCGGCGGCGAGAGGCTTCGGCTTCGCTTTGCCGAACTTGACCCCGCGGCGCAGGCCGCTGTCCTACGGCTCGATCCGATCGACGATCGCGTGGAATATGCCGAGCTGCTCGAGCTCGTCGAGACATCGAAGCAAGCCGAGCTCGGATCGCTGTTTCGTCTCGCGATGGAGGGAGGGGACGAGGCGAAGGGCATTGGCCTCCGGGCCCGGAACCTCCGTCTCGACCAATGGGCGGTCTGGGCAGGCTCGGACCCTGGTTCGCTCGTCGAGGAGCTGGAAGAGGGGGACTGGCGCTGTCTCGTCGTCGACCTGGGCTCGCTCGGCTCACGTGACGAGCAGGCGCTGACCGCGGAGGCGGTCCTCGGGAGCCTCTGGCGGAACCGTGCGGCTCGGGAACCGATTTTGATCGTCATCGACGAGGCGCACAACGTCTGCCCCCAGTTTCCCGCCGACGCCCTGACTGCTTTTTCGACGGAGCATGCTGTCGCGATTGCGGGGGAGGGACGAAAGTTCGGCCTCTACCTGCTTGTCTCGACGCAGCGACCACAAAAGGTGCACGAAAACGTCCTGTCGCAATGCGACAACCTCATTCTCATGCGAATGAACTCTGAGGCTGATCTGCGCTCGATCGGTGAGACGTTTTCGTTCGTGCCCTGGAGCCTGCTCGGGCAAGCGGTGACGTTGGCCCAGGGAGAAGCCCTGGTCGCAGGCAAGCTCTTTTCGCATCCGGCCTTCGCTCGCTTCGGCCGGCGTGTGTCAGAGGAGGGCGGAGGGGACGTCCCTGCCGACTGGGCCTGAACGACGCGGCCGAACGGCTCCCAAGTCAAGGCGCGAGTGCGGCATCACCCATTTGGGATGACGCAGCAGCCGGGCCGGGCGAACTAGCGTCGCTGGCGGTGCTGGTCCGGTTCCTCCTCATCTGGCTTCTCTCTGCGGTGGCGTTTGCCATCACCAGCTGGATCCTTCCCGGCATGGACGTGTCGGGCGGCTTCTTCGGCTACCTCTGGGTTTCTCTGCTCTTCGGCCTCGTCAACGGCATCATCGGAACCTTATTGAGGCTCTTCACGTTGCCTCTGATATTTCTCACGTTGGGCCTTTTCTCGCTCGTCGTGACAGCTTTGATGCTGCAGCTGACCGACGCCCTTTCGGACCACCTTACGATCGACGAGTTCTTCTGGACGGCCATCTGGGCCGCAATCATCCTCGCTGTCATCAATGTCGTGCTGGACGTGGTCGTTCGCAGGATGATCATGCCGCCGCCCGCCAACGAACTTCGGTGAGTGTGGCGCCTAGACGGGGCGACGCCGAGCCCAGGGCGCGTGGATAGGCGGGATTCACTTACCCGTCGCGGCGGGTGCTACCAGTCGCTGCGCACGCCGAAATAGACGAGCGGGCCGACGATCGGGAAGATGAGCACCACGAGGACCCACATCGTCCGCTCGCCGCCGGAGAACTGCTGGCTCTTGAGGACGCTCACGATGGCGCTGGCGGCCAGTACGACGGCGAGGACTCCCGCCAGAGAGAAGCCGGCGACGTAGGCGGTTCCGAGGCCAAGTGGAAGGCTGGCCATGCGGCCATGCTGTCCCACGCTGATGAGCTGTGCATCATCCGAACGGCATGAAGCGCTGTCGGCTATCCGGCACGGTTCGGATCCTCGAGCTCGGTGGCGGAGAGCACCTCGCTGCATGAGGCGCAGCTCCTGGTCGGCGCGCACGCTCGGCGTCCGCGGAGCCTTTCTCCTCGCCACCGCGGTTTCGCTCTACCTACTCCTGCCGAGCCTCCTCGAGGTATTCACCTCGTGGCGGAGCCTGCTCGACGTCGAGGTCGGCTGGGTCGTCCTGGCACTCGTTTTCGTGGCCGCGAGCTTCCTGGCGACTTGGGCGCTCCAGCGGCTCGCCATCGGCTCGAAGGACTGGTTCGCAGTTGCGACGTCTCAGCTCGCCGGCAACGCGCTCGGTCGGATCATTCCCGGCGGCATGGCGACGGCCGGGGCCCTTCAGTACCGGATGCTCGTGCGTGCCGGGGTCCCCGGGCGGAGGGTTGCGTCCGGCGTCGCCGCCTCGTCGGCGCTCCTCTTTGCGACGCTCCTTGGGTTGCCCGTGCTCGCGCTGCCTGCCGTCCTCAGGGGTACAGGGATAGACGACGTTCTCGCGCGCTCCGTCTGGCTGGCGGCGGTCTCGTTCGTTCTCGTCGGGGCCGTCGCCGTCGCGGCGTTCGGGTTCAACCGACCGCTCCGCTTCGTGGGGCGCGTGGCCAGAAGGCTCGCTCGGTTGATCCCGCCGCTGCGCGAGCGAGCCGACGGGCTTCCGGAGCACCTCATCCGTGAGCGGAATGCGATCCGAGCCGCGCTCGGCAGCGGGTGGAAGGTGGCTGTGGCTGCCTCGGTGGCGAAGTGGCTCTTCGATTACCTCGCGCTCGTCGCCTCCCTTTTCGCCGTGGGCGTGGAGCCCCGCCCCGCGGCCGTTCTTCTCGCCTATGTGACCGCGTCGCTGCTCGGCATGGTGCCGTTCACCCCGGGCGGTCTCGGATTCGTCGAGGCCGGATTGACCGCGACGCTCGCGCTCGCCGGCGTCGGTGCCGGGGCTGCGGTGGTCGCGACTCTCGCGTACAGGCTCGTCTCGTTCTGGCTGCCGATCCCGGCAGGGCTCGTCGCGTACGGAATCTTCCGTCGGCGCTACGGAGGGCCCCCGGCTACCGCAACCACGTGAACCCCCCGCGAGCGCCGGATGTTCACGCTCCGGCCTTGGGCATCCGTGACCCCGCGTACATGGTGAGCCCGTAGATGATCAGGATGTCCATCGAGAAGAGCGCAAGTGACCAGAACGGATATGCCTGGACAAACAGGAGCTGACCGATCGCATTCGCGCCCGCCGCCGCGATCCCGAACCAGCGGGCCCACTCGCTTCCGCTGAGGAGTGCCATAGCGGCCACGACCTGGACCACGGCGAGAACGAGGACGATCCATCCCCAGGTGTTGAGGTCACTGAAAATAAAAGTAGCCTCGTCGACGTAGACCCTCGAGTTCGCGATTGCAGCGATGCCGGCGATGAAGTTGAAGAGCCCGGCCAACCCGAGCATGAGCGCCGCGAAGGTGACCCAGCCGGAGCCAGGCGGGCCTGCCGGCTCGAAGTCCTGGCGTAGCGCCGCGGCGCGCGCCTGAGTCTCGTAGTCTCGCATGCTCATGTGTCCTCCTATCCGTTCAGTTACTGGAGGACATCGCACACAGGTGGGTGCTGCATCGTCCCAACGGGATGAACTGCCGCGTGAAGGAGGATGGGGGGCCGCCTACGAGGCGCGCTCCGGGTGACGCAGCTCCCACACAACGGCGTTCAGCTCGGCTGCCCAAACAAAGCCACGACCGATGAGAAAGAGGTAGAAGAGCATGGTCGCCGCCAGCCCGAGCGCGCCGTAGAGCTCGGATGCATGCTCGAGCTTCTCCTCCAGGAAATACGCAGTGAAGACATGCAATCCCTGGAGCCCGATGCTGAGGAGAACGGCGCCGGGCAGGAATCCCGTCCAGGGTACGTCCCCGGAGGGCAGTCTCATGGAGACGAGGAGCCACAGGGCGCCGAAACCAAGGCCGACCGCGAGCGTCACGGCCAGGCCTGTGATCCCGCCCGTGCTCGCGCGAGCCCAACTTGCTGCGGCGGACAGGCCAACCAACACGACCGGAGCGGCGAGGATCGTCGCGACCGACCGTGGAGCGTTGCGCAGAGGTTCCAGCCTGACCTGCCACGCAGCGGCGTGGACAAGGCGGAGCGCACGGAGGAGGCCCCAGCTGAACCACATGAACAGCACTACGCCTGTGGCGAGCAACCACCAACGCCCCGTCTCCGATTGCTCCGCCGCGCTTGCAATGCTGGAGGCGAGGGATGTTCTCAGGCCGACGTCGCCGGCGGCGCCTTCGACGTCCGCCCCCGAGGACGAGGCGAAGCCGAGTCCGCCGGCGACGACGACAGCCAGGGCGAGCAACCAGAAGAAAAACCGGTAGGCGAGCCCGCCGCCGAGAACTCCGCCGGCGATCGCCTTGTCGCGAGCAATCCAGCGAAAGCCGGCCTCGATCGACAGGTGCTCAGGTCGGCCGCCTTCGAGCAAGCCGAACAAAGACTCAGCGCGGTCCCGCACGGTCCCGCCGCGCCGCCCGCCGAGCGAAGGTTTCGGCTCGCTATCGGTCATGGGCGCCAGGCAGGATCTCGACCACGGGAGCGGAACCCTAGCCCTCAATGGCAGTGCCCGGTCCAGACCTCGCCGTCCCGGCTGGACGACCCAACCGTCGGTTCTTCGTCACTTCCGCGTTGGTCGTCGTCGCAGTCGTGCTCGTCGTCTGCGCTCTTCTAATTGGTATCTGGCTGGTACGCGAGACGATCGTATGGCTCGTCGCCGCAGGATTCCTCGCCTTTTCGATCGAGCCGCTCATCCAGATGTTCACCCGCCGTGGCATGAGTCGGGGCTTGGCGACCGGGCTCGCTTTCCTCGTGATCGCAGGCATAGTTCTCGTGTTCGCGATCGCGATTCTGCCGGCGATTGTCGACGGCGCCCAGGCTTTGAAGGAAAAGATTCCGACGTACGTCGACGACCTTCAGGGGACGGAAGCGTCGGACTCGCTGAACGCCGACGAAGCCATCCAGACTGCAGGCGACACTGCCGAAGGCGCCTCGGGCTTCTTCGAGGGGAGTGGCAAGTTGCTTTCATTGGTCGGTGGCCTCGCGAGCGCCGGTTTCGCGGTCTTCATGATCTTCACGTTCACCCTGTACTTCCTGGTCTACGGCCGGGAGCTGGTGCAACGGGCGAGCGGACTCATGCCACCCTCCTACCGCGAGCCGTTCACGACTGCCCTGCGAAGCATCTACGTCGTGAACAAGGGGTACTGGTACGGGAAGTTCCTCATCGCCGTCTTCGCAGGCGTCTTCACCTACGTCACGATGACGCTCCTCGGGTTGCCATTCGCCGCCCCGCTGTCGCTCTTCGTCGCCATCACAGATCTAATCCCGAACATCGGCGCCACGATCGGGACGATCCCGGTCGTCCTGGTCGCCCTGCTCGAAGAGCCGTGGAAAGCGGTCGTGGTGGGCGTCGCGCTGATCCTCTACCAGCAGGTTGAGAACAACGTCATCACGCCTCGGGTGTTCAAGCAGACCGTGGAGATCCATCCGTTCCTCTCGGTCGTGGCGGTCATCGTCTTCTCGTCGCTCTTCGGTATCGTCGGTGCGCTGATCGCGGTGCCGGTGACGAAGGGCATCGAGATCCTGGTGGCAGCTGTCCGCGCGGGACAGCGAGGCGCCCGCCCGGCGCCCTCGTAGGCCGTAAGCGACCGAGCGGCTCGGGTAGGGCATCGCGGCCTCGCGCCGAACTGAATCCGATGCATCGGCTCGAACGGCGGGCGACCGAGACACTGGTCGGCCTGACTCTACGCAAGGCGCTCGGTCTGATCCTGACGGTCGCGACGGTGCTCGCGATCGCCGCGGCCGTGCTCGAGCGACTGATCGATCCGGCTTTCGATACCTTTCCGCAGGCCCTCTGGTTCGCGGTCACGACCGTCAGCACGGTCGGTTACGGCGACTACGTTCCGGAGAGCGGCGCGGGCCGCGTCGTCGCCAGTGTGCTGATGCTCACCGGCCTCGGGCTGATTCCGCTGATCACGAGTGCCGTGGTGTCAATCCTGGTGGCGCAGCGGAGTCGTGAGTCGCGCGAGGAGGAGATCCGGCACCTACAGCAGATCCTCGATCGACTCGAGAGCGTCGAAGCCCGGCTTGCGGGTCTCGATTCGCGCTAGACGGCCCCTAGGCGTCGTCGCCGAGCTCGCGCGCCGTACCCCGGCTTGGCGGAGGGATTCGCCTTCTCAACTCCGAACGACGCAGCGAATGCCGATGTGCCCGGTCGACGTGTCGACCGTCTCGCCTTGGCGCGCAGCAGGGCGGTACCGGAGGCAGTAGTTCGGCGCGCAAAGGTGCGAGCCGCCCTTGATCACCTTGCGGGGGAAGCGCTCGCCGCGAAGAGGCTCGGGGGCACAGCACGGCTTGCTCTCGGCGTAGCCGAGCGAGAAGTCGTCGCTCGTCCACTCCCATGTGTTCCCGGTCATGTCGTAGAGCCCGTAGCCGTTGGGCGGGAAGCTGCCGACGGGACTCGTACCCTCGAAGCCGTCGGCCTTCAGGTTCTGCCACGGAAACTCGCCCTGCCAGGTGTTCGCCCTCGGCTTGCCGTCTGGGAAGTGCTCCTCGCCCCAGGCGAAGGTGGCCCCGTCGAGGCCGCCGCGGGCGGCGTACTCCCACTCGGCCTCGGTGGGAAGCGCCTTGCCGCTCCAGGCCGCATAGGCCTCCGCATCCTCGTAGGCGACCTGGACTACGGGGTGGCGATCACGGCCGTTGATCGTCGTTCCCGGCCCGCCCGGCTTCTTCCAAAACGCGCCCGGCACGTACTCCCACCAGTTGCGGGCGTCGTTCAAAGGCACCGGTCCGGAGGTCTTGCGGAAGACGAGCGAACCCGGCACGAGCAGGTCGGGGTCGGCGTCGGGGTAATCGGCGGCATCGAGCGGCCGCTCGGCGACGGTGACGTAGCCGGTCTCCCGGACGAAGCGTCTGAAGTCACTCGCGGTGACCGGATGCTCGTCGATCCAGAAGCCGTCGACCTGCACCCGGCGCACCGGCCGCTCCTCGGGGTAGAAGTCCTCCGAGCCCATCAGGAACTCGCCGCCCTCGATCCACACCATGTCCTGGACGGGCGCGCGACGCTCAGCGGTCGGCATGATTCGAGTGTCGCGAAGGCGCTCATTGTTCGAGATCGTTCGAGGGAAACGGGAAGCCTCAACGTTCATGACCGTTCGATCATCACCCAGATGTGACGAGACAGCAAAACCGGCTCGAATCACCCGATCCGCATGATGACCCGGCCTGGCGGTGACTAGAGGCTGACGGAAGTGCCCGCGGAGCTCCCGCGGTCGAATCCCTGAGGAGGCCAACGATGGTGCTCGCAGCCGATTATCCGTTCCTCGACGTGCTCTGGACGATGGTCGTCTTCTTCCTGTGGATCGCCTGGTTCATGTTGCTGTTCCACGCGATCGGCGACGTTTTCCGCCGACGCGACATAAGCGGCGGAAAGAAGACGCTCTGGCTGATCTTCATGCTCTTCGCGCCGTTCCTCGGCGTCTTCGTCTACCTGATCGCGAATAGCGACGAGATGGCGCAGCGGAACGCAGATCAGATGGCCGCAGCTCGGCGCGACACGGACGAATACGTTCGCTCGGTCGCCGGGTCGGCCGGCGCGGCGGGCGAGATCGAGCGGGCCAAGGGACTGCTCGACAGCGGCGCTATCAACCAGCAGGAGTACGACGCAATCAAGGCCAAAGCTCTAGCGTAAAGAGAGGAGAAACCATGGCAGTCGGCCCCGTCGACGTCTTCATCATTGGCTTTCCGGGCAACAAGTTCACCGGGCGGATCGCCCCGGCGATTCTGGACCTCGTGGAGAACGGCACGATCCGAGTGCTCGATCTGCTCTTCGTCATGAAGGACGCGGAGGGCGTCGTGACGTCACTCAGGGCTTCGGACCTCGACGACGAGGGCGCGGACTTCGTCTCCATCGACATCGCGCAGCCGGGTGCGCTGGGGCACGAGGATGCCGAGGAGGTCAGCGACGATCTCCCGTCCAACAGCGCGGCCATGCTGATCGCTTTCGAGAACCTCTGGGCCGCGGAGGTGGTCGACGCCCTCCAGGCTGCCGACGCTGTGTTGATCGATTCGATCCGGATTCCCGCAGACGTCGTGGCAGCACTCGCCGCAAGCTAGACCCTTCCACTTCGAGATCGAAAGGAACGACATGGGACTTTTACGTATGGCAGCCCGCACCGCCGTCGTCGCGGGAACCGCCACCGCGGTGTCCGGACGCGTGCAGCGTCGTCAGGCCGCCAGGTATGACGAGCAGGACGCGCAGGCCTACCAGGAGGAGGCACCGCCGCCGGCGCAGCAGGAGGACGCGAGCGCACAGCTCCAGGAACTGGCGCAGCTCCACAACCAGGGCGTGCTCACCGATGAGGAGTTCGCGGCCGCCAAGGCCAAGATCCTCGGCCTCTGACGGACCGCAACCGCGGTCACTGTGAGGCCCGTCGAGGCGTACTCGCGGCTCGCAGGGTTCTACGACGAGATCGTCATCGACCCCTGCCATGACCGCTGGGCGTCGTTCCTCCATGAGCTCTGGAGTGCCGACCCGGAGGGCGTACGGTCTGTGCTCGACCTCGGCTGCGGCACCGGCATCCTCGCAGGCGAGTTGATCGCGCGCGGCTACCGGGTCGTCGGCGTCGACGCATCCGACGCGATGCTTGCCCTCGCTCGCGAGCGCCTCGGGCCCGAGGTGACGTTGAGCCGGATGACTCTCCCGGACCTGGCGGTCGAGGGTGTCTTCGACGCCGCGGTCTGCACGTTCGACGGCCTCAACTACCTCACTCCGGACGAGTTGCGATCGACGATTGGCGCGGTGGCCGGTTGCCTTCGGCCCGCCGGTTGGCTCGTCTTCGACCTCCACACCGACGAGATGATGGACTTCACCATCGCCAACCCCGTGGTCGCGGGTCAATCGGCGGGGAACGACTTCGTGATCAGCAGTGTCGTGGATCCCGCCGCCCGTACCTGCGACACCAGGATCGAGCTCACGCGGCCCCGTGACGGGGATCCCTTTAGCGAGCAGCACCGGCAGTACTTCCACGCGGATGCAGACGTCCGTGCCTCCCTCCAAGACGCGGGCTTCGCGGTGATCGCGGTAGGCGCGGAGTACACGCACGAGCAGGCGGACGCCTCGACCCTGCGCGCGACCTGGACTGCACGACGGTCTCCGAGGTGAACTGAGGCTCCGGTCGCGAAGCGCACGACCGCCACGCCGTAGCCGAGAGCGGTGAGGTTACCGGCAAGCGGCGTTGAGATCCGCCTTCCGGCGCGTCTCAGACTGTGAGATGGTTCGGGAGTCGACCTTAATCTCGCGAGGTGTTCTTTAGATGTGTTGCTTCGTCCTTCTCGTCGGCCTCCTCGGCCCGCGCGTCGCGATCATTGCGATGTGGCTCTTCGGGAACCGAGTCGACCTCGCATTCGACTCGTGGCTGTGGCCCTTGTTGGGCCTCCTCGTCGCGCCGTGGACGACGCTCATGTATCTCCTGGTGTGGTCTCCCGGCGGTGGTGTCTCGGGTGGGGAGTGGATCCTCGTCGGCATCGGAGTCGCGCTCGACGTGGCGACCTACGCGACCAAACCCGCCCAAAGCCGGTACGCGACCCGCTGAGATCAAGTCAGTACCCCTCCGGGCTTAGACGGCGATGCTAACTGGGAACGTCGCAAGCCAGGCGGCGGTGCCGAGGAAGATGAGGCAACCGATTGCCACCATTGTCATACGGAGACCGGCCGCAGTGAGCTTCGTGCTCATCCCCGCGAAGAAGAGAGCGACCGCGAAGAGAACAACACCGAGGACGTAGTTGGAGGCGCGCTGGATGTTTCGCCGCACCTGGGCGCTGAGCTCCTCCGCCATGGTGTCCAGCCGACCGGCTTCGGCCCTCGCCGCCAGGCGGTACTGCGGCATCGCGAACGGAGTCAGCGGCGCGCCTTCGGTCTTGAGCGGCTTCGTCGCGATCCACGCGTTGAACGCGGGCCTGAACTCCTCGCGGAAGCGCTCGCGGTAGAAGTTCACGAGCTTGGTCTCGCCGCGCGCATACGAGTCCACCCACTGCATGAACGTCGCCACGTCGACCTGTTGCTGAGCGTTCGCCAGGTCCGCGGCGCGGGCCGCCTCGATCCGGGTCTTGTTGACGCTGCCCGACGTCTTCGCCTGCTCGCCGTTCCAGCGCGTGGCCTGATAGCTGCTCCATGCCGTCGCGACAGCCGCGAAGGCCAGCAAGACCGTGGCGCTGACCTCGACCCAGTCGCGCCGATGCGTTCCCGTCACGAGGCTGCGTTCCCCTGAGCGTCACACGGCAGGGCTACGCGTTGGTTCACGGCCTGCAACGCTTCGTCGACGATGTTCAGTGTTCGCTCCATCGCGACCGGTCGAACACCGCCGACGCCCTTGTGGAAGGGACTATCGAGAAATCCGATCAGCAGCAGCATGGCGGCGATCACCGACGAAACTGATCCCATCAAGACGGCCTGGGTGATCGCGCCTTCGCTTCGGTCCGCGAAGAACAGCATGAACACGAAGATCACGCCAGAGATCATGAGCAGCACAACCCACAGCGGCGTCGGGATGACGCCGACGGCCCCGTGGATCCGGTCGATTCGTGCCGCTTCGCGGTCCGATGTCTGATCGAGCCACTTGCCGTAGGCCGCCTCCTGGCTCGGCGTGTCCGGCTGGACCTTCTGCAGGGTCTGGAACAGGCGGACTCCCCACGGGTTGATCGTGTCGCCCTGGTCGCCGGCTTCGGCACGCGGCCACTCGATATGAATCACCGAACGCCCGTAGCACACGAGCTCACCCGTGAGCTCACCGGCCACTCGCTCCCCGAGGAACTGTGCCGTCTGCACCTGTTGGGCGAGCACAAGCGCCTCCTCCTCGGCTCCAGATCTCGATTGGTCGTAGCTCTCGAAGGCGAGGAAAACGACGAAGCCGAGCAGCACCGAAAATCCGGTCGCGAGCACGCCGAAGACGCCCGCGGCGCGATCGCCGTCGGCGAAGCGGCTGCCCTCGGGCGCTCCGCGCCTCACGAACAACATTGCCGCGACGGCGATGGCGGTCACGGCGGCAACGACGAGCATTGCCCAGACGAAGTTCACGGCGAGGTGAGAGCGCCGGCTCGGTCGCCCTTGAGCGACCTACGCCAGGCGGAAAGGACACCGTGGACTCCTGCGGCGCCGACAATGGCGTCGTCGGGAAGCGGGAATCCGACCGGGTACAGGATGAACGCTCGTGTCTGAGGCCCACCCAACCCGCCGTGGAAGGAGATCAGCTCTTCGAACGCGCAGCCCTCTTCGAGATCCGGGTCGTAGAAGCTCCCGACCATGATGTCGGCCACGTGAGGAAACCCGTCCGTTCGTAGGAGATGGTGGGGCGCGTTCGGCGAGAACGACGCCAGCGGATCCTCCCCCTCGACAGTTCCCTCGGCGAGGTAATGGGCACCTGCGGACCCGAGCGCGACGGGCCCGCGCTCCGAGGAGCGAACGAGGAGCCAGCCGACGTGTGGGTGCGCCCGAAGTGTGGGGATCAGCCGCGGGTGGCGCTCGTCGAGCTCCTCGAGCGTGAGCCTGCGTGGCTCCTCCATCAGCGAGATAAGGCCGAGGTTGCCTGAACCCAGTACGACAACAGTCCGGTCCGAGACGTCCTTCTTCGAGCGCTTCTCCACTCTTTTGCTTCCCCGTCGCCTCGCCGACGGCGAGCCCGACCATCGCGTGCTGCTCGTCGCCGTCGGCGATCTCCTGGACGGTTCCGTGCTCGAGCGAGCGCTCGACGAGCTCGTCGAGGCCGTACCCGTTGCGCTGCTTGAACGTCGCTCCTTGCGTCTGCCCGTGGTCCGAGAGCACGACGATCTCGTAGGGCCGGGGCGCGTACTGGCGCGCACGGTCGATGCGGCCGAACTGCTGGTCGAGCTTGCGCAGCGCCTCCAGGGTGTCGGCGCGCTCGAGCCCCGAGTGGTGTGCGACCTCGTCGTAGCTCGAGAAGGTGGCGTAGACCGCCGGACGGCCGCGCATCATGTCCGTGAGGACGCCGTAAACGATCAGGTCGCGGACGATCACGCACATCGCGCCGCGGAGGAAGGGGTAGATGCCGCCGCGGTGGCCCCGGGGTTGCACGTCGCGACGGATCGCCCGGAGCGCCGCCGTCCACTCGAGCAGGACCTCGAATGCGAACAAAACGAGCGCCCGTGTGACGTTGAATCCGTTCGCAAAGAAGGCGCGGTAGCCGGGATTCGCCCGCTTCTCGGCCTCCATCCGGCTGACGGTCAGGATCACCTCCTCGGCCTCACCCGAGAGCAGGTTGCCGCGGCTCGAGCCGCCGTCGACCAGGAGGCCGATGCCCGTGGCCCGCTCCCGCTCGATGCGTGCGCAGTCGTCCGGCGCCGAGCATGCCGTCAGCATCCCGCTCTCCTTGTCCACCCACCGGAACGCAGGGATGTCCTCGTTCGAGCCGAGCAGGATTCCCGCCTGGCTCGCCCCGGTCTGCGAGGACAGGTCGGTCTCCCACTCCGTTAGCCCATGTGTGCCTTCCGCGATCCAGCGGGCCATGGTGGACGCGTTCCCGTCCCGCATTGCCCTCCGGAGGACGGGGAGCGCGAGTCCGTCGATCTCGAGGAAGATGATCCCCGGCTCGTCCGTGCGGGCGCCGCCGCCCTGTCGGCGGGCAATGCGCTGGACGACACGCAGCGTGTAGGTGTCGTCGTCGTTCGTTCCGAAGATCACCTCGAGAACGACGCTCACGGCTGCAACCAGGAGCGCCGCCAGCAGGGCCCAGCCGAAGCTGTCCACCACGAAGGTGTTCTCGAGCAGATCGGAGGCGAGCTTCAGTACGAGGGCGTTGACCGCCAGCACGAGCAGAAAGCCCAGGGCGAGCATGAACGGCAGCCGCAACGCCGCAACCAGGGGCGGGAGCAGCGCGTTCAACACGGCGACGACGGCGGCCACGCCGAACGCGCCGGCGGCTCCCTCGATGTCGACTCCGGGCAGGATCGCCGCCGCCACCCACAGCGCCGTGGCGGTCAAGGCCCACGACAGCAGTAGTCGGAGCGGCTTGAACCGAGGGCGCTCAGGTTGCCAGTTGACGGCCACGGCCTCCCCATACGCGACAGGCGGCGGCGGCGGCGGCGTCATTCCGCGTCCTTCGCCGCCCGCTTCTCCGCTTTCCTCGTGGCTCGCTGCTCCTTCTGCTCCGCGACCTTGTCCTTCGCATCGACGTACGCGCCGCCGACGAGCACCTTGCCGCCGGTCCAGCCGAAGACGAGCACCACGAGTACGAGCGCGAACACGACGTTCCAGGCCGTGACGATCAGCTGCTGAGCGGACGAGTAGGCGACGGCCGTCTCGTTTGCGACGTCGCAGCATGTGTTCAGTGCCAGCGCGTTCGTCGCCTGGGTGATGCCGACGGCGCCGGGCGTGAACGACACGACGTTCGCCAGCGAGCCCGAACCGACGATCCACATGATCGACTCGAACGTGACCGGGATAGCGAAGGCTGCCAGGAAGATGCCGATCACGGCCAGCTTGCAGAGCCAGGAACCGAACGAGGGCAGGAACGCTCTGGTCATGTACCGCTTGGGGTGCGCGAGGATTGCGCCGCCCTTCTTCGCCTGCGCCCACAGCTTCTTGACCTGCCGCCAGAAGATGCGTCCGAGAATCACGATCAGCATGCCGCCGCCGGCCACGATCACGATCGTCATTGCCGGATGTTCGGAGATGTTGCCGAGGTTCTCGTCAAACGAGCCTGGGACCGAGAGAAAGAGGTACAGGTAGACGAAGGTGCCCACGATCGTGAAGAAGATCTTCTGCACGAGGTAGGCCGCCAACGAACCGGCGAATGTCGTGCTCGGAATGATCGCCACGAACATCACCAGCGTCACGAAGGTCCCCATGTTCGCCGGCAGGAACCCGTTCATGGCCACGCCGACCGCATAGGCGGCAACGATGGGCGCGAACATGACCTCTCCCGGGTACGCAGCGCTCAAGATGCCGTAGTAGGACAGTCCCGCGAGGACCGTCTGGCCCGTCTGGAAGAGGAGACCGGCAACGATGTATTGGGCCGGAACCGCCTTGATCTGATCCCAGAGCTGCGAGAGCCAGTCCCAGACGTCGACGCCGAGCAGCTGGAGCACGATGAGCAACAAGGCGATGCCGAGCACCCATCCCGCCACCTTGACGAGTCGCCGTCGCCGAGAAGGGTCGCCGAAGGGAAGGCCGGGATAACGCCGTCCAGGGGCGGCTTCGGTCACGGGCGACGTCGTCGTCAACTCCGTGATCCTAGTCCGCACGCGCCCGGAGGGGCGACCGCGGCCGCCACGAACACGCCCTCGTCCTCGCCGGCGCGGTGCTCCACGTCATCGTATTTGCGTACGCGGAAGTGGCTCGGCCGCCGGTCGCTGCGGGCTCGCGTGTCCGCCGCTTCGACCTGCCGGCCTCCTGGAGGGCTACGCCGGTTGCCTCGCCGCCGTATCCGTCGGCGGCATCAAGGCGCCGATGATCCAGAACAGGGGCAGGAAGATTCCCACGACGAACATTACCCAGTGGCCCTTACGAAGCGTTGTCACGCCCAGCGTGATGATCAGGACGATGTACACGAGCGCCGCGAGGCCGCCGATTCCCCACCACATTGGCTTCTCCCTTGATTGCTGTCGACTCGACGCTACAGGCGCGATCGGAGCGCGCATCACCCGATCTGGACGAGTCGTAGCGCTCGCAGAGCAGCAGAGCGAGTACAAGGAGCATCGGGGCGTCCGATCGCACCGCCCGAGTTCATCCAACGGCGTGATTCGCGGACCCGCCCACGCGTCAGCTGCTGCCCAGTAGGGAAAGGCAGAACCCGACAGCGGTCGCCGCGCCTGCAAGCGCCCGCCCACGCTCGAAGGCGAACGGCATCAGCGAGTTGGTGAGCATGGCGAGGAGGCCGCCCGCAGCGAGGGCCGCCGCTCGGCCGCCCTGAGCGTCGGAGGTCACATCAGTGGCCAGGAAGCCGAGAGCCGCCGCGATGCCGCATGCGAGCACAACCCAGAACCAGAGTGTTCCGACGCGTCGCGCCGTCCATCCGGCAGCCGACAGGTCGGCGGACGGTGCGATGCTCTGAGGGATGTTGGAGACGAACACAGCAGCCATGAAACTCAAGCTGATCGGGAAGTCCGTTCCGACCTGGATCCCGAAGATGATCGACTCTGGCACCCCGTCCACCACGGAGCCGACGACGATGCCCATCGCACCGCCCACTCCCGCCTGGCCGAAGCGCGTCTCCACCACCTTGTCGGCGAGCAGGAAGACGGCCACTCCGACCAGCATCCACAGGGCGAACTGCCACCGCTCGAGCACGTCTTCTGCTTCCACGACGAGATCGAAGGAGATCGCTGCGATCAGCGCCCCGGCGCCAAAGCCGGCGAGGATGCCGATGAGGCGGGGGGGCACGTCAAGCCAGCAGGCAACCAGACCGGCGAACAGTAGGGACGACGCTCCGAGCACGCCGAGGCCGAATGCCTCAAGCACGGGCCGCCTCTCGGCCGCCCTGCACGGGCGCCATGATGTTCCTCGGCGAGGGCAGGACGGTGAGGACCAGCAGAGCGAGCAGCAGGAGCATCGGTGCCGCCCAACCCTTGCTCGGTGCGCACGATCCTGCATCACCCGGTGCGGATGATTGAGGCTGCGACAGCCGGTTCATCCCCTTTGGGCGATGAGGCGAGGCACCAGTTCGACAGGATCGCGACACGCTGCGGCCGGTGATCGTGACGAGCGCGCGTCGCGGATCGTGACCGCGGTCTCCTTGCTACTGAGAGGGAAGCGCCCTCGTCGGTAGAGCTAGCCGTCGACCAGTTCGAGTGCCGCCGAAACGTCGTAGCCGAGCGCGAGCCCGAGGTTCGGAGCCGCAGAGACTACTCGCGGGACTCCGACGATCGGCATCACCGCGATGAGCGTTCCGACGATCTCGTCGTAGGACGCGCCGGCGTCCAGTCCGGCTTCGACCGCGCTCATGTACGAGGGCGGAGCGGCGTCGATCGCGATGAGTGCAGCGATTCGTAATAGGGCATGGGATACCGGGTCGATTCCCGAGACGCTTGCACTGGCGCGATCCTTACCGAGGAGCGAGTCGATGAAACGGTCGTCGCGAAGCGAGAGCTTGCGAAGCGTGAGCTTGTAATCCTCCACGGAACTGCTCTCCACATTGGACGCCTACTCGCGTGCGAAAGCATCACCCCGAGCGGGTGAATTAGATGGCGCGGGACGCCGGGGATGCGTCCACGAGCCCCAGCTCGACGGCCCGATCGATCGCCTCGCTTCGGCTCGACGCATCGAGCTTCCGGTAGACGGAGATCGCCTGGGTTTTCACGGTATTGCGGGAAACGAACAGCCGCTCCGCGATCTCCCGGAACGAGAGGTGGGTGGTCAGCAGGGGCAGCAAGCGAAGCTCCGCCGCAGTGAGCGTGGATGCCCAGCCAGACGACTGGTCTGCGACCGTCGAGAGTTTCGTTCGCACCCCTTCGGCTTCCGCAACGAGCGTGCCGAGCCTGGGGCGTCGATGAAGAATGTCGTCTGCGTCGCGGGAGAGCGTCGCCGCGCCATGTGCGTCCGACAGGGCCAGATGCGCCTTCGCGAGCTCGAGCTGAGCCTGGACTGCGAACCAAGACAAGGCGTACGTCATCATCGGACGCATGCGCTGGGCGCGCAAGAGCGTCTTCCGTGCTCGCGCGCCTTGCCCCTTGGCGACTGCGACCCTCGCCGTGACGGCCAGCAGCATCGTGGTCACAACGTAGTCCGTCGACGTCACGTCGTCGATGAACGCGCCGGCCAGGACGAGTTCCGACTCCGCTGCGGGGAGGTCACCTCGCTCCAGCGCGAGCAGCGCCAGCTCGGAGCGCGCCACGAGGCCGGCCCAGACCGATCCTTCGGCGTGCGCCAGCTCCGCAGCTTGCTCCAAGATTGACTCCGCTCGGTCGAGGTCTCCCGAGAGCAGCAACCCCACCCCGTGCAGGAGGACGGAGACCGGACGCCACGGACTCCCCGCCGGCAGGTGTGACGCCGCGAGCTCGGCGTCGAGCTGCATCTGCTCGACGCCCTTTCTGCAGAGCAAGGCGCGGACCGTGGCCTGCCAGGCGTCGAAGGGGCTCCCATCGGGCATAGGGCCCTCGGACTGGGAAGTCTCGACTGCCAGTGCCCAACGCTCGGCGGCGTCGGGTCGGCCGCGCAACGCGTGGATCCAAACCCCCAACACCGCGATCGCGGGGTATCGCTCGAGTAGCGCCGCATCGTCGAACTTCGCGAGCCAGCGCTCGAGAGTGGTGACGCGGCCGCCACGGTAGTACTGAAACGCGCACGCGGTAACGAGCCGGGCGAGCTCGTCGGTGTCGCCGGCTGCGGCTGCGTAGTCGATCGCGAGCTCCAGTTGGCCGTTCGACTCAGACCACGAAGCCGCCCTGCGGTTGAGAGTTACGGCAAGCTCAGGCTCGCGTCGCTCGAGCTCGGCCTGGAGCATCTCCCTGAAGAGACGGTGGTAGCGGAACCAGCGGCGCCGGTGGTCGAGGGGGACGACGAACAGGTTCTCCTGCTCCAGCTGCTCGAGCATCTGCGCCGAGTCGTCGCGCTCGAGCACCGCGTCACATAATGCGGCGCTCATGCGGTCGAGGACGGCGGTCCGAAGCAGGAACTCGAGCTTCGCCGGCTCCACGCCGGCGAGCTCCTCTGCCCTCAGGTAGTCCGTGACGAAGCGATCGTCGCCGCTGAACGACGCGAATGACGAGCTGTCGCCGCCAAGTGAGAGCGCCGCAAGGTAGAGCCCGGCGGCCCAGCCCTCGGCCCGCTTGTTCAGCTCTGCGGCCTGGTCCTCGGCCACGTCCGCACCCGCCGCAACGAGGAGCGCGTGCGCCTCGGCGTCGTTCAGAGCTAGTGCCGCCGGCCCCAGCTCCAGCAACTCGCCGTCGGCACGGAGCTTCGGGAGCCCGAGCCGGGCCTCGGAACGCCCGGAGAGCACCAGCTGCGAGCCCTCCGGTACGTGGAGGAGTAGCGCTATCAGGGCGTCGAGACAGTCGTGGTTCTCGAGCTCGTGCACGTCATCGAGGACGAGCACGACAGGTTTGCGCCGAGAAGCCAGCGCGGAGCCGAGACCGGGAAGGCCTCTCGCCCACAGCGAGTTGCCGGTGGCCGTGAGTGCTTTGAACACCGCAGGCTCGACTGTCTCGTGGGCGTTCAGCGCCTCGGCGATGTACGTGAGGAGTACAACTGGGTCGTTGTCGCGGTGGTCGAGCGACACCCAAGCGAACTCGCGACCGTCGCGCGCCGCCCACTGAGAGAGGGTCGTCGTCTTCCCGTATCCCGGTGGCGCCACGACGCTGACGAAGCGACGATCCCGCGCGCGGGAGAGTCGGTCGATGAGTCCCGTGCGCTCGACGAGCGCCTGCCGCTGCCACGGGACGTGCAGCTTGGACTGCAGAAGCTCGAACGCCTTCGGCGCTTCCTTCCCGGGGATAGTGGCGCTCTTGGTCCCTCGGCTCTCGATGCACTGCGGCACTGCCACTCCCCTCTACCCCCTCGAACAGGGTAGGTATCGAGGCCCGTCAAGGCAAATGTGTCATTCCTGCTTCTGGTCACCGGGTTGCTGCGGGGCCGGGTCTTGCGGCGACGATCGATGCGTGCGCCAGCTGCTCATTTCCGGCCGCCGGAGTCGCGTTGCCGCCCGCAGCCTCGGACTCAGAACGTCAGTGCGGCGCCCGGAGCGAGGATCCGGACCTCGACCTGGGGCGCGAGCTCGGCCGCGTGCCGGAGGAAAGCTTCGGGCGGGTCGGCGGACGTACTTTGGTTCCACGGCGAAAAGGTGCCCCAGTGAATCGGGACGGCTACGCGTGGCCTGAGCAGCTGCAATGCCTTCGCGGCGCGTAGCGGATCGAGATGCCCCGCGCCGACCTTCGACCCCCAGCCGGCGACTGGTAGCAGCGCGATGTCGAGCGAGCCGGCGAGCTCGGACATCTCCTCGAAGAGGTCCGTGTCACCGGCGAAGTAGATGCGGCGCGAGCCGGAGACCACGAACCCGAGCGACGGCGCAGACCTGAGGAGGAAGCGGGCTAGGTGCTCGGCGCGGGTTGCGCGCACCGTGACGTCGCCGATCTGCACCTCGTCGCCGACATCGACCTCGATCACCTCTGAGAAGGCTCGAAGCAGTCGGCGGGCGCCAACGGGAGTGACGACCTTGACGTTGGTGCCGAGCATCCGCAGCGAAGGCCGGTCGAGATGGTCGAAGTGGACGTGCGAGATAAGAGCGGCGTCGATCCCTTTGAGCTCGGCGGCATCGAGCGGCACGCGTCGCCTCAGATGCCACACCCGGTTTCGAAGGACGGGATCCGTCACCAGGCGAACCCCGTCCATCTCGATCAGGACAGTCGCGTGTCCGATGTAGCGCGCACGGCCCCCGACGGCCTAAACCGCCCGGGAGTCGCGCGGCGAGTAGGCCGCGAGCGCTCCAATCACAAGCACGGCGAGCGCGATCATCAGGATGGCGTAGACGGGCTGGTAGGGGATGAAAAGGAAGTTCCCGATCGCACTGAACATAGCAAGCGTCATGCCGACGATTCGAGCCCAGGTGGCCCCGGTGAAGACCTGCCAGCCCGCGGCGATAAGGATCACGCCGAAGATCAAGTGCAACCAGCCCCAGGCGGTCACGTCGAACTCGTAGGCGTAGTTCGGCCCGACCACGAAGAACTCGTTCTCGATGAGCGCCGAGAGTCCGGTGAGCGCGTGCATGGTGCCGATCAGCATCATCATCACGCCCGCGAAAACGACGAGACCAGCCGTCCCACCGCTTACTTCTCGAGTTGCCATTGCTCCTCCGCTTCTGTTGGCCAAAGTGCTGAGCGTCTGGATCCTCGCACGGCGATCGGTCGTTTTCACCCCATCGGTGTGATTGAAACGCCGGCGATCTATGCGATAAAGGGCGGGTGCGAGAAACTGGGCATGATCCCCCAAAGGACGGGTGCGAGAAATTGGGGATGATCCTCGGGTGAGCCCGCGCACGCGCACGATCCTCGTCTGGGTGCTCTTCGCGCTGGGGACGCTCGTCATCTTCGTCGGCTCGCTCACCCTCTGGGTCAAGCGCCAGGCACTCGACACGGACGCCTGGGTCGACACGAGCTCGCAGCTCCTGGAGGACGACCAGGTACGGCAGGCGCTCTCGGTCTACATCGTCGATCAGTTGTACGCGAACGCCGATCCGCAGGCGGTGCTCCAGGAGCAGCTCCCCGAGAACCTCCAGGGCCTCGCCGGACCGATCGCGGGGGCGCTCCGTCAGCCTGCCGTCGAAGGCGTCAACCGGTTCCTGCAACGCCCGCGCGTCCAGGGGCTTTGGGAGGACGTCAACCGCGCGGCGCATCAGGAGCTGATCGCGGTGCTCGAGGACGACACCCGCGGGAACATCACCACGGGCGGCGGGACAGTCACCCTGAACCTCCGAACGCTCGTCGTCAACATCGGTACTGAGCTCGGCTTCGGAGAGCAGCTCGACTCGCGGCTGCCCCCCGACGCCGGTCAGATCGTGATCCTCAAGTCCGACCAGCTCGAGGCAGCGCAAACGGGCGTGAAGACGATCAAGTGGATGAGCTGGCTGGTCATTCTGGCCGCGTTCGCCTGCTACGCCGGCGCGGTCTGGCTTGCACGCAGCCGGCGCGAGATGCTCCGCAACGTCGGGGCGGCGCTCCTGCTCGTCGGAATCCTTCTTCTGGTGATCCGCCGGTTCGTCGGGAACTACATCGTTGACGCGCTCGCCTCGGGCGAGTCCGTGCGCGGGGCAATTGGCAACACCTGGCTCATCGGAACCACCCTGCTCAGCCAGGTGGCGTGGGCGCTCGTCGTCTACGGCATCGTGATCCTGCTTGGGACTTGGTTCGCCGGCCCGTCGCGCTATGCGGTGCGCGGCCGCCAGGCGATCGGTCCGACGCTCCGCGACCGGCCGGGAGTCGCGTGGGGCGGCCTAGCCGCGGTCTATCTGCTGCTCGTCCTCTGGGGCCCGGTCCCCGCGCTCCGGAACTGGCTCGGGATCCTCCTACTCGGTGGGTTGGTCGCGCTCGGGTTCGAGGCGTTCAGGCGTGTGCTCAAGGCCGAGCTAGGGCCGAGCGACACCGGTCCGCCGCCGGCGCCCGCTTAGAGGAGCACGGCATCTCCCACGAGGACTTTGACGGTCGCGTTCGCTCTCTGGATCGCCGAGCAGACGGGTGGGCCGGTGACGCGGTTCGAGAAGGTCGAGGAGAACGGCGAATAGGGCCTCGCCGCGCGTTCGCGCGGAGATCCAGCAACTAGGACAGGGCCGTGCACTGGGCGCTCGCAGCCGTCGCGGTGACTCTGCTCGCGTTCGCGGCGATCTCGGGCCGGATCGCCGGTACGCCGATCACCGCCGCGATGGTCTTCACCGCGGTCGGACTGGTCGTCGGCTCGGAGGCGCTCGGGCTCGTGGAGCCTGCGCCGGCCGGAGAGACGGTCAAGCTGCTCGCCGAGGCGACGCTTGCTCTGGTCTTGTTCGCGGACGCCTCGCGGATCGACGTGCGCGCGCTACGCGGCGAGCTCTCGGTGCCCTTGCGTCTGCTCGGGATCGGCCTGCCTCTGACGCTCCTGGCGGGATTCGTCCTCGCTCTCGTCGTCTTCCCTGACCTCTTATGGGCCGAGGCGCTGCTCCTCGCGGTGATCCTTGCCCCCACTGACGCGGCGCTCGGCCAGGCGGTGGTGACGCTGACGCGGCTCCCGAGCCGAGTTCGACAGGGCCTGAACGTCGAGAGCGGCCTCAACGACGGGATCTGCGTGCCGCTGTTCTGGATCGTGCTGGCGATCGCGCAGGCCGAGTCGGGAGCCATCGGCGACGGCGCTGCGGTTCGGCTGGTGCTGGAGCAGATCGGCTACGGGATCCTGGCCGGAGTCGTCGCAGGCGTTGCCGCTGCGTGCGTCGTCGTGGTCGCCGGTGCGCGCCAGTTCGTTGGTGGCTCGTGGCTCCAGATCGTGCCTCTGGCCGGCGCCGGCCTCGCCTTCGGGATTGCCGATCCAATCGGCGGCTCCGGGTTCATCGCCGCGTTCGTCGGCGGCTTCGTGTTTGGCGCCATCCGGCGAAGGAGCGGTGGCGAGGTGGGGCATCTCATCGAGGAGCTCGGAGAGGTCTTCAGCGCGGTGACGTTCATCGTCTTTGGCGCCGTGCTCCTGGGGCCGGTGCTCGGAGACGTGACCTGGTCGATTGCTCTCTACGCCGTCCTCAGCCTGACGGTCGTCCGCATGCTCCCGGTCGCGATCGCCATGATCGGGACCGGCGCGCGCAAACCGACCCTGGCTTTTCTGGGCTGGTTCGGGCCGCGCGGTCTTGCGTCGATCGTGTTCGCGGTGCTGGTTATCGAGGAAGGCGGCCTACCGCACGACGATCTGATCCTCACCACGACCTACGTCGCGATCGGACTGTCGGTTCTTGCTCACGGTCTCACGGCGGCGCCGCTGGCAAACCGCTACGCCGCCTGGTACGAGTCGCATCCTCGTGACGCGCTGGCGGGCTTCGAGAGCTCGGAAGTGCGGGACGTTCGCTGGCGCCTTAGCGCGGAGCGATCGCGCGTCTAAGACCGTCCAGGCCGGAGCTGAGCGCCGGCCAGGCGATACGGTGCGCAAGTGAGCGCTGCCGAACCGCCCGCGACTGTCTCGGGGCAGCGTGCGCTCCGCCTTGTCGCACTGGGTGCTCTCGTGGGCGTGCCCGCGGCGCTGGTCGCGGCGCTCTTCATTGCCGTTGTTCACGAGTTGGAGCAATGGCTGTGGCACGACCTTCCCGCGCGGCTCGACGCCTCCGGCCCACCCTGGTATCTCGTCGTCGGCCTGCCGGTCGTGGGTGCGTGCATAGTCCTCCTGGCGCGCACCCTCCTCCCGGGTGACGGCGGGCACGAGCCGCTCGGTGGGATCAGCGTCGAGCCGACACCGATCTCGCATGCCCCCGGAATTGCGCTCGCCGCGGTCGGCACGCTTGCATTCGGCGCAGTGCTAGGTCCCGAGGCTCCGCTCATCGCACTCGGGTCGGTCGTCGGCCTTGCCTTCGCGTCGGGCGCGCGCCTCGACGCGCAGGAGAGCAAGGTGCTCTCGACCGCGGGCTCGTTCTCGGCCATCTCGGCCCTCTTCGGCGGGCCGCTCGTCGCCGGCATGCTGCTCCTCGAGGCCGGTGTGGGGCTTGGCGCCACGCTCATCCCGATCCTTATTCCCGGCCTCGTCGCAGCGTCGATCGGGTACTTCATCTTCGTAGGGCTCGGCGACTGGGGCGGGCTCGAAGCGACGGCGCTGTCCGTACCCGGACTGCCCACCTATGACGGCGCGCACCTTCGCGACCTCGTGATCGCCGTCGGCGCGGGGGTCGTGATGGCGCTCCTTGTCCAGGCAGTCAGGCACCTTGCGACGTGGATCGCGGGTCCTGGCCGGGCGCAAGCGGGCCTGCCGGTGCTGCTCGTGGGCGGCGGTCTCGCGGTCGGTGTCCTGGCGCTGCTGGCCGACGGGCTCGGCGCGAGCTCGCAGGACGTGTTGTTTTCCGGTCAGGCGTCGATTCCGAGCCTCGTCACGGAGGACTCGGCCCGAATCGTGCTGGTGCTGATCGCGGCGAAGGCGCTCGCATACACGATCTGTCTAGGCTGCGGGTTCCGCGGCGGTCCAGTGTTTCCGGCGATCTTCCTCGGCGTTGCGCTCACGACCCTGGCGGTGATCGCATTCGACGTGTCGCCGACCCTCGCAGTTGCGGTCGGGACCGCGGCCGGCGTGACGGCGATGACGCGCCTCCTTTTCGCGTCGGTCATCTTCGCCGGACTCCTCGTCGGCACGGCCGGCATCGACGCAATTCCAGCGGCGGCCCTGGCAGCCGTAACCTCGTGGCTGACCGTGGCTGCGATCGACGACCGGTTTCCCGTGCGCGCGTGACGTAGTCTCAGAGCGACGAGTCATCCGCTCAGGGCCCCTTGCTGTTTGGGCGGATTGTGCTATCCATCACCTACGTCTTGAGGCGATCGCCACGAGGAGGGCACCACGCCCGCCGCCAAGGCCGCCGAGCGGTCGCAACTCTGCACGTGGCCCAGCTGTCGATTGCTCCGGCCGTCTTCGTGTGGGCCCTCTTCGGGATCGTCGCCATCGGGATCGTGATCACGTACGCACGCATCCCGCCCGACCAGCTTTACCACGTCAGCAGGAGCGGAATCGACGGCGGCTTCGGCCGTGCGCTCGCCTTTCTCAATTTTCCCGTGGCGCTGGCCGCGCTCCCGTTGGTTGCGCTCGCGGCAGACCGACTGAGGCACCGGCCCGCGCTGGTCGCGGTCGCGATTGTCTCCGCCGGCCTTTGCGCTGTCGTGGTTTGGCCCGGTGTCGTCGACCCGGCCGACCTCGACGCGAAGCCGATCAACGCTCTGCCCGCGATCGGCGTGGGGCTCGCACTCCTGCTTACGGCCGTCTCTGGCCTCTTCCGTGTCCGCGCCCGACTCAACCCGGCCGTTGCCGTGTTTTCTTTGGCCTTGCTCCTGCTCGCCATCCCCTGGATCGCGGCTGAGCTGGGCTTCTACCTGGACGGCGTACCGGTGCTGGGGCGACTCTTTCTAACGGAAGCTGTTTACGAGGGGCACGCGAGCGTCCATCTCGGCCATCACCACGGGATGGATGGAGTGCTGCTAGCTCTGACAGGGCTCGCAACGGTGCCGCTCGTTCGGCGGGCCCACATCGGACCACTGCGAAGCGCGGTCGGGGTTTACCTCGGCTTGCAGATCGCCTACGGCCTTGCGAACGCGACCCAGGATGGATGGCTCGAGCAGGTCGTCAAGCGTGGATGGGTAGGTACCGAGATCCCGAGCGTCCTCGAGCCGGCCGTGAGCCTCGCCTGGCTCGGGATCGTGCTCGCGGCTCTGCTCTTCTCGCTTCCCGTCCTCCAGCTTCTTCCGTCCAGACACGGACGGCGGTGAGCACAGCCGGATACTGAGCTCAGGCCGCTAGCCGCCCGCGATCGCTCCGACCAGACGGATCTCCTCGGCGCCGGCGAGCTCGCCGGTGAGGCCTCCGCGCTCGCGCACGTCGACGCCGTCGACATAGACGTTCACGAGAGACCGGAGGGCGCCTTGCTCGTCGAACACGCGATTCGCGACCGGAAGAGTGCGGAGAGCCTCCTCGACCGTCGCCGCCTCGACCTCGAAGCGGCTCTCTCCGCCTGCCTCGGTAGCCAGGAGGGCCGGCAGGACGACTACGACCAAGCGCCGACCTCGACCGAGAGCACCGGCGGGAGCTGGCTGGCGATCTCGCTCCACGTCTGGCCCTCGTCCGCGGAGCCGAACACGGAGCCGCTCTGGGCGCCGAGGTAGAGCCCGACCGGGTCGAACCTGTCCGAGGCCATTCCTTCGCGCAGGACGCCCGTCCACGCCTGCCTCGGCAAGCCCTCCATCGACAGCGCCCAGCTCGCACCGGCGTCGCTCGTCCGGTAGACGCCGAGACGTCCATCTGACGTTACTCGGTTCTCCGCGCCCTCGATCGGGACGACGAAGGCTGTGTCCGGGTCCTGCGGGTGCAGCGCGAGCGCGAAGCCGAATCCGCTCGGAAGGCCGTTGCCGTCGAGGCGCTCCCATGAGTCGCCGCTGTCGTCGGAGCGATACACGCCGCAGTGGTTCTGCTGCCAGAGGCGTGGCGAGTCCGCACAGCGGAGCAGCTTGTGGACGCACTGACCGAGCTCTGGGTAGGGATCCGGCAGGAAGTCCGCGGCCGTCCCCGAGTTGGCCGGCGTCCAGTGCTCGCCGGCATCGTCGGTCCGGAACACACCTGCAGCCGAGATGCCGATGTGGAGACGATTCACGTCTGCCGGGTCGAGCTGGATCGAGTGGCAGCACATGCCTCCGGCGCCCGGATGCCACCGTTCCCGGGTCGGGTGGGTGAGCAGCCCTTCGACCACCTCCCAGGTCGCCCCTCCGTCGTCCGAGCGAAAGAGCACGCCGGGGGCCGCCCCGAGCCAGAGGGTTCCCGGCTGGTCCGCGTGGCCCGGCTCAATGTGCCAGGTGCGCTCGAGCTTCAGCTCCGAGTCTTCAGGCAGACCCAGCGTCTCCGCGCTCTCCCAGGTCTTCCCCAGATCGCGCGACCGATGGACGGTCGCTCCATAAACCTCGTGGTTCGTGCAGGCGTGGAGTGCGCCGTCACGCGGGTCCACGATTGCGTGATAGACGGACCACCCTTCGAGGTGCGGCCCCTCGAGCGTCCAGTCCTGCCGCAGCCCGTCGCTGCGGAAGAGAAAGAGCCCCTTCTTGGTTCCGGCCAGCAGGACGACCGACATCGCCCAGAGCTTTTCAGATTGCGCGCCGCGCGGCGGAGGTACTTGTGCGTTCGGCTCAGAGGGGCATAATCAGCGTCGTGCGCGTTCGCGCCTTGCTACTCGCCAGTCTCTTTGCGCTGATCCTCCCGACGTCTGCAGGCGCCGTTGTCAACGCAGGGACGATCCAGGTCAACAGGGGTGCCGCCGGGATCCGCCTGGGGATGACGCGCGCGACGGTCGTGTCCAAGCTCGGCACGCCCATCTTCCAGAACGGGAACGGGTACATGCAGTACTCGGAGAACAACATCTTCGACCTGTACCTGAACCGCGCACGCCGGGTCCGCATGCTCGGTGTCTCCGGCCCGAACTTCTGCACCAGGTCGGGGATCTGCATGTTCGACCTCTTTGGCGTCCGCAAGCTCAAGAATCAGTGGGGATCGCGGTTGAAGCTCCTCCGGCTGGAAACCGGCGAGCAGGTCTACGTCCTGCGAGGGGTCGTCGACGGCCGTCGGGTCTTTACCTCGTTCTCGGCGACGACGGTTCGGCCGCGCGGGAAGATCATCATGGTGTTCATCGGCCGGTGCCCCCCGCTGCCGGCTGTCTGCGGGCTTTAGCCTTCCACCGTGCCGGGGGGGAGGCGGGAGCTCGAGGATGCGCTTGCAGCGCTCAGTGAGAGCGAAGCGCGGTTCCGTGAGATGGCGGACAGCGCACCGGTCCTCATCTGGATGGCGACGCCCGACAGCCTCTGCACCTTCTTCAACCGCGGCTGGCTCGAGTTCACCGGCCGAACGATGGTGGAGGAGCTCGGAAACGGCTGGACCGAGGGCATCCATCCAGACGACCTCGACCGCTTCCTGGCGGTTTATCTAGGCGCCTTCGAGCAGCGACATCCCTTCGATACGGAGTATCGCCTGCGCCGTGCCGACGGCGAGTACCGCTGGCTGATCGACCGGGCTGTGCCCCTGTATCGCGGTGGAACGTTCGCCGGCTACATCGGGACCTGCATCGACGTCCACGAGCGGCGCCAAGCCTCCGACCGGATGGTTCGCCTCCAAGCGGTTACCGCCCGCCTCTCGCGCTCATCGACCCAGACCGAGGTGGCTGCTGCCGTCGTCCACGAGGGAGCGGCAGCATTGAGCGCGCAGGCCGGGTGGATCGCGCTTCTGTCCGAGGACGAGAGTGCGCTCGAGATGGTCTCTTCAGTCGGGTACCAGCCCGAGCTCGCAGCCGCCTATCGCAGCTTGCCGATGACACTCGTGAATCCCACCGTCGACGCGGTGCGGGATGGTCGCGGGGTGTGGCTCGGGTCGGCGGACGCGGTCGCCGCTTCCTATCCGGATCTGGATCAGGACTACCGGCAAACTGGCTTCGAGGCGATGGCGATCGTGCCGCTCATGGCTGGAGGGCGGGCCGTGGGCATCCTGGCCCTGAACTTCGAGGCGCGACGATCGTTCGACTCGGGCGACCGTGGCCTCCTCATGACCATGGCGGGGCAGTGCAGCCAGGCTCTCGAACGGGCCCGGCTCTACGACGAGCGGGAGGATCGTGCCCGAGCCGCCCGTGTCCTCGAGCACGTCGGCGACGGCGTCTTCCAGGTGGATGAGGAGGGGCGGATCACGACGTGGAACCGTGCTGCCCAGAACATCACCGGCGTCCTGCCGGAGCGGGCACTGGGCAAGCAGCTGACCGAGCTCTGGACGACCTGGGAGCAGGTTTCGCCGCGCATCGAGGTCGCCCGGGAGCCGACCGCCGAGGGGCGTCGAGAGGCGCTCCCGCTCGAGATCGAAGGACGGGAGCACTGGCTTGCGATCTCCGGGGTCTCGGCCGGCGAGTCGACTGTGTACGCGTTTCGCGACGTGACGGAGTCGCACGCGCTCGAAGAGGCGCGCCGTGACTTCCTCGCCACGGCCTCACACGAGCTGCGGACGCCTCTCGCCGCGGTGTACGGCGCTGCACAGACTCTCCGGAAGCATCGTCTCGAGGCGAGCCAGGGCGACGTCCTGCTCGAGATGATCGCGCACGAGTCCGAGCGGCTCGCCGGGATCCTGGACGATCTGCTGGTCGCGACCCGGCTCGACACGGGGACGATGTCGCTTTCGATCGGCCACTGCGACGGACGCCGGCTCGTCGAGGAGATCGTCGCACTCGAGCGCGAGGCGGCCCCCGCCGAGTTCGAGCTGGCCGTGGTCGCGGATGAGGAGACACCCGAGGTCGCCTGCGACCAGGAGCGCCTCAGGCAGGTGCTCATGAACCTGGTCGAGAACGCGATCAAGTACTCGCCCGGGGGAGGTCGTGTCGAGGTCGCCCTCCGCGAGCACGACGGGCGTGTTCGCTTTTCGGTCGCGGACGAGGGGCTCGGCATCCCGCAAAACGAGCAGGAGCGAGTCTTCGAAAAGTTCTACCGACTCGATCCCCGACTAGCCCGTGGCGTCGGGGGGACAGGGCTCGGGCTGTACATCTCGCGCGAGCTGGTCGAACGGATGGAAGGCAGCATCTGGGTCGAGTCCGAGCCGGGGAAAGGCTCGACCTTTCATGTCGACCTGCCGGTCGCAGATCCGGTGGCCGCGTAGTTCGATCAGGCGTCTAGCGCTCGAGGCGCCGCTGCTCCTCGACTGTGCGCTCAGCGGTGGGATAGGCCTCGAGTCGCCCGTCTGGAATCGGCTCGCCGCTTTCGACCGAGAGCCCGTACGTCCCTTCGGCAAGACGTCGCTCAGCTCGTGCCACCGCCTCGAGCTCCTGCTGGACCCTCTCGCGGAGCCCCTGGTCGCGCTCTTCCTCGAAGAGCTCCGACGCCTCGTCCGCCGGATGCTGATCCAGATGGGACAGTTCGTTGTCCGGTCCGATGCCCAGCCTCGCGAGCTCTCGCTCGATCCGCTTGCGCTCGGCCGTGAGGAGCTCCTGTGCCCGTGCCGCGTCCACCGGCAGCGATCCTAGGTCTACTTCTTGAAGGCGGTCGCTGCGGCAGCGAGACGATGGGGGTACATGCCGAGCAGCTTCCGGTTCAGCATGTTCGTCCAGCCTTCCTCGTCGCAGCCGAATCGAACCCTGGAACCAACCGACTCCGGCCCAAGTACTTGGGGCTAACCCGCGACGCGCCTGCTGCGTCTACTAGACGACGGTGAGAATCGCCACGATGAGCCCGTGTTGAACCCCCTCTGGGCAAAATCCCCGCTGCTGCTCCTGCGCTTTCCGGGACTTCTGCTCTCGGTGCTCGTGGGCGCGCTCCTGCTCGCGCTCGCCGGAGCCTCCTCGCCCCTCTTCACCTCTTCAGCCGCGCGTTCGGCGCTGAAGAACGACCTCGAGGAGACGACGGTTTTCGGGGCCGGAGCGACGATCGGGCAAGCGGGCCCGTTCGAGGGGCGGCCAGGGGTCGGGCCGAATACCCAGGCGATCGGCTACCGGGAGCAGGATCAGATCCTGCGGCGGAACCTCGGGGACGTCCCGAATCTCGGCAACCGGATTTTGACGCTGCTCGGTGCCGTGGCCACGGTCGAGAAGACCGGCCGCGAGCCCGGTCCAGAGGAGGTCCGCCTTCTCTCCCGCACGGACGTCCTCGCAAACGTCCAGCGGGTGCGGGGACGGCAAGGAGATGGAGTCTGGGTCGCGGACACCGTCGCCGGGAGGCTCGGACTCGAGCCCGGCGACACAATGCGCCTGAGCCTTCCGAACAACCCGCGGCGGGTTGATGTCGCCGTCGACGGGATCTACGAGGCTCTCTGGAAGTCACCCGAGACGACGCCCTACTGGCGCTCGTTCTACGGCCAGATCTATCCGCGCACCGCCGATTTTCCGCCTCCGCCCACGTTCCTGATCGCGAGCGAAAGCCTGTTCAAGCAACTGACGCGTGGTCTCGGCCAGGACCACGCGCAGTACCGGTGGGAGTTCCCTGTCGAAGGCGATGGGCTGACCATGCCGGAGGCCGAAGCGCTCGAGCGGCGCCTGGAGCGGTTCCAGACCGAGATCGACAATCCGGACTCGAAGCTCGGCCAGGCGCTTTTCCCGCAGCGCATGTATCGCCGGATTGCCTACGACTCCGCCATGTCGACGGTCGTCGCGAGCGCCAAGGAAACTGTTTCGGGAATCCAGGCGCCCGTCGAGCTGCTCTCCTCTGCCGGGTCGCTGGTGGCGATCGCCGTGATCGCAGCGGCGGCGGCGTTCGCGATGGCGCGGCGGCGCGTCGAGGCGACGCTTCTGTACGCGCGCGGAATGAGCCCCTTCAGGATCGGCCTGAAGGCCGCACTCGAGTCCCTGCTTCCGGTCGTCGTCGGAACCGCTCTGGGTCTTGCCGCAGCCGTCGCTCTCGTCCGGCTGCTCGGGCCGGGCGGGGCCGCGGACAGCGAGGCCCTCCGAGAGGCGGCGAAGGCCGTCTCGCTCCGACTTCCCGCCGCCGTGTTCCTGCTGGGGCTCGTCGCCGGCGTCGTCTTCCTGCGACGCTCCGAGCGCGCCAGGGCTCGGTTCGGGCGCCTGAACCGTGTGCCCTGGGAGATCGTGCCGCTCGTTCTCGCTGCGATCGCCTTTCAGCGCCTGAGCTCGCACGGCGCGTTCGTCCGGACGGGCGACGAAGGGGTATCCCAGCCCAGCGTCTGGCTCCTCCTCTTCCCGATCTTCTTCATTGCCGGCTTCGCGGGGCTGGCTGCGCGCCTTCTCCAGCGGCCGCTGAACGCGCTGCGCGCGCGCGCCGACTCCCTCTCATCCGGCCCCGTACCTCGCGGTGCACCGCCTCGCCGGCGCGCGGCGCCTTGCGATCCTCCTCGTGACGGCCTGTGCCCTCGCCCTCGGCACCTTCGTCTACGCCCAGACGGTGGTCTCATCGCTCGAGAAGACCGTCGTGGCCAAGTCCCTTCTCTTCGTCGGGAGCGACGTGCACGGAGTCATCAACTACCACCAGGAAGCGCCCCGAGGGTTCCCTTACCCCGTCACAAAGACGACGAAGGTTGTTCGCGGCGGCGACCTCGACGGGCAGCAGGTGGACTTCCTGGCGATCGACACGGGCTCGTTTGCCGACGCTGCCTACTGGGACCGGAGCTGGTCCTCGCGCTCCGTCGACGAGCTCATGCGCGAGCTGCGCTCGGCTTCCGGCCAGACGCTTCCCGTCTTCATTGCGGGCAAGGGAGCCGTGCCGAGCGACGAGCTCGAGCTCGGCGACGCGAGGATCCCGATCCGGGTCGTCGAGACGACCAGTGCCGCGCCGGCGATGGCCCTCGCGCGCCCTATGGTCGTCGCGGACACGGCTCTCGTCGAGCGCTTCGCCGACCGGGCCGGCGTCTCGAACCCGCTTGCCGCCACGGGGAACGACACCGAGCTCTGGGCGAAGGGCCCCACCGCGGCGGTGGCGTCGGCGTTCGCCACTTCGGACACGCATCCGTTCCCGATCGTGACCGCCGAGGAGGTGCGGGACAACCCTTCGATCACGGCCGTGACCCGAACCTTCGGGTTCCTGAAGTCGCTCGGTTTCGGAGCCGGCCTTCTCGCCGTGGTCGGCCTTGTGCTCTACCTTCAGGCGCGCCAGCGAAGCCGGATTGTCTCCTATGCACTCTCGCGGCGCATGGGCCTTGCGAATGGGAGCCATCGCCTCTCTCTCGCACTCGAGCTCGGCACCATGCTGCTCGCTGCGCTCGCGATCGGTGCAGTGCTCGCGATCGCAGCTGCCCAGCTCGTGTTGGGCGATGTCGATCCGCTCGAGAACATCCCGCCGGCTCCCCTCTTCAGCGTGCCCCTCGCGCTGATCTTCGCCGCGGGGGTGGCCCTGGCCGGCATCGCGCTCCTCGGCGGCCTCCTGGCCAACCGAGCGGCCGAGCGGGCGAATTTCGCAGAGGTGATGCGCCTTGCCGACTGAACGCCCGGCCGCCGCCTGCCAGGCGCTCGTGAAGACGTACGCGACCGCAACCGAGCAGGTCCAGGCCCTGCGCGGGATCGATGTCGCGTTTCGCCGGGGCGCAGTGGCGGCCGTCGTCGGCGCGTCGGGAAGCGGCAAGTCCTCGCTCCTCCGCCTCCTCGCAGGGCTCGATCTGCCGACGAGCGGGAAGGTGCTCGTGAACGGGCTCAACCTGGCGGCCATGTCGCCCAGGCGCCTGCGCGCGGTGCGAAGCTCGACCGTAGGGTTCGTCTTCCAGCGCCCTTCGGACAACTTCGTCGACTACCTGACAGTCGACGAGCACCTGCGCCTGGCCGCGCAGGCAGCGAAGCGAGCGGACGGCCCAGCAGCCGACGAGCTCCTCGACGCGCTTGGGATCGCACACCGGCGAAACCATCTGCCGGGGGAGCTGTCGGGAGGGGAGCAACAGCGTGCCGCGTTCGCGCAAGTGTTGACGGCCGGCCCGGCGATCGTCGTTGCGGACGAGCCGACGGCGGAGCTTGACAGCCGGTCGGCGGAGGATCTCCTCACCGTCATCCGGAGCCTCTCCGAGCACGGTGTCGCCTTCGTGATCGCGACCCACGATCCGGGCGTGACGCGGATGGCCGACGACGTCGTCGAGCTCGACCACGGCCGGGTGAAGCGTGACTCGCTCGGATCGCAGCAGGGAATCATGATCAAGGCTCCCGAGCTCGGTCCCGTCGCCGGTGGCGAGTCGGTAGCGGAGGTCGCGGGCCTCACGAAGACGTACCGGCGCGGGCCCGAGGAAGTTCATGCTCTCGACGAGGTGTCGCTCCGGCTCGAGCCGGGTCGCATGGTCGGGTTGATGGGCCGGTCGGGCTCCGGAAAGACCACACTCCTGAACGTGCTCGCGGGCTGGGAGCGTGCCGACGCCGGGTCGATCGCCTGGCTCGGCGATCCGGCGGCCCGGCTCGCCGACCGCCGCTGGCACGAGATCGCCGTCCTGCCCCAGAAGTTCGGGCTCATCGAGGAGCTCACCGTCCGGGAGAACATCGAGTATCCGGCCCGCCTGCACGGCTCCCTGGAATCAGCGCGCGAGCGGGTGGAGCAGCTTCTGGGCGCGCTCGGGCTGGAGGAGCTCGAGCGCCGGGCGCCCAGCGAGACATCGGTCGGGCAGCAGCAGCGGACGGCGCTCGCGCGCGCTCTCGTGCTTCGCCCCCGTCTCCTTCTCGCCGATGAGCCGACCGGCCACCAGGACGCCGCGTGGGCGCGAGGTGTCTTCGGCTGCCTGCGGGCGGCTGCTGTTGACGGTACCGCGTGTCTCGTTGCCACACACAACGAGGAGGTCTTCGGCTACTTCGACGAGGTTGTAAGGATGGCGAACGGGCGGGTGGAGCAGGGGTTGGAAGCGAGCCGCGCGGCTGCTAACGTCAGCCGGTCAGTTCCGGGATAGGGGTTTCAAGGGGAGGTAATCAGTGCGAAAAGCGCTTGCGGTGCTCGTCGGCGCTGCCGTGTGCACGGTGGCAGTCGGCGTGGCGAATGCGGTCAACGGGCCGCCCAGTGGGAGCTCGACCGGATCGGGACAGGTGTTCTTCCCGAACCCGGTCGCTCAGCTCCAGGATCAGAACCTGACCGACCAGAAGGACGCGGACTACGCGGCCCTGGCGCCTGCGTACAAGACCGTCACGCTCACGAACCTCGACGGCAGCGGCTTTCTTGTCGGGGACTACGCCAACGTTCTCAGCGAGACGGGGGATCCGGCGTTCTCGTCGACGAACTCGTTCATCTACCGGCGTAACGACGATCGCTTCGAACAGGTGATGGCGTACTACTGGGTCACGCAGGCCCAGCTCTACTACCAGAGCCTCGGCTTTGGCACGGGCAAGTACCGCCCGGTCAACAAGGAGTCGCAGGACATCCGCATCAACACGTACGGGGTCGACAACTCGTTCTCCTCGGACAAGAAGGACCTGCTGCGGTTCGGCAAGGGCGGCGTCGACGACGCCGAGGACGCCGAGGTGATCCTCCACGAATACGGCCACGCGACGCACGATGCCCAGGTGCCGGGCTTCGGCTCGAACCTTGAGGCCGGCTCGATCGGAGAGGCCTTCGGCGACTACCTCGCCGTCACGGTCTCGAACGTGGTCGCGCCGACTCCCGACGCACCGTGCGTCGCGGACTGGGACGCGGTCTCCTACACCTCGACCGTGCCGCACTGCCTGCGGCGGGTCGACCTGAATCTGCACTACCCCCAGGACGTGCAGGGTGAGGTGCACGCGGACGGCCGGATCTGGTCTCGCGCTCTCTGGGACATCCGGCAGGACCTCGGCCACGTGAAGGCCGACACGATCATCCTCGAGGCGCAGTTCTCGTACGCGCCAGACACGTCGTTCAGGGCCGCGGCGCTGACGACGATCGCGACCGCGAAGCAGCTCTACGGAAACCAGGCCGAGAAGGCCGTCCACGACGCCTTTGCGGCTCGTGGATTTGTCTCCTAGCTAGCTGACGGTGGAGTAGGGGCCGGCGCCGTCCGGCCCCTACCAGCCACTCTCGTCGTCGTTGAAGACGGGCTCGCCCTCGACCAGGGTGAGCACCACGCGGGCCTGGCCAAGCTCTTTCGTGTCGCCTGCGAACAGGTCCCGGTCGAGGAGCGCGAGGTCTGCGAGCTTGCCGGCCTCGATCGAGCCCGTCTCGCGCTCGAGCCGGTTCACGAAGGCGGAGCCGATCGTGAAAGCGGCGAGGGCGTCCGGAAGCTCGAGGCGTTCGTCCGGGAGAAACGGCTCCGAGTCGCCTTCTTCGGGATCGGCGCGGTTCACTGCGACTTGAATCTGTGGGAGCGGATTCGCGGTCGAGACTGTCCAGTCGCTTCCCATCGCAATCGTTGCGCCCGCACGGTGGAGGCTTCCGAACGGGTACATCGTCCGCGCGGTCTCCTCGCTGATGAAGGGAAGCGTCAGATCCTGGACGTAGCCCGAGAGGGTCGCCCAGAGAGGCTGTGCGTTTGCGACCACTCCCAGCTCCCGGAAGCGGGGGACGTCGTCCGGATGGATGAGCTGGATGTGCGCGAGGTGGTGTCGAGAGTCGCGGACGCCGTTGGCGCGCTGCGCAGCCTCGAAGGCGTCGAGCGACTCCCGGACGGCACGGTCCCCGATCGTGTGGATGTGGACCTGAAAGCCCTCGGCGTCGAGGAGAGTGACCATGTGGGCGAGCTCGTCCGGCTCGTGCATCCCGAGTCCCCTGCTGCCGGTGGAGCCGCCGTTTCCGTCCAGGTAGGGCTCGAGGACGGCCGCGGTGAAGTTCTCCATGACACCGTCCTGGAAGATCTTTGCGCCGCGGATTCGGAGCCGGCCCGCCGTGCCTTTGCTCCGGAGGTCGACCAGATCGGCCACCTGCTCGTCGCCCTTGTCCCGCGTCCAGAGGAGGTTGCCCTCGACCCGGGCCGTCAGCTCGTCGCGTTCCGCCAGCGCTCGGTAGGCATCGAGCGTCTCGGGCACGACGGCAGCGTCCTGGATCGCGGTGATTCCGAGG
Source organism: uncultured Actinomycetes bacterium (assembly GCA_963722715.1). Taxonomy (GTDB): domain Bacteria; phylum Actinomycetota; class Thermoleophilia; order Gaiellales; family Gaiellaceae; genus DASQGA01. The sequence goes on along the minus strand of CAVROA010000015.1, from coordinate 160,711 downwards.
CTGTGCAAATGCGCCTGGGCAAGCTTGATCGCCTGCTGCCACTCCTCGAAGGAAGTCTCCGGCACGAGGCGCTCGACGAGGCCCATTGCGCCCTCCTGGAGGGTCCCGGAAGGCTCTCCCGACTCGTCACGCTCGATCCGTCCGTCCTTCGGGTCGTCGGTCTCGCGTGAGATGCCCGCCAACTCGAGCGCCTTTGAGTTCACCCAGGCGCCGTGCCCATCCCGGTTCGTGAGCAAGACCGGCCGGTCGGGAACGATCGCGTCCAGGTCGCCTTTCGACGGGGTCCCGCCGGCGAACGCGTCCATCCCCCAGCCTCCCCCCAGGATCCATTCCTGGTCGGGATGCGCCTCCGCGTAGCGCGCGATGCGCTCGAGGCTTTGCTCCCGGGTCGTGGTCCCGTGCAGGTCGCACTGGACCTGCGTGAGGCCGCCGCTCGGTGGATGCAGATGAGCGTCCTGGAAGCCGGGCAGGAGCATCCGACCATGCAGATCGACGACGTGCGTCTCGGGCCCGCGGGATGCCTCGATCTCTGCGCTCGAACCGACCGCTGCGATGCGCCCCGCCCGAACGGCGACCGCCTCGGCCCAGCTCCGGGCGGCGTCCATCGTGTAGACGCGTCCGCGCGTGAGGACGAGATCGGGTGCTTCGCTCGCGGTCACGCCGCGACCCTCTCCGACAGCCGCCCCCTCGTGCAAGCGGGAACCGAACCTAGGCATCCGTTCGCTCAGGGTCTACTGTCCCTCGAAATCGAAAAGGAGGAGCGATGCGAAAGCTGATGACGTGCATCGCCCTTGCCGCACTTTTCGGCGCCACCGTCCCGGCGCTCGCCTCGGCCGAGCCAGGGACCTTCGCGACCGCGCGCAAGGGCAGCCTCGACGTGACGAGCAGCATCTTCGTCTCGTCAAAGGCGGTCGATCAGTTCGGCGGTTGGACCGATGAGACCGTGCTGTGCACGGCATTCCGTACCCTCAGGGTCACGACGGAGATCTTCCGCACGCGACCCGATGGAACCGGCCAGCACCGGATCAAGGTTCGGCAGGCCCCGGTGATGAACTGCGCCGAAGGCGGTCCGAACCTCGGCTTCCACCGGACCGCAGCGTCGGTCGGCTTGGCGTGCGCCGACGGGCGCTGGAAGCCCGGGCGCTATGACTTCGTCACGCGCACGAAGCACATCGCAAGTGGCCTCGTCGCGCTTGGGACCCTGAGCTGGATCAGACGGGGGACGTGCTAGGACGGCACTAGAGATCGCGTCTCGCGAACCCGAGTAGGGCAAGGCCCACGAGGGCGGCCAGGTAGGCGAATGCATACGGCCAGAGCAAGTCTCCGCCTGCCTGGGCGCCCCCGAAGGGACCCAGCTGGAGCGCGACCCTGGTCAGGCCGAAGCTATCGGCGCTGATCGCATTCAGCCCGTCCTGGTACAGCGCCTCGAACGGGAGGAGCCAGGACGAGATGGTGGCGACGCGCTCGAGCGTGTGTGAGTTGAGCGCCTCGCCGATCTGGCCGAGGAGGCCTGCAACGAGCCCCGCCCCGAACGCCATGAAGACCGCGATCCCGTTGGCGGTCGCCGACAGAAAGACCGAGCCGAGGAGCGAGAGGGCGGCGACGATCACCACCCCGCCTGCAAGCGCGAGCGCGGGGACGACGACGCGATCGGGCCACCAGCCGCCGATCCGGTAGGTGATCAGCAGACAGCCGGCGTACACGAGACACACGTAGAGGGCGCACACAGCGCCGGCAGCAAGGAGCCGCGAGAGGAGGAAGGTGGCCCGTCCGATCGGGCGGACGACGAGCGGCTGCAGTAAGCCTCGCTCGGCGTCGCCCCGCACGACGCCGAGCGTCAGGAAGATCGCGAGGACGGCTCCGAGAAAGAGCGTGCCGAACATCGAGAGCCCGAACAGCGTTGCGCCCGCGAGGGTGGTCGCGTCGAGACCGCCCAGGCCTCCGCCGGCAAAGTTCTCCACGTCGTGGAAGGCCTGGCGAGTGCCCAGGCCATAGAGGACGAGGAACGCGACCGTGAGGAGGACGACGACCAGGAAGACGCGACGCCGGAGGCTCTCGCGCAACGTGTACCCGACGATCGTCGCGACTGCGCTCATCCGCCCGCTCCCTCGATCGCCTCGATGTACGTCTCCTCGAGCGACGCGGTCACGACGCGGACGCCGTAGATCTGCTCGCCTGCAGCGACGAGCTCGGCGACCAGGCGGGGAGCGTCCGATCGACCCATCCCGGGAAAGCGCCGGACCCCGGAGCCGGTCTCGATCTCGATAACCCCCGGCTCTGCTAGATCCTCCGGCCGGCCTGCCGCAACCACTGCTCCCCGACGCAGGATCACGACCCGGTCGCACACGAGCTCGACCTCGCTCAGAAGGTGCGAGTTCAAGAGGACGGAGACGCCGCGGCGGCGCAGCTCTTCGAGCAGCCCGCGCACCGTGCGCCTGCCGACCGGATCGAGCGCGCTCGTCGGCTCGTCGAGGAGGAGGAGACGCGGGGACCCGACCAGTGCCTGGGCGATTCCGAGGCGCTGCTGCATCCCCTTCGACATGGCGTCGACGTTCCGGTCGCCCGCGTCCGTCAGCGCGACGAGCTCGAGGAGCTCAGCCCGCTCTTCCGCGCCGCCCTCCGACCCCGCCAGACGCTGGTGGAGCTGGAGGACCTCGTTCGCAGTTGCCCAGCCGGGAAACCGGAAGAGCTCGGCGAGATACCCGAGCGAAGCCCGGGCGGCCCGGGTCCCCGCGGGGGCGCCGCAGATCTCAGCCGAGCCGGACGAGGGTCGGACCAGGCCGCAGGCGATCTTCACGAGCGTCGACTTGCCAGCGCCGTTCGGCCCGAGGAGCCCCACGAGCTCGCCCTCGCTGATCTCGAGGTCGACCCCGCCGAGTGCCTCGATCGTCCCGTATCGCTTGGCCAGCCCGCGGGCGGCGAACGCGAGAGCCATTGCTGGCTAGGGTAGTCGGCCGTGGAGGACGACGTTCGCATGAGGATTCGCGGGCTCGGCTTCGCTGAGGATGCGACCGAGGTTCTCGCCCGCCACTTCCTGGACGCGGACGCGCGGGGGCGCACTGGACACGGCCTCACCCGCGTGGACTGGCTCTCCACCTTGCCGGACCTGCGCCCGGAGGCGGAGCCGAAGCGGTTGCTCGCGGAGCCCGGGTACGAGCGCTGGGAGGGCAACGGTGCGCTCGGGTACCTGACGCTCGACGCGATCGTTCGCAGCCAGCTCGAGACGCCGCCCGAGCGGGCGCGCGTCGTCGTGGCCTCGCACTGCTTCCCGACCGGTGTCCTCGGGTACTGGACCCGCCGGCTGGCGGAGACGGGGCTCGTGGCGGCCCTGACCGCCACGTCGCCGGCGCGGCTCTCCTCCCCGGACGGCGGCCCTCCGCTCGCGGGGACGAACCCGATCTCGATCGCCGTCCCGAGCTCCGACGGGCGCCCTCTGGTGACTGACGTCTCGATGGGGAAGGTCACCCATGGCGACGTGCTGGCAGGAAATGCCTCGTCCAAGGAGCTCGTGCCGTTCGGCGGGGAGCAGGCGCATAAAGCTTTCGCGCTCGCGGTCGGCCTCCAGCTCTTCGTGGATGCGCTTGCCGGCGAAGGGCACGGCGCGGTGCTCGTCGTCGCCCGGCCCGAGGCCGATCCGGTCCCGGCCCTGCGGGAGCGGGCCGGCGGCGTCCGGCTCCCGGGCGACAGCTAGCGGGGCTCTAGAGCTTGCGGAGCTCGGTGAGGACGACTGGGTCGATCCGGTCGACGCCGTTCACACGGTCCTCGAGATTCGCCGTGCCGGCCCATTCGTTGAACGACCTCTCCAGGCTCGGGTCGGTGTACCCGAGGGCGGTCAGGCGGGCTCGGAGCTCCTCGGCAAGCGCTTCGTCCACCGCGAGCCACTCGTCGGTCGGCGTCTTTCCGAACAGGAGCTGGTGCATGCCGTAGAGGCGCTTGAGCTCGGCCACCGGCTCGGGATGGTCGTCGACCCGCAGGTCGACGAGGACGTCGTCCATACCCCCATATCCGCCGTCCTTCTGAACGACGAGGAGCCCCGCCGCCTGCTGGCCGCGCCGGTCGCCGCCCGCGAGTTGGGCCGCTGCGAGCGCATCGACCAGTCTTTCCGCGAGAGGCCGGCCGGCGCCCGCCTCGAAGCCGTTCACGAGGCCGGCCACTGTCTCCTCCGACACCAGGATGTTTCCCTGGGCCGCATAGCCGGGACCGGACGTTCCGCCCGCCCAGTCGAGGCAGGCCTTCCCCGTGTAGGTCGCGGCGCGGCCCTGGGCGTCCACAACGCCGACCTGACGGTCGTCCCGGCCCTCGTCGGCCGCCACGAGCGCCGCGATCGTCTCGTCTGCGGAAAGCCCGTCGCGAAGAAGCGCGAGGCCGTCGGGGCCGTAGCGCGGGTTCGCGAGCGCCTGGGTCGCGACCGCGCCGACCCCGGGCTCCGCCCAGGGGACGATCGACCCGGCGGCGAGAAACTTCGACTGCACGCCGACACCCCACTGTCCTCGTTCGAGGTCGCACGCCGCGATCGAGTACGTCGAGACGAACGGCGCGCTACCCATACTTCAGGCGCCGCAGATCGAGTTCCTTCAAGTCTTCGCGTCCGGGCGGGACGAGCACGCATGCCACTTCCGGGTGCTCGAGGGCCGCGGCCACCTCCTGCGCGTTTGCGGCCCGGACGACCACGGGCGTTCCGCGCAAGTGCGCCTCGTGGAGCGCTTCCAGGTCTCCGATCTCCTCGAGAACGAGCGCCTCGATGTCGTCATCGCCGATCCGGATGTGGTGGTCGTCGAGTGCCTCGAGGTCGTCTCCCTCGACGGCGATCTCGGGCACGCGGACACCGGTCGCACCCAGCCAGCGGGTGCGCACTAGACCGTCACCGTCTCCCCTGGCTCCTGCGAGAGCACCTCGGTGTCGACGCTCGCCTCGCGGAGGTTCGCCCGCAGCTCGTCCGGGGTCCCGGTCAGGAGCCCGAAGGTGCCGTAGTGGCACGGGATGCACTTCTGGACACCGAGTAGCTCCAGCGCGACCGCGGCCTCGGCTGGATCCATGGTGTAGTGCCCGCCGATCGGAAGGATGGCTACATCCGGACTGTAGATCCGCCCGATCAGCTGCATGTCGCCGAAGACGCAAGTGTCGCCCGCGATATAGACGGTCGTCCCGTTCTCGAACGTGATCACGTAGCCCGCGGCTTCGCCGACGTAGGTGCCGTCCTGGCAGCTCGAGGAGTGCTTGGCATCCGTCATCGTGAACCTCGTCCCGTCGGCGTCGACCGTGCCGCCTTTGTTCATGGCACTGGTCATGTCTTCCTCGACCCCCTGAGCGGTCAACCAGCTGCGGAGCTCGATCATCGCGATCACACGGGGCGAGAACTTCTTCGCGAGCTCGACGGTCTCGCCCACATGGTCGTCGTGGCCATGGGTGAGCGCGATCACGTCAACGCGTTCCGGCTCGTGCTCCCCGTCGGGGCACTTCGGGTTGCCGAGCCACGGGTCGACGTAGATTCGCTTGCCGCCCGGTGTGTCGAAGCGAAAGCTCGCGTGGCCGAGCCAGGTCACGGGCACGTCCGGCATCCATCCTCCTTGGTCGCGGAAACGGGGTGAGGGTAACGAAGGAACTCTCCTTCGGGCGTCGAAACCGGACGCGATGCAGAGGGGTAGCGCAGCGAGCGCGATGGCGGTCGAGCTGACTGCCGGCCTCCTCTTCGCCACCGCCGCCTCGGACGCGCTCGGGTTCGCATCGATCTCGTTTCTCCTCTTGCTCGTGGGCGTGCCGGTGTGCGCCACCGCGGGGCTCGTGTGCCTGGCACGTCGGGTCGAAGCCGATCATGACCCGCTCGGCACGCTGCAGTCTGCGCTGGCGGGAATCCTCCTTGCCCTCTTCATCGTCGGCGCAGCCGCTCGCGCGCCGATGACCGCGGAGGGCATCCCCGCGGTCGGGAGCGGCGCCCTAGCGCTCGCGTTCCTCGTGCTCCTCTGCCAGGCCCTGGTCGCGCTGGCCGCGAAGCCCCTCCGCGGGTAGACGGCGCAGGACGAAGGCGGCAATCGGCCGCTCCTTGCCCTTCACCTCCAGGTCTCCGATCTGCTCCACCTCGATCGCGCTTGGAAGCCGCTCCCGCGTGGCGGCGCCGATCACCACCTCGCCGGGCCGGGCCTGTCCTTCGAGGCGTGATGCGAGGTTCACCGTGTCCCCGACGACCGTGAAGCCGCGACCGCCTTCTGCCCCGAGAAGCCCGACGCTCGCGTCGCCGGTGTTGATTCCGACACGGAAGCGTGGCCAGTCGGGGTGGCGGTCCCGGATCCGCCCGGTCTCCTGCTGGAGAGCGAGACCCGCGAGGGCGGCGCGTTCGGGATGGTCCGGTTGGTCTCCCCGTGTGTTGAACGTGACCATGATCGCGTCGCCGATCAGCTTGTCCACCTCGCCTCCGTGCTCGCCCGCGACGAGCGGGACGGCGGTCTCGAAGTACTCGTTCAGCATCCGCTGTACCTCGTCCGGCCTCGCCTGTTCGGAGAACGCCGTGAAGCCCTGAAGGTCGGCGAAGAGGATGCTCACCTCGCGGACCGACCCGCGAGTCTCGTCGAGGTAGAGGTCGCTGAAGCGCTCCTCGTGCCACTGGCGCCTGGCTGCATACCCGACGAGCCCGAAGGCGATCAGCATGAGCAGGTGCCACTCCCACCAGGTGGCGTGCCAGTTCCGCGAGAAGGCAATCGCGAGCATCGCCTCGGCAAGCAGAGCGAAGGCGGTCACGACGGCGGCGGGGAGGAGGCGGCGCCGGGCGCGCCAGACCTCCGCATAGCGGGCCGCCGCGTAGCCGTAAAGGAGGACGCCGACCGACGCGAGCGCGATCAAGGGCGGGCTTCCGACCTCGGCCGGAAGCTCGCGGTCGAGCGGCGGCAGTGACGTCAGTGACCAGGCTGCCCAGATGACGAGGCAGACGATGATCACGCTTCGCAACGGCTGGAGGCGGCGAAGGTCCGTGCCGCCGGCACGGGCGGACCACGCGGCGAGCGCTCCCGCAGCCAGGAGGCCGACCGGCGTCGCGATCACGAAGCCGGCGTTCTTCCCATCCAGGAGGACACCGGGAGTCGCGAGCGCATGCATGCCGAGGAATCCGGCGCTCGTGAGGAACGCCAGCGAGATCAGGAAGAGACGGGAGTCCCCCCGGCGGCGGGCGGCTTCGCCGGTTGCGTACGCGAGAACTCCGTTGACCGCGGCGGCCGCGAGGACGAGCCAGAAATGACCTGGATGGTTCTCCCAGACGACGTCGAGCCGCGGCGCCGCCAGCAAGACCCAGAGCCCGGCGACGGGCAGCGCGAGGAGGACCGCCCAGACGGCGAAACGCGTACGCGATGACGCGATCAACCGAGCGCCTGCTTGACGAGAGCCTCGAGCTGGGCGCGATAGCCCTCGGTCTCGAAGTCGTGCAGGGGATGAGGCGGGCAGACATCCTCGTGCACGTCGCCGCCGGTGCGGAGGTAGAGAGCCGGGTAGATCCGCGCCTGGTCGTCCATCTCGACTGCCACTGCGAGGGCGTTCCCCTCGCCCTCGTCGAGGAAGGCGGCGAGCGGCTGGATCCCCTCGTTGGTCGGACCTGCTTGCGGGTCGAGCCCAACCACTCGGGCGAGATATGACTTCTGCGTCCAGAGCTCGGGCGCACGTGTGAGCTCCGAGGCGAGGAAAGGGACGACCTCGTCGCGTCCGAGGGCCGGGCGCCCAGCCGCATGGCCGAAGTGCTTCTCGGCGATGTGTTGCGCGAGGAGCCTTGCGTTGTAGCGAAAGCCACTCACCGTCCCGGAGGCACTCCCGATCCCGTGCTTGCGGAGGCCGGCGGCTGCCTGGGTTGCGTTGCCGGCGAAGTAGATGCCCGGGACGGTTGCGCTCTCCCAGTGGTGCGTCTGTGCGGGCAGGGTGCCCTGTTTGACCGTCGAGCAGCCCAGGTCCCTGAGATCTTGCAGAGGAGTGCAGAAACCCGTCGCCGCGATCGCGATGTCGGCGTCGATCTCCATCGCGCCCGGGTGCGTCGTCCCGTTCGCGACGATGCGGTAGCCGTCCGTTGTCTTGTCGATCCGCTCGATTGCAGCGTCGAGGGCGAACGTGCCGCCGCCCCAGGAATGGTCCTCGTAGGGCTGGAGGTAGCGGACGCGAACCGTGGAGATAGCGAGAACGTCTGCGGCGACGGGCCGCGGCGAGACGAGGAGGACCTGCCTCGCCCACGGGACCATCCCGTCCGCGATCTCGAAGCCTGAGTTCCGCTTGCCGATCACGACGACGCGCTTGCCCTCGTAGTCGCGCGCCTTCCCTGTCTCGACGTAGTGCGGGACGTTCTCGATGCCCGGGATCGGCATCTTCAGCGGGTCGGTGACGCCGATGGCGAACACCGCGACCTTGCACCGGTACTCGCCGTCCGACGTGGTCAGGACGAAGCCGTCCTCCTCGCGGCGGGTCGACTCCCAGCGGCAGCCGTAGCGAACGGGGACTCCGGCCCGGTCCGCGAACGCCGCCAGTCCCTGCTCCATCTCCGGGCGGGACGGAACCATCCACGTGCGGTCCATGAACTCGGCGACGAGTGCCTGCTCGCCGCTCTCCTCGCCCAGCAGGCTGTTGTGGTCGTACCACTCGTAGGCGCGAGTTCCGCGCTCGACGGGTGCGTCGGGCTTTGTCCAGGACAGCAGCCGCTGGTAGATCGGCCACTTGCGGAACATCCCGCCCGGGGAGTCGTCCTGCGAGACGACCGCATGCTCGATGCCGAGCCGCCTCAGGCAGTAGCTGGTCTGCAGCCCGCCGGGGCCGCTCCCGACCACGACGACGGGATACTCGCCGGGAGGGAAGGGCCGCTCGTCTAGCTCAGCCACGCGAGGGTGGTCCGGAGGCGCCACGTGACAGACAGGAGCATCTGGAGCATGACCTCGGGGTGTGCAAGCAGGAATCCGCGGAGCTGGGGGCCCGGGATGACGAGGCAGCGGAGTGTCGTGTTCGCGACGATGTCGCTCGTTGGTGACTCGCCGAGCAGGATGGAGACCTCGCCGAAGAACTCGCCACGCTGGAGTCTCGCCCGCTCCTCCCCGTTCAGGACGAGGCCGGCCTCTCCCTCGAGGATCACGTAGACGTTCGAGCCGGAGAGGCCTTGCCGCAGGACCCGCTGGCCCGCGGGGATGACCTCCTCGTCGAAGGTGTGCGCGATCTCCTCGAGCTCGGGCCGGCCGAGATCGGCGAAGAGGCGCAGCCCCGCAAGAGTCGAGGCTAGGTCGGCGTCAACTGCCACGGCGCGTAGAGGCTAACGCGGCGGCGCGGGGCTGCGCAATGGGCGCTCCTACCCGGCGAGCTCCCGGGCGGCGAAGAAGATCGCCTCCGAGAAGGTGGGGTAGGGCTGGATCGTGTCCACGAGCACGTCGAGCGGTACTTCGGCGCGGATTGCCAGGGTCAGCTGCCCGAGCCACTCACCTGCCTCGGGGCCGACGGCGACGGCTCCTGCGAGGACGCGGCGGTCAGGCTTTGCGAAGAGTTTCACGAAACCGGACCGCTTCGGTCGCTCGTAGGTCGACGTTCGCGAAGTCTTGTCGATAGCCCTCGACGCCGTGACGAGGCCCTCCGACGTCGTGTCCCCGGCCGACGCCACCTGTGGGTCAGTGAACACAACCGCGGGAATGGCGCGGTAGTCGGCCTTTGCCTCCTTCCCCGCGACATCGTGGGCTGCGACTCGCCCCTGGTACTTGCCGACGTGCGTGAAGAGCGCCACTCCGCACACGTCGCCGATTGCCCAGACGTTCTCGCTCGCGCGCATCCGCTCGTCCACCTTGATCCCGGTCTTCTCGATCTGGAGTCCGAGCGGCTCGAGACCCTCGACTCTTGGCTTTCGGCCGGTCGCAATGAGCAGCCGCTCGGCCTCGAGCGGCTCGACCTCCGGAAGCTCGACCCGGAACTTCTGGCCACTTTGGCTGCACGCGATCTCCTCCGTGTCGGAACAGAGGTGGACGCCGATCCCCTCCTCCCGGAACGCCTCGGCCACCAGCGCGCTGGCCTCGGGATCCTCCCGCGGGAGCAGGCGCTCGGACACGTGCACGAGGTCGACGTCGGCACCCAGTCGGCGGTACGCCTGTGAGAGCTCGCATCCGACGGCTCCCCCGCCGATCACGACGAGGCTCTGCGGCACCTCCTTGGCTCCGGTCGCCTCGCGGTTCGTCCAGTAGTCGAGCTCGTCGAGCCCGGGAATGGGAGGCGCTGCGGAATCCGAGCCTGTCGCAATCAGGAGCTTGTCGTACGGAATCTCCCGTCCCGCGGCCTCGACGACGCCGGGCTCGCGCACGGTGCCGCTGGCGCGGACGAGCTCGATCCGTCGCTCCTTCAGCCAGGTTTCCTGGCTCGAGTCGTCGTAGTCTCCGACGACCTGGTCGCGCCACCAGAACACCCGGTCCGCGGCGAGATCCCCCTCCAGTGCCTCGGCTGCACCGGGAGCGCGCTTCCCAGCTGCCACGAGCTCCGGTGACCGCAGCAGTGTCTTCGACGGCATGCAAGCCCAGTAAGAACACTCCCCGCCGACGAGCTCCCGCTCGACCAGCGTGATCTCGACGTCGGGGTCGAGCCTCCTGAGCGCCGCGACGAACGCCTGTGCGGCCGCACCCCCTCCCAGGACGACCACGCGCTCGGCCATTAGAAGGGGAACCGCAGGAACTCGACGCTGTCACGGGCGAGGTCGATCAGCGGGCCGGCTGCGAAGAACGTGCCCACCGTGACGGCGAGTGAAGCGCCGATGGCGGTCGTGAGCGCAGGGTCGCGAGGCGGCGACCCTCCCGCGGGTGCGAGCCGAAGGTCTCCGGGGCTTACGTACATGGCACGAACCACTCCCAGGTAGTAGTAGATCGAAACAACGGTGGCGACGACGCCGACGATCGCCAGCCAGGCCCAGCCTCGCTCGACTGCTGCCGAGAAGGCGTAGAACTTCCCGAGAAAGAGCCCGGCGGGCGGCAGGCCGATGAAGCCGAACATGAAGATTGCCATCGCGATTCCGTGGAAGGGCCGCTCCCAGCCCATGCCGGACATGTCGGAGACCGCAACCGGCCTCGCGAGCTCCCGTTCGCGGGCTGCGATCACGGCGAACGAGCCGATGCTCATCGCCGCGTAGGTCATCAGGTAGTAGAGCAGCGCCCGCCCGCCGAGCGGCGTGCCGACGGCGATCGGGATCAGGAGAAAACCCGCGTGCGAGACGCTCGAATACGCAAGCAGTCGCTTGACGTCCGTCTGGACGAGGGCGGCGAGGTTCCCCCAGGCCAGCGAGATGCAGGCGATGACGGCGAGGGAGAGCGTCCAGAGCTCCTCCTCGCTCCCGAACGCCGTGGTCAGCACGCGCAGCGTCAGGACGAGCCCGGCAACCTTCGTCGCCGCGGACATGAAGGCGGTCACCGGGGTGGGAGCGCCCTCGTACACGTCCGGCGTCCACATGTGGAACGGCGCGGCCGAGACCTTGAAGGCGAGACCGACCAGGAGCATTGCGAGACCGGTGACGAGCAGGAAGCGGTCGCCGCCGGCCGAAGCGCGCTCGATCTCCTCGAAGCCGATCTCGCCCGTCGCGCCGTAGACGAGTGCGCTTCCGAAGAGGAGGATCGCCGACCCGAAGCTGCCCACGATCAGGTACTTGAGCCCTGCCTCGAGGGAACCCAACCGGTCGACCGCGATCGCGCACATGATGTAGAGCGAGATCGAAAACCACTCCAGCCCGAGGAAGAGCGTCATGAGGCTGTTGGCCGAGACGAAGAAGCACATGCCGCCGACGGCGGACAGGAGCAGGGTGTAGTAGTCCCCGATCCCCTCACGGCGGCCGGGCTCGCGGTAGGAGACGCCGATCGCGAGGAGCCCGGACCCGGCGAGGATGACCTGAGCGAGCTCGGCGAGCCGGTCGCGCCGGAGCGCATCGGCGACGATCCCGCGGCCCGAGTCGTCGTGCGCGAAGAGGATCGCTGCGGCGACACCTGCCCCGATCAGCGCGGCAGCCGCAATGAACGCCGAGAAGCCGCGCCGCACGCCGACCGGGAGGAAGAGCGGGACGAGCATGGTGATGGCTGCGCCGCCGAGCAGCACCAGGACGGGCGAGAGTCCAGCCCAGTCGATGTCCGGCTTGACGAAGGTCTCCATCTACTCCGAGAACCTCGTCGTCACGGCCTGCTGGGGCTGTCCGCCGAAGACGTGGTCGGTGATCCCGGCGGGCCAGAGTGAGAGCGCCAGGAGGGCGATCACCAGCATGCCGACGAGGCTCGTCTCGCCCGGTCGCAGATCGAGCGCAGCGTCCGGGACCATGGTCCCGGCATCGCGGTGGAGCACGGCGGAGACGAGCCGGAGGACGTACATGGCCGCCAGCACCATCGCCGCGGCGCCGACCACCGCCCAGCCCCAGCCGATCGGGAAGATGCCGTTCAGGACGAGGAACTCCCCCGCGAATGCGGTCGACCCGGGCACGGCCAGAGCGACGACGCCGACGACGATGAAGAGCGTTGCGAGCACGGGCCGCCCCCGGGCCATTCCTCCGAGGAGGTGAAGGTCGCCGGTCGCAGTTCGCCGCTCCACCGTCCCCGCCAGCAGGAAGAGCGAGGCCGAGATGAGCCCGTGGTTCACCATCTGGAGCAGCGCGCCGTTCAGTCCCGAGTCGTTGAACGCGAAGAGCCCGATCACGATCAGGCACATCTGGGCGAGGCTCGAGTAGGCGATGACGCCCCGCACGTCGGGGGCCCGGAAGGCGAGGAGCGATCCGTAGACGAGCCCGATCGACGCGAGGACGAGTACGACGGTCCGCCAGTCGGCCACCTGCTCGGGGAAGGAGGGCAGGACGATCCGGAGCAGCCCGTAGGCAGCGGTCTTCGAGACGACACCGGAGAGGAGCGCCGACACCTCCGCCGGGGCCTCGCGATAGGCATCCGGCAGCCAGCCGTGGAACGGCCAGAGTGGTGCCTTGACGGCGAACGCGACCAGGAAACCGAGGAAGATCCACGTGCTGTCGCTCGTCCCGAGCTGCGTCATGTCGAAGCTGCCGCGGTCGAGGCCGAAGGCGATGATCGCGACCAGCATGAGGAGCGAGCCGCCCATCGTGTAGACGATGAACTTGATCGTGGCGCCCGTCCTTCCGGCGCCGCCCCAGACACCGATCAGCACGTAGAGCGGGATCAGCATCGCCTCGAAGAAGACGTAGAACAGCAGCAGGTCCTGCGCCGTGAACACGCCCACCGTGGCGCCCGTCAGGAAGAGGAGGAGGCCGAAATAGGCACCCGGCCGGACGCGGCCCGCCCACATCCCGTAGCCGATTGACGCGACCGCGACGAGTGCGGTCAGCCCGACCAGCCAGAGCGAGAAGTCGTAGAGGCCGACCTTGTAGGAGACGCCGAGGTCCGAGAACCAGGTTCGCTCCGTGTCGTACTGGAGCCCCGAGTTCCCGAAGTCGAAGTTGACGACTGTTCCGACCCACAGCGCGAGCTCGCCGAGCGCGATCAGGAGCGCCAGGCCACCGGCGGCGGTGCTCGTCCGCCAGGGCAGGCTCCAGAGGACGAGCGCGCCTGCGAACGGCAGGACGATCAGGGCGGTGGTCAGCATCAGGTGACCGCCAGGAAGACGATGGTGATCACCGCAAGCCCTGTGGCGACAGCAAGCGCATAGGAGCGGACGAGCCCGGTCTGCGCGGCGGCCACTCGGCCGGCGAGGAGGCGGACACCACCGCCGAGGCCCGTCAGCGAGCGCAGGAAGAGCGGACGTTCGACGAAGCGCGCGAGACCCGTTGCGAGGCGGCTGCTCGGCTCGTAGAAGACGACGTCATAGGCCTCGTCGAAGTAGAGCTTCCGCTCGAGGGCCGTAGCCGCCCAGGGCCAGCGGCGGCGAGCGCGGGCGGGTCCGTAGCCCGGTCGCCCGTAGAAGGACCACGCCAGCCAGATGCCGGCGAGCGAGAGGCCGAGCGCCGCGAGTGCGGAGAAGACTGCGGTCCAGCCGGACGCCTCCTCAACCGAGGCGGCCACGGGGTGGATCCAGTCGTCAACCGCGTACCAGAGGCCCGGGACCTGAAGGAACCCGCCGACGACCGAGAGGACGGCGAGAACCGCGACAGGCCACATCATCGCGAACGGGCCTTCGAACTGCTCTCGGTGCAGGTGCTCGCGCACGAAGCCCGACGGCTCGCCGCGAAAGACGATGAAGACGAGACGGAAGGTGTAGAGACCGGTCAGGAAGGCGCCGAACGCGCCCGCGCCCCAGAGCGACCAGCCGAGGGTGCCTTGGTCAGCGGCGCTCGCAAGGATCGCGTCCTTCGAGAAGAAGCCCGCGAAGGGAGGGATCGCGGCGAGCGCGAGCGCGCCTACGAGAAAGTAGCGGTAGGTCCAGGGCAGAGCGCGGCCGAGCCCGCCCATCTTCCTGATGTCCTGCTCGCCGGCGAGCGCGTGGATGACGATGCCCGCCGCCAGGAAGAGGAGCGCCTTGAAGAAGGCGTGCGTCATCAGATGGAAGAGCCCGGCGCCGTAGGCGCCCAGCCCGACGCCCACGAACATGTAGCCGATCTGGCTCATCGTCGAGTAGGCGATCACCCGCTTGATGTCCGTCTGGACGAGGGCGATCAGCCCGGCGACGACGATCGTGACTCCGCCGAGAATCGCCGCCAGGTGCAGGATGTCCGGGGCGAGCTCGAAGAGCGAGTGCGTGCGTGCGATCAGGTAGACGCCGGCCGTGACCATCGTCGCGGCATGGATGAGTGCGCTGACCGGGGTCGGGCCCTCCATGGCGTCGGGCAGCCACGTGTGGAGCGGGATCTGGGCGGACTTTGCGACGGCGCCGCCGAGGAGACCGAGCGCGACGAGCGCAGAGATTGTCGTACCGTCCCCGAGCGCCTCCGGAGCCCGGTCGAAAACCGTGGCGAAGTCGAGCGTGCCGACGTGCTGGGCGAGGATGAAGAGAGCGAGCGCGAAGGTCGCGTCTCCGACGGCGTTCATGATGAATGCCTTCTTGCCGGCGGCGACAGCGGTCTCGCGCTGGTGCCAGAAGTTGATCAGGAGGTAGGACGAGAGCCCGACCATCCCCCAGCCGGCGAGGAGCAGAAGCAGGTTCCCCGATTGGACGAGCAGGAGCATCGAAAACAGGAAGAGCGCCTTGTAGGCGTGGTAGCGGCGCTCCTCGACGTCGCCCCGCATGTAGCCGACCGCGTAGGAGAGGATCAGGAAGCCGACCCCCGAGACGACCAGCATCATGAAGACCGAGAGCGGGTCGACGACGATGTCGAGCCCGGCCCGGAAGTCTCCGGCCGAGAGCCACGTCCAGAGAGTCGACTCGTGGCCGACGCGCTCCTCCGGCGCCTCCCCGAGCAGGACGACGAAGCAGATCACCGAGGCGACGAAGGACACGAGGGCGGCGAGCGCCGCGAGCACTCCGGCCGCGAAGCGTGGGATCCGGTCGCCCGCCAGGGCAATCAGGACGACCGCGACCGCAGGCGAGGCGAGGCAGATCCAGGCGGCGATCGTCATGCGCTACTACTTCGCTGAGGTCGAGACCGCGTTCGACTTCCACCTCGTGACCGCGGCGTCGGAGCGCGTCGTCAAGGCCCGCGGCGAGCAGCCGGTCCGGCCCAGCTCCCATCCCAAGCGACCTGTGGCCAAGGTGATACGGAACGGCGCTAAGTGCGACGTCCACGTCAGCCCCTGAGGGTCCTGAGCTTGTCGACGTCCAACTCAACGTGTTTCCGAGACATGGCGACGATGAGTCCGAGACCGACGACGGCCTCCGAGGCTGCGACCACCATCACCGTCAGCGCAAAGATCTGTCCGTCTCCGTCTGCGAAGCGCCGCGAGAAGGCGATCAGCGCCAGGTTGCCTGCGTTCAGCATGATCTCGAGTGCGAGCAGGATGATCAGAGGGCTCCGCCGGATCAGGACGCCGAGCGCACCCGTGGCGAAGAGGATCACGGAGACGATCAGGTAGGCAGCGATCCCCGGTCCCATCATCGCTCCGCGCTCCGCTCGGCGGTCTGGTCGTTCGGAACGGCGCTGCCGAGGATGACGCCGCCCACTGCGGCGACGAGGAGGATGATCGAGGTGACCTCGAAGGCGAGCAGGTGGCTGGAGAGGAACAGACGCCCGATCTCCGCCGGCGAGCCGAACCCGGTCCCGATCTCGTCCGTGTCGTTCAGCCGGTCGCCGGCCTTGAGGGCGATCGCGACCACGACCTCGACCGCGATCGCGCCGGCCGCGACGATCGCTCCCACGACCTGGAAGGTCGGCCCGCCCGCGAGCGGGGCATCCGCCCGCCCACCGAGGTAGGCGATCACGAAGAGAAACATGACCACGACCGCGCCTGCGTAGACGAGCACCTGGGCGGCTGCGACGAACTCCGCCTCGAGCAGCAGGTAGAGGACCGCCAGCGACGCGAGGTTCACGATCAGCGCCAGCGCGCTATAGAACGGATTCTGGAAGAGGATGACCGCGATCCCCGACGAGAAGAGCGCCGTCGCCGCGACGATCCAGACGATCCAGACGAGGATGTTGCCGACGTCGGGCACGAACTAGCTCTCGGTTCTCCAGACCGGGAGCGGGGTGTCGTACAGGTCGGGGTCGGCAACCGGAACCTTCTTCACCGGCGGGGCGAGGAGCATCTCCTTCGTGTAGATCTGGTCGTCCCGGTTGTACTCGGAGAGCTCGTACTCGTTGCCGAGCGTGATCGCATCGAAGGGACACGCCAGCTCGCAGTACCCGCAGAAGATGCAGCGGCTCATGTTGATCTCATAGATCCGGGCGTACCGCTCTCCGGGCGAGACGCGGTCCTCGGGATCGTTCTCGGCCGCGACGACCCGGATGCAGTCCGCCGGGCACGCCGCCGCGCAGAGCGAGCAGCCGACGCACTTCTCCAGCCCGTTCTCGTGGCGGTGGAGCCGGTGCCGACCGCGGAAACGCGGGTAGAGCGGCCGCTTGTACTCCGGATACTCCTGCGTGATCGGCTTCTTGAAGATCTGCCGGAAGGTGACCGCAAAGCCTTTCAGCGATCCGAGTGGTTGGGTCATCAGTCGATCACCGTCACGAGGACCGCCGTCAGGACCGCGTTCGCGGTCGCCACGGGCAGGAGGACTTTCCAGCCGAACTTCATCAGCTGGTCGTAGCGGAGCCGCGGCAGGGTGGCGCGGAGCCACATGAAGACGAAGATGAAGGCTCCGAGCTTCAGGAGAAACCAGATCGGCCCGGGGAGCCACGGCCCGCCCCAGCCGCCCAGGAAGAGCGTCACCGCGAGCCCGGAGAGCGTGACCATGTTGATGTACTCAGCCGTCTGGAAGAGGCCGAACCGCATCCCGGAGTACTCGGTGTGGTAGCCGGCGACAAGCTCCTGCTCGGCCTCGGGCAAGTCGAACGGCGCGCGGTTGGTCTCGGCGATCCCCGAGATGAAGAAGACGATGAACCCGACGAACTGCGGGACGACGAACCACATCGTCGCCTGCTGCTTCTCGGCGATGTCGACGAGCGACAGTGACTGGCCCATGATCACGACGCCGAGGACGGAGAGGCCGAGTGAGACCTCGTAGGAGACGAGCTGGGCGCAGGTCCGCATCGCGCCGAGGAGCGAGTACTTCGACTCGCTCGCCCAGCCGCCGACGACGAACGCGTAGATCCCGATCGCGCCCAGGGAGAAGAGGAGCACGAGCCCGATCGATACGTTCACGACCCAGCCGGTGACGTCGTAGTCGCCCCAGTGCCAGACGCCGCCGAACGGGATGACGCTGAAGGCCGCGAGCGCCGTGAACCCTGCCACGACCGGCGCCGCGTAGTAGAGGACGTCGATCCCGGCCGCCGGCTCGAAGCTCGCCTTCCGGAGCAGCTTGACCAGGTCGGCGATCGGCTGCAGGAGCCCGTAGGGGCCGGCGCGGTTCGGCCCGTAGCGGTTCTGCATGCGGCCCAGGACCTTCCGCTCCGTCCAGGTCAGGTAGGCGAAGGCCCCGAGCACGAGGTTGACGACGAAGAAGGCCTTGATGATGTCGATCCACCAGGGCTGATTGAGGGCGGTCTGGGCGGAGATCACGCCTTCCTGACCTCTACCGCTCCGCTCGAGGCCCTGCGCGTACTCGTCGGGAATGCGGACGACGCCGGCGTGGAGCTTCCGGTTGACCCGCGCCCGGAGCTCGCGAGAGCTCCCGTTCGACCCGACCACGACGAGGTCGCCACTCGCGAGCTGGCGGGCCTCGGCGTCCTCCCAGGCGAGCTCGACCTCGGGGGCGGGGCGCTGGAACTCGAGCTGATCGACCCGCTCGACGGCGGGGCCGGAGAAGAGCGGCCGGTAGCGGACGAGCGCGAGGCCTGGGCCTTTGGTCGGAGGAGGCGTCGACGACCCGGCCGTGACCGGCCTCCGCTCGCCTCGCGGCTCGAGCTCGGCCTGCTCGGGGGGAAGGAGTTCGGCCCAGGGCGAGACGGCGACCCCGAAGCGCTCTCCAAGCCGGGCGAAGAACTCGAGCTCGTCCCACCCGGCCGGCGGGGTGACTACGCGGCGCTGGCGCTGGCGGCGACCCTCGAGGTTCACCGTCGTCCCGTCCCGCTCGAGGTAGCTCGCGCCCGGAACGACGAGGTGGGACTGGAGGGTGTGATCGCCCATGAACATGGCGGTCGTCAGGACGAAGCGCGCGCGGGCCGCAAGCTCCATGACGCGGGGGTCGTAGACCGCCTCGTCGCCCGAGATCACGAGCGCCCCGATCTCCCCCTCCTCGGGAGGGCCCGATCCCCGCCCTTCCCCGGCGCCGTACCAGGCCGATGCCACCCCGCGGCCGTTCGGCGTTCGGGGGAGGACGTAGAGCGCAACCTCGCCCGGGAGCGACGCTGCCAACGCTGCTGCGGCGCGACCGCCGTCGGGCGCGTCCTGCGACCACACGATGGCGACGCTTGCGGCAGCCTGGAGGCGCTCCGCGACCTCGGGAGGCGGGGAGGCACAGAACGCGCCCGCGCCGCCCGGAGCGACGTGCACCTGTCCAGTCGGACCGGCGAGGATCACCTCGGCGCCCTGGCGCCGCGCGGCCTTCAGCCAGAGGTCGACGACCGGAGCCCGCTCGACGACGGGGTCGTCGCCGACGACGAGGCAGACCTCCGAGTCCCGGATCGCGGAGAGCGGTGCCCGGAACCCGTCGAGCACCGGATCGAGGTCGTCGGGGATCAGCGCCACCGCGGACGCGCCGAGGCCCTCCCGGACGAGGCGTGCGAGCGCGGTCGCGTGCTCGACGGACTCGCCGCCGGAGAAGGCGACGACGACGGAGCCCGCCGCCTCGCGAAGACCCCGCTCAGCTTCGTCGAGCGCCTGCTCGATCGTGACCTGGTCGAAGCCGCGCCGGCGGACCCTGAGCAGCGGCTCGCGGATCCTGTCGCCGGCTCGGAGATGGCCGAAGGTGAAGCGTCCCTTGTCGCAGAGCCAGCCGTCGTCGACCTCGGGGTGGTTCCGCGAAAGCACGCGCTGCGCCTTCCCCTCGCGGACCGTGACCCACGTGTTGCATCCGACCGGGCAGAGCCCGCAGACGGTCGGGACGTTGTCGATCTCCCAGGGGCGAGCCTTGAAGCGGTAGGTGGAAGGCAGGAGCGCGCCGACCGGGCAGAGCTCCGTCACGTTCCCGGAGAAGTGCGCCCGGTAGGGCTCGTCCTCGAAGGTCGCGATCAGCGAGCTCGCACCACGGTTCTTCGCCACGAGCTGGCCATCCTCCGAGATGCCCTCGGAGAAGCGCGTGCAGCGGTAGCAGAGGATGCAGCGCTCCCGGTCGAGCGTGATCGTCGGGGAGATCGGGATCGGCTTGTCGAAGGTCCGCTTCGGAAAGACCATGCGGGTCTTGCCGGGGCCCCAGCGGAAGGTCAGATCCTGTAGCGGGCATTCGCCGCCCTTGTCGCAATCGGGGCAGTCGAGCGGATGGTTCAGGAGGATGAACTCGAGCACGGCATCCTGGCCATGTGCTGCCTTCTCGCTCGTCTGAGCGGTGCGGAGCACCATCTCGTCCTGTGCAGTCATCGTGCAGGCTGCCTGGAGCTTCGGCATGCCCTCGACCTCGCAGAGGCACATGCGGCACGCCCCGACGGGGGGCCCGAGGCGCGGCTCGTAGCAGAAGACAGGGATCTCGATGCCCGCCGCGAGCGCCGTCTCGATCATGCCCGTGCCCTTCGGCACGCGGATCTCGCGGCCGTCGACGGTGACCGTGACGAGGTCCACCGTCATGCGAGCTCGTGCACCGGGACTTCGATCTGGGCGCGGAGGTGAGCGTGGTGCTGGTCGACGGGGGCCAGGACGTGGTCGAGCGTCGACTCGCCGCCGAACGGACAGCCGCCCTCGTCGATGTGCTGCCGGAACTCCTCGCTGAACTTCGCCACGTAGCTCGCGACGGGCATCGCCGCGGCATCGCCGAGGGGGCAGAGGCAGTTGCCGAGGATCCGGTCGCACACGTCGAGTAGAAGGTCGAGGTCGCCGTGCGACGCTTCGCCCGCCTCGATCTTCTTCAGGATCTGCACCATCCAGCGCGTTCCCTCGCGGCAGGGCGTGCACTTCCCGCACGACTCGTGCATGTAGAACTGCGCCACCCGGAGGCCGAGTTGCACCATGCAGCAGCGGTCGTCGATCACGATCACCGCTCCGGAGCCGAGCATCGTGCCAACCTTGGCCATCGAGTCGAAGTCGAGCGGTGTGTCGACCTCGTCGGCGCTCATGACGGGAACCGACGAGCCACCGGGGATAATCGCCTTCAGCTCGTGCCCGCCCGGAACGCCGCCGCCGAGGTCGAAGATCAGCGTGCTGAGCGGCGTGCCCAGCTCGAGCTCGTAGTTGCCGCCGTTCGCGACGTTGCCGGAGAGGGAGAAGACGCGGGTGCCGGCCGAGTTCTCAACTCCAAGCTTGGCGTACTTCTTGGCGCCGAGCCGGATGATGTCGGGCACGGTCGCGATCGTCTCGACGTTGTTGATCAGCGTCGGCGAGGCGTAGAGGCCCGAGATGGCGGGGAACGGAGGCTTCGACCTCGGCTGCCCGCGCTTGCCTTCAAGCGACTCGAGAAGCGCGGTTTCCTCGCCGCAGATGTACGCACCCGCTCCGCGGTGGAGGACGATCGTGACCGAAGTGTCGGAGCCGAGCACGTTCGGGCCCACGTAACCCGCCTCCAGCGCCTGCTCGAGCGCTGCTCGGATGATCTCGTACTCCGTCAGGTACTCCCCGCGGATGTAGATGAACGCGACCTGGGCGCCGATCGCGTGGCTCACGATGACGGTGCCCTCGATGAGGGCGTGTGGGGTCGCGAACATGATCTCGCGGTCCTTGAATGTGCCCGGCTCGGACTCGTCCGCGTTGACCGTGAGGTAGATCGGCTTCTCCGTCTCGCCCGGCTTGGGGAGGAAGCTGGCCTTTCGCCCGGTCGGGAAGCCGGCTCCGCCGCGGCCGCGGAGACCGGAGGCCAGCAGGCTTTCGACCAGCGCGGCCCGGTCGGTCTCGAGCGCGGTTCGGAGGGAGCCGTAGCCACCCACCGCCTCGTACTCGGAGAGCTGCTTCAGGTCGCGGTCGCTCGCGTGCTCGAGGATCAGGTTCCGGACGGGGTTAGCGGCCACGGAGCTCCTCCACGATCGCTCGCACGTCCTCCGGCTTCACCGGCTCCCGGTAGCGATGGTCGATGCTGACCACGGTTCCCCAGCCGCAGCCGCCGGCGCATTCGAGCGTCCTGAGGGTGAACTCGCCGTCCTCGGTCGTGTCGCCCGGGCGGACCCCAAGCTCCTGCTCGAAGGCCTCCAGAACCTGCTGGGCGCCGACGAGCGCGCACGAGATGTTCGTGCAGACCTCGACCATATGCCGGCCAACGGGCTCCAGGTGGTACATGTCGTAGAAGCTGGCGACGGCCTGGCAGTACGCGGGTGTGAGGTCGAGTGCGTCCGCGACTTCCCGAAGCGCCTCCGGAGACAGCCAGCCGTAGTGCCTCTGAGCAGCGTGAAGCGCGCCCATGATCGCCGAGCGGCGCACCGGATACTGCGCGGCCAGCTCCTGGATCTCGTCGTAAAGCGCAGTGTTAGGCACTTACGCAATCCTCCCGAGCGAAGCGACGGGACAAGCTCCTCCCGATGAGAAATGCGCAGCATTTCTCATCGATCCACCTCGCCCATGACGTTGTCGAGGGAGCCGACGATTGCGATCAGGTCGGCCACGAGGGCGTCAGTCATCACGGTCGCCGTCGCTTCGAGGGCCACGTAGGAGGGAGCGCGGAACTTCACGCGCCACGGCCGGGGACCTCCGTCGGCGACCAGATAGCACCCGAGCTCGCCCCGCGGGGACTCGATCGGCACGTAGACCTCGCCCTCGGGAACCCGGTAACCCTCGGTGACGAGCTTGAAGTGGTGGATGAGGCTCTCCATGGACGTGTGGAGCTCGTGCCGGGGCGGCAGCACGACCTTGCGGTCGTCCGCGATCCAGGGCCCCTGCGGCATTCCGTCCAGGCACTGCTGGACGATCCGCACCGACTCGCGCATCTCGTTCAGTCGCACCTTGTAGCGGTCGTAGACGTCGCCGGCCGTGTAGACGGGCACGTTCCAATCGAGCTCGTCATAGGCCAGATACGGCTCGCGCTTGCGGAGATCCCAGTTGACGCCGGAAGCACGGAGCACCGGCCCGGACTGGCCCAGAGCCAGTGCATCGTCGGCCGAGAGGAGCCCGATGCCCTTCGTCCGCTCCAGGAAGATCGCCTGGTTGTTGAGGAGCGCCTCGTAGTCGTCGATCCGCGCCGGCATGACGTCGGCAAACTTGCGGCACTCGTCCCAGAAGCCGACCGGCACGTCCTCCGCCAACCCGCCGGTCTGGAAGTAGCGCGTGTGCATGCGGAAGCCGGCCACCAGCTCGAAGAGGTCGAGGATGGCCTCCCGCTCGCGGAAGCAGTACCAGAGCATCGAGATCGCACCCAGCTCGAGCGCGCCCGTCCCGAGCCAGATCAGGTGCGAGTGCAAGCGGTTCAACTCGCACAGCAGCATTCGCATCCACGTCGCCTTGGCGGGAACCTCGATCCCGAGCAGCTTCTCGATCGCGAGCACGAAGACGAGCTCGTTGTTTTGGAAGGAGACGTAGTCGATCCGCGGGGCGTACGTGATGCCCTTCCAGTACGTCTTCGCCTCCATGTTCTTCTCGAAGCCGGTGTGGAGGTAGCCGACGACCGCGTTCAGGCCGACGATCCGCTCCCCGTTCAGGTCGATGACCAGCCGCAGCACCCCGTGGGTGGACGGGTGGTTCGGCCCGAAGTTGACCTGCATGACGTCGCCCTGCTCCTGGATCGCAGGATCGACCTGCAGCATCGTCGGCACGGGCGAGGGGATGCGGCTTCGCTCGTAGACGGTCGGCCCGACGAAGACGCTGTCTCTCGTTGCGACCGCCATTGCTACTCCGCGTCCGAGAACCGGACCGGCTCGCCTCCGAGGGGATAGTCCTTGCGGAGTGGATGCCCCTCCCAGTCGTCCTCGGTCAGGAGGCGGACGAGATTCGGGTGGCCCTCGATCTGGATGCCGAGCATCTCCCGGGCCTCGCGCTCATGCCAGTCGGCCGTCGGCCAGACCGAGATGACGCTCTCGACCGGCTCGCCGTCGTCGCACCAGACCTGGAGCCGGACCCGAGCGGGTTCGTCCCGGAGGGCGAGCAGGTGGTAGCTGACCGAGAATCGCTTCGGTTTCGGCGGGGGCGTTCGCTGGAGTCCCCAGGAGCCAGGGGCGTTGATGTCCCGGCCCCCGGCTGTGCCCCAATAGCCGGCCACTCCCTTCGAGCCCCAGCCGAGGTAATCGGCGGCGGCGATGTCGGCGAGCACGTTGAACCCGAGCTCGTCACGGCAGTGGAGCGCGGCGTCCAGGAGGCGCTCGCGCTCGACGACGACGGTCGCCTCGCCGTGCGCCTGCCGTTCCTCTACGAACCCTGGCAGGCCGTCGTAGCTCATAGGCCGACCTTTGGCCTATGAGTGTGGGGAGGGGGTGTGGGGGAACCGGGAGGTTCCTCCACGTCGGACTGTAAGAAGGGGGCTCGTGGGGGAAACATGGTTTCCCCCACGGGAGCGAGCCGGAGGCGAGGGACGTTCACGAGGCGACCCGGCGAGTCTCGTAGGCGGGCGGCACTCCCGCCTTGACCTTCTCCTGCAGGCGGACGATGCCCTCGAGCACCGCTTCCGGGCGCGGTGGGCAGCCCGGCACGTAGATGTCGACCGGAACGACCTTGTCGACGCCCTGGAGCACCGCGTAGTTGTTGAACATCCCGCCCGAAGACGCGCAGGCGCCCATGGCCATGACCCACTTCGGCTCGACCATCTGGTCGTAGATCTGGCGCAGGGGCGCGGCCATCTTGTGCGCCACACGCCCCGAGACGATCAGCAGGTCGGCCTGACGCGGCGAGGAGCGGAACACCTCGGCACCGAAGCGCGCGATGTCGTACCGCGAGCCGACGACGGCGATCATCTCCATCGCGCAGCAGGCCAGCCCGAACGTGTCGGGCCAGATCGAGTTCGCCTGCGCCCAGGAGACCGCCTTGTCCAGGGTCGTCAGCATGAGCTTCTGCTCCAGGTCTCCGAGCTCGTCCTCGAACTTGCTCGGATCCGGCCGCACGCCGCCCGGCCGGCGCATCAAGAGCCGTTCCGAGTTGAGCCCGTAGTCGGCGAGGCGCTTGCGGCCGTTCCTCTCTACCGCCACTCGAGCGCCCCCTTCTTCCAGATGTAGACGTAGGCGACGGCCAGGATCGCGATGAAGAAACCGAACTCGGCGAGCGCGAACGTCCCGACCTCGTTCAGCACGACCGCGACGGGGAACAGGAAGACGATCTCGATGTCGAAGACGATGAAGAGCATCGCCGTCAGGTAGAAGCTGACCGTGAACCGCTGTTGCTTCGGCGGTCCCGTCGAGACCCCGGATTCGAACGGGATCCGGCGCGCCCGCGAGTTCCTGCCGCGCGACGCGAACAGGAACGACATCGCAATCATCGACGCTGGGATGACGAGCGCGAAAAAGCCGTACGCCAGGAAGGGAAACCAGTCGTCCAGCGATGCGAGGAGAGCGGCGCTCACCGCCGGGCATACTAACGCTACAAGCGAGAGGGCGGTGGGGCGCACAAACGCCCGCAGGAACACCGATTCCGGACGAGCACGAACGTCACAAAGTGGGGGATTTCAACCCCCGGTGGCATTGCTAGACTTCGACCATGGTCACCATCACCGAGAGTGCCGCCTCGAAGATCAGGGAGCTGATGGCCGAGGACGCCGAAGAAGACGTTTCGGTTCTCCGTATCGCCATCGAAGGCGGCGGCTGCTCGGGGTTCCAGTACGCGCTCGGATTCGACCGCGGCCCTCAGGACGGTGACAACGAGGTTGAGATGAACGGCGTCAAGGTGGTGATCGACCCGTTCAGTGCTCCATACCTCACGGGCTCCGAGATCGACTACGTGGACGCTCTCATGGGTGCCGGCTTCGCGATCAACAATCCGAACGTCCAGGCGGCGTGCGGGTGCGGCTCGTCCTTCCAGGCCAAGGAAGGCGTGGAAGGCGTGTCCGACGAGGCCGCTCCGGCAGCAGCCGGTGGCGGTTGCGGCTCGGGCTGCAGCCACTAGCCCTTCACGTTTCGCCCCGTGGGGCGCTCGGTAGCATCCGGTTCGGATGACCGAAGGCGTCTGCGATATCACGATCATCGGCGGCGGCCCCGTCGGGCTCGCTGCGGCGTACTACGCCGGCCACCGCGATGCCTCGGTCCGCATCGTCGAGAGCCTCGAGCAGCTGGGGGGCCAGGTCGCGGCCGTTTACCCGGAGAAGCACGTCTTCGATGTCGCCGGGCACCCGAAGATTCAGGGCCAGGCGCTCGTCGACCTCTGTGTCGAGCAGGGCCTCCAGTTTGGCGCGGACGTCCATCTCGGCGAGGAGGTGTCGACGCTCGAGCGCGTGCAGCAGAACGGCGACGAAGTGCTCGCGATCGGGACGCACTCCGGTCAGACGTTCCTGACGCGGACGATCATCGTCACCGCGGGCCATGGTGCCTTCGAGCCGAGGAAGCTCGGGATCGAAGGGATCGACGAGTGGGAAGGGCGAGGCCTCCACTACTTCGTCAAGCAGAAGGACACGTTCCGCGACAAGGCCTGTGTCATCGTGGGCGGCGGCGATTCGGCGCTCGACTGGACGCTCGGCCTCCAGGACACCGCCCGCCTGCCGATCACGCTCATCCACCGGCGGGATCGGTTCCGCGCGCTCGAGTCATCGGTCAACGAGGCGCGCAGGCTCGAAGAGGAAGGAAAAGTCAGGATCATCGTGCCGTCCGAGGTTCGTGAGATCCGCGGGAACGGCGAGGTGGAGAAGCTGGTGATCGAGAACACGACGAGCGGCGAGGTGCACGAGGTCGATTGCGATGCGTTGATCACGCTGCTCGGGTTCCACTCGCATCTCGGCTCGATTGCCGACTGGGGCCTCGAGTTGCACGGGAAGCGGCAGATCCTGGTCGACCCGACCACGATGGACACGACCATCGACGGGGTCTACGCAGCGGGCGACGTCGCCGGTTACGAGGGCAAGATCACGCTCATCTCGGTCGGGTTCGGCGAGGCGGCGATCGCCGCCAACAACGCCGTGGCCCGGATCCGGGGCGAGAAGGTCCAGCCCAAGTATTCGACCGACTAGCCCTACGTTGGCATCCCGAGGCTGTCGACGGCCTCTGCGAGCGCGGGATCTCCGGGTTCCAGGCGGCGGACACCGGCGAGACGAAGGTCTGGGAGCGCGCGGTCGAAAAGCGTGACGTTCGTCCAGAGCGACTCGTGGATCGACCACCAGCGGAGGCCCACCCCCTCAGCCCGGCCGCGGTAGAGCTCGAGTGCCTGTGGTTGCGTGATCGTGCGGTCCCTGGTCGCAACCAGCGAGGGCCGCAGCTCATGCTTCGAAAGCGTCCGCGGGTCGTCGAGATCGATCAGCTCGGCCTTGTCGTCGAGCTCGATCGAAGCCATGGCCAGCGGAAGGCCGCGCCGTTCGAGCATGCCCGGGATCAGCCGCTGCGTGCGGAAGCGCGACAGCTGCTCCACGATCGCCGAGGCTTCGCGGTCGGTGACGTACAGGCAGCCGTACGCGTCCGGGTTGTCGTGCCGGCCGTCTCCCTGGTACTCGCGGGGAAACCAGAGCGGCCCGTCCGGGTCCTGCTCCCCTGCTCGCTCGCTCCAGGCGAAGCAGCGGTGGAGGATCACGCGAACGAGTCCGCGCGCTCGGCGCGGATCGCTCGCAAAAGATCCTCGACCTGTCCGGCGCGGATCAGATCGATCGGCCTTCGGTCGCCAAGGCTCGGGTTGACTCCGAAGAGCCACGAGCGGGCAGTCGCCGGCTCGTAGAGACGCAGGAGATTCGACCAGACGAGCTCGAGCAAGTCGACCTTCTCTGCGTTCGAAGGGTCGATGCCCGCGCCCTTCATCCACCTGGTGACGCGCGAGCGGCTGACACCGAGCATGTCTGCGAGCGCCGCCGCGGACTTGAAGTCTGCGGTCAGTGCCTCGACTTTGGCTGCGGTGGCGACGGGCATGGTCTCAGTCTAGCGCAACACTTTTTGTTGCGCGAATCGGGAAGCGCCACCGAGTAGAATGCAAGCTATGAGCGAGACGGTGCCGAACGAGCTCTGGGGCGGCGAAACCGCCAAGGCGATCTCCAACTTCCCGGTCTCCGGAGAGCCGATTCCCGCGCCGGTCGTCCACTGGCTCGGCCGCATCAAGGCCGCGGCCGCCCGGACCAACGCCGACCTCGGGCTCCTCGATCCCGGCCTCGCGGAGCGGATCGCGGCCGCCGGCGACCGCGTTGCGGCGGGCGAGTTCGACGACCAGTTTCCGATCGATGTGTTCCAGACCGGCTCCGGCACCTCCTCGAACATGAACGCAAACGAGGTGATGGCGTCCTTGGCCGGCGACGGTGTGCATCCGAACGACCATGTGAACCTCGGCCAGTCGTCCAACGACGTGTTTCCCTCCGCCGTCCACCTTGCGGCAGCGGGAGAAATCACCAGTGACCTCCTGCCTGCGCTCGGCCGCCTCGCGGAGTCGCTCGAGACGAAGGCGGCGGAGTTCGCGGACGTGGTCAAGTCCGGTCGCACCCACCTGATGGACGCAGTCCCCGTGACGCTCGGGCAGGAGTTCGGCGGGTACGCGGCGCAGATCCGCCAGGGGATCGCACGGGTCGAGGCCACACTCGAGCGCCTGGGCCAGATCCCGCTCGGCGGCACGGCTGCGGGAACGGGTCTCAACACGCATCCCGAGTTTGCTGAGCGCGTCAGAGCCCGTCTCATCGACGACACCGGGCTTGCGATCAGTGCCCCGGCCGACCCGTTCGAGGCGCAGGCAGCGAGGGACGCCCTGGTCGAGACCTCAGGGGCGCTCAAGGTCGTCGCGGTCTCGCTGACGAAGATCGCAAACGACATCCGTCTCATGGGCTCGGGGCCGCGCGCCGGGCTGGCCGAGATCGCGCTTCCGGAGCTCCAGAAAGGGAGCTCGATCATGCCGGGGAAGGTCAATCCGGTCCTGCCCGAGGTCGCGACTCAGGTGGCCGCGCAAGTGATCGGAAACGACACGGCGATCACCGTGGGAGGCATGCAGGGTCACTTCGAGCTGAACGTCTTCATCCCGATGATGGCCAGGAACCTGCTCGACTCGATCAGGCTCCTTGCGAGCGCCTCCCGCCTCCTGGCCGAGAAATGCATCGACGGCATCGAGGCGAACCGGGAGACGCTCCAGCGCTACGCCGAATTGACGCTCTCGGCGGCGACGGCGCTGAATCCGCACATCGGCTACGACCTGGCCAGCGAGATCGTGAAGGAGGCCGCGTCTACCGGTCGGCCGCTCCGGGACGTGGCGCGCGATCGCGGCGTCGACGAAGCCGTGCTCGACGAGGCGCTCGACTACCGCGCGATGACGCGCGGCGGTCTCCCGGACACGAACACGCCGTAAAATTCCGCTCGCGCGGTGCTTCGCCTCAGAGCGCGACCGCGCCGCGCCCGGTCTCGGCCGCGTGGCGCTGTTCGTCCGCCCGATACGAGGAGCGAACGAGCGGGCCCGAGAAGACCGAGCCGAACCCCATCGCCTCGCCCTGCTCGCGGAACCAGCGGAACTCGTCCGGGTGCACCCACCGGTCGATTGCTGCATGCTTGGCGGAGGGCTGGAGGTACTGGCCGATCGTGACGACGTCGACGTCGTGGTCGCGGAGATCACGCAAGGTCTCCACGACTTCGTCGTTCGTCTCCCCGAGACCGACGATGATCCCGGACTTCGTCAGGACGGGATAGTCCGCGATCTCCTTCGCCCGGGCGAGGAGCTGTAGAGCGCCGTCATAGGATGCTTTGGCGCCGCGCATCCTTCGATGGAGCCTTCGGACCGTCTCGATGTTGTGGTTGAAGACCTCCGGCCGGGCGCCGATGACGACGGCGAGCGCCTCCTCCTCGACACCGAGAAAGTCGGGCGTCAGCACTTCGATGCTTGCCTGCGGCAGGCGCGCCTTCAGCGCCCGAATCGTCGCCGCATAGTGGCCGGCCCCGCGGTCCGGCACGTCGTCGCGGTCGACCGACGTGACGACCACGTGCTTCAGCTCCATCTGCGAGGCAGCGTGCGCCAGCCGCAAAGGCTCGAGCGGATCGGGCGGGTGCTCGGGCCGCCCGGAATGGACGTAGCAATAGCGACACGCACGTGTGCAGGTGTCGCCGAGGATCTGGAACGTTGCCGTGCCGCGACCCCAGCACTCGGACTGGTTGGGACAGCGGGCCTCCTCACAGATCGTGTGGAGCTGCTGCCCATGGATGAGCTTCTTGACGTCGAAGTAGCGAGAGTCCGCGCTCGGAGCACGGACCTTCATCCACTCCGGGCGGCGGGGCCTGTCAGCTACTGGCAGCGAGCTTTGCATGAACCGGATGCTCCTCGAAGGACAGGCTAAAGACTTCCTCGAGAGCCGCGACTGCGTACGGCCGTACCTCTTCGACGGTCAGGGGCCTCCCAAGCTCCCGCGCCATCGTTGTGAATGACGCATCCTCGAGCCCGCAGGCGGTGATCCAGCTCGTGAACGGGGCGGGGTCGAGATCGACGTTCAGTGCGTAGCCGTGTGTCGTCACCCAGCGCGAGATGTGGACGCCGATCGAGCAGATCTTCCTCGGCGGACGCTCGAGCCAGACACCGGTCAGCCCCTCGAGGCGAGTTGCGGCCAGGTCGAACGCCTCCAGGGTGCGTATGACTGCCTCCTCGAGGTCGCGGCAGTACTTCCGAACGTCGCGTCCGTGCCGGTTCAGGTCGAGGATCGGGTAGCAGACGAGCTGGCCGGGAGCGTGGTAGGTGGACTTGCCGCCCCGATCGGTCTCGACGACCTCGACCTCGGAGCCTTCGGGCACGTGCACTTCGTTCTCGTCGGTGCGGCGGCCGGTCGTGATCACCGGCGGGTGCTCGAGGAGAACGATCGTGTCCGGAAGCGAGCCCTCCTGGACCTGCTTGGCCAGTGAGCGCTGCAGCTCCCACGCCTCGAGGTATGGGGTTTGGCCGAGCTCGAGGAGGTACGCGCCTCTAGTAGGCGCTTTCATCCCAGGTCTCGAGATTGGTTCTGAGGTCCCGCATGAACTGCGCCGCATAGGCGCCGTCGATCAGCCGGTGGTCGTAGGCGAGGCAGAGGTTCATGATCGGCCGGATCGCGATTACGTCGGCGCCGGTCTCGTCCTGGACGACCACGGGCCGCTTCACCATCGCCTCGACGTCGAGGATCGCCACCTGCGGCTGGCTGATGATCGGAGTTCCGTGGATGGCGCCGAATCCGCCGGGATTCGTGATCGTGAAGGTGCCACCCTGGACGTCGTCGGGCATCAGCTTCTTGTTTCGCGCCCGGTCTGCGATCTCTTCGATGGCGCGCGCGAGGCCGAGCAGGTTCTTGTCCTCGGCGTGCTTCACCACCGGGACGATCAGCCCCTTGCCTCCTTCGAGCGCGACCGCGATCCCGAGGTTCACGTAGCTCTTCGTCACGATCGACTCGCCGCGGATCTCCGCGTTCATCCATGGCCACTTCGCGATCGCGTCGAGCGTGGCCCGGGCGATGAAAGCCAGGTAGGTGAGCTTCACGCCGTGCCGTTCTTCGTACTCCCGCTTCAGCTTCTGGCGGATGGCGACCACCTTCGAGAGGTCGACCTCGAACGTCGTCGTCACGTGCGCCGAGGTGTCGAGCGATCGTCGCATGTGCTCGGCGATTCCCTTGCGCATGGGTGTCATGGGCTCGACCGTCTCGCCGGGGCCCGGCTCGACCTTTCCGGCCGGAGCCTGAGCCGCTGCGGCCGCCGGCGCGGGCTGAGGCGCAGGAGCTTGTGGAGCGGCCGGTGCAGCGGGTGCGGCCGGAGCCTCGGGCGCAGCAGTCTTCGCGCCGCCTTGCTCCACGAAGGCGAGGATGTCCTTCTTCGTGACGCGGCCACCTCGACCGCTTCCTTCGATCTGGCCCACGTCGATGCCGTGCTCTGAGGCGATGCGCGCGACGACAGGCGAGACGAACGAGCGCTCCTGGCCGCCCCCGTCGCCGTCGGCCTCGGGTGGGGCAGCGGGGGCAGGGGTCTCGGCCGCCGGCTCGGGACTCGGTGGCGGCGGCGCCTCTTCGACCTTCGCCGCTGTGGCCGTCTCGCCCTCGGCGCCGCTTGCGTCCGCGGACTCCTCGGCGGCTTGCTGCGTCGCCGGCTCCGGCGGCTCGTCCACCGGCTCGCCGCCGCCTTCAGGCGAGATGACGGCAAGCTTCGTGCCAACTTCGACCGTCTCACCCTCCGGCACGAGGATCTGCGTCAGGACACCGCTTGCGGGGCTCGGAACCTCGGTGTCGACCTTGTCGGTCGAGATCTCGAGGAGCGACTCGTCCGCTGCGATCTCCTCGCCCTCCGCCTTCAGCCACTTCGTGATCGTTCCCTCGGAGACGGAGACGCCCATCTGCGGCATGACGACATCGACGGCGGTTTGCGTAGCCATGGGTCCTTCCTAGTACTGCGGCGAGGTCCTTGAGGCCTGCCACGACGTCCTCGACCTGCGGCAGGAACCACTTCTCGAGCGGAGGCGCGAACGGGACCGGTGTGTCCGGCGCGGTGATCCGCTTCACCGGCGCATCGAGGTCCTCGAAGGCCTCTTCCATGATCGTCGCCATGATCTCGGCCCCGAAGCCCGCGGTCTGTGTGTCCTCGTGGAGAACGAGCGCCTTCGACGTCTTTGCAACCGATTCGAGCACGGCCTCGCGATCCCACGGTGCGATCGTTCGGAGGTCGATGATCTCGACGGAGAGCTCGCCCTCGAGCTGCTTCGCGGCCTCGTCCGCGGTGTAGACCATCGCGCCCCAGGTGACGAGCGTCACGTCGTCCCCCTCGCGGTGAATACGCGCCTCACCGAACGGGATCGTGTAGCGCTCGTCCGGCACCTCGTCCTTGATGCGGCGGTACAGGTGCTTGTGCTCGAAGTAGAGAACCGGGTTCGGATCCTCGATCGCCGAAAGGAGGAGGCCCTTCGCGTCTGCGGGAGTCGCAGGGCAGGCGATCTTCAGGCCCGGGATGTGCGCGAAGCTCGACTCCGGGTTCTGCGAGTGGAACGGGCCGCCTGAGAAGCCGCCGCCGGAAGGAAGCCGGACGACGATTGGTACGGCGGTTCCCGCCCGGTAGTGCTGCTTGGCCGCCACGGTGACCAGGTGATCCCAGGCGCAGGAGATGAAGTCGGCGAACTGCATCTCCGCCACAGGTCGCATGCCCATGATCGCGGCGCCCGTGCAGCCGCCCACGATCGCGGTCTCGGACAGAGGCGCGTCGATCACCCGCCAGGGGCCGAACTCCTGCTGGAAGTCCTTGGTGACCTTGAAGGCGCCTCCGTAGACGCCCACGTCCTCGCCGATCACGAAGACCCGCTTGTCGCGGCGCATCTCGTCGCGAAGGGCGTCGGAGATCGCCTGCAGATACGTCTTGACGGCCATGGGTCCTACTTGTGGTGAGGAGTCTCGAGCTCTTCGGGAGTGGCGTAGACGGCTTCGACTTCGCCGTCGGGCACGGGCAGCGGGCTCTCGTCGGCTTTCCGGATCGCGTCGTTCAGGAGCTTTTTCACCTGCTCGCTGATCTCACCCTCCTCCTCGTCCGTGAAGTCCGCGTTGTCGCGGAGCCAGGTTCGGAAGCGCTCGAGCGGGTCGCGCTTCGCCCACTCCTCGAACATCTCCTTCGGGACGTAGAAGGCGTCGTCGTGAACGGCGTGGCCCTCCATCCGAAGGGTCAGGCACTCGATCAGCGTCGGACCGCCGCCCTCGCGCGCCTTCTCTAGGGCGCGCTTTGCTTCGCGGTAGACCGCGAGCACGTCGGTTCCGTCCACGACGACGCCGTCGAACCCGTACGCCTGTGCTCGGTCCGCAATCGTCTCGCACGCGAATTCGAGGTGAGTCGGCGTCGAGTACGCCCACTGGTTGTTGTCGCAGACGAAGACCACCGGGAGTCTTCGGACACCGGCCATGTTCATGCTTTCGTGCGTGTCGCCGCGTGCGGAGGCGCCCTCGCCGAACCAGCCGACTGCGACCCGCTTCTCTTCGCGGATCCGGAAGGCGAGCGCTGCTCCCACCGCTACCGGGAGCATGGCCGGCAGGTGGCTGACCATTGCGATCAGGCCGAGCCGGTCATCGGCCATGTGGACGTTTCCGTCGCGGCCGCGTGTGGGGCCGTCGACCCGGCCCATGAACTGCGCGAACATGCGCCAGGGCTCGACGCCGCGAACGACGTGGACTCCCATGTCACGGTGCAGCGGCGTGCCGACGTCCTCCGGTCGCATCGCCGTGGCTACCCCGACGGCCGCTGCCTCGTTCCCGCGGCCGGTGTAGAAGCTCCCCGGGATCTTGCCCTGCTTGTAGAGGATGTGGCCGCGCTCCTCGATTCCGCGGGTGAGGATGAGGTTGCGGTAGATGCCGAGGAGGTCCTCGCGGTCGAGACCGGCTTCCTTGGTCTCCTTGATCGAGCTGACTGGCTCTGCTTCGCGCGCAATCGCCATATGGCGGCTGTCGTCCCCCTTCTCTCGGCGTCGTGACTTTACCCGACGGTCGCTAGGCTAGTCGTATGGGCAAGGCGGCCGATTGGCTCCGGGAGGAGCGGCGCAAGACGCTCGGTGACTGGGTGGCTTTCTGCCTCAGTTGCGGCCATGCACAGAGGTACTTCGACGAATCGGAAGCGGAGGTCGCTGCGGCCTGCCCCACGTGCCGCGGGGAGATGCGGCTTCGCTGTCCCAGCTGTGGCGCGCGATTCAGCTCGGCGTTTGCCGTCGAGTGCGAAGGCTGCGGGACGCCGCTGCGAGACGCAGAGCTGTTCGGGACGGCGATCCGGAAGACGGGGAGCTAGCTCTAGTTCTGGCTCTGCCGGCCGAACGCGTCGGCTCGCGGCGTCGAGAGAATCTCGGAGAACCGGATCAACGTGACCTGGTCCTCCTCCGTCACCTCACGGTTGTAGAGCTGGCCGAGAAAGCTGGCGAGCTCCTCGGTGCGGCGGATCTCGGGGTTGTCGTGCTCGATCTCGCGCGGGGAGAGCTCGGCGAGCGACTTCACATCGACCTTGTCGATGACCGCGTCGAAGATGCGTTCCCGGGGGCCGTATCGCTGGCCAACGAGGACCTGGACGACCATGCCCTTCTTGTACTTCGCCGACTTGTCGCCGAGCCGGATCGTCGCGGTCTTCCGACGGCTCCGCAGCTGGTCGGCGACCATGGGTGAGTAGAAGTTCAGTGCGTACATCGGCTCTTCGAGGGCGCGCACGGGGGCGCGCAGCATCATAGAGCTTCTGGAGCCAGGATTTCCCAAGCGCGTGCGGCCATTTGGCGCTCGCCACCGTAGGCCAGCATCCGGGGAGCGTCGGCGAGGGGAAGCCAGCGAGCTTCGTCGACCTCGTGGCGCATTTCGGGAGCGATGTCACCGAGCCTGCCCCGCGAGTAGCGGATCAGGAAGAAGCTCACGACCTTGAAGACGCGCTCGCCGTCCCACGTGTAGACGTAGCGGATGTCACCGAGCTTCTCGAGGAGGCGGCCGTCGATTCCGGTTTCCTCGCGAACCTCGCGGAGCGCGGTTTCGGGCGGCTTTTCGCCGACGTCGATGATCCCCTTCGGCAGCGCCCAGACATCCTTGCCCGCCGGACGGATCGCTGCCAGCCGCCACTCGCCGCCGAGCCGGCGAACGACCACGCCTCCGGCGGAGAACTCGCGCCGCATCGAACCGATGCTAGCTTCGCGCCGTGCGCAGGCTCCTCATGCTCGTGTGCGGGATCGTCCTCGTCGACACGATGCTCTACGCAGCCCTCGTGCCGCTCCTCCCCGAGTTCGCCTCGGAGTACGGGCTCTCGAAGGCCGGCTCGGGGCTCCTGGTCGCCTCCTTTGCCGCGGGGGCGCTCCTCGCGGCCATTCCGAGCGGCCTCGCAGCTGCGCATCTCGGGCCGAAGCGGACGATCCTCGCCGGGCTTGTCCTCATGTCGCTGGCCTGTGTCGGGTTCGGGTTCGCGGGGAGCGCGTGGACGCTCGGAGTCAGCCGCCTCTTCCAGGGCATCGGGAGCACGCTGTCCTGGGCCGGAGGCTTCACCTGGCTCGTCGCCGTGACACCGCGCGAGCGACGCGGTCAGACGCTCGGGACGGCGATCGGCGCCGCGGTCTTCGGGGCGATCTTCGGCCCCGTGCTGGGAGGCGCGGCAGCTGTCGTCGGCACTCGACCCACGTTCATTGCCGTCAGCGTGGTCGGGGCGATCCTGGTCGGCTGGACACTCACCACACCCGATGCAGAGCCCGAGCCACAGCCGCTCAGTGCACTCGGAAAGGCACTTCAGCGGCCGAGCTTTCTCGGCGGCCTCTGGCTCATGCTCTTGCCGGCCCTTCTCTTCGGGGTCGTGACCGTCCTTGTCCCGCTCGAGCTCGGCCAGGCGGGCTGGGGAGCGGCCGCGATCGCAGCCGTGTTCCTGACCGGGGCTGCGGCAGAGGTTGTCCTGCACCCGCTCATCGGCCGCTACTCGGATCGCCGTGGGCGTTTCCTGCCGGTGCGGCTCGCGCTGATCGCGTCGATCGCGGTCTCGCTCGCGCTCGCGTGGGCGGAGCCGGCCGCAGTCGTCGCGGGCCTGGCGGTCCTCTCCCTCCTCGCCTACGGCGGCTTCTACGCTCCGGCCAGCGCGATGATCTCCGATACAGCTGAGTCGTTCGGGCTCGCGCAGGGGCTCTCGTTCGGGCTCGCAAACGGGGCCTGGGCGGCCGGCAACGCCGTGGGCCCTGCGGTCGGCGGCCAGCTGGCCGACCTCTTCGGCGACGCGGTCCCGTTCGTCCTGAGCGCGGTCGTCTGCGTGGTCACACTCGTCGCCGTCAGCGCGCTCCGTGGTTCTGGCACTCTTAGCCGCAGAGTGCCAAGAACCTCCTAAAACGGCCTTCGTTTTTCTGTATCATGGACGTTGTCACTCTCGCTCTGAGAGTGCCAAAGAGCACGAACGAGCAAGGAGGAAGGCTGGATGAACTTGAAGCCTCTGGGCGATCGTCTGATCGTCGAGGTGCTCGAGGAAGACATGACGACCACAAGTGGAATCGTCCTTCCCGACACCGCCAAGGAGAAGCCGCAGCGCGGCAGCGTTCTCGCCGTGGGCCCCGGCCCGCGTGACGAGGATGGGGAGTACATCAAGATGGACCTGGACGAGGGTGACGAGATCATCTTCTCCAAGTACGGCGGCACCGAGATTCGCCTCGGCTCCGACGAGTACCTGATTCTCCGCGAATCGGACGTGCTCGCGAAAGTCGTGACGGAGCCTAAGAGCTCGAAGAGCCCCAAGAGCTCGAAGAAGAAAGAGCTCGCGGGCGCAACCGCCTAGATTCTAGAACAACGGAGGGAACTGAATGGCACACAAGGAACTGAAGTTCAGCGAGGAGGCACGGCGCGCTCTCGAGCGCGGCGTCAACACCCTCGCCGACGCGGTCAAGGTCACACTTGGCCCGAAGGGGCGCTACGTCGTGCTCGACAAGAAGTTCGGCGCGCCCACGATCACGAATGACGGCGTCACGATCGCACGTGAGATCGAGGTCGAGGACCCGTTCGAGAACCAGGGTGCACAGCTCGTCCGCGAGGTCGCAACGGCGACCAACGACGTGGCGGGCGACGGCACGACCACGGCGACCGTGCTCGCGCAGGCGATCGTCCGCGAGGGCCTGAAGAACGTTGCGGCCGGTGCCAACCCGATGGGGTTGAAGCGCGGTATCGAGACCGCCGTCCAGGCTGTCGTCGAGGACCTGAAGTCGCAGTCGAAGGAAGTCTCGGGCAAGGAGGACATCGCCCGGGTCGCCACCATCTCGGCGCGTGAGCGCGAGATTGGCGACGTCATCGCCGATGCGATCGAGAAGGTCGGCAAGGACGGTGTCGTGAACGTCGAGGAGGGCCAGACCTTCGGCCTCGAGCTCGAGTTCACCGAGGGCATGCAGTTCGACAAGGGCTACCTGTCCCCGTACATGATCACCGACGCCGAGCGCATGGAAGCCGTGCTCGACGAGCCTTACATCCTGATCGCGAACCAGAAGATCGGTGCGGTCAAGGATCTCCTGCCGATCCTCGAGCAGGTCATCCAGGCGGGTCGCCCGCTGCTCATCGTGGCGGAGGACGTCGAGGGCGAAGCGCTCGCGACGATCGTCGTCAACAAGCTGCGCGGTACCTTCAGCGCCGTGGCCGTCAAGGCGCCGGGCTTCGGAGATCGCCGCAAGCGGATGCTCGAGGACATCGCTGTCCTCACCGGCGGCGAGGTCATCACCGAGGAGATGGGCCTCAAGCTCGAGAACACGAAGCTCTCGCAGCTCGGCCGTGCTCGCAAGGTCGTCGTCGACAAGGACGCGACTACGATCATCGACGGGGCCGGCGAGTCCGACGCCATCAAGGCACGGATCAAGCAGCTGAAGGGCGAGATCGAGAACACCGACTCGGACTTCGATCGTGAGAAGCTCCAGGAGCGGCTCGCGAAGCTCTCCGGAGGCGTTGCCGTCGTCAAGGTCGGCGCTGCCACGGAGACCGAGATGAAGGAGAAGAAGCACCGCGTCGAGGACGCGCTGCAGGCCACCCGCGCCGCCCTCGAAGAGGGCATCGTGCCGGGCGGCGGCGTCGCGCTCCTGCAGGCGATCGACTCCATCAAGCTCGACAAGTTCGATGGCGACGAGCGGACGGGTGCGAGCATCATCGCCCGGGCGCTCGAAGAGCCGGTTCGCCAGCTCGCGAACAATGCGGGCCTGGAAGGCTCGGTCGTGGTCAACACGATCCGGGCGGGCAGCAAGGGCTTCGGCCTGAACGTCGACACCGGCGAGCAGGAGGACCTGGTCAAGTCCGGCATCATCGATCCCACGATGGTGACGCGCTCGGCCCTCCAGAACGCCGCTTCGATCGCGAAGAACATCCTCACGACCGAGGCAATCGTCGCGGATGCACCCGAGAAGCAGCCGGCCGGTGCCGGCATGCCGGGCGGCATGGGCGACATGGGCGGGATGATGTAGCTCTCGCCCAGGCGAGGAACGAGAGAGGGCGGCCCACGGGCCGCCCTCTTCGTTTCTGGGATCAGGGGACGGCTAGGTGCGCTGGCACTTGTCGTCGTTCGCCATCATCGTGTTGGAGATCCTGTTCATCCGCTCCTCGAGATCGTTCTGGTCCGGGGAGTTCGTCCATTCGGGGAGACCTGCTCCCGACCAGAAGGCGTCCGGGCTGACGCCGGGGCCCATCACGGTAGCGCGATAGCGCTCGCCGTTCCCTCGCGGTCGGACCGGGCCGTCCGGGAACGACGCGTACCGCTCGTGAGGGTAGAAGCCGTAGCAGAAGGTGCCGCCGAAGCGGTGGGAAAGAAAGCCGTTCTCGCGCTTCCAGCCGCTCCCGTAGCGCGAGTTGAAGGTGTCGAGGTAGACGTTCCGCCCGTAACTGTCCGTCGGATTGCCGCTACCCGTGTTCTCGAAGCCGTAGACAGGCTGGCCCTGGTACGTGAGCCGCCCGAAGACGTGGTGGTAGAGACCGCCGTAGTAGATGTAGTCCGCGTAGATCTCCAGGACGGCCGGGTCTCCGGTGAAGTGCGAAAGATGAAGCTCCCATACGCGTTGCGAGGCGAGCCAGGGCGTCATCCCGAGGTTCGGAAGGCGACGCTGCCATTTTTGGAGCACCCAGTGACTCCCGTCGGGGGCAGTGCAGCCGTTCACGTACCAGGCGAGCGCCGGTCCGGTGTACGGGCGGCAGACGTTCCTGATGTTCTTCCAGAGTGGGGTCCCGAGCTTCATGTAGCCACCCGAGTAGTCCCGCCTGAATGCAACCTGAGCGCGAGTCTGGCTCGGCGGGCGGGCGTTGACCGCGCCCCAGAAGACCGGGTAGAAGCGCTTGGTACCTACCGTGTAGTAGATGACAGCGTGACCCTTCGCGTCGACCTTCACGCTCACGTTTTTGGCGTTTCGGGTGACGATCTCGCTCGCGGAGGCCGAGGAAACGGCCAGGAGGGCAACCAGAGCCGAAGCTAGGAGCACAAGCAGGCGAAGACGTGGAGCCACCTTCCATGCATCGGGTCAGGGTCTCGTTGCCGCCACCCTCAAATGGGGTGACTCGAACGAGGGATGCCGCGGCGAGCCGCTTGCTTTCTACACTTCGGTCATGCCTCGCGAAGACCACAGACCTGCCGTCGGCCTGCGCCCGCGCGGCTTCGTAGGTGTGCGGGGGCCCGGGGCGGCGGATTACCTGCAGCGCATGGTCTCCAACGATGTCGCCGCGCTCGGCGCGGGTGAGGCCTGTGACGCCCTCCTTCTGACGCCGAAGGCGCGGGTGATCGCGCCGCTCACGGTCGTGCGCCGCACGGAGCAGGATTTCCTGCTCTTGACCGAGCCCGAGCTTGCCGAGGTCGTTCGGTCGCACCTGCTTGCGTTCCGCTTCGCCGCTCGCCTCGAGGTGGAGCTCGAGGAGCACGAGAGCTTCCTCCTCCTGGGCGGCGCTCCACTCGCCGGCGCAGTCCTGTCCCTCGTGACGACGGAGTACGGTGAGCCGGCTTTCGAGGTTCTGGACGCACCTCCACCAGCCGACCTTCCCCGCGTCTCCGAAGAGGAGCTCGAGCGGCTCCGGATCGCGGCAGGAACACCTCGCTTCGGACGCGAGATCGACGACCGTGTCCTTCCGGCCGAGGCGGGGCTCGTCGAGCGGGCCGTCAGTCTGACGAAAGGCTGCTACCCGGGTCAGGAGCCGATCGCGCGCCTGCACCATCGCGGGCATGCGAACCGCGGCCTGCGCGTCCTTCGGATCGAGACAGATTCGCCTCTCCCGCCGGACGCCGAGGTCCGGCTGGGCGACAAGGTCGTGGGCCGGGTCACGAGCTCCGCGCGGGCGAACGGTGCTCTCATTGCCCTCGCCTACGTCCGCGTCGAGGTGCCTGCCGAGGCCGAGTTGGCCGTCGGAGACAGCGCGGCTCTCCCGCTACACTGAGGCGTCCTCCGCGCGCCCGTAGCTCAGGGGATAGAGCGCTGCCCTGCGGAGGCAGAGGTCGCAAGTTCGAATCTTGCCGGGCGCACTCAAGCGCCTTCGAGTCCGGCGTCCGCTGCGTCGAGGCCATGATGACTCGAAGGCGGTTCGGGCCAGCAACTAGGGTGCCCTGATGAGAGTTTGCTCGCTGGTTCCGGCGGCAACCGAGATCCTGTTCGCACTCGGGCTCGGCGATCAAGTGGTCGGCGTCACACACGAGTGCGACTGGCCCGCAGAGGCTCAGGAGCGGCCGGTCGTGACGGCGTCGCTCGTCCAGACCGGAGATCTCTCGAGCTCCGAGATCGATGCCGCAGTCTCGGCGGCGGCGGCGTCCGGCCGTCCGCTCTACGCAATCGATGCGGACGTCTGGCGGGAGGTCGAGGCCGACATCGTCGTTGCGCAGGAGCTCTGCGAGGTCTGTGCGGTGTCCCGCAGCGGGGTCGACGATGCGATCGCGCTCACCAAGATCGACGTCGGCGTCATCGACTACTCACCGTCGACCTTCGAGGACGTGCTGGACGGCATCGTCTCACTGGGCTCATGGCTCGGTGCGGATGCGGCTGCCGCCGAGCTGGTCGCCGGCATGCGAGCGCGCGTCGACCGGGTCCGAGGAGCGCTGCTTGGGATCGAGGGGGCCCCGCGCATCTTCATCTCCGAGTGGGTCGAGCCGCCTTACTCGGCGGGTCACTGGGTACCCGACATGGTCGCGATCGCCGGCGGAGTGGACGTCGCCGGGACGTCGGGCGAGCCTTCCCACCGGATGCGCTGGCTCGACGTTGCGGGGCTCGATCCCGACGTGGTCGTGCTGGCCCCGTGCGGCTTCGACCTCGACAGGACTCTCGGCGAGGTGGTCACCCTCGATCTGAGCGCGCATCTCCTGGGGACAGTGGCCCGGCGCGACAGCAGAGTGTTCGCGGTGGATGGGAACGCATATTTCTCACGTCCCGGCCCGCGGCTCGCCGACGGCATTGAGCTCCTCGCCTACCTGCTTCACCCCGAGGCCTACAGCGATCCCGGAATCCCCTGGAGCCGCGTGCGGCTCTAGATGGTTGATCGACAATTACCACACCCACGGATGGCGGCCCAGACACGGCGCCAGGCCGCACCCTCGCCCTTGTCAAGGCTTCTAGCCTTGCCTGCGGACGATGGCACATCCTGGCTTGGTCTGACCCGTCCCCGCGGGCGCGCCAATTACCGACCAACCATCTAGCCCTCGCCGAGGTCGATCCAGATCCGGTCGCCGCGGGTCTCTACGGGATAGCGGCGTACCGGGTCTTCGCCGGCGAGGCACGCTCCGGTCTCCAGGTCGAAGCGCCACCCGTGATAGACGCAAACGAGGGTCTGCCCCAGGACGTCGGCCTCCACCAGGGGGTTTCCCTCGTGCGGGCAGGCATTGTCGACGGCATAGAGCTCGCCTTCCACGCGGAGCAGCGCCACGTCGCCTTCCGTGGTCGCGATCACCGCGCGCCCGTCCTCACCGAGGACGTCGGCCGGCACGCTAAGCCAGCGTTCGGCTGAGGACGCCATTCCGGACCTGCGCGACTTCATCCACGTTCCTGGATTATCCAGCCATGCCTCTCTACCTGCGCGAGGCCGATGTGGACGAGCTTCTGCCGGCAGCCGACGCTGTCGAGGCTGTCGAGGCCTGCTTCGGGCGAATCGCGCGGGGCGTTGTCGAGATTCGCCCGCGCTATCGGCTCGGGCTCGAGTCCGGCCTCCTGCACGTCATGTCCGCCGCGGACTTGGAGCTCGGAGTCGCCGGGCTCAAGGCGTATGTTGGCTTCGCGGAGGGCGCCAAATTCGTCGTGGCGCTGTTCGCGGCCGACCGTCCCGAGCTCCTCGCGCTCATCGAGGCCGACAGGTTGGGCCAGCGGCGAACTGGAGCCGCGAGCGCGGTGGCCGCGCGGCATCTTGCCCGGGAAGGGGCGACCTCACTCGGGATCATCGGCTGCGGCTGGCAGGCCGAGAGCCAGGTGGAGTCGATCCGCGCAGTGCTCCCGATCGAACGTGTCGTGGCCTACTGCCGGAACGAAGAACGGCTCGCGGAGTTCTGCTCCCGCATGAGCGCCGAAGCCGCGGAGTACAACCGAGACGCCGCCGAACAGGACATCGTCGTCACGGCGACCACCTCCAAGGATCCGGTTCTCCGGGGCGAGTGGCTTCGCCCGGGGGCGCTTGTCTGCGCGGTCGGCGCCAATCGCCTGGAAGCGCGCGAGCTCGACAACGCCCTCGTGGAACGTGCAACGTTCGTTTGCTGCGATTCGAAGGAGCAGGCGCTGGTCGAGGCCGGCGACCTGGTGGAGCCGGTGGAGCGCGGTGTGCTCGACTGGCTCGAGGTGCACGAGCTAGCCGAGGTGGTCGGAGGAGAGGTCGCAGGACGGCAAAGCCAGGACGACATCGTCCTCTTCAAGAGCCTTGGCATCGCGGCCGAGGACCTCGCGGTCGCCAAGCTCGTCCTGGATCGCGCGACCGAGCGCGGGGCCGGTACCACCCTGTAGGCGGGTAGCTGTCTAGGAGATCTGCTCGCGGGCCATGGCCGCGGTGTCCTCGCCGATTGCGTGGATCACCTCGGGTCGCTCGAGCAGACGACGGCGCTGCTCCTCACTTGCGCGGTTTTTCAGATACGGGTCTTCGACGATCTCTTCGATCGAGCGGCCGAGCCGGTGCTCGCGAACGATGTACGCGGCCAGCGCCTCCTCCTTCGAGCTTCCGCGCGAAGCCGCGGAGGTCTCCTTTTGCTCTCCCTTGAACAGGCGCTGAAGGAAGCCCACGCGTCGATTGTATCCTGAGGCCGTGGAGCGAGACGCGGAGTCGAAGCGGTTCGCGCAGCGCGTGCTGCACGGGGTCGGCGAGGACGGCGTTCGCGAGGAGATCGTCATCTGGATCGAGCGTCGGCCCGGCGCGGTCTGGTCCGTCGGCCGAGCGATCGACCCCAAGTCACGTTCGGTCGTCGCACCCGGGCGCCAGGACTTCGTGTTCGAGGGCTACGAGATG
The DNA here is from genome assembly GCA_963722715.1 of uncultured Actinomycetes bacterium. Taxonomy (GTDB): domain Bacteria; phylum Actinomycetota; class Thermoleophilia; order Gaiellales; family Gaiellaceae; genus DASQGA01. Next base: position 117,313 of record CAVROA010000015.1, on the reverse strand, counting down.
GGGGACGCGCTCGAGGCCGCGAACAACGCGCTCTCGGACGACCTCAGAGTCTCCTCCGGCGACGGGCTGAACGAGGACGTGGAGCCGTTCGCCGAAGAAGAGCTGCTGAAGCCGCTCGAGCGCTGGTTCTTCGGCCACCCCCTCCACTAGGAGGGATTGTCAGGCGACGCCGATCTGGCCTGCGAGCTCGCGGGAGATGGCGTGCTCGCTTCCTGCGACATCGATCGTGACCGGCCCGCCGAAGGGTGCTGCGCTTCGGACGGTCACAAGGCAGCCTGGTAGGAGGTCGAGCTCGGCGAGATACCGGAGGAGGCCCGCGTCCCCGTCCGGAATCCTCTTGACAGTGGCGGCCTCGCCCGGCGCGAGTGTCTCGAGGGACCGGAGCACCGGACGCTCGACGTTCAGCGCAGCGTCCGGAATGGGGTCTCCGTGCGGGTCGTGCGTGGGATACCCGAGCGCCTGATCGATCCGCGCCTCGAGCTCCTCCGAGATGACGTGCTCGAGCCGGTCCGCCTCTGCATGCACGGCGTCGATCCCGAGGCCCAGCGTCTGCGCCAGGTACTGCTCCAGCAGTCGGTGGTGCCGGATCACCTCGAGCGCGATCTTCCCGCCTGCCTCTGTGAGCTCAACCCCCTGGTAGGGAGCGTGGTCGGCCAGCCCGAGGGCGGCGAGCTTCTTCAGCATCGAGGTCACAGACGACGGGGCGACTCCCATGCGACGTGCGATCGCGGACGTGGTCGCGCGCTCGCCTGCTGCTTGCAGCTTGTAGATCTCCTTCAGGTAATCCTGGATGGCGTCGCTGAGGACAGGTTTAGACACGTCTCAAAGTCTACGAGGCGCCGCTCCCTGCGTCGCGGCCGGAGAGGCATTGCTACCCTCGGCCGCCTTGCTGATTCGGCTCGGCCACAGCCCCAATCCGGAGGATGCATTCATGTTCTGGGGCCTCGCCTCCGGCGCGGTCGATCAACGTGTGTTCGAGTTCGAGCACGTCCTCCAGGACACCCAGACGCTGAACGAATGGGCGCTCGAAGGGCGGCTCGAGGTGAGCGGGATCTCGCTGCACACCTACCCCTTCGTGCAGGACTGCTACATCATTCTTCCGCACGGAGCCACCATGGGCTCCGGGTATGGGCCGGTGGTCATCACGCGTGAGCCCATGAGCCCGGAAGGTCTTCGCGACCTCGAGATTGCCGTCCCCGGGCGGATGACGACGGCGTATCTCGTCCTGCGACTCTTCCTCGGGGCCGACTTCCGCCACCGTGAGGTTGCGTCCGACCAGGTCATGGAGGAGGTCCGCTCCGGTCGCTCGGACGCGGGGCTCCTCATCCACGAGGGTCAGCTCACGTACGGGCGCCAAGGGTTTCACCGCGTGGTCGACCTCGGCGAGTGGTGGCTGCTCGAGACAGGCCTTCCCCTCCCACTCGGAATCAGCGTGGCCAGGCGGGATCTCGGCCCGGAGCTCCTGCACGAGCTCTGCGAGGTGCTGGCGGAGTCGATCGAGGCCGGCCTTTCGAGCCGCACGGAGGCCCTTGCCTACGCGATCCAGTACGGGCGCGACCTCGACCCGGCGCTCGTGGACCGCTTCGTCGGGATGTACGTGAACGAGCTGACGCAGGACTACGGCGACGAGGGCCGTCACGCGGTTCGCGAGCTGCTCGAGCGTGGCGAGCGAGCAGGCGCCTTCGACTCCCCTGTTCGGGTCGAGTTCGTCACCTAGCCCGAAAGTAGACTGGCCTCATGGCTGAGGCAGTGATTCTGGCTGGCGTCCGCACTCCAATAGGGCGCTACGGGGGCGCACTCTCCGAGCACCGCGCCGACGACCTGGCGGCGCTTGCGATCGCCGCCGCAGTGGAGCGAGCCGGGATCGATGCGGCGGAGATCGAGGACGTGTACTTCGGCTGCGCGAACCAGGCCGGCGAGGACAATCGAAACGTCGCCCGGATGGCAGCGCTCCTAGCCGGGCTTCCGGAGACCGTCGCGGGAGTGACCGTGAACCGGCTCTGCGCCTCGGGTCTCTCGGCCGTCGTCTCCGCCTGCCACGCTATCCGTGCCGGAGACGGCGACCTGTTCGTGGCCGGGGGAGTGGAGTCGATGACGAGAGCCCCACTGGTTCTGGCTAAGTCGGAGCAGGCCTACGAGCGGGGAGACCGTACCGTCTGGGATACGACCCTCGGCTGGCGCTTTCCGAATCCGCGGCTCGAGGAGAAGTTTCCTCTGGAGTCGATGGGCGAGACGGGGGAGAACGTCGCGGAGCGATGGTCGGTCTCCCGAGAGGACCAGGATGCATTCGCGCTCGAGAGCCAGCGGCGCCACGCCGCCGCAGTCGAGGCAGGTCGTTTTCGGGAGGAGCTCGTGCCAGTCGACGGGATCGACGCCGACGAACAACCACGGGCGGACTCGACGCTCGAGAAGCTCTCCACGCTCAAGCCCGCCTTCCGGGAGGGCGGGACCGTGACGGCAGGGAACTCGAGCGGGCTGAACGACGGTGCCGCGGCCCTCGTCGTTGCCAGTCAGGAGAAGGCTCGCGAGCTCGGCATCGAGCCACTCGGCCGTTTCGTCGCGAGCGCCGTTGCGGGCGTTGACCCGCGGGTGATGGGAATCGGTCCGGTTCCCGCGGTGCAAAAGGCTCTTGCGCGGGCCGGACTCGAGGTTGCGGACATCGATCTCGTCGAGCTGAACGAGGCGTTCGCCTCGCAGAGCCTGCACGTGATCCGCGAGCTCGGATTCGACCCGGAGCGGGTAAACGTGAACGGCGGTGCGATCGCGGTCGGTCATCCGCTCGGGATGAGCGGTGCTCGCCTGGTCGTGACGCTCCTCCACGAGCTCGGCCGCAGAGGGGGTCGCTTCGGGCTCGCGACGCTTTGCGTGGGGGTCGGCCAGGGCCAGGCGGCAGTCTTCGAGCGAACCGAAGCGGGTCGCGGCTGATCCACTCGGGGCGCGGCGCAGCAAGCTCAGGTCGTTTGGGGTGGCGCTTCCCACATCGAGGCGGCTCGGATCGGGCCAGGGCGAGCCGCCGGAGCGCGCGGAGAGTCGTTGCGAAGCCGTCACCCACACGCGCGCCCAGCTGGGCTAGAGTCGGCCCCAGGAGGGGGCCGATGGGGCCCCCAAAATTAGACGCGCGTCAATCGGTATGGTGCCGCCGATGGCTGTCGCGACCGTGCGGGAGTACGGACTTTTCATCGACGGCGCGCTCGTCGAGCCCGCCTCGGGTGAGGTTCGCGAGCTTCACGAGCCCGCCACCGGGGAGCCGCTGGCCAGGGCGGCGATTGCCGGCCCCGAAGACGTGGACAGCGCTGTCTCGGCTGCCCGTGCCGCGCTCGACGGGCCCTGGGGGAAGACGCCGCCGACCGAGCGCTCGCGCCTCCTGCACGCGCTCGCCGATGCCCTCCACGCGAACCGGAAGGAGCTCGTAGACCTCGAGACGCGGAACGTCGGCAAGGCAATGTCGTCGGTCAAGGGCGAGGTCGCGACGGCGGTCGAGAACTTCCGCTACTTCGCATCCGCGATCGGATCGATTGCCGGCCGCTCCATTCCGATCGGCGGTTCCGTCCTCTCGTACACACTCCGGGAGCCCGTAGGCGTATGTGCCCAGATCGTTCCCTGGAACTACCCGATCATGCTGGCCGCCTGGAAGCTTTCACCGGCGCTGGCCGCCGGGTGCACGGTCGTCCTGAAGCCCGACCCTGCGACCCCGCTGAGCGCCCTGCGCCTGGCCGAGTTTGCAGCCGAAGTCGGCATCCCTGCCGGGGTCGTCAACGTTCTCCCCGGCGACGGCCCGACGACCGGCGCCTACCTCGTCTCGCACCCCGGGGTCGACAAGGTCGCGTTCACCGGCTCGACTCGCACCGGCAGCGAGGTCATGCGGCTCTGCGCCGAGCCCATCAAGCGCCTCTCGCTCGAGCTGGGGGGCAAGAGCCCGAGCCTCGTCTTCGCGGATGCGAACCTCGACGACGCGATCCCCTCCTCGGTTTATGCCATCTACTACTCGGCCGGTCAGAGCTGCGACGCCCGCTCCCGGGTGCTCGTCGAGCAGCCCATCTACGACGAGTTCGTCTCGCGCTTCACCGAGACGACGGCCAAGCTCAAAGTCGGCGACCCACTCGACGCCGAGACCCAGATGGGAGCACTCATCTCCGACGCGCATCGTGAGAAGGTGCACGGCTTCGTCGAGCAGGGGCGCGACGAAGGGGTCGAGATCGTCACGGGTGGCGAGCTGCCGGAGGGGAAGGGAACCTTCTACCCGCCCACGGTGCTCGCGAACGTGGACAACCGCATGCTCGTGGCGCAGGAGGAGATCTTCGGCCCAGTCGTCTCGGTGATTCCGTTCGAGGACGAAAAGGACGCCATCCGAATCGCCAACGACATCAAGTACGGCCTGGTGGCAACCGTCTGGACCGGTGATCCCGGCCGCGGGCATCGACTCGCGCGCCAGATCAAGTCCGGGACAGTTGGCATCAATGCCCCGTATTCGGCCTTCCCCGGGATTCCGTTCGGAGGCTACAAACAGTCAGGCTTCGGCCGGGAGCTCGGGATCGAGGCGCTCGACATGTATCTCGAGACGAAGAGCGTTGTCGTCTCCACGGGCTCCAAACCGGTCAACCCGTTCGGCCTCTAGACCTCTAGGCTCAGCCGACTTGTCCCGTGAGGAGCGGGACGGCCCTCCAGCCCTGGATGCTCCCCATCTCGGGATCGCGTGTTCACGAAGATGATGTAGGACATGACGATGACCGGATCAAGGAGCGCCGAGCAGATCCTCGAGCGCCTCGAGCGGCTCTACGGGATCGGAGGCGGGAAGGGAGCGAACCGCCCCGGCCTCAGCGCTGCCGAGGACGCTGCCCATGAGCTTGCTTCCGGGTGGATGGAAGAGGCGGGGCTTGCTGTCGAGAGGGATGCCTGGGGAAACCTTTTCGGTCGCCTGGCCGGGTCGGATCCGGCTGCCGGAGAGCTTTGGACCGGCTCGCACCTGGACTCGGTTCCGGCCGGGGGGCGCTTCGACGGCGCCCTCGGCGTCGTTGCCGGGCTCGAGGCCGTCAACCGGCTCCAAGCACCCGGCCGGACCGTGGCCGTCGTGGCCTTCAGGGACGAGGAAGGATCGTCCTACGCCCCCGGGTGTCTCGGGAGCCGGGCTCGGTGCGGTCTGGTCGGGCGCGGCGAGCTGGAAGCGCTGGGGTTGCCGCCTCAGACTGCTGGGGGCGGCCTCCCTGCTGTTTTTGTGGAGGCTCACATCGAACAGGGCCCGGTTCTCGAGCGCGCAGGCGTTCCGCTCGGCATTGTGACCTCGATCGCCGGCCAGGCCCGTGGGACGGTCGAGTTCGCCGGTGTTCCGCGTCATGCAGGGACGACGCCCATGGACGCACGCGAGGACGCACTCTGCTCAGCGGCTGAATTCGTTCTGCACGTGCGTGATGCCGCTGCCGGGATCGAAGGGGCGGTGGCCACGGTCGGCAACCTCGTGGTCGAGCCAGGCGCGGCGAATGTCGTCCCGGGGAGCGTCACGCTGACCGTCGACGCGCGCGCGCCCGATCAGACGCGCCTCGACGCCCTCCTCGACGCGATCGGGGCCGAGCTCGCGGTCACCCCACCTGTGGCGATGGACGCAGCGGTCACGAACGTGCTCGGCGAGGAGATCGAGCGGCTACGGCTTCCGGTCTTCGAGTTGGCGTCGGGTGCCGGGCACGATGCCGGCATCCTCGCGGCCTCGGGCGTGCAGGCCGGCATGCTCTTCGTCCGAAGCGTCGGCGGCATCAGCCATGCCCCCGAGGAGTACACGAGCCCGGAGGACGCCGCCCTCTGCGTCGATGCCCTGGCCGCCGCCCTCGGCCGCCTCGCCGGTTAGGCGAGCTTGAAGCGAATCGGCTGGGCGCCGTCCCAGACGACCCGCCTGCCGAGCTCCGGCAGCTGCTCGGCCCCCTCCACCAGGGTCGCGAAGTGGTTACCCGCGAGTTGGCCGGCCATGCTCGCGAAGCATGTCCGCCCGTACGGAAAGAGGATCTCGGTCTCGCTGACCCCCCCGGGGTAGAGCAGAATCTCGCCCGGAGCCGGGTAGCTCGTGGGATTCTCCGGCCCGACCTTCGCGTCGAGCTCCCCGAGAGGAACCCAGGCTGCCTGGCCGCTCCAACGGGCCTGCAGCAGTTGTGCCTCCAGGGGAAGGAGCATGCGTACCGCCGCGACTGTTCGCGGCGAGACCTCCTCTTCGAGGCGGGCCTTGAAGCGAAGGTCGCCGACGAGGATGTCGAGCACGGGCTGAACCTACCGCCTCAGCGTGAGCCCGATCATGCCGTAGGGCGGTCGTGGATCCGTGTAGACCTTGACGCGCTCGTCCGCTTCGGAGACCTGGGCGGTATCCCAGAGTCGGTTCTGCGCTTCGAACGAGAGCTCGGCGATCCCCGGAAAACGGTCGAGCAGACGGCGCCCCATCTCGTGGACGAGGTGCTGGATCGACTTTGAGTTGAAGTCGTCGAACGTCTCTGCGAGCGAGTCCCGTACGTCGGCACTCGGCACCGGGCCGGCCTTGTCCAGGTAGCGCCAGTGGACATCGAGATGGACGAACAGGGGTCGATCGACTGTCTCGGGAAGCGTCGTGTAGTCGTCGCGCGCGAACCGGGTGAACGAGCTGCCCGTGATCTTGATCAGGTGAACGCCCTCCCGACCGGAGCGACGATCGACCACCCCTTCCCGGCCGAGCTCGAGCTCGGCGACGCCCCTGTCGCCGTACTGCCGTTGGAAGAGGACATCGCTTTTACGCTCCAGCGGGATCTCTCGCGCCGCGAGCCGGATCCGCTGGACGTGGTCGTAGGTGTCGAGGAAGCGCTCGCCGAGGAGGTCAAGGAGCCCTTCGAGCGACTCGCCGCCGTACTCGAGCGCGTTCGCGTGCACGAAGTTCTTCATGGTGTCCGTCGCAACCACGAGCGAGTTGTCGCCCTCGGTGTACGCCGGCATGAAGTTCTCCCCGAAGACGTCCAGCGTGACGTCGGCAGCGAAGAGTGACTTGATCCCGTCGGTCCGGTAGACCCCGATCTCGGCCTTGCCGTAGTGGATGCTCATCCCTGCCTCCAGCGGTCGCGGGCGATTGCGACGAGCTCCTCGAGCGCCGTCGTCAGCTCCTCTTCGCGTGGGCGGACCAGTCGCTCGCGGAGGATAGGGACCAGATCCGCGCGTGACCGGCGGTTCACGAAGACGACGAACCGAAATCCGAATTTCTCCTCGTAGGCTCGGTTCAGCCGACGGAGCTCGGCGGCAACCTCGGACTCAGCCTCCTCGCCCTGCTCTCGGGCCGACCTGTCGGAGAGACTCCGTGCTCCGATTGCCGGGTGCGCATCGAGCGCCTCGATCTTCTCGGCCTCGGTCAGCCCGGCGATCACACTTTCGGAGCGACCGAGCGGATCCTCGGTCTTGGCGAGGTGCTCGACGAGTCGCGTCCGCCCCTCGAAGAGCTCAGCGAGCTCATCCACGCTCAGCTGCCGCGGTAAATCACGCACGCGTACGAGGAGACGAGGAGGGGAACGTGGTGGTGTCTGTCCTCGAGCGCAAGCTCGAGCTCGACGCGCCGGAAGAGCGGCGAGGGCGGATGGAAGACGAGGCGGTATCCGCCGGGGTCGAGCGTGCCTCCCAGGTCTCCGACCCGGCCCTCGTCGTCCGTTTCCGCGGCGGCCACGACATCGCTCCCTCGGTACAGCTCGATCCGGACGCCTCGCGCCGGTTCACCGCGCTCGACATCGAGGACGTGCGTGGAGAGAGAAGCACTCATGCTGCGAACTTCTCCGCCTGTCTCCGTTGCTCCTGCGCGATTTCGGCCGTCTCGGCCCGCACGAGTCGTCCGTCGCGGACGACTTCCTCTCCTCCCACGTACAGCCGGTCGACGCGGTGCGGTCCGGCCAGGACAAGCGCGGCGACCGGGTCGGTCGCGCCTGCGAACTCGAGGCCGTCCGTCCGCCAGACGGCGAGGTCGGCGCATTTGCCGGGCTCGATCGAGCCCAGATCCGCACGGTGGAGCACCTCGGCGCCGCCGCGCGTGCCGAGTCGGAGGGCCTCGCGGGCGGTGAGCGCTGTCGGCCCACCGCGGCCTCGCGCCGCGAGGAGCGACTGCTTGAGCTCGGCCGAAAGATCCCCGCGCTCGTTCGACGCTGACCCGTCCACCCCGAGGCCCACTCGGACCCCGCCGTCGAGTAGGGCGCGCACCGGAGCGATGCCGGCACCGAGACGGAGATTCGACGTCGGGCAGTGAGCGACGCCGGTACCCGTGGCTGCAAAGCGATCAATGTCGGTCTCCGAGAGGTGCACGCAGTGTGCACACCAGACATCGGAGTCGAGCCAGCCCAGCTCCTCCATGTACTCGACAGGGCGGCAGCCGTAGAGCTCGACGCAGTACTCCTCCTCCTCCACGGTCTCGGCCAGGTGAGTATGGAGCAGGAGGCCGAGACGTCGCGCAAGCTCGGCGGACTCTGTCATCAGCCGCCTGGTGACCGAGAAGGGCGAGCAGGGTGCCACAGCGATCTGGATCACGGCGCCTGTCCCGGTCTCATGGAGATGCGCGAGCCTCTCGGTCTCGGCCAGCACCGCGTCGGCTTCCTCGACGAGCTCGTCCGGCGGCAGCCCGCCTTGCGACTCGCCGAGGTCCATCGAGCCCCGTGACGCAACCAGCCTGACCCCGAGCTCGCGCGCCGCCTGCACCTCGGCCTCAACGATGCCTTCCCGCCCTTCGGGGAAGACGTAATGATGGTCGAAGACCGTGCTGCAGCCGGAGAGCGCGAGCTCGGCGAGCCCCGTACGCGCGGCTGCATACTCGGACTCAGCGTCGATTCGACTCCAGGCCGGGTAGAGAGTCCGTAGCCAGGTGAACAGGTCGGCCTCCTGAGCACGGGTCCGGGTCAGCGTCTGATAGAGGTGGTGGTGGGTGTTGACGAGCCCCGGCGTCACGAGCGCCCCGCCGAGGCTGGTCGTCTTGCCAGCGTCCGGTCGTGGGCCGTCCCCGACTGCGGACACGAGCCCGTCCTCGACGAGTATCCAACCCTCCAGCTCCCTGCCATCGCCGTCCATGGTGGCGACGTAGGCGTCTGTGAAGAGCGTGCTCATGAACCGAGCGGAACGAGCTCGAAGCGCTCGACGTCGACGAGCCCGCGGTCGGTGATCTTGAGGCTCGGGATCACGGAGAGCGCGAGAAACGCCATCGACTGGAAAGGGGCTGGCAGCGTGCAGCCGAGGTCGGCCGCGGCCGCGGTGACGGCGCGGCTCTCGGCGATCACCTCTTCGAGCGGCGCCTCCGAGAGGAGACCCGCCACGGGCAGGGGCATTTCGGCGCGGACACCTCGACTCTCCACGACCACGATGCCCCCACCGAGCTCGGCGAGGCGTGCCGCGGCTCGGGCCATGTCACCGTCGTCCACTCCGACGATCACGATGTTGTGCGCGTCGTGGGAGAACGTCGAGGCGAACGCGCCGCTTTGGAGCCCGAAGCCGCGGACGAACCCGAGGCCGATTCGCCCGGTCCCGAGATGGCGCTCGATGACCGCTACTTTGGCGAGGTCGCGCTTCGGGTCGGCGACTGCTGAGCCGTCTTCGACGGTGAGCTCGTCCGAGAGCGAGTCGGTGACGATCTGACCGGGCACGAGCCCGATGACCCGCGCCATCCCGGCCTCCCACGGAATCTCGAAGTCGTTCGACGCGACCGGCTGGATGCGGACGCTGTGCTTGACCCACTCGGGGACCGTGATCTCGGGGATCTCGGGAGGTGGACGACCGGCCTTCAAGACGAGGTCGGGAACGAAGCTCTCGAGATCCGGGAGCACCAGAAGGTCGGCCTGATAGCCGGGTGCCGCGGCGCCGAGATGGTCGAGACGGTGCCAGAGCGCCGCATTCAAGTGAGGCGATCACGAGAGCGTCCGTCGGGGGAATTCCGAATGCGACCGCATCGCGGACGAGTGCGTTCACGTGCCCGTCGTCAGCGATGTGCTCAGGCTCGCGGTCGTCCGTGCAGAAGGCGATCCGGCTTGGGCCGAACTCCTGCACGAGGGGCAGAAGGGCATGAAGGTTTCGAGCCGCTGTTGCCTCGCGGATCAGGAGCCACATGCCGGCGCGGAGCCGCTCGCGGCCTTCCTCCGCGGTGAACGCCTCGTGGTCGGAGCGAATGCCTGCTCCCGCATAGGCGTTCAGCTCCTTTCCGAGCACTCCGGGCGCGTGCCCATCGACGTGCCCGGCCTCCCCGAGCCGGAGCTTCTCGAGCTCGTGCTCGTCGCCCGCGATCACGCCGGGGAAGTTCATCATCTCGGCGAGGCCGATCACCCGGCGGCGGTGGAGGAGGCCTTCGAGGTCTCCGGCAGTCAGCGGTCTGCGCGGTGACTCAAATCGCGAGGCGGGGACGCAGGAAGATGCCATGAAGAAGACGTCGAGCGGTACGTCGTCGCAAAGATCTGCGAGCCAATGGATCCCGTCCGTGCCGAGCACGTTGGCGATCTCGTGGGGGTCTGCGACCACCGCGGTTGTACCGAGGGGCAGGACGAGCCGCGCGAACTCACCGACGAGAAGCTTCGAGGTCTCGATGTGCATGTGCGCATCGATGAACCCCGGCACCACGAAGCGACCAGTGGCGTCGATCGTCTCGTTCCCGTCGTACTCGCCGAGCCCGGCCACGAAGCCGTCGACGATCGCGACGTCGGTCTGGAGCCACTCACGCGTGAACACCGACAGGACCGATCCGCCGCGAATGACGAGGTCGGCCGACTCGTCTCCCCGAGCGACGGCGATGCGCCTCGCGAGGTCAATCATGGCGCTGACCATAACCGGCAGGGTTGGGAATTTCTGCCGTCGCGTCGTATAAACGGGTGCGGATGGACGTGATGACCCCACGCTCGCTCGACGAGGCGCTGCAAATGAAGGCGGCGCATCCTGCGGCTCGTCCGATCGCCGGCGGCACGGATGTGCTCGTCGACCTCAACTTCGACCGGGCGCGGCCCGAGCACGTCCTGAACCTGAACGAAGTAGCCGAGCTGCGAGGCTGGTCGGGAGACAACGGAGCAGTCAGGCTGGGAAGCGGACTCACTTTTACGGAGGCGATGCGGACGCCGCTTGCCGAGGAGTTTCCAGCGCTCGCTGAGGCGTCGCGAACAGTCGGATCGCCGCAGATCCGCAACCGAGCGACGATCGGTGGGAATCTCGGAACCGCCTCTCCCGCCGGTGACGCTCTGCCGCCGCTTCTGATCGAGGGAGCTGAGGTGGAGGTCGCAAGCGTGCGTGGCACTCGGGTGGTGGCGCTGGTCGACTTCCTGCTCGGACCGAAGCAGAACGCGCTCGAGGAGGATGAGCTGATTCTGGCGGTACGCCTCCAGCCGTCCGGGGCCCCGCAGACCTTCATGAAGGTCGGGCCCAGGAACGCCATGGTGATCGCCGTCGTCTCGCTGGCGCTCGTGGCTGATCGTGAGCGAGACGAGGTGCGGGCCGCGTACGGCTCGGCCGGCCCGGTTGTCGGACTAGTACGCGCACCGCTTTCGGAGCGGGCGGAGTTCGCCGAGCGGGTCGCCGCCGACGCAGCTCCGATCGACGACGTGCGCGGCACGGCCGCCTACCGTCGGCATGCCCTCCGCGTCCTCGTGGAGCGGGCGCTGGAGCGGTGCCTCACGTGAGGATCGCGCTGACCGTGAACGGTGAGCCCCACGAGGCCGACGTCTGGGGCGGTGAAAGCCTCCTCTTTGCGCTACGGGAGCGGCTTGGCCTGCCGGGGTCGAAGAATGCGTGCGAGCAGGGAGAGTGTGGTTCGTGCTCGGTGCTCCTCGACGGGACACTGGTGTGCGCGTGCCTCGTCCTGGCCGCGCAGGCGGACGGTCATGAGGTGGTGACCGTCGAGGGCCTGGTCGACGAAGGAAGGCTGCATCGCGTCCAGGAGGCCTTCGTCGAAGCGGGTGCAGTCCAGTGCGGGTTCTGCACCCCGGGCCTCGTGGTGGCGACGGCAGACCTCCTGGAGCGCTCTCCCGACCCTGGCGAGGACGAGATCCGGGAGGCTCTCTCGGGAAATCTCTGCCGGTGCACCGGGTACACGAAGATCTTCGACGCAGTCCGGCTGGCGGCGTCGCGATGAAGTTACCCGCGCGTGTAACTCGGGTCCCGACCCGCCCCCTGCTCGCGTTCCAGCTTAAGGCGCAAAAGCGAACGCGTGGTGCACAGGTGGTGCCAGGAGTGGAACGCTGAGCGCGCCCGTTCGCAAGCTCGAACTGGGCCGCGTCGGCGAAAGCCTCCGTCGTGTTGACGGCATCCCGAAGGTGACCGGCGAGTTTGCCTACTCGAGCGACTTGTTCGCGGCCGGGATGCTCTGGGGTCACACGCTCCGCAGCCCGCATGCGCACGCCCGGATCGTCTCGATCGATCTCGGCGCCGCCCTCAGCATGGACGGTGTCCACGCGGTTCTCACGCACGAGGACGTCCCGGGCGACAAGCGCTACGGCCTCGAGTTCCGAGACCAGCCGGTGCTCGCATTCGACCGCGTGCGGTACTTCGGCGAGCCCGTCGCACTCGTTGCCGCGGAACATCCGGAGCAGGCACGGCGAGGGGCCGAGCAGATTCGCGTCGAGTACGAGCCTCTCGCTCCGGTCGTCGATCCAGCTGCTGCTGCCGACGCGGAGCCAATCCACCCTCAGAGCTGGACGCAGGGGCACGGGTACCGGGACGACCCGAGGCCGAACGTCGTGCGCTCCATGGTCATCCGCCACGGTGACCCGGAGTCCCAGGGAGACGTTGCCGTCTCCGGCGTGTACGACCTCGGAATCCAGGATCAGGCGTTTCTCGGCCCCGAATCCGGGCTTGCCGTGCCGGACGGCGAGGGAGGAGTGGACGTCTACGTCGCAACCCAGTGGCTGCACGTCGACCGCGACCAGGTCGCGCCCTGCCTCGGACTTGCGCCCGAGCAAGTCCGTATCCACCTGGCAGGAGTCGGGGGAGCGTTCGGCGGGCGAGAGGACCTCTCCATGCAGATCCACGGGGCGATGCTGGCGCTCCACACGAACCGGCCCGTCAAGATGGTCTACAACCGCGAGGAGTCCTTCGTCGGCCACATCCACCGGCACCCCGCGCGTATCTGGGCGGAGCACCGGGCGAACCGTGACGGGAAGCTCGTCTGCGTCCGCATGCGGATCCTCCTGGACGGGGGCGCCTACGCATCGAGCTCGACGGCCGTTACCTCGAACGCAGCCTCCTTCGCCTGCGGCCCCTACGCGGTCGAGAACGCGCACATTGAGTCGACGTGCGTCTATACGAACAATCCCCCCTGCGGCGCGATGCGCGGGTTCGGCGCTGTGCAGACATGCTTCGCGGCCGAAGCGCAGATGGACAAGCTCGCGGAGGCGCTCGCCATCGATCCCGTCGAGCTACGGCTGAGAAACGCACTCGCCCCGGGCGACACGCTCCTGACCGGCCAGCGGGTGACCGGCTCATTGCCTGTGGCCGATGTGATCCGCCGAGCCGCCGCGATCCCCTTGCCTACGCCCGAGCCCCTGCCGAGGGATGCGATCCGGCTGCCGGGCGGAGCCGGCAACACGACCCGCGGAGAGGGCATCCGGCGGGGAATCGGGTTCGCGGTCGGGTTCAAGAACATCTGCTACTCGGAGGGCTTCGACGACTACACGAGCGCCCGCGTTCGCCTCTTCGAGGGCGCGGGAGGCACTCTGATGGCCGAGGTGCACTGCGCCGCGGCAGAGGTCGGCCAGGGGGTCTCTAACGTCGTCGTCCAGGTCGCACGAACTGAGCTCGGCATCGAGGACATCGTGCTCGCCCCGCACACGACGGCCACCGTCGGCTCGGCAGGCTCGGCCTCGGCTTCGCGGATGACCTGGATGGCGGCGGGAGCGGTTCAGCTCGCCTGCCGGGCCGCCCGCGAGGAGCTCGAACGGCGCGGCGGCACGCTCGGAGATGCCGAAATCGACCTGGAGCGCGTCTACCGCCACCGGGAGACGACGCCCCTCGATCCCGAGACCGGCCAGATCACCGGCGAGCGAGCCCATGTCGCATTCGCGTGTGCGGCCATGCGGGTCGTGGTCGAAGTCGACGTCGAGCTCGGGTTGACGCGCGTCGTCTGGGTCGGAACTGCCCAGGACGTCGGCAAGGCGATCAACCCCCAGGCCGTCTACGGTCAGATCGAAGGCGGCACGGCGCAGGGGCTCGGCCTCGCGCTCATGGAGGAGATCCTCACGCGCGACGGGGTGATCACGAACGCGAGCTTCACCGATTATCTGATCCCGACCGCTCTCGACATGCCCACTGTCGTCGCGGAGCTCGTGGAAGAGGCAGAGCCGGATGCACCCTTCGGCGTCAAGGGGGTGGGGGAGCCGCCGACGGTGGTCTCGACCGCCGCGATCGTCGCGGCGCTTCGCGACGCCACCGGTCGCGAGCTGAGCCGCGTGCCCGTGCGCCCGGACGACGTCGTCGGCCTCTAGGCCCGGTGGAGGGAGAGCGCCGCGCCGACCGCCAGGAGCGCAATGCCGAGGAGCCGAGGCAAGGTCAGGTCGATTCGCTCCACCCCGAAGAGCCCGAACCGATCGATGAGGGCGCCCATTGCGAGCTGGCCCGCGATCAGGAGGCCGATCGTCGCGGTCGTGCCGATGCGCGGCTGCGCGAATGTGATCGTGAAGACGATGAAGAAGCCCATGACGCCGCCCAGCCAGAGCCACGGCGGTTGGCGCACCGCGGTCGCGAAACCGTCCAGTGACCCCCGGAGCGCCACGAGTGCAGCCGTTGCGATCACCGTCGACACGAGGAGGGAGAACGCCAGTGCCTCCAACGAGCCGATCCGGTCCCCGAAGCGGCCCATGACTGCGATCTGGATGGAGCCGGCGAGCCCCGCCAAGAGCGCAAGGGCAACGGCAAACCCGCTTCCCGACACGCGGCCGAGCATATATCCAGATCTCGGCAGACTTGAGTAGTATCGGCCGATGGAAGTCACGGAGCGTAGCGCGACCCAGGCGGTAGTCGAGGCACGCGAGCGTTACGTCGCACGTGGCGTTGCCACTCCGCCTCTGGTTGTCGCTCGCGCAGGCGGAACGCACATCGAGGACGTCGACGGCAAGAGCTACATCGACTTTGCCGGCGGCCTCGGCTGCCAAAACCTCGGTCATGGCCCCGCCTCGGTGGTCGCCGCGATCCACGAGCAAGTCGACCGCTACCTGCACCAATGCTTCATGGTCGGGATGTACGAGCCCTATGTCGAGGCCTGCCGGCGCCTTGGCGAGCTCTCGCCTTGCCGGGGGAAGGAGCAGAAGTCGATTCTCCTGAACTCCGGTGCAGAGGCGGTGGAGAACGCAGTCAAGATCGCGCGCGTCGCCACCGGGCGCCCGGCGGTGATCACCTTTGACCGGGCCTTCCACGGTCGCACGCTTCTGACGATGACGATGACGAGCAAGGTCGTCCCGTACAAGCGCGGCTTCGGACCCTTCGCGCCCGAGGTCTACCGGGCTCCGGCGCCGTATCCGTACCGGGGCGTCACCACCGACGACGCGATTCACGCGCTGGAGCTCCTGTTCAAGGCGGACGTCGACCCCGAGTCCGTCGCCTGCGTCGTGCTCGAGCCGGTGCAGGGCGAGGGCGGGTTCATCCCGATGCCGGAGGACTTCCCCACCCGCCTTGCAGAGCTCTGCGGCAAGTACGGCATCCTCTACGTCGACGACGAGGTGCAAAGCGGCGTCGGACGTACCGGGACCGTCTGGGCGATTGAGCGCTATGGAGTGGAGCCGGACCTCATGGTCTCCGGGAAGTCACTCGGCGGCGGGCTCCCGCTCGCCGGCGTCACCGGCCGTGCGGAGGTCATGGACGCCGTTCCGGCCGGCGGGCTCGGTGGCACCTTCGGCGGCAATCCCGTCGCATGCGCGGCGGCGGTCGCGACCCTGGACGAGGTTGCCACGCCGGAGTTCCGCGAGCGTGCAGAGTCGATCGGCACTCACATTCGAGCCGGGCTGGAGGAGATGGCGGAGCGGATCGAGGCGATCGGTGAGGTACGAGGTCTTGGAGCCATGCAGGCGATCGAACTCGTCGAAGACCGTGAGACGAAGGCGCCGGCCGCCGGGCTCACCACCGCAACCCTCGTGGCCGCCCGCGAGCGCGGGCTGATCATCCTCGCCTGCGGCCTCTACGGAAACGTCGTCCGAGTTCTCGTGCCGCTCGTGATCTCCGATGAGGACCTCGAGCGCGGGCTGGAGATCCTCGAGGAGGCTCTTGTCGACGCAAGCGGAAGAACGGCGTAGCGCTTCTGAGGATGCGGCCCCGGCTGCCGACGTCCCGGCAACCACGTCTCCGTAGGCCTTACGAACCGAGACGAGTTGCGATCCTCGTCATCCTTCTCTTGGCTCTTCCGGTCGACCTGGCGCAGCGTCTGACCTCGGAGACCGCCGTGCTCGGAAGCCGTTAGCCTGTCGCCGCGAGCGACGGGAGGAGGCGCATGGTCAGGGCGTTCGTCCTGTACGAGGAGGAGCCGGAGCAGGAGCGCTATGAGCGGCACGCCGAGCTTTGCCGGCAAGTCCCCGGCGGGACGTTCCGGCACGGCCCGATCTTCGGTGCACCCCGTGGCGAGCCGCAGTTCGCGTACTACGCGGAGTGGGAGTTTCCGAACCGAGACGCCTTTCAGGAGGCCGCCCGAAGCGAGGAGTTCATGGCGACCGGCAAGGACGCCATGGAAATGGGCGGGCGCTTTCACGTGCTCTTCGCCGACGTGAGCGAATGACGGAGCCGACCCGGCCCGAGCCGCGAAAGCCCTCCGAGCTCGGCTTCGAAAAGATCGTCTACGAAAAGGCGTCGCCGCGGGCAACGATCACGCTGAACCGGCCGGAGGTGCTGAACGCATTCGACTTCCAGCTCCTGCGGGAGCTGGCGCGCGCCTGCGAGGACGCCTCGTGGGACGACGAGATCCGGGTGGTCGTGCTTACGGGCACCGGGCGAGCGTTTTGTGTGGGCGCCGACCTGAAGTCGTGGTCGGAGGACTACCTCGGAAAGCCGGGGGAGTACTGGAAGTGGTTCGGAGCCTTCAAGGACGCCCACGACCGCCTCCGCGAGATCGGCAAGCCGACGCTCGCGCGGATCAACGGCGTCTGTGTCGGCGGCGGCAACGAGCTCCAGATGGCCTGTGACCTCGCGGTCATGGTCGACGATGCGTTCATTCGCCATGTCGGGCCGGAGCACGGCTCCGTGCCCGCCGGGGGCGCCACCCAGTGGTTGCCGATCATGGTCGGCGATCGGCGTGCCCGGGAGATCCTCTTCCTCTGCGAGGAGATCTCACCGGAGGAAGCCCGCGAGTGGGGCCTCGTGAACCGCGTCGTGCCGCGCGCCGACCTCGATGCTGCCGTCGACGAGCTCGTGGAGAAGCTCGCCGCGAAGCTGCCGCAGACGGTTCGGTACACGAAGGAGCAGCTCAACTTCTGGCGGAACCTGGCCTGGAACGAGACGATCGGCCATGCCCGCGACTGGCTCGCGCTCTCGATGGCGACCGAGGAGCCGCAGGAGGCGGTCCGGAAGTTCCTCGACCGGAAGGAGACATGACCGTTCGCGTCGAGCGCGACGACAGGATCGCGCTCGTCACCCTCGACCGACCGGAGCAGCTGAACGCGCTCTCGAACCAGCTGATGAACGAGCTCGTCGGAGCGCTCGAGGAGCTCGACGCCGACCCCGAGATCCGCTGCATCGTCCTGGCCGGGAACGACCGCGCCTTCGCTGCCGGGGCCGACATCGCCGAGATGGCGGACGCGACCGCGATGGACATGCTCCGACAGCGGCGCGTCGAGCAGTGGGACTCGATCCGTGGACTCCGGACCCCGCTCGTCGCGGCCGTCTCGGGCTTCTGCCTCGGTGGAGGCTGCGAGCTCGCGATGGCCTGCGACCTGATCGTGGCCTCCGAAACGGCGAAGTTCGGCCAGCCGGAAACCGGCCTCGGCATCATCCCGGGCGCAGGCGGCACGCAGCGGCTCACGCGCGCGGTCGGCAAGGCCAAGGCGATGGACGTGATCCTGACGGGACGCTTCCTCGACGCCCGCGAGGCCGAGCTGGCCGGTCTCGTGGCGCGGGTCGTCGCCCGGGAGGCGTGGCTCGACGAGGCGAAGCGACTCGCTCGTGAGATTGCCTCGAAGGGCCCGGTCGCCCAGCAGCTTGCGAAGGCATCCGTCAACCGGGCCTTCGATACGTCGCTCGAGGTCGGCCTCGACTACGAGCGGCGCTCCCTCTACCTCGCCTTCGCCTCCGAGGACGCGAAGGAGGGCCTCTCGGCCTTCACCGAGAAGCGCGATCCTGAGTTCGAGGGGCGCTAGCTCTAGAGCTCTAGCTCGACCGGGACGACGGGGAGGTCGAGGGTGGACTCGCCGCGGATGACCCGCACATGGATCGTGCGGCCGATCAGCTCGCCGGTCATCAGCCGCTGGAGGTCACCTGCGTCGGTGACGGGCACGCCGTCCACGTCGTGGATCAGATCCTCGGGGCGGAGACCAGCCCGCGCGGCCGGGCTTCCGTCGACCACCTCGACCACCTCGATCCCCTGCTCGCGCTCGAGCTTGCGTGCGAGCCGAGGCGGGAGCGGCCGCGAGCCCCCTGCGATCCCGATGTAGGCCCGGCGGAAGACGCCGTCGCGCATGAGCGCGGCCAGGATCCGGCGCGTGGTCGCGTTGATCGGAACCGCCAGCCCCAGCCCGACTCCGGCGACCGCGGTGTTCACACCGACGACGCGTCCGAGGCCGTCCACCAGCGCTCCACCGGAGTTGCCGGGATTCAGGGCGGCATCCGTCTGGATCACGTTCTCGACGAGGCGGCTCGCCGAGCCGGAGCGGGTCGGCAGGGAGCGGCCGAGCGCCGACACGACACCTGCGGTGACCGATCCGCCGAACCCGTGCGGGTTTCCGATCGCGACGACGAGCTGACCGACTCGAAGTTGCTCCGCGTCGCCCAGCTCCGCGGGTGCGAGATCGCTTGCGCCGGCCCGGAGGACGGCAAGATCCGAAAGCGGATCGGAGCCGACCACCTCGAACTCGCACTCGCGCCCGTCGGGAAAGGAGGCGCGCCCGCTCCCGCTCGTTCGTGCGACCACGTGCGCGGAGCTGAGCATGAGACCGTCCGGCGTGACGACGACTGCCGAGCCGCCCCCGTCGAGGACGCGACCTCCGCGGACCCGCCGTGCGACCCGCAGGCTCGCCACGGAGGGCGCCAGGCGCTCCGCGACCTGGGTGACGACGCGCGAGTAGGCGTCGAGCGGGTGCTCATCGGGATGGGCGCCGCTGTCCGTCCCGGGCCGGTCGGGGCCAAGAATCCCGTCGACGAACAGAACCTCTGTCATGCGGTCAAACTAGCAATGCGCTTCAACGCTGCCGCGACGCTCAAGGAGGGGAGATGCCCGAGGTCGAGACGAGTCGAGACGGAGCTGTTCTAACGATCACGCTCAACCGGCCCGACGTGCTGAACGCCTTCGACGCGGCCATGCACGAGCTCCTCGCGGCGGCGCTCAAGGCTGCACGCGACCCCGAGGTGCGGGCAGTCGTCCTCACCGGCGCCGGGAGGGGCTTTTGCGTGGGCCAGGACCTGCGGGCCTTCGAGGGGGGGCCCGGGGACATCGGCGAGCGGCTGCGATCGCAGTACCACCCGAACATCCTTGCGATCCGCGCACTCGAGAAGCCCGTGATCGCGGCTGTGAACGGGCCTGCTGCCGGCGCCGGGCTTTCGTTCGCACTCGCCTGCGACATCAGGATCGCGTCCGATGCCGCGAGCTTCGTGCCGGCCTTCGTGAATGTGGGACTGGTCCCGGACTCGGGCGGGTCCTTTTTCGCCGTCCGGCTCCTCGGCCAGGCCCGCGCCTTCGAATGGCTGACTTCCGGGCGCAAGTTGAGCGCGACGGAAGCGCAGGCCTGGGGTCTTGTCTCGGAGGTGGTGGAGGCGGATCGGCTTGCTACCCGCGCGGCAGAGCTCGCCGCGGCGGTTGCGGCCATGCCCACCCGCGGCATCGGCATGACCAAGCGCCTCCTCGACGGCGCCTCGACGAGGACACTCGGCGAGCAGCTCGAGCTCGAGGCGCAGCTTCAGGCGGTGGCGACGCAGAGCGAGGACTTCGCCGAGGGCGTCGCGTCGTTCCTCGAGAAGCGAGAGCCCCGCTTCAAAGGCCGCTAGTAACTAGTACCGCATGCGTCCTGCTGTCCTTTCTCGTTGGCTGGACGCACCATGGGCGGCAAGGGAGGCAACGAGGGAGCCTCCCCGTATGAACGAGGTATGACTGAGCCGAGCTGAAAACGCGCGAGCTAAGCGGAGCAACGAGAAGCGAGGGGGCCTTTCGGGCCCCCTCGCGTGCTCCCTGCCTGGCTCCTCGACCAGAGGTTGGCAGTCCGTCCTAATGGACGTGATCGTGTGCGGTTACCCCGGGAAGGTCGCCCCGGCGAGCGCGTCCACGATCCCGTGACCGTAGAAGCCGTTGTAACTCAGGGAACCCTCGCAGAGGGCGTCGAACTCAGTGGGATTTGGCACAGGACACGCGTGCTCCCGCGCGGTCTTCCTGAGGAGTGCTTCCACCCTGTTCGGATTCAGCTTCAGTCCGCCCAGCTTGCGGTCGCGCAAGCCGAACTCGCTGATGATCACTGCGGCCACGCCGACCGCATGAGGCGACGCCATCGACGTGCCCTGGAGGTACGCGTAGTACACGCAGCTTCCATCAGTTTGGCGTACGCAGATGATTCGATTCGAGATCGGTTCGCCGGTCACCGGGTCGACGTCAGGGATCTCGTTTCCCTCGATGTCGCCGGTGAGGGCGACGAAGTGGGCCAGGTGGAGAGAATCCGGTTCTGCGGATTCGCCAGGCCGGTGCCCGTGTCGAGCGAGTCGCCGCCTGGGGCACCTACGAAGGCATGGCCGACGCCGTAGTCCGAGTAGAAGGACTTCCGTTCACTCGGGCCGAGGGCCGTCACACTGAGAACGTTCTTGCCCTGGGTCGGGAGATCGAGACAGCTCGTCGGGACCGTGCGCTCCTTCTCAGTGCCGAGCGGGAAGTCCGGGCTAATGTCGTCGAACCTCGTCTTGCTGTAGTCCTGGGCGCCGTTCCCTGCCGCGGCGATCAGGGTGACACCGCGCCGGTGCGCGTACTTGAGCGCCCGCTGCATCGCCTCGATGGTCGTGCGCTGCTCGAGTTGCTCGGCGGGTGAGTCGGCCGGATGGTCCTTGCAGTTGAAGAGCCATGGGTCGACGAAGTAGCTCATGTTGACGACGTCGATCCCATGGTCGCCCGCGTACGTGAGCGCGTCGACCGAGGGCTGCAAGAAGAAGAAGCCCGAGTCCTGGCCGGCACGGAGGTTGACGAGAGTGACGTTCGGAGCGACGCCCGCGACCCCGAGCCCGTTCGCGGCCGCAGCGACCGTCCCGGCGACATGCGTGCCGTGACCGTTTTCATCCACGTTGCTGGGATCCGAGCAGGAGCCGTCCGGATCGTCGGCGCACGCACCGTCGATCTCGTTCCCCAGCGAGTCGACGGGGATATCGGTCGTGAAGTTTCGGCTCAGGGCAGAGTTGAAGTTGGGCGCGATGTCCGGATGCGAGGCGTCGATGCCCGTATCCAGGATGCCGACCATGACGCCGTGCTTACCTGGCTGGACCGAGTGAGACGTGTCTGCGGTGGCGTTGATCATCTCCATGTCCCACTGCAGGCCAGCGAGCGGCTCCGCGCCGATCGCGGCGGGCCCCAAGGTGGTCGCTTGGCCCGCGCTCTCGCCCGAGAAGTCGCCCTTCTCGAAGGCGAACTTGTCGACCTTTCCGTTGTTGCGGAACACCTTCGGCACCTGGCCGATACGCCGGCTCTTCGCCACGCCCCTGATGGCCGCTTTGCTCATGGCCGCGGCGATGAAGCGTGTGTTGGAAGATCGGACCGTCGCGAGGCCCACCCTCGTGTTCTCTCTCAAGATCGTTCCGCCGGCCGCGTTGATAGCCGCGTGGGCAGCGGCTTTGGTGGCGCCGATCTTGTAGAGAACGATGTACTGGCTGCTACCTTGCCGCGCCGTCGTCGCCGGTGTGACGCTGCCCGGCAGTGCTGCGACCAGAACGGCCAGCGTTGCCAGGACGAGCAAGAAGACTTTACGCACTGTGGCTCCCCTCTCTTCGCTTGCGCGCCGCCCAGGCCTAATGTCCCTGCGGCGGGGTCCTGGTGCGCCGCGAGTTTATTTCCCTGCGGCAGATTTTGTCGCAGTGCTAGATCGTCTTGAACTGCTCGAACGGCTGCCGACAGCTCTCGCAGTAGCGCACCGAGCGGCACGGCGTGGGGCCGAAGAGGTTTTCGAGCTTCGTCTCGGTCGAGCTGCAGTACGGGCACCGGAACGCGTTCGACCGGAGCTGGACGAGCTTGGGCGGCTCGGCCGCACGCGGCGCAGGCGGCGCGAAGCCCGCCTCCCGCAGCTTTTCGCGGCCGGCGGGTGTGATCCGGTCCGTCGACCACGAGTCGTCGACGACCACGCGTATCTCCGGCTTGCCGCCGAGCGCCTCGATCCTCGCTGCCATCGCGTCTCGCATCACTTCGAGAGCGGGACAGCCGAGAAACGTCGGCGTGAACTCCACGTGCACGCGCTCGCCGTCGACCGACACGTCCCGGACGACGCCGAGGTCGACGAGCGAGATGACCGGGATCTCGGGGTCGGGGATCTCCCCGAGCGCCGCCCAGACCGCCTCGCCGGTCACCATGACGCCCCCGGGATCGAGCGGCGCACCATGGTCATCTCGTCCCAGAGCTCGCGGAACCCGTCCGAGTGGCCGTTTCGGGCCTCCGGAGCTGCTGTCGCAGGCGTCCAGCCGAGCTGCTCCGGCACGCGTTCTGCAAGTACCGCGGCAAGCTCTGCGTCGAGCACCCCGAGCGCCTGGCCCCACAGCCCGTTGATCGCGGTTCGAAAGCGCGGCTCGTCGCGCAGGCGATCGGCCCACATCTCCGCGTGCAGGCGGTGGTAGACCTCCTCGCGATCCATCTTCGCTGCGAGGCCCGCCAGCTCAGGGTCGGGATCCGCCTTCAGGACCTCGAGCCGGATCGTGTCGGCTGCCTCGTAAAGGATGCGGCGCGCGATCGTGTCGGCCCAGTCCATGAGCCGAAGCTCGACGAACGGCGCGCAGCGGTACTCCTCCGGCGCGCGGCCGAATGCGAGCTCGTCCGCCGTCGTATCCAGGTCGCGCGCTGCCAGCTCGTAGAGAGCCCGCGCGTGCCCGATCTCGTTCTGGGCGATCGAGGAGAGGGCAACATCCTCTTCGAGGAAGGGGGCGATGCCCGTCCACTCGGAGTCCCGCCAGCCCAGGATCAGCTCGTCGTCAGCTATCTGCAGGAGCCGTTGTGCCCGCTCGCTCACGTGCCTCCTTCAGCTTCGCCTTCAGGGAGTAGCCGTCGACGCGGTGGTAGCTCTTCTGGAGCTCGTCCGGGAAGTCGCTGATCTCGCGAAGGGCCGTTCGGGGCACGAGCCAGAGCGCCTCCGACTCCTGCCGCCGCCCGTACTGCTCCCGGGCGTAGGCCTCGGCGAAGGCGTCGTTGGGAGCGGTGATCGAGCCCGCATGCTGGAAGGCCTGGCCCTTCCGCTCCTGCCGGAAGACCTCGTAGATCACGCTGCATCGGCCAGGACGGCCTGCCGCACCCAGGCTTCCTGGTCGCGGAAGCGGCGACGGAAGTCGAGCCGCTCCTGGCTCTTTGGACCGTGTCCGGTGACCACGTGCTTGAGCTCGTCCCAGTCCGGCTCAGAGTAGTGCCAGACCCCCGTCTCTTCGTCCTTTCGAAGCGCAGGATCCGGCACGGAGAGGCCGAGCTCCCAGATCTGCGGCACATACCCGTCCAGGAACTGCTGGCGGGCGTCTTCGTTGGCCTGGCTCTTGATGCGCCACTCCACCATCGGATCGGCGTCGGCGGCGATCGGATTTCCGTGGAACTGCATGAGCGGGCCCCACCACCGGTCGATCGCCTCCTGGACGAGCCCCCGCTGCTCGTCGGTGCCGTTCACGAGCGTCAGGACGACGTCGCGGCCGTGGAGGATGTGGAACGACTCCTCCCAGCAGATCTTCTTCATGATCCTGGCGTACGGGGCGTAGGAGCACTTGAGGAGCGCCTTCTGCGAGATGATCGCGGCGGCGTCGACGAGCCAGGCGATCACGCCAACGTCCCCCCAGGTCTTCGTCGGATAGTGGAAGACGTTGTGGAATTTCGAGGCGCCGGAGATCAGGTCGTCGAGACATTGCTCGCGCGGCTTTCCGAGGTCCTCCACGACCCGGTAGATCAGCTGCGCGTGCCCGACTTCGTCCTGGACCTTGGCCGTGAGCGCGAGCTTGCGCTGGAGCGTCGGAGCGCGGAGGATCCACTCCCGCTCGGGCAGGACGCCCATGAGCTCCGAGTTCCCGTGCATCTCGATGAACTTGACGAGGCGGGCGCGGTACTCGTCCGGCATCCAGTCCCCGGTCTCGACCTGTCCGCCACCCTGGACGTACTCCTTGAACTCGGCTTCGCGCGCCGTCATCTCGCCTCCCAACCAAACGGTCGTTAGGGTGTCACTCTAGCGTGACTACCCGCCGCGCAGAGCTCTCACGCCACGCCGCCCGGCTCTTTGCGGAGAAGGGCTATCACGGGACCTCCGTGGGCGATCTCGCCCAGGCGCTCGGAGTGCAGAAGGGCTCGCTCTACGCGCACATCGGAGGCAAGCAGGAGCTTCTCTACGAGGCCATGCGGGAGGGCGCGGACGCCTTTCACCACGGGCTCGACGAAATCCCCGAAGAGCTGGGGGTAACGGAACGCATACGTCTGGCGCTTCGGGCGCATCTCGCGACCGTGGCCGACCAGCTCGACGTGGCGACCATCTTCGTCCAGGAGTGGCGGAATCTCGAGGGCGAGCACCGGGAAGAGATCCTCGCCGAGCGCCGCCGCTACGAGGACCGCATTCGCACCCTTTTCCGGGAGGGCCGTGAGCTGGGAGAGCTCCGGTCCGACCTCGACGAATCGGTCGCGGCGCTCCTCTTCCTCTCGGCGGCGAACTGGGCGTACACCTGGCTCCGGCCGGGAGCCGACACCGACGATCTGGCCGATCGCTTCTACGCGCTCCTGGTCGACGGGATGCGCGGCTACTCGACGCCGGCGTGACGCGCTCGCTCCTGATCGTCAACCCGACCGCGAGCCGCGTGACGCCGGAGCTCACCGAGTCGGTGACCGAGGCGCTGGCCGCCGGCAGCGAGATCGAGACGGTCCTCACCGAGCGCCCCGGCCACGCGCAGGAGCTCGCTGAGGACAGCACCGGCTACGACCGTGTCTACGTCTTCTCCGGCGACGGGGGCTTCAACGAGGCGGTCAACGGCATGCGGGGCGACGTCCCGATCGGCTTTATCCCCGGAGGCGGTACGAGCGTTCTCCCGCGGGCGCTCGGCCTGCCTGGCGACCCGCTCGTGACCGCCAGCATTCTGGGCCGCACGAGCGCGACCCGGTGGATCTCGCTCGGCCGGGCCAACGGCCGGCGGTTCACCTTCTCGGGCGGTCTCGGGCTCGACGCCGAGCTGGTCCGGGCGGTGGACGAGCTCGGGCGCCGTGCAACCGGCCGGCCCGGCGACCTTGCGTTCGTCGCAATGCTCGTCCGCCTGCTCGCGGAGCATCGGGCGCGCTTTCGCCCTTCGATGACGGTCCGTGGCCGGGGGCGCGTCGCCTTCGCGCTCGCGGCGAACTGCGATCCCTACACGTACCTCGGGCGCCTGCCGGTCCATGTGGCGCCGCTCGCCCGCTTCGAGGGCGGTCTCGACGTCGTCGCCCCGCGTGGGCTCGCACCCTGGCAGCTCCCGAGGCTGGCGGCGTGGTTGCTCGCGCGGCCGGGGCAGCATCGCTCCTCGAAGGTGCTCTACCTCCACGACCGCGACCTGGTCGAGATCGACTGCGACGGGCCGACACCGCTGCAGGTCGACGGGGAGGATCTCGGCGACGTCACCGAGGTGCGGTTCGAAGCGGATCGGCGTGCGTTGCGCGTCCTCGTCTCGGGTACTAATGCACCATGACCCAGGTGGCGCCTGCGGAGCCCGACGTCCGCCGGGTCATCGGAAACGGCGGCGACCTGCCAGACGGCGAGGTCGCGGGGCTCACCGAGACCGACCTGCTCGCGATTTACCGGAGCATGGTGACGCTCAGGACCTACGACGAGCGCTCGGTCGTCTATCACCGGCAAGGGCGGATCGGCACCTACGCCATCTACTGGGGCCACGAGGCCATTCAGGCAGGAGCGGTGCACGCCCTGGCGGACGAGGATTGGATTTTCCCTTCCTACCGCGAGTCGGCGGTCGGCCTGCTGCGCGGGATGCCTCCCGAGACGATCCTGGCCTGGTGGCGCGGGCATCCCGCCGGGTGGTGGAACCCGGCCGAGTTCCGCGTCGCCTCGATTGCCGTGCCGATCGCATCGCAGGTCCCGCACGCGGTCGGGCTCGCGTGGGGTAAGAAGCTCAGAGGGGAAAGCGCCTGCTCGCTGGCGTTCTTCGGAGACGGCGCGACCTCGGAGGGAGCCTTCCACGAGGGCGCCAACCTCGCCGCGGTGATGGCTGCTCCGGCGATCCTGCTCTGCAACAACAACGGCTGGGCGATCTCGACGCCGTTGTCGGCACAGACTCGGGCAGCGACCCTGGCCGACAAGGCACGTGGCTACGGGATGCCCGGCGTGCGCGTCGACGGGGGCGATGTCCTGGCCGTCTACGAGGCGACCTGCGAGGCGGTGGAGCGGGCTCGCGCCGGCAGCGGCCCGACGTTCATCGAGGCGGTGACCTATCGGATGGCGCCACACGCGACGGCTGACGACCCGAGCGCGTACATCGATCCCGAGCGTGTCCAGCTCGAGCGCCAGAACGAGTGCCTCGCCCGTTTCGACCGCTATCTGCGCAGAACCGGTGTCCTCGACGACCGAGTCGCGCACGAGCTCCGCGAAGAGGCGCTGGCTGCGATGAAAGCAGGGATCGCGGCCGCCGAAGGGCTGCCTGGCCCGGACCCCGAGCTGGTCTTCAAGCACGCGTATGCAGAACCTCCACCGGATCTTCGGGATGCCGGCTAGGACGCTCGTCGAAGCCGTGAACGACGCCCTCCATGCCGAGATGGAGCGCGATACCGACGTCATGGTGCTCGGCGAGGATGTGGGGCGAGCGGGTGGGGTCTTCCGCGCCACGGCGGGGCTCCGAGACCGCTTCGGCCCGAACCGCTGCGTCGACACGCCTCTTGCGGAAGCCGGGATCCTCGGGAGCGCGGTCGGGCTGGCGATGGCGGGGTGGCGACCGGTCTGCGAGATGCAGTACGACGCGTTCAGCTATCCGGCCCTCGACCAGCTCATCTGCCACGTCGGGCGCTACCGCTGGCGGACGGGCGGGGCGATGAACTTCCCGATCACGATCCGGATGCCCTACGGAGGAGGGGTTCGCGCGCCGGAGCTCCACGAGGACTCGCCGGAGACGTACTACGTGCACACGCCCGGGATCAAGGTGGTGATCCCGTCGACCCCCGCCGATGCCAAGGGACTTCTGGCGGCGGCAATCCGCTCTGAGGACCCGGTCGTCGTCTTCGAGCCGAAGCTCCTCTATCGGACGGCCCGGGACGAGGTGCCGGACGGGGAGCACGTCGTGCCGCTTGGGAAGGCGCGGGTGGTGCAGGAGGGGGACGACGTCACCCTGATCGCCTATGGCGCCATGGTGCTGGTTGCGCAGCGGGCCGCAGACGAGCTGGACGCAAGCGTCGAGGTGCTCGACATACGGTCGCTGCGCCCGCTCGACGAGGACGCGATCCTCACGAGCGCCGCCAAGACCGGCCGCGTCGTGATCGTGCAGGAGGCGCCGCGAACCTGCGGTTTCGCCGCTGAGATCGCCGCCCGCCTCGCCGAAAAGGCGATCCTCGATCTCCGGGCGCCCGTGGCCCGCGTCACCGGCTACGACGTGCCGTATCCGTTCTGGTCGCTCGAGGACGAGTACATGCCGACCCCGGAACGCGTCGCCGCGGCGGCTCGCAGGCTCCTCGACTTTTAGAGATGGCGTACGAGTTCAAGCTGCCGGACCTCGGTGAGGGGGTCGCCGAGGGCGAGGTCGCCCGCTGGCTCGTCGAGACCGGCCAGGAGATCGCCGAGGACGACCCACTCGTCGAGATCCAGACCGACAAGGCAACCGTGGAGGTGCCCTCTCCCGCTGCTGGGATCGTGTCCGCCATCCTCGTGCAGGCGGGGGAGCTCGTCCCCGTCGGGACCCCGCTGGTCGTGATCGGCGACGGCGACGTCTCTGCCCCCGCGGTGGCGGCGAGCGAGGAGCGCTCCGCCGAGTCAAGCGAGGAGCTCGTCGCTTCCTCCGGGCGTGTGCAGGCCACGCCCCTCGTGCGGAAGATCGCGGCTGAGCTCGGAGTCGACCTCGCGTCCGTCACGGGCTCCGGGCCCGGCGGCCGGATCACCGAGGACGACGTGCGAGGGGGTACGGCCAAACAGGGAGAGCGGGCCCGAAGGGTGCCACTGCGAGGGATCAGGCGGCGGATCGCAGAACACCTGACGGAATCACACCGAAACGTGGCGGCCGTGACGGTCGTCGAGGAATGCGACCTGACCGATCTGGCGGAAAGCCGGGGCGATCGATCCTTCCTCGCCTATCTGCTGGCGGCCGCGGTGGAAGGGCTCAGAGTCGTCCCGGAGTTGAACGCCAGGCTCGACGGAGACGAGATCGTCATCTGGGAGCGCTATGACTTCGGCGTCGCCGTCCAGACGGACGAGGGGCTGGTCGTGCCCGTGCTTCGTGACGTCGACGCAAAGTCGCTCGAGGAGCTCGACGCCGAGGCGCAACGGCTCGCCGAGGGCGTGCGGGCCGGGACGCTGAAGCCGGAAGAGCTTCGGGGATCGACGTTCACGGTCACGAGCGCGGGCAGGCTGGGCGGTCTCTTTGCGACACCGCTCGTCAATTACCCGGAGGTCGGGATCCTCGGTCTCCACCGGATTGCGGAGCGCCCGGTCGCCCGCGACGGCGAGATCGTCGTCAGATCGATCGGCTGGCTCTCGTGCACCTTCGACCACCGCGTGGTCGACGGTCTCCGGGCCTCCGAGTTCCTGCTCGAGGTGGCGGGCCGCCTCGAGAGCCCTGTTTCAGGCTCTTAGAACGTCAGGCGGCGGCCGGCTCGGGAGCGGAGCTGGCGAGGTGCGGTGCGATCATCCGCTCGATCTGCGGAGAGCTGACGCGCCCTTCGAGACGCTCGACCGGACGTTTGTCCTTCAGGAGGACGAGGGTCGGCACGTCCTCGATCCCGAACTTCTCGGCCCAATCGGGCGACGTGTCTAGGTCGATCCTCGAGATCCGGAGCCGGTCGCGCTCCTTCCTCGCGAGGTGGGCCAGAAGGCTCTCCATCCGGCGGGCGGGCCCGGAGGTTCCGTTCGTGAAGAAGAGGAGCATCGGGAGTGCGGAAATGTCAGACATGGTTCTCGTTTCGGAAGGGGGACGACGCTGGTAAGGATTCCCACCTGGGACAAAACCGAAACAATCAAGGCCGCTGGCGACTTCGCGAAGGCTCCTTGGGCTCGCCGAGCGGAACGTACTGAACGCTGGGTCGACGGCCTCCTTCCTGCGCGAAGAGCTTCATGAAGTCGTAGGCCTCCTCGGGCAGACCCGCCTTGACCGGGAGGCCGAGCTGCTCGGCTTCCACGAACGTGATCGGGTCGTCGTGCGTGAAGTGGCCGCCGGCGAGCTCCTCCGCGAGGCTCTCGGCCTTCTGCGCCCCCAGGCGCGGCGTCACGAGCATCGTGACGACCTGCTTCATATGCCGTAGCGCCTTCTCGGCTACGTCGGCCAGGAGGAGGGTGCGGTCGTCCAGATTTGCAATCGGCTTGATCTGCGCGACTCGGATGATCGCAGCGGCAGGCATGTCGCCGAGCTGCGGATCGACCGGCCCGAGCACGGCGGCTGGGTCCATCAGGATCTCGTCCGCGGCGAGCGCCAAGAGGGTCCCGCCAGACATGGCGTAGTGCGGCACGAGCACTGTCACCTTCGCCGGATGCTCCCGGAGCGCGTAGGCGATCTGCTCGGAGGCGAGCACAAGGCCGCCGGGGGTGTGGAGCAGGAGGTCGATCGGTCGGTCGTCCGGCGTCGATCGGATAGCGCGGAGCACCGCCTCGGAGTCGTCGATATCGATGAAGCGAAAGAGAGGGACGCCCAGGAAGCCGACCGTCTCCTGGCGGTGGACCATCGCGATCACCCGGGTTCCGCGGGCCCGCTCCAGTGCGTTGAGCGTCCGGAGGCGCCGCAGCTCGAGTGCCCGGCGCTGTGCGGCGGGGAGCAGGATCGCCACGAAGAACAGGATCGCGAAGAGAACCATGGCGGCCGAGGATATCCCCGTAGGGCCCTGGCTACACTGGCCCTATGGATGGAGTGCTCGACTGGTACCTGCTCGGTGTCGCGGCCGGCCTCGGGGTCGCGGCGGGCATCGCGATCGTCTGGCTCGCGAGCGGAAGTCTCCTCAGGCCAGTGGCAGCGGCTGCTCTCCTGGCATTCGTTGCTGCGGGCGTCGCCATCGCCCTGCTCGCCGTTGTCTGGGCGGCGGTTGCCCTGGCCGGCGGTGCGGCGGTCGCCGCCGCCTCCGTGAGGAAGCTGGCTGCGGAGGCGCTCCCCGCGGCTGCCCTCGGCGCCGCGGTCATCGCGCTCGTACCGCTCCTGGGCTACCTCGAGGCGGTCGCCGCCCCATTCCTCGGCCGGCGGCTCGGCCGTCGGGCCGGCACGCGCCACGCCGGTCTGCGCGTCCTCGCCAAGGAGTAGACAAGCTGGCGCGAACGGAGGGCAAGCCGCTCGTCCTGGCGGTCATCGACGGTCTCACCCCGGACGTCCTCGAGAGCGCCCTCGACGCTGGCGCGCTCCCCACGCTCCAGTTCCTGGCGGACCGCGGTGACTACCGGCGGGGCATCACCACGTTCCCGTCCCTGACGCCGGTGTGCCTGACAACGATTGCGACCGGCGCCCATCCGGACATGCACGGGATCCCGCACCTCGTCTGGTACCACCGCGGCGAGCAGCGGATCGTCGAGTACGGGTCGTCCTTCCCGGCGCTGCGCGCAGTCGGCGCACGGCAGGGTCTCCGGGACACGGTGTTCAACATGACCCATGCCCACATGAGCCCCGATGCGACGACCGTCTTCGAGGCCGTCGAGGATGCAGGCCTAACGCCGGCGGCCATCAACTTCACCTGCTACCGGGGGCGGACCCGCCACGCGATCAGGCTGCCCGAGCTGGCGGCGCGGAACCGATGGTACGAGGCGGCGTACGGGCCGAAGCGCTTCTTCTTCTTCAACATCTTCGAGTCGGACGTCACCGGCGCGCCGCTTGCGATCCGCTCGAGGGTCGAGGGCTCGATCGACGACTACGCGGCGGCGATCGGCCGCTGGCTCGTCACCCGCGACGGCTTCGATTTCCTGGTCTTCTATCTGCCTGACTACGACTACGCCTCGCACCTTGCGGGCCCCGGTGATGCGGGGGAGGCCCTGGCGCATGCCGATGCGGCGCTGGGGAAGCTCATGGGAGCTGCGGGCGACCTGGACGGGTTCCTCGAGCGCTACGCCGTGGTCGTGTGCTCCGATCACGGGCAGACGCGCGTGCAGGATGCGGTACGCCTCGAGGAGCGGTACGCCGACCTACGCGTCTTTGCCGGCCGGCGAAGCGGGGATCCCTCTCGCTCCGAGGTGGTGATCACGGCCTCGAATCGGGCCGGAATGATCTACCGGCTCCCGGCCTGCCCGCAGGATGCACGGCAGCTCGCCGAGCGACTCGACGGGTTCGACGGAGCCGACGTCGTCCTGTTCCGCGAGGAGGCGGTCGCCGTGGCGAGGCGAGAGGGGGAGGAGCTCCGCTTCGCGCCGAACGCAGGCGGTTGGAGGCTGGAAGGCGACGGAGACCTGCTGGACTCCGACCGGTATCCCAACGGGCTCGAGCGTGCGTGGTGCGCGCTGGCGTGCCCCAATGCGGGCGAAGTGATCGTGTCCGCCAAGGAAGGAGTCGAGTTCGTCGACCTCGGCGGCCAGGCGCATGTCGGCGGGGGGAGCCACGGATCGCTCCTCGCCGGTGACTCGCTCGTCCCCATGCTCGCAGCCGGCTTCGACGAGGCGCCCCTGAGGCCTTCGCCGCAGACGATCGACCTCGCGCCGCTCACTCTCAGCCACTTCGGCATCGACCTGCCCGCTTCGATGCGAGCGCGCGACCGTGTCGGCGTCTGACCGGGCCCGCGACCGGGGTCGCATGGTGAACCGCCAGCTTCGGCGCCGGGACATCACCGACGAGCGCCTTCTCGCCGCGATGGGGCGGGTCCCGCGGGAGCTCTTCGTCGACGAGGACGACAGAGGACGGGCCTACGACGATGTGCCGCTCTCGATCGGGTTCGGCCAGACGATCTCCCAGCCGTACATGGTGGCTCTCATCTGCCAGACCGCCGAGGTACGTCCCGGGCACCGTGTTCTCGACATCGGCACCGGCTCGGGCTACCAGGCGGCCGTGCTCGCCGAGCTGGGGGCCGATGTCCACACGGTCGAGCGGATCCCGGAGCTGGCGGAGCGGGCGCGTGATGCGCTTGCCGCCGCGGGCTACGACCGCGTGCAGGTGCACGTCGGCGACGGCTCGCTGGGCCTCGCCTCGCAAGGGCCCTTCGACGCGGTCGTTGTTGCTGCGGCCGCACCCGACCTGCCCGAGCCGCTCTACGAGCAGCTGGTTCCGGGCGGCCGTCTCGTCGTGCCGGTGGGAGGGCCGGACGGACAGCGCCTGCAGATCGCCGTCCGCAGCCCGGAGGGGCCCGCGGTGCTCCGGTCGGTTCCATGCCGGTTCGTGCCGCTCGTCGGGGCGGAGGGGTTCGCGCTCTAGATTTTCGGCTGCTCCTAGCCGTCGAGGCTCGAGCTCGCGCCATCTAACCTTTCGCCGTGGCCAACCACTCCGAGGCCGGTGCGACCCGTGCCGCGACGCTCGCCGACGCCGCTGGTCTGGCGCTCAGGCGTCGCGCCAACTGGGTGCAGCTCGTCAAGTTTTGCATCGTCGGCGCGTCCGGCTACGCGGTCAACCTCGGGGTCTATGCACTCCTCGTTCTGTCAGGAGTTCACTACCTTCCGGCGGCGGTCTGCTCGTTCGTCGTTGCGGTGGCGAACAACTACACCTGGAACCGTCTCTGGACGTTTCGCCGGCAACGGGGCCACCTCGTCTACCAGGGAGCAAGATTTCTGGCCGTCTCGAGCGTCGCGCTCGCTGCGAATCTCGTCGCGCTCGGTGCCCTCGTCGCTCTCGGCCTTCCGAAGATCCCCGCCCAGGCGATCGCGATCCTGCTCGTGATGCCGTGGAACTTCCTCGCCAACAAGCTCTGGAGCTTCCGGCGCTGACTCGGCGAGGTGTCCTCGCCGCCGCCGCGGCCGCTCTTGCGCTGGCCGCTCCGGCCGCCGCCGCGTCCCCGACGGCTCCGGTCTACGACTCGAAGGGCAACGTGATCGGGACGCCGTTCGTCCCCCAAGAGGAGGCGGGCCCGAGCCTCGGGGAGAGAGAAGCGATCCAGCTCGCGCTCGGCAACAAGAAGATCGCCGACTGGGTCGATCGCTACGGCGGCCAGAAGCTCACGAAGGAGGCCAGCTTCGACGCGAAGAGCGGCCTCTGGACGGTGAAGGTCTGGGCGCCCGGCGAGGCGGGTCAGATCGTCCTCGCGCGCGTCGAGGACTCCTCGGTCCGAGTCACTGAGGCCTGGACCGGTCCGCAGGTCGCCTGGAAGATGGCGCGCGGTTACGACGGGGCGTTTGGCCGGAGGATCAACGACAGCTGGATCTGGCTTTCGTTCTGTGCCGTCTTCCTCGTCGGCCTCGCGAACTGGCGCAAGCCGCTCTCCCTCCGGAACCTCGACCTCCTCGCGCTCCTCTCCTTCTCGATCTCGCTCTGGTTCTTCAACCGGGGCGAGATCTTTCGGGCGATGCCGCTCGTCTACCCGCCGCTCCTGTACCTGCTCGGCCGGGTCGTCTGGGTTGCCTGGCGCGGTCGCGGGACACCTTCCCGTGCCGTCTGGCCGGTGTGGCTCCTGCTCGGCGCGACGGTGTTCCTGGCCGGGTTCAAGATCGGTCTCAACATGCGGTCGTCGAACGTGATCGACGTCGGCTACGCCGGCGTGATCGGGGCCGAGCGGATCGCGTCGGAAGGCCAGATGCCGTACGGGCACATGCCGACGGACGACGGCAAGGAGTGCGGCAAGGCCGACGCTGACGGCTACGTCCGCGAGCGGATCCAGGAGAACGGCCGCTGCGAGTCGGCGAACGATCGCGGGGACACATACGGGCCGGCGAGCTACCTCGCATACGTGCCCGGGTACGCCATCTTCGGTTGGAGCGGCAAGTGGGAGACCTCGACCAGCACGTGGCGGGACCTACCGGCGGCGCATTTCACCGCCGTTCTCTTCGACCTGCTCGCGCTCGTCGGAATGGGCCTCGTCGGGCGCCGCTTTGGCGGCATCCGGCTCGGCGCCATGCTCGCCTTCGCGTGGGCGGCCTACCCGTTTACGCAGTACGTCTCGAACTCGAACTCGAACGACGCGCTCATGCCGGCGCTCCTGATCTGGGGGTTCTGGCTGCTGAACAGGGCTCCCGCCCGCGGGTTCTTCCTGGCGCTCGCTTCCTGGACGAAGTTCGCCTCGCTTCTGCTCCTGCCGCTCTGGGCCTCGTACCCGCGAGCGTTAGGCCGTCGAAGCTTGCGGACGACGACCGTGTTCGCCGGAGGCTTCCTCCTCGCCACCGTCCTCGCCTTTTCGGTCATCTTCCTCGAGCCGGACCCCCTGCATGCGCTCCGCATCTTCTGGGATCGGACCTTCGGGTGGCAGCTCGACCGGCCGTCGCCATTCTCGATCTGGCACTGGGGCGAGTACCCCGGGTATCCCGACCTGCACCTGGTTCAGTCCGTGCTCAAGGTGCTGCTCCTCGTAGCTTCGGTCGCGCTCGCCTTCGTCCCTCGGGTGAAGACTCCCTTGCGGGTCGCAGCGCTGTCGGGAGCTCTCCTGATCGGCTTCGAGCTCGTCCTCACGCACTGGTTCTACCTCTACATCCCCTGGTTCTTCCCGTTCGTCGCGTTCGCCCTGCTCGCCCCCGCCGCCAGGCCTCGCGAGCCCCAGCCGGTCGAGTCCGGTGCCCACGAGGTTCGAGAGCTCGTCCCCGCCGCCCCGGCCTAGGGCGTCCTGGGTTGGCGCCGCGCTCGTCGGAGCGGCGCTGCTCGGGATCGGCTGGGCGGTTCTCCATGTGGCGCCGTGGACCGACTATCAGATCGTCGACACGCCGGTCTACCAGCGCTACGGCGAGGCGATGACCTCCGGGCAGGTGCCTTACCGGGACTTCCGGCCCGAGTATCCGCCGGCGGCCCTGCCGGCGTTTGTGCTCCCCGCCCTCGGACCCTCGGACCACTACCGGACGCTCTTCGAGATCCTGATGCTCGCCTGCGGAATGGGAATCGTGGCGCTGGTCGCAGCCACCCTGGCCCGGGTCGGGGTGACGGGGCGAGAGCTGTACGCGTCCGTCGCCCT
Organism: uncultured Actinomycetes bacterium; assembly: GCA_963722715.1. Lineage (GTDB taxonomy): Bacteria > Actinomycetota > Thermoleophilia > Gaiellales > Gaiellaceae > DASQGA01. The sequence goes on along the minus strand of CAVROA010000015.1, from coordinate 81,852 downwards.
CGCTGCGCTCGCTCCGCTTGCCCTCGGAACGGTCGTCCTGACGCGTTTCGATCTCTGGCCGGCCCTGCTGATCGCCGCGGCACTCGCCGCTCTGGTCAGCGGCCGTGATCGGCTCGGCTTCGGCTTGCTCGGTCTCGCGACGGCCGCGAAGCTCTTTCCGGCAGTCCTTTTGCCGGTGGCACTCGTCTACGCCGCCCGGCGCGGAGGCCAGTACGCCATGGCAGCTCTCGTCGTCTTCATGGGCACGGTCTGCTTGTGCTTTCTGCCGTTTCTCCTACTTGCTCCCGAGGGCGTGTGGGCGAGCATCGAGCGTCAGACCGGCCGCCCGCTTCAGATCGAAAGTCTCGGGGCGGCACTGCTCCTGGCCGGCAAGCAGCTCGGTTTGTACGAACCAACCGTTGTCTCGACCTTTGGGTCCCAGAACCTTGCCGGCTCGCTTCCGGATCGACTGGCTTCGGTTCAGACGCTTCTGCAGGTCGTCGCCGTCGTCGCGGTCTGGCTCGCTGTCACGCGAGCCCGCGACCCGCTCGCCGGGCTCCTCGGCGGCTCGGCTGCGGCGGTCGTCGCCTTCGTAACGTTCGGAAAGGTCCTATCGCCGCAGTTCCTGATCTGGCTCATTCCGCTGGTGCCGCTCGCGGTCGCCGTCTCGGGGCTCAGCGCCCCGCTCCTGTTCGTGACGGCCCTTGTCCTGACGCAGATCTGGTTCCCGACGCGCTACTGGGACGTCGTCGACCTGGGGGCGGTCGGCTGGCTCGTGCTCGCCCGTGACCTCGTGCTCGTCGCCCTGCTCGTCGTGCTCGTTCGAAGCATGCTCACTCGACCGGCACACGCACGGGCTCGCAGCTCGTAGCGCGTCCATCCGTTCCGCACTCGACGAGGACACCCTCGATCCGGACGTCCCCGCTGGCCGGCTCGAACCTGACGGGGAGACCCGTTTTCATTCGCTCGATCGCCAGCTCGGCCTTGACGCCGATCACCGAGTCGTGCGGGCCGGTCATGCCGGCGTCCGTGATCGCCGCGGTCCCGCCCGGCAGGACGCGGGCGTCATTGGTCTGCACGTGGGTGTGTGTCCCGAGCACTGCCGTAACGCGCCCGTCGAGCATCCGGGCGAGTGCGATCTTCTCGCTGGTCGCCTCTGCGTGGAAGTCGACGACGATGACGGGACTCGAGCGCCGCGCCTCTTCGACGAGCTCGTCGACGACCCCGAAGGGATGCACGTAGACGTTCAGGAAGAGTGCTCCCTGGAGGTTCATGACGGCCACCGGCGTTCCGTCTACCGCGGGCTGCACCGTCAGGCCGCGTCCCGGTGCCCCCGGTGCGGCGATGTTGGCGGGGCGGATCACGCGGGAGCTCGATTCGAGCAGCGGATAGACGTCGCGACGGCGCCAGACGTGGTTCCCGGTCGTGACGACGTCGGCTCCCGCCGCAAGGAGCTTCTCCGCGAGCTTCACGGTGATGCCGGCGCCGTCGGCGATGTTCTCGCCGTTGACGATGCAGAAGTCCGCTTCGAGGCGCCGGCGCAGGTCGGGGAGCTGGGCCTCGACGGCGCGTCGGCCGGCAGGCCCGAACACGTCCCCGACGAAAAGGATCCTCATCGGTCGATCGTATGCAGAAGCTCGTCGAGGGGGAGATCGGCGAGCGACTGGAGGACCAGGTCGGCCTCGTCGAGGGCGAGGCTCGCGGTGACCGGATTGGGGACCGCGACGCAGAAGAGCCCGGCCGCCTTCGCCGCCTGGACGCCGTGCAGAGAGTCCTCGAAGGCGATCGCCTCGTCAGGCCGTAGTCGGAGCCCTTCCAGTGCCTCCAGGTAGAGGTCGGGAGCCGGCTTTGCCCGTCCAGCGTCCCCATTCGCGCATGTGATCGAGTGCCAGACGTGCTCGACGCCGAGGCGGCGAACGTGCGAGAGCACCCACGTGTGGCCGGCGCTGCTGACGATCGCAACCTCCAGGCCGAGACGCTCAGCGTCCACGAGGTAATCCTGGACGCCCTCACGCAGCTCTTCCGCGTTCGAGAGCTCGAGCTCCCGCTCCAGATAGCGGGCGAGCAGCGCGTCACGGTCGAGCGTCTGGCCTGTCAGGCTTTCGAGCTGCTGAATCGGGTCGAAGCGCTCGTCGAGGGTGCCGACGTTCGCGAGCCAGTCGGAGACGAGCAACTCCTGCCCGTGCTCCTCGTAGATCTCGCACCAGGAGCGGTAGGCCCCGGCCTCGGTGTCGACGAGCAGCCCGTCGAAGTCGAAGAGCAGGCCGCGGATCTTGTCGATGGGCAGCTTAGATGGTTGGTTGGTGATTGGCGTGCCCGCGGGGACGGGCCAGACCAAGCCAGGGTGTGCCATCGCCCGCAGGCAAGGCTAGAAGCCTTGACAAGGGCGAGGGTGCGGCCTGGCGCCGTGTCGGGGCCGCCATCCGAGGGTGCGGTAATTGCCGACCAACCATCAGGGACTCATCAGCGAGGCGGCGGCGTGCACCTCGATGTGAACGTGCTGGCCGCGGTCCTGCGTGAAGCGCGCGAGCCCGGCACGCTCGACGGAGGAGAGGTCGATGACGCGGCCGATCTTCGACCGCGCCGCCGACACCGTCGTGCCGACGTTCAAAGACGGATCGGCCCGGAGGTTCTCGACGGTGACGACGTACCCCGGGTTGCCCGACGGCTGCAGGTCGATTCGGACGCCGAACCGCTTGCCGTTCACGATCTGGTCCGAGATCGCGATGATCGTCCCGTCGACGGGCGCGTAGACGTCCGTGTCGACGGGTGCGCCCACATCGAGGCCGCTGGTCTGCGGGCCGACGCCGCCCTCGACGAGGTAGTAGCGAAGCCCGGAGCTCGAATCGCCCAGCAGGCGGTGGACGAGGCGGCCGAAGAGGCCTGCGTTCGCCTGGGTTCCGACCGGCTCCAGGGCCAGGGCGCCGGCCCCGGACGCGTGGTAGCCGATAGCGGTCACACGTCCCTGCGCGATGGGAAGCTGGACGCGGAGAGTGTCTCTGAGCGCCACGACCTGCGGCTGCGGTGGGCCCGAAGGCAGCAGCCGCCCGGCCGGAGCCGGGCCGGTGGCGGTGGCAAGCGTCGCACCACCGGTACCGAAGGCGGTCAGGAGAAGGGTCACCACACAGACGCCTGCGACGACTAGGAGTGCTGCGATCCGCCGTGCACGGCGGGCTCTCAGGCGCGCCTGATCCCGTTGGGCGACACGGGTGGCAAGCCCTGGGGCTTGGGGCCAGGCCATCCGCGGCACGGTACCGGAGGTCCGGAGCTCTTTCAATTTCGACCGGCCTCCCGGCGTCCCCGCGGGCGCGGCCGAGAGCTCGGGTTGAAGCGCCAGTGCGCCGTCCACGTCGTTCCACCAGTCCCACGCATCCGGGCGCGAGGTGGCGGCATTCGGCCTGCTTGCAGGCGTTTCTCGCTGGTGGTCGTAAAGTCCGGTCACCGGCACGCTGCTACAGTGGCCGCCGGCGTGATCGCCGTCGTCGGATACAAGCCTGACAGGCACGGCGGACGCTGACGACCGCCCTTTTGGCAGCAGACGGGGTCTCGCGTCGCTTCGGGTCCCAGGTCGCTCTGGCTCCGACGAGCATCCAGGTGAGGGCCGGCGAGACCCTCGCACTGATCGGCCCGAACGGTGCCGGCAAGTCGACGCTGCTCGCCATCCTCGCCGGCGCACTCGCCCCGAGCAACGGCCGTGTAACTGCGGCCGACCCTCCGCCGCGGATCGGCTGGGTTCCGCAGCGCGCCGGCCTCTACGGGCGGCTCTCGGCGCGGGAGAACCTCGTCCTGTTCGCAAAGCTGGAGGGCGTTGCCGAGGTGCCTGCAGCCGTCGAGAGGCTCCTCACGCTGGTGGCGCTCCCCGACGACCGGAAGCCCGCGGCGGAGCTCTCGGGCGGGAACCAACAGCGATTGAATCTGGCGATCGCCCTGCTTGGAGAGCCGGACCTGCTTCTTCTGGACGAGCCGACGGCGGCTCTCGATCCGACGCAACGCCATGCACTCTGGGCCGTCGCCTCCGACGTTCGGGAGCGGGGGGGCGCCGTCGTCTTTGCGACGCAGAACCTCGAAGAGCTCGAGCGGGTCGCAGACCGGGTGGCCGTCCTGCTCGGTGGGGAGCTCGTCTTCGACGGCCCGATCGCGGAATACAAGAGCTCGCCTGAAGCGGACGTCTTCGCGTGATCTCGCGGATCGGAGTCCTGCTCGGAAAGGACGTCCGCATCCTCAGGCGCTCCCCGTTCCTGCTCGCCGCCCTGGTTCTCTACCCGCTGGCGATCGCGCTCCTGGTCGGGCTCGTGGCGCGCTTTGCGAACGACCGCCCTCGGGTGGCCTTCGTCGACCTCGACGGGCTGCCGGAGGTCCTCTCGGTCGGTGGCGAGAAGTTCAACGTCGACCAGGTGCTTCGCCAGGTGCGGGCGGAGGTCGATCTCATCCCGCTCTCCCAGGAGGAGGCAGACCACCGGCTCGCCAACGGTGAGGTCGTTGCGCAGATCATCGTCCCGAGCGGGTTCGCGTCGCGCCTGCGCGGGATGGTGCAGAGCCCGACGCTGATCCTGCGAGCGACCCGCGGCGGGCTTTCCGGCCGCGTCGAACGGCAGACCGAGGCGCTCGTCTTCAACCTGAACCGATTGCTCCAGAAGTCCTACATCGAGGCCAACCTCGAGTACGTCGACCTGATCCGAAAGGGCGGCGAGGGCAGCTTCCTCGGAGACGACGTCTCGATCGTGGGCCTCCAGCAGGCGGGTGAGATCCTCGCGGAGATCGAGGCCGAAACCGACGATCCGGAGATCGCCGCCAAGGCGAGAGAGCTCCGCGACTTCGTGCGTGAGGCGCTGCTCGCGCTCGAGCAGAGCGGCGCTTCGCTCCGAGCGGTCGCGAACCCGATCGAGCTTCGCTTCGAGGACGAAGCGAGGCGCGGCTTCCTCCTGACGGCGCAGGTCCAGGCGTATGCGCTCGCGCTCACACTCGCGTTCCTCTGCATCCTCATCGCCGCCGCAGGGATCGCGGCTGAGCGGGACGAGAACGTGATCGGCAGGTTGACGCGCGGCCTCGTGCGGCTCGGGGAGCTGATCGCGGAAAAGATCGGGCTCGCGGCGCTCCTCGGCCTTGTCTTCGGCCTTGCCCTCGCCCTCGTCTTCTCGGCCGCGTTGGCCCTTGGAGGTGTGAGCGGGCAGCCGTGGGGCCGCCTGCCGCTCCTCGCCCTCGGGCTGGTGCTCGGGGGAGCCGCGTTCGGTGCCTTCGGCGTCTTCCTGGGCGTCCTGGCGCGCGAGGCGCGAACCGCTTCCCTGCGTCGCCCTCCTGGTCGCACTGCCGATCGTCCTCCTCGGCTTCCTCCCCGAGGCGTCGGTCGCGCCCGCGGCCTGGGTGTCGAATGCGTTCCCGTTCGCGCACTCGGTGCGACTCTTCGAATCCTCCCTCTACGACCGTCAGCCCCTGGGGCACGGTTGCGCGCGAGGCCGCGTGGCTCTGCGGCCTGCTGGCCGTCTTTGCCGCCGCAGCCCGGCTCGGCGTGCGAAGATTGCTGACGTGAGCACCGCCGACAGGCCGACCGGCAGCACGTTCCCCGTCACTCGCCTCCGACGCTTCCGCCGGACGGCGGCGCTCCGCGAGCTCGTGCAGGAGACGAGGCTCGACGTCGCAGACCTCGTGTACCCGCTTTTCGTCTGCCCGGGCGAAGGCGTCGAGAACCAGCTCGAGGGGCTGGATGCGATCGTGCAGCGCTCCGTCGACCGCCTCTGCGACGAGGCCGAGGAGTCGCACGCGCTCGGCGTCCGGGCTGTCCTCCTCTTCGGGATCCCGGAGTCGAAGGATGAAGAGGGGTCCGGCGCCTGGGACGATCACGGGATCGTGCAGCGTGCCCTGCGCGCGCTTCGCGAGCGCGTTCCGGAGCTGGTCCTCGTCACCGACGTTTGCCTGTGCGAATACACCTCGCACGGCCATTGCGGAGTCGTCGAGGACGGGGAGATCGTGAACGACCTCTCCCTGGATCTGCTTGCCCGGACGGCCGTGAGCCACGCGGAGGCGGGTGCGGACGTGATCGCGCCGAGCGACATGATGGACGGCCGGGTCGGCGCCATCAGGGCCGCGCTCGACGGAGAGGGGTTCGAGAACCTTCCGATCGTGTCGTACGCGGCCAAGTACGCCTCGGCGTTCTACGGCCCCTTCCGCGAGGCGGCGGGCTCGGCGCCGTCGTTCGGCGACCGCCGCAGCTACCAGCTCGACCCGCCCAACGTCCGCGAGGCGATGCGGGAGTGCGAGCTCGACCTGGCGGAGGGCGCCGACGCGCTCATGCTCAAGCCGGCTCTCCCCTACCTCGACGTGGTTGCGGCTGCGCGGGCCCGCTTCGACGTCCCGATCTTCGCCTACAACGTCAGCGGTGAGTACGCGATGCTGAAGGCGGCCGCGGCGAACGGGTGGCTCGACGAGCGCCGGGCCGTGCTCGAGAGCCTGACCGCGATCAAGCGCGCGGGCGCGGACGTGATCGTGACCTACTGGGCGAAGGACGTCGCCCGGTGGCTCTAGCGACCACGCGCTTCGGCCGCGCGGAGGCGGTTATCCCCGGCGGGGTCAACTCGCCGGTTCGCGCCATGCGTGCGGTCGGGCTCGAGGAGCCGTTCTTCGTCCGGAGCGCTTCGGGGGCCTACCTCGAGGACGCCGATGGGCGCCGCTACCTCGATTGGGTCATGTCCTGGGGGCCGCTCGTCTTCGGCCACGCGGACCCGGAGGTCGTCGCGGCGGTCCAGGCGGCGGCGGCGAAGGCACGACGTTCGGCGCCGCGACGGAGCGAGAAGTCGAGCTCGCCGAGGAGATCGTGGACGCGGTTCCCTCCGTCGAGCTCGTGCGGCTGGTCTCCTCCGGGACGGAGGCCGCGATGAGCGCCGTCCGGCTTGCTCGCGGGTTCACCGGACGCAACCGCATCCTGAAGTTCTCCGGCTGTTACCACGGCCACTCGGACGCGCTCCTCGCGAGCGCGGGCTCGGGGCTTGCGACCCTCGGGATCCCGTCCAGCCCGGGCGTACCCGCCGGAGCCACCGAAGACACGGTCGTCTGCGCCTTCAACGACCTCGACGCGGTCGCCGCTGCCGTCGAGCGCCATGCTGACGAGCTCGCGTGCATCCTCGTCGAGCCGGTTGCCGCGAACATGGGGGTCGTCCCGCCCGCTGAAGGGTTCCTCGAAGCGCTTCGCGAGGCCTGCGACCGCACCGGAGCGCTGCTCGTCTTCGACGAAGTGATCACGGGCTTTCGGTTGGCGCGCGGAGGCGCCCAGGAGCTGTTTGGCGTCACGCCCGACCTGACCGTGCTCGGGAAGATCGTCGGCGGCGGCCTGCCGCTCGCTGCCTTCGGTGGCCGGGCCGACGTCATGTCCGAACTGGCGCCCGTTGGCCCCGTCTACCAGGCCGGGACGCTCTCGGGAAACCCGCTCGCAACCGCAGCCGCGCTCGTCACCCTCAGACGCCTCCGAGATCCGGCGGTCTACGCGCAACTCGAGCGGTCAGGCGATGACCTGGAGCGCGGTCTCCTCCAGGCCGCAGGAGGCGCGGCGCGCGGTACAGCGAGTCGGCTCCCTGCTCACGGTCTTCTTCACAACGGGACCAGTGCGGAACTTCGCGGACGCCTCGGCGAGCGACACCGAGCGCTACGGTGCCTTCTTCCGCCACCTGCTCGACTCGGGGGTCTATGTTGCCCCGTCGCAGTTCGAGGCCATGTTCCTCTCCACCGCCCACGGCTCGACCGAGATCGAGGAGACCGTCGCGGCGGCGGCCGGGTTCTTCCGTGGCGGCTGACGTCTGGGCAACCATCGCCGCCGAGGCCGCGAGTGAGAGCTCTCTCTGGGCAGGAGCGCTTCGCCCGGCGGACGAGCGCGAGTCGACGCCGGTCTTTTCCCGACTCGCGGACGAGCGGCACGCCCTCGGCCTGGAGACGATCTACGAGGGCTACCTCCTTCACTACGGCCGGTCGCGCCTGTTCGAGCCGGACGATCGGAACGCGGGCATTCTGCTCGGCGACTACCTGTACGCCCACGGACTGGTCCGGATTGCGGCGCTCGGGGATGTCCGGGTCGTGTCAGACCTGGCCGAGCTGATCTCGCTCTGCGCACAGTTGCGCGCCGAGCCGACTGGTCCCGGGGGCGCCGATGCGCAAGCCTGGGCGGCGACGGCCGCCGCGCTCGGCCGTGCCAATGGCCGCCTCGAGAATGCCCGCGCCGCGCTCCGCGACCGTGGCGACCCGGAGCCTCTCGCCCGTCTGGCCCGCGAAGAGGCAAGCCCAGCAGCCGTCGCCGACGCTCTGCGCTTGCACGCCGAGCGAGTGCTCTAAGATCAGAGCCGCATGAGCGTGCTCGCGTCGTCCATCCTCCTCGCGGCCGAGAAGACCCCGGCCGAAGAGGGGCGGGACGTCATCGTCGCGATGCTCCTGGTCGGGTTGATCTTCCTGAGCGTGATCGCCCTGGGCCAGCTCGCACGGCACCTCGGCCACCGCCGCGCCGCCCGGCGCCGTGCCCGCACCCTGGCCCGAAGTTCGTGACGCGGGCGAGCCGTCCTCTGGCTCGTACCGAAGCTAGCTGCACAGTGGCCGGAACCGCCGAATTTTTCCTGGGTTGAGGCAGAAGCTACGTCTTTGACAGACGCGACGAAAAGCAGAAACATTCCTCTGGCTTGTAACACCGGACGGCAGATGAAGGGAGCTGGGTGGCGGACGAGCTAGACCGGCCGCGCGAGGAGGTCGAGCGGCACGAGGAGGAGCCACACCTTCCCTCACCGACGATCTGGCCCTTCGCCTTCGCGGCGGGCGTAGCCCTCGTCCTCATCGGTCTCATCGTCAGCTGGATCGTGGCCGCCGTCGGCGCGGTCCTGGCGATCGTCTTCGGCGCCCTCTGGATCCGGGATGCGACCCGCGGTGTCCGTGCTGCGCCCGCTCCGGCGGAGGTGGAGACCGCCGACGTCGATCCCTTGGCTGCCGAGGACGAGCCTGCGCGCTATCCGCGCTCGAAGTTTTTGGAAGGTGCGACGATCGGGATCGGCGCGATGATCGGAGCCGTCATAACCCTCCCCGTCGTCGGCTTTGCAATCGGCCCGGCGTTCATTGACCAGGGTTACGACGACGTCGATCTCGGTCCTCTGGACAACTTCCCGACGGGTCAGTTCATGATCACGACCTTCTACTCGAAGGGCGACGAGTACGGCGACGTGGGCCTGCGGACCGCCTACATACGGAACAACGGCGTCGTAGACCAGGTGCCGAGCTTCACGATCCTCTCCAGCCGCTGCGTTCATCTCGGCTGCCCGGTCCAGCCCCAGGGCCCGACCTCGGACGAGGAGAGGAAGTCGGTCGAGGCGGAGGGCGGTCAGGTCGTCCTCACCCCCACGCAGCCCTCCGGCTTCGGCTGCCCGTGTCACGGCGGCGCCTACAACACCGAAGGCGAGCGAGTAGCTGGTCCGCCCGTTCGGTCGCTCGACCGCTACAGCTACGCGATCATCGAGGGGAACCTTGTGCTGAAGGAGCCGTACAGCGTCGGCGAGGTCGAGGGGACCGGCGCTGACGCGGAGATCCATGCTTACAAGCTCGCCGACCCCGGCCAGCACGTCGACGGCCCCGAGCAGATCTTCTACCCGATCATCGACTGATGGCGACGAAGCCCAAATCCAAGCGACAGCAACAACTGGTGGGGCTGCTCCTGGCGCCCGTGAACTGGCTCGAGGAGCGCTCGGGGCTGGTGGGAGCGCTCAATTACTTCCTCTTCCGGAAGGTTCCGCGGGAGACGAACTGGTTCCACACTCTCGGCTCCGCGACGCTGACCGCATTCCTCGTGCAGGCGATTACCGGCGCGATTCTCGCGATGTACTACAAGCCGTCGCCCGACGAGGCTTACGAGTCGATCCAGATGATCACGAACGACCTGTTCGCAGGCTGGCTCGTCCGCGGCATGCACCGCTGGGGCGCCAGCGTCATGATCATCCTGCTCTTCCTGCACATGGGCCGCGTGTTCCTTTTCGGCGCCTACAAGTACCCGCGGGAGCTGAACTGGCTGATCGGCGTACTCCTCCTCCTGATGGCGATGGGAGAGGGGTTCACCGGCTACCTGCTGCCCTGGGACGACACGGCGTACTGGGCGACCGTCGTCGGCGTGAACATCAACGCCAACGCACCGATCGCCGGCCCGTTCATCGCCAACCTGCTGACCGGAGGCGCCGAGATCGGCAGTGAGACTCTCTCGCGGTTCTACGCGATCCACATGCTGCTCATACCCGGCGGGCTCTTTGCCCTGATCGGGCTCCATCTCTACCTGGTCATTCGGCTCGGGGTCACGGCGCCTCCGTGGACCGAGAGCGCCGGCGGGTACGAGGAGCCGACGAACGACCGGCCTGCCCGTTCCGGTCTCGTGTCGCCGGCGCCGCGCGGGAACGGCAAGACGACTCCTGGCGGCCGGAAGGTCGACCGGTGAGCTCGTCCGACCAGAAGGAGCAGTTCAAGCGCTACAAGGAGGACGTCGAAAGGCGCGGGAAGCCGTTCTTCCCGCACGCCATGTTCCACGACACCGTGATGAGCATGGTCGTGGTCTGCGTCATCGTTGGGCTGGCCTGCATCTGGTACTTCACCTCCGGGGAGGAGGCGGGAGACGCCGGCCTCCTCGGTCCGCGCTACGAAGAAAAGGCCGATCCGGGGACAACGTCCTTCGTGCCGCGGCCCGACTGGTACTTCTACTTTCTCTTCTACCTCCTCAGGATCTTCAAGTGGCCGGAGTCCGTGATCCTCGGCACGATCGGGATCCCGACCATCCTCATGATCCTGCTCTTCGCGCTGCCGTTCCTCGACAGGCACCGCGAGCGACGGTTGAACCGTCGTCCCGTGGCCGTCGTCGCGGCCCTCCTCGTGATCGCCTCGATGGGGATCCTCACCTACAAAGGTGCGACCGCCAAGGAGTCGCTCGCAAGCGAGAACATCCAGAACGTGCCCAGGTGGGCGCAGGAGCAGGGCTTCGCCGACGACAAGCAGGCGGTCGCGGGCGCAGGCCTCTTCGCGGAGTCCGGCTGCATGAACTGCCATACCTATCTCGGCGACGGGAGCTCCAACCTCGGCGCACCGGATCTGAGTGACGAAGGGACGAAGGGCCGCGGCAAGCAATGGCAGATCGACCACCTGAAGAACCCGCAGTCCAAGTCTCCTGGGTCGGCAATGCCGCCCTTCACCACGTTCACGGACGAACAGTACGACGCACTCGCGACCTTCCTCGAGGCGTCCAAGGGCGGAAGCCGCTAGCGCGGCCCGCTCGTGCTCCGTTCCGCCCACGCCCAGCTCCCAGGCGATCTGGTGGACTTCGTGGTCGGATGACCGCAGACATGAGCTCCGGCACCCTCGGGCCAGAGGCCGTGCGGCAGATGTTCGATCGGATCTCCCCGGTCTACGACCTCATGAACCGCGTTCTGACCGCGGGGCTGGACGGGCGCTGGCGGCGCCTGACCGCGGCCGCGGTCGTCCGGCCCGGCAACCGTGTCCTCGACGCCTGCTGCGGCACGGGCGACCTAGCGCTTGCCGACCTCGCGGCCGGGGGAGAGGTGACAGCGCTCGACTTCTCGGAGCGGATGCTCGAGCTCGCCCGCCCGAAGTCCTCTGACGTGCGTTGGGTTCGCGGAGATGCGATGGCGCTCCCGTTCGAGGACGCGAGCTTCGACGTCGCGACCGTGGGGTTCGGGATCCGGAACGTGTCCGACCTCGAGGGGGGTCTCGCGGAGCTGGCGCGGGTGCTCCCGCCGGGCGGCCGCCTCGGCTGTCTCGAGATCACGCAGCCGCGCGGGCTCCTCCGTCCCTTCTTCCGCCTCTGGTTCGACGGCCTCATCCCGCTCGTCGGGAAGATGCTTCCGGGCGGGGCCGCCTACTCGTACCTCCCGGCCAGCGTGCGCCGCTTCCCGGGCCCGGAAGAGCTCGCCGCTGCGATGGAGCGCTCCGGCTTCACCGACGTCACCTTCCGGCTGCTCGCGGGTGGGATCGTGACCCTCCACACCGGTCGGCGGGCATGAACGCGCTCGCGACGATCCGATCCGCACCGGGGCTCGAGAGCTACCTCGAGCGTCTGGAGCTTCGCCTCGAGCAGGCAGTCGGGTCGCACCCCGGTCTCGTCGGCGACGCCGGCGGGGAGATCCTCGCCGCCGGGGGAAAGCGCCTGCGGCCTGCCCTCGTCTTCCTGGCGACGCCGCCCGACCTCCGCTCCACCGAGCTCACCGCAGCGGCAGGCGCTGCCGTCGAGCTGATTCACATGGCCACCCTGGTCCACGACGACCTGATCGACAGCGCCGAGCTCCGCCGCGGCAAGCCCACGGTGTGGGCCGTTTACGGCGAGGAAGCCGCCAAGGCGGCGGGCGACTACCTCTTCGCGCGCGCGTTCACGCTCCTCGCCTCGACGGGCGACCGGCACGCTGTCGAGCTCCTGGCCGGCGCGGCGCTCTCGCTCGCCCGCGGCGAGGCGCTGCAGCGGCGGCAGGCGTTCCGAACGGATACCTCCGTTGACGACTACCTCGCGCGATGCTCGCTGAAGACGGGGAAGCTCTTCGAGGCCGCCTGCCTCCTCGGTGGAGCACCGAAGGCGCTCGGGGAGTTCGGCCTCGCGCTCGGGATCGCATTTCAGATCGTCGACGACATCCTCGACTGCGCGGGCGAGTTCGATACGACCGGGAAGGCGCCGGGACTGGATTTGCGGGAGGGCACGCCGACGCTGCCGCTGATCCTCGCTGCACGCGTGGACGACGTCGTTCGCCGCGCGCTCGCCGGCGAGCGGGTCGAGGACGCGCTGGACCGGGTCGCCGGCACGGGCGCACTCGAGGACTCGAGGGCGATCGCGCTCGAGTACGCTAAGCGGGCGCGTGCCGCGCTCGACGGGACACCTGACCGTGCCTCGCTCGAGGCGCTCACGCACGCAGTGGTCGACCGGGAGGCTTAGATTCCGATGGGCGTGTTGCCAGAATCGATCGAGCAACTCCTCGATACCGCGCTCGTCAGCGAGCTGACCGTGATCGACCCGACGGGCCGCCCGGTGACCCATCCGCTCATTCCGCTCTACGACGGCGAGATCGTCTATCTGACCTCGAGCGTCCTCTTCTCGAAGAAGCTCGAGCACATCAAGGCGAACCCGAAGGTCTCGGTCTCGATCAGCGATCCGACCGCGGTCCAGGTCGAGCGCTTCGCTCGGGCAACGATCCAGGGTGACGCGACCGTCGACGACTCAGACCTCCACTCCGGCTGGGAGGAGCGCGTCCTGCCTCTTTGGCGCAAGAAGGAGCCCGTGATCGACATGTTTCTCGGGAAGCGCGTCGCCCTACCGCTCTTCTTCGAGCGGGCGATCATCGAGGTACGGCCGCTGCGAGCGTTCTACTGGGAGGACGGCCGCACCGATCGGCCGCCCGAGGTCTTCGACTTGGCGGAGGCCGTAGCGTGAAGCCTTCGGCCGAGGCTCTCGACGCGCTCCGCGACCGCTTCGATCACGCGGTGATCGCCTTCGTGGGCGCCGACGGCTATCCGGTCGGCGTCGCCACCGACTTTCGGGTCGAGTCGGATCGCGGCGTCGTCGTGCTCGACGGGGTTGCCGGCGACGCGGTGCAGCCGCCCGAGGGCGAGCAGGTCAACGTTGTCTTCAGTCACATCCGGCCACAACCGGGCGTCGGCTACGACGAGCGCAGATACGTCTCCCTGTGGGGGGAGCTTCGGCGCTCGAACGGCCACCTCGAGCTGATGCCCGAACGCGAGCAGCACTGGGACGAAGAGGAGATGTCCTTCTTCGAGTTCTCCGAGCGTGGTGTGCCACAGGCCCGCCGCTACTTCGACCAGTTGTCTGCCGAGACGGGACGCGAGGTGCGGCCGCGCCTCTCGTTCGGCTGGCTCTTTCTGCGGGCGACCCGCCTGCCGTTTCTCTCGGCGACGATCGTTCCCGTCCTGCTCGGGATCGCTGTCGCGGGGCTCCGCGCGGACTTCAGCTGGTGGCTCGCCGCCCTCACGCTCGTCGGCGCTGTTTGCATCCATCTGGCAGCGAACGTCGCCAACGACGTCTTCGACACGCTGAGCGGAGCGGATGAGGCAAACGTGAACCCGACGCAGTTCAGCGGTGGCTCGCGTGTGATTCTCTACGGCCTCGTGCGCCTGCGCTCGATGGCGCTTTTGTGCGCGGGCCTGTTTGCAGTCGGGATCGGCATCGGTCTCGGCCTCGCCGCGACGCGTGGCTGGGGCCTCCTCTGGGTCGGCGTCGCCGGCGCGCTCATCAGCCTCTTCTACACCGCGCCGCCGCTTCGGCTCGTGCACCGTGGGCTCGGTGAGCTTGCGGTCGGGATCGGCTTCGGGCCGATCATGGTGCTCGGGGCGTACTTCGTCCAGGCGCAGGAATATGCCTGGGAGCCGTTGCTCGCGTCGCTGCCGGTCGGAATCCTGATCGCCCTGATCCTGTACGTGAACGAGGTCCCGGATCGTCCAGGCGATACTCGCTCCGGCAAGCGGACGTTGCCGGTGCGGCTCTCCGAGCAGAGCGTCGTTCGCGGTTACGACCTGGCCGTCGCCGTCACCTTTGTCCTCATCGCGGCATTCGCAATCTCTGGCCTGATCGCGCGCCCGGCCATCATCGCGCTCGCTGCGCTGCCGCTCGCATTCCCCGTCCGCAGGGCTCTCCGCGATTCGTACGAAAACCCGTACGCGCTGATGCCTGCGATGGGGAAGAACATCCAGCTCCACCTCGTCGCCGGGCTCCTGCTCGTGGTCGGCTACGTAATCGCGATCGTCGCCGACTCGGCTCTCGACGAGCCGCCGTTCTTCCTCTCCTAGCGGGGATCGCGGGAGTGTCGTCGCAGGCGCATCCGCGCAGGATCGCTGTGTCGCCGTCGAAAAGCTTTCGTAAGCGCCCTTGAACCCCCGGACGGGGGTCGTACCCTGTACGGGGCCGCCGACTGGAATAAACAGGTGTTTCGCCGCTCACTGCCTCCGCTCGCCCTGGTCGTGCTCGCCCTTGGCCTCGCTTCGCCTGCTGCGGCAAGCCCGGCTACTGACGGCCGCGCGATCGTCAAGGGGCTGCGCGCTTCGGTTGCGAGCGGCCGCCTGACAGGAGCCGAGGCGACGCGTCACCGTCTGACCATGCGCCGAGCTCGCGCTGTCCTGCAGCTCTTGCCTGGCACGCGTGCCTCGAACCTCGCCGCCGTCCTGCACGACGTCGCCGTCCAGTCACGGCGCTTCACCCGGCCGCGTGCGCTCGCCCTGTTCGGGATGCTCGAGACGAACGCCGAGTACCTCGCGCTCCACGCGCTCCCGCCGTCCGGCAGGGACGTGTTCGACAGCGAGGGAGTCGTCTACCGGAGCTTTCCGGGCCACGGCCTCCAGTTTCACCCCCTGGGCAACTTCGGCCACCTGAACGGCCTCTGGATGGCAGGCCGCAACAGGGACGCGGGCGTCCTCGGGCATGCGCTGCTCGAACGGGGGATTCCCGCGTCTGGCGCGCGCCTTCTCTGGGAGTACTACTTCCCCTTCGGGGGAGGCCGGCCTCCGTGGAGATCGGGCATGTCGCAGTCGGTCGCAGCCCAGTCTCTTGCACGGGTGGGCGAGCGGCTGGCAGACCAAGCGCTCCTGACTGGGGCGAGGCGGGCGTACCGCTCCGTCCCGGCCGGTCTCCTCATGCAGCTCACGGCCGGCCCGTGGATCCGCCATTACAGCTTCAGCAGCCTGGTCGTCCTGAACGCTCACTTGCAGGCCGCGTTGTCACTGGGTGACTACGCGGAGATCACGGCCGACCCCGACGCGACGGCGCTCGCCGCCCGGATGCGACAGACCGCGGCGGCGATGATCCCCCGCTTCGACACCGGCTACTGGACGCACTACTCGCTCGGCCGCGAGGCCCCGCTTCGTTACCACGTATACGTGATCCAGATCCTGCGGCGCCTCGCGCTCCGCACCGGCGAGGAGTTCTGGCGGACGACGTCCATACGGTTCGACGGCTACACGCGCGAGCCACCGGTCTTCCGAGTGGCGCCGCTACCGGCCGTCCTCTATCCGCGCCCGGTGGACGGGTTCCGCGATGTCGCGCGCGTCCGTTTCTGGGTCTCGAAGATCTCGCGCTGTGACCCTGCGGCTAGGCGGCGGGTCGCGGACGGTGTGGCTTGCTCACGGCTGGCACACCCTCTACTGGTACCCCGGGCGGCGTCAGCCGGGCACGTACACGGGCGTTCTGACTGCTGTCGATCTCGCCGGCAACGTCGGTCGGCGGACGCTTGATCCGATCGAGATCAAGGTCGACCGAGACCCGCCCGAGATCACCGCGACGGTGACCCGCACGCGGTTGACCTGGGAGGCGAAGGACCCTGAGACGCCGTGGATCCGGCTGAACCTTCACTTGCGCCGCGGCACGACCCACAAGGTCCTGTCCCTGGGTGTTCGGCCTCTCTCCGGAAGCGCGCGCATCGAGATGCCTCGCGGGACCTGGCGCGTCACGCTCGTCGCCGCCGACTCGAGCGGCAACCGCACCTGGCTCAGGCTCGGGGAGCTCGGTCCCGCACCCTAGGGTCCATCCCGCCTGGCCGCGTCCGACTCCGGCCGCCCGACGGACTACCGTAGCCGTGTGACCGCACGAGCCTCGGCGGGCTCTTTCTGGGACGAGGATTTCGCATGGGCTCCGCCACCCGGCCTTGTGCCGCCTGAGCGCGCCTTCGACGTAACGGTCGAGACCGAGCCGGCAATCGCGGTCCCCGTCCGCCGCCCACGGGCGCACTCCCGGCGGCGCGTTCGTCTCCAGCCCGCGCGCTTTCTCTCGCGCCTCGGCCTGCCACTGCTCCTGGTCGCGCTGCTCGTTGTGGCTGCACTCTGGGCATTCGGCGGTCCGGAGCAGCGCGCCGCCCCGCGAGCGAAGCCGAAACCGCCCGTCACGACGACTCCCGTGCCCGAGTCGGCGGCCCAGAGTCCGGTGAACGAACCGATCGCGATGGGTGACCAGGGCGAGGCCGTCCGCGCGCTGCAACAGACGCTGATCGCCCTCGGGGTCGGAACACCCGGAGCGGACGGAAGCTTCGAAGGCGCGACGCGGGATGCTGTGTTCGCCTTCCAGCAGGCGCAGGGGTTGACGGCCGACGGCGTCGTTGGTCCCGAGACAGCTGGCGCTTTGCGAGACGCGCTGGCGGAGCGTGCGACCTCGGTGGCCGCCGATGCCAGGGAGGGGCTTCGCTCCGCCGTGGCCGGGCAGCGCTTGTCGGCCGAGGCAGGCTCACAGTACGAGGCGATCCTCGATCGCGCGCTGGAAGGCTTCGGCGACATGCCTCTCGCCGGGGCCGCGAACATGGCAGTCGTCCTGGACGGCGTCGCCTCGCAGTCGTCGGCCTACGACGAGCCAAGAGCGCTGACTCTGTTCGGGATGCTCGAAGCCAATCGCGAGCACCTGAAAGCAAACGAGCCACCCGAGAAGCCGACGGACATTACGGGTCGTGACGGCGTCGTCTATCGCTTCTTCCCGGCACGCGGCTTCCAGTTTCACCCGCTGGCCAACTTCGCGGCGCTGAACGGACACGTGTCGAAGGGCCACTCCGCCGACGCGCAGCGCCTGGCTACTGCCCTCGTCGCCCGCGGGGTTCCGGACGGCAAGGCGCTCGTCTGGGAGTACTACTTCCCCTTCGGAGGCCCGACCCGCTGGACGTCCGGCTTCGCCCAGGCGGTCGCGGCGGACGCGCTCTCGCGCACGAGCGCTCTCGTGCACGACCCGAAGCTGGGGGACGCGGCGAAGGCAGCGTTTCTCGCGATCCCGAACGGGCTTTCGCTTCAAATCGGTGGCGGCTCATGGGTTCGGGAGTACGGCTTCAGCGACATCGTGATCCTGAACGCACAGCTGCAAACGACCCTCAACATCTCTCGCTTTGCGAGGACCTCGGGGGACGCCGACGCTCGCGCCTTCGCGGCCAAGCTCGAGACCGCCTCCCGAAACTTGCTGCCGCGGTTCGACAAGGGCTGCTGGTCGCTCTACTCGCTCGGCGGTGGGAACGCGTCGCCGTCATACCACCGGTACCACATCAGGCTCCTTGGCGAGCTCGCCGCGCAGGACCCGGGTGGGCCGTGGCGCGAAGTGTCCCGCCGCTGGCAGGGTTCGTGCTGATGGGCTGATGGGCCGTCGGTAGACTCGGCGCCCGTGCACGGGATCACCGAGGCCGTCACCTCGTTCATCGGGGACTACGGCCTCTACGCCGTCTTCTTCCTGTCCTTCGTCGATGCCGTCCTGCCGGCGGCGAGCGAGGTCGTCATGGTCTACGGCGGCGCCCTCGCGGCGGGCGCGTTCCCCGGGAGCGAGGTGTCCCTCTTCGGGATCACGTTCGACTCGACCTGGGAGGCCTACCTGGCCATTGCGATCGCAGGCACGGTCGGCTATGTCCTCGGCTCGGTCGCGGGCTGGGGCATCGGGTTCTATGGCGGCCGGCCTCTGCTCATCCGGCACGGACGGTGGCTACACGTCACGCCCGAGAAACTGGAGCGAGCCGAGCGGTGGTTCGACCGCTATGACGATGCAGCCGTGGCGATCGCGCGCGTCCTCCCCGTGATCCGCTCGTTCATCTCGATCCCGGCCGGCGTCGTCGAGATGCCGCTCGGGCGCTACACAGCCTTCACGACTCTCGGGACGATCCCCTGGTACTTCGGGCTGGCCGCGGTCGGGGTCGCGGTCGGCGCGAGCTGGGAGCAGTTCCACGAGAACTTCCGCTATGCCGACTACGCGGTGCTGGCGATGGTCGTTGCCGGCGCCGTGTTCCTGCTCGTCCGGGCGGCACGGAAGCGCGCAAGACGTCGGGGGATCGAGCCTTCGGCCTAGTAACTAGCCACGCGATCTGGAACCGGACCTGAGAGAATTGATCGTCGCGGGCGGGTTCGTAGGGTCCGATTGGGCCCAGGCGGAAAGGAGAGCGTCATGGCGAAGGTAGTCAACTGCGAGTGCGGAACGACGGTGCGGGGAGAGACCGACGACGAGCTCGTCGCGAACGTGGAGGCTCACGTCCGGAGTCATCACCCCGAGATGGTCGGCAAGATGACCCGGGAAGACGTGCTCGGCATGGCCGAGGACGCCTGAAGCACCAGCTCACACCGCGCTGCTGAGGAAGGGGACCCGGCGAAAGCCCGGAGCCCCCGTAGATACACTCGATCCCCTGTGCGGATCCCGCTCGTAGACGTGAAGGCGCAGTACGAGCCGCTCCTTCCTGCGGTCCGGGCGGCGATCGACGATGTGCTCGAATCGGCGCGCTTCATCCTCGGGCCGAACGTCCGCGCCTTCGAGGAGGAGGCCCGGGCCTACCTCGGCACGGGGGACGCCATCGGCGTCGCGAACGGGACGGACGCGATCCAGCTCGTGCTGGACGCGATGGGGATCGGGCCCGGCGACGAGGTTATCTGCCCTGCGTTCACGTTCTACGCGACCGTCGAGCCCGTGCTGCGGCGCGGCGCCACGCCCGTCTTCGCGGACATCGATCCGGTGACCCTGAACCTCGATCCGGCTGACGTCGCCGCCCGGGTGACCGACCGAACGAAGGCTATCCTCGCCGTCCACCTCTTCGGCCGCCCGGCGCCGCTCTCCGAGCTACCGGCCGGAATCCCGGTGATCGAGGACGCCGCCCAGGCGTTCGGCGCGACCGTGGAGGGCCGCCGGGCGGGGTCCGTCGGCCTCGCAGGCACGTTCAGCTTCTTCCCGACGAAGAACCTCTTTGGCATCGGCGACGGGGGCCTCGTCTCGACGAGCGACGAGGCGCTTGCCGAGACGATCCGGATGCTGCGCTTCCACGGCTCTCGGGACAAGCAGCAGTTCGAGCTCGTCGGCTACAACTCGCGGCTGGACGAGATCCAGGCGGCCGCTCTTCGCGTCTTCCTGCCGGAGCTCGACCGCTGGAACCTGCTCCGGCGTGAGGCCGCGTCCCACTATCGGGAGCTGGGGCTCCACGAGCTCTGTGAGCTGCCCGAGGACGAACCGGGCCACGTGTACCACATGTACGTCGTCAGGACGCAGGAGCGCGATCGGGTCCTCGAGGCCCTCCGCGACGCCGAGATCGGTTCGGCCGCCTACTACACGACGCCCCTCCACCTCCAGCCGGCCCTCGCCCACCTCGGGTACGAGCGAGGCTCGCTCCCGGAGACCGAGCGCGCGGCCGCGGAAGATGTCGCCTTGCCTCTCTGGGCCGGTATCGAGCCTGAAAAACAGGAGCTGGTCGTCGAGGCGATCAGGTCGGCAGTTCCCGTGCGCGCATCCTGATGGGACTCGTCAACCGGCACCGGATCTGGCAGGTCGTTGTCGACGCGGGCCTCGTCGCTCTGGCGTGGTATCTCGCCTTCTACCTCCGCTTCGACTCCGGTGTGCCCTTCATCTACGACCGCTTCTTCGAGCGGACGATCCTGCTCGTGCTCGGCATCCAGGTCGCGACGTTCGTGGCGTTCGGCTTCTACAACCACTGGTGGCGCTACGTCTCGATCCGGGACATGTGGACGGTGGCTCGAGGCGTGTCCGCCGCCGCGCTCCTCTCGCTGATCGCCATCTACCTGGCCAATCCGGTTCCCGGTGTTCGCCTGCCGCGCTCCATCATCGTCATGGACTTCCTGATCCTGATCGCCCTGGTCGGCGGCGTCCGCCTCCTGGCGCGGACGCTGATCGAGCGTCCAGGCGCTCGAGGGATCGTCGCCCGCGGAAAAGAAGCCCTGATCGTCGGGGCCGGCGACGCCGGCCAGCTCATCATCCGCGAGATGTTGAAGAGCCCGGTCCTCGGGTACACGCCGGTCGGTCTCGTCGACGACGATCCGCGGAAGAAGAACCTGCGCCTGCACGGGATCCGCGTGCTAGGCACGACGGACGAGCTGCCTCACCTCCTGCGCGACAACAAGCCGGACGAGGTCATCATCGCCATCCCCTCCGCGGCGGGCGAGAAGCGGCAGCGGATCGTCGAGATGTGCCGCGAGGTTGGCGTTCCGGTCAAGACCCTGCCCGCGGTGCACGAGCTCATCTCCGGCGAGCTCCATCTCGCCCGGCAGCTGCGTGAGGTCCAGGTGGAGGACGTGCTCGGGCGTGAGGCAGTCGAGCTCGACATCGGCTCGATCGCCTCCTACGTGACGGGCGAGACCGTCCTCGTGACGGGGGCGGGAGGCTCGATCGGGTCGGAGCTCTGCCGGCAGCTCGCCGCGCTGGGCGCGGACGCGCTCATCCTGGTCGACCACTCCGAGAGCATGCTCGTCGACATCGAGCGCGAGCTCGCCTACGAGCGCGGGTTCACCACCTCGGTCCCCGTGCTCGGCGACACCAAGAACCGGGCCAAGATGCGCCAGCTCTTCGAACGCCATCGGCCCACCGTCGTCTTCCATGCGGCTGCCTACAAGCACGTGCCGCTGATGGAGGGCAATCCGGTCGAGTCGGTCCGGAACAACGTTCTGTCCACCAAGGTCATGTCCGAAGTCTCGTCCGAAGTGGGTGTGAAGCGTTTCGTGCTCGTCTCGACAGACAAGGCCGTCAACCCGAAGAACGTCCTCGGCCAGACGAAGGCGCTCTGCGAGTGGATCGTCGCCGCCGCCGCGGCCCGCGAGCAGAACGGCACGCGCTTCATCTCCGTTCGCTTCGGCAACGTCCTCGGCTCGTCGGGGAGCGTGATCCCGCTCTTCAAGCGCCAGATCGAGCGGGGTGGGCCCGTGACCGTCACGCATCCCGACATGACGCGCTACTTCATGACTGTGCCGGAGGCGGCGCAGCTGATCGTCCAGGCGGGCGCTCTCGGCGAGAGCGGCGACATCTTCGTCCTCGACATGGGGACGCCGGTGAAGATCCTCGAGCTCGCGCGCAACATGATCACGCTGTCGGGAAAGAACCCTGACAGCGAGATCGCGATCGAGTTCATCGGGGCGCGCCCGGGTGAGAAGCTCCACGAGGAGCTCTGGGGCAGCGGGGAATATGCCGTGCCAACGTCCCACCCGAAGATCCTCCGGTGCGCGTGCCACCCGGTCGACCCGGCCTGGCTGAACGACGAGCTGGCAGACCTGGAACGCCTGGCCGAGGCGGGGGAGGCGCTCGAGGTGGTCGCCAAGCTCGGCGAATTGACGCGTGCGCCGAAGCGCATCGAGACGGCAGCCCGCGAGACCGTCTAGGCCCGCCCCGTCTCCGGGACGCCTCGTAAACGCGTCGTCCAGGCATAATCAATCCTTATGGACACGCGGCAGCTTTCAGCCTTCTGCGAGGTTGTCGATCGCAAGAGCTTCTCCCAGGCCGCCGAGCACCTCGGCGTCACGCAGCCCGCCGTCAGTCTGCAGGTTCGCTCCCTCGAGGAGCGCGTGGGTCAGCGCCTACTCGACCGTTCCGGCCGCCGGGTCGAGCCGACGGAGGCAGGCATCAGCCTCTACCGGCATGCCCGCAGGCTCCTGCAGCTCGAGCAGCAGATGCTCGACGACCTGGCCGAGGGCGAGACCGGAACGCTGCACGGGACGCTTGCGATCGGTGCCTCCACGGGACCGGGTGCGCACCTCGTCCCTCTGCTCCTCTGCGAGTTCCAGAGCGAGCATCCCGACCTGAGGGTCAGCCTTTCGATCTCGGACACCCACACCGTCACGGAGCAGGTGGCGGCTCGCGAGCTCGAGCTCGGCATCGTCGGCGCACACGGACGCCATCGCTCGCTCGACTTCGAGCCACTCTCGCTGGACGAGATCGTGCTCGCGGTGCCGCCGGGGCATCCTTCCGCGGGCGGTCAGATGACACTCGACGAGCTTCGCTCGGAAACCCTCGTCGTCATGCAGGAGGGTGCAGGCGTTCGCCAGGTGGTCGACGAGGAGCTCCGGCACGCGGGTCTCCGAGTCCGCGACCTCGACGCCAAGCTCGTCCTCGGGCTCCAGGAGTCCGTGAAGAGCGCCGTCGGTGCGGGCTACGGGGTGACGTTCATCTCGAGGACCGCGGTTGAACGGGAGCTCGAGACCGGCGCACTCGGAACGGCGCGAGTCGAGGGCATTGAGCCGGCACGGCAGATCTACGTCGTCCGCGGGCGCGGGCGGGCTCTGACGCGGGCGGCCGAAGCCTTCCTCGGGTTCGCACGGGAGCACGTCGATTGATCGTTCGCTGGGGGCTCGAGGAGCTCCCAGGCGTGCTCGACGAGCTCGGCGTCGGGCGCGCACTCCTCGTGACGACGCCGCGCTGGACGAAACTCGACCTGCCCGTCGAGGGTGTCTTCGACGGCGTTCGCTCCCACGCCCCGGCCGAGAGCGTCGCGGCGGCCGTCGAAGCGTCCCGGGACGCGGACGGGCTTCTCGCCGTCGGGGGCGGCAGTGCGATCGACACTGCGAAGGCTGTCTCTGTGCGGAGAGATCTGCCGGTCGCCTCCGTTCCGACCACGTACTCGGGCGCGGAGTGGACGCCCGGGTTCGGCGTCCGCGACGAAGCGCGCGGAATCAAAGGTGGCGGAGGCGGGGGACGCGTCGAGGCGATCGTCTACGAGCCGGAGCTCACGCTGACGCTCCCGATCGGCGAGACCGTCGGCACGGCGATGAATGCCCTCGCGCACTGCGCGGAGGCTCTCTACGTCGAGGGCCGAAACGCCGAGGCGGACGAGGAGGCGCTCGCCGGGGCGGGCCTCATCTCGAGTGCGCTGCCGAGCGTCGTTGTTGACTTTGAGGACAGGAGGGCGAGGCGCGCGCTTCTCGAGGGGGCCATGCATGCAGGCGCGGCGCTCGCCGGTGCCGGGCTCGGGCTCGGCCATGCGATGGCCCAGGCTCTCGGCGGCCGCTACGGGATCGCGCACGGCGCGGCCAACGCCGTCTGCCTTCCCGCGGCGCTCCGCTTCAACGAGCCTGTCGCGGCAGCAGAGATCGAGCGCTTTTCGGGGGCGGTCGGAGGCGGGTCTGCGGTCGCTCGCGTGGAGGACCTCGCGGCGCTGGGCGGGTTCCGGCAGCTCCGCGACCTCGGCGTCCCCGAGGCCGAGCTCGACGAGGTGGCGGCAGCCACGATTGAGCGCCCGGGCGCGAAGGCGAATCCGCGCCCGGCCAGTCAGGAGCAGATCGCAGAGCTCCTTCGGGAGATCTGGTGAATTCCTAGAATGGCTGCTCGCATGGAACTGGCAGACCTTCGCAAGCGGCTCGACGACCTACCCGGCTGGCTCAGCTACGAGGAAGGCGAAACCCTCTACACGCTGGCGCGAAAGTGCACCGGCCGCGGCGTCATCGTCGAGATCGGCTCGTGGCGGGGCAAGTCGACCACCTGCCTCGGCCTCGGCTCGAAGGCCGGGAAAGGGGTCAAGATCTACTCGATCGACCGCCACACGGACGGGACGTTTCCGGACTTCCAGGAGAACATTCAGAAGGCCGGCATCGCCGAGCTCGTGACGCCGATCCGGTCGCGTTCGCAAGATGCGTGGCAGGAGTTCGACGAGCCGATCGAGCTTCTCTTCATCGACGGCGCGCACCAGTACGACCTCGTCAAGGACGACTTCGACCACTGGGTGCCGAAGGTGGTCGACGGAGGTGTCGTCGCGATGCACGACACGACGTGGTTCGAGGGGCCGAGGCGGGTCGCGGACGAGATGGTCTTCAAGTCGCGCCAGTTCAAGAACGCGCGCTTCGTCTTCAGCTCGACGAGCTTCGGCACGAAAGTGCCCGAGAACACGGCCGTCGACCGGGCCCGGAACCGTTATTCCCTCACGGTCAAGAAGGGTGTCGAGCTGAGCCGGAAGATCCTCGACAAGGATCGGCTGCCGGCACCGCTCCAGGCGGCCGGCCGCAAGGCTCTGCGGAGGCTGCAGTGAGTGACGACTGGCGGCTCACCGTCGAGCTCGCCGAGGAGGGGAACGCGCCAGGGCTCGTGAACTCCCTCCGGGAGCTCGAGCTCGAGGACGCCCACCGGGCTCGGGTGGGCGACCGGGTCGTCGTCAGCCAGGACGAAGGCAACGTCTTCCTCTACGCGGACACGGAGGAGCGGGCGCGCCAGGTGAATGCTCTCGTCCAGGAGCGGCTGGCGCAGCTCGGCTTCGAGGCGGATGTAGCGCTGACCCGGTGGCATCCGGTCGAGCAGCGCTGGGAGGATGCGTCGGTCCCGCTCCCCGAATCGGAGGAGGAGTGGCAGGCAGAGCACGAGCGGCTCCAGGCCGACGAGGCCGCGGAGTCGGCTGCGACCGGGCATGCCGCTTGGGAGGTACGGGCCATGCTTCCGACCCATGAAGACACCGTGAGCCTGGCCGGGCGGCTCGAGCGGGAAGGCATCCCGGTCGTCCGACGGTCGAGCTTCCTTCTCGTCGGCGCGGTCAACGAGGACGAGGCCCGCGCGCTGGCGGAGCGTCTCCGGAGCGAAACGCCCGCCGGCAGCCGTATCGAGGTGGAGCCCGGGGGCCAGATGGCGTGGGAAGTGGCTCCGCAGAACCCGTTCGCCATCTTCGGGGGGCTCGGGGGCTGACAGCGGACCGGGCCGTCCGCTAGGCTGAATACGTACGGAACGAACGACACCAGCACGACGAGAGGAGGCCGAACAGATGGACGCTGACGCGTGTCAACCAAGTAGCGGCCTCCGCATGCTCGCCTAGCGGCTCCTTCCTTCATCCGATCCGCCAGGGCTGCGCAGGCCGCGTCGAATCACGACCTGCGAACCCAAGGAGACCCGCTTGAACTCTGGAACAGACGCTCTTTTCGACCTGGCCCGGCTCGGCTGGGACGACGATCGCGAGGTGGAATTCGCGCCTCAGGCAGCGGCCGGCCTCGTAGCCGGGCGCGTCAGCACGCAGCTCCGCGGCGTCCACCTCGTCGCGACCGTCGAAGGCGAAGTTCGCGCCGAGGCCGCCGGGCGGCTCTGGCGCGAGACCGGCGCCGCCGGTCACCCGGTCGTGGGCGACTGGGTCGCGCTCGAGCCGGGAACGGGAACCGTGACCATTCAGGCCGTGCTCGAACGGAGGACGGCGGTCACCCGCAAGGCGGCCGGCCGGGCCACCGTGGAGCAGGTGCTCGCCGCCAACGTCGACATCCTCTTCGTCGTCGCCGGGCTCGACGGGGAGCCGAACCTCCGCCGGCTGGAGCGGTTCCTGGCCGCGGCCTGGGACAGCGGCGCCCAGCCGGTCGTCGTCCTTACGAAGGCCGACCTCGCCGCGCAGGTGGCGGGCGCGGTGGCGGAAGCCGAGTCGGTTGCGGCCGGAGTCCCCGTGCACGCGGTCAGCACTGTCACCGGCGAAGGAGTGGAGGAGATCCGCGCGTACCTCGCCGGCGACCGCACCGGGGCGTTCCTGGGGCCGTCCGGGGCCGGGAAGTCGACCCTCGTCAACCGCCTGCTCGGGAGCGAAGAGCAGGAGACGAGGGAGGTGCGATCCGACGGCAAGGGTCGCCACACGACGACGCACCGCGAGCTCTTCGTCCTGCCCGGCGGAGGGCTCGTCGTCGACACGCCGGGACTCCGGGAGCTCGGTCTCTGGGGCGACGGCGAGGGCACAGCCTCGGCTTTCAGCGACATCACGGAACTCGCAGCGGAGTGTCGCTTCAACGACTGCGCGCACGAGAACGAGCCGGGCTGTGCCGTGCTCGCAGCCGTCGAGAGCGGAACGCTCGACCCAGAGCGGCTCGCGAGCTACCGAAAGCTCGGGAACGAGCAGCAGTTCCACGCCCGGAAGCAGGACGCGCGGGCCTCCGCCGAGGAGCGTCGCAAGTGGCGCCGTCTGGCACGGAGCTTCAGAAAGCCTTCGGACGGGCCGTGGACGGAATGAGCACGCGCGAGACCTCCCGCTTCGCGCTCGGCATGCTCCGGCCCCTGGCGATCAGGGACTTCGCCCTGCTCTGGGCCGGGATGACGGTTTCGCTGCTCGGAGACGGCATCTACTTCGTAACGATTGCGTGGCAGGTCTACGAGCTTTCGAACGCTCCGACGGCGCTCGCGGTCGTGGGCATCGCCTGGACCCTGCCGCTCTTCCTCTTCCTCCTGGTCGGCGGAGTCGTCAGCGACCGCTTCGACCGCCGGCGCATCATGATCCTCTCGGACCTCGTGCGCGGCTCAGCGATCGGAGCGATCGGAGTCCTGGCCGTCACGGACGAGCTGTCGCTGGGGCTCCTGCTCCCGCTCGTGGCCGTCTACGGAGCCGGCGAGGCGCTCTTTGCCCCGGCCTTCGGCGCGCTCGTGCCGGACATCGTCCCCCGGAGCCTGCTCGTGCAGGCGAACTCGATCGACATGGTCGTTCGCCCCCTCGCCTCGCAGTTCGTCGGCCCCGCCGTCGGTGGCCTCGCGATTGCCACGATCGGGACCGGCGGCGCCTTCCTGCTGGACGCGGGCACGTTCGCCGTCTCGGCGCTCTGCATCCTCGGCATCGCCGCGAGGCCGCTCCCGACCCGGGAGAACCGGAACGTGTTGCGCGAGGTCGCGGAGGGCTTCCGCTTCGTGCGCTCCGAGAAGTGGCTCTGGGGAACTTTGCTCGCGGCGGCAGTGTCGCTCCTCGCCTTCTGGGGCCCCTGGGAGGTGCTCGTCCCCTACATCGTGAAGAACGAGCTGGGCGGGAGCGCGGGCGATCTCGGCCTCGTCTTCGCCGCGGGCGGCCTCGGGGCAGTCCTCGCTGCCATTGTCATGGGGCACCGGAGGATTCCGCGGCGTCACATCACGTTCATGTACCTCTGCTGGACCGCGAGCTCCGGCGCGGTGATGGTGTACGGGCTGGCGACGGCGCTCTGGCAGGCGATGGCCGCCGCGTTCTTCTCCGGGGCGGTCGCGACCGCCGGCATGGTCGTCTGGATGACGCTCATGCAGCTCCGCGTCCCGCGCGAGCTCCTCGGCCGCGTCACGTCGCTCGACTGGATGGTGTCGATCGGGCTGATCCCCGTCTCGCTGGCACTCACGGGTCCGATCGCGGACGCGGTCGGAGCGAGGGAGACGCTGGTGGGAGCGGGCGCGCTCTCGGCAGTCATCATCGTCGGCTTCCTCTACCTCCTGCCGGGTCTCCGCGACGGGGAGCGGGCCGAGCTAGCAGGCGCCGGGCAGGACTGGCCCGGTGGGTCCGACCTGGTGCAGGATGGCGACGCCGGTGCCGGCCTGGAGGCAGAAGGAAACGGCGTCGGCGCGGGCGACCGTGACTCCGTAGCCAGGCGGTAGCGTCACTCCGGCGTAGGTGCCGTGCTCCGCCAGCCAGTCCTGCAGGACCGGCGCGGCAGCCTGGAAGTTCGTAGCGGCCACGCCGGCGCCGGCCTGGGCCTCCGCCCGCGTGGCGACCTCGGAGGTCGGACCGACCGTCTTCGCCTGCTGGGCATAGAGGTAGCCGCCGATCGCGAGCGTGATCAGAAGCGAGACGATTCCGAGGCCTTTAAGCGTCACCCGGCAGCTATCGACAGCTCTCCGAGCCCGCTTGAGAGCGGCGCGGCCGGGCGCTCCATTGACATAAGCAAATCATATGATTGTGATTAGCGATTTGCTGGTAGGATCCGTCCGTGGCCGCCACCGCTCATTTCGACGTGCTCGTCATCGGGAGCGGTGCCTCCGGGCTAGCGGCCGCCGTCGCGGCCGAACGGGCCGGTGCCCGCGTCGCCCTGACGACCAAAGGCGCTCTCCAGTCCTGCAATTCGGCGAAGGCCCAGGGAGGCATCCAGGCAGCTTTCGGCGACGACGACTCGCCCGACCTCCACGCGGAAGACGTCTGGCGGAGCTCGCACGAGACCGCCGACCGCAACCTGGTCCGCGTCCTGACGACCGAGGCGCCGGACACGATCCACTGGCTCGAGGAGAACGGCGTCGAGTTCACGCGCCAGAACGGCGGCTACCGTCTCGCGCGCTGCGGCGGAGCGAGCCGCGCTCGCCTACTCCAGGTTGGCGACCGGACCGGACTTGCGATCACGAGCGCCCTTCGAGAGGCCTTCGAGGCCTCGAGCGGCACGGCTCTTTCACATCACCCGCTCGTGGGACTCAGGCAGGGCGCGGCCGGCTGGGTGGCGACCTGCCGCCGCAAGGACGGGGAGGAAGTCGAGTTCGAGGCGGCCACGGTCGTCCTCTCGGCCGGGGGCCGCTGCTACCGCGAGGCGGAGGAGCGCGGAGAGGTCTCGACCAACCATCCGGGAGCGACCGGCGAGGTGACGAG
Organism: uncultured Actinomycetes bacterium; assembly: GCA_963722715.1. Lineage (GTDB taxonomy): Bacteria > Actinomycetota > Thermoleophilia > Gaiellales > Gaiellaceae > DASQGA01. The sequence goes on along the minus strand of CAVROA010000015.1, from coordinate 52,864 downwards.
ACTGGCCGTCGAGCTGGGCGCGGAGACCCGCGACCTGGACGCGCTGCAGTACCACCCGAACGGAGGCGTCTGGCCTGAGAACATGCAGGGCTACTCGATCCCCGAGACCACGCGCGCCTACGGCGCAGTCCTCCTGAACGTCGACGGCGAGGAGTTCACGGACTCCCTCGGGCCGCGCGACGAGGTCTCGCAGGCGATCTTCGATGAAGTGGGCAAGGGCAAGGGCGTCGAGACGCCGGATGGGCAGCCCGCGGTCTGGCTCGACACGGCGAGGATCGCCGAAGACGACGCCGAGGTCTCGCTTCCTTACATGCTGCGCCGCTACAGGTCGGCGGGGATCGACCCTCTCGCCGAGCGGATCCTCACGTACCCCGTCCTCCACTACCAGAACGGCGGGCTCGTGATCGACGAGCACGGCGAGACGACGGTCGACGGCCTCTACGCCTGTGGCGAGATCGCCGGCGGCACGCACGGCCGGAACCGAATGATGGGCAACTCCCTCCTCGAATGCTGCGTCTTCGGCCGCCGCGCGGGCCGGGCCGCGGCCCAGAAAGCGAGGACATGAACGCCGTCGCCACCGATCTCCAGAAGGTCGTCGCGGACGCCGCCGCCTACCTCTACGTCTGGGCGCTGAAGGACATCCCGCAAGATCTCCGCGATGCGCTAGTCGCCGCGCGTGCCCGCGAGACCTCGACACCTGGCCAACGCGTGCTCGACACGATCATCAGGAACGTCGCCGTCGCCGACGACGAGAAGAATCTCGTCTGCCAGGACACCGGGATCGCCGTCTATTACTGCCGCGTCGGCGAGCACTTCCCGCTTCATCCGGCGCGAATCTACGAGGCGCTCTACGAGGGCACGGAGCGGGCGACGATCGAGCATCCGCTCAGGTCGAACATGGTCCACACGCTGACCCGGGAGAACACCGGCCAGAACGTCGGCTACCGGGTTCCGATCGTCCACTGGGACTTCGTCGCCGGCTGGGACGGTCTCGACGTCAAGTGCGTTCCGAAGGGATCCGGCTCCGAGAACATGAGCTTCTTGAAGATGTGCATCCCCGCCGAGGGCGTGAAGGGGATCAAGCGATTCGTCCTCGACTCGATCGTGAATGCGGGCGGGAAGCCCTGCCCGCCCGGGATCGTCGGCGTCGGGATCGGCGGCTCGGCCGACTACGCGATGCACCTCGCGAAGGAGGCGATCGCTCGCCCGGTCGGGACACGGAACCCCGATCCCGAGGTGGCGAAGCTGGAGGACGAGCTCTACGACCTCCTGAACGAGACCGGGATCGGTCCCATGGGCCTCGGCGGCGACGTCACCGTGCTCCAGTGCCACATCGAGCATGCGGACACCCACATGACGCTGAATCCCGTGGCCGTGAACTACCAGTGCTGGGCGGCCCGGCGCGCGAGCGCCCACATCGGCCCGGACGGCGACGTCGACTACGACCGGGAGGCTTGATGGCTGACCACCGGCTCACCTTTCCGATCGACGAGGCGCAGATCCGCGACCTCCATGCCGGCGACGCCGTGACGGTCGACGGGCACATCATCGGCATCCGCGACCGGACGCAGATCCGGATGTTCGACCAGGGACGGCGCCCCGAGATGGACCTGAGCGGCTCGTTGCTTCTCCACACGGCTCCGGGTGTGCGGAAGCTCCCCGACGGGAGCTACGAGAAGGTGAGCATCGGGACGACCACGAGCGCTCGCATGGTGCGCTTCACCGAAGCCCTTGGCCGCGACTATGGCGTCCGCGCGATCTGTGGCAAGGGCGGTCTCCCCGACGATGCGATCGAGCCGATGCAGCGCCTGGGGATGGTCTACTTCGCGATCGTCGGCGGGGCAGCGGCGCTCGAGACGACTCAGATCGAGGCGATCGAGGAGGTCGAGTGGGAGGATCTGATGCCCGAGTGCCTCTGGAAATTCAGGGTCAAGGACTTCGGTCCGCTGACCGTTGGGATCGACTCGCACGGGGGGTCGCTCTACCACGACGTCCAGGCGGAAGCCCACCGGCGACTGGAGGACATCTATGCCAAGCTCTAACGGCTTTACCGGCTCGAACGGCTTTCTCGACGTGCCGGCGCGCTCGCCGAAGCCCCGGACACAGGGGCTGACGCACGTCATCGACAAGGGGCTCAACCTCCGCGACATCGAAGGGCTTTTCGACACGGCCGGCGAGTACGTCGACGTCGTCAAGTTCGGCTGGGGCACGTCCTACGTCACGAGGAATCTCGAGAAGAAGATCTCGCTCTACCGCTCCTTCGAGACACCCGTCGTCTGCGGCGGGACGCTCTTCGAGGCCGTGATCGCCCGGAACAAGCTGGACGAGTATCGGAGCTGGCTGACCGACAACCGCTTCTCGCACGTCGAGGTCTCCGACGGGACGATCGATCTTCCCCGCGAGCGAAAGCTGGAGCTGATCGAAGAGCTCGCGCGCGACTTCGTCGTCTTCTCGGAGGTCGGCTCGAAGGACGCCGAGGTCGTCTTCGCCCCCTACCAGTGGGTGCAGTGGATGAAGGAGGAGCTCGAGGCAGGCGCCTGGAAGGTCATCACCGAGGGCCGCGAGGGCGGCACGGCCGGCATCTTCCGCCCGACCGGCGAGATGCGCACCGGGCTGATCGACGAGATCGTCCACGAGATCGAGCTCGGCGACATCATCTTCGAGGCTCCCACGAAGGCCTCGCAGGCCTATTTCGTCAAGCACTTCGGTCCCGAGGTGAACCTCGGCAACATCCCGCCCGAGGAAGTCATCCCGCTCGAGACGCTCAGGCTCGGGCTCCGAGCCGACACCCTGAAGGAGATCTTGCTCGATGAGCAGCCTGTCGCTGACTGAGCCGCAGGTCGAGGCAATGCCGGCGGAAGAAGTCCTCCAGTGGGCCTACGGCGAGTTCGGGGACCGGCTCTGTCTCACGTGCTCATGGCAGAAGCAATCCTCGGCGCTCGTCCACCTCGTTTCCGAGCTCGGGCTCGGGATCGACGTGATCGAGCTCGACACCCACCTCTTCTTCAAGGAGACCTACGAGACCCGTGAGGCGCTCGTGGCACGCTACGGCCTGAATCTCATTCGGCCGGAGATCATCACGGTCGCGGAGCAGCACAACCAGGAGGGCCCGAACCTCTGGGAGTCTGATCCCGACCGCTGTTGCCACATCCGCAAGGTCGAGCCGCTGATCCAGGCGCTCGAGCCCTACGACGCCTGGGTCTCCGGCATCCGCCGTGACCAGTCGCCCTCCCGTGCGAGCGCGCGGAAGGTCGAGCACTCGGAGCGCTACGGCGTCTGGAAGATCCAGCCGCTCGCCGACTGGGACGAAGACCGGGTCTGGAGCTATATCGTCGCAAACGACATTCCGTACAACCCGCTGCACGACGCCGGGTACAGGTCGATCGGGTGCATCCCTTGCACCCGCCCGATCCGGCCCGACGAGGAAGAGCGCGCCGGCCGCTGGGCCGGTTCGGACAAGCTCGAATGCGGCATCCACAGCGAGGAAAGGACAGGATGAGGAACGGATTCACTCTCTGGTTCACGGGCCTTTCGGGCGCCGGGAAGACCACGATCGCCGAGATCGTCGGCTCCCAGCTCGAGGAAGGCGGACGGCTCGTCGAGTATCTCGACGGGGACGTCGTCAGGACGAACCTCTCGAAGGGCCTCGGGTTCTCGAAGGAGGACCGCGACACGAACATCGAGCGCATCGGCTGGGTGGCTTCGCGTCTGACCCGCCAGGGCGCTGCCGTTCTCGTCTCGGCGATCTCCCCGTACGAGGAGGCCCGCCAGAAGGCCCGGGAGCTGGTCGAGGAGTTCGGGACGTTCGTCGAGGTCTTCGTCGACACGAGCGTGGAGGAGTGCGCGCGGCGTGACGTGAAGGGCCTCTACGAGAAGGCCTTCAAGGGCGAGATCAAGGAGTTCACGGGCGTCTCGGATCCATACGAGGTGCCGTCCAACCCGGAGATCGTGCTGAAGACCGAGGAGTACGAGCCGCAGGAGAGCGCTCGCATCGTCCTCGAAAGGCTCGAGGAGATGGGCCTCCTGTACGCGGAGATGAAGGCGTGACGGACCCGTGCGGAGATTCGACACACACCAGGGTGGAAACCGGCACGCCCCGTCACACATCGGCGTGTTTGTTTCCCCTATTTTTTGAGGCGGGAGCGTGGGTCCCCTCCCAGGGTGGGGGTCTTCGGGCATGAGCACGGCGACCGATCTGCAGCTGATCCGCCCGCACGGCGGCGAGCTCGTCGACGCGACCGGCGAGCGGCCGGAAGACCTCGACTCGCTCGAAGCCGTGACGCTCACCTCCCGTGAGGTCTCCGACCTCGACATGCTTGCGTGCGGAGCGCTCTCGCCGCTCACGGGATTCATGGGCCACGAGGACTACGAGCGCGTCGTGGACGAGATGCGCCTTGCCGGCGGACTGCCTTGGGCACTCCCCGTCTGCCTTGCTGTTCCCGCCGCGCCCGCGGGCGACCGCGTCGCCCTCGCGGACGAGTCCGGCCGCAAGCTCGCCGTCCTCGAAGTCGAGGGGGTCTACGACTACGACAAGGAGCGCGAAGCCGAGCGCTGCTTCCGGACGACCGAGGAGGACCACCCGGGGGTCGCGCGACTGTACGCCCAGCACGACCACTACCTGGCCGGGCGCGTAACGGTCTTCGACCGTGTCGAGCCCTCGTTTCCCGAGCTCGCGAAGGACCCGGCCGAGACTCGCGAGGCTTTCGCCGAGCGTGGTTGGAAGCGCGTCGTTGGGTTCCAGACCAGAAATCCCATCCACCGAGCGCACGAGTACCTGACGAAGTGCGCGCTCGAGACGGTGGACGGGCTCCTCATCCACCCGCTGGTCGGGGAGACGAAGTCGGACGATGTTCCCGCGGCCACGAGGGTAAGGGCCTACGAGGTGCTGGTCGACGGGTACTACCCCAAGGATCGCGTCGTCGTCTCGGCCTTCCCCGCGGCGATGCGCTACGCAGGGCCGCGCGAGGCCGTGTGGCACGCAATCTGCCGGAAGAACTACGGCTGCTCACACTTCATCGTCGGCCGTGACCACGCTGGCGTCGGGAGCTACTACGGCTCGTACGACGCCCAGCTGATCTTCGACGAGTTCGAGCCGCACGAGCTCGACATCGAGCCGATGTTCTTCGAGCACTCCTTCTGGTGCAAGGTCTGCAACCAGATGGCGTCCGCAAAGACGTGCCCCCACTCGGGCGACGACCATGTCTTCCTCTCGGGGACGAAGGTGCGCGAGATGCTCTCGAACGGTGAGCTTCCTCCGACCGAGTTCTCCCGCCCGGAGGTCGCTGAGGTTCTGATCGAGGCCTACCGGGGCTCGTAGCAAGGCGGCGTCCGCTCCTAGGCCCCTGGATCCGGAGGCGGCGGAGCGGATGGTTGGTCGGTAATTGGCGTGCCTGCGGGGACGGGTCAGACCAAGCCAGGATGTGCCATCGCCCGCCGGCAAGGCTAGAAGCCTTGGCAAGGGCGAGGGTGCGGCCTGGAGCTGTCTGGGCCGCCATCCGAGGGTGCGGTAATTGTCGAGCAACCATCTAGGGTTGTCCCCGTGCCGCTCCTGAAAACAGTCTTCTGGGCGAGCGCGGGGGCGCTCGCGTGGACGCATGTGGGCTACCCGCTCGCCGCGGCGGCACTCGCGCGGAAGCGGCCCAAGCCAGTTCGGCACCGGGACAACGTTCCGGGCGTGGCGCTGATCGTCGCGGCCCACGACGAGGAGGCGGTGATCGAGGACCGGCTCCGGAACCTGCTCGAGCTCGACTATCCGCCGGCTCGGCTCCAGATCGTGGTCGCTTCCGACGCCTCGACCGACGGGACGGACGAGATCGTCGAGCGGTTGGCTGCTGCCGAGCCGAGAATCATGCTCCTGCGTTGTCCTCGGGCCGGCAAGGTGGCCGCGCAGAACCTGGCTGTAGCCGGCTCGAAGGCCAAGATCGTCGCCTTCTCCGATGCGAACGCGTCCTGGGCTCCCGATGCGCTCACGAAGCTCGTTCGGAGCTTCGCAGACCCCGAGGTCGCATACGTCTGTGGACGCCTCAGCCTCCGGCGGCCGGACGGCACGAACCGGGAGGGGGTCTACTGGCGCTACGAGACGTGGCTCCGCGAGCAGGAGTCTCTTGCCGGCTCCGTCACCGGGGGAAACGGTGCCATCTACGCGGTGCGCCGATCGGACTACGTGGATGTCGACCCCCGCTTCGGCCACGACCTCGCCTTGCCGTACCTGATGGTCCAACGCGGGCGCCGGGCCGTGTACGAGCCCGAGGCCCAGGCCTTCGAGAAGCCCTCGCGGGATCTCGAGGACGAGTACGCGCGCAAGGTGCGGATGACCGAGCACGCCTGGCTCATCCTCCTGACGGGCCGGATGTTCCGGGGTCTCCCGCCCTCCTACCTCGTCCAGCTGGTCTCGCATCGTGTCCTTCGCTATGCGAGCGGCTTCCTCCACCTGACGTTGCTCCTCACGAACCTTCCGCTTGCCGCCCGCTCGAGCTTCTACCGCACGCTGCTCGCCGCGCAGGTCGCCGGTCTCGCGCTCGCCGCCGCCGGGCGCCTGCGCGTGCCCCTGCCCGGAGCTGCGCTCGCCTACTACTACGCGCTTGTGACCTGGGCGATGGTCGTGTCGTTCGTCCGCTACCTGCGGTTCGGTGTCCCGGCAGTGTGGGAGAAAGCCGAGGGCACCCGGTGAGCGCCGCCCCTCCGTTCTTCGTCGTCGGCAACGACCGCTCCGGAACGACAATGCTCCGCCTCGTGCTGGACCGGAGCGCCGAGGCGGCGGTCCCTCCCGAGTCCATGTTTCTCGTCGACACGGCGGCCGCCCGGCGCTCGGGCGAGCTGGTGGATGCCGCCGAGGCTGCGAGGCTGCTTGAACGGATCTGGGAGCACCCCAGAGTGCGCGGCTGGGGTCTCCCCCAGGAACCGCCTCCGGTGCCGGCCGGCCTTTCGCATGCCGAGGCTTACCGGTTTGCCGTCGAGGCGCCTTTCCGCGCCTATGCGAGCCTGGCCGGGAAGAGCCGCTGGGGTGACAAGACCCCGGCGTATCTCCATCACGTCGACGAGCTCCTGGCGATCTGGCCGGACGCCCGATTCATCGTGCTCGTGCGGGACGGACGCGACGTCGCGCTCTCGATTGTGGGGTTGCCGTTCGGCCCGAACAACGTCTGGGCGGCCGCGCGGAACTGGGCTGCGGGGATCAGGCGCGGCCAGGAGGCCGAGCGCCGCCACCCGGATCAGGTGCTGACGCTCCGCTACGAGGACCTGGCAAGCGAGCCCAAGCGGGAGGTCGAGCGGGTCTGTGCGTTCCTGGGCCTGGCGTTCGACGAAGAGATGCTGGCGATCGAGCGAACGGACGCCGCCAAGCTCGCGAAGGGCCAGGAGGGTTGGTTCACCAACGTGTGGGCCGGGATCAACACGAGCGCGGTCGGCAAGTGGCGCCTGCAGATGACACCAGCACAGCAGGCGGTCTTCGCCGCAGTTGCGAGCAACGAGCTCCGCGCCCTTGGGTACGAGACGGCCGAGGGAGCGGCTCCCCGCGCAGCCCGGGCCGTGGCGTACGGGGCCCATGACGCTGCCATGCGGGCCGTCAACTTCGTCCGCCTGCGCGTGTTCGAAGAGCGAGGCCGCGAGCTTTCCTACGTGTTGCGGCGGAAGCTCGGACGCGCATGAGGATCCAGCGGCTCGCCAAGCAGGTGCTCGACCGCATCCTCGCGTTCGTTCTCCTCGTCCTCCTGACGCCGCTGCTCGCCGTCGTGGTGGCGTGGATTCTCGTCGACTGCGGGCGGCCCGTCTTCTTCGTCTACCCGCGCGCCGGCCGCTTCGGGCGGCCGTTCCCGATGTTGAAGTTCCGAACGATGATCCCGGATGCGATCGAGGTCGGACGCACCCAGAAGCTGTCCGAAGACCCCTTCGGGCTCGTGCCCGAGGATCCGCGAATCACGCGTAGCGGTCGCTTCTTGCGGCGGACGAGCCTGGACGAGCTGCCGCAACTCCTGAACGTTGTTCGCGGTGAGATGAGCCTCGTCGGGCCGCGCCCCGACCTCGTCGAGCAGGCTTCGCACTACAGCGAGCACGACCGCCGACGGCTCGACGTCCTTCCAGGCATCACCGGCTGGTCGCAGATCCACGGGCGCGACGAGATCGAGTGGCCGGAGCGAATCGAGCAGGACCTCTGGTACATCGCGCACTGGTCGCTCTGGCTCGATCTTCGGATCCTGGCGGCGACTGCGCGGCAGCTCTTCCGGGAGGAGCCGATCCCGATCGAGGACGCCGTGAACATCGAGCGGGCGAAGCAGGCCCGCGAGCGCTCGTGACCGCCTCCCATGCCTCGAGGACGATCGTGGAGGTCGAGCCGGGCCGCTGGGACGACTTGCTCGCGAAAATCGGCTGCACGGACGTGTACTTCCAGCGGGCCTACATCGAGTCGGCGCTGGTACTCGAGCCGGGGACGGCGGCCTATCTCCACGTCGAAGGTGGCCGGGGCGACGTCGTGCTTCCGTGCATCGTCCGCACGCTGCCAGAGCAGCTCGAGAGCGCGGAAGGCCTCCTCGACGTGATCACTCCGTATGGCTACGGGGGTCCGGTCGCGACGGGGGACGATCCCCCGCTCGAGCACTTCTGGGAGCTCTACGGAGACTGGTGCGCGGAGCGGCGGGTGGTCGCGAGCTTCATGCGTTTCCACCCGCTGCTCGAGAATCATCGCCACGCCGGGCCCGGCTTCGCCGTCGAGCGGCTCGGCACCACGATTGCATGGCGTCTCGAGCGGGCGATCGATCCGTTCGACGGCATGCATTCCGCCCACAGAAACAGCGCGCGGAAAGCGCAGCGGGCCGGCGCCGAGGTGTCGACCGTCGAATGCCCCACTGACCTGGGCGAGTTCGTCGAGGCGTATGAGGCGACGATGACTCGGGCCGGTGCGTCCCCCTTCTACTTCTTCGACCATGAGTACTGGCGCCGGCTCGAGTCATCGCTCTGCGACCGTCTCGTGCGGTTCGACGCCCGAATCGAGGGCGAGCTGGTTTCCAGCGCCCTCTGCTTGGCCGCCCGCCCCTGGATGCACTACCACTTCGGCGCCACCTCCGAGCTGGGCCGAAGCTCCGGAGCCGGCAACCTCGTCCTCGTCGAAGCCGCCCGCTGGGGGCAAGCACGAGGGTTCGAGCTCTTTCACCTGGGTGGCGGTGTTGGAGGGGCCGAGGACGCACTCTTCCGCTTCAAGGAGCGGTTCTACGAGGATGGTCGCAAGGACGCCTACATCGGCAAGGTCGTCCACGACAAATCCGGCTACGCTGCGCTGACGGGCCGGGGAGTGGACGATCTTTCAGGCTTCTTCCCCGCCTACCGCGGCCAGACGCAACCTACGTGAAGCCAGAGAACCCAAGGCGCTTCGCGCTGATCGCGCTCACGCTCCTGCTCCTCGCCGGGACGACAGCGGCGTTCAGCGTGACCCAGAGCCTGAAGCTCGAGCGCTCGCCCGTGACGGGCCCTCGCTTCGACAAGATCTTCTCTCCGACGTGCGGCTGCGGGACCGATACCGCACAGCTCTCGTTCCGGCTCCGCCGGCCCGACCGGGTCGATGCCGTCCTCGTCGATGGAAAGGGGGATCCCGTCCGAACGCTCGCGAGCGACCTACCAAGGCCGCGGGGCCGCGTCACCTTTCTCTGGAACGGGCGCAACGAAGAGGGCGAAGTCGTTCCGGACGGTCGCTACCGCCTCCGAGTCCATTTGCGGCAGAGCAGGCGCACGATTCTGATCCCAACCCCGGTGAAGGTCGATACCGACCCCCCGGCCCTCCGCATCCTCCGGACCACGAAGCCGGTCCTCTCGCCGGACGGCGACCGCCGGCACGATCGCTTCAGCATTTTCTACCGCACGGACGAGCAGGCGCGGCCGGTCCTGATGGTCGACGGCAAGCGAGCCTCCGGCGGACGCTTCTCGCCTCCTGGGCGGACCCGATTCGATTGGCATGGCAGAGTCGTAGGCCGCCCGCAGCCGCCCGGGAGGTACCTCCTCTCCCTTCGTGTGGTCGACCTTGCGGGTAACTCGTCTCCCCAGGCGGAGCCCGTCCTCGTCCGACTTCGCTACGTGGACATTGTCGGAGGATCGCTGACGGCCGCGAGAGGCGGGACGATCCGTGTTCGAGTCGACACCGACGCCGAGGCATTTCGCTGGTCGATCAGCCGCCGCGGAAGGCTGCTGCTCGCAGGCCGTTCGGCTCCGCCACGGGCTGTGATTCGGCTCCCTGAGCGACTTCGCGCGGGTCGCTACACCGTCGAGGTGGAGACCGCGCGCGGGAAGGGCGACCGTGCGACGCTCATAATCCGCAGGATGAACCAGGCGCTGCGAACGTGATCGACTCCTGGGAGCGCGTGCTCGTGCTCGCTCCGCACACCGATGACGGGGAGTTTGGCTGCGGAGGGACGATGGCCCGGCTCGTGGATGCGGGCACCGAGGTGCGCTACGTCGCCTTCTCGATCGCGACGAAGTCGCTCCCGCCAGGATTCGCGCCCGACACCCTTGCACGCGAGGTGCGGGAGGCCACCGCCGTGATCGGGCTTCCGGATACGGCGCTCACCGTGCACGACTTCGAGGTGCGGGCGTTTCCGGAGCGGCGGCAAGACATCCTCGAGGTCCTGATCCAGCTCTGGGAGGAATGGCATCCAGACGCCGTCTTCATGCCGAGCCTGAGGGACATCCACCAGGACCACCAGGTGGTCGCCGCCGAGGGCCTGCGCGCGTTCAAGCGGACAACACTCCTCGGCTATGAGATCCCCTGGAACACGTTCAACTTCGACCAGCAGGCGTACCTGGCGTTCGAGGCGGAGCACCTGGAGCGGAAGGTGCGAGCGCTCGAGTGCTACGCGTCGCAGCAGCACCGAAACTACGCGAATCCCGAATACATCCGGAACCTCGCGAGAACGCACGGCCTGAACGTGAACCGGGAGTACGCCGAGGTCTTCGAGGTCTACCGGGTCGTGGGCTAGCCGCCCTCGCCGGATGATCTAAAGGCCCATCGTCCTAGCGACAGCCGGCGCAGACGCCGGCGACCTCGAGCCGGTGGCCGGTGGCCACGAATCCGTGCTCAGCCGAGACCTTGTCGAGCCACGGATCGAGCTCACAGCCGGCGACCTCCACGATCCGATGGCACGTGGAACAGACGAGGTGATGGTGATGCTCCTCGCCGCACCACCGATAGCAGAGCTCGCCGGGGTGGTGGGGGAGCGCGTGCACGGCGCCTTCGCCCGCCAGGATCGTCAGCGTTCGGTACACGGTGGCGAGACCCGTTCGCTCGCCTCGGTCGCGGAGACGCGCGTGGAGGGTCTGCGCGGTCAGATCGTCCTCCTCGCGCATCAGCTCGGCGAGGACGAGCGTCCGCGGCCGGGTCGCCCGTACCCCAAGGCCCTCGAGAAAGGACCGAGCCCGCTTCATGTGCTGCTTGGCTGCGATCGCCATTGCCGCTATTGTAGCTCTCCGGGAGCGAGAATGAGAATCATTATCACTAACGTCGAATGAGCTGGCTCGCGCTCATATTCGCGTCGGGAACGGTGCTCTCGACCTTCGCCGGAGGGCTTGCTGGGGCTGCGGCTCGCGCACTCGCTGCCTGCAGCGATCGCTCTCACCGGCGGTGTCGTCGTGGCGATCGCCCTCTTCGACATCCTGCCCGAGGCGATCGAGGCGGTCGACGACCCGCACCGCGTGGGGGGACTCGTCGGGCTCGGGTTCCTGGCCTTCTTCCTCGCCGAGCGCGCGCTCGTTCTCCATCACCGCGACGAGGCCGACCAGGCGCGAGCTCACCACCACGTTGGCGCGCTCGGGGCGGCCGGCCTCTCTGCCCACAGCTTCATCGACGGGCTCGGCATCGGTCTCGCGTTCGGGCTGGACACCCAGACCGGAGTCCTCGTCTTCATCGCTGTCGTCGCCCATGACTTTGCGGACGGGTTGAACACCGTCAACTTCGTCCTCAGCCAGTCGAACGACCGGCGGGCTGCGCGACGCTGGCTCGCCGTCGACGCCCTTGCGCCGCTCGCGGGAGCCGCCGTTGGAGCCTCGCTCACCGTCTCCGACTACGCCCTCGGAAGCGCGCTCGCGATCTACACAGGCATGTTCATCTATATGGGCGCTACCGATCTCCTGCCGGAGGCGCACTCACACCCGTCCCTGCGGCGCGTCGCGCTGACGGTCGCCGGGTTTGTCGCCATGTACGGCGTCTCGCTCATCGGGCACTAGAAAAAGGCGCGCGCGAGCGCGGTCGCAGCGGCAGCGGCGACCACCACCACGAGGATCGGTGCGCGGAGCGCCAGCGCCATTACTGCGGCCGCGAGCCCGACGAGGCGCTCGTCGAGGACGAGCTCTCGGTCTCCGCCTAGGACCTGAGTTGCAACGAGCGCAGCCAGGAGCGCAGGAGCGAGGAGGGACACGACTCCGATCACCGGGTCGGGTAGCTCGCGGCCGCCCAGCAGGACCGGCCCGACTGCCTTCAGCGCAAAGGTCGCCGCGCCCGTGAAAGCCACGACCGTCCAGACGGTGCTCACCAGCGGAGCCCGATGAGGCAGGCGGCGCTCGCGGCGACGATCGGGATGCCGGGCGCAGCAAATGGAATGAGCGCCAGGGCGATCACCGCGCCTCCGATGGCGGCGGCAAGCGCGCGTCGCTCCCGCACCTGGGGCACGAGCAGGGCGACGAAGAGCGCCGGAAAGGCCGCGTCGAGCCCGAGCCGCTCCGGATCGCCGATCAGCTCGGCCCCGACGACGCCGACGGTCGTCCCGCCGATCCACGCGACGTAGAGGACGAGGCCTGCACCGACCAGACGGCGGCGACTGAATTCGCCAGGCCCGACCGCGGAGATCGCCCACGACTCGTCCACGATCAGCTGAGCCTCGAGGAAGCGACGCCAGGCCGGACCCTCGAACGCAGGCCCGACGGAGATCGAGATGGGCGCGTAGCGTGCGTTCAGGAGGACGGCGGCTGCGATCGCCGCCGCCGCCCCGCCGCCCGCGTCCAGCACGGAGATGGCCGCGTACTGCGCCGAACCGCCGAAGGTGGTGGCCGACATGACGATCGGCGCCAGCGAGCCCATCCCGGCCGCCTTCGCGAGGACGCCAAACGACGCGCCGAACGTCGACCCGGCGATCGCAAAGGGCAGAATCGCCCTGGCACCGGCCCGGTAGCTGCGCTCGCCCGCCGGCGCCGGGGTCACCCGACGAGGGTCCGGGCTTCTCTGCCGCAGTTCATGAGGGCGTCGAGCGCCGAGAGGCCAGGCTCGAAGTCACCCCAGAGCTGCCGATACGGCGTTGGCTCGAACTCGTCGTAGCGCACGGACACGTTTTCGCCGGCTAGCAGCTTCTCATCGGTGTAGTCCTTGCCTCCGCCCGCTCCCGACAAGTACGTGTCGGCCCCGACTGCCTTGCAAACGTCCAGGATGAGATCGGTCTTCTGCCCGAACTCGGGGAGGAGCTCGGAGAGCAGGACGCGCTTCGTCTCGATCTCGAGGTAGTTCGCGAACGCCTCGATCAGCGCCACGTTGACCTCGACCGGCGTCGAGCCCGTGCTCGAGACCCTGTCGGTAGAGATCGAAAACCTCGCCGAAGTGGGCGGCGCGCGCGTAGCTCATCTCGACGGTCTTCAGGTGCTTGTCGCGCCAGCGCGGCTCGGCGAACTCGATCTCACGGTACGTCGCCTTGCCCTTACGGCCCTTCGGCGACGAGACGGGCACGGTCAGAAAGCTGACGCCGTTCGGCGTCTTGATGCGGTTCCGCGCCCCGAAGCTCTGGCCGCGCGGGAACTGGACTGCGTCGAGGTAGACGAAGACGTCGGAGGCAGCCAGCTTGTGGAAGTAGCCGAGCCACGGGATGTAGTTCGGCTGATGGACCGCGAGGGTCAGGGAGCCTTCCGTCATCCCGTCGCGAGCCGGGCCAGGAGGGCGGCGAAGCGCTGCTTCTCCTCGGAGCGGTCGGCGTGCATACGGAAAGCGAACTCGGCCGGCGGGTCGGCAGCGATGCCGATCTCCGCGCCGTGGGTCTCTTGGCTCCGGCCGCTGACTTCGTCGAGCACGCCGCGAGGGTTTCGGCAGAGCGCTTCGTACGTGGTCCGAACGACGACGTCCTCGCCCGCCTCCGCGAGCGCCTGCTCGAAGAAGCGAGTGAGGTAGTGAACCTGGCCGGCGATCTGCTCCCAGTAATCGAGGCCTGCCAGCTCCTCCACCTCTGGCGGCATGTAGCTCCACCACGTAGCCGGGTCGCTGTAGTACTTTCGCCGCGCGTCCAGTATCGAGACCGCGACGTCGAGAGGATCGCGCTCGACGTAGACGTAGACGACCTGGCCGAGCTCCGCGCGAAGCCGTGGCAAGTGGTAGGAGGCGAGCACGTTCTTCGCAACGAACGGCTTTCCGCCGAGCTCCGCTTGCATGTTCGCGAGCGTGCGCCGGAGCCCGGTCCAGTCGATCTCGTCCTCACGTTCACGCGCGTGGGCGACGTCCGCGAAACTCTCCTTGCGAAGCCAGTGGCGCCAGAAATACCCGAACTCGTGGATGCCGAGCAGGTCGGCCGTGCGCGCGTAGTCCGACTCGAACGCGGGCCGTTCGGCCCCGCCGCCGGCTAGCCCGCGGCTCAGGCGCAGTCCATGCACGGGGGCGAGCCAGAAGCGCGCCGCTACGTTGTCGACATAGCCGACGTCGAGGCAGTAGGCGAGGAGTTGGCTCAAGAGCGTGGTGCCCGAGCGGGGGAGGCCGAGCACGAAGACGAACGGCGCCGCGATCTCGACATCGCCGTGGAGTTCGCGCTCGCGCGGCTCGAGATACTCGTTCAGCTCGCGGAGGAAGCTCTCGTCCTGAGCGTCCTTCGAATACCCGCCCTTGCGACGGTCGTAGAGGGCCTCGAACCGGGTCGCCATCGCCGAAACCTTAGTGGGTAGCATCGTGCGCCATGGCTTCCCGGGCGCTCGTCATTGGGCTCGACTGTGCTGCCCCGCAGCTCGTCTTCGACCGCTGGCTCGACGAGCTTCCGACGATCCGCGGGCTGACGGAACAGGGCGCGTGGGGAGTCCTGCGGAGTTGCGACCCGCCCATCACCGTGCCCGCCTGGGCGAGCATGACGTCGTCGCGTAGCCCCGGGGCGCTCGGCTTCTACGGCTTCCGGAACCGGCGCGACCATTCGTACGACGCGCTCGCGTTCGCCGATTCGAGGGCGGTCAAGCTGCCGCGGGTCTGGGACATCCTCTCCGAGCGGGCGAGGGACGTGATCGTCCTCGGGGTGCCGCAGACGTATCCGGTCAGCCAGGTGAACGGGGTCATGGTCTCGTGCTTCCTCACCCCCGACATCGAGACGCGCCAGTACACCTACCCCGCAGCGCTCAAGGACGAGATCAAGCAGGTCGTGGGTCGCTACATGGTCGACGTGCCGAACTTCAGGACGAACGAAAAGGAGCAGCTGCTCGCCGACATCGAGGAGATGACCGAGAAGCGGTTCCGCCTCGCCGAGCATCTGCTCGAGACGCGGCCGTGGGATCTCTTCTTCATGGTCGAGATGGGCACCGATCGGATGCACCACGCCTTCTGGCGCTTCTCGGACCCGGAGCACCGCCTCTACGAGCCCGGGAACGAGTTCGAGGGCGCCATGCTCGACTACTACAAGGGGGTCGACGAGAAGATGGGCCGGCTCCTCGGCCGCTTCGCCGACGAGGACACGGCCGTGCTCGTGGTCTCGGACCACGGCGCCAAGCGGATCGAGGGAGGCATCTGCATCAACGAGTGGCTGCGGCGGGAGGGCTACCTCGTCCTGAAGGAGGAGCCCGCGGCCGCAGCTCCCCTGAAGCCGGACGTGGTCGATTGGGCGCGGACGACCGCGTGGGGCGAGGGCGGCTACTACTGCCGGCTCTTCCTGAACGTGGAGGGGCGCGAGCCTGAGGGCTTGATCCCCGCCGCCGAGTACGAGCGGGTTCGTGAGGAGCTGAAAGGGAAGCTCGAGGCGCTCGGAGACGACCAGGGCCGTCCGATCGGCACGGTCGCGCACCGCCCCGAGGACCTCTATGCGGAGCGGAACGGCGTCGCCCCGGACCTCCTGGTGTACTTCGGCGACCTCTACTGGCGGAGTGTGGGCCAGGTCGGCACCGGCACCGTCCATGTCTTCGAGAACGACACCGGCCCGGACGACGCCAATCACGCTCACGAAGGCCTCTACGTCCTCGTCGGCGAGGGTGTCCAGCCGGGGCGCGGGCCCGAAAGGGACCTCCGGGACATCGCTCCAACCCTCCTGGATCTCCTCGGAGAGCCCGTTCCGGGCGACATGGAAGGCCGGAGCCTCGTCGCATGAGCCCTCGCGCCCGGCCGCGCTTCGACGCGACTCGCCCCGACCGCTGGCCCCATCCGAACCGGAGTGCGACCAACCGGATCGCGTACCGACAGTTCGAGGCCGCGCTCGAGCATGCGGCCTCGACGTACGCGCGGGGGCGGCTCGTCGACGTTGGATGCGGACGCAAGGCCTGGGAGCCGCTCTTCGCCGCGCACGTGGATGAGCACATCGGCGTCGACCACGTCCCGAAGCGTGTCGACGGCGTCGATCGTGTCGACGTGATCGCGACCGCCTACGACATGCCGCTTCCCGACGGCCACGCGGACACCGTGCTGCTGTCCGAGGTCCTGGAGCACCTGGAGCATCCCGGCCGCGGACTCGCCGAGTGCGCCCGCCTCCTGAAGCCCGGTGGCCATCTGATCGTCACGACGCCGTTTTTCTGGCCCGTTCACGACAAGCGGGACTTCTACCGCTATGCACCGGGCGGGCTCCGCTTCCTGCTCGAGGAGGCCGGACTCGAGGTGGTCGAGATCGTCCCGCTCTCGGGCGTGTGGGGGACTGTGTCCCTCCAGGTCTCCTACGCGCTCGAGCGCTATCGCCGCGGCATGGCAGCACCCCTGGTAGACGGTGTCTCGTCCGGGATCCAGTGGCTCGCGGCGCGTCTCGACCGAGTCGACTTCCAGCCCAAGTTCAGCTGGAACCACCTCGCCGTGGCCCGCAAGCCGGGTTAGCCGGGAGCGAGCCTTCGCACGCGCGCGCGGGCAGCGGCGAGGTCGCCCGGCGGGAAGAAACGGAACGCGAAGAGCAGCAGCGGGAAGGCTGCCGTGATCGCGAGCCGGAGGGGGATCGACATGCCGATCGAGACGGAGTCGTCCACGATCAGCGAGGCAAGGCAGAGGCTCAGGGCGGCTGTTGCGGCGAGGAGGATCCGGTAGCGGTCCCAGGGAACCGGGTAGATGCGGTGCGCCACGAGCGCGGTCGCGAGGGCGAGAACCGCAAATGAGGCCGCCGTCGCCCACGCCGCGCCCTGGAACGAGTAGGGCGGGATCAGGACGAAGTACAGCCCCACGGCGACGAGCGCGCCGCCAACTGCAAGCAGAGGCACGAGTCGCATGCGCTTCTTCACGTTGAACCCGACGGCGAAGATGTTGTAGGCGCCCGTCGCGACGGCCGCGAGGGCCAACGGTGCAACCGCCGGGGTCGCGTCCCAGTAGCGAGTCGGCATCGCTACATGGAAGACGGGCAGGATCCAGGCCGAGACGAGCACGGCCAGGAAGCCCGTGGCGAAGAAGTAATAGTTGGCGCCGCGGGCGACCATCTGCTCGTGGCGGCCGGAGTTGAGCCAGCCGTAGTGCCACGAGGTCCAGCCGAGGCGGAACGCCAGCACCGCCACGAGCACCACCTGGCTGTACCGGAAGGCCGCCCCGTAGAGGCCGCTGTCAGCGAGCCCGTGGTAGTGCTTGACAAAGAAACGGTCCATCAGGTTCAGGGCATAGAACGAGAGCCCACCGATGATTCCCGGCCACGCGAACGACACCATCTCGCGGGCCAGCCGCCACTCCGTCACCCGGGTCAGGTCCCGGACGTACTCCCGCAGCGTGATCAGGAACGCGAAGCAGACCGAGCACAGGGAGGCGATCAGGATCCCCTTCACGCCCACCTCGAAGACGGCGACGAGAAGCACGCTCGCCACGATCTGGACGAGCCCGCGCGCGAGCGAGTAGGCGGCGAACGTGTAGGGCTTCCGTCGCACGCGGCAGAGCATCATCGGCAGGTCGACGACGTTGGTCAGGTAGACGTCGATTAGTGCGATCACGAAGAAGGCGCTGTACGCCGACGTTCCGAAAATCCGGTCCGAGATCACGCCCGAGAAGCCGATCAGGGTGCCGACGACGACCGCTGGATAGATCGTCTCGATCACGAGATAGGTCGAGATGATCTGGCGCCGCCAGGCGCTGTCATCGCGGTCGAAGTAGAACCGCATGAAGACGCCGTCCATGTTCGCGGCGATCAGGACATCGACCACCGCGATCGTCGCGATCACAAGCTCGAGGATTCCGAACTCGGTGGGGCTGAGGAAGGCTGCGTAGAGGGGGACGAGCAGGAAGGCGAGCGACTTCAGGAGAACGCGCGTGCCGCCGTAGATCGTGGCGTCGCGGGCGAGTGCGGCGATCCCGAGCCGTGACGCGGGCCCGCGGTCGTCCTGGCTCTCCTCCCGCATGGTCTCCTCGGTGCGGAGCTCGCTCACGCGCGCCCCTCGCCGGCGTCGGCTCCCGCCGGGCGGAGCCCGGCTCCGCCGCCGCCTGACGCCGCTGGCGGCACGGGGCTCTCCGGGCCCGTATTACGAATACTGTGCCTTCCGGCCCCGCACCCCCAGCGGCGCCCGAGGAACGCGCGCAGGGTTGGGTTGAATTCAGGGCGTCTCACGGACGGGAGGCTAGCCGGGCGACCCGCGGGCGAGACCTGCCTTGCGCTTACAAGTAGCCGAGCTCTTCGAGCCGTGCGGCAAGGACGGCGTCGTCCTCCTCGGCCATGGCGACCGCGTCGGCCCGGTCGGTCAGGAGCTCCCGGAGGCGCTCTTTCAGCCGCTCGACGACCTCCGGATGCAGGGCGGCCAGGTTGCGCCGCTCCGCCGGGTCTGCCTCGAGGTCGTAGAGGGCGTCCGCGACCCGCTCGTCCTCGAGCGAGGTCACGAGCTTCCAGGAGCCGTCCCGGATCGCCTGCTGGACAACCGACTTGACGCCGCCGGGTGCGCCGGGGCCGATCTCCATGGCGATCGGGTGCTCGGGCGGCTCGCCTCCGCTTCGAATGCTGCCGGCGAGGCTGACGCCAGGCCATGCCGGCACGGGCTCGGGCAGCCCGGCCAGCTCCTGGAAGGTCGGCGCCAGGTCGACGTGGCTGACCGGCCTCAGGCGCGCACCGGCGGTGACGCCCGGGCCGTTCACGACGAGGGGCACATGCACGAGATGCTCGAAAAGCGTCTGGTTGTGAGGCCAGAGCTGGCGGGGTGCGAGCCGGAGGAGCCGCTTCGACGGACTCCGAACGCCGTGGGCAAGCACCCGCGAGCCCCAACGCTCGGTCGGGAGCCGTCTGGTGATGCGGCCCATGAGCCGCTGCTGTGCAAGGGTTCGCGGCTCGAGGAAGGTGTTTTGCCCGTGGTCGCCGGTCAGGACGACCAGGGTGTCCTTCCCGGCTGCGTCGACCACGCGCCCGATCCACTCGTCGATGCCGGCCACGGAACGCTCGTAGACGTCCCGGCCGAAGCGGCGGGCGTCGTAGCGCTCCGGGTAGCGCCGTGGCCCGTGCACGTCCCAGACATGGACGGCGCCGAAGTACGGCTCGCCGGCCTCGGCCGAGGAGCGGACGCGCTCCACCAGACGCGACCCCCACTCGTCGTGGACGGAGCGCTCGGGCACGTCGCGGTACTCGGTCTCCGCGAAACCGCGGAGGACGCCGACGTTGTCGAGGAGAGGCCCGGTGACCGAGCACCACGTCTTGAAGCCGCCGCGCGAGAGCTCCCCGGCGATCGTCGGGATGTCGTCCGCGAGCCGCGACCCGCGGAGGGCGCGGACGCCGTGCGCCGAGGGGTAGCGGCCGGTGAAGATCGCCGTCACGGCGGGCGTCGTCGTCGGACAGGTCGTGTAGGCGGACCGAAAGCGCGCGCCGCCCTCCACGAGGGCGCTCAGGCGTGGCCAGGCTTGATTCGGGCCGGCGAGAAGGTCGGCGCGAAGCGCATCGACGATGATGAGGAGGATGCTCGGCACGGCCTCTAGCGAGCGAGCAGCTTCCGATAGACGTCCTCGAGTGCCTCGCCGGGCGGCTTCACGAGCCGCTCTCTGACGATCCGCTCGTTGCGCTCGCCGTACTGACGCCGGAGCTCGGGATCGCGTAGGAGCTTGAGGAGCGCGGCCGCGAGCGCGTCCTCGTCGCGCGGTTGGACGACCTCACCGCCCTCCCCCTGGGTAATCCACTCGTCGATCGTGATCGCGTCGCCCATGATCATCGGTAAGCGCGACGCCATCGATTCGATCATCGAGGCAGGCGTCGCATCGGTCGAGGCGATCGAGACGCCGATGTCGGCCGACGCACAGAGCTCCGGCAGCTCGTCGGGCGCCGCAAAGTGCATGACGACGCTGTCTCCGAGGTCGAGCTCGGTGATGAGCGCCTCCGTCTCGTCGCGCGTCCAGCCGCCCCGGGCCGCCAGGACGAGGCGCGCCTCGGGCACCTCCTTCCGAACGCGGGCGAAGGCCCGCAGGAGCACGTCGAGGTTCGTGTTCGGCCGGTAGTTTCGGAGCGAGAGGATGACGGTCGAGTCCGCGGGCCAGCCGAACCGCTCCGCCAGGCCTTCCACCCGCTTCTCCGGGCCGAACGGCTGGAGGTCGACGTACCAGACGATCCGGTGCACCTTGTCGGGGTCTGCGCCGAGCCGGATCGTCTCCTCGGCGTTTCCGAGTGAGCTGACGACGAACTCGTCCCCTGCCTGAACGGCGCGGCGTACCCACTTCCGCCCCCGCCGGCGGTCGCGTCCATACGTGAAGATGTCGGTGTTCCAAGGGCTCATGACGAGCGGGTGGACAGCCGCCTCGGCCGCCCAGTAGCCGTACGGCAGCAGGTAGTGAGCGTGAACGAGGTCGACGTCCAGGTTTCGCGCAAGCTTCCCGATTGCCGGCGCGAAGCGCATCCGCCGGAAGACGGGAACCTTCGTCCCGGCCTCGAGCTCGCGGACGTTGTGGACCGTGAGCCCCTCGAGCTCCTCGCTCCGCGGGGTAATCCGGTTCGAGACGATATGAACGTCGTGGCCGAGCTCGGCCAGCCGCCAGGCCCAGCGCAGGAAGATGAGGGAGTTGGCGTCCCCGACCCCCAGGATTCGGAGCCGCCCGTTTCCCTCAGCCATTCGTGCCGTTCGACTTTCGGAAGAGGATCATCTTCTGGTTCTGGGGGTTGTCCCAGTCGCCCAGGAACTCCATCTCGAGCCCGGTTCCCTCGCACGCCCAGCGAAGCGTGTCCAGGTCGTAGTGGTAGTAGTCGAAGTCGTAGTGGCTGACCACGCGCTCGGTCTGGTCGATGTCCTCGACAAAGAGCTTTCCGCGCGGGTTCTCATACACCGTCGCGTAGAACTGGCCACCGGGCTTCAGGGCCTGTCCCATATTGACCAGGCATCTCGTGACGCTGTTCAGCGGGAGGTGGGTGAAGACCGACTGCGCGATTGCGTAATCGAACGTCTGGCCGAGGTCGGGGAACTCGAAGCGCTCCATGGCCCTGAGGGTGGGGCGCTTCCCGGCCAGGCCGTGCCGTGGAAGCTCGAGCTCGCGAGCCTCTTCGATCACGTCCCCGCGCTTGTCGACGCCGTAGTAGTGACCTTCCTCCAGGTACTGGATGAAATGGACGCCGCCGCGGAGCGGGCCGCAACCGACATCGAGCAGGTAGTGGTCAGGCTTGAGGCCGTGGTCGACGAGGTAGTCGAATTGGAGCTTGCCCATGTGATCCCAGAGCGGCACGTTCCCGATCGTCCTGCGATGCCAGTCAGGGTCGAAGTACCGGTGATACTTGCGGGGGAGCGCACGCCGGAGCGGACGCTTCACGGACACGGGGACCAGCGGCTTCAGCCGCTGGAGGACATTCGGTGAGCTGGGCACTGGAGGAACCTCCGTCTTGACGTTTGAGCCGGAACCCGCGGGTCGGCCATCCTTGAGGCCGAGGCGCCTGAGACCCCGGCGGCCGAAGCGGGAAAACTGGACGAGCGTGGGCAGGGGATCGTCGATTGCGAAGACCGCGTCGACGTAGGGCGGACGCTGCACGGCATTGGTGGAGCCCGCCATGATCGTGATCGCCCAGATCTTGCCGTTGCCGTTCATGCGGGCCGGAGGGGGTGGATCGCCCGTCAGGTCCTGGTAGGCGATCCAGGGCAGATCGACCCCGCAGGCAGAAGCCAGGCCATGCCACTGCCAGAGGCGCGGATTGACCTCGATCAACTTGTAGCGCCCGTCGCGGGGATCGCGTTTCACTTCGACCTGCGAGACCCCGTGGAAGTCGAGCGCGCGGAGCAATCGGAGTCCGTCGTCGACGACCTCGTTCACCCAGAGCGCCTCTCCCACCCGTGCACTGCCCATGAAGTCGCGCGTCTGGCGGAGCTTGCGCCCGCAAAAGAGCCCCAGTGCTTCGCCGTCGCGATTCAGGTAGCTCCCGAGTGTGTAGAGCTCGTCGTCGCCTCCGGGAACGAACTCCTGCACCATCGGCTCGTGCTCGGCCGCGAGCGCGTAAGCGGACTCGAGCTCGCTCCAGGTCTCGCAACGAAACGCCTGGCGATTGTGTGCCTGCTTGAAGAGGATCGGGTCGGACGGTTTCACGAAGACGGGATAACCCAGGTCCTCGCCGGCGGCCCGCGCCTCCTCAACAGATCGCGGGTGATGAGTGCGCGGCGTCGGCATCCCGATCGCATCGGCCTGCTCGAGCTGGTACCGCTTGCTCTGAATCCGCTCGAGCGTCTGCCAGGAGGGAAACGGGAACAGATACGAGTCGCCGAGCGTGTCGACGTTGCGTGCGATCGCGTTCAGGTGCTCGTCGTGGGTCGGAAAGATCGGGAGGGGCCCCTCGTCCGCCTGTTCGGCGAGCGCGCGGAGGGCGGCGACGAAGCCCTGCTCGTCCACGACGGGCTCCGGAGCGAGGGCCGGTTCGGCGTACCGGGAGCGGTATCCGAGCGCCCAGGGTCGGTGATCGACCGCGAGTACGCGCAGGCCTCGGCGGCCGAGCGAGCGGATGGCTGCGAGACCGTTCACCCAGCCAACCTCGGCCACCACGGCAGTTCCATGGCGGGTCGGCATGCGGCCGGAGTCTAGCGACCGGGCTTTGAGACGCGTGCCTCTAACGGAGGCTACGCGCGGGGTTCAGAAGCTCCCAGCCTTGCCGCAGGAAGGGCGTTCGGTCGACGACGGCGCCGATCTCGCTCGGCGGGTGGACGCCCTCGTCAGTGACGATCCGGTCGATGAGCTCGGCCGGCGTCAGGTCCCAGCCCTTCTCCTCCGGCTCCACGGGATCGTACGGGACGAGCTTGAGCGTCTCGCAGGCGACGACGACCGGAATACCTGCCTCCTTGGCCGCTTTGGCGAGTGCCTGGGTGCCGACCTTGTTCACCAGCGAGCCGTCGATGTAGACGCCGTCCGCACCCACGAGGAAGACGTCGACGGTCGCGACCGCACGCTCGGCGTCCTCGTCGGCGACGAGCTCGACGGTGAGACCCTCCGCGGCGAGCTCCTCCGAGAAGGGCCGGCCCTCTTCGTGGGGCTCGGAGACCGTGCAGACGATCCTCGCCGGCTCTGCGTGCACGAGCGCCTCGCGAACCGTTGCGGACGCCGAGTGCGTCATGACCGTTCCCTTCAGATCTTCGGACAGAAGCACCGAGATCGAATGGGCGGCACGATCCTTCTGGGCGATCAGCGCCGATGCTTCCTCGACGAGGCGCTCGGTCGACCTGGAAGCGGCGACGACACGACCGACCGCCCCGGCCACTGCGCCCATCGCGGGCCGCGCAGACGCGAGCGCGCGTCCCGCTTCGACGGGATCGGCACCAGCTTGAACGGCCTCCGACAGCGCTTCGACCGCTTGCCGGGCAAGCCAGCCGGCGCCGTGCGTCGTATTCGTGGCGATCAGGTCGATTCGGTCGCTCAGATTGCGGTCCATGCGCTCGATGGGCCGCAGGGTAACAGGGCGCACCTCACTGCCTTGGTAGCCTCTGCCACGATGACGGAGGTCGAGACCGCCGCCGCGCCACTCCCAGCGCTTGCGGGAGAGCCGCGTCCCGAGATCTCACTCGTCGTCCCCGTCTACAACGAGGAATCGACGCTCGAGGAGGTCTACCGCCAGGCCGTCGCCGCGCTCGAGGGCATCGGGCGCCCCTACGAGGTGATCCTGATCGACGACGGCTCCGCGGATGGGACCTGGGCGATCGTGGAGCGGCTCAACGATGCCGATCCGCACGTCCGCGGTGTCCGGTTCAAGCGGAATTTCGGTCAGCATCCGGCCATGCACGCCGGGCTGGTGCGGGCTCGAGGGGACATCGTCGTCACGATGGACGGCAGATCTCCAGAACTCGCCGGCCGATCTCCCCAAGCTCGTCGCCGCCGTCGAGGCCGGGAGCGACGTGGCGAGCGGGAGGCGGCGCGGCCGGGAAGATGCCTGGGGCCGGACCCTGCCGTCCAGGCTCATCAACCGGATGCTCCGCGGCTTCACGAACGTCGATATCGCCGACTTCGGCTGTGCCTTCAACGCGTATCGGCGGAGCGCGATCGAGCCGGTACTTGGGTCGATCGGCAAACAGAAGTTCACCAAGGCGCTCGTGCTCTCGGCCGGCGCCAGCGTCGTCGAAGTGGATCTCGATCACCGCGCGCGTGAGGATCAGTCGCGCTACTCGCCCTTCCGGCTCGTCCGCCTTGCGCTTGCACGTGCTGGCGGGCTTCTGGCCACAGCCGATCCAGTGGGCGGGAGTCTTGATCGGCACGTCGTCGTGCCTCCTCTCGCTCGCGGCGGCGATCTGGGGCGCGGTCACCTGGGTGGCGAGGGGCGACTTCCCGGGCCAGATCTTCCTCGCCGCCCTCGTCCTGGGCGTTCTGGGCATCCAGGGCTTCATCCTGGCGCTGGTCGGGGAGTATCTCGGCCGCATCCAGCGGGACGTCGAAGGCCGGCCCCTTTACACGGTCGAGCGCGAGCTCGGCTGACTAGACTCCGGCGGGCTATGGCTGCCAAGCGAGTGCTGGTCACCGGCGGCTGCGGGTTCATCCCTTCGAACCTCATCCGCCATCTGCTGACTCAGACGCCCTACGAGGTGGTGAACGTCGACGCCCTCACGTACGCGGGAAACCTCGACAACATCGCCGATCTCCTGGGTCACGAGCGCCTGACGCACGTGCACGGCGACATCCGCGACCCGGCTCTCGTGCGGGACGTCGTCGCCGGCATCGACGTGATCGTGAACGCGGCCGCCGAATCGCACGTGGAGAAGTCGATCGAGGACGGGGCCTCCGAGTTCGTGACCACGAACGTCGAAGGGACGCAGATCCTGCTCGACGCGATCCGGGAGGCGCCGGTCGACCGCTTCATCCTCATCTCGTCGAGCGAGGTGTACGGAACCGCCGAGTCGGCGCCGATGGACGAGGAGCATCCGCTCAACCCGCGGAGCCCCTATGCGGCGACCAAGGCGGGCGGTGACCGGCTCGCGTACTCCTACCACGTCACGTACGAGCTTCCGATCGTGATCCTGCGCCCGTTCAACAACTACGGGCCGTTCCAGCACCCGGAGAAAGTCGTACCGCGCTTCATCACGCAGGCGCTTCGGGACGAGCCGCTCACGATCCACGGAGACGGGCACGCAAGCCGTGACTGGCTCTTCGTGGAGGACGACGCGCGCGCCATCGTGGCCGCGATCGAAGCCGACATCGGGCTCGTCGCGGGTGAGGTCGTGAACGTGGCGACGGGTATCGACCTGTCCGTGACGGAGATCGCAAACTACGTCCTCGAAGGTCTCGGCAAGCCGTCGTCGCTCAAGGTGCATGTCGAGGAGCGCCCGGGCCAGGTGCACCGGCACATCGGGTCGGTCGACAAGGCCAGGCAGCTGCTCGGCTGGGAGGCGGAGACGTCCTTCGAGGCCGGCCTCGAGCGCACCATCGCCTGGTATGCGGAAAATCGGGCGTGGTGGGAACCGGTTCGAACACCGTCGACGGCAAGCGCCTCCTCGTCCTAGGCGCCGGGCCGGCGCAGCTGGGCCTCCTCCGCAGCGCCCGCGAACGCGGGTGCCTGGTGATCGCCTGTGACCGCGATCCGGGTGCGCCGGGCTTCCGCTACGCGGTCAGGAGAGCGATCCTGTCGGCCGAGGACGAGACGGGGATCGAGCGCCTTGCGCGGGCGGAGGCCGTTCAGGGGCTGATCGCCCCCGGGATCGACTGGCCCGTCGCCGTTGCGGCCCGCATTGCGGCCCGCCTGCGCTTACCCCACCCGCTCGGGCCGGAGACGGCTGCCGTCGCCGTGTCGAAGCTCCGCCAGCGGATGCAGTTCGCGGAGGCTGGAGTGCCTCAGCCGCGCTGGCAGCTGGTTCGCTCCTCCGGGGAGGAGCTCGAGGTCGAGCTGCCTTGCGTCGTGAAGCCGCCTGACCGGCAGGGCCAGCGAGGGCTCTCGGTCGTGGACGATGCTGCCGGCCTTCGCGGTGCGATCGAGCGGGCCATCAAGGCGTCTCGCGGCGGCTCCTGCCTGGTCGAGGAGCTGGTCGAAGGGCCGGAGATCACCGTCAACGCGTTCTCAGCCGCCGGGGTCTTCCACCCGCTCACTGTGACCGACCGCCTCACGGCCGAGCCGCCCGCGTTTGGCGTCGCGCTCGCCCACGCCTGGCCGAGCGAAGTCGCCACGCAGGCGTGCCTGGAAGCGGCGCGTGCTGCAGCGGAGGCAGTCGGCGTCCACGAGGGCCCGACTTACATCCAGCTCCGCGTCGGCGCCGACGGCCCCCGCGTTCTCGAGCTGGCTGCCCGCCTGGGCGGCGGTCACGACGCGGAGCTTTGCGAGGCCGCTCTCGGGGTCGACCTGAACGGGCTGGCGCTCGGCGCGGCCTTCGGTGAGCCGGCCGAGCTGCCGGCGCCCAACCCCGTGGGCG
This sequence comes from uncultured Actinomycetes bacterium, assembly GCA_963722715.1. Lineage (GTDB taxonomy): Bacteria > Actinomycetota > Thermoleophilia > Gaiellales > Gaiellaceae > DASQGA01. Next base: position 25,972 of record CAVROA010000015.1, on the reverse strand, counting down.
GCGCCTGTGTCCGCTTTCTCGTCCCGCCGGAGGGAAGGCTTCGGGCGGTCGAGGGCCTCGACGAGGCCGCGGCCGTGGACGGAGTCCTCGATCTCGGGGTGTACCGCGAGCCGGGGTGGACGTACGGGCCCTTCCAGAGCGGCTCCGACCGGGGCGGTTACGTGCTCGCCCGGGGGGAGTCTCGAGACGACGCCCTCGAACGGGCCGACCGCGCAGTCCAGCGCATACGCTTCGAGACCGTCGATGTCGAAGCTCCAGCACAGCGCGCGTAGGCAGACGTTCCTCTCCTTTCAGCCGCCCGACATCGGTGACGAGGAGATCGAGGCGGTCGTCGACACGCTGCGGAGCGGGTGGCTGACGACAGGTCCCCGGACCGCCGAGCTGGAGCGCCTCTTCGCCAACTACGTCGGTGCGCGTCACGCGATTGCGGTCACTTCGGGCACGGCGGCGCTTCATCTGGCGCTCCTGGCAGCCGGGGTCGGCCCCGGCGATGAGGTGATCACGACGCCGATCACCTGGCCGGCGACCGCGAACGTTGTCGTGCATGCAGGCGCCCGGCCTGTCTTCGTCGACGTCCGCGAGTCCGACCTGAACATCGACCCCGACGCCGTCGCGGCCGCGGTGACGCCGCAAACGAGAGCGATCCTGCCGGTGCACTACACGGGCAAGGCGGCCGACCTCGACCCGATCCTCGCCCTCGGCGTGCCCGTGATCGAGGACGCTGCCCATGCCGTCGAGACGGTCTACCGAGGGCGCAAGGTAGGTGCGATCTCTCTGGCTACGTGCTTCTCGCTCTACGCCACCAAGAACGTAGCGGCCGGCGAGGGTGGCATCGTGACCACCAACGACGACGACCTCGCAGGCGCGGTGGAGGAGCTCCGGCTCATGCGGCGCGGCGACGGCTCGCATTACGACATCCGCGTCGCCGGCTTCAAGGCGAATCTGTCCGACGTCCTCGCCTCGCTCGCACTCGTCCAGCTTGGCCGGATCGACGAGCACGCGGAGACACGCAGGCGCCACGTCGCGGCCTGGGACGCCGCGATCGCCGAGCTGCCCGGGATCACCCCGCTCGCGAGGGACGAGCACGAGAACGACGTCCATGCGCTCCATCTCTACGTGGTCAGGATCGATTCGGGCGAGGCCGGTGCCGACCGTGACTCCTACCAGCAAGCGCTGACCGAGGAGCGGATCGGGACGAGCATCCACTTCCTTCCCGTGCACGAGTTGACGTTCTACAAAGAGCGGCCCGGAGGTCAGCCCGAGCTGCCGGTGGCGGAGCGGGCCGGCCGCGAAGTGCTCTCACTACCGCTCTCGGCCGCGCACTCGGACGAGGACATCCGGGACGCGATCGACGCGCTCCGGCGCGTGCACGCCCGGTTCACCGCGTGAAGCGCTCGGTCCGCGTCGCGATCCGCCTCGCGGTCAGCGTGGCGATCATCGCCCTGCTCGTCTGGCAGATCGACGTCGCTCGCACCATCGACCTCATCTTCTCGAGCCACGCCGGCTACCTGGCAGCCGCCCTGGCCATCTACATTGCCACGACCTGGGCCATGGCCTGGCGCTGGCAGCTCCTGCTCGCCTCGAAGGGGATCCACGAGCCGCTCGGCTGGCTGACGAAGCTCTACTTCGTCGCCTACGCCGCCGGCCAGGTACTACCGACGTCCCTCGGCGGGGACGCTGTCCGGATCGTGGAGCACGGCCGCCGGCGGCCGGACAAGCGTGCCGAGGCCGCTGCGGCGGTGCTCATGGAGCGGGTGCTCGGAGCCGCTGGCACGCTCCTGCTCGTCGCGGTCGGTCTCGCGGTTGCCGCGGGACGCTACGACGACATCGGGGTCTTCGTCTGGATGGAGGTCGTCTCGGTGGCCGCAGTCGCCATCCTCGGCGTGCTGCTCTTCTCCCGGCGCACACGACGGGTGCTCGAGGAGCGTGTCTTTCCGCTCGGGCGCCGGGTTCGGATCGAGCGCATGGTCTCGAGCCTCCATGAGGCTCTCCATGGCTACCGGGACAAGCCGGGCACGATCGTGCTCGTCCTCGCGATCACGATCTCGGCACAGCTCGTCAGGATCATGTCGATCTGGCTCTGCGGGAAGGCGGTGGGCGAGACACCCTCGCCGCTTGCGTACATCGTCGTCGGCCCACTCCTCTTCCTCGTCCTCCTGGTGCCGTTCACGATCAACGGGCTCGGGGCACGCGAGGCATTCTTCCTCGCGTTTCTGCCGCGGTTTGGAGTGTCGCCCGACGCGGCGGTCGCAATCGGCTTCCTTTTCTACGCCGTCACGGTGGCCGCGGCCATACCCGGTGGGTTCATTCTTCTGTGGCGGAGCGTGCGTACCGGCCGTGATAGCGTGACCGCCGCTTCGCCTCCCGACTCGGGTGGCGGCACCCTCGGATCCACATGAGCATGCGTGTACTCGTCACGGGTGGAGCCGGGTTCATCGGCTCCCACCTCGCCGATCGCCTCCTCGCAGAGGGGCACGAGGTGCGTGCGCTCGACAGCCTCGAGGCCCAGGTGCACCCCGGGCGCGAGCGGCCCGGCTATCTGGACCCTGCAGTCGAGCTGCTGGTCGGAGACGTCCGCCATCGCGAGACGGTGAGTCGTGCCCTCGACGGCGTCGATGCGGTCGTGCACCTCGCCGCCGCGGTCGGTGTCGGTCAGTCCATGTACGAGATCGAGCGGTACATGTCCATCAACACGATCGGGTGCGCCGTCCTGCTCGAGGAGATCCTCGAGCGCCGGGATGCAATCGGAAAGGTGGTCGTCGCCTCCTCGATGTCGATCTACGGCGAGGGCCAGCACTTCGATCCGGCGACCGGCGAGCAGCGGCCTCGCACCGGGACTTCGGCCCACCGAGCAGCTCGAGCGGCACGAATGGGAGGTCAGCGGCGCGAACGGCCCGCTCGAGCCCGAGCCGACGGCCGAGACGAAGCCGCTTCGCCCGACCTCGATCTACGCGATCTCGAAGCGCGACCACGAGGAGATGGTGCTCGCGATCGGAGCCGCGTACGGAATCCCCTCGGTGGCTCTGCGCTTCTTCAACGTCTACGGAGCCCGCCAGGCGCTCTCGAACCCCTACACGGGGGTGGGAGCGATTTTCGCCTCACGACTCATGAACGGCCGCCCGCCGCTCGTCTTCGAGGACGGACTTCAGACTCGCGATTTCGTCGACGTCCGCGATATCACCCGAGGCGTCCTTCTCGCCTCTGACGAGCCCCGGGGCCGACGGGGAGACCGTCAACCTGGGAACCGGGAAAGCGACGAATCTGCTCGAGCTCGCGGACGTGCTGGCCCGCGGCCTCGGGGTCGACATCGAGCCCGACGTGGTCGGCCAGTTCCGGGCCGGCGACATTCGCCACTGCTTCGCCGACACGCGGAAAGCCGCCGAGTTGCTCGGGTTCCGCTCCGAGATCGATTTCGAGAGCGGCGTACGTGACCTCCTCGCCTGGATCGAAGGGCAGGAGGCGTCGGATCAGGTCGACGCCGCGCACGAGGCCCTGACGGCTCGCGGCCTCGCACGGTGACCGAGCCGGGCGACGGGCCCGCCCCGGACGTCTCTGTCTCGATCGTCAACACGTCGAACCGCGATTTCCTGCTCGCGTGCCTCGAGTCGCTTGCAGGCGACCGCGACGGCCCCGTCTCCGTGGACGTCACGGTGTTGGACAACGCCTCCGAGGACGGTTCGGCCGGGGCGGTCCGCGCGCGCTTCCCCTGGGCCCGCGTGATCGAGCAGCGACATCGCGCCGGCTTCGGAGCGAATCACAACACGGTCATGCGGGCCACGGAAGGGCGCTACGTCTATGTCCTGAACGAGGACGCTACCGTCGAGCCCGGCTCGTTCGAGCGGCTCGTCGCCTACATGGACTCCCATCCGGAAGTGGCGGCAGTCGGGCCGCACATTCGCTACCCGGACGGTCGCCATCAGCCCTCCGCCTGGCGGTTTCCCTCGCCGGCAACCGCCGCTCTGGGCACGATCACGCTCTCCCGGGTCGGTGTCGAGCAATCCCGCGGAGACGAGCCTCGGCGGGTGGACTGGGTCATGGGCTGCGCGCTCCTCCTGCGGCGGCAGGCCCTCGACAGCGTCGGCCTCTTCGACGAGCGCTTCTTCATCTACTCCGAGGAGACTGACCTCTGCCGCCGCCTGGCCGACGCGGGGTACGAGACGCACTTCCTGCCCGAGGTCACGGTCTACCACCATGTCAGCCAGTTCAGCGCCGACGTTCCCGAGCGCCGGATCAACGAGGAGTGGCGGAGCCGGGCGCACTACTGGCGCAAGCATCACTCGCCGCTCGCCGCGCGCGGGACCGCGCTTCTGACCGGCCTTCAGTACGCCGCCAGGGCGGCCGTCGGCGAGGTGGTCCTCCGGCTCCCGGAGAGCCGACGTCCGGTCCGGATCGACCCGGCCGCGCCCGCCCGCTTCCGGCTGCACGCACGGAATGCGTGGGGCGGGGTGCGCGGCCCCGGCCTCCGGGAGTACGCCGAAGACTGGAACCGGGAGCACCCGGAGGCGGCGAGGCCGGCAGATGAGTCTCCCTAGAATCCTCCAGATGCAGGGAGAAAGTCCGTGATCCCGGCCTCGGTCGAGCGGCGTGCCCGCTGGGTGCTCGACACCCTCGGGGCTCACGAGGTCGGCTTCGGCGACGACGTTCCCTATCGAGCCGAGGCGTGGGAACGCCTCGATCGGGGCGAGCGGCCTGAGGGCGACGACCTGGCCGATGCGTTCTTTCACCTGGCTCGCGTGGAGGAGCGAGACAGGTCGCCCGAGCTCCGGGACCGCCACGGACGCTTTCGCGCCGAATCGTCGTGCCTCGACCTCGGAGATCCGCCGCTCGAGCGGCTCCGCCGCCGGCTCGGTCTCGACCCGCCCAGGTGGAACGGCGCCCGCTTTGCGATCGCCCTCACCCACGACGTCGACCTGCCGTGGCGTTGGACGCGGCGCGGCGTCCGCGGTTCGGCGGGCCGGCTCAAGCGCCATGCGCTGGCGGGTCAGGCCGCCCCGGCGCTCCGCGAGGCGCGGGCATTGACGGCGGTTCCGCTTCACAAGCTGAGGCGGACCGATCCGAACTGGCGCTTCGAGCGGATTCTTCGCGTCGAGGCCGCTCGCGATGTCCGCTCGACGTTCTTCCTGCTCGCGGGGCACCACCACCCGGCCGACGGCGCGACGCCGGAGGCCTATCACCGGCTTCGCCCTCGCCTGGTCGAGGTCCTGGGGGCGGGCGGTGCCGAAATCGGTCTCCACGGCAGTTACACGGCCGTCGAGCACCCCGACCGCCTCGAGGAGGAAAAGAGGCTCCTCGAGGAGCTCGGGGCTTCGGTGAGCGGTCAGCGCTTTCACTATCTGAGGATCGACCCGCACACGAATCTGCCCGTGCTCGAGCGGTTGGGCTTCGCCTACGACACCTCGCTCGGCTACGCCGAAGCTCCCGGCTTCAGGGCCGGGATTGCCCAGCCCTTCCGGCCCTGGAGCTTCGAGGAGGAGCGTCCGCTCGACCTCGTCGAGATCCCGCTTGCGGCCATGGACGTGACCTTCAGCGCACCCAGGTATCTCGGGCTCCCGGCGAGAACGGCCGAGCGGAGGCTTCTCGAACTGGTCGACTGGGCCGCCGAGCACGGGGGCGGCTTCTCGGTCATCTGGCACACCGAGCGCTTCGATCCCGCAACCTCAGGCGGTTGGGATCGGCTGTACCTGCGCCTCATCGATGCGGTGCGGGCCCGAGGCGGCGTCTGCCTGTCCGCAGGCGAGCTGGCCGGGGAGGCCGCCAAGTGGCTTCGCTGACTCAGGCGCTGCCGCTTCGGCAGGGGGCGAGCCGGTTCATCCTCTGGGTGGCCGCCGCACCGCTCCTTCTCCTCATCGCGCGACTGCTGCCGCTCGAGGGGCCGGTCCCCGCCTTGCGCCTCGCAGCGGCCGGCGCGTGCGTGTTCCTTCTACCCGGCGCGCTCCTCCTCCGCCTCACGGGCTGGCCGCGAAACCTCGGAGTCGCGGCGGCGGGCGCGCTCGTGCTCAGCCTGGCGGTGATCGGCTTCGGCCTCCTCCTCGCGTTCGCGGCCGGGGCCTCGCTGGCACTCGTGCTCGCCGTGGTGGCGATCTTCATCGGAGCGGCCTTTGTTCCCGCCTGGCGGGCGGCAGTGGTCCCGCCGGTCCGCGCCGAGCTCCTGGCCGCAGGTGGCGTCCTCCTTTTCGGAGCTGCCTTCGGCGCACTCGTGTGGTGGACCGGAGGAGACCTGCGGAGCGACGCGCTCTTCCACCTGGCGCGGGTCCGCAAGCTCGATGCCTTCGACGTTCTGTCCGTGAATGCGGTGAACGAGTTCCGGGACGGGGGCCCGCATCCGGGCTATGCCTTTCCGCTCTGGCACGCCGGGCTGGCCCTGGTGGCCCGGCTCGGGGACGTCGACCCGACCCTGGTCGTCCAGAAGCTTCCGGCCATCCTGACGCCGCTCGCTCTCCTCGTTGCCTATGGCGCGGGCGGGACTCTCTTTCGCTCCGCGGCGGGAGGGCTCGCGGTTGCAGCAGCCCAGCTCGCGCAGCTGGGGTTTTCCCGCGGCGGCACGGGCTCGTTCGAGTCGCTTGCCTCGCCCGCGTCCGTCGGGAGAGTCCTGCTCTTCCCGGCGGTTCTCGCGCTCACCTTCTGGCTTCTGGAGGTGGGTTGGCGGCAAGCCGTGATACCCCTGGTCGCGGCCGCGCTCGCGCTGGCCGCGATCCACCCCACGTATGCGATCTTCGTCTGCGTGCCGCTCGCCGGGTTCGCGCTCGCACGCCTTCTGCTCGCCCCGGGCGACCGGGAGGGCCTCGGCCGGCTCGGTGTCGCTCTCGGCGCGATCGCGGTTCCATCCGGGCTTTTTTTCGCGTGGCTCCTGCCGGTCGTTCGGGACACCGGCTCCTACCGGCCCGGTGAGGAGCAGCGCGCACGCGGCATCGCCCACTACTCGACCCAACTCGATGTCGTCGGCGACAGCTTTCGCCTCGCTCCCGAGGCGATCACGCGCGCTGGGCCTGTCGTGATCGCGGCGCTCCTCGCGATCCCGCTCGCCGTGGCCGGCGCCCGTCGCCGGTGGGGGTCGTTCGTGCTCGGAGGCAGTCTTGCGGTGCTGGTGCTCCTGCTCGTGCCAGCGCTCTTCACCTGGCTCTCCGACACGGTGTCGCTCTCCCAGTCTCGTCGTCTCGCTGGGTTTATGCCCCTCCCGTTCGCGCTCGCCGGAGCCGCGTTCGTGCTCGCCCGGTTGCGGCTGGTCGGGGTGGCGCTTGCGTTGGGAGCCGGGATCGCGCTCGAGCTCCTCTACTCGGCCGAGCTCACGTACCGGCTCCAGCGGCCAGCGCCCGCCTGGCCCGTCTGGCTCGCCGTGATCGGCGGCGTCGCCGCCCTCGTGGTGGGCGCTGTTCTCGTGCGGAGAGCCGGGCTCATCGAGCGCTTGTCTGCGCGCTTTCCGCTGGATCGGCGCTTTGTCGCTCTCGCCGCCCTAGCTTTCGTGCTTCCGGTGGCGGTGGGCGGCCTCGCCTCGCTGGACACGGTCGCCGACGAGAACCCGAACGCGTTGACGCCCGGGTTGGTGCAGGCGCTCAAACGGGTGCCGGAGGGTTCCGTTGTCTTTTCCGAGCTCGAGCCCTCGTACGAGGTGGCGGCCTACACGCCCCTCTACGTCGCCGCGGCCCCGCCCGGCCACGTCGCCAACACCGCAGCGAACCGGCCCCTCGAACGGCGGAAGGACGTCATCCGCTTCTTCTCTCCGCGTGAGACGGACGAGTTCCGCCGGTCGATTCTCGCGCGATATGACGCCGACTACGTTCTGGTCGACCTTTCCCGACCGTATCCCGAAGAGCTCGGCCGCGAGCTCGAGCCGGTCTACAAGGATGCGCGCTACCTCCTCCTGCGGGCCCCGCAAGAGGGTTGAGGCAGAATCTGGGCAGAATGTTCACATCAGGCCTGTAGCCCTGTGGCGTAGGAGGCTGCGGCGATGCAGGGCGACGGCCGGCGTCGCCAGAATGGACGGCAATGAGGCTCCTGCTCGTCACGATGTACTGGCCGCCTGCGGGCGGGGCCGGCGTCCAGCGTCCGCTCAAGCTTGCCGGCCAGCTTTCGCGGCTCGGCTTCGAGGTCCACGTCCTTGCGCCCACGGGGACGAAATGGGTGGAGCGGGACGACACCCTGCGCGAGCCCGAGGCTGTCGTCGTTCACCGGACCCGGAACATCGGCCCGGCGGCGCGACGGCCGGGTGAGGAGCTCCACGGGCTGCGGGGCATCGCGCGCGTCCGGCGCCAGGTGCCGATCGCGCTCCGTGCACTGCTCGTGCCGGACGCGAGCGTGCTCTGGAACGTGACGGCGATCCCGGCAGCCCGGCGCATCGTAAAGCGGGAGCGAATCGACGTCGTCCTGACCACGTCGCCGCCCGGCTCGGTCCATCTCGTCGGCCTGGCGGCTAGGCGGATGGGCGTCCCGTGGGTCGCCGACCTCCGTGATTCGATCGCCTCGCACCCACACCGTCGTCGTGACATACGCGGGGAGGCTGCGCTCGCGCAGCAAGTGGCGCGGCGGGCAAATGCGATCGTCGCCGCTTCGGGTGCGATCGCCAACCAGATGCGCGCACTTGCCCCGCGCGGCTCGGTCACCGTGATCCCGAACGGCTGCGACTTCGACGACTTCGAGGGGCTTGCCTACCGGCGGGCCCCTCGTTTCCGGATTACCCACACGGGTGGTTTCGCCGGACGCCGTTCCCCGCGCCCCTTCCTGGAGGCCCTCGCCCGTTCCGAGGCGGACGTCACCGCCCGCTTCGTCGGGGACTTCCGGGCGGCCGACCGCGAGTGGGCCCAGGGGCTCGGGCTGGCCGACCGGCTGGAGCTCGTTCCATATCTGCCGCATGGAGATGCCCTCGCGCTCCAGCGGGACTCGGAGGCGCTGCTCCTGATCGTCCCGGACGCTGAGGGGCGAGGCCGTGGGGTTCTCTCGGCCAAGGTCTTCGAGTACCTGGCGGCGGAGCGTCCGATTCTGGCAGTCGTTCCTCCGGACGGCGAGGCGGCTCGCCTCCTGAACGAGACGGGCGCGGCGGTCGTCGTCGCGCCGGACGACGTCGACGGCATGGCTCGCGCGATCGACGACCTCGAGAGCCGCTGGCGAGCGGGGGAGCTGGACGGCGCGACACTCTCGGCGGAGGCGCGGATGCGGCTTTCGAGGGCTGCGCGGGCGGAGGAGCTCGCCGAGGTGCTCCGGAGCGTGGCGTGAAGCGTCGGGAGCACCTCCTCGACGCGCTGCTGTTCGCGACCGTCTTCGCGATCACCTTCGCGAAAGTCCGCTGGACGATCGGTGGGGTCGACGTGAGCATCTCGGATGTGACCGCGAGCCTCTTCGTGATCGCGTTCGCCATCTCGCGGGTCGGGCGGCGGGACTGGTCGGTGCCCCGCACCGGTGCTGTCCTCTGCGCCTTCCTGCTCGCGTTTCTCCTCGTGTATTTGGTCGGGTTCTTCAACCTCGACACGGCTCTCGACCGGGACCAGTTCGCCAAGGGGCTTGCGAAGTTCATCGTCCATTTCTTCTTCCTGATCGCAGCCGTCGCGCACCTGGGCCGCCATCCCTCCAGGCTCTACTGGCAGACACTCGCCTGGTTCGTCGCGGGGCTGGTTGCGAACAGCGCCTACGGCCTGCTCCAGCTTGCGGTCGCCGAGACGTCCGGTGGCAACCTGGACGAGAGGGTCCTCGGGGCGATCGGGGCCTACCAGCGCGGCGGAATCAACCTCTTCGGCGTCTCCGAGGCCCTGAACATCTATCGCGTCAACGCCCTGACGCTCGACCCGAACCACCTCGGTGTGATGCTGGTGGTTCCGCTCCTGGTGCTGCTGCCGCTCTACCTGCGGCTCGAACGAGGGCACCACCTCAGGACACCGGTGGCCGCTCTCCTCATCTTCTTCTCGGTCGTCGAGCTGACCACGCTGTCCCGGAGCGGTCTGCTGGGGATCGGCGTCGGCCTCCTCGTGCTCCTCATCCCCTATCGCCACCTGCTCCTGACCCCGCGCGTGCTTGTGCCCCTGGGTGCGCTCGTGCTCGTGCTCGGCATCGTCGTCGCCCAGCGAACTGCGTTCTTCCAGGGTGTCCTGAACGCGCGGACCCAGCTCAGCGGCAGCTCGGCGCAGTCGCACTTCCAGATCTACGAGCTCGTCGGCCCGGCCATGAGCGCCCATCCGCTCTTCGGTCTCGGGCTCAACACCTTCGCCGTCTACTACGAGTTCGTTACCGGGCGGTCGAACTTCGGCCCACACTCCTACTACATCGCCCTGCTGGCCGAGACGGGCATCGTGGGCACGGCCCTCTTCCTTGTCTACCTGGGCTACCTCGTCGACCGGCTCGGAGCCCTGCGGCGACTCGGGCGCGCGTTGTCGGAGGCGGGTGACCGCGCCGCCGCGCGTGTTCGGCCACTCGCCTGGGGGCTAACGGCGGCGCTGTTCGGGACGATGGCCGCGAACGCCTTCTACCTGACGATGCAGATGTACTACTTCTTCGTCTTCGCGATGCTGATCGTGGCCGCGCCGGTGGTCTTCGCGCGGCGTTGAAGATCGTCGTCCTCACGACGTCCTACCCGCGCGACGACGACGATCCGAGCGGGCGCTTCGTCGCCGACGCGGTCGAGCGCCTGCGCGAGCGCGGTGTCGCGATCGACGTTGTCTCGCCCGCCGTCTTCGGGTCGTTCGGGCTTGCCGGGCCAGGTGGAATCCCCAACAACCTCCGACGGAGGCCCTGGGCAGCTCCTCTCCTCGTGGGTGCGATGACGCGGGCGGTTCGAAGGGCGGCGCGTGATGCCGACCTGGTGCATGCGCACTGGCTTCCTTCCGGAGCTGTCGCCGCCTTCGCCGGAAAGCCGTTCGTGGTCACGCTGCATGGGACCGACGTTGCTCTCGCCCGGCATGTCCGCCCGCTGGCTCGGGCAGCGCTTCGCCGAGCCCGGGAGGTAATCGCGGTCTCCGAGGCGCTCGCCGAGGAGGCGCGCGAGCTGGGCGCCTCGAGCTCGCGGGTGATCCCGAACGGCGTCGAAATCCCTGCGACGCTGGAGCCGGAGGCCACGCCCGCGGAGGTCCTCTTCGCCGGGAGGCTGTCCGAGGAGAAGGGCATCGAGGATCTTCTGGAGGCCGCTTCAGGTCTTCGACTCGTCGTGGCAGGCGACGGCCCGCTTCGCGGGAAGGTGCCGGATGCTCTCGGGTTCGTGCCACGCGAGGAGCTCGGTCGCCTCTACGATCGCGCCGCTGTCGTCGTCTGCCCTTCACGACGAGAGGGTTTCGGGCTTACGTGTGCCGAAGCGATGGCCCACGGGCGGCCCGTCGTTGCGAGCGCGGTTGGCGGGCTCACCGAGCTCGTCGAGCACGAGGTCACCGGACTCCTTGTGCCTCCTCGCGATCCGATCGCGTTGCGCGCCGCGATCGATCGACTGCTCGCCGACTCCGACCTTCGAGCGCGCCTTGGCGCTGAAGGGAGGACGCGCGTCGCTCGCAGGTGCGGCTGGGAGCAGGCGATCGATGACACGCTCGAGACCTACGAGCGGGCACTTCGACCACACGGCCGCGGCTGACGCACCCAGCGTCCAACCACGAGGAGGGCACGAAATCGGGCACCTCGGGTGACGGCTCCCACGCCGGCTCCGCATCATTGCGTCCTCGACCGAACCGGTAGGCGGCGAGGCCGCCGGACGCAACAAGGCCCGCGAGAAGCGCGACCATGAGCTCGGCAACCGCGCGGGAACCACGGACTTGAGGAGCCCGCGCCGCTGGCGGCGTCGTGTCCGCGGTAGACGGCTCGCGTCGAAGCGCTCCCGAAACGAGCCTGCGCCACTCGACGGATCGGATAGCGGTGGGCCGGGGTGAAGACAACCCGCGTGAGGAATCCGCCGATGTCCTCAGGCTCTTCTCGGCGGCGGACACGCGGGTCGGCTCGCGGATATCCGCTTGGAGGGCGCCAACGGCGCTCGACGAACGAGGAGGCCAGAGAACTCGGGGATGCCTCTCCGTGCGCCGACTGGTTGGCGGCACCGGGGGTCTGCCCGCCTTCAGGTTCGGACGCGGTCGCCTGCGCGTCCGGAGACGTTTGGCCCGGAGTCGACTCTGCCTGCTCGGCTGCGGGGGCTTCAGAAGGCGTTGGCTCGGCATCCGCCTCGACCTCCGCAGCGGTCTCGGAGGCTGAGACGCGGGGTGGCAGAAAGTTCTCCGGGTCGAGGTACCCGGCTTCGTCCGAAGCCTGGCGAATGCCCAGGTGGACATAGGGCTGCGCCCACTCGCTCGTCCCGCTCGACCCGAGCGTGCCCACGTGTGCGCCCTCGGCTACAGAAGCGCCCCGAACCTCCGTGATGGTTCCGAGATGAAGGAGCGTCACCGCGAAGCCATCGGGTGTTCGAATCGTGATCGTGCGGCCGCCGCCGGGCACCGTGCCGGCGAACGTGATGCTGCCTGCCGCAGGGGCGAGCACAGGCTCTCCCGAGGATCCGCCGACGTCGACTCCCCGGTGCTGGCCCGCGGCGTACGGGTCACCGTCGTAACTGAAGTGCCGCAATACCGGCCCGCTCGCAGGCCAGGTCCAGGCGTGCGCGGGCGACGCGCCGGCCAGGAACGCGAGGAGGACCGGCAGCAGCAAGCGATGCTTGCCCATGCTGCCTCCTCCGTTGTCATATTCGTAAACAGAAGGAGGATAGCTCCGTCCGGAGTGGTTGTCAAGATAGGCGACAGAATGAATGTCGACCAGCCTCGAAGCGCGCGTCTGTACGGTGTGATCCGATGCAAGCTCAACGCGAGCGAACGTCTACCGGTGCGCCCGTCCTTTGATGGGTGCGCCTCTTCTGATCCTCGGCGTCCGCCGGTCAGGCACCACCCTCCTACGCGTGATGCTCGATCGAAACCCCGAGCTCGCAGTGCCGGACGAGTCCTACTTCATCCCGCAGCTTGCGGACAGGCACGCGGGGAAAATCGACCCGGATGCGTTCGTGGACGACCTGCGGCGCCTCCCGACCCTGCTCGAGTGGGGAGTGGACTCGGAGGACGTGCGCCGCCGTCTCCGCCCCGGCATGCCAGTTGGCGACGCAATCGGTGCGGTCTACGAGAGCTATGCGGCCGCGCACGGGAAGTCGCGCTGGGGTGACAAGACACCGATGTACATGCGGCATCTGACGCTCCTCGAGCGTCTCTTCCCGGAGGCCAGGTACGTCCATTTGATCCGCGACGGCCGCGACGCCGCCCTCTCGTTCCTCCAGATGCCGGACGGGGTCGTCACGAAGACGTGGGCACATCCGACGACTGCCGCCGACTTCGCCTGCCAGTGGCGGACTGAAGTAGAGGCGGCCCAGGCCCTGGGGAGTCGAGCGGGGGCCGGCCGCTACCTGGAGGTGCGCTACGAGGACCTCGTCGAGAGCCCAGAGCTGCATCTCCAGGAAATCACCGAGTTCGCGGGGCTCTCCTACGACCCCGGGATGCTTGGCTACGCGGGTCAGGTCGACCTCACGGGCAAGCCGCACCAGCAGAGCCTCGTCCGGCCGCCCACACCAGGGCTCCGGAACTGGCGCCGGGATCTCGTCGGGGAGGACCTCCAGGGCTTCGAGGCGGTCGCCGGCGAGCTTCTGCGAAGCCTCGGCTACGAACTTGCGACGCAGGGGAAGCCAACGGCGGCCTCGAGAGCGAAGCTCGCCTCCTACCGCGCCCGGACGGCTGCCTACAGAGCGGTCAGCTACGGCCTGCGCCGTTCGCCTCTCTGGCGCTCCCGACACCCGCTGCTCGACTAGGCAGCTCGCGCGTCGCCCCAGCAGCGCTATCGGTGCAACCACTGATGCGGCCTCGGGGTGAGCGGCGTGGCCCGACGGCACAACCCTTGCGGATGGGGCTTCTAGTTCGAGCCGGCCTTCTCGTCTTTCGGGGAGTTCTCGCCCCGGACGGCCAATAGAAGCCCGTTCAGAGACAGGTAGTAGTGCCGGTTCGTGGCGATGCCGACGGCGTACTCGCCCGCGTTGAAGCGCCACACCGGTTGTCCGTCCGAGGCCCGGAGCGCGTACGTCTTCCCGTCCAGCGTCGAGAAGAGCACGAGGTTGCCGACGATCAGCGCCGGTGAGTGGATCCGGCCGCCAACGAAGCGGCGCCACATGACGGCGCCGTCCGTGGCGCGAAACGCGCGCATGACCCCGTCGTACGAACCGACGTAGACCCGCCCGTACGCAATCGCGGGTGTCGCATATCCGAGCGGTCCCATCATCTGTGTCCAGATCACCCGGCCCGTCCGGGCCGAGAACGCCACGACCTTGCCCGCCCGCGATGTCGTGTAGAGGCGGGCTCCATCTGTCGAGGCACTCGCATAGAAGCTTTCGTACCGGAGCACGTCGCGCTTCACGTACGTGCTCCAGAGCTTCTGTCCGTTGTCACGGCGGAGGCAGAAGACGGCGCCCGTATACGTGGTCACGCAGAGCCTGTTGCCGTAGATGGACGGGCTCGAGTTCATGCGCCCGCCCGCGTCGTACGCCCAGCGAATCGCACCCGTCTTCACGTTCACCGCAAAGACGCGGCCGTCCGTCGAGGCGAAGTACGCTTTGTCGTCGAGGACGACCGGTGAGGATTCGACCTTGCCGGCTGTCTGAACGCGCCAGAGGCGTTTCCCGTTCGCCCGGGAGAGCCCGGAGACGCTGCCATCGTGGGAGCTGACGACCAGGATGGGGCCCGCGATCGCCGGTGTCGAAGCCGTGAAGCTCCCGGCTTTCGTTGTCCAGATGATCCGGCCCGTCGCCGCATCGAGGGCCACCGTCTTGCCGTGCTCGAGGTTCACGTAGAGCTTCCCGTCGCAGAAGCTGGGCGGGTACTCCATGAAATCCTTCATCCCTCTGGCCCAGGTCGTCCGACGCACCGGCTTGCCGAGCCTGAGCTCGGTGCGGGCGAAGGTTCGCTGTGGGTCGCCTCCGAAGGTGAGCCAGCAGGGTCCCTCCTCGTCGGGCTCTCCTTCCGCGGGCTGTTCCTCGGTGGTTGTCTCCGCCGCCGTCGACTCCTCCGGGATCGTCTCGCTCGCCGTCGAGACGGAGACGCCCTCGAGGTCGGTGTCGAGCGCGCCCGAAGGCCGGTCGTTGGCACGCAGGACCGCGGCGACCGCGACGCCGGCCAGAAGCAGGACGAGCGCAACCGCGGCGAGAATGATTTTCTTGCGCATACGAGGAACGGGCTGGGGCGGGCCCGCTCCCGAGTATGCCAGCGGCAGCGGCGGAGTTGCGCCGCCAGGCCCTTAGGGGACTTCCTTGCTCTGCTGGCCCGCCACCGCCGGGCGGCCGAGCCCCGTCGGGCCCGCCGCCGCAGGGCTTGGAGCACCGACACCGAGCGGAGCGAGTAGCGTCGCGGCAGCGGCGGCGAGCGTTCCCCACATGAGCGGATCCTCGAAGAAGCCGCTGTAGAAGAGCGAGTGCACGACCAGGACGAGAAACGCCGCGGCGAGCGCGAGCCCCACCGCATGGTCCCGACGGCGGTAGGTGCGCACGAGCATGACGGTACCGCCGACGAGAAACGCGAGGTATGCGAGCACGCCAAGCGCACCGAGCTCCGCCGCAACCGTCAGCGGTGTCGTGTGGGATGGCTTGCCGACCCGGTCACCTTTCGCCCGCGCGAGCTCCCGGCTCTCGAGCGCCTCCGCCCCGATCCCCACTCCTACGAATGGATGCTCTCGGATCACGTCGACGGCGTTCTCGACGAGGTCCGACCTCCCGCTCGTGAGCCGTCGCAGGCTGTCGTCCTTCCCGGTGGCCAGGAGCACCGGAACTGCCAGGAGGACTAACGCCAGCGTTGCCGCCAGGACGACTCGCCGGCTGCGCGCGTCGGCCGCGACGAGGTCACGACGAGGACTCCTGCTGCGAGAGCCACCATGCTCGACTGGGAGTAGGAGAAATAGAGGCCGGTCCAGAGGAAAGCGACCAGCGCGCTTCCAGCGAGTAGGCCGATTCGGCCCAGCCAGAGGGCCGCGACGAGCACGACGATCCCCAGCGCCAGATGGCGTCCGTAGATGCTCGGATCCTTGAAGACGGAGGTGACACGGAAGAACGTGGTGTATGCGTTACCCACCTCCAGGTCCGGCGCGAAGAAAAGCTCGCCGCTCCTGAGTTGCCAGAGCCCGACTGCGGTGAACGCACAGCCGAGTGATACGAGGGCGACCGCAAGTGCGCGGGGGGTCCAGCGTTCGAAGGGCGAGCGTGCGACGACAGCTGCCAGCGCCGAGAACGGAAGCAGGAAGAAGACGAGCTCGATCGTGCCGTTGTGTACGTCGGTCGACCAGGAAAGCGACGCTGCCGCGAGCAGGGTGAACGCGGCCGCCGGGCCCGCGAAGAGGAGCGGAATCGACTTCAGCTCGGCTCCGGCGAGGACCCGTGCGACGAACGCCAGCACCGCCGCTGCGAGCACGAAGTACAGAGGCACGAGGAGCAGGACGTCGTCTCCCGCAAACCCGACGGGGACGCGAAAGGGCGCGGCCACGAGAAGGGCGACCGGAGTCCAGGCCGGAAAGCGGTAGAAGCCGAAGGTTGCCGCGAGCAGGCCGCAAGCACAGAGCGCGACCGCGGCCACGCGAGGCGCGGAGGAAAACGCCGGTTCGAGGTCTGCCCGCGTCACGAGCGAGAGTCCGAGCAGGATCTCGGCGACCGCCAGGATCGCGAAGCCCGGGACGACGACCCACTTGCTCCGGCCGAGGAGAGTTGCGGCTGCGGCGGCCCCACCGAGGGCGGCGACCAGTTCCACCGTGGCACCCTCGATCGCCATCCGCGGAACTCTAGTGGCAGGCGGAGCGCGCGATCTGCGCTGGTAGAGTCGGGCCGCTATGCGCCCGGAGAGAGAGCCTGCGCGCGACCAGCCGCGCCCGCTCACCGATCTCGAGGCGGAGCGAGAGGTGAGCCTGGCCGGCGTCGGCCAGACGATTCTCCGGCGCTGGTGGCTGGTCGCGGCCGCCGTGGTCGTCGGGAGCGGTGATCGGCTATCTGCTCTCGCTCGGAGGGGGGAACGTCTTCCAGGCCAGGGCGACCGTCTACCCGGGGAACCAGCTCTCCCCCTCCGGAAACCAGGCAATCCAGAGCCCCGCGACGAACCCCGCGACCGTGGGTCAGTTGGCGCGAAGCGACGAGGTCGTGCAGGAGGTTGCCGCCAAGGTTGGGGTCGATCCGGGCCAGCTCCGCCGCGGGATCTCGACGAAGCAGGTCGGGGCCACGCAGACCCGGGCGACAACGACCACGGTGCAGCTCGTCGAGATCGGCGTTCGGGGGCCCTGGCGGGCCGAGAGCGCCGAGGCTGCCAACCTGATCGCCGAGACCGTGGTCGACAAGACCTCGGGGTACGTCGACGTGAAGATCAAGGCGCAGGAGGAGCTTCTCGCGGCGCAGACACGCCAGCTTGCCCAGATCGAGAACCAGACCAGCGAGGTCACCGCCGCGGTCAGCTCGGGCCAGGGGCTCTCGCAGGTCGAGCGGCTGATCCTGAGCACCCAGCTGAGCCTCTACGAGCAGCAGCGCGGCCAGCTGCTGGAGCAGCAGGCGGAGACCCGTCAGCTGCTGGAACTGGCGCGCCAGGTCGAACGAGGACGAGTCCTGACCAAGGCGGTTGCCACCAAGGTGCCCGCCCGCAGCCCGAAGAGCTCGATCGTGGCCGGCGCTGTCATCGGGCTCCTCGTCGGCATCGCGCTGGCCCTTCTCTGGACGCCTCTGGTCGCGTCCCGCCGTACGCCGACGCCGACCTAGCCGATGGTCGATCGGCAATTACCACGTCCACGGGTGGCGGCCCAGACACGGCGCCAGGCCGCACCCTCGCCCTTGTCAAGGCTTCTAGCCTTGACTGCGGGCGATGGCGCACCCTGGCTTGGTCTGGCCCGTCCCCGCGAACGCGCCAATTATCGACCGACCATCTGATGATCGACGGCAAGCGAGTTGCAGTAGTCGTCCCCGCTTACGACGAGGAAGCGCTGATCGGGTCCACGGTCTCCTCGATCCCGGCATTCGTCGACCGGATCTTCGTCGTCGACGACGGCTCGAAGGACGGGACGGCGGAACGGGCCCGCGGCGCCGACCCACGTGTCGACCTGATCCCCCACGAGGGGAACGAGGGCGTCGGGGCGGCCATCGTCACCGGCTACCGGCGGGCGATCGCCGAGGAGATCGACGTCACCGGCGTAATGGCTGCCGACGGCCAGATGGATCCGGACGACCTCGAAACGCTCGTTTCCGGGGTCTGCAAGGGCGAGTGCGACTACGCGAAGGCGAACAGGCTCTTCACCGGCCAGGCCTGGAAGCTCATTCCGCGCACCCGGTACATCGGGAACGCGATCCTCTCCTTCCTGACGAAGATCGCGTCCGGGTACTGGCACGTCGCCGACTCGCAGTCCGGCTACACGGCCGTGAACCTCGAGACGCTCAAGCTGCTCGACCTCGAGCGCATCTACCCACGCTACGGCTTTCCGAACGACATGCTCGTGCACCTGAACGTCTGGAACCGGCGCGTCCGTGACTATCCCTCACGGCCGATCTACGGCATCGGCGAGCGGAGCGGCATCCGCCTGAGCCGTGTCGTCCCGACGATCGCGTGGCTCCTGGTGAAGGGCTTCTTCTGGCGCCTGAAGGAGAAGTACATGATCCGGGACTTCCACCCGCTCGTCCTCTTCTATTTCCTCGGTTTTCTGTTCGTGGGCGTCGGACTTCTCCTCGGGATCGTGGAGACCGCTCTCCGCATCGCCGGCAACGACATCACGGTGGCCACGATCGTCCTCGTCGCCCTCCTCGTCATCTCCGGCACCCAGCTCTTGCTCTTCGCGATGTGGTTCGACATGGAGTCGAACAAGGACCTGCGCTGAGCCGGCTTCGTGAGCGTGTTTCAGCCCCGCCTCGATATCGCCTGAAACCCTCATGCAACCCGGACGGGCCGACAAGCCTGGCTCACGCGGCCACGTTGCATTCGCCGAGACGCAACCGCCAGGTGGTGGCCGGCTGATGTCCCGCTTCAGGGGTCGACACTTCAAGCCTCCCAATAGCCGTGCGCGCTTTCGCTGCAAAGGCCCGGCTGCCCTTCGACGAGCCCGTCACACCGCGTTGCAGGAGTCGCTCGGCTTGTTCCAGATCCTAGACAAGACCGGGCTCGAACCGCCGACCTCCTGCCCCTTTCCCTATTCGTATGCGACGGTTACGATCTGGGGGTATGAGCGTCGAGGCACCGCCTCTCCTCGAGATCGACGGCGCCGAATTCGCCGAGGCGTTCGCCAGCCGCCCCCTCGCTGTCCGCCACCATCTGGCCGGGCACCCGCTGCTCACGCTCGAGTCAATCGCGAAGCTCGCCGACTCGCTCCCGTCCAACTGCGTGGAGCGGCACCAGGCGGACCTGCCTGTCTTGATGCCCGGCGGCGCGCCCGAGCTCGAAGGGCCGCCCTCCGAGACGGTGATGGAGATCCAGACGAACGGGGCTTGGATGGTCCTCTGGTACATCGAGCGAAGGTCTGAGTACGCGCAGCTCCTCGACGACTGCCTCGCCGCCGCGGCCCCGCACGTAGCCGACCGCGACGGCGGGATGAGCCCGCGCCGTCGGGAAGCCTTCCTGTTCCTATCCGCGCCCGGAGCGACGACCCCGGTTCATTTTGATCCTGAGCACAACTTCCTCCTGCAGATCAAGGGCACGAAGGACATGAACGTCTGTCGGTTTGAGAGCGTCGAGGTCGAGCGGAAGGAGCTCGAGCGCTACTACGGCGGCGGCCACCGCAACCTCGAGGAGATGCCCGGGGGGGAGGAGACCTTCCGCATGCATCCCGATGAAGGCGTGTACGTCCCTTCGTTCGCGCCGCACTGGGTGCAGAACGGCGGCGAGGCGTCCGTGTCGCTCTCGATCACGTTCCGCTCGCGCGGGAGCGAGCGACTCGAGCGCGTCTACGAGTTCAATTCGCGCCTGCGGCGTATCGGAATTTCCCCGAAGCCGTTCGGCGCCTCGGAACGATCCGACCGCGCCAAGGAACTCGCATTCGTGGCGACCGCGGGGTGGAAGAGCCGGCTGTCCAGGGCCGGGCGGCTAGCGATGCGCGGACGTCGGTCCGCTCAGGCCGTCTGAGCTCGGTGCACGCCCGCCCGCGGCTGAGGCGCTCGCCCCACGCCGCCCGGGAAGACGCTGGCGTTCAGGCCTTCGCATACGCAGTGGAGGACGACCTCGAAGCGCTCGCCGATGAGTGGGACTCGCTCGTCGACCGCGTGCAAGGTGGACCGTTCGCCAGACCCGGCTGGTTCGCTGCGTGGTGGCACGCGTTCGGCGTCGGCGATCTGGTTCTCGTGACTATTCGGCACGAAAGCCGGCTCGTCAGCGTACTCCCGCTGGCGCGGCGTCGCGGAACGATCAGCTCACTGGCGAACGAGCACACGCCCACCTTCCCCTTCCTAGCCGACGGTTGTCGAGCAGGCCAGAAAGCGGCGGAGACGCCTTTCCTTTTGCGGCCCGGACATGTTTCGTTCGCCTACCTCTCCAGGACCTCGGATCAGCTGGAGTACCTGGTCGCCGCCGCCCGTGCAGCACGATTCCCGGTCGCGGTGCGCACGATCGAGCGACCGCAATACGTCGACCTTGAAGGAGACTGGGACGCGTATGAGCGTGGCCTGGGCGCAAACCTGCGCGCGGATTTGCGCCGATGCCGGCGGCGGCTCGGCGAGCACGGCCGAGTATGGCTCGACGTGTCCTTCGCCGAAGACGACCTCGAGCGCCGTCTCGAGGAGTGCTTCCGGGTCGAAGTTGCGGGCTGGAAGGGCACCACAGGGAGCGCGATCGTCTCGCGGCCCCAGACTGAGCGCTTCTACCGTGAGCTTGCGGCCTGGGCGGCGTCACGGGGTTCACTCCGGCTCGCGGTGCTCCGAGTCGACGAGCGTGCGGTCGCTTTCCACTTCGCGCTCGAGGAGGACCGCGCCTACTACGCGCTCAAGGGCGGCTACGATCCGGCCTACGCCCGCTGCTCGCCGGGCAAGCTTCTTATCGATGCCACGCTGCGCCGCGCCTCGTCGGCAGGGCTCCGTCGCTACGAACTCCTCGGCGATCCAGCGCCGTACAAGCTTCGCTGGGCTACCGGCTCGCACGAGCTCGTCCTGTTCGAGGCGTTTGCCCCCACGCCTCTCCGACTCGTTGGCTGGGCCGTAGCGGCGCATGGCCGGCCGCTCGCCAAACGAGGGCTCGACGTGGCGCGCAGGTCATTCTTCCTGCGCCACGCCGGGAACCAGTCCTCCCTCAGTTGAGGTCGGGCTTTCGGGATCCGACATCCCTCGCGTCGGCAATTCTGCGACTTCCCGTGGCTCGACGCGGCGCAGCGATTACGGCCCTGAGCACCGAGTCGACGTTCATGGCAACCCAGCCCGGCTCTTCGGTCTTGTCTGGGTCGCGGTCCGGATCGACGAGGTCACGGCCGATTTCCTGCAACCAGTAGGCGACGACGAGCGCCTGGAGCTCCTCCGGACCGAGGTCGAGCCCGACTTGTCTGCAGTAAATCCGGACGAGCTCGCTTCCGCCTCTTCGAGCCTGGGGGAGGAGGTCGTCGACAACCACCGAGCCGAGGGAGCGGTGCGAGAGTTCGCGAATACTTCCGGCCTCGAGGTGGAGCACATCAATGAGCGGGAGATGACCCGGGCCGGCGGCCGGCCAGTCGACGACGCCGACCAGCCCTTCCTCGTCGGCGAGCAGGTTGCCAACCCAGAAGTCACCATGGCCGAAGCCCCGCGGCAGGCCGGCCAGTAGGCGGTCCATGATACGAGCGAGTTCGATTAGGTCGTCCGCCGAATTGGTCGCTAAGAGGGTCGTTATCAGCTCTGCATACGGCGTCGCGAATGCGCTGCCGCCGCTCGAGCGGCGGCAAGCGTAGAGCGTGGTCAAGAAGTCGAGGCTCTGGGAGACCAGCGGCTCCCCGAGTCGTCTCAGCGGGGTCGACCCCCGCAGCCTGCGCTCGACGGACCAGACGGCGAGGCCAGTTCTGCCGCAGGCCAGGATCCACGGCACACGGTCGGCGACGACAGGCGGGGGTTCGGCTGCGTGGAGCGCGTAAAGAGCAGCCTCCTGCTCCTCGATCCTACGTGCTGGGGGACCGATGCCCACTCGGATCATTTCATCGGCGGTCCGGGCGAACACGATGCCGGAGGCGCCGAAGACAAGGCCCTCGGGCTCTAACCGCTTACCGACCGCCGCCTCAGCCTCCTCGAGCGCGGCCGCGAACACCGTTTTCGTCGCCCGGTGCTTGCCTCCAAGGAGAATCGTATCGATCGGCAACCAGTCGATG
The DNA here is from genome assembly GCA_963722715.1 of uncultured Actinomycetes bacterium. GTDB lineage: Bacteria > Actinomycetota > Thermoleophilia > Gaiellales > Gaiellaceae > DASQGA01. The sequence goes on along the minus strand of CAVROA010000015.1, from coordinate 3,742 downwards.
AGGCGGCGGTGGGCCACGCCGTCTGCGGGGGAGGGATGCATGGTCAATCCCCGCTCCCAAGCGAGCGCGGTGACGTTGGGATAGCCGCATCGGTGAACAGCACTCCGGACGCGTTCGACCCTCGAGCGGACGAGCGCGGCGCCGGCCATCCGCCGTCCTGCCCGCAGCAACCGGAGACGATCCTTGGGCTCACGGACGCGGACTTCGACGAGCGCATAGTCGGCGTCGCCCTTGAGATCCTCCGCCGGACCAATTTCCATGTCGGGCGAGCTCTCGACTAGCTCAGCGCCGGCGGCGGCCAGGATTGCACCAATTTGGGGGTCCCGCACCCTGAATCGCCGAGCATCTGCGGGGAGAACGGCAGCTAGCCAGCTGTGCCTGGGGTACGCCGGGACCGAGCCTTCCGGCCGTCTCACAAGCTCAAGCTAACAGACTCCTTACCCGGCTCTGTCCAACGTGTGAGGTGGCAAAATTCTGCAACCCCTATGCAACCCGACGAGGCGGCCCGGGGAACATAAGACAACACTGCGTGTACGAAGAGGCCCTAGTAACGTCGCGTCCGAAACCGAGAAAGACACGGGGCGACACTGGGGAAGACGGCCAATGATCGTCATGGAGTCGAACAAGGACCTGCGGTAAGCCCGTTCCGAAAGCGGATTTTCAGCCACTGTGCAAGCCGTTCGCAACCCTCGTACAACCAGGGCGATGTCCTCGGGCTCGCGGTGAGCAAGGTTATAGGGACGGAGGCAGTCCGGGTTCTCTCTCCTAGGCCCGCGGGTCTCCACTTCCCCGCGGGCCTACCCGGACAGCCGTCTGTCTGTTCGCCGCTACGAGCGAATCAAGCGGCGCCGTTGCGTCGCGCCTCTTCGAGCAGCCGCGCGCCTTCATTGAGGTTCTCCACAGCATCCGCTAAGCGTCGGTTGTCAGCGGCAGAGTTGCTGGTTGTCGGCCGCCTGGGAATAGGGGACGTGTGGAGCACCAAGCTCGGCGCGGACGACGATTCGCTGGCACCAGCGGGAAGAACCAACACTGTTGCGTCGAGCTTGAGAAGCTTGAGACCGAAAAGACGGGCGAGGACCGAAGCTTCTACACGGACGCCCTCGGACGAGCCCTTCACGAGTTGCCTTTCGCCCTCTCCTCACGCCTCCGGAGGGCTGAGATTCCGGCACTAGCTGCGGTAAGTCCAGCCAGGCCGCCAATCGCGACCGTGATTGCCTTAACGGTGCCCATCGTCGATCGTGACCTCCCTGGCTCGTCCCCGGCGATGACGGATCGAAGGATGCTTGTCGCGTCCTCGTGCACGGCTACCGTCCTCGCGACGCGCGCCTGATCGCTGTCACAAGCTCGGCCTTAGTCATCTGCGAGCGGCCCGCTATATCCATGCTCGCAGCAAGCTCGACGAGTTCCTGCTTGTTGTAGGACCGCAAGTCGCCGTTAGTGGGTGCGCGATCAAGCTCACGGGCCGTGGCGGTCACGGTCGCTTCGGAACGCCGCTGGATCTGCTCAGCGGCTGCAACGCGAGCTTCCGCATCGTTAGCCTGCTGCTCCGCTTCGGCCGCGAGTTGTTGGGCGTGCCTGTTCGCGTCCTCAGCAGCGGCTCTCGCCGCCTCGGCTGCCTCCTCCGCAAGGCGCCGGGCCTCGGCGAGCCGATCTCGGGCCTCTACCACTTTCGTTTCGGCCTCTTGCTGGGAGCTTTCAGCCTCTTGCTGCGCCCGCCTCCTCTCTGCTTCGACGGCCGCAAGGACCTCGCTGTATTGCTTTTCAGCTTCCGCCTCGGCAGCTTCTCTCTCGCGCCTCAATGCCTCTTCAGCAGCGATCTCAGCCTGCTTGATCCGCTCTTCTCGCTGACGAGCTGTTTCCCGCTCAACCTCCTTCACGCGTGCCCGTCCGCGCGCACTGACCTCACGAGCGTAGTCGGCACGCGCCTTGGCCTCTTCCGCGGTTTCGACGGCGTCGACCTCGGCTTCCCGCGCTCGCTCCGCTGCCTCCTTTGCACGCTTGATGAGCGTCTGCACCGGATCTCCGCCAATCGGCGCTGCGTCCACAACAGCCGCCCCTAATCTGCGACCTTGGTCCCGTGCCTTGGCTGCGGCTGACTCTGCAGCAGACTCGGTGGGGCCCAACACCTTTGACATCAACCACGCAGCGTTCGACGGCACCTCTTTCAGGCTGTCACGCGCTCGATCCGTTAGCGACATAATGCGACCCCTCTCGTGTTCAACAAGACTTGACTGCGCTCGTTCTCGCCGTGAGACGTCAGAACTAAACAAGACGTATTCCTCGTGGAAGCAGACGCTGGCGGACCCGCTCCAGGCGAGCGCGCGTCGTAGGGCGCGAGGTAAGTTCCGTCCCCCCTTCGGTGGGGGGTTCGCCGGCACCGCGCCACGCGTTGCCCCGAGCCGCCAAGGGGGTGCGCCGCGCCGGTTCTCACTGGACGAGCGCATGATCGGCATGGAGTCGAACAAGGACCTGCGCTGAGGCTTCCGCGCGGTCAGCGTGCCGGCGCCCGGGCCGGGAGCCCGGTCAGTACTTGAGGAGGGCTTTGGCGCCGATCTCGTTCACGCAGGGATCGCAGCGGGCGAACTCGTCCGCATAGCCGTTCAGTGCCACCGCGGCGCCGGCCGCCTCCGCGTCCGTGTCGACGACGTTGAACCACCCCATCCAGCCTCGCTGGGCGAACTTCGACTGGTGGGCGTGGAACATGTAGAGCCCCTTGTGGTGGAAGTCGATCTCGAGAATGCAGCGCTCTCCCTGCCCGAGGGTGACGGTGTCCGTGTACTCGTGGTGATCGGTCGACCCGGTGCGGTAGAGGCGGAAGAACTCACCGTGGAGGTGGAAGGAGTTCACGAGGTCGTATTCGGTCATGTTGACGAGGTAGATCCTGACTGTCTGCGAGCGCTTGGCGACGATGGGGTATTTGGCGTAGTAGAAGGCGCGGCCGTTGACGGCATGCACCTCGTTTTGCTCGTCGCCGTCGAGATCGAAGCCCGAGAGCACCATGACGAGCTCCTGCGCGGGCGGTCTCGGCTTGGGCGGGTCGATGATGAAGGCTCCGTAGAGACCGCGCTGGATGTGCTGGGCGAGCGGGCTCGTGTGGCAGTGGTAGGCCTGCATCCCGTAGGGCCGTGCCTCGAACTCGTACGTAAAGGAGTCTCCGGGCGCCACCGGGTCGAGGACGCCGTCCATCCGGGCCGCATGAATCCCGTGGAAGTGGATCGAGTGCGGGTGGGTGCCCTCGTTTCGGAAGCGGATGCGAAGCAGGTCACCCTCGGTCGCCCGGATGACAGGGCCTGGGACGGTGCCGTTGTACGTCCAGGCCGGAAAGCGGACGCCCTTTGCGACCTCGACCTCGTGGTTCTCTGCAACCAGCTCGACCTCCCGGACTCGCCCCCGGCTCGCCGGCTCGGCAGCCGGTGGAACGAGCAGGGCCTCACCCTCTCCCCGCGCGCCGGGTGCCTCGAGACCGCCCATCTCATGACCGGAGTGCTCCTGAGCGACATGACTCTCCGCCTGGGCGTCCTCCGGGAGGAGGTTTCGGAGCAGCGGCGCGGCTCCGAGCACCGGCGCAGCGGCGATCAGGAAACGTCGCCGGCTAACCGGCGTCATGGCAGCACCAAACATTCCGCGTAGACGGAACCCATCAACTAGGTGCGACGAGCAAGTGCGCCGTTTGATTGGCGTCCCTGCTGGACCGGCACCCGGGTTCGTATTCCCTCCCGGCTAGGATGTGACCTGTGAGCAC
>CAVROA010000014.1:0-47343 GCA_963722715.1 uncultured Actinomycetes bacterium | reverse complement strand
CATGGAGTCGAACAAGGATTTGCGCTAAGCCGTTCCGAAAGCGGATTTTCAGCCACTGTGCAAGCCGTTCGCAACCCTCGTACAACCAGGGCGATGTCCTCGGGCTCGCGGTGAGCAAGGTCACAGGGGACGGAGGCAGTCCGGGTTCTCTCTCGTAGGCCCGCGGGTCTCCACTTCCCCGCGGGCCTACCCGGACAGCCGTCTGTCTGTTCGCCGCTACGAGCGAATCAAGCGGCGCCGTTGCGTCGCGCCTCTTCGAGCAGCCGCGCGCCTTCATTGAGGTTCTCCACAGCATCCGCTAAGCGTCGGTTGTCAGCGGCAGAGTTGCCGGTTGTCGGCCGCCTGGGAATAGGGGACGTGTGGAGCACCAAGCTCGGCGCGGACGACGATTCGCTGGCATCAGCGGGAAGAACCAACACTGTTGCGTCGAGCTTGAGAAGCTTGAGACCGAAAAGACGGGCGAGGACCGAAGCTTCTACACGGACGCCCTCGGACGAGCCCTTCACGAGTTGCCTCTCGCCCTCTCCTCACGCCTCCGGAGGGCTGAGATTCCGGCACTAGCTGCGGTAAGCCCAGCGAGGCCGCCAATCGCGACCGTGATTGCCTTAACGGTGCCCATCGTCGATCGTGACCTCCCTGGCTCGTCCCCGGCGATGACGGATCGAAGGATGCTTGTCGCGTCCTCGTGCACGGCTACCGTCCTCGCGACGCGCGCCTGATCGCTGTCACAAGCTCGGCCTTAGTCATCTGCGAGCGGCCCGCTATATCCATGCTCGCAGCAAGCTCGACGAGTTCCTGCTTGTTGTAGGACCGCAAGTCGCCGTTAGTGGGTGCGCGATCAAGCTCACGGGCCGTGGCGGTCACGGTCGCTTCGGAACGCCGCTGGATCTGCTCAGCGGCTGCAACGCGAGCTTCCGCATCGTTAGCCTGCTGCTCCGCTTCGGCCGCGAGTTGTTGGGCGTGCCTGTTCGCGTCCTCAGCAGCGGCTCTCGCCGCCTCGGCTGCCTCCTCCGCAAGGCGCCGGGCCTCGGCGAGCCGATCTCGGGCCTCTACCACTTTCGTTTCGGCCTCTTGCTGGGAGCTTTCAGCCTCTTGCTGCGCCCGCCTCCTCTCTGCTTCGACGGCCGCAAGGACCTCGCTGTATTGCTTTTCAGCTTCCGCCTCGGCAGCTTCTCTCTCGCGCCTCAATGCCTCTTCAGCAGCGATCTCAGCCTGCTTGATCCGCTCTTCTCGCTGACGAGCTGTTTCCCGCTCAACCTCCTTCACGCGTGCCCGTCCGCGCGCACTGACCTCACGAGCGTAGTCGGCACGCGCCTTGGCCTCTTCCGCGGTTTCGACGGCGTCGACCTCGGCTTCCCGCGCTCGCTCCGCTGCCTCCTTTGCACGCTTGATGAGCGTCTGCACCGGATCTCCGCCAATCGGCGCTGCGTCCACAACCGCCGCACCTAATCTGCGACCTTGGTCCCGTGCCTTGGCTGCGGCTGACTCTGCAGCAGACTCGGTGGGGCCCAACACCTTTGACATCAACCACGCAGCGTTCGACGGCACCTCTTTCAGGCTGTCACGCGCTCGATCCGTTAGCGACATAATCCGACCCCCTCTCGTGGCAACAAGACTTGACTGCGCTCGTTCTCGCCGTGAGACGTCAGAACTAAACAAGACGTATTCCTCGTGGAAGCAGACGCTGGCGGACCCGCTCCAGGCGAGCGCGCGTCGTAGCGACGCGAGGTAAGTTCCGTCCCCCTTCGGTGGGGGGTTCGCCGGCACCGCGCCACGCGTTGCCCCGAGCCGCCAAGGGGGTGCGCCGCGCCGGTTCGCACTGGACGAGACGGCCAATGATCGGCATGGAGTCGAACAAGGACCTGCGCTGAGGCTTCCGCGCGGTCAGCGTGCCGGCGCCCGGGCCGGGAGCCCGGTCAGTACTTGAGGAGGGCTTTGGCGCCGATCTCGTTCACGCAGGGATCGCAGCGGGCGAACTCGTCCGCATAGCCGTTCAGCGCCACCGCGGCGCCGGCCGCCTCCGCGTCCGTGTCGACGACGTTGAACCACCCCATCCAGCCTCGCTGGGCGAACTTCGACTGGTGGGCGTGGAACATGTAGAGCCCCTTGTGGTGGAAGTCGATCTCGAGAATGCAGCGCTCCCCCTGCCCGAGGGTGACGGTGTCCGTGTACTCGTGGTGATCGGTCGACCCGGTGCGGTAGAGGCGGAAGAACTCACCGTGGAGGTGGAAGGAGTTCACGAGGTCGTATTCGGTCATGTTGACGAGGTAGATCCTGACTGTCTGCGAGCGCTTGGCGACGATGGGGTATTTGGCGTAGTAGAACGCGCGGCCGTTGACGGCATGCACCTCGTTTTGCTCGTCGCCGTCGAGATCGAAGCCCGAGAGCACCATGACGAGCTCCTGCGCGGGCGGCCTCGGCTTGGGAGGGTCGATGATGAAGGCTCCGTAGAGACCGCGCTGGATGTGCTGGGCGAGCGGGCTCGTGTGGCAGTGGTAGGCCTGCATCCCGTAGGGCCGTGCCTCGAACTCGTACGTGAAGGAGTCTCCGGGCGCCACCGGGTCGAGGACGCCGTCCATCCGGGCCGCATGAATCCCGTGGAAGTGGATCGAGTGCGGGTGGGTGCCCTTGTTTCGGAAGCGGATGCGAAGCAGGTCACCCTCGGTCGCCCGGATGACGGGGCCTGGGACGGTGCCGTTGTACGTCCAGGCCGGAAAGCGGACGCCCTTTGCGACCTCGACCTCGTGGTTCTCTGCCACCAGCTCGACCTCGCGGACTCGCCCCCGGCTCGCCGGCTCGGCAGCCGGTGGAACGAGCAGGGCCTCACCCTCTCCCCGCGCGCCGGGTGCCTCGAGACCGCCCATTTCATGGCCGGAGTGCTCCTGAGCGACATGACTCTCCGCCTGGGCGTCCTCCGGGAGGAGGTTTCGGAGCAGCGGCGCGGCTCCGAGCACCGGCGCAGCGGCGATCAGGAAACGTCGCCGGCTAACCGGCGTCATGGCAGCACCAAACATTCCGCGTAGACGGAACCCATCAACTAGGTGCGACGAGCAAGTGCGCCGTTTGATTGACGTCCCTGCTGGACCGGCACCCGGGTTCGTATTCCCTCCCGGCTAGGATGCGACCTGTGAGCACCGCTCTCGTCACCGGCGGCGCCGGCTTTCTCGGCTCCCACCTCTGCGATTTCCTGCTCGACAAGAAGCACCGGGTGGTGTGCGTTGACAACCTCGACACCGGCTCACTCCAGAACATCGAGCACATCAGAACCGACGACTTCCTCTTCCTGAATCACGATCTGACGGAGCCGTTCCGTCTCGAGGAGCCGGTCGACCTCGTCTTCCACCTGGCGAGCCCGGCGAGCCCGATCGACTACCTGCGCCTGCCGCTCCACACGCTCAAGGTGGGCTCCTACGGGACACACCACATGCTCGGCCTCGCCAAGCTGAAGCGGGCGCGCTTCCTGCTCGCGTCGACGAGCGAGGTGTACGGCGATCCGCAGGTCCACCCTCAGCCGGAGACCTACTGGGGGAACGTGAACCCGATCGGGCCGCGAGGCGTCTACGACGAGGCAAAGCGGTACGCGGAGGCTCTGACAATGGCGTATCACCGCCAGCAGGGCGTCGACACGTGCATCGTCAGGATCTTCAACACGTACGGGCCGCGCATGCGCCCGAACGACGGCCGCGCAATCCCGACCTTCATGCGACAGGCGCTCGAGAACAAGCCGCTGACCGTCTTCGGCGATGGGAGCCAGACGCGCAGCTTCTGCTACGTCGACGACCTCATCCGGGGTCTCTACGCGCTCGCGACGAGCGGAGAGCACCTGCCGGTGAACATCGGAAACCCGATCGAGAAGACGCTCCTCGAGCTTGCGGAAGCGGTCATCCGGGTGACGGGGTCGGCGAGCGAGGTCGTCTTCGAGGCGCTGCCCGTCGACGACCCCCAGGTGCGCCAGCCCGACATCACCAGGGCGCAGCAACTGCTCGGCTGGGAGCCCACGGTCGAGCTCGAGGACGGCCTCGCGCGAACGCTCGACTCACTCGGCGGAAAGCCGGTCGGAACCGTCAGCGCCTGACAGGCTCCAGCCAAGGCTTGACGTTTTCTTCACACGCCTTCGGCGCGGTCCTCACATCCGGCCGCTACCCTTCAGCTTCGCTCGGCGCTGCCGATGAGAATTGTTCGGGGTCTACGACCGGGAGTCTGATGCTCAAGAGAATTGTCCCACTTGTGCTTGCCGTTTTCTGCGCGCTCGCCCTCGTCTCCGCTGCCTCTGCAGCGCGGGGTATGAAGCTCGGGATCTACGACGACGCCCAGACCCTCGGCCCCCTGGGGAACACCAATCAGGCCTTTACGCAGCTCGGCGAGCTCCGCGCACAGGTCGTGCGCGTGACGCTGAACTGGAGGGACGTCGCACCGTCGAAGCCCGGCGTTCGGCACCTTCGCCGACCCGGAGTCGTATTCATGGTCGAAACCAGGCGTCTACGACTACGACGACGTCGTGCGGGCCGCGGCAGCGCGCAACATCGGGGTCATGTTCACGATCCTCTACACGCCGGCCTGGGCCGGCGGCGGGACCAAGGGCCAGCGCGTCCCCGACGAACATGGCGTGGCTGCAGGCCTTCGCCAAGGCCGCCGCGACCCGCTACTCGGGCACGTATCCGGATCCCGACCGTTCCCGGGCGCGACGCTCCTGCCCCGCGTGCGCTACTGGACGGCCTGGAACGAGCCGAATTCGCCGAACTTTCTGAAGCCCCAGTACAAGCGGGTCAACGGGAGGTTCGTGATCTGGAGCGCGCGCAAGTACGCGAAGATGTGCACGGCGGTCTTCCGCGGTGTCCACGCCGGCTGAGGTCTTCAGCGGCAAGGTCGCCTGCGGTGTGACCAACCCGGGTGGGAACAACCATGTCCGCGGAGTCCGCGGCGCTCCGACCCCGCTGCCGTTCATCCGCGCCTTCAAGGCCGGGAAGCCCAAGTTCGACGCCTTCGCACACCACCCGTATCCGAGCTCACGGTTCGAGACTCCTTCGACCCCGCCGAGCTCGAGAACGCGGATCACGCTCGGGAACCTCGGCGTCCTCATCCGGGAGCTGAACCGGCTGGGCTGGGGCACCAAGCGCGTGTGGCTGACGGAGTACGGCTACCAGACGAATCCTCCCGGACGGAACCTTCGGCGTCACGCCGACGAAGCAGGCCGCCTACATGAAGCAGGCGTACTCGATCGCAAAGCAGAACCGGCGCGTCGACATGTTCGTCTGGTTCCTGCTGAAGGACGAGCTCGAGCTCGGCCGGTGGCAGTCCGGCCTCATCTGGAGCTTCGGGACGAAGAACGGCATCAAGAAGCCGGCCTACCTGGCTTTCAAGGCGCTGCGCGGCTAGCCCGCTTCCGGGGCTGCGTCGAGCAACCGTGCTAGCGTGGCCCCGGCCGAGAGCGTCGAGCCGGCCCATGCTTTGAGCGGAAGTATTCTCGTCACAGGCGCCCGCGGATTCGCCGGCAGCCATCTCATGAGGCGGCTGGGCGAACGCGCGGTCCCGTCCGACGTCGACATCCTCGACGCCGATGGTCTCCGCGAAGCCATTCGGGCCGAGGCGCCTGCAGCGGTCGCCCACCTCGCTGCGACGGCGTCCGTGGCTCAGTCCTGGAACAAGGGGGCGGACGTCTGGCAGGTGAACGCCGTGGGGACCGTGAACGTCCTCGACGCGGTGGCAACCGAGGCCCCTGGCGCTCGTGTGCTCGTCGTGTCGACGGCCGAGGTCTACGGCGTCGCCGACCACTTTCCGACCCGCGAGGACGCCCCCGCCGCGCCGCTTTCCCCCTACGGTGCCTCCAAGCTCGGCGCGGAGGTGGCCTGTGGGCGCGCCCGGCGAGCCGACAAGCTCGACGTCGTCGTCTCACGGTCCTTCCCCCACGTCGGTCCGGGTCAGGAGGAGAGCTTTGCGGTGGGCTCCTGGGTGCATCAAATCGCGCTTGCCGAGCTGTCCGGGGGCGGGACGCTTCACGTTGGCGACCTGACGGTTCGCCGTGACCTGGTCGACGTCCGAGACGTCGCGCGGGCGTACGAGCTGCTCCTCACCACGGCAGTTCCGGCAGACACCTACAACGTCGCTTCAGGCCGCGCCCGGGAGCTTCGCGAGGTGGTCGAGCTGCTGGTGGAGCTCGCACGCTGCCCGGTCGAGGTCGAGCAGGACAGTGGCCGCCTCCGATCGGTCGACATCCCGATCCTGTGCGGCGACGCAAGCCGACTGGCTGAGGCGACCGGGTGGTCTCCGGAGATCCCTCTCGAGCAGACCCTCGCCGACGCGCTCGACGAGGCGAGACGCGCGGTTCGGACCGCGGAGACAGCCGACGTATGAGCCGCCGTGCGCTGATCACCGGCATCACGGGCCAGGACGGCTCCTACCTGGCCGAGCTCCTCCTGGACGAGGGCTACGAGGTTTGCGGCATGGTGCGACGAGCCTCGACCGAGAACGTCGAACGGATCTCCCACCTGGTCGACCGGATCACGCTCGTTCAGGCAGACCTGCTCGACGAGCTCTCGCTCATGAGCGCGCTCAGGGAGACCGAGCCGAACGAGGTCTACAACCTGGCGGCGCAGAGCTTCGTCCCGACGTCGTGGAGCCAGCCCGTCCTGACGGCCGAGTTCACTGCGGTCGGGGTGACACGGATCCTCGAGGCCGTACGTGCCATCAACCCCGAGATCCGGTTCTACCAGGCCTCATCCTCGGAGATGTTCGGCAAGGTGCGGGAGATTCCGCAGAACGAGCTGACTCCGTTCTATCCCCGGTCGCCGTATGGCGTGGCGAAGGCATACGGACACTTCATCACCGTCAACTACCGCGAGTCCTACGGCCTCTTCGCCGCTTCGGGAATCCTGTTCAACCACGAGTCCCCGCGGCGGGGGCTCGAGTTCGTGACCCGGAAGATCACGGACGGCGTCGCACGGATCAAGCTGGGGCTCGCCGACGAGCTCCGTCTCGGGAACCTGGAGGCTCAGCGCGACTGGGGGTTCGCAGGCGACTACGTCAGGGCGATCTGGCTCATGCTCCAGGGGGACGAGGCGCGCGACTACGTGATCGCCACGGGTGAGGCCCATTCGGTGCAGGAGTTCGTGGATCTCGCCTTCGCCCACGCGGGGCTCGATCCGGAGCGGTACGTGGTCACGGATCCGGCGCTGATCCGTCCGGCCGAGGTCGATCATCTGGTCGGCGACGCGACGCGGGCGCGAGAAGAGCTCGGCTGGGAGCCGCGCGTCTCGTTCCGGGAGCTCGTCGCGATGATGGTCGACGCGGACCTGGCGCGGGTGGAAGGCACCACGGCCGGGCTCGCACGTTCCCCGCTCGCCTGATGCTCGGATCGTCCGCCCGATGACGCGCCAGATCACCCCCACCGCACCGCCCTCCGCCCGGAAGGAGGATGCAGCGGCCTCGTCCTCCCAGCACGAGCGTTTCCGTCGCGGGGACATCCGCTCCGCCCGCCCGTACTTCCTTCAACGCAGGCCTTTGGTCTCGTTCGCTCGGCGCTTTGCGAGCGTCGCCGCTCTGCTCGTGCTCGACCTGAGCGGGCTCGCCCTGGGTCTCTACGGAGCGCTCACCATTCGCGAGTTCTATGTCGGTCACTCGCAGCCGCTCTGGGGTCTCCTCTGGGAGGCGGAGGAGAACTGGCTTCCCTTCCTGGCGCTGATCACCGCCCTTGTCTTCGGGCAGCAGGGCCTCTATGCGCCCCGTGAGCGGCGGGCGGGCTCGAGCCGCGTGCTTCCGGCGCTCGTCCTGGTGGCCCTTCTTACCCTCGCGTTCGCCGTCGGCACCGGGCACGACTTCAGCACCTTCGGGCTGATCCCGACCACGGTTGTCCTGAGCGCGCTCTGCATCGGGCTTTTCCGGGCGAGCTACGAGACACTGGCTGCCGCGCTCCTGCACGCCGCCGGCGCTCGTCGCAGGGTCGTCCTCATCGGTCATGGGCCCGAGCTCGAGCGGCTCCGCGAGGCGCTGGGCTTCTCGCGTGGCGGAATCGAATACGCCTTCGCAGGCGCCGTTTCGGAGCAGCCGCTCGGCGGTGACCTGCCGCGCCTCGGAAACCTCGAGGACCTAGCGAGGGTGCTCAGGCAGCAACGGGTGGACGAGGCGATCGTCGCGGATGTCGACCTGAGCGAGACGCAGCTCCTGCAGATCGTCGAGGAGGCGCACCGACACGGCGTTCGCGTACGCGTCGCTCCGAAGACGACGGATCTCCTCGCCCAGCGTGCCGAGTACGTCCCGGGGCAGGGCGTTCCCCTCTTCGAGCTTCGGCCGCCGGCGCTCGCGGGAGCCGACTGGGCCGTCAAGCGGCTGTTCGACGTGGTCGTTAGCGCAACCATCCTCGTCGCCGGGCTGCCGCTCTGGCTCGTCGTCGCCGGGCTCGTCAAGGCGACCTCGGCAGGACCGGTTTTCTACCGGGACCGGCGGATCGGCGTGGACGAGCAGCCTTTCGCGATGCTCAAGTTCCGCACCATGTACGCGGACGCTGCCGCGCAGCAGAGCCGGCTCGAGGGCGCCAACGAGGCGGACGGGCCGCTCTTCAAGCTCCGCGACGATCCCCGTGTGACCCCGGTGGGTGCGTTCCTGAGGCGGTTTTCGCTCGATGAGATCCCACAGGTGTTGAACGTCCTCCGCCGGGAGATGAGTCTCGTCGGCCCCCGCCCGCTCCCGCTCCGCGACTACGAGCGGCTGGAGGAGTGGCACCGCAAGCGCTACCTCGTGCTGCCGGGCATGACGGGCCTCTGGCAGATCTCGGGCCGGTCGAATCTTGCCTTCGACGACCTGGTTCGGCTCGACTTCTACTACCTCGAGACGTGGTCGGTCTGGCTCGACATCTCGATCCTCCTGAAGACGATCCCGGCCGTGCTGATGCGGCGCGGCGCGTACTAGCCGCGGGAGGCCGCCATCCGCGGAGGAGATACATACTAGGTCGCATGGCAGCGCCGAAGATCCTCGCAGTCGCCTCGGCGACGGACCTCGACTTCCGCTACGGGTGCACCCCGGCGTGGTGGCAGCTCTGGAAAGGGCTCTACGAAGTCGGCGTCGACCTCGTCGTGACGCCCTATCGCGGGCGTGCGGTCGAGTCGCCCTGGTGGCGGACCGCTCCCAATCCCTGCTATCGGGAGGGCGAGCTCTTCGCTCGGACTCGTAGCGCGGCAGCCCGTCTGAAGGGCGATACGCAGCTTCGCCGGGCCGAGGAGAGCCCTCGCGACACCATGAGCGACCGCGCGATTCGGGAGGCTGTCTGGCGCTGGGTGACCCCGCGGTGGCAGCGCCACCTGGAGCGGCTGCTCGAGCGGGAGCGCTCGATCGAGGCGGTGATCGTCTTCACCGTCCCCATGAGCCACCTGCGGGGAATTCCGACCGCGCTCAGGGAGCGGTTCGGAGTCCCGATCGTCTACTACGACGGTGACGTGCCCCTGAGCCTCCCCGAGTTCGGCGGCGCCGACACCGGGTTCAACATCTACCACGGCGCCGACCCGGCCGAGTACGACCTCGTCCTTTCGAACTCCGAAGGCGGGCTCGAGCGCCTTCGGGAGCTGGGCGCGAGGCGCGCGGAGGCGATTTTCTGGGGTGCCGACCCCCAGTTCTTCTTCCCGCACGATGTCGAGAAGGAGCACGACGTCTTCTTCTACGGCCTCGGCGACAAGTTTCGGCGCGAGTGGATGGAGGAGCTGATCGGAGCCCCGAGCCGTGCCCTCCCCGACGTGGACTTCGTCCTTGGGGGAAGCGACTTTCGCGGTGACATGGGCCGCGCGCGCCGGATCGGCGCGGTCCCCTTCAACGTCTTTCCCCACGCGATCTCGGCCAGCAGGATCAACCTCAACATCACGCGCCGATCGCATGCGACCGTTCCGGGCTCGTCCACGAGCCGCCCCTTCGAGCTCGCGGCGGCCGGTGCCGCGATCGTCTCGAATCCGCAGGCCGGGATCGAGCGCTGGTTCGAGCCGGGGCGCGAGCTCGTCGTCGCCAATGACGCTGCGGAGGCGGTGGCCGCCTACCGTGAGCTCCTCGGTGACCAGGGTGCTGCGGAAGAGCTGGGGCGCCGGGCCCGCGAGCGAGTCTTGGACGAGCACACATACGTGCACCGGGCGCGCCAGCTGCTCGAGCTCGTCGGCGTCTCCGTGCCGCAGCGGGAGCCGGTGCGAACATGAGCGAGGTCCTCCAGACTCTCCCTCGCCCGCGGGACGATCGGCTCGCGACGCTGCGCCGGGTCGCGATCGTGCCTGCACTGAACGAAGAAGACAGCCTCGGTCGCGTCATCGACGAGATCCGTAGATTCGATCCCGGCTTCCAGATCGTCGTCGTCGACGACGGCTCAACCGACCGGACCGCCCAGGTCGCCGAGGACAAGGGAGCCTACGTCGTTCGGCTTCCGTTCAATCTCGGCATCGGCAGCGCGGTCCAGACCGGTTACCAGTACGCATACGAGAACGACTTCGATGTCGCCGTCCAGATCGACGGCGACTGCCAGCACGACCCCAGCGAGCTGCCGGCGATCCTCGGCCCCGTCCTCGACGGTCTCGCGGACGTTGTGATCGGCTCGCGATTCGCGGGAGCGGGCGTGTACCGGGCCGAGCTGACGCGCCGCTTCGGGATCCAGCTCTTCGCGCGGGTCGTCTCCGCGATCGTCGGTCAGCGCCTGACGGACACCAGCTCCTCGTTCCGGGCCGTCAATCGTCGTGGCATCGCCGTGTTCGCTGCCGATTACCCGCACGGCTACCTGGAGACGGTCGAGGCGACAGTCATGGCCGCGAAGTACGGGCTCTGCCTGCGGGAGGTCCCGGTAGCGATGCGCATGCGGGCGGCCGGCCGCTCGACGCTGACGACCTCGATGTCGACCTTTTACGCGTTCAAGGTGCTGGTCGCGCTCTTCGTCGGCCTCTTCCGGCGAACGGCGCCGCACGTGGAGGAGGAACGATGACCCCGCTTCGCGTTTCCATCGTCGCCGCAATCGCCTCGTTCGGGCTCCTGCTCGTGATCTTCGAGCTGATGCGCAGCCGGCGACTACAGGAGCGCTACGCACTCCTCTGGTTGCTGACTGGAATCGTCATGCTCGTGCTCGCGCTCTGGCGCGACGCCCTGGGCCGCATCGCGGACCTGGTCGGAATTGCCTACCCGCCTTCGGCGCTCTTCGTCCTGGGCGCGTTCTTCATCCTCGTCGTGCTTCTCCACTACTCGACGGTGATCTCGAAGCTCTCGGAGCAGAACATCAGGTTGGCCCAGAGAATCGGATTGCTCGAGGCAAAGCTGGGGGAGAAGCGCCGCGAGATCGAGCCCCAGGATTAGGCTAGCGAGCCGCGTACTCGGGCGCGGCCTCGAGATACCAGGCCACGGTTCGCTCGAGACCCTCCCGCAGGGGGGTGACGGCACGGAAGCCGAAGTGCTCCTGCGCCCGTGAGACGTCGAGGCGGCGCCGGGGCTGACCGTTCGGCTTCGTTGCGTCCCAGACGATCTCTCCCTCGTAGCCGGTCAGCTCTGCGATCAGCTCGGCAAGCTCGCGGATCGAGATCTCCTCTCCCGTCCCGAGGTTGACGGGATCAGAGCCGTTGTAGCGTTCGGCGGCGAGCCGTAGGGCTTCCGCGCAGTCGTCGACGTAGAGGAACTCGCGGGTCGGCGAGCCGTCCCCCCAGAGGACGACCTGGCCCGTCCCGGTATCGCGTGCTTCGACCATCTTCCGGATCAGCGCCGGAATCACATGTGAGGTGCTCGGATCGAAGTTGTCCCGTGGGCCGAAGAGGTTCACCGGGAGCAGGTAGATGACGTTCATCTCGTACTGGTTGCGGTAGGACTGTGCTCCCACCAGGAGCGCCTTCTTCGCGACTCCGTAGGGTGCGTTCGTTTCCTCCGGATACCCGTTCCAGAGGTCCTCTTCGTGGAAGGGAATCGGCGCCAGCTTCGGATACGAGCAGATGGTGCCGACGAGGACGAGCTTCTCCACTCCGAGCTTGCGGCTCTGCTCGAGCACGTGCGCACCCATCATCAGGTTTGCGTACCAGTACCGACCCGGGTTGTCGCGGTTCGCGCCGATGCCGCCGACCTCGGCCGCGAGGTGGAAGACCAGCTCGGGCCGGGTCTCGGCGAAGAGCCGCTCTGCGTCCGCGGCATCGGTGAGGTCGAAGTCATCGCGCCTGGCGACGATGGGGTCGAGGCCCTCCGCCCGGAGCCGCTCGACCAGGTGCGAGCCGAGGAAGCCGCCGCCCCCTGTGACGAGAACTCGCATCGCTCCAAGCGTAGCCGATGGCTTAATCGCGAGGGACAAGCTGGGCTGCCACGTCAATCCGCAACGGGTTCCGGGGCGCTAGGGCGTGCCCGTCGCGTACTTTCCGGGTATGGCGCTTCTCGAGAGCGAGCTGCGAGATCTACTCGCAGGAGCTCGAGTTTGACGCGCCTCGTCGCCTTTCGCTGCGACGGGGATGACCGGATCGGCGCCGGGCACACGTCCCGCTGCCTTCAGCTCGCCCGCGCCTTCGAGGCTGCCGGCACCGAGACCGTCTTCGTCGGGCGCTTCGCGGGCACGGCCGCGCGGCTACTCGAGTCTGCGGGTGTGACTCCCGTCTCTCCCTGGCCCGGGCCGGGCGGAATCACGCCCGAGGCGGACGCAGCCGTCCTCGACTCCTACGAGATCCCGTTTTCCGACATCGAAGCCCTGAGCGCCGAGGTTCCAACGGCCGCGCTCGTCGACGGCGCGGGCGCGCCGCGAGCGACCGTGGTTCTGAGCTATCACCCTGGAACCTCTCAGCGCCTCCGGGCACCCGAGGAAACCAGGGCCGTTCAAGGTCCCGACTACGCGCCCGTCGACCCGGCGTTCGTCTCTGCGCGCCGGTCCCGCGATTTCGCCCGTGTGCTGGTCACCTTCGGGGGAAGGCCGGCGGACGCGCCGCTTCTGGCTACCGTCACGGCTGCTCTCGAGCGTGCGGGCGCCTTCGAGGTCGACGCCGGCCCAGGAAACACAGGGTTCGGCGAGCGCGTCGCACGGGCGGACTTCGCGGTCAGCGGAGCCGGCGTGACGCCGTACGAGCTCGCCTGCGCCGGAGTTCCGGCGGTTCTCCTCTCTCTCGCGGAGAATCAGCAGGTGGTCGCAGAGGACTTCGCCGCAGCGGGCCTCGCGGTCTCGGCAGGCGACGGTCAGCTGCTGGATGCGGGACTCGCCCGGCTCTCGGACGAGGCCGAGCGCGAGCGTATTGCCGCCAAGGGCCCGGCCACAGTCGACGGGTACGGCTCCTATCGGGCCCGGGACGCCCTCGAGGCAGCCTTTGCCGGGCGCCCGCCTCCGCGGGTCTTGCGCTACCGCCCTGCCCGTGAGGAAGATTCCGACCTGTTGCTCGCCTGGCGTAACGAACCCGATGTGCGCGCGGCGTCTCGAGTGACGGATCCCGTCACCCCGGAGGAGCACGCTGAGCTGGCTGTCCGCGAGCCTGGCCGATGCGAACCGGTTCCTCTTCGTCGTCGAGCAGGACGGCGACCCGGCCGGAACCGTGCGGATCGACCGGGAAGGCAAACAGGCTGAGATCAGCGTGACGGTGACAGGCAACCGGCGGAGTGCCGGCCTCGGCTCGCAGGCGGTCCGCGAGGTCGGCGAGCTCGTTCTGGCCGCGCTGCCGGAGACCGACGAGATCCTCGCGGAGATCAGACTTGCCAACACCGGATCGCGCCGCGCTTTCGAACGGGCCGGGTATGGTTCCCCGATCCCGGCAGAGGAGGGCTGGACCGTGCTCCGCCTAGACAGTCGCCGGCTGATTGAGACGCGGCCGTAACCTGTGGCCGGAAGCACCCAGACAACGATGTGGGAGACGGTTTGACCCTGAACGGCAAGACGATCCTCGTCACGGGAGCGACCGGCTCGTTCGGGACGAAGTTCCTCGAGGCTGTGCTCGAGCACCACGACCCGCACGCCATCCGCGTGTTCAGTCGTGACGAGCTGAAGCAATCCGAGCTCCAGCGCCGGCACGCGAATGACGAACGTCTCCGGTTTCTCCTGGGCGATGTCCGCGACCTCCCGCGGCTGATCCGGGCGACGCGCGGCGTCGACGTCATCATTCACGCCGCAGCGTTGAAGCAGGTGCCCGCCTGCGAGTACAACCCATTCGAAGCGGTGCAGACCAACGTGATCGGCGCTGAGAACGTCGTCTCGGCGGCGATCCAGAACGAGGTTCCGCTCACGCTCGCCCTCAGTACCGACAAGGCCGTCAACCCGGTGAATCTCTACGGCGCTTCCAAGCTCTGCGCCGAGAAGATCATCGCGCAAGCCAATGCCTACGCCGCCGACTCGCCGTCTCGGTTCGCGAGCGTGCGGTACGGAAACGTCGTCGGCAGCCGCGGCAGCGTGATTCCACTCTTCAAGGCGCAGGCGGAGTCCGGCGTTCTCACGATTACCGACGAGACGATGACGCGCTTTCTGATCACCCTCGACCAGGCCGTCCAGTTCGTGCTCGATTGCCTCGGCCGGATGGGCGGCGGCGAGAGCTTCGTCCCGAAGATTCCGAGCGCGCGGGTGGTCGACATCGCACGTGCGATCGCTCCCGACGCGGAGCATCGTGTGATCGGCGTTCGCCCCGGAGAGAAGTTCCACGAGGTGCTGGTCACCGAGGACGAGTCGCGCCACTCCTACGAGCTGGACGATCGCTACGTCATCTTCCCCGAGTACATCTCCTGGCCGCTCCGCGAGGTCGAGGAGGGCCGTCCGCTGCCTGCGGGTTTCCGCTACTCGAGCGATCGGAACGATCGCTGGCTCAGCGTCGAAGAAATCAGGGAAGTGGCGTTCGAGGTCGAGACCGTGCGATGACGAGCGGCTTCCTGCCGTACGGCCGCCAGACGATCTCTGAAGAGGACATCAACGCCGTCACCGCTGCCCTCCGCAGCGCGCTCATCACCCAGGGACCGACGATCGCCCAGTTCGAGGAGGCGCTTGCCGGCGTCCTCGGCGCCAAGCACGTCGTCGCGTTCGCGAACGGCACCGCCGCTCTCCATGGCGCCGCCTTCGCCGCCGGTCTCGAAGAGGGCGACGAGGTCCTGACCACGCCCCTCTCCTTCGCCGGCTCAGCCAACTGCGTGCTCTACCAGGGAGCGCGCCCGCGCTTCGTCGACATCTCCCCGTCCACGCTCAACCTCGACGGCGAGCGCGTGGTCCGCGAGATCGGCAGCGCACGCGCGCGGTCGTCACGGTCAGCTTTGCAGGCCTGCCGGTCGATCTCGAGCCGCTCGCACCGGTTCGCGAGCGCATCGTCGTGATCGAGGACGCGTCGCACGCGCTTGGCGCTGGCGTGCAGGCGCGCCGGTCGGAGGCGCCGGCGGCGCCGACCTCACGACCTTCTCCTTTCACCCGGTCAAGGCCATGACCACGGGCGAGGGCGGCGCGGTCGCGACCGAGGACGACAGCTCGACCGCCGGCTCCGACTCTTCAGGACGCAGGAATCACGAAGGAGCGGATCGACCCTTCGCCGACCGAAGGCGACTGGTACTACGAGATGCAAGCGCTCGGCTACAACTACCGGTTCACCGACTTCCAGTGCGCGCTCGGTCTGAGCCAGCTCAAAGCTCGAGGAGTGGGTGGCGGCGCGGAACGCCATCGCCGAGCAGTACCGGGAGCTCCTCGGGAGCGAGGAGCGGGTGGCGCTGCCGCCCGCCGCGCCCCAGGCTGGCTCCACGGCTATCACCTCTTTCCCGTGCAGATCCTCGCGGGCGCTGAGGCGCGGCTCGCCGTCTTCGACGCCATGAGGGCGGCCGGGATCGGCGTCCAGGTGCACTACATTCCGATCTACCGCCTGCCCTACTACCGGGACGTCCTCGGGCATCCCCAGGATGAGTGCCCGGCGGCGAGGCCTATTACGAGCGCGCCCTCACGCATCCCGGTCTTCCCTGCGATGAACGTTGCCGACGTCGAACGTGTAGTACGACGCTCGGCCAGGCTCTCGATGCCCCGGACTCGCTAGCGACCGGTTCACCCGTCCTTCGCCATCGACGGGCGTCGGTCGGCGGCGGCGCGCCCGCCTACGTCATCGCCGAGGCGGGGGCCAATCACAACCGCGACCTCGGGATCGCGAAGGAGCTGATCGACGTCGCCGCGGCCGCCGGCGCCGACGCGGTCAAGTTCCAGACGTACCAGGCGCCCTCTATTCCTCGAAGACGCCGCAGTTCACGTATCTGAAGGACGAGCGAAGCCCGAAGGAGCTCCTCGACGCGATCGCCCTCCCACGGGAGTGGCAGCCGGAGCTCGCCGAGCATGCTCGGGGCATCGGGATCGCCTTCTTCTCGACCCCGTTCGACCACGAGGCGGTCGAGTCCCTGGCCGAGGTGGGAGTCCCGGCGATGAAAATCGCGTCGTTCGAGATCGTCGACCTGCCGCTCATCGAGGCCGCGGCCTCCGTGGGCGTCCCGGTGATCCTCTCCACGGGCATGGCGACCTACGGGGAGATCGACGACGCGCTACGCGCGGTCGGGGGCACGGGCAATCGCCAGGTGGCGCTGCTCCGTTGCGCCTCCCTCTACCCGGCTCCGGCGGAGATCATGAACCTCCGGTCGATGGCGACCCTGCGGGAGGCTTTCGGCGTTCCCGTCGGACTCTCCGATCACACGGAAGGGATCGCGGTCCCGACCGGAGCGGTCGCCCTCGGTGCCGAGCTCGTCGAGAAGCATTTCACGCTCGACCGAGGCATGACCGGGCCAGACCACGCCTTCGCGATCGAGCCTGACGAGCTGACCGCCCTGGTCGCCGCGATCAGAGAAGTCGAGGCCGCGCTCGGCACCGGCCGCCTGGAAGGCCCGTCCGAAGCTGAGGCCGTGGAGATGTATCCTTTCGCGCGAAGCAGCGTCGTCGCAGCCACGGACATCCCGGCCGGGACAACCATCACTCGCAACATGATTACCGTCAAGCGCCCAGGCTACGGCGTCATGCCGAAGCACATCGATGTGATCGTCGGCCGGCTCGCGCGCGTGGACATCGAGGCCGACGAGGTGATTACGTGGGACAAAATATGACGACCCAGGCAGCGCCGAGGTACATCCGCTACTGCCCGCGCTGCGTGATGCCCGAGACGAAGCCCGACCTCTTCTTCGACGACGAGGGCGTCTGCAGCGCCTGCCGCTACTTCGAGCTGCGCGGTGAGGTCGACTGGGCTGCGCGCCGGGCCGAGCTCGTCGAGGTCCTCGACCGCTACCGCTCCGAGGACGGCTCGAACTACGACTGCATCGTCCCCGTCAGCGGCGGCAAGGACAGCACCTCCAGACGATCCGGATGCTCGAGCTCGGCATGAACCCGCTGTGCGTGACCGCGACGACCGACAAGCTCTCGCCGATCGGCCGCCGCAACATCGAGAACCTCAAGCGCCTGGGCGTCGACTACATCGAGGTCACGACGAACCCGGTCGTGCGCCGCCGGATCAACCGGCTCGCGCTGACCCAGGTCGGCGACATCTCGTGGCCCGAGCACGTGACGATCTTCACGATGCCGGTGCGGATCGCCGTGCAGTTCGGCATCCCGCTGATCGTGTGGGGCGAGAACCCGCAGAACGAGTACGGCGGCCCGGCGGCCGCGGCCGACGAGCACGTGCTGACGCGCCGCTGGCTCGAGGAGTTCGGCGGCCTGCTCGGCCTGCGGGTCTCCGACCTCGTCGGGCACGACGGCATCGAGCGCAAGGACCTGATCCAGTACACCTACCCGTCCGACGAGGAGCTCGCCGGCGTCGGCGTCACCGGCATCTTCCTCGGCTACTACCTGCCGTGGGACGGCTGCGAGAACGCGCTCTTCGCCCAGGCGCACGGCTTCGAGACGTACCCGAAGACCGTCGAGGGCTCGCTCGTCAACTACGAGAACCTCGACAACGCCCAGACCGGCATCCACGACTACTTCAAGTTCCTCAAGTACGGCTTCGGCCGCGCCACCGACCTCGCCTGCATGCACGTCCGCCGCGGCCGCCTCACGCGCGAGAGCGCTATCCAGCTCGTCCAGCGGCACGACGGCAAGTTCCCCTGGACCTACCTCGGCGCCCGCTCGAGGAGATCCTCGACGAGATCGACATGACCGTCGACGAGTTCGTGCCGTCTGCGACCGCTTCACGAACAAGAGGCTGTTCGTCACCGACTCGCAGGGACGGCTCGTGAAGGACCGGTCGGGAACCTGACGAAGATCAACTACGACAACGTCGACGCGGGGCGAGAGGCGGAGCTCGCCGCCTCCGCTGTGGGAGCCGGGGAGCGCACGCTTCCCGCCTCCGCCTAGGTCCTGGGGCGCCGGGCCACGATGAAGACAGTCGCGATCGTCGACTACGGCATGTGCAACCTCGACTCGGTCCGCCGGGCGGTCGAGGAGTGCGGCGGCGCGCCCCTGCTCGTGCGCACGGCATCCGAGCTCGGGCAGGCGGGCTCCGTCATCCTGCCCGGCGTCGGCGCGTTCCCGAGGCAATGGCAACCTCCGCGTCGCCGGCATGGACGACGCCCTGGAGGACTACGTGGTGGAGCGCGGGATGCCGTTCCTCGGCATCTGCCTCGGCATGCAGCTGCTCGCGACGAGGGGGAAGAGGGCGGCGACGAGGCCGGGCTCGGCTGGATCGACGGCGAGGTCGTGCGCCTTCGACCCCAGGGCGAGGACGAGCGCATCCCGCACGTCGGCTGGAACGAAGTGGTCTGCGAGCGCGAGTCGCCGCTCTTCGCCGGCCTCGACGGGCGGCGGACTTCTACTTCGTGCACAGCTACACGCTGGCGTGCGAGGACGAGGGCGACGTGCTCGCGACGACGCCCTACTGCGGCGGGTTCACCTCGGCGGTCGAGCGCGGGCACGTGCGCGGGGTCCAGTTCCACCCCGAGAAGAGCCAGCGCGCCGGCTTCCAGGTGCTCCGCAACTTCCTCGGGCTCTAGGCGAGCATGCTGAAGATCCGGATCATGCCGACCCTGCTCTACAAGGACTTCGGCCTCGTCAAGGGCGTCCGGTTCGACTGCTGGCGCCGGGTCGGCAGCGCCATGCAGGCCATCAAGGTCTACAACCTGCGCGACGTCGACGAGCTCGTCTTCCTCGACGTCACGGCCACGCTCGAAGGGCGTGAGCCCGACTTCGAGATGATCGACGAGCTCGCCGACGAGTGCTTCATGCCGCTCACGGTCGGCGGCGGCGTGCGATCGGTCGAGGACGTCCGGCGCTGCTCCAGGTCGGGGCGGACAAGGTCGCGATCAACACCGCCGCGGTCGAGAACCCGGACCTGATCGGCGCCGGGCGGCCGAGTTCGGCAGCCAGTGCGTCGTGGTCTCGATCGACGCCCGTGCGTCCCGAAGGCGGCTGGACCGTGGCGACGCACGCGGGGACGGTCGCCACCGAGAGGATCCGGTCGCGCTTGCCCGGGCAGCCGAGGCCCGGGGGGCCGGCGAGATCCTGCTGACCTCGATCGACCGCGACGGCACGATGGCCGGCTACGACCTCGAGCTGACCAGAAGCGTGGCGGAGCGGTGTCGATCCCGGTGATCGCTTCCGGCGGCGCCGGCAGCTACGAGGACATGCTGAACGCCCTCACTCAGGCAAAGACCGCGGCCGTGGCGGCCGCGAGCATGTTCCACTTCACCGAGCAGACGCCGCTGGAAGCCAAGCGGTTCCTCGGCGCGCACGGGATCCCGGTGCGGTCGTGAGTGGGGTGAAGCGTTGACGAGCTCCGAGCACGGGTCCCAGCCGCGCCGGCTCGAGGAGCTCTGGTCGGGCGACTTCGGGGATGCGTACACGGAGCGCAACGAGGAGGCCGGTGCAGGACGAGAGACGTTCTGGCGCCAGCTCCTGGCCGGTATCGAGGTCACCACAGCGCTCGAGGTCGGCTGCAACGTGGGCGCCAACCTGCGCTGGCTCGCCGAGATTCTCGCGCCGCGGGACGTCTTCGGCGTGGACGTCAACGAGGGAGCCCTGGCCGGCGTCCGCCGAGCTCTCAGCGGGGTGAATGCGGTCTACGCATCCGCCCGCGAGCTGCCGTTCCGCGATCGGCTCTTCGACCTCATTTTCACGACCGGCGTGCTCATTCACCTTCCCCAGGCTGGACTGCCCGTTGCGATGGCCGAGCTCGTCCGCTGCTCGCGACGCTACGTCCTTTGCGGTGAGTACTACTCTGCGGACCCGGTCGAGGTGCCGTACCGGGGCCAGACCGGCGCTCTCTTCAAGCGGGATTTCGGCGCGTACTACCTCGAGCTCTTTCCGGAGCTGGCCTCGTGCAGCAGGGCTTCCTCGGCCGGGACGAGGGTTGGGACGATGTCACGTGGTGGCTCTTCGAGCGTAGGTGAAAGCGGTTGCGATCATGCAGGCGCGGACGGGGTCGTCGCGCCTGCCGGGCAAGGTACTGCTCGAGGTCGCGGGCGAGCCGATGCTCGCGCACGAGATCCGGCGACTGCAGCGAGTCAAGGAGCTGGACGACATCGTCGTCGCGACGACGGTCGACCCGGGAGACGACCCCGTCGTGGCCGCCGCGGAGGCTGAGGGTGCCCGCTGGTTCCGAGGTAGCGAACACGACGTCCTCGACCGCTATTTCAGGGCAGCGGAGGAGGCCTCGGCGGAGGTCGTTCTGCGAGTGACGGCAGACTGCCCGCTGCTCGATCCCGAGGTGGCGGGACTCGTGCTCTCGACGCTCGCGGCCCAGGATGGCCAACTCGACTACGCCTCGAACGTCGTCGAGCGCACCTACCCAGCCGGGCTCGATGCTGAGGCGCTGACGGCAGAAGCGCTCGAGCGCGCCTTCCGCCTCGGACGTTCGCCGGAAGCGCGGGAGCACGTGACCTGGTTCCTGCTCCGCGAACGGCCTGACCTCTTTCGGATCGGATCTGTGACCGATGACGTGGACAACTCGGACCTTCGCTGGACCGTCGACCACGCACGGGACCTCGAGCTCGTGCGGCGGCTCTACGACGAGCTCGATCTGGGGCGGAAGCCTCGTTCCTACCGGGAAGTCGTCGCCCATGTGCGGGAGCACCCGGAGCTTGAAACACTGAACACGTAGGCTGAGGCCATCCTGCGTAGCGGCCGCTACTACCTGTCTCTCCTCAGATCGGGACGCGCGCTTCTTCGCGACCGCAAGGACGGAGCCCAGATCCGCCGGCTCCTGGCCACCCTGCCTCCAGACGCCAACTGCATCGACGTCGGTGCGGCGGAGGGAGCCGTCCTGGCCGAGATGGTCCGGTCCGCTCCCGCCGGTCACCACATCGCCTACGAGCCCCTCCCCGACTTCCACAGGCAGCTCGTTCCGCGGTTCCCGACCGTGGACGTGCGAAACGCGGCGCTCTCCACCAAGTCCGGGGAGCGGAGCTTCACGTACGTCCGCTCGCTTCCGACGCATAGCGGCTTCCTCCCCAGGAAATACCCGGGGCCGCAGGAGCTGGAGCGCATCACCGTCCGCGTCGAGGCCCTCGACTCGGATCTACCACCCGGGTATGCCCCGGCGTTCATCAAGATCGACGCGGAAGGGGCTGAGGCCGAGGTCATCGCAGGCGGCCTCGAGACGATTCGCCGCACGAAGCCGATCGTCGTCTTCGAGCACGGAAAGGGCGCGGCGGATGCGTACGGGACGACGCCGGACGACGTCTTCGATCTCCTCTGTGCCCAGGCGGGGCTCCGCCTCTACGACATCGACGGTGCCGGTCCGCTCAGCAAGCGCGCGCTGGCCGAGATCTACGACCGAAACCGCATCTGGACCTTCGTCGCGCGACCGTAGATCCGGCCTTCAGGCAGGAACGGCGAGCTCGTCCGGGAGGGTGAAGTCTCCGCCGTCGAGGATCCGATCGCAGACGAAGTCCAGGTATGGGTCTTGACCAGGCATCAGGTCCTCGATCGTGGACGGCACCGCCACCGGGCGGCCGTTGACCATCTGAATCACCGGGAACGGGATCATGGCGCGGAAGAAGAAGGTGAACGCGTAGCGGCGCGCGCGTTCGACCATCTCCGGGGACATGGGCGGCGGCTCGGCGAGCGCGGCTTCGAGCTCGGAGTGCGACGACACGTCGAGGGTGAAGCCGCGCCCCCGATAGTGGGTCAGCCCTGCGACGGCGACCGGCAGGCCTCTGGTCGCTCCCTCGAGGCCGATCGTCGAGGTGTAGGCGAGCACGAGGTCGCTGAGGTCGAGCAGCGTGTAGGAGCTAATCGCCTGCTCGGCCTCGATGAACCGCACATTCGCCGGCAGTTGGTCGATGCGCCCTTCCACGGTCTCCCGCACGCGCTCGCGCGTCCCCCAACGGGCCTCCGCTGGATGGATGCGAACGACGAGCACCGTCTCGGGCAGCCCGGAGACGGTTCGGACGGCCGCCTCGACCCAGTCGAGCATCGAGCCATACGCCGCGTCCTGGTAGAGCGCCGCGCTGTCCCAGGAGAGATTCGTATAGAGGCTGACGACGCGCTGGTTCGCCCCGATCCCGAGCTCGCGCCTGACGGCGTCGAGATCCTCCTCGGGGTCGTCGTAGTAGCTCTCGTGTGCACCGATGCCCCGGGCGCGGTCGGTGAGGAGGCGGTCGAGGGCCGCTGCCTGCGCCGTCGCGAGCGGCTGGTCGGCGACCCGCTCCCAGACCGCGTTCGTGTCGAAGGCGGGCGCGACGACCTCCTGGCCGAAGACCAGTGCGTTCTCGCGCGGCGCGATCTCGTAGGTCGGCGCCCGCGCGCCGCGAGCGAGCGCGAGCTCCCGGACGACGTGCTCCGCGGCGAAGAGGCCGTTGACCATGAAGACGACCGTGGGCTGGAAGCGGTCGAGCACGCGCGCTGCGGCCTGTTCGACGCCGGCCGCCGAGACGTCGAAGTCGGCGGCGACAGCTCGAGCTTCGGCGCTCGTGCCGGGATTGGTCGTCCGCAGGAACCAGGGGGCGCTGATCGTGGTCGCCTCCCGTGGGTCAACCAGGCCCGGCGCGTCCACGGCCTCGGCCGAAGCCGGCGCGCCGCGACCGTCGTCGCCCCAGTCGAAAGCGTCGGCTAAGCGGAAGCTCTGGAGCCGCGAGGCCTCGAGGATCCGGCTGGAATAGTGGGCGCACCGGTCGCAGGGCCTCGGATACGCCCGTCTCGACCACCCGAGCTCGCAGAGCGGCTGGCCGCCCCCGCAGGCGAGCAGGCCGACTTCGGCGCCGCGCAGGGCGAGCGCGTGTGCGATCACGCTCTCGTACGCGGCATGGTTCGGCCAGCCGCGGAGCGTGAGGACAAGCACACGTTCGCGTACCGCCGCCGGTGCGGGGATGCCCTGGGCGCTCCGGCCGAGCCGGTAAAGGCTCGAGAGCTTGCCGTTATGCCGAAGGTAGGCACGGTCGAGCGGCCTCCGGAGCCTCGCGAGGACGTCGTCGAGCGGCCCGCCTTCTCCCCTGCTGTGGGTGTTGCCGAGCGCGCCGAGCCGTTCCCGGATTCCCGTGCCCCAGGAGCCGCTCACCGGCCGAGCGCCTCGCCCGCGGCCCGACGCAGGCGGACGAAGGCCCGGCGTGTCCTGCGGCGGACGCGGACGGGCGGCCGCCGCGCCGCGAGCTCCGCGCGGCGTGCCTGGGTCGCCGCATCCCGGCCGCGCTCGAACGATTCGACGCACGCCTGGATCTGATCGAGCGTTCGCCGCGATGCCAGACCGTCGAAGGGCCCGAGGTACTCGGTCACGATCCCCTCGCGGCGGGCTCGCTTCGCATCTGTCTCGTCCCGCTCGCGTGCGGCTTCAACCGTCTCGGCCAGTGCCTCCGGCCGCGTGACGACACTGATCACGTCAGCCCACTCGGGGAAGGGAATCAACTCAGCCGAGAGCCGCGACGACTCGATGTCCCAGCCCGTGTAGACCACGGGTCGGCCGACGAGCATGCCCTCGAGAAGCGCCGTCGACTGGAAGCCAACGACAACATCCGATGTGACGATCAGGCGGCGTGCGTCCTCGTCGGCGCGGATGAGGAAGACGTCGCGGTCGAGGAGCTCGCCGACCTCCTTTCCGATCCGTGCTCGCTCGCTGCGGAAGTTCTGCTGCGGGTGCGGCTTCACGAGCACGCGCCAGCCCTGCCGGGCCAGCTCCCAGAGGCCCAGCTCCGTTCGGCGATGGAGGTCCGCCCACACCTGGCGCCCGGTCCCTTCCGCCGGATGG
This sequence comes from uncultured Actinomycetes bacterium, assembly GCA_963722715.1. Lineage (GTDB taxonomy): Bacteria > Actinomycetota > Thermoleophilia > Gaiellales > Gaiellaceae > DASQGA01. The sequence continues at coordinate 23,293 of CAVROA010000014.1, read as the reverse complement.
TAGGCGTCGATCAGGTAGGAGAAGAAGAGCACGACCGGTCGCGCGTCGGCGTCCCGGGTGGGCCATTCCTCCGGCCGGGCGTAGAAGTCGAAGCGCGGCTGTCCGGTGACCGTCACGCGGTCCGGGATAGCCCCCGCCCGTAGCTGGAACTCGCGGTGCCGCTCGCTGCACACAGTCATGTGGTCGGCGATCGGTGGCGCGAAGGCCCGCACGCGCTCAGCGTCCGCTGTCATGGTCAGCTCGGAGATCGTCGTCTCCTTCTGCGCCACGAAGAAGGGGATTCCGAGCCGGTGGCAGGCGCTCGCGGCGGGACGGAGATAAAAGAAGACGTCCGAGGGCGCCACGAAGGCATCGAACTGGCGTCCGGTGAACAGGTCTTCGAGGAGCTCGCCGAACTTGGTCTCGAACCGGCGCCGGTACTCCGCGTACTCGGGTCGGGCGAAGGACTCGAGGGGGCCCGTGACATCGGGCGGAAAGATGCGCAGCGCCTCGGAGCGGAAGAGGTCGTAGTCGACGATGCGCAGGTCGACGTCGGCGCCCGCAGCCTGGCGCAGGCTCTCGATGTCCTGCGCGAAGAAGTGGTCGAGAACGAGCAGCTTCACCGTTTGGAGGTGGGGCGACCGGTTGGGGTTTGGTCTGGGGGCTGAGGGTCGGTCGCCGGCGCAGGAGTCCCGACGGGGTGTCTCCCGATAGCGGAGCCGAGCGTAGCAAAGAGCAGGCGGCGGTCTGGCCCCCGGAGCCCGACCCAGGGGAAGACCGCGAGCGAGATTGCGACGGAAAGAAGCCCGAGAGCGCCGACCTCGGCGAGGTTGCCCGCCCGCTGCCCGGCGTAGAAGATCAGCGGTGCGGTCGCCAACTGTGCGGCCAGGCCCGGCACGTTCGGTAGCACCGTGCGCCGGAGCCACTCTCCGAGCGAGACGTCGAACTCGCGCAGGAAGAACCAGAGCAGCGGCGGCCAGGCGATCGCCTCGGCTATGAGCGTTCCGAGGACGACTCCATTGACCTCGAGCGGACCCACCAGCGCGACGGAGATCACGAAGTTCAGGGCGAGGTTGGCCGTCGCCACGTAGAGGATGAAGCGCACGCGTCCGAGCGCGACGCACATGGTCGTCCCGACGATGTGAAAGACCACGAAGGTCAGGTAGGCGAGGAAGATTCGACTCGCGGTCGTGGCCTCCGTGAGCTCCTCCCCGAGCCAGGTCCGGATCAGGGGCTCGGCCAGGATCAGCCCTGCGATCGCGATCGGCAGCGAGACCGCGACCGTGTAGGCGCTGCCGCGGAGGTACATGTCTTTGAGGATCTCCTTGCGCGTTCGGACGAAGGCGGTGGCAGGGGTGAGCGCGGAGGCTGAGATCGACTGGAACATGAGCGCCGCGGTGTGCAGCTTGTTCGCGACCTCGTAGAAGGTGACGGCGGTTGGCCCGAGCGGGATTGCCGACGATCAGCTTGTCCATCTGCCGGTAAAAGGTGCCCACGAAGCGCAGCGCGAGGAGCTCGCCGCCGAATGAGAGGAGGCTCCGGAGCACCTTCCTCGAGACGTTGCGAGGTGAGACACGCAGGCGGCGGTCGGTCACGAGCGTCGCTGCCGCAGCGAGGACGAGGACGAAGGCGGAGCTCGCCATCGTCGCAGCTCCGAGCCCGACAATTCCGGCGTCAGTGACGATGACGACGACAAAGAGCCCAGCTTGCAGCGAGACCCGAGAGAGCTCGATCGCCTGGACGAGCCCGAACCGCTGGGCGCCGGCGAGCACCGCGACGAAGGCCCGTGCCGGGAGCTCGAACACGAGCTGGCCCGCGATGAGTGAGAACGTCAAGGTCGCGTCGGAGCGGAGGTCACCCTCGATCGAGAACAGCTGCGTCAGCCCGCTGGCCGCGAGAACGAGGATGGGGGTGAGGACGGCCGCGACGGCGAGGAAGAAGAAGAACGCACTCGAGAGCACCTTGTTCGCCAGCAGTACGTCCCCGGTCGAACGCGCCTCGGCGATGTAGCGCACCGCGGCAACCTCGACGCCGAGATCCGACAGGGCCATGTACCCGCCCACGAAGGTGAGCGAGAGCGCAAGCGTCCAGACGCCGTAGGCCTCCAGCCCGAGATCCCGGATCAGGAAGGGCGTGAGAACAAGAGAGATCGCGACGCCGGCGAGCGTGCCCAACCCGTTCGCCAGCGTGCCCTGCACGACTCGGGCGGCAGTGCCCTCCTCTGCCATCGGCAGTCACCTTAGCGGGGCCGGTGGCCGCCCCGTCCTCCTGCTGGCAGCCGCGAAGTACCATCGCCGCGTGCCACCCACGACCGTCGCGATCCCAACGATGAATGACGATCCGGCCGTCTTCGCGCGGGTCCTCGACGGTGTGCTCGACCGCTCCCCCGGCCCTCCCGTGATCGTCGTCGACATGTCGACCAACGACGACCTGCGCCGCGTCTGCGAGTCCCGCGGAGCCGCTGTGCGCTACGAGCCGTTCCCGGAATCGGGAGGTGTCTCCCACTCACGCAACCGGTGCGTGGAGCTGGCTGACACGGCGACCGTCACGTTCCTCGACTCCGACGTCTTCCCCGAGCCGGGCTGGTTCGAGCCGCTCGTGGCACGCCTCGAGGAGGAGGACGTTGCAGTCGTGGGCGCGCGGGCTCTGCCGGCCTGGGAGAAACGTCCGCCGCGCCTCCTGACGACGATGCCCGCCTCCGACTGGCTCTCGCTCTTCGACCTCGGCGATCGACCGCTCGACGTCCCGCGCGTCATCGGCTCGAGCTACGCGATCCACCGAGAGCGTGCGCCAGACCCTCCGTTCGACGAATCGATCGGCCGCCGCCCCGGCTGGCCGCTGGCGATGGAGGAGAACGTTCTCTGTGACTGGGTCCGCGACCATGGCTGGCGCGTCGTGTACGAGCCCGCGTCCCGCGTCTTCCACCGCATCCCCCCGAGCCGCGCGACCTGGCGGTGGATGTGGCGCCGTGCGTACGCGGCCGGTCGGGAGACGAGGGTCGCGGGCCGCTCCGAGCCGCTGCCGCGCGAACGGTATGGGCCGCGCGATCTGGCGTTTCAGGCCGCGGTCGCGCTGCCCTTCTTTGCCGGCGCCCTACGGCCGCCCAAGGAGCGCCCTGGTGGCTAGTAGTCGCTCGCGAGCTCGCGATAGAGCTCGTCGTGCTTACGGGCGCACTCGTCCCACGTGAAGAGTGCCGCTCGCGCGATTCCGCGCGCCGTCCACTCATCGGGCCGAGCCAGGACGTCGAGGACAGCGCCGGCAATGGCTGCCGGAGACATGGGGTCGAAGTAGCGAGCGGCGTCGCCGCAGACCTCGGGGAGTGCTCCTGCGCGCGAGGCGGCGACCGGGCAGCCGCAGGCCATTGCCTCGATCGGGGGCTGACCGAAGCCCTCGTAGAGACTCGGAAAGACGAGGGCCGATGCGCTTCGATAGAGCTCGAGCAGGTCGTCCGACGGCACGTGGCCGCGAACGACCACACCCGCAGGCACGGGCCGCCCGTCGTGCCCGGCTCCCGTGAGGACGAGCGTGAGATCCGGCCGCTCGCCACGTATGAGCGCGAAGGCCTCGAACAGGCGCTCGTGGTTCTTGTGTGGCCAGCGGTTGGCCGGGTAGAGGAGGAACGGCTTTCGTTCGCGCTCGTCGGGGCGGAAGCGCGCCAGGTCGACGCCGAGGTGGATGACGCGAACGCGTTCCGGCTCGACGCCCAGGCGCTCGACGATCGTCTCCTTCACGTGTGCGCTGATTGCGACGATCAGGCGGCTGGCGCGGACGCTGCGTCGGTAGGCAAGCCGTCGGTACGCGAGCTCGGCGCGCGAAAAGAAGCGCGGGAAAAGCTCGTGTTGGAGGTCGAGGATGGTCGTCGCCGCCGGAGGCCGGCGCACGGGCGGCACCATGACCGTGAGGGGGAAGTGGAGCCCGCTCAGGTGGTCGAGGTCGAGCTGGCGGCGTACGGGGCCGGGATGAGCGGCGGCCAGCGTCATTGCTGTGAGTCTTCCGGGGAGCGAACGGCGCGCACGGTACGCCGTCACCGTCGTCTGGGGGAGCCCGTCGGCGGCGTCTGTGGCAATCTCGGGCAGGAAGACCCGGTACTCGAGCTCGCCCACCCGGGCTAGGGCCCGAATCAGCTCACGTGCGTACGTCTCCGACCCGCCGACGACTCCCGGAACGAGCGTGAGCAGGCTGATGCCCACCATCTGGCGGCCGACGATACCCTAAGCCGGTGCTGCGGCCACCCGCCCAAGGCTCGTCTACTGAGGGGCGCTACACCGGCGGCTCGTTGACCGAGCGGAAGCCCAGGACGACGACGTTCTACGCCCGGACGCGAGCCTTCCTCGTGGCTATCCCGACCTGGTGGTGGCTCAGTGCCATCGTCCTCCTCTCTGCGGCGATCAGGTTCGACCTCGCCCTCGACGACCCGGCGCCCTGGATCTTCCAGGACGAGCTTCTCTACTCGGAACTCGCCAAGAGCTTCGCGGCGACGGGGACGTTCGCCGTCCGGGATGTCCCGGGAGCGCAGGGCTTCGGGGTCGTCTACTCGATCCTGATCTCACCTGCTTACTGGCTCTACCAGAACGTCACGGATGCCTACGAGGCCATCAAGGCGATCAACGCCGTGCTCATGTCCTTGGCCGCCGTTCCGACCTACCTGCTGGCCCGGCGCGTGCTCGGCCGCGGTCTGGCGCTGGTCGCCGCCGCGCTGGCGGTCGCGGTTCCCTCGATGGTCTACACGAGCACGGTGATGACCGAGGTCGCCTTCTACCCGATCACCCTGACCTTCGTGCTTGCGACGGTGCTCGTGCTCGAACGGCCGGGAGCGTTGCGGCAGGTACTCGTCCTCGCTTTGCTTCCGCTCGGGTTCTTCACGCGCGCGCAGGCAGTCGTCTTCGTCCCGGCGCTCGTGACGGCCATCCTCCTCGTCGTGCTCCTCGACGCCCTCTCGAGCCGGGATCGGTTTGCGCCGCGTGACTTTCTGCGCCGCCTGCTTGCCTTCCGGATCATCTGGCTCGCGCTCGCCGGCGGCGCGCTCGCCTATGTAGCTCTGCAGCTCGCCCGCGGCCTGTCACTCGGGTCTGCGCTGCTCGGCGGGTATGGCGTGCTCGAGCACGAGGACTACTCGGTCGCCTCCGTCTTCCGCTGGTTTGTCTACAGCCTCGCCGAGTTCGACCTGTACCTCGGAGTGCTCCCGTTCGCGGCGTTTCTGCTCCTCGTCGCGATCGCTCTCCGCCCTGGACGGCACTCGCGCAGCCTCCGCATCTTTGCGGCGTCGTCCGTCGCGTTCGTCTTCTGGTTCACGTTCGTGGTCGCGGCCTTCGCGTCCACCTCGTTCGGGAATCGCATCGAGGAGCGGAACCTCTTCTTCGTGGCGCCCATCTATCTGATCGCGATGCTCGTCTGGGTCGACCGCGGGTTGCCGCGCCCTCGCTCCGCCGCGGCGATCGCCGCTCTCGTAGCGGGTGCGCTGCCGGGCGTCCTGCCCTACTCCCAGCTGATCGACGCCAACTCCGTCGCCGGCGCGCTCGCGTTCCTCCCCCTCATGCGCCTGCAGGAGGATGTGCTCACACCGACGGACGTTCCGTACGTCGTCGTTCTCGGCGCGATCGCGGTCGCAATTCTCATGCTCGTCCTGCCCCGTCGTTTGGCACTAGCCGCACCTGCCCTTGTCCTCCTGTACTTCGCCGTCGTCCAGATCCACGTCGAGCACTACACGAGCCAGGCCTCACGGAACTCGCAAAGGGTCGGACTCTCGGTCAAGCCGGCGTGGATCGACGAGGCCGTGGGCCCCGATGCTGATGTAGCGGCGATCTGGACGGGGGATGCGAACTTCCTGGTGCTCTGGGAGAACGAGTTCTTCAACCGCGCGGTCGGCCCGGTCTACAACTTCGCCGGCACGCCCGACGGGCTTCCGCAGGAGACCCTCTGCGTCGATCCGGCCAGGGGCATCCTTCGTGATCCAGGCGGGGAGGAGCTCCGGTCCCGCTATGTCCTCGATCGACCGGACCATGAATCTCGACGGCCGCGTGCTGTCGGGAAACCGGGCCGCCGGTGCGGGCATGAGGCTCTACGAAGCGTCCCAGCCGGTCACGATCCGGGAGCGCATCCAGGGCCTCTACGCGGATGGGTGGTCGGGCTCTCTGATCGTGTACACACGCTACGGATGTGAAGGCGGCGTTCTCAGCGTGATCCTGATCGGATCCAGTGAGCTTCGCCCGAAACCTGCCCGGGTCATTGCACGGAGCGAAGGCCGGGTGGTCGCCCAGACGCTCGTGGGTGACGCCGCGCAATCTTTCCGCGTGCCGCTTGGATCCTGCAGGGGGTGTGTGCGAAGCCAAGCTCACCGTCTCGCCGGTTGTTGCCCCGGCCGACGTTTTCGATGCGCCCGACCCACGTGCGAGCCGACACCCGGCCGCTCGGAGTCCGGGCACGCGCTTTCACCTTTGCCGAGTCAGGCTGACGTCCGTGCCCTTCGACGCCACGACCGCATACACGGTCTGCCGCCGCCGATCCCGTTCGAGGGGCCCGGTCCCGCCCGGGAAAAGCGTGTGCGCGGAGTCGAAGCCGGCCATTCTGCAGAGCTGAACGGCCACCTCGGGGAACAGCGGGGCACTCCGGCGGGGGTCGGTCCAGAAGGTCTTGAACCCGGCGACCGAATGGGGATTGACGGACTCGAAGATCAGAACCCCGCCGGTGGCGAGCGCTCGGCGGGCCAGGGCCAAGAGCCGCTGGAGGTCGTCGAAGTCCAGCTGCTCGACGAGACCCGAGGCGAAGATGGCTCCGAGGAGGGCCTCCGGGAGCGCGGACAGGTGCGCGAGCGGGTCGTCCTCTACGACCTCATGACCCTTCTCGCGGCTGCGGGCGGCCAGCACCGGGTCTGGCTCGACACCGGAAGCCGGCACGCCTGCCTCTACGAGCAGGTCGAGAAGCTCCCCCCGGCCCGAGCGCAGGTCGAGGACGGGCTGCCGGTTGCCGATCGCAGCCAGATAGGGCCGGCGGAGGTCGCGCACGCGGTCCTCAGAGCCGCCGAAGACCTCCTCGAACGATGGTGAGGCGCCGCGATCGGCGTAGCCGATCGTCTCCGTGCCGTCGTCGAGACTAAATCGGAGGAGGTCGGGATCGGCGACGTACGGTGCTGTTGCGAGCAGGTCTTCGAGCTCGTTCAGGCGCCGTTCGCCGGTCACGAGCGCGTTCGCGACTGCGCTCTCGAACTCGCGCTGGCGGCTCGTGTAGGGGCGAAGCGCCCTCGCGAGGCCCGCACGCCACCAGCGGCCGAGCGCCCCGAAGCGGGAGGGCGCCGACCACCTGACTCTCGGGCCGGCCGAGACGAACCGGACCGCTCGCTCGGCGTGCGTCCGAGGTTCGGGGCGCTCGCTCGAGCGGGCGTGGATCTCCGCCAGCCGCTCGCGGAGGAACGCCGCGGCGCGCTCCACCGAGAAGTCCAGCTCGATCGTGGCGCGGCCGCGCTCCGCCCGCTCGCGCGCTTGGTCCGGATCCTCTACGACTTCCCGCATCAGTCTGGCTGCGTCCTCGACGTCCGGGTCCGCCCAGATCGCGCCCTCGGGGTAGGGCCCGGCGCCGGGCGGAACCGGGGCGGGTTGATACGAGACGAGGTAGCTGTTCGACTCATGCATGAACTCCAGATTGCCGGAGTACCCCGTCGCGATCGTCGGCTTCCCGTAGGCCATGGCTTCCGCGAGCCCGAGCCCGAACCCTTCGCTTCGGTGGAGCGAGACGTAGCAATCGCAGGCCGCGGTCAGGGCTTGCATGTGCTCCTGGGTCACATAGGCAGTCGGACAGCTGAATGTCGGGATGGCCGGCGGCGGCCTCCCTGAGTGCACTCAGATCCTGCGGACACCGCTCAGCGTTGATGCTCTTCAGGACCAGGACCGGGCCCGAGCCCGGCTCGAACGCCAGCCGGAAGGCCTCGACGAGCCCGATCGGGTTCTTTCTCGCCGTCGTGCTCAGGAAATCGAACGAGAAGAGGAAGACGAAGCGGTCGGGGGGTAGCCCGAGGTCGGTGCGCGAGAGACGATGCGCGCGCCGGACCTCGACGGGAAGCGGAAAGGTTCGCACCGGCTTCCAGGTTTCCAGCCGCGATCGTGCTGGCGACGAAGTCACTCGCGGCCCAGACCTCGTCGACAAGGTCGAACGCGGGCAAGAGATGGTCGGGAAATTCACTGGTCTCCCAGAACCACACGCCGAGCGAGTACCGGTCGTCACAGGATCTCGCGGCGCTTTCCGTCCGCGAAGCTCAGAAGATGCTCGGCGTTCAGGCAGAGGAGATTCGTGTCGTACGGTGCGTCCCGCTCCGGAGAGAGGGCGAAGTCGTGCGCCTCGCGGTGGATCTTCGCCGCCTGGTTGATCGCCGAGATACGGGATCGAGGCCCGCTCGAGGGCCGAGGCCAGCCGGCGCGCGACTTCTCCCTGGCCGAACTCAGCGTGCAGAAACCCAACGAGGTTGACTCCGGCCGGCCGCCCGCTGCCGGTAGCGGCGGCAGGCATCTAGTGGCCGGCTGCCTTCCGGACAGCCCCGCCCTGCTGGTCGGCGGGCAGCCGCGCGATGGCCACGGCGGGCTCGTCGGCAAGGCGGCGGTGGTAGGCGTGCAGGACGTCGTGAGCCGGGCCCTGCTCGACGACGCGGCCCTTGTCGAGCAGGATGGCGCGCTCGCAGAGCCGCTCCACGACGGCCGCCTCGTGCGAGACGAACACGAGTGTCCCTCCGGCGGCCTGGAAACTCTCGATCCACTCGTAGCACTTCTTCTGGAAGGCTTCGTCGCCGACCGCGAGGACCTCGTCCACGAGCAGCACGTCGGGGTGGATGTGGATCGCGACCGAGAAGCCGAGCCGCAAGAACATTCCCGTGGAGTACGCCTTGACGGGCATATGGGCGTACTCCTCGATCTCGGCGAAGGCCAGGATGTCCTCCAGATGCTCGTCGACATAGGACTTGCCGAGGCCGTGCACCGCGGCCGAGAGGTAGACGTTCTCGACGCCCGAGAAGTCCGGGTGAAACCCGGCGCCGATCTCGAGGAGCGATCCGACGCGTCCGCCCACCTCCAGGTTCCCCTCCGTGGGCGCGAAGATGTAGGCCATCAGCTTCAAGAGCGTGGACTTTCCGGAACCGTTCCTCCCGACGACCCCGAATGTCTCGCCCGCGCGTACGCCGAAGGACACGTCGCGAAGCGCCCACATCTCGTGGCGCGGGTGGCGTCGCGGATGGACGAGCACGTCCTTGACCGAGCGTGTGCCGAGCGGGCGGAGCGCAAAGCGCCTGCCGACTCCCTCGGCCCGGATCTCGCCTCTCGCGATCTCGGCCATGCTCAAAGCTCCACGGCGATCTCGTCGTCGTAGAGCTGGAAGACCCAGAGGCCGAGGAGGAAGACAGCGGGCCCGACGACGAAGACGTAGACGAGCGAGGCGGCGCCCGGGATCGTGCCCTGCAGCAGGACCGCTCTCATCGTCTCGACGTAGGGCGTGACGGGGTTCCCGAAACGAAGCAGCTTGATCAGGTAATCGTGGCCCGCGGCTCCGGGGAGCTGCTCGAGTGCATAGAAGATCGGAGTCAGGAAGAACCAGGGGAGCAGGATCGCGGCGACGACGTGCTCGACGTCTCTGAAGAACACGTTGGCGACAGCCAGGATCCACGTGATGCCGATCGTGAGCAGGACGAAGGCCATGAAGACCGGTACCGCCAGGAGAAACGTGGGGAGGCTGCCCGGCTCGATCACGAGGTCGATCGGGATCAGGATCCCGAACATGACTGCGGCCGTGACGCCCTGGGCCAGCACGGTCGCGAGTGGCGCCAGCTCCCGTGGGAACCAGACCTTGGTGATCAGCGGGGCGTTCTCGATCAACGATCGGGTTCCGCCCATGAGCGATGCCTGGAAGAAGACCCACAGAGCCAACCCGTTCAGCACGAAGAGGGGGTAGTGGGGGATGTCGACCGCCCGCCAGAGGACCGAGAAGACGAGCGTGTACACGCCCATCAGCAGCAGCGGGTTGAAGTACGACCAGAGGATGCCGAGGACGGAGCCCTTGTACTTGGCCCGCAACTCGCGCCGAAGCAGGCTCCGGAGGAGCTCGTGATAGTCGGTGAGCCGGAACAGCCGGCGGCGAGCCGCGGTCCCGTGAACTGCGACCGTGCCGCTCACGGCCGCTGATCGTACCAGCGGCCCGTCACAGCGCCCGCAGGCGCTCGGGGTGCTTCCGGACGAAGCGGGCCATCGAGCGCAGGTGCCAGAGCGTGCGCCGGCTGAAGAAGACGCGGTCGATCGCCGCCGCGTAGTCGTGAGTCACGTGTGCGGCCGGGACGTACCAACGCTCCCAGCCGGCCTTCGCGGCCCGGTAGGCGAGGTCGATGTCCTCGCCGTAGAGGTGGAAGCCCTCGTCGAAGCCTCCGAGCTCCTCCATCATTTCGCGGCGGAGGAAGAGAAAGGCGCCCAGGAGCCAGTCTGCCTCCACCGGCTCGGTCGGCCGCTCGTCCAGGTGGTAATGGGCGCGCTGGCGCTTTAGCGGCGGGAAGAGAGATCGGAGCGGAGTCCGGCGGACGAGTGTGCCCGAGACGGTCGGGAACCTGCGCCGGGTGGGTTGCCAGGCCCCGTCGGAGTAGAACATCTGCGGGCCGGCGATCCCGCAACGCGGATGGGAGCCGGCGAACTCCTCCAGGATCCCGAGCGCGTCGGAGGCGGCGCGCGTGTCCGGGTTCGATACCGCGACGAGGTCGGCTCCGGTCGCGGCGATGCCTCGATTGATGTTCGCGCCGAAGCCGAGACGCTCCTCGTTCCAGAGGATGCTGACTCCGGCCGGAACCTTGGGTGGGGGGCCGGGTGGGTTTGCGACGAGGACGGTCTCGCCCGCCTGGGGCACGAGCGTCTCGAGGCACGGGCCCGGGTCCGGGTCGCCCGGGGTGAAGACGACGACCGCCGCGACGCTCACAGAAGCTCACGGTAGACGGCGAGCGTGCGCTCGGCGGACTTCCGCCAGCTGAAGCTCAGGGCGCGCTCGAGGCTGGCGGCGATGAGCCTCTCGCGGTCGGCAAGCGCTTCCGCGATGCCCTGCGCGAGCGCCGCCGGGCTGCCGGGCTCGACGAGGACGGCTGCGTCCCCCGCCACCTCGGGCAGGGCGCTCGTCCGCGCCGCCACGACGGGAGTGCCGCAGGCCATCGCCTCGATCACGGGCAGGCCGAAGCCCTCGTACCGGGAGGGGAAGACGAGGCAGGCTGCCCCGCGGTAGAGGGCGGCAAGCCGCTCCTGCTCGACGTACCCGAGCAGGTCGACCCTGTCCTCGAGACCCAGCCTCGCGACCGCCTCGCGCAGAGCCGGGCCGCCGCCCTTGTCGGGCCCGGCGAAGACGAGCCGCAAGCCGCCGTCGACCAGCGCAATCGCCTCGACCGCCGAAACCGGGTCCTTCCGGGGTTGAAGCGCGCCGACGAAGAGCGCGTAGGCGCTCCCGTCGGCCTTCGGCCCCTCTGGCCCGAACGCCGGGTCGACGCCGTTCGGCGTCACCACGATCTTGTCCTCGGGAAGCTCGTAGTGCTCGATCAGGTCGCGCCGAGTGCGCTCCGAGACGGTTAGGACACGCGCTGCGCGGCGGGCGGCCCGGGGGACGACCGTGCGGAAGATGAGCCCGTCCCTGAGCCCCATCATCGTCCGGTCCCGCTCGAAGGAGAGGTCGTGGATCGTGACGACGGCCGGGGCTCGGAAACCGAGGGGGATGGCGTACTGGAAGTGGCCCAGCGCCGGCCGGAGCTTCCGCAGGCGGCGCGGCAGAGCGATGGCCATGCGCAGCACCTGGCTCCGGGCGGGGAGCTCGATCGGCTCGATCCCCTCCGGCACGAGGTCGGGTCGGCGGGTCACAGCTGCGAGGTGGAGGTCCGTCGGCGCCAGGGCGCCGAGCTCGCGGAGGAGGTTGGCGACATACGTCTCGTCACCCGTGCGCCTGCGGCCGAGCACGTCGGCGTCGATCACGACGAGCGGCCGATTCACGCGGCCGCCTCCTCGTAGACGGCGAGCGTCTCCCGGGCGGTTCGCTCCCAGGTGAGCTCGCGCGCGCGGGCGAGACCGAGCTCGCGCAGCTCGCCGTTGCTCCCGGTCGCCCGCCGGAGCCCCGCCGCGATGTCGTCCGGGTCGAGCGGGTCGACGAGCTCCGCGGCGCCGGCCGCGACCTCCTCGCAGGCACCGCCCCGTGCCGTCACGACCGGAGCGCCGCACGCGAGCGCCTCGAGCACGGGCAGGCCGAAGCCTTCGTAGAGCGAGACGTAGGCGACGCAGGCGGCGCCGCGGTAGAGCGCCGCCAGCTCGGTGTCTTCGACCTCGCCCAGGAGACGCACCTGCTCACCCGTGACCGCGACGTCGCCCCAGCCGGGCGCGCCCGCGACGCGCAGCTCCAGCCCCAATCCAGCCCGGCGGAAGCCCTCCACGAGCCGCGCCAGGTTCTTGCGAGGCTCGAGCGTGGACACGGCGAGAATGTACTCGCCCTCCGCGCGCGGCCCGTCCGGGGAGAAGGGCGGTCCGACGCCGTTTCGGACGACCCGCACACGCCCCTCGTCGACCCCGAGCAGTTCGACCAGCTCCCCGCGGGTGAAGTCGGAGACGGCCACGATCCGTCGGGCTCCGCGGGCGACGTGCGGGAGCGTCAGCCTGCTCCAGGATCTCGTCCAGCGGTTGAAGGTCTCCGGGTAGCGGAGCACCGCGAGATCGTGGACGGTGACCACGAGCGGGACCCGGGACCGGATCGGGGCGCGGATCGTCGGGCAGTGAAGGACGTCCAGCCGGTCGCGTCCGGCCAGGAGGGGCAGCGCCGCGAGGTACCACGCCGTGTCCCGGACGATCCGCGTCGGACGGCCGGGCCCGCCGAAGGAATACTCGCGGGCGATGTCGGTGCCGGCCTCGCGCAGCCCCTCCACGAGCGACCGCACGTAGCGCGCCGTCCCCGCGCGCGTCAGGACGAGGGGAGAGACGTCCATCCCGATGCGAAGGTCAGGCATGATGCGTCGCGACGTGGGGCTCGGGCGGCAGGAGCGCGACTGGGACGATCTCGCGCTCGTCGATCCGCTCTGGGCGATCCTCTCCGAGACGCAGCCCGGCGACCAGGGCTGGCAGCTCGATCGCTTCTTCGAGCGCGGGGAGGCGGATGTCGAGTCCGTGCTGGGAGTGGCGCGGGAGCTCGGCTGGCAGGGCGGCATCTCGAGCGCGCTCGACTTCGGCTGCGGCGTCGGGCGACTGACACGCGCTCTTGCGGGCCACTTCGAGCACGCCACGGGCGTCGACATCTCGGAGCGGATGCTCGAGCACGCGCGGCGGCTCAACGCGGACTGCGAGAACTGCCGCTTCCTGGTGAACCGGAGTTCCGATCTCGGCCAGTTCGCAGACGACACGTTCGATTTCGTGCTCTCCTTCGTCGTGCTCCAGCACGTCGCGAGCGCGGAGGCGGCTCTCCACTACATCAGTGAGTTCGTCCGGGTTGCACGCCCAGGCGGGCTGGTCGTCTTCCAGGTCCCGTCGCCGCTGAGCGCCCGGAGCCGTCTGCAGCTTCGCCGCCGAGCCTATGGTCTCTTGCGGGCCGCCCGGGTGCCGCCCGATCTCCTGCAGCGCCGGCTGCGCCTGAACCCCATGCGCATGATCGGGGTCTCCGAATCGGAGGTGCGACGCGCGGTGGAGGCGGGTGGCGGCGTCGTCGCGCGTGCGGACCCCGACCAGCTTGGGCCCGGCATCCCGGGCTTCCGGTACTTCGTCCTCGTGCCGGCGGAGGACGCTCAAGGCTGACCTTCGCCCCGAAGCGCTCGCCGGTACGCCTCTGCCACGGCCCGCCCGCATGCCTCCCACGTGAACCCACGCGCGTGCTCGATCCCGGCCGGGACGAGCGCGTCACGCTCGTCCAGCGCCCGTTCCAGGGTCAGCGCGAAAGCATCCGCGTCGTCCGGGTCGACCCGCAGCGCAGCTGCACCCGAGGCCTCGTCCAGGGATGCGTCCGTGCCGGCGACCACCGGCGTCCCGCTCGCCATCGCCTCCACGATCGGCATGCCGAAGCCCTCGAACCGGGAGGGATAGGCGAACGCGGCCGCGCCGCGATAGAGGCCGGCAAGCTCCTCGTTGCCCACGTAACCGAGCAGTTCGACGCCGTCTCCCTGGAGCGCCGCTGCCTCGACGCTGTCCTCGGCTCCCGCGATGACGAGCGAGACGTCGGGCCGGCGCCGGCGGAGAACCGAAAAGGCATCGACGAGCGCCCCGAGGTTCTTCCTCGGCTCCAGGGTCGAGACGCTGAGGATGTACGGTGCCCGCCCGCCCGCCGAGGGAGGTCCTTCGGGCGAGAAGCGCGCGTCCACGCCGGGGTATGCGACCGCGAGCCGTTCAGGCGAGACCGCGAGCCGCTCCGCCACCTCGGTGGCCGTGTGCCGGGAGATGGCGACGATCAGGTCGCAGGTGCGGGCGGCGTTCCGGTACTTCGCCGTGTGCATCGAACGGGTCCGGGCCGCCACCCACTCCGGGAACCGAAGCGGGACGAGGTCGTAGATCGTGGTTGCCCGGATCCCTCCGCGCTGCGGTGGATACATCCAGTCGGAGAAGTGAAAGACGTCGAACGGCCCCACGAAGCGCTCGACGGAGAGGCGTCCGGCGCGGCTCCAGGCCGTCCGCCAGAGATGGGCCGCGGGCACGACCTGCAGCCGTTGCTCGAGGTCGAGCCCGGCCAGGGCGAGCTCGACGTTTCGGCTTCCCGCTGCGGCCGATCGGCCCGAAGGCGACGAGCTCGACGTCGTCGAGAAGCGCGAGGCTGCCGAGCAGACCGCGCAGGTAGTTCCCGATCCCCGTGCGCGGATGTGAGAGCGGGGTGACGTCGACCACGACGCGCATCAGGGTTGGCGGAGGTCCGCGAGCAGGGTCGGAGCGTCCCCGTGGGGATCGAGCTCGGCGGCACGCTCGAGCGGTCTGACGGCGGCATCGGGACGCCTGGCGAGGAGCTCGAAGACACCGAGCTCGTACCAGCTGGCCGGATTCTCGGGCTGGAGCTCGACGGCTTCGATCAGCGCCTGCCGGGCTCCGGCGACGTCTCCGTCGAGGACGCGGGCATTTACCTGGACGCGAAGCGGGTCGAGCGAGAGCGGGTTCAGCCTGTGGGCGCTCTCCGCCGCCTGGATCGCAGCCTTCGCATCCCCGCTCGCAACGGCGTCGTATGCACTCTCCACCTTCCTCTCCGCCAGCCACGGCGCGGCCAGGGAGTAGATGAGGGCGGCGGCGACGAGGGGCGGGGCAAACACCCAGAGGCGGTGGCGGCGCGGCGTAGCCGATTGCCCGCCCGCGGTGAGCAGGACGCCCGTCACGAGCATCACCGGGCCGGTCGCCGCCAGGAAGTCCCAGTCGAAGTCGAAGAGGCCCTGGACGGCGTATGCCACGAGCACGCAGACGAGGGCCACCGTGGCGCCTCGCTCGCGCCCCTCGGCGCGGCGAAGCGTCCCCAGCGCAGCGATCGCGGCTGCCAGGGCTGCGCCGCCGGCCAGGAGCGCGCCCACGAGACCTGTCTCCGCGAGGAACTGGAGCGGAAGGTTGTGCGGCTCGACGGCGTCCAGATCGCTCACCCGAACCTGCCTGTGGGCGACTCCGAAGCTTCCCGCGCCCACACCGAGGAAGGGATGGTCCATGAAGATCTCCCAGGCCTCCCCCCACCAGGTCCAGCGGTGGTTCGAGCTCAGGCTGGTCAGCCGGCCGCCCTCCTGCGACACGTCGACCGCGGGCGGGTTCCGGAACTCGTCGATGCGTGCGCCGGGGTCGCTCACCGCCACCGCCACGGCAAGGAGGACGGCAGCGAGGAGCGCAGCCCCGATCGCCCACCGGCGTGAGAAGCGAGGGAGGCGGTCGGCAAGGCGGAGCCTGGAGAGCGCGACTGTGAGCCCGGCGACCGCAAGTGCGCCGAGAACGAGCGCGAGGGCCAGTTGGTGGCCGTCGCCGGCTCGGGCGGAGAGCGGGATGCCATCCGCCGCCAGTCCCGGCTGTCCCAGGGCCCAGGCGCTCACGAGGGCCGCCCCGGTTCCGGCCACCGCGAGGTCGACGAGCCGGTCCACGCGGTCGCGTCCGAGCGCAAGCGCGACGGCCACGGCGGCCAGTGCGGCCAGGATGCCTCCGCGCGAGAACGTCAGAGCAACCCCGACGCCCAGCAGGTAGACGAAGACGACCGCGAGCGCACGTAAGCCTGTGCGCCGGCCGGCGAGGCCGGCGAGCCAGAGCGCGAGCGGGAGCCCGAACGCGAAGAGGAGGGCGAGCGCGTTCCAGTACCCGACGGGCGCGCGCAGGCGGGCGATTCGCTCGGTGTCGGGGTAGAGCGACGGAAACACCTTGACGGCGAGCCCCACCGCGAGCACGAGGCCGACCACGAGCGCCAGCTCGGCAGCAGCAACGGTGGGGGCGCGGCGAACGAGGCCGCCGGCCAGGATGCCCACGCCGAGGAGCGCGAGGTAGACGACTCCGCGATCGAAGTAGGTCCACGAGCGGTCGGGCTCGACCGACCAGGCGATGGAGACCCCGATCCACACGACGAGCGCAGTTGCGAGCCCCAGGCACCAGAGCGCGCTTCCGGAGAGGCGGGGGAGCGGGAGCGCCCCGGCGAGACCCGCCGTCAGGGTGCCGAGCGCGAGAACGAGCGCCGCCCCGCCGATCCAGAGGAGCGAGTCGTCGTCCGAGGCGTCTCCCGCGAAGACGCAGGCGGCGAGGAGGGCGAGGAAGCCCGTGGCGACTAATCGGGCGGCAAGCGCGGAGCCTCGGACCACGGCCCGCGGCTCGGCGCCGGCGCCGGCGCGCTCGAGGGCCGCTCGCATCGGCCGGAAGCTAGCAGAGACCCCGCACCGCTCCGCCTTCACGAAACCTTTGCGAATGCAGATTAAACGTGTTGGGAGTAGACGCTAGTATGCGGCCCACTCACTGTTTGACTCTTTGAAGAAATTCAGCCGCTCACTTCTCGGGGCAGCCTCCCTGGCCGCCCTTCTCCTCGCTCTCACTGCCGCTCCAGCCTCGGCAAGCGTGTGTGGGCAGCGCGTGCTCGATGACTGGTACGACGACGGCCGGGTGGCCACGACGTACCCGATCCACTGCTACCGGGAGGCGATCGCGGATCTTCCCGAGGACGTGCAGGCCTATTCGAGCGCCGAGGAGGACATCTCCGCTGCGATGCTCGCCGCGATCGCGGCCAACCAGCGGGAGAACAACAAGAACGACGGCGGCACGAGCACGAACGGCAAGAACTCATCTGGATCGGGCGGCAACGCTTCCGGCGGCGGCGGCGGAGGCGGCGGCAGTGGCAGTAACGGTGGCAACGGGGCCGACGGCATCGCTGGCACGTCTGACGACGTCAAGGATCCGGGCACGATGATGGAGGGGCGCTCCGGTGCGGATGCGGAGCAGACCGGGCCTGTCACCCAGGCGATGGACAAGATCGGCCCGAGCAGCGCCGACTCCTTCCCGCTCGCGCTCGTGATCGTCGGGCTCCTCGGCCTCCTGCTCCTGGTCGCCGGCGGTGCCAGCTTCGTGAAGCAGCGTGTCCGCGGCCGCAGGCTTCCGCCCGCCCACCCGCACGGGCGCTAGACCAGAGCTCTAGACGACCGTCGCGTCACCTTGCGCAGGGAGGTCCGGCGCCTTCGGGATGCAGGCTTGGAGGCCGAGGTCGGCGAGCATGACGCGCTTCCGCTTCTCCGCCGCCACGATCGTCCTGGCGTTGCGGTAGAGCGCCTTGCGGTTCGCCGAGCGAATTGCGCGTCGCAGCCCGATCACGGCCTGTTGCTCGTCTGCAAGCAGACGCTTCAGCTGTCTCGCTTCGCGCCGGTAGGCAAACGGCGTCTCCAGCCGCCGGAAGATGTCCAGGCTCGACTGCCCAAGACGGATCGCGTTGTCAATGCCGAGCATCGCTTGGGCAGGCGTCACCGATCGCCTCAACGCCTCTTCGATGTCCTGCGCACGCTCTTTCTCCCAATCGCAGATCGCTGCCACATGGTCGCGCCACTCGGCCTCCACGAGCCCGGGCTCGAAGGGCGGGCGGCTTTCCGCGGCAGCTGTCTTCTCGGGCGGGGGAAGATAGCCGCCGACCCAGAGTGCGAACGGAATGGCGCCCAGCACGAACAGAATCGCACCGATCTTTGCGAACACCCCTTCGACAATGCCACTCCGCGGGCGTCAGGGGATCGAACCGATGGCCGGTCCGACCTATGCGGTCGGCGGGGTACCGGACCGGGCCTGCCTAGGTCGTGGAGGGCGCGAGCAGGTCTTCTCCGGGCACCGTGGCAGGCGGTAGGGCGGCCGCCGGCCCACGGGCGCGGTAGGCGAGGCTCGTGACCTGGAGCGAGACGAGGTAGGCGTTCGCCGTCTCCGTTCCGACGAGGCGGCCGCCGTCTGCCGAGATGCGAAGGACCGGGATGGAGCCCGCTCGAAGCGGCGCCGGGAGCTCCAGGTGCACCGAGGTGCCCGGCCTGAGCGTCAGCGTGCGGCGCTCGACGCCTTCGACCGTCAGCGTCACGGTCCGCGCGGGGTAGCCGCTCGGGAGGGCGAGCCCGACCTCGTAGACGCCTGCGGCGCCGACGCGCTCGGGCCAGACCCGGTAGGAGAGGTTCCCCGACGACCAGCCGTCGCCGTAGAGCCCGGTGGCGATCCACCGGACGTGGGGTGCGGCCGGAACTCGCAGCTCGGTGAGCCCCGGACGCGGCCGGGCGACGACCGTGCCCTCGAGGTCGATCTGCGTTCCGAAGTCGTTGACCACGAGCAGGCCTGCGGCTGCGGGGCTGCCGTCCACGAGGAGGACACCGTTCGGCGCGACCATGGCTCTCGAGGCCGCGAACGGGTCGGTGGGAGTGTCCTTGACGCCGAGCCGGATCGTCCGGTCGACGTCGCGGTTCCACGCTTCCAGCATCCAGCCGAAGTGCGGGGAGCCGCCGGGCAGCGCGAGGTAGTCGGCGCGCCCGAGACCGCCCTGGTCGACCCAGTCGGGGCTCGGGGCGCTCCAGGCCGCCAGGGCGCGGCGCGTCATCGAATGGTCGCCGGCATAGGTGGCGAGGCCCGTCAGGAGCAGGAGCGCAACTGCGCCCCCCGCGAAGAGGGCGGGGACACGCCGCCGGAGCGGGACGAGCGCGACGAGCACACTGCCCGCGAGCGGGACGGCCGCGAAGACGGTGGCCGCGTTCGCGTTCCCGATCCAGTGGGCCAGCATCCCGAACGACGAGAGCGTCGGCGAGTCGAACGAGAAGCGGAAGTCGGCGAGAGAGGGAAACGGCACGAGCCAGGCCAGCAGCCCGATCGAGAGCGCGAGCCCTGCGTACAGCCGGCGCTGGGGAGCGCCCCGCTCCACGTACGCGAAGAAGAGCAGGAACGCGAGCGGTGCGAGGTAGATCGCGTAGCGCTCGAGCGGGCGGTGCGAGTCTGCGGCGGCGATCGACGCCGACCTGGAGGAGGACGATGGCCCCGAGCGCGGCGATGAAGATGCCGACGGAGCGGTCGGCGCCGGAGGCGCGGCCGGATCAGAGGTAGCCGAGCCCGAGAGCCGCTCCGGGGGCGACGAGCCAGCCGGCCGCGAACGGCAGCAGGGCGGCCGTCGCGCCGCCCCAGCGCAGGACGTCGAGGAGCTCGTAGTCGAGTCCCGCCGCGCCCAAGTACGGGCCGAGGGCGGACTCCGCCCACGGTGAGCGCGGCCGCGCCCAGGGCCACGAAGCCACCGAGCGGGAGCGCCTGCCGCCGGATCCCGGTGCGCCCGCCTGCGAGAGCGGCGAGAGAGAAGGCGAGCGGCAGCGCCAGGAACTGCGTGCGCGTGGCGACCGCGAGGAGCGAGACGGCGAGGACTCCCACTCCCCAGCGCCTCGACGGGGTCTGGAGCGCCCGGACGATCACGGCGACCGCCAGGAAGAAGACCGGGTAGGCGAGCGCCTCGGAGAGGAGGTAGGAGTGGTAGACCATCGCCGGGGAGGCGACGGCGGCGGCCGCGGCGAGGAGGGCGTAGCGGGGGCGCACGAGCGAGCGCGCGAGCCAGTAGGCGGGGAAGACGGCGGCGCTCATGACGAGCGCGTTCAGGATCTTCGCCAGCTCGTAGCCGACGGGGACGCTGCCGGCGAGCCAGGCGGGTGCCTGCGCGAGGGCGGGGAGGGGCGAGGGGAAGGTGAACGGCTCGCCGCGGACGAGGAGCCCGTGCCCGGCCGCGAGCGACTGTGCGAACTTCGAGTGGAGGAGCTCGTCCGTGAAGACCGCGGGCGCGACGTGGCCCAGGGAGGCGACCGCGTGGTAGGCGGCGGCGACGGCGAAGAGCGCCGTCAGGACGATCCAGGTCGGGACCGGCCGTCGGGGCGTGGGAGCCGGGATCTCTGGAAGCGGCTCCGCGCGTGGCGGTGCAGGCCTTCTGGGCGCCTCCAGGACCGCGGCAAGAAGAGCGTTCATGCCACTCGTATCGGCAGCTAGGAAGGCGGTCTGTAACCGTGCACCGCACGGGGTTTCGAGCCGCGGCGCGAAAAGCCGCTCGCCGAGACCCATAGGCGAGAAAACCCCTGCAAATCGATCCGTCCGACCCCCGCACTACGCTCCTTGGTCCCCGCTTCGGCGGGTACCGAGACAGATACTCTTTGAGGAGGAACAATGGCGTCCGCAGAAGGCACAGCAGCCCAACCCGTCATCACTGACGACGACATCGTGAACGCGGTCGTCGAGGCTGCGCGTACCTGCGGCGTCAAGCGTTATTTCACCATTCCCGGGCGGGATCCGTTCGACGAGATCGAGTGGGAGATCCGGGACGCGTACATCCCCGGCAAGGACAAGCCCGTCTTCGAGCAGAAGGGCGTCGAGTTCCCGCGCTTCTGGTCGCAGACGGCCACGAACATCGTCGCGCAGAAGTACTTCCGCGGCCGCATGTCCTCACCGGAGCGCGAGTCGAGCGTCCGCCAGATGATCGGCCGCGTCGTCGACACGATCACGGCGTGGGGGCGTGACGGCGGCTACTTCGCGACCGACGAGGAGGCCGAGACCTTCGAGGCGGAGCTGAAGGCGATCCTCGTCAACCAGCTCGCCTCCTTCAACTCGCCCGTCTGGTTCAACGTCGGCTTCGAGGAGAAGCCGCAGTGCTCGGCCTGCTTCATCCTCTCGATCGAGGACTCGATGGAGTCGATCCTCGACTGGATCCGCCGCGAGGGCGTCATCTTCCGCGGCGGCTCGGGCTCGGGCATCAACCTGTCGAAGCTGCGCTCCTCGGCGGAGCAGCTCTCCAAGGGCGGCTACGCCTCCGGGCCGGTCAGCTTCATGCGCGGCGCCGACGCGTCCGCCGGCACGATCAAGTCCGGCGGGAAGACGCGGCGCGCGGCCAAGATGGTGATCCTCGACGTCGACCACCCGGACGTGGAGGAGTTCATCTGGTGCAAGGCGCGCGAGGAGGAGAAGGCGCGCGTGCTCGAGGCGGCGGGCTACGACATGTCGCTGAACTCGCCCGACTGGGGCTCGATCCAGTACCAGAACGCGAACAACTCGATCCGCGTCACCGACTCCTTCATGGAGGCGGTCGAGACGAACGGCGAGTGGAACCTGACGACGCGCACCGACGGCTCGGTCGTCAAGACCGTGGCGGCGAAGGATCTCCTCCGCCAGGCGGCGGAGGCGGCGTGGAAGTGCGCCGACCCAGGCATCCAGTACGACACGACCATCAACGCGTGGCACACCTGCCCGAACACCGGGCGGATCAACGCCTCGAACCCGTGCTCCGAGTACATGCACATCGACGACTCGGCCTGCAACCTCGCCTCGCTGAACCTGATGAAGTTCCGCCGCGAGGACGGCGAGCTCGACGTCGAGGCGTTCGAGCACGCGGTCGACACGATGTTCCTCGCGCAGGAGATCATGGTCGGCTACTCGAGCTACCCGACCCCGGAGATCGACCGGAACGCGAAGTCGTACCGCCAGCTCGGCCTCGGCTACGCGAACCTCGGGGCGCTCCTCATGTCGAACGGCCTCCCGTACGACTCGGACGAGGGCCGTGCCTATGCGGCCGCGGTGACCGCGCTCATGACCGGTCGCGCGTACAGGAAGTCGGCCGAGGTCGCGGCGCGGATGGGCTCCTTCGCGGGCTACCAGCCGAACGCCGGCGCCATGATCGGCGTCATCTCGAAGCACCGCGCCGCGGTCGGGAACATCGAGCACCAGAGCGCCGTCTCCGACGACCTGCTTCGCGCTGCCCGCCAGTCCTGGGACGACGCGCTGAACATCGGCGAGGTGAGCGGCTTCCGGAACGCACAGGCGACCGTGCTCGCTCCCACCGGGACGATCAGCTTCATGATGGATTGCGACACGACCGGGGTCGAGCCCGACTTCTCGCTCGTCAAGTCGAAGAAGCTCGTCGGCGGCGGCGAGATCACGATCGTGAACCAGACCGTCGCGATGGCGCTCGACAAGCTCGGCTACGCGCCGGCCGAGGTCGACCAGATGACGGCGTTCATCGACGACCGGAACACCGTCGTCGGCGCGCCCTTCCTGAAGGCCGAGCACTACCCGGTCTTCGACTGCGCGATCGGCGAGCGGTCGATCCACTACATGGGCCACGTGAAGATGATGGGCGCCGTCCAGCCGTTCATCTCGGGCGCGATCTCGAAGACGGTGAACATGCCGGAGACCGCGACCGTCGACGACGTCTCGGGCCTGATCGCGGACGCGTGGAAGCTCGGCGTCAAGGCGATCGCCATCTACCGGGACAACTGCAAGGTCGCGCAGCCGCTCTCCGGCAAGGCCGACGCCACGGTCGCCGCGATCCCGCCCGAGCCGAAGGAGGACCGCCGCCGGCTGCCGCTCGACCGAAACGAGATCGGCCGCAAGTTCCAGGTCGGCGAGTACGAGGGCTACATCCACGTCGGCCTCTACGACGACGGGACGCCCGGCGACATCTTCGTGGACATCGCCAAGGAGGGCACGACCCTGGCCGGCCTCATGAACTCGTTCATGATCTCGGTCTCGCTCGGCCTCCAGTACGGCGTGCCGCTCGAGGTCTACGTCTCGAAGTTCGCCCACATGCGCTTCGAGCCGTCCGGCCTGACCAACGACCCGGACATCAGGGCCGCGAAGTCGATCGTCGACTACATCTTCCGCTGGATGGGGAAGAAGTTCCTGGACGCCGACAAGCAGCAGGAGCTCGGGATCATGAGCCCCGAGGTGAAGGCCCGGCTAGCGCAGGCGCACGCAGTCCTCGAGGGCGAGCCCGCGGGCGACGCCGAAGCGGGCGCAGCCGCACCTCCCGGCCAGGCAGCCCTGTTCAACGCGCACGAGGACGCAGTCGAGTGCGCCAAGTGCGGCGGCCGCATGGTCAGGACGGGCAGCTGCTACACGTGCCGGGA
>CAVROA010000013.1:0-99226 GCA_963722715.1 uncultured Actinomycetes bacterium | reverse complement strand
TCGCGCCTCGCGCTCGGAGACCCCGAGGGACGTGGCGTAGACGAGGGTTGTGGCGAGCGCCTCGTCGACCGAGGGAAAGCGGTAGATCCGGTTCTCCTCGAGCGCCTTGACGTCGTCCACCTCGAGGCGCGCGCGGGCAGCAGCCTCCTCGAGCGTGAGGTGGCGCTTTTTCCGAACTGTTCCGAGCGGGGACGTGATCTCCATTGCAACCCTCAGGATTCTGCGGCCGGATGCTCCGACCTTCCGAATAGGTCATCGGCACGATCCACGTCTCCTGGAGACCCGAGATCGTCGCAGGGCACGAGCACCGGTTCGAGGGCACGGGCACCCTCGTCCGGAACCTCGCCCCAGACCTCCCGGGCGAGGAGCACCGGATGGCCTCGCTCGCCGTCGTAGGAAGCGGCGAGGAGCGTGCCGGCGCCCGCCCGCCAGGCGTCGATCACGCGGTCGATTGCCCGTGGCTCGAGGGTCGGCCCGTCCGCCAGGCAGACGACCGCGGCGTCGGCCGAGGCGGGAAGTGCCGCGAGACCGCAACGGAGCGATGCCCCCGCCCCGCGCTCCCAGTCGGGGCACTCGACGATCCGAGCCCCTTCCGCCTCGAGGGAATACGCGCCGGCGACGACGACGATCTCCTCGACCGCGCTCGCCCGCACGCGCTCGAGCACGACCGGGAGGAAGAGGCGCTGCTTCGGGGCGCCGAAGCGGGAGGCCGCGCCGGCCGCCAGCACCACCGCGGCGATCACGGAAGCTGGTCGAGCGCGCGTCGGACCAGGGCCCGCGCGATCTCGAGCTTGTACTCGTTACCCGGCAGAGGCGTCGCTCCGTCCAGGTCGTCGGGCGAGTCGAGCGCCCAGGGGATTGGCGCGACACCGGCGAGCGCGAGCCGCGTCCCGCCGGGGAAGCGGGCGGCCGCGACCCCGACGAGCGCAAACGAGAACCTGCGGCGGTCCATCGCCTTCAGGTAGACGCTCGCATCCGGCTCCGGCACATGGAGCGCGAGGATGAGCTCGCCCGGCTGGAGCGTCGTCAGGTTCCGGTCGTCGTCCGTCGGCAGCCGGTAGAGCTCGCCGAGCGGAAAGCGCCGCGCCGTCGTCTCCACCTCCGCGCCGAGCGCCAGGAGCGCCGCCGCCGGGTCGGACGGATGGGCGGAGGCGCAGGGCTCGTTCGCGAAGATCGCGTGCTCGCGGTGCTCCCCCTCGCGTGCGTGGCAGTGGTCGCCCCCGCGGAGATAGCAGGGGAAAGCGAGGCGCCAGTACCAGCAGCGGGTCGCCTGGAGGAGGTTGCCCCCGATCGTCCCCATGTTCCGAAGCTGCGGAGAGGCGGCGAGGCGGCAGGCCTCGCGGAGAGCGGCCGGCACCGCCTCCGAGCTCTCGAGCTCCGAGAGGGTCGTGCCGGCGCCGATTCGCTCGCCCTCGATCCCTCGCGGTAGAAGTCCCCGGACGTCCACCAGTGCATCGGTCGGGACCAGCCGGTCCCGCACGAGCTGGACGAGGTCGGTGCCGCCTGCCAGCGGGCGAGCTCCGTTCCCGAGCGCTCCGGCGGCCTCGTCGAGGCTAGCGGGCCTGGCCAGCGAGGGATCGCTCGCGCTCACGCGCCTCCTTCAGCGCCCGGAGCATCTCCTCCCGGGTGATCGGGAGAGATCTGACGTTCGCGCCGGTCGCGTCGCGGATCGCGTTGGCGATCGCGGCTGCGGTCGGGACGATCGGCGGCTCGCCGAGCCCCTTCGCCCCCAGGCTCGTCAGGTGGGGATCCGGGATGTCGAGGAGCTCCGTGACGATCTCCGGGACGTCCGCGATCGTGGGCAGCTTGTAGGCGTCCAGCGACTGCGTCAGGACGGCGCCGGACGCGGGGTCGAGCAGCCGTTGCTCCGAGAGGGTGTGCCCGAGGCCCTGGATGATGCCGCCCTCGACCTGGCTCGACGCGCCGAGCGGGTTGATGACGCGCCCGACGTCGTGGATGGCGGCGACCCGGTCGACCCGCACCTCGCCGGTCTCGACGTCGACCGCGACCTCGGCGACCTGGATCCCGAAGGTGAGGATGCGCATCCCGGCAGGGTTCGGGCCGCGCGACCCCTTCCCGAGGATCTGGCCGTCCTCGAGCAGGCCGGTGACCTCCTCGAGCGGCCACGAGCCGCCGTCCGCGGAGAGCACGTTGCCGTTCTCGAGCCGCAGCACCCGCTCCTCGACCTGGTAGCGCTGCGCCGCGATCTCGAGCACCTGGCGAGCCGCGTCCGCAGCCGCCGCGCGCACCGCCGGGCCCATGCTCGGGGTCGTGGAGGAGCCGGCCGAGTACGTGGCGTACGGGCCGCGGTCGGAGTCGCCGAAGGAGATCTCGACCCGGTCGAACGGGAGGCCGAGCTCCTCGGCCGCGATCTGGGCGAGCGCCGTCGAGGTGCCGGTGCCGATGTCCTGGTGGCCCGTGATCACGTGCGCGCGGCCGTCGGCGCCCATCCGCACCCAGGCGTAGGAGGGTGGGCCGCCGCCGCCGTACCAGATCTGGCTGGCCAGGCCGACGCCGTGCTTCCAGGCTCCGTCCGAGCGCGCCCGGACCTCGTCGCGGCGGGCCCAGTGCGCATCGGCGCGCCGGTAGCACTCGAGCAGGTTCTTGGAGGAGAACGGGCGGCCGTCGACGAGATCCGAGTCGGCATGGTTCTTCCGCCTGAGCTCGAGCGGGTCGAGGTCGAGCTTCGCCGCCAGCTCGTCGAGGAGGCATTCGAGGCCGAAGGTGCCCTCGACGAAGCCGGGAGCGCGAAAGGCGTCGTTCGGGCCCGTGTTGATCTTGGCGCCGGCCTCGTCCGTGCGGACGTTCGGGCAGGCGTAGAGCATCTGCATCGGACCCGCCGTGGACGACTTCCAGCCCTCCCACCCCACCGCCATCACGTAGTCGCCGCCGAGCGCGGTCAGAGTGCCGTCCGAGCGGGCGCCGGCGACGAGTCGCTGGATCGTCGCGTGCCGGTTGCCCGTCGCCTGGTTCTCCTCCCGCCGCGTGAGTGCGCAGCGCACCGGCCGGCCGGTCACGCGCGCCAGCTCGGCGGCGAGGAATCCATGGTCGCCCACGTCCGTCTTGGCGCCGAAGCCGCCGCCCATGTAGCGGCAAACCACCCGCACCTTGTCGGCGGGGATGTCGAAGTGGGCCGCGAGCTTGTCGCGGATGTTCCAGATCCACTGGGTCGACGCGTAGACGGTCAGCCGCCCGCCCTCCCACTCGCAGACGGTCTGATGCGTCTCGAGGGCGTTGTGGAGGACCGTCTGGGTCCGGAACTCGGCCTCGACGACCGCGTCGGCCTCGGCCAGCCCCTGTTCCAGGTCGCCCCGCTCGTAGTGCGTGGTCTCGTCGATCAGGGAGCCGCGCCGCACGGCCTCGTCGGGATCGAGGAGCGGCTCGACGACGTCCCACTCGACGTCGACGAGCTCGAGCGCGGCGCTTGCCTGCGCGAACGTGTCCGCCGCGACCGCGGCCACGGCCGCGCCCGGATACCCCGGTTCGCCCGTGAGGGAGTCGCTGTCGTCCGGGCCGAGTGCCGCCCGGACGCCCGGGGCGGCCAGGGCAGGCGCCAGGTCGAGGCGGCGCACGCGGGCCGAGGCGTGCGGGCTTCGCAGGACGGCCGTGTGGAGCATGCCGGGGAGCTGGACGTCGGCCGTATAGCGAGCTTCTCCACGGGCGCGCGCGAGGCCCGTCACCCGCTCGGCGGGGCGGCCGACCGTCTCGCGAGGCCCGGCGGGCCACTGCTCGAGGTCGTCCTCCTCGACCACGACCCACTGCTCGGTGTAGCGGCCCTCGACTTCCTTCTCGGTCCGGATCAGCCGCGCCAGGAGAGGATCGCCTCCTCGATCTTCGGGTAGGTGCCGCAGCGGCAGAGGTTTCCGGCCATGCGGTGGCGAATCGCCTCGCGCGTCGGCTCCGGGCTCTCCGCGACGAGCGCCGAGGCGGAGACGATCTGACCCGGCGTGCAGAAGCCGCACTGGAGGGCGTCGGCCCGCACGAACGAGTCGACGAGCGGATGGTCGCGCAGGCCCTCGATCGTCGTCACCTCGCGCTCGCCGACCGTCTCCGCAAGCGTGATGCAGGAGAGAACTGGCTCGCCGTCGAGGAGCACCGTGCAGGCGCCGCAATGCCCTTCCCCGCAGCCGATCTTCGTGCCCGTCAGCCCCAGGTCCTCCCGCAGGATCTCGGCGAGCGACCGCAGGCCGGCCGGGCCGAGCGTGTGCGCCTGGCCGTTCACCTGGAGCTCAGGCACCCGCGGCGACCGCCTCGATGTCTGCGAGGTGGACGAGCCGGAAGGTGAGCCTCGCGCAGCGCCTGCGCTCCTCCTCGGTCTCGCTCTCGACGGACGTTCGCCAGAGATCGCGGGCACAGGAGAGGAGCTCGGCGATCCGGGCCCGCTCCGCGTCGTAGCCGTCCCGCTCGGCGCAGGCGTTCAGCGCCAGCCCGAGGACGCCGATCGTGTCCGGCTGGCTCGTCCACAGGAGCGGTGTCGCCATCGAGAGGTAGCTGTGGATCCGCGCGAAGGTCATCGGCTGCTCGAACGTGCGCGCGCCGATCGGCGTCGTGGGCTCGACCGGCGGCTCGCCGTTCGCGATCCGGCGCGCGGTACGGCCCAGGAGGTCCCGGAGCTTCTCCTCGTCGAACCCGGCCTTCAGCGCCGCCCGGATCGTGTTCGTCAGCGAGCTCGGCTGCTGGCCGTACGGAAAGTCGGAGGCGTAGAGGAGCTGCTCGGCCGGAATCCTGCTGTACGAGTCGAGCAGGTCGATCGGGCTCCAGACGGACGTGTCGAAGAAGACGCCCGCGCGCCCGGCGAACGCCTCGGAGAGCGCGGCGAGATCGGCGATGCCGCAGTGGGCGATGATCAGCTGGGCGTCGGGGTTCGCCTCGACGAGCCGCCGGAGCTCGGCCGCGATCGGAGGCAACCCGCGCCCGCCGTGGATCAGGATCGGGACGCGCCGCTCCGCCGCCAGCCGGAAGACGGGTGCGAGCCGCTCGTCGTTCAGGAGGAACTTCTGGGCCCGCGGGTGCAGCTTGATCCCCCGCGCCCCGCGGTCGAGGCAGCGCTCGGCCTCCGGGATCGGGTCCTCCGAGAGGTCGAGCCGGACGAACGGGATCAGGAGCCCGCCCGAGCGCTCCGCCGCCTCGAGCGTCCGGTCGTTCGCGGCCCGGAACGCGGGATGCCGGTCGGGCTCGTCCAGGCAGAAGGCGAACGCGCCCGTGACCGAGTAGCGCTCGAGGAAGGCGACCAGCTCGTCGAGCGGGGCCGCGAACCCGTCGATGTCGTTCCCGACGTGGACGTGCGCGTCGAAGAGCTCGGTGCCCTCGGGGATGAGCCTGCGCACCGCTTCCTCGTACGTCGCGACGAGTGCGAGTGCCCGCTCGAAGACGCTCTCCACGAAGGATGAGCCTACCCGAGCCCGCCTCTTACGAAGCGGGCCCGGGAGACTCGTCAGTGCCTGCTAGGTAGCGGCGACGTCGACGACGAACTCCTGGTTCAGGTAATCGTCGAGCGGGTTCCCCGCGCAGGAGAAGATCGTCCCCTGGTTGCAGATGAACCGGTTGCCGGCATTCGTGACCACGACGACGATCTTGCTCACGCCGGCGTCGAACGGCGTGATCAGAAGTTGCCCGTCCCCGTTTGCGTTCAGGGCGATGGGAATTGGGGTCACGGCGCCGGTCGCGGCGAACTGGACTGCGGTCGCCGCCCCCACGCCCGACGGGAAGTTGATCGTGAGGGTCAGGAAACTCGGCGCACGTAGCATCGTGCCGCGGGTGAAGACGAGGTAGTCGTTGGAGAGGTGGAGCGAGTCGAGGCCCCACGTGACTCCCTCGGTCGCGCCCAGGTCCGACTGCTGGCGCCGTCCCGGCCGGGAATCGCTCCCGCGGTCGGGTAGCGGGCGCCTTCCGTGTAGAACGACGCCGGAGCGGCGTTCCAGCTGCCGAACTGGGCGAGCATCGCGTTCAGCGAGGTGCCGCGGGCCACCAGGATGGCCGCGATCGACTTGAAGCCGTAGTTCGCCTTTCCGACCGACTTGACCCAGATCTGCTTGATGATCGCGTCGTTGTGGCGCTCGGTCAGGAACCGGTACCAGATCCACGTGCCGTACTGGGTGGACTGCCTGCCGGCGTCGAGTGAGATCCACGGACCGCGCGATGCATTGTTGACGGGATCCATCGGGCTTCCCCGCAGGAGGTACTGGACGTTGTCGTTGACGCCGGTGAAGACCTCGTCCTCCATCCAGGTCGCGGTGCCCTCCATGAACGCCCGGTCCTCGAAGATGTCGTAGGCGAACTGGATCGCGTGGAAGAACTCGTGCGCCGCGGTCACCTTGAGGGCCGCGAGCCCGTTGGCACCGCTCGTGAACTCGGCGCGCCTGAAGTCGTTGTCGAAGACGCAGTACGCCGAGGTCTGGCGATGCGTGTTCCTGTTGGTCAGAGGGTCGTCGGTCGTGCAGTACCCGTAGAGCCCGACGTTGCCGATGTTCGCGATGAAGATGTCGATGCGCCCGTTCGGGTTGCCTCCGTGGTGCGGGCCGGACCTGAAGTCGCTGCGAGGCCTCTTGTAGCCCATCGACCCGATCTCCTTCGCCCAGACCGTGTTCATCGTCCTGACGGCCTTGTCGACGTAGTCGGGCCTGCGGTTGTGGTTCCGGTCGACGAGCGAGGGCCGCTCGGAGCCGGTCGTCACCCAGTGGATGCAGAACCTGGTCGTGCAGACGCGCTTGCGGTTGGCCCTCGGGACGTTTCGGTAGCCCGCGGGGCCCTCACTGGCGCCGTCCGACGGCCGCGCGAACAGTCTCATCGCCAGGCGCCGGTCGCTGCTCGAGAGCGAGCTGAAACTGGCCCTGAGATCGCGGAGCGCCATCGTCGCGTCGCGTGGGTTGGCGTGTGCGGCTGCGCTCGCATAGCGAGCGTCGGCGAGCCGCGGCGCGAGAATCGCCAGGGCACGCTGGAGCGAGTACTGCGCGCCGGTGATCTGGCCGGAGGCCAGGGCGCGTGAAAGTGCGTCGTTCGGGGCCTTGGCTGCGAGCGACCGCTCGTTTGCGGCGGCGGCGCTGCCTGCGAATGCGAGCACTGCGATCGCCAGCAAGGCAAGCAGCAACGAGCGTGAGCGGGCGGACAAGAGCATGAAAAAACCCCTACCTCTCTGAGAGAAAGCGGACTTAGTTATCGAAGGTACGCGTTTGGTCGGCTGTTGTCTAGACCATGTTTCGTGGTTCGTTTGGTCGGCCAAGCGAGGACGGCACCCGCCCCGCTAGCATCGGCCGACATGCCGAACGTCTTGATCTACGCCGACTCGATCAGGTCACCCGAGTTGCGCCACGAGGTGCCGTTCTCCGCTCCCGACCCGTTCATCTACGTGGAGCGGAATGGCTCCAGGCACGTCTACGCGAGCTCCATCGAGCTTCCCCGTCTGGTCGAGCTCGCGGATCTCGAGGTCGTCTCCTACGACGAGCTCGGCGTCGACGAGCTGCTCGCGCAGAAGCTCGGCCCGCACGAGCGCGCACGAGAGCTCGTGCTGCGCGCCTGTCGCCACGCGGGCGTCGAGGACGTCGTGACGCCGGCCTCGTTTCCGCTCGAGACGGCCGACCACCTGCGCGCGAACGGGATCGAGCTGCAGCCCGACGGGGAGCTCTTCGACCTGCGCCGCCGCGCCAAGACGGACGTCGAGCTCGAGGGCATCCGGCGTGCTCAGCGTGGCTGCGAGCTGGCGCTCGACGCGATGCGGGCCAGGCTTCGCCAGGGAGGCGGAGTCACGTGCGAGGAGCTTCGCGCCGAGGCGCTTCGCGTCTTCACCGAGCAGGGCCTGATCGCGCCGGACCTCGTGATCGTCTCCCACGGCCCCCAGACCGCGGTCGGCCACGAGCCCGGCTTCGGGCCCATCGAGCCCGGCGAGCCCGTCGTCGTCGACCTGTTTCCCCGCGACGCCGAGACCGGGTGCTACGCCGACATGACCCGCACCTTCTGCATCGGCGAGCCGCCGGAGCAGCTCGTCGAGCAGCATGCGCTCTGCCTCGAGTCGCTGGAGCGCGTCTACGCGGCTATTCGGCCCGGGATCGTCGGCTCCGAGCTCCACCGGATCTCCTGCGAGCCGTTCGAGGCGGCCGGGTACCCAACCCAGCTCACGAAGAAGGAAGGGGAGGTGCTGGACGAGGGTTACTTCCACAGCCTCGGGCACGGCGTCGGCCTCGAGGTGCACGAGCAGCCGAGCCTCGGCCGGGTCGGCGAGGAGCTCGTGGAGGGCGACGTGATCGCAATCGAGCCGGGCGTCTACAAGAAGGGCTTCGGCGGCTGCCGCCTCGAAGACCTCGTGCAGGTGACGGCCGACGGCTGCGAGCGGCTCACGGACTACCCGTACGACCTGGCGCCCTAGCCCGCGCGCGGCTCGGCTGGGCTCCCACCCGCGGTGGTAGCGTCAGCACGTAGCGGTGCAGGTCGAACTCGTCGACTTCATCTCTGTCCCGACGCGCAACGCAGCGCGAGCGATCGCCTGGTATCGCGACGTCTTAGGACTACCTGACGGAGAGGCGACAAAGGGCGAGGTTGAGACGCCGAACGTAACGCTCAGCTTCTGGGAGCCAGAACGCGAGAAGCTGCCGTTCGTTGCAAACGAGGCCGGCTTCGCACTGCGAGTGGCTGACGTTGCCACGGCGCGAGCCGAACTCGAAGCGAAGGGGGTCGAGTTCATCGCGGAGACCTGGGACTCCGGGGTCTGCCACTTCGCGGCGTTCCGAGACCCCGACGGCAACACCTTGATCCTCCACCGGCGCTATGCGCCCCGGCGAGTCAGCTGACGGTACGAAAAGCGCCAGGAATACCGTGGTTCCGAGAGCGTTACGAACACCATGAAGATCACCACGATCGGCAGGGGAAACATCGGAGGCGGCCTCGCCCGCCTGTGGGAGCAGGCCGGGCATGACGTCACGACGCTCGGGCGCGACGGCGGCGATGCGTCGGACGCGGATGTCGTCCTGGTTGCCGTTCCAGCGGGCTCGATCTCGGAGGCACTCGGCAAGGTTTCCGGGCTCGAAGGCAAGATCGCAATCGACGCGGCGAACGCGTTCGCAGGGCGCAATGAGGCCTACGAGTCGCTTGCGCATGAGGTGAAGGCGCAGACCAACGGCCCGGTGGCGAAGGCATTCAACGCGAACTTCGCGACGCTCTACGACCGGATCGGAGAGCAGCGGGTACGACCAAGCTGCCTCTACGCGGCCGACGAGGAGGCGCGCGAGGTAACGGAGCAGCTGATCCGCGACGCCGGCTACGACCCGGTCAGCGTCGGCGGCCTAGAGAACGCGCGTGCCCTCGAGGACTTCGTTCCGGGTCTGCTCGCGAAGATGGGGCACGTGTTCTACCGCTTCGCGCCACCCGGCGACCTTTAGTTCCCCGCCGGACGAGCGTTGATGTCAGGCTGAGAGCCCGAGCTGCTTCTCGAACCGGCCCGGGTCGTCGAACGGGCCGATCACCGCGAGGTTCAGGTGGTTCTCGCGGATGATGTCCTGTGCGACCCGCTGAATGTCCTCGACCGTGACCGCGTCGTAGCCGGCGAGCACGTCGTCCGGCTCGCGCAACGTGCCCTCGAGCACCTCGCTCCGGAGCCCGAACATGATCGTTCCCTTCGGATCCTCGAGTGAGAGCACGAGCCGGCCCTTGGCGAAGTTCCGCCCCTTCTCGAGCTCGTCGTCCTCCACGGGCTCTGCGGCGATCCGGCCGAACTCGGCCACGATCGTCTTCACGGCCTCGTCGATCCGCTTGATGTCGACTCCGCCCTGCGCGTAGAGCGTGCCGGTGTCCGTGTAGCCCATGTTGTAGCCGTACACGTAGTAGGCGAGGCCGCGGCGCTCGCGCACCTCGGTGAAGAGCCGAGACGACATGCCGCCGCCCAGGACGGTTGCAAGCAGCCCGAGCGTGTACCGGTCCGGGTGGTCGATCGGATAGCTGTGGACGCCGACCCGGATGTGCGCCTGGTCGGACTGCTTCGTGTGCACCTTGACCTGGGCCCGGTCCTGCTTCCACTCGACCGGCGGCGTCGAGCCCTTGGCGCCGTTCGGGACGTCGCCGAGGAGCTCCTCCAGCCTGGGGACGATGTCGTCGCCGACTGCGCCCGCAACGCCAACGACCATGCGCGGCGCGCGATACCAGCGGTCGAGGTACTCGAGGAAGGTCTCCCGCTTCGCCGACCGCACCGTCTCCTTCTTGCCGATGATGTCCCAGCCGAGCGGCGTGTCGCCGTAGAGAAGGTCGTCGTACACGCCCTCGAGGTAGTCCCGCGGCGTGTCGTAGTACATGTTCATCTCCTCGACGATGACGCCCTTCTCGCGCTCGATCTCCTCCGGGTCGAACTTGGAGTTCCGCAGCATGTCGACGAGCACGTCGAGGGCCGTGTCGCGGTGCTCGGCCGCGCATTTCACGTAGTAGCCGGTGTACTCCTTGCCGGTGAAGGCGTTGAACTCGCCGCCGATCGAGTCGATCTCGCCGGCGATGTCCCGGGCGGTCGGCCGCCGCTCGGTCCCCTTGAAGAACATGTGCTCTGCGAAGTGCGCGATGCCGTTCGTCTCGCGGCTCTCGTAGCGCGAGCCCGCGGCGAGCATCACGAAGCACGCGACCGACTTCGCCTGCGGCATCGGCGCGGTGACGGCGCGGAGGCCGTTCGGAAGGACTGTCTTCTCGAAGACGGTGGGCATCAGCTGACCAGGCTCCTTGCTTCGTGGGACTCGATTCGGCTGCGCCACTCCTCCGGGACGGGCACCGGCCGTCGCACGCCGTAGTCGAAGGCTACGTGCACTGTCGACCCTTCTGCGACGAGACGTCCATCGCCGCCCCGTACCTCGAAGTCGAAGACGAGGCTCGTCTCGCCGACGCGGCTGACGCGGTGACCCACTTCCAGCCGCTCCCCGAGGCCCGCAGGAGAGCGAAAGGAGATCTTCACGTCCGCGACGATGCCGAGCTCATCGAGCTCGAGCGGCCCCAGGACCTCCTGCATGTACGCGAGCCGGGCGGACTCCACGTAGCTCAGGTAGACGGCGTTGTTCACGTGCCCGAGGCCGTCGAGATCGCGGAACGCGACCTCCTGGAAGAAGGTGTGGCCGAAGCCTTGCACGGCGGCCATGGTAGCTTCGGTCCGTCGTGCCGAAGCCCGGAGAGCAGACCCGCGAGGCGATCTTCGCCCAGCCCGAATGGCTCCGGGGCGTTCCGGAGCGAGTCGGCGAGCGGCGCTTTCCGGAGGGGCATGTCCTCTTCACCGGTTGCGGCACGTCGTTTCACGCCGCCCAGGTTGGAGCCGAGCTGGCCGGAGGGGAGGCTGTCCAGGCGCTGGAGCTCGTCCTGCGGCCGCGGCAAGCCGACGTCCTCGTGGCCCTGAGCCACGAGGGCACGACACCCCTGACGACCGAGGCCGTGCGTGCCTTCGACGGGCCGTCCTGGCTCGTCACCGGAACCGCCGAGAGCCCGCTCGCCAAGCTCGCCGACGAGGTCGTGCAGGTGGCACCCGAGATCGAGGAGTCGTACTGCCATACCAAGAGCTACACGGCTGCCATCGCAGGCATGGCCGCGATGGCGGGCCACGACGTCGCCGGGCTTCCGGCTGCCGTCGAAGTCGCGCTCGAGGGACCGAGGCTCGAGCCCTCCGACCATGACCGCTGGCTCGTCGTCGGCGCCGGGCGCGACTGGCCGACGGCGCAGGAGGCTGTGCTGAAGCTCCGCGAGGGCACCTTCGTCGCCGCCGAGGCCTACCACACCGAGCAGCTTCTCCACGGGCACCTGGCCGCGGTGGACGACACCGTTCGCGCGCTCGTCCTGGACGGCGAGGGGCGGGCCGGGGAGCGTTCTCGAGACGCGGTCAAGGCTCTTCGTGAGATCGGGGCGGCCGCCGAGCTCCTGCCACAGGCCGACGGCGCCGCGGAGCGGCCTATCCTCGGGATCCTCCCGTTCCACCTGCTCGTCCTCGACCTCGCCGAGCGCCGGGGCGTGAACCCGGACCGGATCCGGTGGGACGAGGACCCGTGGAAGCGGGCCCGCGACTCCTACGAGTAGTACAGGAATGCTCCCTAAGCGCTGGGGCCAGCTCTTCCTTGCTGCAGTACCTCGTTCACTGGTGTGCGAACGCCGCCCGCGCCTCCTGAGCTAGGTCGGCGAACGGTTCCCCGCTGACGTCGATGAGGACGCGCTTGATCGTTCCTCCAACGAACGGCCAGGGCGCTTCGCCCGCATAGTCGTCGGTGATTTGCTCTGATCCCGACTGTCCGATCACGAGTCCGCCGCCGCCCAGCCCGAACTTGCCCGGCTGCGTCATGATCGTCTGCTCGCCCACTTTCTCCTCGCGGATGTGGAGGGCGAGGGTGCCCTGGGCCGGCAGTTCATTGTTCTCGCGGTCGAAGGAGGCGGAGAGGTAGACGTGGCCCGTCGGGACCGGCGCGTCTGCTTCGACGGTTTGGACGTGGACGCCAAGCCAGTTGTAGACGTACTTCAGCTTGCCGCCGCGCAGGTAGAGCGCGTGACCGCCGAAGCGTGAGCCCTGCGAGAAGATCACGCCGGTGGCCTCTGGTGTCTCGATCTCGACCTCGGCGGCGATCGTGTACGACCGGTTGCGAATGTTCGGAGCAACGGACTCGGGTAAGCCAGCTCCGCCCGGGTAGTAGACGTACCGGTCCTGCGGCTGGGAGAGCTGCGGCCGCTCGGCGCCGAGGATCTCGATCGCAGTCCGCGACTCGAGCGGGAACGCTCCATACTTGGCTGCTTCGGAGTCCCAGAGCGCGATCAGCTCCTGCAGCTTCTCGGGATGCGCCTCTGCGAGGTCGTGGCATTCGCTGGGGTCCGTCTCGGTGTCGAAGAGCTCCCAGCGTTGCTGGTCGAAGTCGCCCCATGACTCGGGCGCCGCGGGAACCGCGGTAGCGGCCTTCCAGCCCTTGTGCCAGATTCCGCGGGTGCCGAGCATCGAGTAGAACTGGGTTTCCTTCCGCGTCGCCGCGTTCCCGTCGTCGAGGCTGTACATGAAGCTAAGTCCCTCGAGCGGGTTCTGCACGTAGCCGTTGACGACATCGGGCAGCTCGACGCCGAGGCACTCGAGGAGGGTCGGAACGATGTCGATCGCGTGCGTGTACTGGCCGCGTAGCTCGGACTTCGCTTCGATGCCGCTGGGCCAGGAGACGATCAGCGGGTCGGCGATGCCGCCCTCATAACTGGCGTAGCGCTTCCACATCTTGAACGGCGTATTGAAGGCCCAGGCCCAGCCGGTCGGATAGTGGTTGTTCGTCTTTGGGCTGCCGAGCTCGTCGAGCAGCTTCAGGTTCTCCTCGATCGTGTCCGGGACGCCATTGAAGATGTTGTTCTCGTTGACCGACCCGTTCGGGCCGCCCTCACCTGAGGCACCGTTGTCGGAGACCAAGACGACGATCGTGTTGTCGAGCTGGCCGCTCTCCTCTAGGAAGTCGAGCAGCCTGCCGAGTTCGTGGTCGGCGTGGCTGAGGAAGCCCGCGTAGACCTCGGCCATCCGTGCAAACAGCCGCTTCTCGTCCTCGGAGAGCGAATCCCACGGCCGCACCCGGTCGAGCTTCGACCAGGGTTTTCCGTCGTGGCTCGTCGTCTCCGCATACGGGTTGATCGGTGAGAGCTCGGCGTCCTCGGAGACGATCCCGAGCCGCTTCTGGTTCTCGAAGACCTGCTCGCGGTAGGCCTCGTAGCCCATGTCGAACTTGCCCTTGTACTTGTCTGCCCACTCTCTCGGCGAGTGGTGCGGGGCGTGGGCTGCGCCAGGACAGAAGTAGAGAAAGAAGGGCTTGTCGGGCGCGATCGCCTTCGCGTCCTGAACGAACTCGATCGCCTTGTCAGTCAGGTCCACCGTGAGGTGGTAGCCCTCCTCCGGAGTTGAAGGCTGCGGCACGGGATGGTTGTCGTAGACGAGGTCGGGATACCACTGGTTCGTCTCGCCGCCGAGGAAGCCATAGAAGCGCTCGAATCCCCGACCAAGCGGCCACTGGCGCTTCGACGAGGCCAGGTTCATCTCATCCTCGGCCGTCAGATGCCACTTGCCTACCGCGTAGGTGTTCCAGCCCTGGTCGTTCAGCACCTCCGCGATGCTCGCGCACTCGAATGGGACGTGGCCGTTCGCGTTCGGGAAACCGGAGGCTGCCTCGGTGATGCACGCCATCCCGTTCGTCGTGTGGTTCCGTCCGGTCAGCAGGCAGGAGCGGGTCGGCGAGCACAACGCGGTCGTGTGAAAGTTCGTGTAGGTCAGGCCCTGGTCGGCAATCCGCTTGATGTTGGGCGTCTCGATGAAACCCCCGTACGGCTCCATCGCCGAGAAGCCAACGTCGTCGAGGACGACGTACAGGACGTTAGGAGCCGACTCTGGCGCCGTTGGCTGCGTGTACGGCGCCCAGTCCGGAACCGAGTCCTTGATGTCGAGGTTGACGGTGCCCTTGAACGGCTCGCTCATGCTCCTTGCCTCCTTAACGCGATGAAAGGCAAGTGTTGCGCCTGCAGGCGTTTACGTCATCATCCT
This sequence comes from uncultured Actinomycetes bacterium, assembly GCA_963722715.1. Lineage (GTDB taxonomy): Bacteria > Actinomycetota > Thermoleophilia > Gaiellales > Gaiellaceae > DASQGA01. The sequence goes on along the minus strand of CAVROA010000013.1, from coordinate 84,741 downwards.
GTTCGAACGAGGTCGGCAGCCGCGAATTACTCGCGCCGAGTCCGGGCCCCGCATCGTCCAGTTGCCGCCCTCCTCGCGTTTCGCGGCAAATACCGGCGGTGTCCCCTAGGCCCGCAGGACGAGGCCGCCCTTGTGGCGGGCGCCGTCCAGGAAGGCGAGCCAGTCGCGCCAGAGCTTCGGATCCGGGAGGGCCGTGGGGTTTTCCTCCGCGACGGCCAGGGCGCCCTCGATCTCCTGGGGCGTGATCCGCGACTCGTCCTCGGGCTCGAGCTTCTCGACCGGAAACGACTCGGCCATCCCCTGGAGGAGCATCTCCTGGCGGAGCAGATCGAGCTCGCGCGGGCCGAGCCAGACATGGCCCGACATGCCGTCGTTCTGGGCCCACCAGATGTGAACGCTCATCGCTGCGAGCCGCCCGAGCTCTTCCAGGAGCCGGTCGACCTCCTCTGCGGTGTTGTAATGGACGAAGCCGATCCGCACGGCGCCGTCCGGGAGACCGAGCCGCTCCATGATCTCGAGGGCGTAGTAGTTCCCCGACCAGACCGCGATGTCGCGCTCGGCGAGGTGCGCGGCGACCGCGTCCGGAGCGTGCGACTCGAGCGTGATCGCGAAGGTCGGTGTCCTGCCTTCCATCGTCGGAAGTCCGTACAGCCTGACTCCGTCGGGCAGGCCGGCCAGAAAGCGCTCTCCGAGCACTCGCTCGTGGGCCGTGATCGCCTCCCACCCGATCGACTCGATGTAGTCGACGGCTGCCACGAAGCCGGCGAGTGCCTCGTGTGAGAGCGTTCCGGTCTCGAAGCGGTGCGCGGCGGGGTGGTCGTCAGCGGGTCGAACCTTGTACGGACGGAGCCGCCTGAGCACCTCCGCCCGGCCGAAGAACAGGCCCAGGTGCGGGCCGAAGAACTTGTAGGGCGAGCAGATGAGGACGTCGGCGTCAACGGCGGCCACGTCGATGGGGCCGTGCGGCGCATAGTGCACGGCGTCGATCCAAGCGAGAGCGCCCGCCTCGTGCGCGAGGTCGGCGATCCGCCGCACGTCCGTCACCGTGCCGACCGCGTTCGAAGCCCATGGGTAGGCGACTACCCGGGTCCGGTCCGAGAGCTGGCGCTCGAGGTCGAGGACCCCGAGCGTGCAGTCCTCCTCATAGATGTCGACGAACCGCACCAGCAGGTCGTGGTCGCGAGCCAGCTCGAGCCAGGGCGCAACGTTCGCGTCGTGATCCAGCCGCGTGACGAGGATCTCGTCGCCGCTTTGAAAATCGCGTCCAGCGGCCCGCGAGAGCGCGAAGTTCAGCGTTGTCATGTTGGCCCCGAAGCCGACCTCATCCGGGGTGGCCCCGAGGAACCGCGCCGCCCGCTCGTGTGCGGCCGCCACGACCTCGTCGCTTCTGCGGCTCGTCTCGAATGGCCCACCCAGGTTGGCATTCGACTCGCGCAGATACGAAGCCATCGCCTCGATCACGGAGTCCGGGACCTGCGTCCCGCCGGGCCCGTCGAAGAACGCGGTCGGCCGGGCCAGGGCAGAGAAGCGTCCGCGGACGGCGGCGACGTCGAAGGTGACGGTGTTCACGCCGGGTGACGCTAGCGCAATTCGTCAAGATCGCCTGATGGAGATCGCGGTCTCGTGCCTCGACGAGGGGCTCGTGCTCCTCGACGGAAGCCGGGTCGAGCAGGTCGACCGCCTCCCGACAACGGGGCTCGCGTGGGCCGGAGGCCGCATCGCCCGCGCGCGGTTCGATCCCGCCGAGACGGCCAGCACGGGGGAGGTCCTGCTCTACGGGCCGGGCGGGCTCGACAAGAGACTCGCGGTGGCGGGGCTCGCCGACCCGCACGACCTCGCCTGGGACGAGGAGCTCCTGGTCGCGGTTTCCACGCTCGGCAATGCGGTCCTCTGGATCGATGGCGCAGGGCACGTGGTCCGACGCTGGGAGCCTCCGGGGACCGGCGACTGCCGGCACCTGAACGGCGTCGTCGCGCACGGGAGCCGGGTGCTCGTGACGGCGTTCGGCCACTTCGCCGGCCACCGCGAGTGGGCCGTGCGTCCTCGCGCCGGCATGGGCGTGCTGCTGGACGCGGCGTCCGACTCGGTCGTCGCAGCGGGCTTCAGCTCCCCTCATTCACCGAGAGTGGTCGACGGCCGCCTGCTCCTCTGCGACTCTGGGCGCTCCGATCTCGTCGCCCTCACCGCCGGGGGCCGGGTCGAGCGCCGCGTCCGGCTCTCTGGCTGGACGCGCGGGATCGCCGTCGCGGGCGATCACGTGTACGTGGGCGAAAGCGTCCGCCGTGGGGAAGAGGGCTTCGCGAGCGTGGCCGTGCTCTCGCGGGCGGGGCTCGCGCTCGTGGATCGAGTCGAGCTGCCGGTGCGGGAGGTCTACGACCTGCTGGCGCTGCCCAGGGGCGCGACGCGGACGCTCGCAACCTCAGCCCCGTCGCAATCTCGCATGCCCGTGCTCGCATCGGCCGATCTCCGGGCCGCGATCCAGCTCGGCGAGCTGCGCCGGCTGCGGTGTGGCGAGCTCGCGGACGTCCACTGCAGCGTGACGAACCTCGGCCGTGCGCCACTGGCGACCGTGCCGCCCTACCCGGTTTCGATCGCATCGGGCTGGGCGGCCCCGGCCCGCTGCCTGTGGTCCCCGCTTCCGGGCGCCATCCGCGCCGGCGAGACCGCCCTGTGCACCGTGCGTCTCCTGGCTCCGGAGCGCCCGGGCCGTCACGAGCTGCACGTTGCGCTCGTCCAGGAAGGGGTCGCATGGCTGGCGGGAGGCGTTGCCGCGAAGGTCGAGGTCTCGTGACGTCGGCAGTGCCCGACATCCTCGGCCCGGGTCTTCGTCTCATCTTCTGCGGGATCAACCCTGGATTCCGGTCCGCTGATGCCGGTGCTCACTTCGCCAACCCTCGGAACGACTTCTGGCGACTGCTCGCCGCTGCCGGCTTCACGCCCCGCCTGCTTGACCCGAGCGAGCAGTGGTCGCTGCTCGCTCTCGGCTACGGGCTGACCAACGCCGCGCCGCGGACGACGCGGGGGAGCGGCGACCTGCGCCGCGCCGACTTCGCGGGCTCCGCCGAGCGCCTGGAGCAGATCGCAGCCGAGCTACGCCCCGAAGGCATTGCCTTCGTCGGCAAAGCCGCCTACGAAGGCGCGTTCCGCGAGCGGCCCGAGCTCGGCCTCCAGGACCGGCGGCTCGCCGACACCTGGCTGTTCGTCCTGCCCTCGACGTCGCCGGCGAACGCCGCCGTGCCCTACGAGGAGCGCCTGCAGTGGTTCACGGCGCTCCACGACCACCTGGGTGATTAGGACTTCGGGGCGCCTCGAGGGTCGTCCGCGACGATGGCCTCGGCGGCCCCGTACTTGTCGACGATGACGTAGCGCTCGGTCCGTTCGACGACCCCCTCGAGCTCGGGAGTGTCGTGGCCCGGTTGGAGCGCGAAGCGGTCGTCCTGGGACCGCACGGACTCGTACTCCGCGATCGTCATCCGCACCTTCTCCGGGCACTCTCCGCATTCGCAATGGAACTCGAAGCAGCCGTCCTCCGGCGGCCACCCGCGCTCCTCCGCCTGCTTGGCGACGCTTTCGAGGCGCTCGTTGACCTCCCGGAAAAGTGCTTCGTTCTTCGCCTGGCGTTCGAGTTTCGCATCCATCGACTCAGCCGCTCCAGCGGTTTGTGATCGGAACCCTGCGGTCCCGCCCGAAGGCCTTGGGGCGGAGCTTCACCCCGGGCGGCGCCTGGCGGCGCTTGTACTCGGCTCGATCGACCATCGTGAGCGCGCGTTCCACGAGGCCGGGCTCGAATCCGTCGTTGGAGAGCTCCTCACGAGAAAGGTCGTGCTCGACGTAGGCCTCGAGCACGCGATCCAGGACGTCGTAGGGAGGAAGCGAGTCCTGGTCGAGCTGGTTCTCTCGCAGCTCAGCGCTCGGCGCCCGCTCGATGACGCTGGCCGGGATGAGCTCGCGCCCGGCCCTTTCGTTCAGGTGCCGTGCCAGCCGGAACACATCTGTTTTGTAGACGTCCTTCAGAAGCGCGAAACCTCCCGCCATGTCCCCGTACAGGGTCGCGTATCCGACCGAGAGCTCGCTCTTGTTCCCGGTTGCAAGCAGGAGCCAGCCGAACTTGTTCGAGAGCGCCATGAGGATGACTCCCCGCGCCCGGGCCTGCAGGTTCTCCTCGGCGAGCCCGGGCTCGGTGCCGGCGAAAGGCTCCGCCAGGACCGCGTTCAGGCTCTCGACCACGGGCTCGATCGAAAGCTCGAGGTATCGGGCCCCGAGGCTCTCGGCGACCCTCCTCGCATCGGCGCGCGTCTCGTCGGAGCTGTAGCGGGACGGCATCGAGACGCAGACGACGTGCTCGGGGCCGAGCGCCTCGCACGCCAGCGCTGCCGTGAGGGCGGAGTCGATGCCGCCCGAAATCCCCAGGACGACTTCCCGGAAGCCGTTCTTCTGGGCGTAGTCGCGGAGTCCGAGCTCCAGCGCCAGCCGCATCTGCTCGAGCTCCTCGAGGAGCGGCGCGACGACCGGCGCGGCAGGCTTCCCGTTCGTGGGCACGGCCGCGCCGATCTCGATCACGGGCGGATCGACGGCGCCCGACTGCTCGCGGGCGAGTGCCCGCCGCCGCGCGTCCGACAGCCTGCGGGCGATGGTCGTGGACGGGTCGATGTCGACGACGAGCAGCGCCTCCTCGAACGCCGGGCCGCGGACGACCACGTCGCCGTCCTGGTCGAGCACGACGCTGTGGCCGTCGAAGACCAACTCGTCCTGGGCGCCGACGGCGTTCACGAGGGCGACCCAGCAGACATTGTCCCGCGCTCGGGTGGCGAGCATCTGCTCGCGCTCGCGTCCCTTGCCGAGATGGAACGGCGAGGCCGAGATGTTCGCGAGCACGTGGGCGCCCGCGAGGGCGAGCTCCGTCGCGGGCGGGCCGGGCTGCCAGATGTCCTCGCAGATCGTCGGGCCGACGAGCGTCTCTCCGAACCGGAGCAGGAGCAGGTCGTGCCCGGCCTGGAAGTACCGATCCTCGTCGAAGACCCCGTAGTTCGGCAGGAAGCGCTTGCGGTAGAAGCCCTTGACCTCGCCGTCCGCGCAGACCGCGCAGGCGTTGAAGAGATCGCCGTCGAGCAGGGGTGCTCCAACGAGCGCCGTCACTCCGCGGGCCTCGCGGGCGACCAGCGCGAGGCTTTGCTCGGCGGCCCGCAGGAAGCTCGGCCGGAGGAGGAGGTCCTCGGGCGGGTAGCCGGTGACCGCGAGCTCCGGGAAAAGAACCAGGTCGGCGCCCGCGTCCCGCGCCTCGGCGAGCCGCATCAGAATGCGGTCGCGATTGCCGTCGAGGTCACCGACGACGGTATTGATCTGCGCGAGCGCGAGGCGCATGGCTCCTTTAGTCTAGCGGTTTTCGCCTCAACGGCGAAAACCAGAAGCAATCAGGGCCCTTTCACCGCTCGTGCGATGTCGTCGAGCGACTCCGGATTCTCGAGCGACGAGAGATCGCCGGGATCCTCGCCCAGAGCCCTGGCACGAACCGCCCGGCGGACGATCTTCGCGCTCCGGGTCTTCGGCAGCGCCGGGACGAAGATGACGCGATCGGGCCGGAAGGCCTTCCCCAGCTCCTCGGCGGCTGCTTTCCCGATCTCGGCCGCGAGCTCCTCGGTCGCCTCCACGCCCGGGCGGAGCGTGCAGAAGACCCAGGCGACCTCGCCCTTGACCTCGTGCGGGATGCCGACGGCCGCGGCTTCCGTCACCGCCGGATGGCTCACCACGGCCGACTCGATCTCGGCGGGGCCGATGCGCTTCCCGGCGAGGTTCAGGGTGTCATCCGAGCGCCCGTGGAGGAACCAGTAGCCGTCCTCGTCGACGGACGCCCAGTCGCCGTGCACCCAGATCCCGGGCAGGCGGCGCCAGTACGCATCCAGGTAGCGCTCCGGATCCTTCCAGATCCCGCGGGTCATGCCGGGAAACGGCTTCCGGCAGACGAGCTCGCCCACCTCGCCGCGCACCGGGCGCCCGTCTGCGTCGACGACGTCCATGGCCATCCCGAGCGCGGGGCCGCCGAGCGAGCAGGACTTGATCGGGGTCGCAGGCGTGGGAGAGAGAAAGCACGCTCCCACCTCCGTGCCGCCGGAGCAGTTGATGATCGGGCAGCGGCCACCGCCCACCTGCTCGAAGAGCCAGCGGTACGGCTCCGGGTTCCACGGCTCACCGGTCGTCACGATCGTGCGGAGGGAGGAGAGGTCGCTCTCCGGGTCGCCGTGCTGGAGGAGGGCTCGGATCAGGGTCGGCGAGCAGCCGAGCACCGTCACACGCTCCTCCTCGATCAGCGTCCAGAGGCGGTCGTGCGGTCGATCCGGCGCGCCCTCCATGAAGACGAGCCTCGATCCGAGAGCGCCGCCGCCCACGACCATCCACGGGCCCATGATCCAGCCCATGTCCGTCGAGAAGAGGATGGTGTCTGCCGTGCCCGCATCCGCCTGGTAGGCGACCTCCCTGGCGATCGAGACCAGGAACCCGCCCTGGACGTGAACGACGCCCTTCGGCTGCCCGGTCGTGCCCGACGTGTAGGCGAGTAGGTACGGCGTCTCGGAGTCCACCCAGGCCGGCTCCAGCTCGCCCGGCTGTCCGGCGGTGACCTCGGTCCAGCTGAGGTCGCGACCAGGCTTCATCGGCACGTCCTCCCGGCCGAGCCGGCTCCAGACGACGACATGCTCGACCGTCGGCGCCGACGCCACCGCCTCGTCGACGATCTCCTTCATCGGGACCTCGCGCCCGCGTCGAAACGAGCCGTCGGCCGTCACGACCACCTTCGCCTCCGAGTCCACGAGCCTGGCGGCGACAGCCGGGGCGGCGAAGCCCGAGAAGACCGGCACCTGGATCGCCCCGAGGTGCGCACAGGCGTGCGAGGCGATCGCGACCTCCAGCGACATCGGAAGGAAGAGCGCGACCGCGTCGCCCGCGCCGACACCGAGCGCGGCCAGCCCCTCGGCGAATCGCGTCACCTCCCGGGAGAGCTCCGCGAAGGTCACGGTGCGCCGGTCGCCGTTCTCGCCGCGGAACACGGCCGCCTCCGCCTCGGGCGTCCGCTCCGCCCACCGGTGGACGCAGTTCCAGGCGATGTTCAGCTTCCCGCCGTCGAACCAGGTCGCCCACTCGGGCCCGCGCGAGAGATCGACGACCTTGCTCCACGGCTCGCGGAAATCGAGGTCCATGTCCTCGATTGCGGCGGGCCAGAACCAGTCCGGGTCGTCCTGCGAGCGCTGCTGGAACTCCCGGTAGTCATCGAAGCCGTGGCGGCGCATGAAGCGGACGACGTTCGCGCGCTCGAGCACCTCGGGGCTCGGCTCCCAGATCACCTCCGCCATCCGGGCGGAAGCCTACTCGGCGGGAATGGGCCTACCCGAGGGCGCAGGCTCGTGCCCCTCGACCTGGAGCTCCGGAACCCAGGCGAGCCATGAGGGGAAGTACCAGTTCCAATCTCCGAGGAGCGTCATGGCGGCCGGCACGAGCACCGAGCGGACAATGGTCGCGTCGATCAGGAGGGCGACCGCGACCCCGAAACCCATCTGCTGGAACATGACGAGGTCGCCGGCCGCAAAGCCGGCGAAGACCGCGACGATGATCAGCGCCGCGCCGGTGATGATCCGGGCGGTCGATCCCACCCCGAACGCCACTGCGCCGGCGGTATCCCCGGTGGCCGTGAACCGCTCCCGGATCCGGCTCAGCAGGAAGACCTGGTAGTCCATCGAGAGGCCGAAGAGCACCGAGAAGAGGAAGAGCGGCACCCAGGCCTCGACCGCATCCACCTGCTGGAAGCCGAAGAGCTCGTTCCCGACTCCTTTCTGGAACACGAGCACGAGCAGCCCGTAGGCCGCGCCCACGGAGAGGAGGTTGAGCGCGATCGCGAGCGCGGGGACGACGACCGAGCGGAACGCGATCGTCAGGAGGATGAAGCTGAGCCCGAGCACGAAGGCGAAGACGATCGGCAGCCAGCTTCCGATCAGGTTGAAGTAGTCGACGTTCTCTGCGGACTCGCCGGTCACGAGCACCCGTGCGTCGGCGGCCGCGAAGGCGGCAGGAATGTCCTCGCTTCGCAGCGATCTGACCGCGTCGTAGGCCTCGGGGCTCGCCGAGTCGGTGACCGGAACCGTGATTCGGGCGAGGTTGCCCTCGTCGTTCGTCTCGACCGTGGCCGGTCCAAAGATGGGGTTGTCTGCCAGCCGCTGCTGTAAGCGCTCGTCGCCCTGCTGCACCGCCGGGGACTCGAGGTTCCCGTCGATCACGATCTCGATCGGGTTCGTCCCGGCCTGTGGGAACTCCTCCGACAGGGCCGCGAACCCTTGCTTGGAGGGGAACCGGTCGGGCAGCGTGCTGATGCCCGCGAAGCCGGTGTTCATGTCGAGAATCGGCACCGCCAACGCCAGGAGCAGGCCACCAGCCACGACCAGGCTGGCGACCGGGCGGCGCATGACGCGCTTGACCACCGCCGACCAGAAGCGTCCTTCCGCGCCTGCGTTCTCGGCGCTTCTGCCGACGAGCGGGACGCGCAGCGCGTTGACGCGGTCGCCGAGCAGGCTGAGCACCGCCGGGAGCAGCGTCAGCGCGGCGAGGACCGAGACGATCCCGACCAGGATGGCCCCCGTCGCGAGGCTCCGGAGGATGGTGTCGGGCACGAGCACCATCCCGATCATGGCCAGCACGAACGCGATCCCGCTGAAGAGGACCGCCCTGCTCGCGGTGGCGCCCGCACCAGCGATGGCATCGGGCTTCTCGCGACCGTGGACGCGCTCCTCCCGGTAGCGCGACAGGATGAAGAGCGAGTAGTCGATCCCGAGCGCGAGCCCCATGCCCGAGATCATGTTCACGACGAAGAACGAGAGCTCGAACACCTGGCCCACGAGGGCGGTCAGGGCGACCGCGACCACGATCGCGAGCAGTGCCAGGAGCACCGGGATCAGTCCTGCGACGACGGCTCCGAAGACGAGGACGAGGATGATGAGCGCCGCCGGCAGCCCGATCAGCAGCTCCCCTTTCTGCAGGTCCTCCTCCGAGAGCTTCTCGAAATCGGCGTCGCTCGTGACGCTGCCCGTGATCGAGACGTCGAAGCCGCCGCCGTTCGCATCCTCCACCGTGTCGACGAGCGGGCCGATTTCCTCGGTACGAAGGAAGATCGGGACGATCGTGGCATGGCGGTCCTCCGAGACGAGGGAGTCGTCTCCCGACGCGAAGTAGCTCTCGGCGTCGGCAACGACCCCCGTCTGGCGAGCGCGCTCGAAGACTGCCTGCGCCTTCTCCTCGAACTCGGGATCGTCGACGGTGTAACGGTCCGAGCGTAGGACGACGATCTCACTCGGCTCGGGCTCGTTCGGGAACCGCTCGGCGAGGAGCTCGTACGCCTGCTTCGACTCCGGGTTGCTCGTGACGTCGCTCTCGCTGGTCAGCGCATCACCAAGGAAGACCGCGATGACCCCGAACGACACCACGAGGACGAGCAACCAGGCACTGATCGTCCGCCAGGGATGGCGGCTCGCGGCTCGAGCCAGGCCTTCGGTAGACAGAAGCGGCGGCAGGTCCCACTTCGTATCACGCGGCCGCCCGCGCTCCAAGTTAAGGCCGTTTGAAGCGGAAGCGCGCGCGGGCGGGAGCCGGCGCCTCGACGCCGAGCGTCCGCGCGGCCGCCGCGATGTCTTCGGCCGTGAGCGTCTGGAGGACGTCCCAGCCGGCGGTCGTGAGGTCTCCCTCTCGTGCAAGCCGAAGCGCATGGGCGTTCAGGGCCTGCTCGAAGACCGTGCGCGAGAAGCGAGCGTTTCCGAACGACTCGCTTCGCTTGGCAGCCTCGAGCACGGCGCGAAGCTCGGCCTCGGCCTCCTCGGTGAGCCGGTATTCGAGCTCGGCTGCGAAGCGACCGGTGATCCTGGCCAGCTCGTCGGTCGAGTAGTCGGGAAAGACGATCTCGCGCGAGAAGCGTGACCTGAGACCCGGGTTCGAGTCCAGGAACCGGTGCATGAGCGCCGGGTAGCCGGCCACGATCACGACGAGCCGCTCGCGGTTGTCCTCCATGCGCTTGAGCAGGGTCTCGACGGCCTCCGGCCCGAAGTCCATGCGTGCTTCCTCGCGGGCCAGGGCGTACGCCTCGTCGATGAACAGGACCCCGTCCAGCGCGCGGCGAACGACCCTGTCGGTCTTGATCGCCGTCGTGCCGACGAACTGGCCCACGAGGCCCGAGCGGTCGACCTCGACGAGGTGGCCCTTTCGCAGGAGCCCCATGGCGCGGTACATCTGGGCGAGCAGTCGAGCGACCGTGGTCTTGCCCGTGCCCGGGTTGCCGAGGAAGACGAGGTGCTGGCCGGTCGCGGCCTCCCGAAGCCCGTGCTCCTTCCGGCGACTTTGAACCTGGAGGAACGCGACGAGGGCGTGCATCTGCTCCTTGACGGTCTCGAGGCCGACGAGTCCGTCCAGCTCCGACTGGAGCTCGCCGAGGCTCCGATCGCCGTCCGTGCGCGGCTCCTCGCGGGTCGAGATGCGCTCCAGTTGCTCTGCGATCCATTCGCCCTCAGGGCCTGCCGTCTCGCGGAGGCGGTCTCCCAGTTGGCGCAGGGCCCGGCCGGCCTCCTCGAGGGGGTTCCGCGGCATCAGACGGCTCGTCCCCCCGCGCGGAGGGACGGAAACGGGTTGTGGGTGTTCTTAGTGCTCGCTAACATAGGCTCCGGCGAACAAGGGGAGGTCGGTGAGTGCGAGCAAGGCTCTTCACGGAGGAGAACAGGAAGTGGTGGACGCTCGGGGCGGTTGCCTTTGGGCTTTTCATGATCATGCTCGACAACACGATCGTGAACGTCGCGCTGCCGACGATCGCGAGCGACCTTCAGATCGGAATCTCGGAGCTCGAGTGGGTCGTGAACGGCTACGCGCTCACCTTCGCAGTCATCATGCTGACGGGCGGGAAGCTTGCCGACATGCTCGGCCGGCGCCGGATCTTCATCGCCGGGCTTGCCATCTTCACACTCTCCTCGCTGGCCTGCGGACTCGCGACAGGCCCTGAGATGCTGATCGGAGCGCGCATCGTCCAGGGAGTCGGCGCCGCGCTCATGAACCCGGCGACGCTCTCGATCATCACGGCCACGTTCCCTCCGCGGCAGCGGGGGATGGCGATCGGCATCTGGGCCGGCACCGCCGGCATGGCGCTCGCGATCGGCCCGCTGCTCGGCGGCGTCATCACCCAGAAGATCGACTGGAGCTGGATCTTCTTCGTGAACGTCCCCGTCGGAATCCTCGCGATCGTCGTCGCCCGGCTTGCGATTCGCGAGTCGCGCGACACCTCTGCCGAGCAGCGACTCGACCTGCCGGGGCTCCTGACCTCCGGGATCGGGCTCTTCGCGCTCACGTACGGGCTGATCGAGGCAAACACGTACGGCTGGACGTCGACCCGGATCCTGGCGCTGTTCGCGGTTGCAGTCGTCGCGCTCGTCGCGTTCGTTTTCCTCGAGCTGCGGCAGCGGATTCCGATGCTCGATCTCTCTCTTTTCAAGAACCCCACCTTCGCCGGCGCCAACGTGACGATGCTGCTCGTCGCGCTGGCCATGTTCGGCGTCTTCTTCTTCGTCTCGCTCTACATGCAGAACATCCTCGGCTACTCGGCCACACAGACCGGCGCGACCTTCCTGCCGATGACGATCCTGATCGTCTTGCTCGCACCGGTGGCAGGCAAGCTCACCGACCGCATCGGAGGCCGGTGGCTCATGGGCGGGGGCATGATCCTCCTCGGGATATCCCTCCTCATCTTCTCGCGGCTCGACCGGAGCTCGAGCTTTTGGGACATCTTCCCCGGGCTCATCGTCGGGGGCATCGGCATGGCAATCACCATGACGCCCACGACCTCTGTCGCCATGGGGTCGGTCCCCGTGGACAAGGCCGGCGTGGGCTCGGCCGTCCTGAACAGCATGCGCCAGGTCGGAGGGTCGCTCGGGATCGCGATCCTCGGAGCCATCGTGGCTGCCTCGCTGAAGGTACCCGTCACGGATCCCCGTGCGGCCGACCAGTTCGTGCGAGGCTTCCAGCACGCTCTCATTGCGGCGGCGGGGATTGCGTTCGCGGGGGCGATCGTGGCCATCGCCACCGTGCGGCATCACCGGCACGCGGAAGTCGCGGACCTGGCCACAGCCTGATGGGTCGCACGCGGCTTCCGGCGGACGAGCGGCGCGCATCGCTGCTCGCTTGCGCCTGCGGGGTCTTCTCCAGCGGCAGCTATCGCGGGTCGACCACGGCGGAGATCGCCCGCGAGGCGGGTGTCACCGAGCCCGTTCTCTATCGCCATTTCGAGTCGAAACGCGACCTCTATCTCGCCTGTATCGACGAGACCTGGAGGCGCATCCGCGGGCTCTGGGACGAGGTCGTGGCCGCCGAGCCCGACCCGGCTGCCTGGGTCGCCGCGATGGGGCAGGCATACCTCGCGGCCACGGAGCAGAAGATGGCGATCGGCAACCTCTGGCTGCAGGCGTTGTCCGAGTCGAGCGAGGACGAGGTGATCCGCGAGCACATGCGCGCCCATCTGCGCGAAGTGCACGACTACGTCAGCGACGTGATCCGCCGCTCACAAGCGGCCGGAGGGGTGCTTCCGGACCGGGACGCCGATGCCGAGGCCTGGATCTTCGTCTCGCTCGGCCTCCTGCTCGTGACGAGCGACCGGCTGGGAGGCTTTCTGGAGGCGGAGACACCTGCGATTTTCGCGTCGCGGCGGCGCTGGCTCACCGGCCCCGAATAGAATCGCCTCGAAGAGCACGACCTCGCTCCTACCTACGGCCTGAGGATTCTCGCGACGGCACTCGTGCGAGGGATACAGCGAAGGAGGAGAAACGGCCGACGAGTATCTCATGACTCGTGGCAGGCGACGACCCGGAGACTTCGGCTCTGCGGCCCAGCCGAGCCTCCGGGTCAGGTGTCGCCGTGACTCCCACATCCCACAGCCTGGCGTCCGGCCCGGAATGCGAGCTTTTCTGACTATAGCCCAGTGCAAGTGGAAGTCAAGTGGGGTTGTGAAGTGAAAAATCCTCCCTATAGTTCACTTTAGGTACCACCATGCCGCAGTCCACTACTCAGCCGCAGACTCGAACGCCCACGCAGCGCAGTACCAAGCCGCGCGCGTCTCTGGGCGACCGGATCCGCCAGCTGCGCATCAACCGGGGGATGACGCAGACTGAGCTTGCGGGCGAGCGCTTTTCCAAGGAGTACCTGAGCCAGATCGAGCGGAGCAAGACCCGCCCGACCGACGAAACCGTGAGCTGGCTCGCCGCTCGCCTCGGAGTCGACTCGGGCTTCCTCGAGTCCGGGGTCTCCACGAGCGACCAGGATCGCGCCGAGAGCATCATCTCGCGCGCCGAGGCCGCGATCGAGTCTCAGCAGTACACCGAGGCCGTCGAGATGCTGGAGGCGGTCGTCACGTCGCTCGGAGCCGCACAGGCGCCCCAGCTCGAGCTGCGGGCGCTCCTCGCAGAGGGCTGGGCCCGTATGTACGTCAGCGAGCTTCGCAAGGCCGTCGCGGTCCTCACGCGGGCGCGCGTGCTCGCAGAAGACCCTGTCTTCACCGATGTCGACCGGGCCGAGGTGCTCTTCCGGCTCGGCGCCTGCCGCTGGAACCTTTCTTCGATCGCCACCGCTTCGGCGCTCTTCACCGAGGCCCTCGATCTGGCGGAGCGCTCGGGACTCCCCTGCGACCGCCTCCGCTCGAACATCCTCGGCTGGCGCTCCCGCTGCCACCAGCGCCAGCGCGACTGGGAAGCCGCCCGCGAAGACGTCGAGCGCGCGCTCGAGCTCGCAGAGGCCCTGAACGACGAGCGCAGCGTCGCCCACCACTATTTCCAGGCCTCCCTGATCGCCGAGCGCAAGGGCCAGTGGGTCCTCGCCCGCTCGTACGCCGAGAAGGCGAAGACGATCTACGAGCGGGTCGCCGATCGCGTCAACGAAGGCAAGCTTCTGAACAACCTCGGCGGCCTGAACTTCCTGCTTGGCAAGCCGGACGAGGCGATCGCGTACCTGAAGGACGCCTTCCGGGTCGCGCTCGAGATCGGCAGTGACGTGGACGCCGCCTACGCGGTGTCGTCACTCGCGCAGGTTCACCTCCGCACGAACGAGGTCAAGCTCGCCGAGGAGCAGTCGCGTCACGCGATCGAGCTCCTGGCCGGCCGGGTCGAGTTCATCGACGAGATCGGTAACGCCCAGCTCGTCCTCGGACGCTCTCTACTCGAGCAAGACCGGCTCGAAGAGGCCGCAGAGATGTTCGACTGCGCCGAGACGAGCTTCGAACAGCTTTCCTCCGCCAGCCACCGGGCGGCAGCGTGGGTCGCGAAGGGCGACCTCGCCGCCAAGCTCGGTGACGATCGAAAAGCCGCTCACCTCTATCGCCGTGCGGCCGAATCCCTGCAGGACTTCAGATTCTAGAAAAGGAGGTGAAATCAGTGAAGACAAAGGCAACCCTCGCCATCGCATCCCTCACCCCTCTCGCTCTCTTCCTCGCGAAGCTGAGCGCGGCTGGTGGGTTCCAGCACGGTCACTAGCCGGAGGGAAGGACTAGCGCTTCGGTTGGCGAAAAACTCGCCATGGAGCCGCGTCCTTCCCTTCGCCCGCTCGCCCCGTTGCTGGGGCCGCTCGCGGCCGCGTGGATACTCGCCGCGGCCCTGATCGTGCTCCAGCTGCTCTAGGCGGTCTTTCTCGCCGGGTTCAGCTGGAGCCGGCCTCGGACTCGAGACTGTGGCGCATGACGTCCCTCAGGCTGACGACGCCGAGCGTCCGGTCGCCGTCCACGATCGGCAGGTGGCGGAATCCGTGCTCCACCATCAAGCGGGCCGCCTCGTCTGCGCTCGTCGACTCTGAAACCGCCACTGGCTCCGCGGTCATCCATTCCCGAACGCGCGCCTCGCTCGGATGGACGCGCTGGGCCATCGCACGGAGCAGATCGCGCTCCGTGAGGATGCCGATCAAGCGGCCGTGCTCGAGCACCACGGAAGAGCCCACGTTCGCATCGGCCATCAGCTGCGCGGCCTCGCCGATCGTGTCCTCGGGCGCGACCGAGAGAACCTCGCGGGACATGAAATCGCCGAGCGTCATCGCCGCACGAGCATAGCCGCGCTCGCCACAATGGAGCGAGTGCGTTTTGTCATCGTCGCGTGCTCTCTCGTACTCGTCCTCGCAGGCTGTGGGGGAGACTCGGACGAGGCAGGGCCGGCCGCCAAGATCGGAGTCGCGGAGACCACGGCGTCGGCGAGCGGATCGCTCCCCCGGTGGGTCGATTCGGAGCTCGCCGCGGCTCCAGGAGGATTCGTCTCGCTCACGCTCTCGAGCTCGGACTTCGCCGTGGGGCCGAATCGCCTTGGCTTCCTCATCGTCCGGCAGAACGGCAAGCTCGTGCAAAGCCCGCGCGCCACCGTCTGGGTCGGCACAGAAGAGGCCTCGAAGCCGGCGCGGGCAGAAGCCGAGCTCGTCCCGCTCGAGCCGCACTCGCACCCGCCGGGCTCTGCCCCGCACGACCATCTGGACGCGACCGACCTCTACGTCGCGCACGTCGACCTGCCCGAGACCGGTCGTTACTGGGTCGTCGTCACGCCGGAAGGGGAAGACATCCAGGGCGTCGGCTCGATCGAGGTCTCCTCCGAGAGCGCCACACCTGCCCTGGGCGCGAAGGCGCCGCGATCCGACAACCCGACGCTGGCCGACGCGCCGGCCGAGGCCATCACCACGGCGAGCCCTCCCGACACGGAGCTCCTCCGCGATTCGGTCGCGGGGGCGCTCGACGCGCACGAGCCGTTCGTCGTCGTGTTCGCGACTCCGAAGTACTGCGAGAGCAGGACCTGCGGGCCGACGGTCGAGACGGTCGACGCGGTTCGCCGCGACCTGATCAGCTCACCGGTGCGGTGGATTCACATCGAGATCTACGAGGACAACGATCCTGACAAGGGCACGAACGAATGGGTCAAGCAGTGGAATCTCCCGAGTGAGCCCTGGGTGTTCGTGGTCGACGACAAGGGTGTCATCCGGGCGAAGTTCGAGGGCGCGGTGTCGAAGGACGAGCTCGAGCAAGCAGTGCGCTCACACCTTCTCTAGGGCCTCGTCCTGGCCCAGGCCGGGTCTGACATACTGCCATTACTTCAATTGGTAAAGCGACAGGAGGAAGCGATGGCGGAGAACGGACACGCGAAGCCGGTGCTGGTGACCACGGACTGGCTCGCCGAGCATCTGGGGGAGGACGGGATCGTCGTGGCCGAGGTCGACGAAAACCCCGACCTCTACGAGGAGGGACACATTCCGGGCGCCGTGAAGCTCCACTGGCGCGACGACCTGCAGGATCCCGTGGAGCGCGACATCGTCGACAAGGGCACCTTCGAGCGCCTGCTCGGCGAGCGCGGGATCGGGAACGACACGACGCTCGTCGTCTACGGGGACAAGAACAACTGGTTCGCGGCCTACGCGTACTGGTACGTCAAGATCTACGGTCACGGCGACGTCCGGATCCTCGACGGTGGGCGCCAGAAATGGATCGACGAGGGCCGCGAGATCACGACCGTCGTCCCGTCGCCGACGGAGAAGACCTACAACGCGACGGAGCGCGACGAATCGATCCGCGCCTACCGTGACGAGGTCAGGGCGTGGATCGGCGCCGACGATCGCGCGCTGGTCGACGTACGCTCGCCCGCAGAGTACGCAGGCGACCTGGTCGCCCCTCCAGGCTACGAGCAGGAGGGCGCCCAGCGGGCCGGTCACATCCCCACCGCCGAGTCGATCCCGTGGGCCAGTGCCGTCAAGGATGACGGCACGTTCAAGCCCGTGGACGAGCTACGTGAGCTCTACGAGGGCAAGGGCGTCACCGAGGACAAATCGGTGACCGCGTACTGCCGGATCGGCGAGCGCAGCGCCCACACCTGGTTCGTCCTGCGGGAGCTGCTCGGCTACAAGGACGTCCGAAACTACGACGGGTCGTGGACCGAGTGGGGCAATCTCGTCGACGTACCGATCTCCAAATAGCCGGGTGACCGCCTTTGGCCGCCGGGAGGCGGCCAAAGGCTTCTTGTCGCTACGAGCCGCGCCTTCTGGCGCGGCTCGGCACGCTTGTCGAAGACCTCAGTCCCGGAGGAGCGGGCGCGTCAAGCAAGTCGGGCCGCCGTCGCCCTTTTTTGAGATCTCGTCGCCCTGTGTAGACCTGTCACCTCCACCCCTGCCTTCTCCATTCTTCGGCGCGTTTCCGGGTTGCCGTCCAGTGCGAGTGCCCTTCTCGGGCCCAGGGCGAGGACGTTCGGGCCCATCGACTCGAACTCCTCATCGGGAACCTCGACGAGCTCGATGCTGCGTTCCTCGAGTAGCTCGACCAGGCGCACGGGCATGAGCGGGAGGTAGGCCGCCGCGAGATCGACATCGAGCGGCGAGAGGAACGACATCAGGTGGAGCACCTCTTCGCGACCGTGCAGGTGCGGGAGGTCGAACACGATCACCTCGACGTCGGGGAGCGTTGCCCGCAGGGCAGCCACGCCCTCGTCGTTCGTGCGGTAGCCGCGGCCGACCAGGAGCGTGCGATCGTCCAGCCAAACCGTGTCGCCGCCCTCCGCCGTCGCGGGCGCCTCGAGCCGCCCGGCGATCGGCACGCCGGCCTCGACCAGGTCCGCGGCCATGGCCTCGACTTCCGCCCGGCGCCCTTCCTTCCCCGGCCGGAGCAGGATCGCGCCGCGCGAGGTGACCAGCGACGGGTCGTAGGCGTAGATGGCGTCCGGGCAGACTCCGAGCGGCGTCTGTGCCAGAACGACTTCGGCGCCGGCGTCGGAGAGGATGGTCCTGAACGCCTCGTGCTCGGCTTCGAGACGACCGAAGTCCGGCTCCGACCGCCAGCCGTAGGCGCGCCACCCGGTCACGTCTTCTGGTCTGGGCGCCCGGACGAGCACACGCCGGAGCGTGCCTGTCATCGTCGAGCAGCCGTACGGCCGGGTGGCCGCAAGGCCGCTGGTACGCTCCATTCCGTGGAGACTACCGCGCGGCTGGCCGGCCTCGAAGCCGGTGGGGGGTGCGCGGCGAAGTACTCGGCGGCCCGGCTGCGCGAGCTTCTCGCCGGCTTCGTCCCGACGGCCTCCGAGAACCTCCTGGTCGGGCTCGACCCAGCAGACGACGCCGCGGTCTATCGGCTCTCCGACGAGCAGGCGATCGTCTTTACGATCGACTTCTTTCCCTCGATGGTGGACGACCCCGCGCTCTTCGGCGCCGTCGCGGCCACCAATGCGCTGAACGATGTCTTCGCCATGGGCGGGAGGCCGCTTCTGGCGCTCTCGGTGGCTGCCTTTCCCGAGGAGCTTCCAATCGAGTCCGTGCGCGCGACGTTCGATGCGGCGGCGGCCAAGGTCGAGGAGGCGGGGGCGGTGCTTGCAGGGGGTCACACGATCCGTGACGAGGAAGCGAAGTACGGGCTCGCCGTGGTCGGTACGGCGCATCCCGACAGGCTGTGGCGGAAGAGTGGCGCCCGTCCGGATGACGCCCTCTTTCTGACGAAGCCGCTGGGAACGGGCCTTGTCCTCACGGCTGGCAGGAAGGGCCTCCTCGGTGACGACGAGCAGGCGGCGGTCGCCGCGTCGATGACACTCCTGAACGGCGAGGCGGCCGAGCTCCTGCGTCCGTTCGAGCCGAATGCTGTCACCGACGTGACCGGCTTCGGCCTGTTCGGCCACGCGTACGAGCTCGCGGAGGGTAGCGAGGTCCGGGTAGTGCTTCGATCCGAAGAGCTCCCGGCGCTTCCGGGAGCGCTCGAAGCAGCCGAGGCGGGCATCCGAACAGGCGGGGACGGGCGCAACCGCGACTTCGCGGCAGCTGCTCTCGAGGCGGGGCCGGCGACCGATCGGACGCTCGCCCTCGGGTACGACCCGCAGACGGCCGGGGGGCTCCTGATCTCCCTGCCCGAAGATCGTGCCCCTGTGCTCGAGGCGACGTTCGCGGCCGCGGGGCTCTTCCTGGCGCGGATCGGGCGCGTCGACGCGGGCTCGGGGGTGGCGCTCGAGTGATCGAGGCGGCGACCTCCAGGCTCTCACGGGCTCGGAGCCGCGCTCGCTCTGTCTCTCCGTCGGCTTTCCGGCGCCTCGCCGCGGTCGCGCTCGGGTCCCTCTTCGTCGTCGTTGCGACCGGCGCGGTCGTGCGCCTCACGGCCTCCGGCCTCGGCTGCGACAACTGGCCCCGCTGCGGCAACACACCCTTTCCCGAGAAGGACTTTCACGCGCTGGTGGAGTTCGGAAACCGCGTCGTGGCCCTTGGCGCCATGGTGTGCACGACGATCGCGGCGATCGCGGCGCGCCGGGTGGCCGCCCTGCCGGGTTGGCTCCGGTGGAGCGCCGCGGGCGTCGCGGCCTCCGTCGTGGCGCAGATCCCGCTCGGCGGCCTCACGGTGATCTTCGACCTCCACCCGCTCCTCGTCATGTCGCACTTCCTGCTCGCGTTCGCGGCGGTGGGCCTGGCCACGGCTGTTCTGGTGGGAGCGGACGGATTCGCCAAGGGCCGTCCCGTGGGGGCGGTGCCGGCCTGGCTGCCCTGGCTCGCGCTCGCTGTTCTCCCGGCGGCGCTCGTCCTCGTCGTCACGGGCGCGTTCGTCACGGCCGCCGGGCCGCACTCGGGCGGCTCGGACATCGAGCGCTTCGGCAACGTCCTCGACGCTGTCTACGTCCACGTCAGGGCGACCGCCGTCTTCGGCGTCGGTTTCCTTCTGCTCGTGATCGCGCTCTTCCAGCACCGGGCCCGGGCCCGCGAAGAACTCCTTCTCGCCGGAGGTGTGCTCGGTGTCCTCCTCTTGCAGATGGCCGTCGGTGAGATCCAGTGGCGTAACGGCCTGCCCTGGGGGCTGGTGCTCGTTCACGTAGCCCTCGCGTCCGCAGTGTGGGCGGGTGTCGTCGGCATTGCCGCGCGACTCTGGACACACCCGCGCACGGAAGCGCCACAAACGGCGTCACACACGCGCGCTTCTTCGGATTAATCTCGAAAGCGGGAGGTGGGCCGCGGGTGACCCGGGCAGGGCCGAGGTCCGGCGGCGACTGCCGTAAACTCGGGACATGGCCGATCACCTTCGGATCGAGAGCCTGCCGCCGCTTCGCCGACCCGTTCTCGTGGCTGCCTTCCGTGGCTGGAACGACGGCGCGCAGGGCGCCTCGCTGGCCGCTGGATACCTGGCTCAGGTCTGGGACGCCCAACGGTTCGGCGACATCGACCCGGAGGACTTCTATGACTTCCAGGCAACGCGTCCGCAGGTCGCCCTCGAGGACGGTCTGACGCGACGGGTGGACTGGCCCGAGAACGCCTTTTACCACGCCGAGATCCCCGGGGCGGATCGCGATCTCCTGCTGCTCCTCGGGGTCGAGCCAAACCTGCGGTGGCGGACGTTCTGCTCGGAGATCGCCGGCCTCGCCGCCGACCTGAACGTCGACCTCGTCGTCACCCTCGGGGCGCTCCTCGCCGATGTGCCCCACACGCGGCCGGCGCCCGTCACCGGCTCTGCCAGCGACCCCAAGCTCGTCCGTGAGCTCGGCCTCTCGCTCTCGCGCTACGAGGGGCCGACAGGCATCGTCGGCGTTCTCCACGATGCCTGCAGAGGGGTCGACCTTCCTTCGGCGAGTCTCTGGGCAGCGGTGCCGCATTACGCCTCACTCGCCTCGAGCCCTCGCGCTGCCCATGCCCTCTGCTCACGTCTGGCCACGCTTCTCCAGGTCGAGCTCGACTTGGGCGAGCTCGAGCGCGCCGCCGACTCGTATGAACGACAGGTGAGCGAGGCTGTTGCGCAGGACGAGGAGACAGAGGCTTACGTTCGCGAGCTGGAACGGCGCCGGGACACACTCGGCGACGAGCTCGACGTCTCCGGCGAGTCTCTCGCAGCCGAGCTGACCCGCTTTCTCCGCGACCACGAGGAGCGGCGGCAGGACGAGGGTGGATCCCAGCCGGACTAGCCGAAGGTGAAGGCGTAGGCCTCGGTCCCGGGCGTGAACCTCAGCTCGAGGAGATGCTCACGCGCCGGCCCCGGTAGCTCGGCGAGTGTGTAGAGGCGGTCACCAGTGACGCGCACAGTCCGCACGAGTCGGCCGTCCACGACCACCTCCACCTCTTCCGGATCTCCCTCGTTCCCCAGCACGAGGTGAACCTTGCTCGCGTGGTAGCGAAGCCGCAGCCTGGCGTCCGCCCCGGCCACGATGCGCTCCTTCTCGACCGTCCAGCTGCCGCCGTACCCGAGGCCGTTGGCCGGAAGCACCTTCGGCAGCGTGTACTCGGCCTCGCGGTCGCTCGCGATCGGGGTGCCGTAGAAGCGGTCGATCCGTTCGTACCCGAGATAGGTCTCCGGTGTCTCGACGCCGACGGGGGTCTCGGCCTCGACTGACCCGGATACCGGCTTCGGGAGCCCTGGCTCGGCGAGGAGCTTCCGGATGACGCTCTCGCTCTCTGCGTACGCGCCTTCGCCGAAATGTGCGAAGCGGACGTGTCCTGCCCGGTCGATGAAGTACTTGGCGGGCCAGTAGCGGTTCGCCCAGGCGTTCCACGTCCCGTACTCGTTGTCGAGCGCGACCGGATAGTCGACGCCAAGGGAGCGCGTCGCCTCGTCCACGTTCGATCGCACCCGCTCGAAGGCGAACTCCGGCGTGTGCACCCCGATCACCACCAGACCTTTGTCGCGGTAGGCCTCATCCCAGCGCTTGATGTACGGAAGCGTCCGCAGGCAGTTGATGCACGAATAGGTCCAGAAGTCGATCAGCACCACCTTGCCCTTGAGGCCCTCGATGGTCAGCGGCTCCGAGTTCAGCCAGCCCGAAAGTCCCTGAAACTCAGGGGCGGGCCCGAAGTCGTCCAGGGTGCTCTCAGTGACCAGGCTCTCCTCGCCACCCACCAGATCGTCGATCCGGGTCTTCGCCGCAGCACTCTCCTCGAGCCCCTGGAGCGCCCGTGTGTAGCCCGGCACGCGGGTCTGGAGCTTCAGATCGAGCCCGAAGATCATCATGATCCCGACGCCGACGATCACCGCCCCTAGCGCCGGGCGAATGACGCGCGCGCGCTCGCGCAGCTTCGGGAGCGCGAACCCGCGCCGCGCCGCGACTGCGATCGCCAGGAGAACCAGGCCGGCGCCCAGAGCGTAGGCGAGGGTGACCAGCACGGCCTCGACGGAGAAGCTCTGGGTTGCGGCCACCGTCGACACCGCCGCGATGACCGGCCCGGCGCACGGCGTGAAGAGCAGGCCGAGGCTGACGCCCAGCAGGAACCCGCCGCCGACGTCTCCGGGCCGGCGACGGCCGAGTGCGAGGAACGGCCGCTCGGCGAGGCTTCCGAGCCAGGGCCACATGAGCGACAGCCCCATGACGATGACGATCGCGATCGCGATCTGCCGCAGAAGGTCATCGGGGAGGTGGAGCGCGGAGAGGAGAGCCGTCGCGGCGAGAGTAAAGGCCGTGAAACTCGCGACGAGGCCGGCGACGATCGCGTAGGGGCGGCGAGGGTCGCCGCTCGCGCTTCCGGCGAAGACGATCGGCAGTACCGGCAAGACGCAGGGCGAGATCGCGGTGACGATCCCAGCCACGAACGCGATCGCGACGAGGACGAGCACGCTCTTAACCTAGCCGCGGGATTCGAGCCCGCTCCTCGGGTCAGCCCGTGGCTGCAGGCTCGGGCGCGGGGTCGGCGGGCGGTCGTTCCTCAGGCTGCACCGGCGCGGCCCCGTTCTGGGCCTGCGACTGCGGAGGCGTCTGCCCTTTGCCCTTCGACTTCTTCTTCCGGCGCCGGCGGCGGGACTTGCCGGACGACTGCTTCGGCGCCGGCAGGTTGTCGGCGAGCGCGTTTGCCACCTCGGCGGGCGAGCCGAGACGCTCCCGCGCGCCGTCGATCAGCCGCTGGGCCGTCGGCGTATAGGCCTCGGCCGAGGCCAGCAGAGCCACCGCGACGTGGATGGGCTGCTCGAGCGCGACGTTCACCAGCCGGGCGGCGTTCTCCTCGTGGCGATGGCCGCGCGAGTTCGTCAGGGCCCCGAGCAGGCGCTTCGCGTCCGGAAGCTCGGCGCTGGCGCGACGGTCCTGGAGCTTCCGAGTCGCGCGGGCGAGGCGCCAAGCCCAACGCGACACGATGTCGTCGGGCGCTTCCACCTTGCCTTCGCCGATCGCTCGCAGCAACACGCGGACTCCTTGGACACGGTCTTTCTCCCAGGTGGGAGCCGACGTGATCATCGAGACGAGATCGTCGAAACTCGCTCGGTCGACCGAGATGGCGACGCGGTCGCCGAGGGCGGAGAGCCGCAGGCGCCGGTTCGGGTTCTCGGCCGCGCAGCTCATGAGGAACATCTCCCGGCACTCGCGCGATGTCTTCGCAAGCTTCTCGGCGAACTGCTGGCGCTCGTCGAAGCGGAGCTGGCGGCCCGCGATGGTGGCCCAGAACTGCTGCTCGTCGTCTGCGAGCCTGGCCGGATCGACCCGTTCCCATTCGCGGGTGATCACGGCGACGCGTCTGGCCGGGTCCGGTGTGACCGGGATGAGCCACGGAGCCGGCGAGAGCTTCCGCCTGGCGCGGCGCTGCACACGGCGGCGCGGAGCGGGGGTCACCCGCGCGCCGGGGCGGTAGAAATCCGAGTCGAGCAGCGTGTGGAGGGTGATCGTGCGGTCGTTGTGCGTCGCCGCAGGATCGGTGAAGTCGACGACGATGCCCGCTTCCTTGCGCGGGTGTGTTCGCATGATTCGGCCGATTCGCTGCTGATAGACACGGCGGCTCGCCGTCGGCGCCAGGTGCATGCAGATGGTCGCGCGAGGCGAGTTCCAGCCCTCGGCCAGGAGCTGCGCGTTCACGAGCATGTTGATCTCGCCGCGCTCATAGGCAGCGAGGGTCTCGGCCAGCTTGAGTGGCGGTGTCCGGCCGCTCACAGCCTCGGCCTTGAGCCCTGCGGCACGGAACTCCCGAGCGAGGTTGTAGGCATGCTCCACCCCGGCTGCGTAGACGATTCCAGGGGTGTTGTCGAAGCGATCGCGGTAGAAGCTCGCGGCAGCTTGATTGATCAGCTCGTGGTCGAGGACCTTGGCCAGAATCTCCTGGTCGTAGTCGCCGCCCACGATCGGGACCGACGAGATCGCAGCCGCAGGCGGGACGCGCAGGCACCGGAGCGGTGCGATCAGTCCGCGCCGCGCCGCATCTGCGAGCGGCAGATCGTCGACCGAGGCCGGGAACACATCCGAGACTTGCTTTGCGATCAGCTGCTCCGTGGCCGTCATCCCGATATACACGGGCTCGGTCAGGCTTCTGATGGCGGCGCTGGTCTTCTCGCCGAGCGCCGTGTGCGCCTCGTCGCAGATGACGAGCTGATAGGCCGTGCGCGAGAGGCTCCCGACATGTCGCGCGAACCAGGCGTAGGTCTGGATCGTGATCGGGTTGCCGGTCAGAGGTTCCTTCCCCGCTTCGATGGCAGGGCGAAAGCGGTCGCCGTACCCCTCTGCGGTCAGGTCGCGCTCGAACTGCTTCACGAGCAGTCGCCTGTGGGTGAGGATCAGCACGCCCATCGTCCGGGACGCCTCCACGAAGCCACCCGCGGCAATCGTCTTCCCGGACGCGGTCGGATGCCGGAACCGGAACCGGCGGACGGCGCCAGAATCGCTGCCAGGAGCGGGCTCGTCGAGGTCCTCGTCGTCGACCTGGTCGGCCTCGATTAGAGGCTCCTCCTCCTCGCCTCCTGGAGCCTCCTCGTCGACCGCGCCGTTCTCGGGACCCCCGTTCTCCGCCGGGTGCTCGATGTTCGAGATCAGCTCCGTCAGCATCCCTGCGAGTGCGTCGATCTGGTGCCGGCGAAGTTCTGTGCCCGAGGCGAGCCGGGGCGGATGATCCGTGATCACCCGCTCGAGGCCGAGCATCAGCGCGTAGCGCACCTTCCATTCCGATGACGGTGCCCGGCGTCCTGCATCCATCTCCCGGAGCGCGTCGTCGAGAGCGCTACGGCGTGCCCTGCCTTCGGCCAAGGCTTCGAGGGCGTTCTCGTCCGCCTGAAGGAACGGCTCGCCCGCCCACGCCTGGGCCCGAAGGGCGGCGGCCGCCAAGCCGTCCGCGACCTCCGACGGAACGATCGGATGCGGTATCGCTTCTTGCATGAGCGCAGCGCGCGTGCGCTGCAACCGAAGTGAAAACGCCGGCGCGCGTGGGCGCGCGCGGCTCTGCCCCAACTATATCTCAGGAATCCTAGGTTCGCGTGGCCAAAGCGACCTGTTGCTGCATTCCGACAGCCTTCTTCATGTACTCGTACGCATCTTCGCGCCGGCCCTCGGCCTCGAAGAGCTCGGCGATGTGGGAGTAGACGTCGACAAGCGTGGGGCTGGGATTCGACTGCTCGAGAAGCTCGGCCGCCTGCTCGTAGAGCTCCTTTGCACGGGCAGCGTCACCGAGGCCCGCCTGGACCTCGGCCAGGAGCGAATAGACCGATCCGGCCTCTGCCGGTGACGCGCCGTCAAGCAGCCCGGGAACGCGTGCGGCCAGGGCCATGGCGTCTTCCTTGCGGCCGAGCCCGGCGAGCGCGTGCGCTTCTCCGGCTCCGAAACGAGCCTGCTCGAGCCGTGAGCCGCTGGACTCGAGGAGCGGGCGGGCGGCCTGATAGTGGGCGAGCGCGACCTTCGGCCGGCCGCTTGCGAGGGCTGCGCGGGCGAGGATCTGGCGCGACTGCACCGTGAAACGGGCGTCGTCGGCCGACTCCAGCGTCGCGAGCGCCAATCTGCCGTAGCGGCTCGCTCCGGCCATGTCGCCCTCGGCGCTTCGGGCTCGGCATTGTGAGAAATAGAGCCACGCGCGAGCGGAGAAGTCGGCGATCGTCTCTCCGGTCCCGAGGGCGGCGGTGACGAGTGCCTCGGCCCGTCCTGCGTTCCCGGTCTCGAGGAGCGTTGCCCCGAGCAAACAAGCGAAGCGGACGCTGAGCAAAGGGTCGCCCTTCGCCTCGAAATGCGCGACACAGCGCTCGAAGATCGCGATAGCGCGAGCGGGATCCCCGCGCTCGGCATAGGCTCGCCCGAGGCTCTCGGCGAGCGCCGGCAGCTCGCACTCATCTCGCGTGCCCGTCGAGAGCGCCTCCTCGAGAAGGCGTACCGCCTCGGCCAGCTGGCCGCGCCTGAGTGCGATCCGCCCCAGCCCGGTCAGTGCCTCGACGCGGGCGTCGGGCGCCGCGGCTTCCGCCAGCATCTCCTCGTACAGACCGGCGGCGAGCTCGAGGTCGTCGAACCGAAGCGCAAGCTCGGCCTCCAGGGACGTCGTCTGGCCGCGAGCCTCGGCGCCGGTTGCCAGATAGTCCTCGCTGACCCCCAGCCGCTTGCCGAGCTCGCGAAGCAGCTGTAGGGAAGGAATCCGGTCACCCGCCTCGATTCTCGAGATGTACGCGGGTGAGCAGCCCGGAAACGAGAGTTGCCTCTGGCTCAGGCGGGCCGCCTCGCGCGCCTCCCTGAGCCTGATCCCGACGGCGTGTGGGTCGTCCACATGCGTCGACTTTTGTCTAGGCAACCGTTCTCCAAAGTGTGCTCGAGCCGGTGTTCATCGACGCTTCGCCAGGATACTCTCTGTATCGGTGGGCGTCATCGTTTCTGACGATGAAGACAATTGTATACACGTAGTGTCATCACGCCATCGACTTGTGGAGGTACCTCCTGTAGCGTCTCCCGATCGACTGGAACACGTACGCAGCGACCCAGATGTCGCGATACGAGAACGGCGAGGCGCGACTCCCGCCGGATGGCGATGCGCGCCAGAAGCAGCTCGTTCGGATGGCGATGGCCGCCGGCGGCGTCGGGCTCGCACGGCTCATGCAGGAGCGCCCCGAAGACGCATCGGTATGGCTCATCCGCTCGGCCGAGCGCTACCGCGAGAGCTTCGCGGGAGCGCCGCCGGACAGCTGGGGGAGGCCCGTCGGCGCCGTCAAGGCCCGGCTGCTCGCCGGCGATCGAGAGGGAGCGGCGGACGATGCGCGCTGGGCTCTTGCAGCCGGGACCGCCGAGAGCACCTCGCCGATTGGGCGTTACGCCGCAGCATTGGCGCAGCTCGTCCTGGAGGTCGACCAGGAGGCGGCCGCCACGGCTGGATCGCTCCAGCGTGAGGCACCCGATGCGTTCCCAGGGCCCGTGGCAGACGCGCTCGCAGCGCTCGCGGCCCGCGACTCGCCGGCGTACGACGTGGCCATACGGGCCGTTCTCCGCTCGTTCGAGGAGCGGGAGGCCTACCTCGAGGACGCAGCGGTGGCCGACACCGTGCTCGTTCTGCAGGCGCTCGCGAAGCCTCGAGCCCTTGCCGTCACGCTTTCCTCACCGCTCTTGCCTCCCTCCTAATAGGAGGGTTTGACGAAACGCAGCAGTGCCGTCGGGCCGCGCTGCTCGCCCCGATGCTGCGTCCTCAGTCGCTTCGATAGCGCTGCTATCGGCGCTCCCTGCGTCCTTGCCTCGGAACGACCATCGCACCCCGACGACGAGCGGCGTTTCACCAATCCCTCCTAGATCAAGAGGCCGGTCACGTACATGACCGCGACGCCCGTGACGAAACCGCCGAGGACGTGACCCGACGTGAGCCCACCGGGCGCACGGTGGGCGACGTAGCGCCCTACTTCCACGACGACTTGAAGGGCGGCACCTGCGGCGATTGCGAAGAAGAGAACTCCAAGCAGGTCGTTGGTCAGAAACCCGCCGATCCAGGCTCCGAGAATTGCGGGAGCCCCCGCAACCACCGCGAGCGTTGCCAGTCTCGTGAGCGAGACGGTGCGGTCGTCAGCGAGCGGGGCAGCGATTCCCAGCCCTTCCGTGACGTTGTGCACGAGAAAACCGATGACGAGAAAAGCTCCCAGCGCGAGCTCTCCGAGCGCGAAGGATGATCCGATTGCAAGGCCCTCTCCAAGGTTGTGGAGGCCGATGCCGACTGCGATCACGGTGGCGAGCGCGAAGCCCGAGAGCCGGGCGCCGCTGCTCTTCGCGCCTCGGCCCAGCCGGAGGGAGACGAAGGTCAGTCCGAGATAGCTCAAGACGACGCCCAGGAGAACGAGGCCCGCTCCCCCCAGTGCGGACGGGAGTGTTGCCTGCAGCGACGTCGCTTCTGAGAGCGCGTCCACCGCGAGGAAGGTCAGGAGTCCGGCGGTCAGGGCCATGAAGGCAGCTGCCCACTGGGGCGGTGCCCGGCGAAGCGACGGCAGCCAGAGGAGGCCGATTGCGATGGGGACGACGCCGACGAGGAAGCCGATGAGCGCATAGCCGAGGATGCTTCTCCCCGAGACGCCGGGAGTCTCGACTGCAGCCGGGACCTCCTCCACTGTCTCGATACCGGTGGAGCTTGTCACCCCGACCGCGATCGGTTCGTCTTCGACCCACTGGAAGGGGATCACGATCGTGCTCGAGCGAAGCCGGCCGAGCTGGGCCGGTCCGTCGAGGGTGAACGGCACGATCGCGTCGTCGACGGTCACCGAGGCGATCGTGATGTCATCCTGCTGAGGATTCGTGACGCGAACGCGGATCTCGCCCGGTTCGAAGACGACACGGCGGACGTCGAGCTCGTCCGGCTGCGGCGCATTCGACCCGACGAGACTAACCAGCGAGCCGCCCGCTGCCGCGACAAGCAAGACGGTCCCGACAATGAGCACGATCGGGACGAGGGCCCAGAGACGCCATGGCGCACGCCGGAGTGCACCCTCGGTGACGGCCATTCAGTCGACGACCTCGAAGAAGCCCATCCACCCGAGCTCCGTGAATTCCGACTGGTGCGCGTGGAACATGTAGTTGCCGGTGTTCGCGAAGTCGATCTCGATCACGCCGCGCTGGCCCTGGCAGAGCATGACCGTGTCCGTGTACTCGAACTGATCTCCCGTACCGGTCGGGTAGTAGCGGAACAAATCGCCGTGGAGGTGAAACGAGTTCACTAGATCGAACTCGGTCAGGTTGACGAGGTAGATCCGGACGGTCTGAGAGCGACTGACCCGGATCGGGTACTTCGCGTAGTAGAAGGTCAGGCCGTTGACCGTGTAGAAGTTGTTCCCGCCGTCGCCGTCGGTGTCGTAGCCGTTCAGGACCATCACGAGCTCCTGCGCGGGCGTCCGCGGTTTCGCCGGGTCGATGATGAAGGCGCCGTAGAGCCCCTTGTGAATGTGCTTCTTGAGCGGGGTCGAGTGGCAGTGGTAGAGGTGCATCCCCGCAGGCCGGGCCGGGAACTCGTAGGTGAACCTGTCGCCCGGATGGACGATCTCGAAGACTCCGTCCATGTTGGCCGGGTGTATGCCGTGGAAGTGGATCGTGTGGGGGTGCGACCCCCCGTTCGCGAAGTGCACGCGCAGGAGGTCGTCTTCCGTGGCCCGGATTACCGGCCCGGGGACGGTTCCGTTGTAGGTCCACGCGGGAAACGAGACGCCTTTCGCAATCTCGATCTCCTTGTCGACCCCGACCAGTGTGTACTCACGGACACGACCGGGTGCATGGGGCTGGGCGGGTGGAGGCAGCAGAAGGGCGTCCAGCTGGCCTCGAGCACCCGGTGCGGGCACCTCGGCGCCGATCATCGCCGCATGGCTGAGCGCCACTCGCTCCGCGCCGTGGGCGTGCTGTGGCGCCTCCCCGCCTGCGATCGCCATACCGGCTTTGGCCAGCGGAAACGCGGCGATTGCCGGGGCGGTGCTGACCACGAGCTGGCGGCGGGTGAGACGGCGGAACTTAGACATGTCTAAATTCTAGTTTCGGCATTGCCCCGCCGCAACACGAGCCCAGGTGAAGTTGATTTTCCAACATCCCGGACGCTTCCGAGCCGGAGATCCTCAGCGTTCTTCGGCGCCTAGGACTGCCCCTGGATCGACGCGCCGCTAGAGTCCTGGTTCCATGGGACGTGGCTCAAGAGCGATCCGCCGCTGGCAGAACGACCGGCAGCGAAAGAAGAAGGCGCGCGACAAGCGCCAGGCGGGCTCGAGCCCCGAGAAGCCCAAGGCGCGTCGCTCACGTGCCGCCACATGAGCAACGTTACCGCCGTCCACCTTTACGTCACGGACCTGGACCGGGCGGTCGACTTCTACTCCCGCCTCCTGGGCTACGGCCCGCAGGCTGCCTACGACGAGGGGGAAAACGCCCATAGTGCGTTCTTCGTCCTCGAGCAGCGGACGTACCTCGTGCTCACCTGGGATCCAGACCGCGGGCGTGAAGCCGGTGGAAGCGCACGCCTGGAGCTCGCTGCCGACGACCTGGAGCAGGAGGTCGAGCGTCTGCGGAAGCGCGGGGTCGACGGGGGCGCAATCGTCCGAACCCGCTTCGGGACGGACGTGTACGACCTGGCCGACCCGGACGGCCATTTGATCCGCATCGGTCCTGCGTGGACGCTCCACGCGATCGAGGGCGCGGTCTAATCGCGCGGCCTGGTAGTCCCTTCCTGATCGTCAATCCACGGTCGGGAGACGATGAGCCGTCGGCCGAGGAGCTGGTGGCAGAAGCCGAGCGCCGAGGGATCGACACCCACATGCTCAGCCCTGGCGACGATCTCGCCGGCATCGCCCGTGAGCATGCCGAGGCGGGCGCTCCTGCACTCGGGATGGCGGGGGGAGACGGGTCGCTCGCGGCCGTGGCCGGTGAGGCGCTCGAGCACGATGTTCCCTTCGTGTGCGTCCCGTTCGGGACCCGGAACCACTTTGCCCGAGACCTCGACCTCGACTGCGACGATCCAGTTTCCGTGCTCGACGCCTTTCGCGACGGCGAGGAACGTCGCGTCGACGTCGGTATGGTCGACGGCCGGGTCTTCCTGAACAACGTCTCGCTCGGCCTCTATGCGAGCCTCGTGCACGACCCCGCTCACGAGACCAAGAACAGGCTCGCGGCTGCGCTTCGAATGATCCCCGCGGCCTTCGGTAAGAGTCGCAGGCCGCTCGATCTCACGGTGGAGGTCGAAGGGCGGTCGGAGCGGCGAAGGGCCTTGGTGCTCCTCGTGGCGAACAACGACTATGCGTTGGATGCAATCTCGGACCTGGGTCGGCGAACCCGACTCGACGAGGGATGCCTCCACGCCTATGTGGTCGAGGCGGTGGGCCGTTGGCGCCTCGTCGGCCTCTTCGCGCGCGCCTTGTCAGGCCGGATCGGGCCGTCGGAGGGCTGGGTCGAGTGGACGTCCAAGCGCCTCGAGGTCGCCGCGAAGCGGGACCGGCTTCACGTGGCCATCGACGGCGAGCCAGACATGCTCACGCCACCCCTTGTCTTCGAGCTCCGCCCCCGAGCGCTTCGAGTCCTTCTCCCGGCCAATACCAATTCGAGGGATGCGGATCCATCGGCTGAGGCCGACAACTAGGGGGCAATCCCCTCGTACCACCGAAAGGCGGCTATTCACATGATTACTGCGGATCTGAAGCGCAAGCTTCGCAACTTCCCTGAGTCCTCGCTCCGGCAGAAGATCGCCTCAGCACAGCAGGCGTAGGACACTTCGGGCGGGGTCGTCCCGCCTCATACGATTCCCCGCATGGGCCGGTCTTCCGGCCCTTGTGCGTTCTGGGGCACCACCCTCTCGCACCTGTTGAAAAGAAAAGGCGGGACGAAGGAGATTCCTTCGCCCCGCCCAGCTCCTTCTTGTCGAGGAGCCCTTCCAGTCGAGCTTGGAGCTCGAGGTCTACCCGGTCTCGGCTAGAACCCGACGTGGATGTGGTCGTCGTGATTGGCCAGGGCGAAGGACGGTCCGCCCATCCCGATCAGGGAGATGACCTGTCGTGGCTGCAGCTCGGCCGGCAAGAGCAGGAGGTCGCGGACCGCACGCTCTGTGATGCTGCCCACCTCCTGGTGCCCGACGATCGAGGTGTTGCCGAGAGCCGACACGTCGACGGCCAGCCCATACATGTGGGCGGAGACGACGCCCGGCCGGGCGAACGTGCCGTGGCCGGAGTGGAGCGACGAGACGCTGACCTGTCCATTCGCCTCCGCGAGATAGCGAAGGACGACAAGGACGCGGACGTCGATCTGGCCGGAGGCGATGTCGCTGCGCCCTCCTCCGTAGATGTCGATCCGCGAGTCTGCCAGCACCCGCCGCTGCAGCGAGGGCTTCGCAGCCTGGAGGCCCGAGACGAGTGCCCGGAGGCCGACTGCCCGGTCGTAGTGCGCGAGCGCGATGGAGCGGTCGGCGAACGCCGTCCGTCCCTCGAGCGCGAGCACTGCCGACCATTCGTTCTTGCGGGCGCCCAGCTTTGCGAGCTGGCGAACAAGCGCGTGAACCTCGCTGCGCGAGGCCGGCCGGCGGCCGTCCTCGCCGCGGGCACGCAGGACGCCAAGAACGAGCGCCCAGTTCACATGTCCAGCCCGTGCCTGGTTGGAGAGCATCTGGGCGAACCCGGGCGCCAGGCGGCGGGCCGGGGGCGTCGGATCCGGAAGCGTCCGGTGCAGCCAGATGGTGGCACCGGTCCCGAATGCCTCGACTTCCGGATCAGCCGCTGCGCTCACCGACGGGGAAACCGCGGGTGGCTGGAAGAGCGGGGCACCTGCCGGTGCGTCCGGCTCGGCCACGCCACTGCCATCCGAGCTTTCGGCCGGCTGACCAGACCCGTCGGCTGTGGGCGCTTCGGCCCCGTCGACAGGGTCGACCGCGGGCGCATCTACTGGAGCACCCTCTGCTGCGGGATCCTCGGAAGCCGGCTCCTCGCCGGGAGCAGGCTCTTCCGCCGGCTCACCATCGGAAGCAGGGGCCTCACCGGTCTCGGAAGCACCGGGCTCCTCGGCGGGCGTCGATTCCTCGGCCCCGGTCGTGGTCTCCTCGCCGGTCGAGGTCACGTCGCCGGCTGCCGGAGCATCTGACTCGACGGCCTGGACGATCACATCGCCCGCGCCGGCCGAAAAGGCAGCGCCGGCGAAGAAAAGAGTGGCGAAGACGAGCGTCGTTGCAAGTCGCCGCTTCGGCCGCTTGGCGGTAGTGACCGCGACGGGCTCGTCGAAGGAGAACTCGGGCAGGACGACAAGCGGCTCATGCTCAGCCTGAACCTCCTCGAGGTTCGGTGGAATCTGGGCACCGGTCTCGTCCCAGCCCACTGCGAGCGATCCGAAGTCGAACTCGAAGACCGGCTCGTGGACGCGCGGGAGAGCTCCCGCTGCCTCGAGCTCCGCGAGCTCCTTCTCGTCCTCGTCGCTCCGGGAGAGAAGCGCCCAGCCGACGAGCGAGAAGAGAATGACGCGTCCCGCATAGCGTCGAGAAAGAGATTTCCTGTGTGACATCTGCCTGGCTCCCTGTGTTTCGGGCGCCGAGGCCTAGGCGACGGCGCGGATCGCGAACGGATTCCCGCGGGCCGCGCACGGAATAGACGAACTATTGGGCGTGCGAGGTGCAGGGGCATCCCCCCTTTGCGGTATCCACGGCCATATGACCCGAGAGGGGGATTACCCGGGCGCAATTGTGGGCGATGATCGTTTCAACTGAGCCACGACGGCGGAGCGGTCACGCCGGATAGAGCTGGAGGTTTCACAAGCGTGACCACCGTATTCGCACGCCGTTTCGATTGGCTCGCGATTTGCACCAACGCCACACTTTCGTCCGTCGGACGTTACGAGTGTCAGCGCGCCGGGGGGCGCGCCCAAGGCGAGGAAGGGAGGTGAATCGAATGACGATCTTCACTTACTGGCTGAACCAGATCCGGACGCGTGAAGAGGGGCAGACCATGGCGGAGTACGGCGTGGTTCTCGCCGTCATCACACTCGGAGTCGTCGTCGCGCTTGGCTTCCTCTCGGGCGCGATTAGCGACGCAATCGACAGCGTCATCAGCTTCCTCTAAGTCATCTCAGGAGCAGCAACACGGATACATGGCGCGGGGCCTTTCCACACGAAAGGCCCCGCTCCCTCCTTCCAGCAGCACCGCACTACCAGCCGCAACTCAACCAGAAAGCCGCCAACTGGAATGTCAAAGAAGTTCTGGAGCAGGAACGAAAAGGGCCAGACGATGGTGGAGTTCACCCTCGTCCTGCCGATCCTTTGCGTGGTCCTCTTCGGCGTCATTCAAATGGGAATCCTTTTTCACGACTACATCACGCTCACCGACGCGACCCGGGCCGGCGCGCGAGTCGCTGCCGTATCCAGCCAGGATCCACTGCGCGTGAGCAAGGTGTCCGCTGCGGTCAAGAACTCGGCGCAGAACCTCGATCAGTCCAAGGTGAGCCCTTCCGTCGTCTCCACCTGGGCACATGGCGCCGACGTGACCGTGACGGCGACCTATCCCTACTCGGTGAGCCTGCTCGGCTTCGTCGTGAAGTCGGGATCGCTCTCGAGTTCGACCACGGAGCGTGTCGAATGACCCGCCTACGGACCAATTCCGGCCAGGCCACGGTCCTGACCGTTCTCTTTCTCACCGTCATCGTCGCCATGCTGGCCGCCGTCCTCGACGTCGGCGCCTGGTTCCGAGCCGATCGGAAGCTGCAAGGGACCGTCGATGCCGCGGCGCTCGCGGGTGCCCAGGAGCTGCCTGACAATTCCGGCCTCGCAATCGCGAACGCCCTCTCCTACGCCAACAAGAACGGCGGCGGCGTCACCGGCGCGAACGTCACCATCTCGACGACCTACATCCCGAACGACACGATCAAGGTCACCGGCACCAAGAGCGCGCCGGGTGTCTTCTCCGGCGTCTTCGGGGTCGACTCGGTCGACGTGCACGGAGGCGCCAAGGCGCGGGTGGGAACGCTCGGCGCTGCCAAGTACGTCGCCCCGATCGTCGTCAACTGGAAGCATCCGAAGCTCGCCTGCACGCCGCCGCCTTGCACGGGCCAAGCAACCGAGCTCGAATACGAGCACCTGAAGAACGGTGTAACCCCGAGCAACGGCGCCGGCTCTTTCGGCTTCATCAACCTGAGTGGGGACAACGGAGTCGGCTCGTCGGACCTCGGCGACTGGATCGAGAACGGCTACCAGGAAGAGATGCCAGCTCGGGACCTACAACACGAGCACGGGAAATCCATTCAGCTCGTCGCACGTCAAGGACACTCTCACGGCCCGCATCGGGAGTGAAATTCTCTTCCCCGTCTACCGGACCCTCTCCGGGATCGGGATCGGGCGCGAAGTACGAGATCATCGGCTGGGTCGGATTCCATCTCACGGGACTCGACGTGGCGGGAAACAACGAGAAGCTCTTCGGCTGGTTCACTCGCGTGATCTGGCAGGGGCTTCCGAGCTCGAATCCGAACCAGGCGGCCTTCGGCGCGTACGCCGTCGAGCTAATCGAGTAGCCAAAACGAACCGAGAAAGCGTGGTGTGATGAGTTATCGAGTCAGAAACATCGGAGTCGCGGTTGCCCTGGCGCTCGTAGCGGCGCTGATGGTGACCTTCTATGTGACGAATTTCAAGCGCAACGTCCAGGCCGGCGAAGAGCCCGTCACGGTCTACGTCGCCTCCCAGAACATTCCGGAGGGGACGCTGGGCGCCAAGGTGATCGACAGCAGTTGGCTCGAGAAGCAGGAAGTGGAACGCAAGAACGTCACCCCGGGCGCGATCAGTGACCCGAAGCAGATCGAGGACGCCGTCGCGACCCAGCCGGTCTACGCCGGCGAGCAGGTAACGACGCTTCGCTTCCAGTCCGACTCGAAGCGCGGCCTTCGCGCCGAGCTGTCGGGCAACATGCGCGCACTCCAGGTTCCTGGTGATGAGAACCAGCTTCTGAAGGGCGTGCTCAAGGACGGCGATCACGTCGACGTCGTTTCGAGCATCAAGTACAAAGTCGTGAACTTCAGGTCTGGACCGGCGCAAGACGGCGGTACGACCGGTGGCGCGCCGAACGGCGAGGAGCTCCTTGCCGCCCGCGTCGTCCTCCGCGACATCCTCGTCCTGCGCGGCCCGCTGCCTGTGGCCAGCGATCAGAAGCTGACCAACCCGAACGGTGGGGAGTCCGCGATCCTGGCCGTCACGGACAGCCAGGCCCAGAAGCTCTTCTTCGTCATGAAGAACGCTGACTGGTCGCTCCAGCTCCGCCCGACCACCGATGCGTCCGATAGCCCGGAGAGCGTCGAGACGGTCGGAACCGTCCTCGGTGACGGCCTCGGCCCGGCGCAGCTCCGTCAACTCGTCTTCGGAAGGAGCGCCCAATGAGCGTCGAAATGCAAGCCGCGGTCCGCGAGAAGGTCCGGGTCCTCATGACCGGGTCTTGCGAGGGCCTGGCTGAGCTGAAGGACGCGCTCGAGCGCCATCTCGAGGTCGAGCTGGTCGCGTGGAACGAGCACCCTTCTGATGCCGCGTCGGTTCTCGCCGGCGGGCACCTGGGCGTCGTCCTCCACGGGACGCGAAGCTCCGCGCTTCCCCAGTCAGAGCTCGCCCAGATCCGCGAGCACACCCGGGCGCCGGTGATCCTGCTGGCATCCGGGGAGTCGTCCGCGCTCCTCGAGGATGCTCTCGAGGCCGACGTGGCCGACGTCCTGCTCCTCCCTCAGATGACCGAGAACATCGTCTTCGCGATCCGCAAGGCGAGTCACTCGGGCAGGAAGGCGCAGGGACGGCCGGGACGGCGTGGCCGCATCGTGACCGTGTTCTCGCCCAAAGGTGGAACCGGGAAGACGGTCATCGCCACGAACACGGCGGCCGCGGTCGCCAAGCACGAGGGCAAGAAGGCCCTGCTGCTCGACCTCGATCTCCAGTTCGGAGACGCGGCGATCATGCTGGGGATCGAGCCCGAGAAGACGATCTACGACCTGGTGGTCGCACCGGGTGAGCTCGACACCGAGAAGCTCGCGGGCTACGTCACGCGGCACGCCTCGGGACTCGACATCCTCCCGGCGCCACTCCGGCCGGAGGACGCCGAGCTCGTCACGGAGGCCAAGCTCGCCCAGCTCCTCGAGGTCGCCCGTGAGTCGTACGACATCATCGTCGTCGACACGTCGCCCTTCTTCCACGGGCCGATGCTCGCGACACTCGACCGGACCGACGAGCTCCTGCTCCTCTGCGGGCTCGACGTTCCGACCCTGAAGAACGTGAGGCTCGCGCTGCAGACGCTCGAGCTCCTCTCGTTCCCACCTGATCGGATCCGGGTCGTCCTGAACCGGGCCAACTCGAAGGTCGGGATGAAACCAGGCGAGGTCGAGGGTGCCCTGGAGGTGAAGGTGCGCTTCGAGATCCCGAGCGACCGAGCAGTGCCTCTCTCCGTGAACCGCGGGAATCCCGCCGTGCTCGCCGAGGCCAAGGGAGACTTCGCCCGCGCCATCCGCACGATGGCGAAGACGCTCGCTCCTGTCGAGACCGAGAAGGCGGACAAGCGCCGCTGGTTCGGGAGGTAGCGGTGGGTCTCCACGATCGCATCAAGAGCGGGAACGGCATCGGCAACGGGAACGCCAACGCCGAGCACGCGGCACTCTCCGTCGTTGCCCCGCACCAGCGTGAATCGAGCGAGCCGACGGCAGTCGATCCGTACGCGGAGCTGAAGACCCGCGTCCATCACGCCTGCATCGCGAAGCTCGGGCCGCAGCTCTTCAGCTCCGAGACGACCGAGAACCTGACCGACCAGGTCATGCGCTCGGTCACCGAGCAGCTTGCTCTCGACCGCACACCTCTCACCCGCGAGGAGCGCCGGCAGATCACGCGCGAGATCGCCGACGACATCCTCGGGTACGGGCCACTCGAGCCGTTCCTGCGCGATGACTCCGTAACCGAGGTCATGGTCAACGCGCATGACCGGATCTTCATCGAGCGCGCAGGCAAGCTCGAGCGCACGAAAACCGCGTTCGTGGACAACGCGCACCTCCTGCGCATCATCGACAAGATCGTCTCTCAGGTCGGCCGTCGCATCGACGAGTCCTCGCCGATGGTCGACGCACGACTTCCGGACGGAAGCCGTGTCAACGCAATCATCCCGCCTCTCTCTCTCCGTGGGCCCACGCTGACGATCAGGAAGTTCGCGCGGGATCCGTACACGATGGACGACCTGATCAACTTCGGGAGCGTGAGCGGAAAAGCTGCGCACTTCCTCTCCGCGTGCGTCAAGGGCAAGCTGAACGTGCTGATCTCGGGAGGTACCGGCACCGGTAAGACGACGATGCTGAATGCCCTCTCGGCGTTCGTCCCCGACGACGAGCGCATCGTCACGATCGAGGACGCAGCAGAGCTCCAGCTCCAGCAGGAGCACGTCATCACGCTCGAGTCTCGCCCGGCGAACATCGAAGGCAAAGGTGAAGTCCGGATCCGAGAGCTCGTGCGAAACGCCCTCCGCATGCGTCCCGACCGAATCATCGTCGGAGAGGTCAGAGGTCCGGAGACGCTCGACATGCTCCAGGCGATGAACACAGGTCACGAAGGCTCGCTGACCACGGTCCATGCGAACTCACCGCGAGACGCTCTCTCCCGTATCGAGACTCTCGTCCTCACCGCCGGACTCGATCTTCCGCTTCGCGCGATCAGGGAGCAGACCGCGAGTGCATTCGATCTGCTCGTGCAGATCACCCGCCTTGTCGACGGCTCGCGCAAGATCACCCATATCACCGAGGTCCTGCGGATGGAGTCCGACATCATCACCCTGCAGGACATCTTCCTGGCGAAGCCGCCGGACGAGGACTCGAGTCAGGGTCCCTCGACGCGAGGTCTCCTGGCACCACTCGCCTGTAGCGGGCTGAAGCCGCACTTCCTGGAGAAGATGGCCGCGAACGGCGTCGCTCTTCCAGCCGACTTCTTCGAGCACGAGACGGATCTCTATCGCCCGGCGTTCGCAGCGGCCAGCTTCGGGTCGTTCCACTGATGCGCCGACGGATCCTTCTCGCGGCGCTAGCCGGACTTCTCCTGCCTGCGCTCGCTTCGGCGGGCGTGCAGGTGAAGGCGGTCGACACGAGCGCCTATCCGACCGTCAAGGTCAGCGTCGTCACCGATGCTCCGACCGTCCGTTCTCCGAAGCTCACCGAGGACGGGCAGACGCCTGCGGGGCTCTCCGCCGAAAACCTCGGGCGGGCGAAGAGCGTCGTGCTCGTCATCGATCGCTCGCGATCGATGGCCGGCCAGCCGCTCGCTGATGCAACCGCCGCGGCACGGGCGTTCATCGAAGCGAAGCCCGCCGCCGACCGGATCGCGATCACGACGTTTGCAACGGAAACGGTCGCCCTCACGGGCTTCACGACGGCCACGATCAACGCCGACACGGCGCTCAGGACTCTCTCGGTCGACTCCGTCGACGGCACGACTCTCTGGGATGCCATCGTCCTTTCGGCTCGCTCCCTGGCGGGAGAGCCCCTGCCGGCCCGCGTGATCATCCTCGTCACGGACGGCAACGAGACCATGAGCAAGGCGTCGCTGGCCGACGCAACCCGCGCCGCGAAGGATGCGGGCGTCGCCGTCTACCCGATCGCAATCGAGAGCTCCCGCTTCACGCCGGCGCCGCTGAAGGAGCTGGCCGAGAAGACCGGCGGCACCTATTACGGCGCAGCCTCGAGCGGAGCACTGACCCCGATCTACGAATCGATCGCCGAGGAGCTCAAGCGCACGTGGCAGATCAGCTACGTCACGGCGGCCCGGCCAGGTGACCATCTCACCGTCGAGGCCTCAACCCCGGGCGACAAGCCGGTCGAGGCTCCGCTCGTCATTCCGGGCTTCTCACCGCCTGCAGACAATGCGAAGCCCTCTCCCCTCCTTCCCGAGCACGTGCTCGAGAGCGCCTGGGGCGCACTCGTCCTCGGAGGCGCGGTCGGTCTGCTCGTCCTCATTGCGGGGCTCTTTGCGTTCGCCGCGAAGAAGGGCGCCTGGCTCTCTCACCGGCTCGATCCACACGTCGGGCCCCCGGAGGCGCAGGTCAAGCAGCCGGACGAACGCGACCGGCTCGCGCTTGCTTCCGGGCTCTTCCGCGCCACTGAGCGGACCTTCGGGCACTTCCGGCGCTGGCAGCTCATGGGCCATCTGATCGAACGGGCCGATCTCCCGATCCGCACGGTCGAGTTCATGTACCTGATGGGGGGCTCGGCATTCCTCGCAGGCTTCATCGCCGCGGTCGCCGGGCTGCCGAGCCTCATCATCATCGCCGCGCTCGCGGTGGGGGCGGCCATCCCATACCTGGTCGTGTACGTGAAGGCGAGGCGCAGGCTGCGCGCCTTCGAGAACCAGCTTCCCGACCTCCTGATCACGATGGCCGCTTCGCTGAAGGCCGGCCACAGCTTCCGGCAGGGTCTCCAGGCGGTCGTCGAGGAGGATCAGGACCCCGCCTCGAAGGAGTTCAAGCGCGTCCTGGCCGAGACCCGCCTCGGCCGGCCGATGGATGTCGCGCTCAGCGAGATGGCCCGGCGCCTCGGGTCGAACGACTTCGAGTTCGTGATCACTGCCGTCACGATCCAGCGCCAGGTCGGCGGCTCGCTGGCCGGGATCTTCGACATGGTCGCCGACACCGTTCGCGACCGCCAGCAGTTCAAGCGCAAGATCAAAGGGCTGACGTCGATGGGCCGGATGTCCGCCTACACGCTGGTCGGGCTTCCGTTCTTCGTCCTGGGTGCGGTCACCCTTCTCAACGCCGAGTACATGGCCCCTCTCTATCACTCACATACGGGGCACATGCTGTTGATCGGCATGCTCGTGATGATGGCTTTCGGCTCTCTCATCCTCAAAAAAATCGTCTCCTTTAAGGGGTAGCTGTGCTCTTCCTTCTCCTCGGCATCGCATCGCTCGGTCTTGCAGTCTTTCTCGTCAGCGAGGTGGCCACGCTGCCCTCGCGCCAGCGGGAGGGCTCGATCCGCCGCGCCGCGCACTACGGCGAGTCCCGGCGCCGGGTGAGCGATCACGCCAACGCCCAAAGCTTCCGCGACCGGGCGCTCGTGCCCATGTCAACGGGGCTCGCCCGCTTTGTCCTCCGCATCAATCCGAGGTCGACGATCGATTCGATCAACCTGAAGCTCCTCAGCGCCGGGATGGGCCGGACGCTCTCGCCCACGACGTTTCTCGCCGCCAAAGGCCTGTTGGCTGTCGGCGGGTTCTTCGCGGGGGGTGCCATCGACGGCCGTCACGGGCAAGGGATTCGGTGGCGGGCTGGCAATCAGCCTCTGCTTCGCCCTGGTCGGGTTCTTCATTCCCGATGCGTGGGTGACGATGAAGGCACGCTCGCGCAAGGAGAAGGTCCGTGCCGAGCTCCCGGATGCTCTCGACCTCCTCGCAGTCAGCGTCGAGGCAGGGCTCAGCTTCGACGGCGCGATCTCGAAGCTGACCGAGCACATGCACGGTCCGCTGGCTCAGGAGTTCTCGCTCACGCTAGGCGAGATGCGCATCGGCGAGAGCCGGTCGGAAGCGTTGAAGAAGATGTCCCAGCGAGTCGACACGCCGGAGATCGCAGCTTTCACCCGGGCGATCATCCAGGCCGACCAGCTCGGCATCTCTCTGGGCCGGATCCTGAAGGTCCAGGCTCAGGACACGCGGAACCGGCGTCAGGCCGCCGCGGAAGAGCGTGCCATGAAGGCGCCGATCAAGATGCTCTTCCCGACCGTGATCTTCATCTTCCCCGCGATGTTCGTGGTCATCCTGGGGCCGGCGTTCTTGAACCTCTCGAAGCTTTTCTAAGCACAGCCGCGACGAAGGGCGACTTTCCCTCGGTGTAGGCGTCCCGGTCGTCCGGGTAGCGGGCGGCCAGGTCGCGCTTCAGCTTGGCGTAGCTCTGCAGGTCCTCCGGATGTGTGCGGAGGTGGTCCCGGAAGTGCACGTGCTTCAGCCACTCGACCGAGCCATGCTCGACCGCATGCACGTGATGCGTCGGCGGCGCTCCCTTCTGGAAGAAGTGGCGACCGGGAATCCCGAGCTCTCCACGGTAGACATAGCCGAGCCGAGCCATCGCATCCAGGTCTGCGGGATGGAGCTCGAGCGGGCGGAGCCCAAGCAGGATGTCCACGATCCCCTTCGCAGCGAGGCCGGGAACCGCGGTCGACCCCACGTGCTCGATTCCGGCGGCCCGCTCGCCGAAGATCCCGGCGAGGCGATCCCGCTCGAGCCTGAAGACCTCGGGCCAGCGCGCGTCGTACGGCAGGACGACGACCGGCCAGCCCTCGGCGTGTACGTCATCGCGGGCCATGGAAGGACCCTGGCGCGGTTACCGGACGACGCGTAGCGTCGTACGCATCCCGGCGAGCCGGTGACCTGGGAGCGAGCACCAGAGCCTGAACGTTCCCACCGCGAACGAAGCCGAAAGCTGCGCGCGGTCTCCTGGCTGCGTGCGCGGGAGCCTCCAGACCTTCGTGCCGCCGATCCGGCGCAACCTGAGATCGTGGTCGTCCTGGCCGCGGTTCACGAGCTCGACGATCGCCGGCCCGCGCTTGATCTGGAGCCGCGAGAGCGTGAAGCGGAACTCGGTCGCGCCCACCTGCAGTCGTGCAGGCGACGCTAGGGTGGCTTCGGCCGGCGCGGAGACGGCGAGCGCGGCGACGACGAGCGCCCCGGCCGCGGCGATGCGCCTCACACGATCACCGCGGGCCGCGTGTACGCGGCGGCGTTCGGGACGATCCCGGCCGCGTCGGTTCCGAGCCATTGCTCGAGGAGAGCGCAGTAGAGCCCCCGGAAGTCCGAGGTTGCGCGAAGGTTCCCGTCGGAGTCGAGGCCGCTCGAGAGCCCCGGGAACTCCCCGATCATCTGTCCGCGAACCTGCGAGCCCATGACGAGCCCGAGCCCGGCGGCACCGTGATCCGTGCCGGAGCCGTTCTCCTCGGCCCTGCGACCGAATTCCGACCAAATCAGCGTGACGACCCTGTCGGCGATGCCGCGCGCTTCGAGATCGCGCTGGAAGGCGAGGAGGCTCTGCGACGTCAGCGCCAGCCCTTGCTCGAGCTGGGCGACCTGGTCGTCGTGCGTGTCGTAGGCGCCGGGGGCGCGCATGGCGACGCAGTGGAGTGGGAGACCCGCGGAGATCATGGCGGCGAGGCCCGAGAGACGTCTCGGGAACTCGTCGTCGCCCGCCGGGTAGGCGACCGGGGATGTGAACGCGCCGAACGCCGCCAGCTGGGTGCGAAGCTGGTCGACCTGAACCGCAACCTTCGCAGCCTGCGCAATCCCGCGATCGGTGCGCGGCTGTACGGCCCCGAGCCGGCCGATTGTCGGCAGCATCCGGTCCTCGACCTCGCCCCAGACGCCGCGGGCCCAGAAGTCGTACCCGTCGGGGCTGTCCACCGTCGCCACCGGCACGCGGCTCGTGGCGAGAGACGGCTGGAGTTGCCAGTCGAGCGAAAGGCCCTGAAGTGGATTGTCCGGAGCGCCGACGCGATCGAGATACCGGCCGATCCAGCCGGTTCGGAGCTGCGAGCTGGTCGCTCCCACCTCCCAGTAGTGGCGGGAGG
The DNA here is from genome assembly GCA_963722715.1 of uncultured Actinomycetes bacterium. Classification (GTDB taxonomy): domain Bacteria; phylum Actinomycetota; class Thermoleophilia; order Gaiellales; family Gaiellaceae; genus DASQGA01. The sequence goes on along the minus strand of CAVROA010000013.1, from coordinate 41,572 downwards.
TGAAGTGAGACTGGTCGGGATCCGTGTATCCGACCGCGGGCATCGTCGTCAGCTTCCCCTCGGCATGCAGCGCGGCCAGGGGCGCCGCAGCGGGGTGCCAGCGCAGGCGCGAGTCCTCGGCGAAAGCCTGTCCTGCCGACTCGGGGAGCGCGAGCTGAGGCCGGAGCGTGCGGTACCGGGGGTCTCCGCTGGGGAAGAGGACGGACATCGAGTCTGCTCCTCCGTCGAGGAAGACCGAAAGGAGAATCCGGCCGGGCGGAGCCGTGGCTGCCCGCGCGATGCCCTCGTCGAGCAGGTCGAAGCTCAGCTTGCTCGCGCCGTAGACCCCGAGGGCGAGTCCTGCGCTTCGAGCAAGGAACGTTCGCCGGTCGAGGCCGGTGCCGGCCGGAAGAGGCATGCCGGGCTCGATCGCCGGCAGCCCGCGACCCGCTTCGGCGACAGCGCGGCGCACGAGGTGCGAGCGGGAGAACTCGTTGCAGTGACAGGAGCGGGAGGAACTCATGAGCCTCTCAACTGGTCTGGTAGTCGGGGGAGACAGGGATGAGCTGGCGGAGCGCGTTCTGGATCAGCACGGGGTAGACCTCTTGCTTCCAGCTCTCATCCGCGTCCGCGATCGCCTGCTGCGCGAACCCGACGAGCGCGCCCCTCGTCGGGGCCGAGATCGTGGGAGAGCCCCAGAACGCGATTGCGCGCGCGACGAGCTTTGCGGCGTCGAGAGGTTCCGAGCCGCTCTCGGCGTCCGGATCCTTGGCATACGGCTCGAGCGCGCGATTCGCCGCATGCCAGCGGCCGCGAAACGTCGCCGTGTCCAGCCAACGCTCGTCCTGCCAACCGGCGACGTTGGGTGGATAGAAGAGGTGCTGCCCGCACATGTCTCCGATCCAGGCCCAGGCGTCCGTGTCGACGCCGCGGCCGAGCCCTCGCAGCATTCCGGCGACGAGCACGACCGGCGGCTTGACCATGCGTGGGCCCTTGTAGAAGTCGGGGTGCTTCAGGATCGCGGCCACGACCGGCCGGACGGAGTAGTTGGTGCTCACATAGAGGCGCTCGAGGGCCGCCCTTGTGGTCGCGCTCGGGGGCTTCGGAATGAAGTAGCTCCAGAGCTTGGGGACGAAGAACGACGGGTGCCGGCGGTGATGGATGCAGAGCCGGCAGGAGTCCCTCCAGTCGAACCTGCCCCGCTTCCCGAAGATCCTCTTGAAACCGGGGTCGTGCCGCTCGCTGTCGTAGCGGAAGTTCGCCGGGCCCGAGTCGTTCCAGTCGTTTCGAAAGCCCGTCAGCGCCCGCGCCTGCTGGCGGACATCGCGCTCCGTATACCCGCGACTCGCTCCGAGCGTGAAGAGCTCCATGAGCTCGCGGGCGTAGTTCTCGTTCGGCTCCCAGCGGGAGTTGTCCGTTCCGGACAGCCAGAGCAACATGGCCGGGTCGCGCGTCACGTCGACCAGGAGATCCGAGAACGAGCCGAGCGCGCGCTTCCGGAACAGTGCGTTCTGCCGCAGCATCAGCTTCTGGGATCCGACCCCGTCGTTCGAGGTCGCAAACCAGTCGTGCCAGACGAGCGTCATGCGCTCGACCAGTGGGCGCCGCGTCCGCACCATGCGATCGAGCCACCAGAGATGGTCGTGGCCCCAGGCGTCCCGTGGCGCGAGGGCATTGCCGTCGTCGTCACGGGGGGCGGGCCCGGTGAGCCGTTCCCGGGGAGGGAACACGAGGGACGCCACCGCTCTTTTGAGCCCGAGCTTCGCGAGCCGCTCGGCCTGGCCGCGCTTCGGGCCGAAGCCGGCGCGCCAGAGAAGGCGCTCAGCTTCGCGCCGCCCGAACGAGCCCCTGTAGACAGGTACTGCCAAGCTAGATCTGGTCGTCGCCGTCCTGGGCATCGACCTTCAGCGCCCACTCGTCTTCGCGGCGCTTGAGGGCTCCCTGGACCTGTGCGACGTAAGTCTGCAACTCGTTCTCCTTCAGGAGGAGCCGCTCTTCCAGCTTGGCGAGCTCTTCTTCGCGGCGCTCGAGCTTGTCCTCGCGAAGCTCGGATTCGGCCTGCGTCCCGACCTCGCGGGCCTCGACCTCGGCCTCGCGGTCGTCGAGCTCGCGGATCCGATCCTTCATCGTCTCCTCGAGCTGAGTGAGTCGCTTGTCCTTCTTGTCGAGCTGCTTGCGAACCGAAGCGGCGAGCTTCTCCTCCGTCTCGATCTCGCTCTCGCGGGAGGCGAGCTCGTGCTCACGCTCCTTGAGGCGCTCCTCGAGCTCCTCGAGGTCGAGGCCCCGGCTCTCCTCCGACTCGATCCGGCCGACGTGTGCCTCGCGCCTGCCCAGATCGGCTTCTCGGGCGGCCAGGTCGAGCTCGGCGGCGTCGAGCTGCTTGAGGCGGTCGAGTGCCTCTTGCGCCGCCTTGCCGCCGTTGGTGAGCTCGTTCTCGAGCCGTGAAGCGTCGTCCTTGAGACGCGCCTCCCGCGCCGAGAGCTCGGTATCCCGCTCGTTCAGCGCGTCGGCCTTCGCGTTGACCCGCGAGGCCTCCTTCGCCAGCTCACGCTCTCGCATGACGAGCTGCTGCTCGCGGGCCGGAAGCTCCTTCTCGGCCTGGCGGACTGCCGCCTCGCGCTCGGTCACCCGCCGGGTCTCTGCTTCGGCGCGCTTCTTGAACTCGGACTCCTGTGAGGTAACAGTCTCTTCGCGGCGGGCGAGCTTGGCCTCGGCGGCCTCGAGTGCGCCGGCCTTCTTGCCGAGCTCCGCAGCAAGCTTCTCATGCTCTCGGTCAGCGGTCTTCAGGTCGCGAAGCTTCTGGTCGAGCTCTTCCTGGAGGTCGCTCGTGAGCGTCTCCTTGCCGTCCACGCGGGCTCGAGTCGCGTCAAGTTCTTCGCGCGCCGCAGCGACTTCCTTTCGCTCCTTTTCGAGTGCCTCGACTTGCGCGGCGACGCTGTGCTCGCGCGTTTCGAGCTCCAGCTCGGCTGCATCGAGCTTGCTCAGCTTCGCGTCGACGTCCGCGGCACGCGCGGACAGTTCGTGATCGACCTCGAGCTCGCGCTCGCGCGCCTCGATCTGGTCGGTCAGAAAGGTTCTGAGGTCCTGCTCGCGGGCGAGGGAGGCTGCGAGCTCGGACCTGACGGTTTCGAGCTCCGCGTGCCCGTCGCCGTTTCCGTTCGCGCTCGACGGAGCGGTGGCGACCGCCTTGGCGGCTGTGAAGGCCTCTTTTGAGGCATCAAGCTCTACTTGCGCGTCGTCCCGGCGACGCTGAAGCTGGGCGCGGAGGCCGGTTCCGAATCCTTTTTCGGTGTCGTCGGCGGGCTTGGCGTCTTTAGGCATGCGGCAGGAGGCTCCAATGTGAGCATCGGCCTGCCGGCTACAGGGCCATATCCCCCTATCGTGGCGTTTTCTGCGGTTCCAGCTCTTCCGCGCGGCGGCGCTCGATCGCTTCCCAGCAGGCAATCGTGTCGCCCGAAACCTGCGCGCCCAGGTCGGCAGGACGGGCTGCCCAGTGCAGCTCGGCGACCTTCACCTCGTCTGGCTCGGGCTCCACACCCGCACGGAGTCTTGCGTGGTAGACGATCAGCGCCGATCCGGAGTCGTCGTTGATGCAGATTGCCGTCGGCCGCAGGTCCTCGAGATCGTCGGCTCCGAGGCCGATCTCCTCACGTGCATCGGCGAGCACGGCCTGGAGCGGCTCTTCTCCGGGCGCCAGCCCGCCGGAAGCAGAGGCGGTCCAGAGGAGCGGATTGCGGCCGATCGAACGGCCCCGTAGCTGGAAGAGCGTCACGCCCTCGGGGCGCTCGACGAAGAGCTGGACGCCGAGGGCAAACCCGAGGCGATAGGCGAGAGTCGGCTCCTCGAAGACGACGAGGGCCTCGGCATAGCGCCCGGCGCGCCGCAGGATGGCACCTTCGGGCGAGACCCCGTGGGAGAACGCGATCGGACCGTCGAAGCGACCCGGTGTGCGTGCTAGCGCCACCCTCGCGTCGGCGACTGCCTGCGCGACGGGCGCTTCGAGGGAGAGAGCGAACGGATAGGGCCGGAAGGTCGGCTCGCTGTCGATGAAGGTGAGCGCGCGCACGGTCCTAGTGTTCCTGTCCGCCGGGACGGCATGCGCCGGATGGCGCCCTGCCTGCAGTCGTCACGGTCGATCCTGCGCGCGGGCGAGCCCGTCCTGGAGCTCGGCGAGCGTTGCGGGGCCCTCGAGCTTGGCGACCATCAGGTGTCCCCGATCCAGGAAGATCGTCGTTGGTAGATCCTGGACGCCGAGGCGCGCTGCCTGGCGGCCGTCCGGATCCGAGATGATGCGATGCGTCCAACCGTAGCGGGCGTAGAAAGCCTTCGCCGCCTGCGGCGTGTCCTGGAGGTCGAGCCCGAGCACGACCACGCGCCGGCGGTGCTTTTCGACGAACCGCCGCACGACCGGAGCCTCGCTTGCGCATGGGTTGCACCAGGACGCCCAGACGTGAATGACCACCGCCTTTCTCTTCACGCGCGCGAGGACGACCGTAGCGCCGGTGATCGGGTCGGTGCCGGACAGCGGTGGTGCCGGCGGATCGACCCGGACGGTTCGGCTCTCGGGAGTGGCGGGCCCCGCCGTTTCGTCGCCCGCGAGCACCACACTGCCGAGGAAGATTCCGCCGGCGCCGACGAGGAGCGCGATAAGAGCCACGAGGAGCTGGCGGCGCTTGCGCACGTGGCCACGCTATCGGTGCTTCCGGTGGGCTTGACTTCGCCTCCAGTTGGCGGGAGGCTAATCGGGCGGCGGCCTCAGGACTGCGGCAGGTCGCCCGCGTTTACGACCAACGACCCCTGGAGGTCAACGTGACGACTGCCGCAGGCAACCCCTTTGCCCATGCCTAGCCTGCCGTTCAGGCCCAAGCGAAGCTCCGCGGCCAGGGGAGAGTTCCCTCTGGGGCGACGTGAGCCGACCGACTTCGAGCATGTGGAGAAATACCCGTACAGCGCCGTCGCTCCGCGCGCGGTGGCGCACGTCGAGCGCGTGCTCCGCCTTCCGTGGTGGCACTGGGGGCATGACCAGGGGAAGGAAGGCTCGTGCGTCGGGCACGGGATCTCGATGGAGCGTGCAATCACGAACATCGCACAGGCCAAGGCACTGGGGCTCCTCCATCCGGGCCGGCGGTACAACCCGCTTGACGTCTGGAACGAAGCGAAGAAGATCGACGAGTGGCCGGACACGAACCCCGGGGACGACCACGGCACGAGCGTCCGAGCAGGCTATGACGTCTGCCGGGACAAGGGACTCGTGCGCGTCATCTCGATGCGCATGGGCCCGGACGGAGTTCCGGTCCCGTATCGACCGAGGTCACGCTCGAAAGAAGAGGGAGTCCAGCGAAACCGATGGGCCGGGTCGACCGACGAGGTCCGAACCGCCGTCGCGGGCGGCCTGCCGGTCGCGATCGGGGTCCACTGGTACTCGAACTTCGACCGCCCGATCGCCAAGCCTTCGCCCGACGGGGGCTTCGACCACTGGATCGGCGAGGGTGATCTCGGGAAGGTTCGCGGCGGTCACTCCCTCTGCATCTACGGAGCGAGCGATGCGCGTCAGGCATTCAAGCTGAAGAACAGCTGGGGCCGCGACTATCCGCTCGTGTGGATGCCCTACACCACGCTGGAGCGCCTGATCGACGAGCACGGCGAGGTGGCTATCGTCACCGACCGGTAGGGCTCACTTCGTGCTGCCACCGGGCGCGGGAAGTTACCGGGCCGCCGCTCCTTGCTCCTCCGGGAGCGCCTCGCCACCAGGTTGGCCGGCGGGCGAAGCCTCACCGTGGGCGGGGGCGGCGATCGGGTGGAGAAGGACCGTGGCGAGCACGGCGCCGACAACCGCAAATGCGGCGCCCCCCAGGAACGCCGCGTGGAAGCCGCTGTTCAGGGCCGCAGCAGTTGCGTCGCCGGAGGCGACGGCGCTGTCCGTCCTGGAAGCAGCAAGGCTGGCGAGGACGGCGAGACCGAGCGCGCCGCCCATCATGAACGACGTGTTGACAATGCCCGACGCAAGGCCTGCCTCGGTTGGCGCGACGTCGCCCATCGCGGCCATGAGGATCGGGTTGAAGGTGATCCCGCCGGCGAAGCCGAGCAGGAGCATGCCGGGGAGAACATCCAGGGCGAAGCTTCCGTCCACAGGGGCGCGGGCAAACAGGAGCAGGCCGATGACGAAGAGCATGAGCCCGGCGATCATGGGCACTTTGACGCCGTAGCGCACGATCAGCTTGTCGGAGACGAAGAGCGAGGAAGCTCCCCAGACCAGGGTCGACGGTAGGAACGCCAGCCCGACCTCGAGCGGGCTGTAGCCCAGGACCTGCTGGAGGTACAGCGCGGAGAAGAAGAACCACCCGAACATGGCCGCGGCCATCAGAACGCCGACCGCGTTCGCCGTCGAGAGGTTGCGAAACCGGAAAAGCCCCAATGGCATGAGGGGCGAGCTCACCCGCGACTCGATCACGAGGAAGATCGCCAGGAGCACGGCCGCGCCGGCGAGGAGGCCCAGGGTCTCGGCTGACGTCCAGCCTGTTTCGTTCCCGTTCACGATCGCATACGTCGCGAGCATGAGAGCTGCCGTCACGGTGATAGCTCCGGCCACGTCGAGGCTGCGGCCTTCGCCGGCCGGCTTCCCGTCCGGAGGCAAAAGGATCACGCTGAGCGCGAAGACGGCGATTCCGACCGGGATGTTGACGAGGAAGATCCAGTGCCAGCTGAGCGCGTCCGTGAGGACGCCCCCGAGGAGCACGCCGGCGGTCCCGCCGCCAGACAGGACGAAGCCGACGACGCCCATGGCTTTCGCGCGTTCGGCAGGCGCCGTGAACATGATCATGATCAACGAGAGGACGACGACCGAGACGATCGCCCCGCCCAGGCCCTGTACCGCGCGTGCGCCGATCAGGAATTCCTGCGATGTCGCCAGGCCGCAGGCCAGCGAAGCGCACGTGAAGATGACGATCCCGATCAGGAACAGTCGCCGCTGGCCGTAGAGGTCGCCGAGCCGGCCCCCGAGCAGGAGGAAGCCACCGAACGTGAGGAGGTAGGCGTTCACGACCCACGCGAGCGAGGCCTGGGAGAAGCCGAGATCGGCCCGGATCGAGGGCAGGGCGACGTTCACGATCGTCGAGTCGAGGACGATCATGATGTCCCCGAGGCAGAGGATGTAGAGCGCAAGCCAGCGCTTCTGGGCGTTGGTTTCCATCAGTGGTTTCCGGCGCGTGGGCGAGGGGTTACGTCGATGCCGACGCTTGGTTCTCGACCATATCAACGCGTGGTGGGGACCCACCGCGGGATGCGTCCAGGCCTGCGGCTGCCCCGCGCCGGCCGGCGGTACGGGTTTTCCTGCGACAATCGAGGGGGGTCATGAGGGGATCAACCTTGAAGCAAGCGTTTCGCGCGCTGCTGCCCCTCGGGTCGCAGGATCGCAGCGGCTCTTGCATGTGCCCTCGTGCTCGGCTTGACGGCGGTCGCACCGGCCTCCGCCTCGGTTCTTTTCGATGGCGACTTCGAGACCGGAGACACGTCGCAATGGAGCTTCGAACAGCAAGGAGGAGACCCGGACGCCGACATCGTCGTCCAGTCGGAAACTCGGATTCAAGGCGTCTATGCCGGCAGGTTTACCGTGGAGCCCGGCGACCACTTTCCCGCGAGCCAGACCACGGGCGAGCGCGCCGAGGTCCTCAACTACGGGGTGCTGTTCAAGGAGGGGGACGTCCGCTGGTTCGGCTGGTCGGTCTATTTTGCCTCCGGCTTCCCGACCTCGGACGACTCGGGTACATGGAATGTCTTCACCCAGTGGCACCACACTGGCTCGAGTTGCTCGGTGCCGCTTGACTTCGCAGTCCGCGACGACGGGCCCGACAGCCGCCGCAGTCTGGTTTTGACTTCGCGAACGGGAACCATCTCGGCGACGAGTTGCCGCTTGACGGGACGGGAGTTCGATCTAGGTCTCCTCCGAACGGACGAGTGGATCCGGTTCGAGGCGCAGGTCGGGTTCTCGGCCGACCCGAGTATCGGCTTCGTCAAGGTGTACGTAAACGATCAACTCGTCCTCCCGCGCACATCCATGAACACGCTCTACCCCTGTTGTCGCAACTACATGAAGCAGGGGTACTACCGAAGGGCCAACGCCGAGAACACAGCGACCCTGTATATCGACGGGACGACCGTGGGGACCAAGCGAACCGACGTGGAGCAGCGGATTGCCTGCGAAGGCGCCTGCGCGGGCTGGTTCCCCTACGGGACGGAGGTCACGCTGACGGCGGCTCCCGATGCTCACGCGGTCTTCACGAGCTGGCTGGGTGCCTGCGCGAGCGAGAGCGACGCTGCGTGCTGACAAGCTGTGGCGGTCGTGCGGACACGTCGCTCGCGGGCCGTCCTGGGTGGACAGCGACCTCTAGAGCGACGACAATTGCGCGCGGCCGGAATGGCAAGGGTGCGAGAAAAGGAGGAAGATGGCTCTGCAAATTGGCGATACGGCACCGGATTTCGAGGCGGAGACCACGGAAGGCCGGATCAGCTTCCATGACTGGATCGGGGACTCGTGGGCGGTGCTTTTCTCGCATCCCCGGGACTTCACCCCCGTGTGTACGACCGAGCTCGGCTACATGGCCAAGATCAAGCCCGAGTTCGACCGCAGGAACGTGAAGATCATCGGGCTCTCGATTGATCCGGTCGACAACCATGAGGAGTGGGCTTCCGACATCGAGGAGACCCAAGGGCACGCCCCGAACTACCCGCTGATCGGCGACTCCAACTTCAACGTGGCGAAGCTGTACGGGATGCTTACCGCCGACGTGTCGGGCGATCCGACCAAGCGGACGCCGGCCGACAACCAGACGGTGCGAAACGTCTTCGTGATCGGCCCGGACAAGAAGGTCAAGCTCATCCTCGTCTATCCGATGACGACGGGCCGCAACTTCGACGAGGTCTTGCGTGTGATCGACTCGCTGCAGCTGACGGCCAAGCACAAGGTTGCGACCCCCGTCAACTGGCAGCAGGGTGAGGACGTGATCATCGCCGGCTCGGTCTCCGACGAGGAGGCCAGGGAGACGTATCCGGACGGCTGGGAGGCGCCGCGGCCCTACATCCGCATCGTGCCGCAGCCCCGCTGAGCGGCATGACTTCTCCGCTTGGTGGCCCTTCCCGCGATCCGGGCGGCGGAGTGGTACCCTAGTCGCCGCCCAGCGTCTGCGCGGGGCCCCAGGATGACCGCCCCAGCGGCCAGGGGATCTGACAGAAGGGGAGGGAAATGAAGCGGGCAATAGTGGGATGCGTCGTGCTTGCCGCGGCGCTCATCGCGATGTTCGTCACCGGTGCGGCAGGTGCGCGGCACGAGGCTGATGCCAAGGCGACAGGCACCGGCAAGAGCGCCAGCAACGTTTTCGTCGTACTGCTGGACGAAGCACCGGCTGCCGCCTACCAGGGCGGCGTCGCCGGCTATCCGGCCACGAAGCCGGCCGCCGGCAAGAAGCTGAACAAGAACGATTCCAACGTCCAGAAGTACGTGGGCTACCTGCGCTCTCGCCAGGGTGCGATCGCCAACAGCGTCGGGGCAACGCGGATGTACGACTACGCGTACTCGCTGAACGGGTTCGCCGCCGTGCTGAACAAGAGCCAGGTCGCGAAGCTGCAGGCCACGAAGGGCGTGGTCGCAGTCGAGCGCGACTCCTTGTCGCAGCCGCAAACGGACAACACACCGACTTTCCTCGGCCTGAACGCCGGCGGCGGCATCTGGAGCCAGCTCGGCGGGCAGTCGCAGGCCGGCACAGACGTGATCATCGGCGTCGTCGACACCGGCGTCTGGCCGGAGCATCCGAGCTTCGCCGCCACCGGTTACGGGCCCCCGCCCGCCGGCTGGAACGGCGAGTGTGAGTCCGGCGAGCAGTGGACGCAGAGCAACTGCAGCAACAAGCTGATCGGCGCCCGCTACTTCAACAAGGGCTTCGGCCATGCCGGCGGCTCGCTCTCGGGCGACTTCCAGTCGGCCCGCGATCACGAGGGCCATGGAACGCATACGGCCTCGACCGCGGGCGGAAACGCGGGCGTCGCTGCGTCGATCCTGGGCAGGAGCTTCGGAACGATCAGCGGCATGGCGCCTCGCGCGCGCATCGCCGTCTACAAGGCGTGCTGGCCCGGGGGCTGCGCGGTCAGCGACCTCGTCGAGGCGATCGATACCGCTGTCGCTGACGGCGTGGACGTCATCAACTACTCGATTGGCGACGATGATCCGGACTTCCTCGACGCCGACGACGTAGCGTTCCTCTTCGCCCGGCAGGCCGGCGTCTTCGTTGCGGCCTCGGCGGGCAACGCCGGTCCCGATGCCAGCACCGTCGACCACGGAGGCCCGTGGCTGACGACGGTCGGCGCGAGCACGCACAGCCGCTCGTGGGTGGGCACCGTGAGGCTCGGGAACGGCCAGACCTTCAAGGGCGTTCAGGTCACCGGTCCGCTCGCGTCCACTGCGCTCGTCGACGGAGCCGCTTCCGGGAGCGTCGGCTGCCTCACCGGGCTCAACCCGGCGCTCGTGACCGGCAAGATCGTCCTCTGCGAGGGCAGCTTCTCGCGCGCGGCGCGGAGCCGCGCGGTGAAGGAAGCGGGCGGGGTCGGAATGATCCTCTACACCGCTTCCGAGTTCGACACGCTCATGAGCGATACGCATCACGTTCCGACCGTTCACGTCCGGACGTCTGCGGGAACGGCGATCAGGGCGTACATCGACGCGCCGGGCGCTTCGACGGCGTCGCTCTCCGGGGTGTCCAAGGAGCTCGGCGGCGGAAACGTCATGGCCGCGTTCTCCTCGCGGGGCCCGCTGCTTGCTAATGCCCGAAGCACGGGCGATCTCCTGAAGCCGGACATCACCGCCCCGGGCGTGCAGGTTCTGGCCGGGAACAGCCCGGTGGAGACCAACGCCGCGCCTGGTCAGCTCTTCCAGTCGATCGGCGGAACGTCGATGTCGAGCCCGCATATCGCCGGGATCGGTGCGCTCCTCAAGGACCTCCATCCGGACTGGACGCCCGCCGAGATGCAGTCGGCGATCATGACCAGCGCTCGGCAGAACGTCTTCAAGCAGGACGGCGTCACGCCGGCCGACCCATTCGACTTCGGGGCAGGCCACGTCGCTCCGAACGGGGCGGCGAACCCAGGGCTCGTCTATCCGGTCGCGTTCGACGACTACCGAGCCTTCCTCCGAAGCCAGGGTCTCTGCACGTTGTGCTTCGGCACCAGCCCGGCGCCAGTCGTCGCCGCTACCGACCTCAACGTCCCGTCGGTGACGATCCGCGCGCTCGTGGGCGTCAAGACGGTGACGCGGAAGGTCAGGAACGTCGGTCCGGCAGGGACCTACACGGTCGACATCGCTGAGCCGGCCGGAGTCGACGTCACGGTCACGCCGAGGAGGCTGACGCTCGCCGCAGGTGCGACGGCGACGTACCAAATCGCGTTCGCCGCGAACGATGACGCGTTGTTCGACGAGTACTCGTTCGGCTCGGTCACGTGGGCGGACAGGGGGGGCCACGCGGCTCGGATTCCCCTCGTTATCCGCCCGGTCGCGATCGCTGCTCCGGCCGAGGTGACGGGAACCGGGACGTCCGGGTCGCTCACGCGAACCGTCCAGCTCGGTTATGACGGACCCTTCGCGGTCGCGGCAGAGGGCCTCTTGGCGGCGACGACCGAGACGCGAACGGTCGTCGACGATCCGACGAACAACTTCGACACGGACGCGCCCGACTCGAACCAGGGCATCCAGGTGCACTCGTTCACCGTTCCGGCCGGAACGACGCTCGCGCGCTTCCAGCTGTTCGATGAGTTCACGGACGGCGAGGACGACCTCGATCTCTACCTGTACCACGAGGGAACACTCGTCGGCACGAGCGCCGGCGCCACGGCTGCCGAGCGGATCGATCTCGCCAAGCCGGACGCGGGCGCGTACAAGCTGTACGTGCACGGCTGGCAGACGGACGGTACGAGCGCGGTCTACACGCTCTTCGACTGGTTCGTCCCGAGCACCGCTGCGGGGAACATGACCGTGACGTCGAGCACGTCCTCGGCGACGGTCGGAGGCACGGCGAACATCACCGCCTCCTGGAGTGGGCTCACAGCCGGAACGAAGTACCTCGGCCGGATCCGCTACAGCAGCGGAGCCAGCGAGATCGGCTCGACGATCGTCAGCATCAACCCGTAACGGTCGGAGAGAGCAGGAAACGAGAGGGCCCGCTCCGGCGGGCCCTCTCGCGTTTTCCCTACTCTGCCCGCATGAAGCTGCCTCGGGAAGTCGCCGTCATCGGCGCGGGCACGATGGGCGCCGGGATCGCGCGCGTCTTCGCCGAGGCCGGCTGCTCGGTGCGGCTCTGCGCCCGCCGGGCAAGCAGCCTCGAGGCCGCCAGGCCGCGACTCGGTGGTCACCCGGTCGAGCTCACGATCTCGGCGAAGGACGCGCTCGCGGGTGCGGCCCTTGTGGTCGAGACGATCGAGGAAGCGGTCGAGCCGAAGCGCGCGCTCTTCACGCTCGCCGAGGAGGTCGCGGCCCCGGAGGCGATCCTGACGACGAACACCTCGTCGCTTCCACTTGACACCCTTGCCGCGGGACTCGAACGGCCGGAGCGCTTCGCAGGCCTCCACTGGCTCAGCCCGCCGGAGCTCGCCGAGGTCGTCGAAGTCGTCGGCGGCACGCAGACCGCGCCCGAGACAATCGACACCCTCTGCGCGTGGGCGGAGACCCTCGGGAAAGCGCCGGTCGTCGTCCGCCGCGACGTGCGCGGCTTCGTCACCAACCGGCTGCAGTACGCACTCCTCCGCGAGGCCTACGCGCTCGTCGACGCGGGCGTCTGCTCCACCGCCGATGTCGACCGTGCGGTCACGCATGGCCTGGGTGCGCGTTGGGCAGCGATCGGGCCCTTCGAGAGCATGGACCTGGCCGGGCTAGACGTCCACGCCGCCGTGGCGGCCAACCTCTATCCCGAGCTCGCAAGCGACCGCGAGCCATCTGCGACGCTGGGCCGGGCCCTCGCGGCGTGGAGCCCTCGGCGTCAAGAACGGCCGCGGCCTCCGCGGCGACTACGAGGCTGGCGACGTGGCGGAGCTCGTCGACCGGCGCGATCGCGTGCTCGGGGGGATCGCTGCCCTCCGCGAAGGAAAGGAGACGACGGGCTAGCTACTTCCGCGGTCGAGCCCGTGGCGCTCGGCTTCGGCGAGCGCCTCCGGATAGCCGGCGTCGGCATAGCGGGCGACACCGAGCGCCGGGTCGGAGCGGAACACACGGCCAAGCTTGCGTTCCGCGGTCTCGCTCCCGTCGGCGACGACGACCAGGCCGGAGTGGATCGACTTTCCGACCCCGACTCCGCCCCCGTTCCCGACCGCGACCCAGCTCGCTCCCTGGACAGCGGAAAGAAGCGCAGAGAGGATCGGCCAGTCGGCGATCGCGTCGCTCCCGTCTCGCATTCCTTCGGTCTCCCGCGTCGGGGACGCGACCGAGGCGGGGTCCATGTGATCTCGCCCGAGAGCGAGCGGCCCGACGTCGCCGGAGCGGACGAGCTCGTTCAGCCGCAGGGCGACGGCCTCGCGCTCGCCAAGACCGAGCCAGCAGATACGGGCCGGAAGACCCTGCAGTGGCACCCGCGCGCGGGCGAGCTCGATCCAGGCGCGCAGCGAGTCGCTGCCGATGACCTCCATGACAGCGTCCTCGCTGCGGCGCAGGTCCTCGCGATCGCCTGTGAGCGCGACCCACCGGAACGGCCCGATGCCACGGGCGAGGATCGGGCGGACGTACGCCTCGACGAAGCCGGGGATCCGAGCCGCCTCCGTCGCACCCGCCGTGACCGCCTGCGCGCGCAGGCCGTTCCCGTACTCGAAGACGACCGCCCCTCGGTCCCGGTAGCCGAGCAGCGCCACAGCATGCGCCCGAAGCGAGCCGAAGACCGCATTGCGGAAGCCGGGGTCGTCCGGGTCCGCGCTTGCGGCGGCCTCGGGTGTGTAGCCGGCGGGCACGTAGGCGCCGAGCGGATCGTGGGCCGGCGTCTGGTCGGTGACCACATCGAACTCCACGCCGTCGGCGAGGAGGCGGGGCACCACCTCGCTCGCGTTACCCACGAGCCCGACCGCGTCGGGCCCGTCGGGGTCGAGGTGCGCCGCGAGCCCCTCCTCGTAGCTCGCTGCCACGAGCCTCGACCCAGCCTTCTCGAAGTCGTCGGTCGGCTCGTCGGGGATCCACCTCGACGATCAGTGCACGGCCGCCGTTCAGCGCCACGCCAAAGCCCTGGGCTCCGCCCATCCCGCCGAGACCCGCGGTGAGAACGCGCCGGCCGGCCAGCGTGCCGCCGAAGTGCGCGTGCGCGACCGCGCGGAAGGTCTCGTAGGTGAAGCCGAGGATCCCCTGCGTGCCGATGTAGAACCACCCGGCAGCGGTCATCTGCCCGTACATGGTCAGGCCGGCGTCCTCGAGCCGGCGGAAGCTCTCGGCGTCCGACCAGGCGGGCACGACCATCGCCGTCGAGATGAGGACGCGCGGGGCGTCCAGGTGAGTGGGCAGGACGGCAACGGGCTTGCCCGACTGGACGATCAGCGTCTCGTCGTCGCCGAGCCGCTCGAGGACAGCCACGATTGCGGCAAGGGCCTCAGGATCGCGGGCTGCCTTGCCGCGGCCGCCGTAGACGACGAGCGCCTCTGGGTTCTCGGCCACCTCGGGATCGAGATTGTTGAGGAGGCAGCGGAGCGCGCCTTCCTGCTCCCAGCCGCGACACCTGAGCTCGCGTCCGCGCGGCGCTCCTACCACCGCGGCATCCTACGGCGCCGTCGCCTCAGCCCTGCGCTTGAGCGCCTCGTTCATCGCGGTAAAGCCGCGTTGCGTCTTCCCGAGGCCTTTTCCGAACAGCGGGACAAGCACGCCGGTGAAGCGCTCTGACTGTGTGAAGCGGATGCGCGAGTCGTCGATGGGCTCGATGCGAAGGCTGTGTTCGCCGTCGAAGAGCCCGGGAACGAGCACTCGCCCGAGCCAGCGAAGCTCTTGCCTCGGCGCGGCTTCGAGCACGGTGGGCTTGAAGGTCATCGCCCTCCCGCCGGGCGGCTCGATCCTGACCTCGAGCTTGGAGCCCGGCGCCGCGTCTCCCTCGATCGTCTGGATGAACGGGTTCCATTCGGGGTACGCGGCGAAGTCGGTGAGGATCTCCCACACCCGGTCCGGTGTCGCCTCGATCTCGATCTGCGTGCGCAGCTCTTTCATCAGTCCGCTAGGGCGAGAAGCGACGGGCGTTGTCGAGCTGGATGGGATCGGCGGGCTCGTCACAGAAACGCCAGATCTCACGCTTTCTGCTCGTCGGTGAGAGCACGACGGCGATCGACCCGAGACAGTCTCCGCCCTTGATGCGCGCGGCCGTGTAGTGGACGCCGAGCAGGTAGTCGTCCTTCCGCTTCTTCTGCGAGAGGGTCGTCGGCTGGCGTGCCTCCCGGATCGCCTCGAGCGCGACCAGGTGCGGGAAGTTGTACTTGCCGCCGCCTCCGACTGAGGAGACGAGGCTCAAGCTGGGCTGCACGACCTCGACGAGGCCGAGCGTGACACCGTGCTTGGAGGCGTGATGCGGAACCTTGAAGATTTCCGCACGGAGGGCGTCGCGGCCGAGCGCCTTCTGAATCACGCGCGCCGTCGGTGCCTTGTCGGGCCGGAGCTCGGGAAAGTCGACGAGCACCTGCGACCACGAGGCCAGCAGTGAGTCGGCCCCCAGGATGAACGTCCGGATCTTCGGTCGGACATAGGTTCGGCGGAAGCGGCCCTGCTCGACCCGCGAGGCTGGGAACTCGAGCCTGAGCGCGATCGAGGCGTCGTTCAGGTCGATGCCATACGTGTCGAACCGAGTCCGCAATGCGATGCTCGGGGAGAGGACCTGGACGCGGAGTCGGCCGAGAAAACGGGTCGTCCCGCTCGTCGGCTGCGTGTGCTGGATATGCGGGTCGGCGTCCTCGAGCGCCCGCATCATCTCGATGTACGACTCCGAGGTGTGGTAGTAGCCGGGCTCCCACAGCTCCCGCACGTTCTTGCCCCACTCGCCGGTCAGGAACTCGGGCATGCCGCCGATGTGGTCGTCGTGCGGGTGGGTGGCAACGACGAGCGGGAAGAGATAGCCGTCGGCGGGCAGCTTGGGCAGGAGCTTCGTGCCGAGCAGTGTCGTCAGTAGGCCCGGGAGCTTGCCGGTCGTGGCGACGTCGACGACGAAGGCCCGCCGAACCCCGTCCGCCTCCCGGGCGGGGAGCAGGAAGAGCTGCGTGTCTCCGTCACCGACGTTGAGGAGGAAGTAGACGAGATCCTCCGGTTCGACCGAGTCGAGGAAGGCCTGCTTTCCTTCCTTCGGGAACAGCTTCTCCCCGAGCTCCGCCGGGACGTTCGTCTGCATGCCGGCTGCGCTCACGCGCGCCTTCCGACCTTCACCGTCGGCGCAACCGCCGCATAGAAGGCCTCCTTCGCCTTGTCGCGCGCCGCTCCCGTGATGTCGTACACGGGCGGCTCCATCCACTCGTCCGGGCGGCGGGGCTTTGAGCTTGCGTGCTCCCGCATCTCCTCGTTGCTCTCCGGTTCGGGCAGGACCGACTTGTCGACTCGCACGGCAAGAACGGTTCCCATGCGGAGCTGGGAAGGGCGGCCGCCACCGGCCCGGTTCGACCTCACGAAGTTTCGAAGTAGCCTGAGGTCGGCGGGGACGGAGCGAGGCCGCTCACCGCCCTCGAAGCGAAGACGTCCCGCTTCGTCGACGCTGGGCCAGGCGGACACCGATAGCCGGGCCGCGTTCTCGACGACCTCGTCGACGACCACGTAGCTAATTGTCTTCAGCGTGGCGCCTGGTAGGTCGAGGCCCTCGGGTTGCCACACCTTCATCCCCGGCTTGGTCATGAGGGTTGTGGCGGCGGGCTCCAGGTCGGGAGCTCACCGAGTAGCTCCGAGTGGTAGGCAGAGAGCGTTGCCCCGGCGAGCCACCAGCCCCGGCGCATGAGGGCGCTACAGAGCTCGAACGGGAAGAGCTCGAACGACGTTTTGGTGAGCGCCAGGCGCCGACGCTCGGCGTCTTGCTCCCCCGGGGTTTCCTTGCCGGGCCACTCCGGGTTTTGCGCCCGCCACTCTTTCGCCAGGCCCTCGTCGAGGGTGGTAGCGAGGCCGAACAGAACGCCGCGGCGAGCCCAGCGTGGCTTGGCGCCCTCGGGTGCCTGCTCCCAGGCCTGGAAGCGCTCGACCATGGTGCGCATGCGCAGCGCAATCGTCTGGCGGTAGAGGAGCGAGTTGGTCCGCATCAGATCACGGACGAGGGGAATCCGACCGTATGTACCTGTCCGGAAGACCCCGCCGGCGTTGAGAGCCACGAGACAGGCGCTGCGGAGCTCCTCGGGCCGGTCTTCGTCGTTCAGGTTGTCGAGCGGCTGGAGTCCGAGATTGTCGTAGGCACCGCCGTCGAGAAGCTTGGCCGTCCGGCCGTTCGCGCACGGGAAATCGAGGTCGTCCAGGACAAGCGGGGCGAGACCGCCGGGGAAAGCCGCCGAGGCGGCGACCGCGTTCGCCAGGCGAAAGTCGGCCGGTGTCTCGATGCGACCCATCACCCAGTCGCCGATGAGGTCCCGTTCGAGGCCGAAGCGGACTCCGGTCGTCAGGTTCGATGCGTTGAAGATGAAGCGGCAGCTCGCAGACAGGTCCTTGAGGTGCAGGCCATGAAAGAACCACTCGTCGAACTGGTCCGCGAGGAGATTCGTGCGCGTCTTCGAGCCGATGATCCGCCAGATGTCGCGAATGAGCGTCGACTCGAGCGAGGTCCGGCTGATCTTGTCCAGGAGCGGTGTGACGACGTGCTCGTCCACGGCCGCGGGGGTGAAGCCCGCCCTCTCGACCTCCTGGTAGGCGTGCGCGAAGAGGCCGTTAGCGACCGAGCCGCCCGAGACGGACGAGACCCAGCGAACCTGAGCGAGCAGGCCGGCGTCGGCCATGAAGCGTAGAACCCCGAGGGCGCTGAGCGTTGCCCGAAAGCCGCCGCCCGAGAAGGCGAGCGCAAATGGGGGCTGCTTCGGCGGCGCGGGCGGGAACGCGGACCGGCGCTCAACCGCACATTCCTCGATGAGGTCGTTCGTCGCGGTGCCGATTGCCGGCGAGCTGAGCGGAGATTCCTGGGTCATGACGGCTGTCCTACCCTCACGAGCGAGTCTACGACAGGGCGGACCCCGGACGACGAGGTGTCGCGCTTCGCCGCCGCTCGTGCGAGTTGGACGATCGCGCGGTCCCGCAGTAGCGTCCAGGGCATGCCCGAACCCGAGCTCGAGCAGCTGCTTGGAACGAGCCACTTCCGCGTGCTGATCGGAAAGCAAGAGCTTGGTTTTTGCGAGGTCACCCGCCTCACGTCCGAGACCGACCTCGCCGCACCACTCGCGGAGCGCGGCCACCGCTTCGAGACCGTCGTTCTGCGGAGGGCGCTGACGCGCTCGACGGAGCTCTACGACTGGCGCAGGCGCATCCTCGACGGAACGGAGGACCGGCGGGATGTGACCATCCACCAGCTCGAGGGCCCGGGCGGCCGGATCGCCAACTCGTGGCGGCTGGTCAAGGCCTGGCCGCGCCGCTGGTCCGGCCCGGCCTTCGATGCGCGCGAGAGCAGCATCGCCTTCGAGGAGCTCGAGCTCGCCTTCGACGATCTCGTCTGGCAGGCCCGGCCCCCGCGGCAACCAGCCCGCCGGTCCCGTTCCCGCACCACTACACAAGGAGGCTGAGATGGCCGTCCAGCGCGACCGTCCCTACGCACAGTTCAACTTCCTCGTCGATATCGGGACGGGCGAAACCGAAGGACCCCGGGCCGGCTTCCAGGAATGCGGCCCCATCGGCATGAGCGTCGACGAGCTCGTGTACCGCAACGGCAACGAGAGAGCCAACGAGGTGCGAAAACTCACCGGCCTCGCACGTGTGAGCGACGTCACGCTCAAGCGCGGGATCATCGGCTCTCTCGACCTCTACCAGTGGATCGACCAGATCCGAAACGGCGATCAGGCCGCCTATCGCACGGTCACCATCCAGCTCATGAACGAGGACCACTCGGCGGTCGTGATGGCGTGGAGGCTCATGAACGCACGCATCGTCAAGCACGTCAGCGGCCCCTTCAACGCGCAGGGTTGCGACGTCGCAATGGAGGAGATCACGCTCGCGTATGAGCGGCTCGAGCTCGAGTAGCGACGTCCTGCAACCGTAGGAGAAGGCTCGACCCTCGTTCTTCGCGGCTGCCGTCCTGGTCGAAGGTGCCGGGGCGCGCGGCGCGAAGTTCGCGTTGCAGCCAGAGCAAGGAGAAGGCATCGAATGAGCACGAATCGCAACCCAGGCCCTCTTGGCCAGCCGCGTGGGATCGGGTTCGGGATTCTCCTGTTCATCGTCACGCTGGGTTTCTACAGCTGGTACTGGGCCTTCAAGACACACGAGGAGATCAGGCAGCACAGCGGCGAGGGTCTCGGCGGCGTACTCGGCCTGGTCATCTGGATCCTGATCACCCCGGTCAGCGCCTTCGTGATCCCGTCGGAGATCGGGAAGATGTACGACGGGCGAGAGCCGCCGGTCACTGGCTGGACGGGTCTGTGGCTCTTTCCAGGCGGAATCCTGATCATCCCGGCAATCGTCTGGTTCGTGAAAGTGCAGGGCTCCCTCAACCAGTACTGGGAAGAGAAGGCTCGCGCGTAGACGAGGATCGACTACCGCGGGTGCTCTTGAACTCCCGTGCGCTCTCAGTGATCATCTAGGTCGCTATGGCAGTGCCGGCCGAACAAACGGATCAAGTGCTGATCGTGCGCTGCGCGTGGTGCAGGCGATACGAGGTCGGGGAGACGTGGCTAGCCGAAAAGATCGTCCACGGGTTCTTACGCAACGATCCCTCCCTAGTTTTCACGCACGGGATCTGCCCTGACTGTCTCGCCAACCACCGACAGCACGGCCGCGGAAGGCAGACCGGACGTTACTGAGCACGAGGTTTAGCGCCGCCGCCGCTTCGATCGCTTGACCGTCCGCCCCGCGGGGATACTCGCCCACGGAGACCATGGACGCCGACAACGGGCTGCGGCTCGACTATGAGCAAACAACGCAGTTCCTGTGGGCTCCTGCGTTCGTCGACGTCCAGCGCGTCCATCGGCGGTCGCCCGAAGAAGCTCTCCGGCGCGCCGGCCCCCTCCAGGCTAGACCTTCTTGTTGGCCTTGACGTCCCAGCCGGCCTTGATGGGCGCGTCCAGCGACCCATCCGGCTTCTGAGCCCGGTACTCGACCTCGATCCTGGCGAAGCCGAAGGAGACCTGGTCAAGCGGCCCTTGCGAGTCCTGCGCGGAGGCGCTTGTCTGGTAGGAGGAGATGATCAGGTCGGTGAACTTGTAGACAAGGAACTCCTGCTGTGCCTTGCCGGCCTTCCGTCCGGTGAGGACGGCCTGCTTTAGATGCTGCCCGGTCGCGCAGGCAAGTAGGAGCTTGGGTGAAGCCTTGTTCAGCTTCATGACGAAGTGAAAATCCTGAATCGAGACCTTCCCGGCTCCACCCCCACCGCCGGCGCCCTGGCCACCTGAGCTCGTCTCGCCCCAGCTGAACGACTCGAGCTCGATCTCGCCCTTGTGCTTGGAGTCCACGGACTCCCCCTGGACGCCGTCGATCTTCAGGAAGTAGTCGACTTGGGCCATGAATTCAGAATTCTCCAGCGAGGCAAACACTGCGTCCGCTGAGAATCGACCTTAACACCTTCACAAGGCACCGGCTGGTGGCCGCCGGTCGGCTCTCGAGTATCCGAGCCCGTTTCTAGCCGGTCGACACGACCCCCAGGGTCGATCCTCGACGGTCCTCGCTCGCAGTGCATTTCCTTGCCCCAAGAAAGGCCAGCATGTCCTCGGCATCCTCGATCAACTCCTGCGCGCGGAATCCCGCCCGGAGGGCCGCCGCCGTGTCGTCTCTTCGTAGAGCCGCGATGGTTCTCCGGAAGAATTGGTGATGGGCTTCGTAGATCGCAAGCATTTCCCGGATCGAGCGCCGTTCGGACGAGGGTCGTTTCAACGCCGCTAGCTGATCCAGAAACCGCCGTTCCCCCGCGAGCGTTTCCTCCCCGAGAGCGAGCACCTCGTCGAAACCGCTCGGGTTCTCGTACTCGCGCGCGAGCACGCGCGCTTCCCGGGCGGCGCTGGTGCAGAGAGCATTGGCTTCCCGTACCCAGCGCGCCCTGTCCTTCTTCCGCTTCGCCCGCGCCGCTCTTTCGCTGCTCGTCGGCGCCGCCACGTCGACGGCCTCCTCGTCGAGGGTTGTCGTCACGGGCGCGGCGCTGGGTGGCGGTGTCGGCACGTGAGGCTGCCGTACCTCTTCCCAGACGCCGAGCAAACGGCCTCCGACGAACACAACCCCGACGAAGAGCGCACCGAAGGCGAGGACGGTCAGGACGGGCTTCACGCTTGCAGATCATCCTGCGCCCGGACGCCCTCCTCGCCCCCCAAAAGACCAGTCGCGAGCCGCTCGTTGGCCCGTCCCCGAGGGCGGCCTCGCGTCTGTCTCTCTCGGGTCGACGGTCAGCGTCAAGGGCGCTGCAAAAGCGTCGTAAGTCGGAGCCTGGCGCGCAGCTGGGGTGGGACCGCTTCAGTCCCACCCCAGCCTGGTTGCCTTGGCGCTCGCGCCGAGAGTCTTTCCTTCAGGCGTCCCTGGTGCACGTCCGCCAGGCGCCGAGGGCGAATGGCACGAGCGTCCAGGCCACAACAGTCACGACGGCGGCCGCAGCCGACATGGAGACGGTCGGGGGGTGGCCCAGGACCGAGCCGGGCTCGAACCGTTCGATCGCCGCTGAGACCAGGCCTTCCCGCAGGACGCCGAGCGCCCCGAATTCGAGCAGAAGCGGCATCGCCACGAGCTGAAAGCCGAGGAGAATGCCGATCGACGTCCCGCGAGAGCCGACGAGTGACGAGACGCCCAGGGCGATCACGAAGCAGAGCGCCGCTTCGAGTGCAAGCCATCCCGCCGACTCGGCGACCAGCTGTGCCCCGGGACCCTCGAGCGAGCCCGCCAGCAGGGTCGACGCCACGAAGGTGAACACGAAGGACAGGCCGACAGCCGCGAGCACGAAGCCGAGGCCCGCGGGCACTCGTGCGGCGAAGAGCGCCAGCCGTGACCTTCCGGTGACAACCAGCTCCCGGAATACACCCGCTCCGAGATCGCCGGTTCCAGCAGTAGCACCGACCAGAATCGCCGCAACGATCGTGAGGGAGCCGAGCAAGTTGACGGAACCTGTGAAGTTCTCGATTCCGCCCGCGGGGCCGTGCTTGGCCGGATCCGCGGCGTGCAGGGCTACGAGCACGATGTAGGCCACGATCATCGGGGCGATCGTGAGCGCAAGGGTTGCGCCCACGAGTCCGCGGCGCTTTCGCAGCTTGAGAAGCTCGGCGCGCACAAGCCTCGGCGACCAGCGGGACGTTGTGCGGATGCGAGGGAGCTCTACGGGGACGGTGGTGGCGTTCATGCTGCTTCCTCCAATCGGGATGTGATCTCCAGGAACCGCTGCTCGAGCGACACCCGTGCCGGCTCGAAACGGCGGATCGCAAGGCCTTCGAGGACGATGAGGCGACTCAGGTCGTCGGCCGCGGGCTCGGCGTCTGATGCGTCGGAGAGCTTGACGCGGATCCCGTTGGCATCCGAGGCCACGGATTCGACCGCGCGATGGCCGGCCAGGATCGGGAAGGCCCGCATGTCGTCGCTCGTCGCGACGAGAATCGTCTGCCGCCCCTCCCTGGCCAACTCGGCGATCGGACCCTGCACGACGACCCGCCCTCGGTCGACAATGGCGACCTCGTCACAGATCTTCTCGACCTCGTCGAGCAGATGGGACGAGAGCAGCACGGTCCGGCCCTCGGCCACGAAGCCGCGAATCATGGCGCGGAACTCGTGAATCCCGGCAGGGTCGAGCCCATTCGTCGGCTCGTCCAAGATGAGCAGCTCGGGATCCGCAAGCAGGCTCCGCGCGACGCCGAGTCGCTGCCGCATCCCGAGCGAATAGCGCTTCACACGCTCGTCCGCCCGCTCCGCGAGGCCGACGCGGGCGAGTGCGCCGTCGATGCGAGTGTGTGCTTCCGGCTCGCGTGCGGCCGCGATTACCTGAAGATTCTCCCGCCCCGTCAAATGCCTATGGAAGCGGGGCTCCTCGACGATCGCGCCGACACGAGCGAGCGCTTCTGCGCGCGCGGCGGGCACTGGCCGGCCCAGCAGCCGCATCGTCCCGGCCGAGGCGTCTGTCAGGCCGAGCAGCATCCTGATCAGCGTCGTCTTGCCGGCTCCATTCGGGCCCAGGTAGCCGAACGCGCTGCCGCGGGGAACGCGGAGCTCGACGTCGTCGACGGCAACGCGGTCACCGAAACGCTTCGTGAGACCGGAGGTCTCGACGACGTAGGCGGTTCCCCCTTTCGACCCGTTCGTTCTTGCTTCCATGGTTGTGCCTCCTTCGGATTCAGTTGTCACGTTGCGAGCGTAGGTCGCGGGGTTTCGCATGCCATCGGGCGCAGGACGGAGATTGCGTCCTGCCTGCGGACCGACCTTTGGAGGGCCACTCGTCCTGGCGGACGAGGCGCCATTCGTTCTCGCGGACGAGGCGAGACGCGCACTCCTGGAGTACTTTCGAGAGGTGAAGAGGCTTTGGCCGCTCGCCCGCCGCTACTGGTTCGACGTCTTGATCCTGGCCGCGATCGGGCTCGGCCTCGCCGGCGTGGTCGTGGAAAGCCCCCTCCAGAAGGGCCGAGGGGCCCTTCTGGTTCGACATTCTTGCGATCTGGGCGATTCTCGCCCCGCTCTTGGGCCCGCCGGCAGTTTCCCGTTTGCCGCGCCGATCGCGGTGGGTCTCGCTGTCGTCGTGACGCACCTTCGTCGACCCGAGACTGGTGCCGTTCGCGTTCGTCCCGTTCCTGGCGGGCTGCGCCGCGGTTTTCCTCGTCGGCCTGCTCCGCGATCGCCTGCTGGCTGTGGCCGGACTCGCAGTCGCCTGGCTATCGAGAGCCTCGTCGTGTTCAAGGACCCACAGCGAGAACCTCGACGGCTTCATCGCAACCGGCATCATCTTCGGCATCGTCTGGACGATCGCGTTCGCGCTCGGCAGCAAGCTCCAGGAGGCGGACGAGGCGAGAGAGCGGGCGGCCCGCGCCGAGCGTGAGCGCGAGGAGCGGGCGCGGGCCGCGGTCGGCGAGGAGCGTGCGAGGATCGCGCGCGAGCTCCATGACGTCGTCGGCCACAGCGTCAGCGTCATGACCGTGCAGGCCTCTGCCGTGCGTCGACTTCTCCGCCCTGAGCAGGAGCGCGAGCGCGAAGCCCTCCTCATTGTCGAGCAGACCGGTCGCGAGGCGCTCGCGGAGATGCGCAGAATGGTCGGCGTGCTCCGGCGGCCCGAGGAGGCCCCTGCGCTCGCCCCACAGCCGAGTCTCGAGTACATCGGCAAGCTCGTGGAGCAGGCTCGCGAGGCCGGCCTGCCGGTCGAGCTCCACGTGGAGGGCGATCCCGTCCAGCTGCCCGTCGGCCTCGACCTGACCGCCTACCGCCTCGTCCAGGAAGGGCTGACGAACACCCTGAAGCATGCGGGAGCCGAGCATGCCGAGGTGGTCGTCCGCTACGGCGAGGATCACATCGAGCTGACCGTCAGCGACGACGGCGAGGGAGCCGGCAACGGGGACGGCAGCGGGCACGGGCTCGTCGGCATGCGGGAGCGCGTGTCCGTCTACGGCGGCGAGCTCGAAGCGGGGCCACGCGCCGAGGGTGGCTACCGGCTACGCGCCAAGCTTCCGCTCGCCCCGCTATGACCCTCGGCGTCCTGATCGTCGACGATCAGGCGCTCGTCCGCGCGGGGTTTCGCATGATCCTCGAGGCCGAGGAGGACATGGAGGTGGTGGGCGAGGCTTCGAACGGTCGGGAGGCCGTGACGGAAGCCGCGAACCTGAAGCCCGACGTCGTCCTGATGGACGTCCGCATGCCGGAGGTCGACGGGATCGAGGCGACGAAGCGGCTTCTCGGCGGGGACGGGACGCACACGAAGGTCGTGATGCTGACGACCTTCGACATGGACGAGTACGTCTACGAGGCGCTTCGCGCCGGCGCGAGCGGCTTCCTGCTGAAGGACACGCCACCGGAGCAGCTCGTCGCCGGCATCCGAGCCGTCGCGAGCGGGGACGCCCTCCTCGCGCCGTCCGTGACGCGGCGCGTGATCGAGGAGTTCGTTCGCCGCCCTCCCTCCGCGCTCCGAACGCTTCCGCCCAAGCTCGAGGAGCTGACTGCCCGGGAGCTCGAGGTGCTCAAGCTGATCGCTCGGGGTCTTTCGAACGCCGAGATCGCCGGCGAGCTCTTCGTGAGCGAGACGACGGTGAAGACGCACGTGGCCCACGTTCTCATGAAGCTCGGACTCCGTGACCGCGTCCAGGCCGTCGTGCTCGCCTATGAATCCGGCCTGATCGCAGCCGGCGAAGGATAGGTCTCCTCCGCAAGGGTGAGCCGGACCTCCTTCGGCCGGCGGAGAAGTGGCGCCTGAAGATCCGCCGAGCCAACGACTGCGAATCCTGCCCCCGGCCGACGATTGTCGGCGCGGCGGGTCCTAGCCTCCTTGGTGTCACCGACGCAAGCTGAAGGAGGTCGAAATGATCCGCACAGGCGACACGATCGAAAACCCGGTCACCGGCGAGCGCATCACCTTCCTGACCACGGCGGCCGACACTGACGGTGAGGCAGTGGTCATCGAAACCCTCGTGCAGCCGAACGGGTTCGTGGCCTCTGCCCACGTCCACCCGTTCCAGAGCGAGCGGTTTGCCGTCTCGACGGGCACGCTCGGTCTGAAGATCGGACGCGAGCGGTTGACCCTCGAGTCCGGCGACATCGCCACCGTCGAGCCGGGCACTGCGCACCGCTTCTGGAATGGAGGCGAGAGCCCGGTGCGGTTCGTCTGCGACATTCGGCCGGCGCTCCAGTTCGAATCTCTGTTGGAGACGATGTTCGCGCTCGCAGCCGACGGAAAGACGGGCCGCAAGGGGATGCCGGGCCCGTTCCGGCTCGCCGTGATCGCGCAGGCCCACTTCGACACCGTCCGGCTGCCTTTCCCACCCGCTTGGGCGCAGAGGGCCGGCCTGGCTTTGGGCGCCCCGCTCGGCCGTCTCGCCGGCTACGAGCCTTCGTACCAAGCCGACCCGGCGTCGTCCGGCGCCGTACCCCTCCTGGGCTCGGAATGAAGAGGCGGCTCGCAATCACGTTGCTCGTTCTCGCGGTGCTCGTCCTTGCCATACCGACCGCGGCGATCAAGACCGGGAGACGAGTGAAGCGCGCCGCCGCCCTTCGCCCTGTGGCCGCCCGAACCTGAGACCTGCGTCTGCGGGCTCAGGTTCTCTGAGCTCTCAGGAAAGACTCGTCAGGTCTGTTTGGGTTCGCCCGGGTTCTCGACTGCGAGCTGGCCCCACTGACCGCGCTCGTTCGTGAAGATCTGCTCGACGTCGGCGACGTACTGGGCAATGACGGTTCGTTCGTCTATGTCGCCGGAAAGGCTCGGGATCTCGATCCGCCTCAGGTTTCGCGCGGCATCCCGGTTCAGCTTGGCGACGCGTTCGAACGCATACAGGCCCTCATACGCCGAAAGCACCGTTGTGACCGCAGGCAGGATGGCCGCGAGGATCGCCCACGCGAGCTTGCCGGGGACGTCAAGTCCTGCGATGAGTCCGACCGTCCCGGCGATGCCGAACACAATCGCTGACGTCAAGAGAAGCTGTCGCTGCGCGGCCTGGAATCGACTCGCGGTTCGCTCGTAATAGGCGCGCTGGTCCTCCAGCCGGGCTTGCCGATAGACCTCGACGAACTGCTGCGCGCGGTCGTTCACGTGGGTTCCTCACCTTCGATCTTGCGCACCTGCTCGCGCAGCCCGCGGAGGCGCTCTTCATCGTCGTCCATGTCGTACGGAGGCACGCGGGCGAGGAAAAGGAAGTACTCACTCCGCAGTCGCTCGGCCTTGAGTCTGGTCGTGAAGTACTCCCGCTGCGCCTGTCGGCCGCGCACATATGCGACGGCGGCCCCGAGCATCCCCGCGACGAACGCCTCCGCGATGCCGATCTCGGAAACCCCGCCGCCGAGTGCAGCCTGGACCGCGCCGAGGAGTGTCGCGGTGGCGCCGCCCACGATGACGAATATCTGCGTCAGGCGGAATGTGTTCTGCGCCTGCAGCGCACCCTCGTCGAGCTTGTAGAACTCCGGGAGCAGCTCGCGATCGAGAATGCCAAGATCCTCGGCGAGCGCCGGGGAAGCGTCACGAAGCTCTGGAGAGACGAGCGGATAGCGTTCGCCGGCTCGCCAAACAAGCCGCGGCCGAACTGCGAGAAAGGCGGGGGTCACCCCTGCACTCTCTCGTTCTTCGTGCCCACTCGTGCTCGGACGAGCTGGGCGAGCGTGGAGGAAGGCTCGGCGCTGTCCACGACCGTGATGAGGTCGGTCGACGCGATTTCCGCCGTCTCGGGGTCGGACGGAGAACCACCCCCGATCACGCCCGCGAGCTCGTCGGCGAAGCGACCGGTGCCGGCCAGGACGATCACGGGTCGGCCCGCGCGGACATGCCCGAGTATCTCCCGACGTGAGCCCGCCCCGCCTCCCGCAAGGACGGCGAGCGACCCACAGTCCGCGCTCAACGCATCCGCGAGGGAAAGCATGGCCTCTGTCTCTGCGCCCCACTCGTCGCCGGCGACGAGAAGAAAGTGGGAATGGTGGGGCTCGAGCGGCACCAGCTCCTCATCCTCCGGCCCGCGGTCGGCCGGCGATGCACGTTCAGGCCAGATGACGCGTCCGGCCGGCACGACGCCGATGCAGGGAGCTGTCCGCTCGTCGCCGAGCGCTTGCCCGAAGAGGGAAAAGATCCCTGCGTCGGTACCGCCCGTCACGACGGTTAGCCGATCTTCGACTGCCACCCGGGCGATCCCGTTCCCGAGGGTATCCCGCAAGGTCACTGCTAGATCAGTCGGAAGCTCGGTCGTCCCGCCGTTCAGAACGATCGCGCCGTGTGGGCGCGGCAGCGCGAGCGCGGCGACCGCCTCCTCGCCAGAGACATCAGCCGGAGCAGCGACCGCGATCGCGCTCCGGCCGCCGGCAAGAATGATCGAGTGGGCGGCGAGCATTTCAGGCGGACTCCTGAGGGGTAGCGGCCCTCCGGGACGGGCCGGCGCCGGGGCGCAGTGTAGCCGCCTGTATGGCGGCATTCTGAACCGGAGCGATTCCTTGCCGACGATTGAGTGCTTCGCCGCGCGAACCGAGCCTTGAACAAGCAACAGAGGTCACCTATCCTGGCCGAACCAAACGAGGAGGAATCACGTGCGCAGGGGTCTGCTCGCTCTCGTCTCTCTCATCGCGCTTGTCCTGGTTTCGACCGCCCTGGCTGCGCTTGCGGAGCAACCTGTTCTCACAGGCGTTCGCAATCACCAGATTCCGGCCGCGGGCAACACCGGCACCGAGGATGTCCTTGCTTGGGCACGGAATCGGAGCGGGCATCCGAACCTCTACGACGCTTGGGTTCGCGTGGGCACGAGCGCTGCGATCAAGCTGAACACGGCCGGCCAGGGATACATGGGGGGTATCGACTACCCGACCGTCATCTACCAGCAGACCCGAAACGGCCGCTCGAACCTCTTCCTCTACGACCTTTCCGACGGCAGCCGCCCGCCGACGCCCACCGGGGTCAACACCGTCAAGTGGGAATGGCACCCCACCATTTCGGGCGACTGGCTTCTCTTCGGTCGAGACGACAATGCGTCGCCAACCCGGCGCGTGATCCTCCACAACATGACGACGTCCGAAGAACGTGTGCTTGCGGCCGTGACGCGTCGCACGCGTTACCTCGTACCCGGCCAGGTCAACGGCAACTGGGCGACCTATACGCGCTGCGCGCCGGTCTGCAACGTCATTCGCTACGACATCGCCGCCCGGACGAAGAAGACGCTCGGCAAGCCTGCCACGGCAGTGCCCCGGGAGCAGTACGGATCTTCGGTCTCAGCGGATGGGACGGTGTACCTGGCTCGCAGCGGCCGAACGTGCGGCAGTAGAGGCATCAGGCTCGTCCGCTATGGAGCCCTCGATCCCGCGATCGGAACAGTGGTGGCCCGGCTTGCAACCGGCTTCGACCTCTTCTTCAGCTTCATCCGGGACAACGCCGACGGGAGCACCGACGTCTTTTACGACCGCGTGCGATGTGCCAACGGTCGGTGGGACGTCTACAAGATCACCGACGGGCCCTGAGAACCAACCGGCGCGACCAGCTCGAACCTGAATGTCAGGAGGTGAGAGTGATGCCGGAGAGCCTTGGCGGTAGCGCAACCCGTTGGGGGCCGCTGTTCGGTGCACGTGCCACCGCCTGGGCCGAGACGTGGGAGGGGCCCAGCGGCTGGGGAACACCCCTCTACGAGCACGTGCTCGACCGCGCGGAGATCGGGCCAGGCACGCATCTACTCGACTGCGGGTGCGGCGCCGGCCGCCTGGCACGAATGGCCGCCGATCGGGGCGCGAGCGTGGCGGGCATCGACGCCTCCGAGGAACTGATCGAGATCGCGGCGGAGCGTACGCCTGAGGGCGATTTTCGATCCGGCGACATCGAGGCGCTGCCGTGGGAAGAGAACTCGTTCGACGTTGTCACGGGCTTCAGCGCCTTTCAATTCGCCGACGACAAGGTGCGAGCTCTCAGCGAGGCTGCCCGGGTCTCACGGGGCGCCGTCGCGGTAGTGATCCCAACGCGAGTGTCCGAGTCGGGAATCACGTCGGTCTTCAAGCCGGTATTCCCTCTCTTCGCCGACGAGGCTCTCGAGAGCATGAAGCAGAGTGGGATGTTCGCCCTCTCTGAGCCCGGGAAGGTTGAGCAGGTCCTCGCCGCCGCCGCTTTGACGCCATACGCGGACGACGAGGTCGAGTGTCCGATCGTGTTTGATGACGTGCAGGCCGCGGAGCGTGCGTTCCTGGGGGCTGGGCCGACGCAACTCGCGATCAGCAACTCAGGTGAGGCGGCAGTCGTCGCGGTCGTCCGGGCGGCACTCGAGCCGTTCGCGGCTCCCGATCATCGCGTCGTTCTTCCGGCCTGGTACCGCGCGACGCTCGCTCAGCGCGCGGAGCAGTGAACTCAGAGCAGCTCCGCGATCAGCGCCGCCGCCCTCGCGGCGCCGTCGGTCTCGACCGGTCGGTAGTCGACCACGCGCCCGATCTCGTCGGCTATCGCCCGGGCGATCGTCTCCGGCGTTTCCGTCTCGAAGTCCATGCAGCGGCCGGCGCCGTAGCGCTCGAGCCGGTGCCGCACGTGGAAGTTCTGCTCGAAGTGGTGGCGTAGCGGGAAGTAGAGGAAGGGCCGCTGGTTCGCCGTTAATTCCATCGTGGTCGTCAGACCGCCCTGCACAACGGCGAGGTCGCAGGCCGCGAGATGGCGGTAGAGATCGTGCACGTAGGGCCGAATCTCGAGTCCTTCCGCCTGAGGCAGAGCCGCCGGATCGATCCGCGGCCCGGCCACGACGACCATCCGTAAAGCAGGCACCTGCTCCTTCGCCTCCGGGAACGCGTCGATCACGCGCCGAAGCAGGTGCACGCCGACGCCTGAGCCGCCGACCGTAACGACGCAGACCTTCTCGTCCGCGGCATAGCCAAGCTCCGCGCGGAGCGCCTCGCGGTCCGCAAACGCGGAAGGGTCGAAACCGGTCACGTAGCCCGTGAGGTCGTAGTGATCCTCGGTCCAGTCGCGAATTCGCGGCAGTCCGGGGCCGAAAGCCTCGGGGACGATGTCGTCGGCGTTGCCGACGTAGAGCGCGCGGTCGCGGGTGCGCGGGAAGCGCGCAATGTGCTCGATCATCTCCGCGTTGTAGTCGGCAGTCAGGAACGCCTCGTGGTCGGCGCCGTCCGGCATCGGTAGCCAGCCGACGAAGTCGGTTAGCCAGACGTAGGCAGCCTGCTTCTGTTCGGGGTTCTCGTGCAGGTAGTAGTCGAGCTCCCACGCCTCGTCGCCGATCCAGAGGTCGTACTGCTCGTCACGGACGAGGTCGTGGAAGACCATGAAGTTCGAGAGCAGGATCTCGTCCATGCGCCGGATCGCCTGGAAGCAATGGAGGTCGTGCTCGGCGGACTCGCTCTCGATGTGCCCCGACTCGTTCGCGAGGAGCGCGCTTCCAGGGTGGATGCGCTCCCCGCGCGCCTCCAGCACCGCCGTCACCGGATGCTGGGCGAGCCAGTCGATCTCGAGGTCGGCATGGAGCTTGCGCAGCTCTTCGGCGATCGCGATGTCGCGCTGGGCGTGGCCGAGCCCGATCGGCGAAGAGACGTAGAGTGCGCGCTTGCGGCGCGACTTGCCGCGCACCCAGCGGCGCGAAGGCGGCGCCGGCTTCACAAAGTCCCGCAGCAGCAGATTGACCTTGACCGGGTCACGAACGTGGGGCGCGTGCCCGGAACCTTCGAGCAGCACCAGTCGGCCGTTGGTGTGTTCGGCAAGCCCGATTCCCCGTGTCGCAGCATTGATCGCGTCGTCGGTGCCGTGGATCACGAGCACCGGGCACTGAATTCGTCCGGCGAGGGCGCGGGCTTCCTCAGGCTGGAGTCCGTCAGCCAGGCCTGTAAGCACGAGCGTCTCCCCCGTGGTTTCGAGGCCCCAGGCGACCGTGTCCTCGATTGGCTTCGTCGAGTGCGGCTCCGTGAACATGCTCGACATGAAGAACTCCAGGAAGCCGCGGTAGTCGCGGAGCCAGTAGTGCTTGTTGTACTTGGCCCAGCCCTCCTCCGTATCGAGCTCGTCCTCCCACGAGTGGATGGTGCGCTCCGGAAGGGGCGAGCCCCCTCCCGGATATGCAGGGCCGATGAAGACGGCCGCTTCGACTCGCTCCGGATGCTCGGCCGCCAGCAACAGCCCTCGCTGCGCGCCAAGCGAGAAGCCGACGATGACGGCGCTGTCGGTTTCGGTCGCCTCCATCACTGCGAGCGCGTCGGCAGCGAACTCCGTCTCGGCATACGCCTCCGGATCGTCGGGCCGGTCCGAGCGCCCGTTGCCGCGCCCGTCGAAGGTGACGACCCGGCAATGTCGCGCCAGGTACGGGATCTGCATCTTCCAGTGGCGCGAATGGATGATCGACCACGTCGGCAGGAGGAACACCGTCGGCTCGCCCGAGCCGTAGACCTCGTAGTAGAGGTTCACGCCGTCCCGCTCGACGTAGCCCGACCCGTCGGGATAACGCGCACGCGTCTGCTCGGCCGCCGGCGCCTGCAACTCGAGGGTCATTGTCTTGCCTCCAGGAACGCGTCGATCCACTCGAGCAGCTCGCCGTGCCCGGTTTCGATGCCGCCGAGCCGCTCGACGATGATCCCCTGATTGAACGTCATCACGAGCGAGACGAGCGTCTCGAGCGGCATCTCGATTCCGAGGTCGCGATGCGGCTGCTCGAATGCCTCGGTGAGCACCGTTCGCCATTCGGCGTTCACGTGCGCGAGGTGCTCGCGCAGGTCCGGCTGATTCCACGCGAGTGCCTGGAGCTCGAGCCAGACCTTCTCGTAGGCGACGTCCTCGCTCACGAGGTAGCGCATCGCCGTCCGCCACTTCTCGAGGAAGGGCATGTCGGCGGCGTACATTTCGCGCTGCCGCGTGATCAGCCGCTCGGTGAAGCGTTCGAGCGTCCGCACGAGCAGGTTCTCGACCGAGCCGAAGTAGTAGTGGACAAGACCGTGGTTGACACTCGCCTCCTCGGCCAGGCGCCGCGTGGTGATGGCCGCGTAGCCGGCGTCGACGAGCACGCGCTCGGCCGCATCGAGGAGAGCCTCCTCCGCGGCCGAGCGCGCTGCCGAGACCTTCGCTACGTCCACGCCCAGAGCGTGTTCACGATTTTCCAGCCCTCCGGCGTCCGCACGAGCTGAACGTACTCCCGGTACACCGCGGAGCGGACGGTCGCGTTCGCGATCGCGCCGTAGACGTCTTCGACCTCCACCTCGATCCGGCGGTCACCCGGGTCGCGCGAGCCACCGACCCCTCGTGCTGTGGCGTCGATCATCCACTCGGCGGTCGTCTCGTCGAGCGTCCGGCCGTCTTTCTCGAGCCCGCGCTTGGCAAGGCCCGGATGCAGAGCGCGCTCCATGCGGCCGGCATCGCCGTCGAACCAACCCTCGAAGTAGTCGAGTACTGCGTCCACGACGGCCGCTTCCGCGACGTTTCGCTCCCCAACAGCCATCACCGCCTCCTCATCCGGTCGACCAGGCGGCCGAGCCGCGTCCGACACATTGTGAGCAGCAGCGAGCCTGCGCTCACCCCGCTCACC
Source organism: uncultured Actinomycetes bacterium (assembly GCA_963722715.1). Lineage (GTDB taxonomy): Bacteria > Actinomycetota > Thermoleophilia > Gaiellales > Gaiellaceae > DASQGA01. Next base: position 8,347 of record CAVROA010000013.1, on the reverse strand, counting down.
GCGAGCTGGAGTATGAGGTCTTCGCCCGCGTGATGAGCGAGGATCACTGGAAGATCTCCGTCGTGCAGTCGCCGCCCTGGAGACGCACCTCGTGCGCCCGCGCTGGTCCACCCGGACGGTCGTGCAGGTCGACGAAGAAGTCGCGGTCGACCTCCATCCCGCCGTCCGGATCGCAGTTCACGCGTAGCAGCCACGACTTGAGACCAGGATAGAACTGGTTGTCCCAGGTCGAGTAAAGCGAGTTGCTGACGTAGAGGCGCCGCCCGTCGAACGAGAGCTGGAGCATCTGTGGCCCGCCGTTCAGCTCGCGTCCGGCGTCGCTCGGCTTGCCGAGCAGGCCGCCGAGCCAGAGCCGACCGGTCAGCTTCGGGTTCGCCGGGTCGGAGACGTCGTACTGGCGCAGATCGCCGTGCAGCCAGTTCGAGAAGTAGAGGAAGCGGTCGTCCATCGACACCACGAGGTCGGTGATCAGGCCCGGCACGGGGAAGGGCCAGCCCTCGAGCTCGACGCTCTCGACCGCGATCACCTGGTCGGCCTTCCAGCTGCCGTTGTCGAGGTGGAAGTGCCACATCGTGCTCGAGAGGGCGGCGCCGACGAAGCCCTCTTCAGCCTCGGGGTCATGGAGCCAGCGCGCCTCGAGCGGGACAAGGCCGTTCTCGCCGAGATCGAGAGTCTGTTCGAGTCGCCGTTCGGCCAGGTTCCAGAAGTGGAGCCTGCTTCCGTAGCGTCCCGCGGCGACGTCGTCGAGGTCGAAGCCCTTCTCGTAGGCGTTCGGCTCGCCGAACTCCGACGAGATGAGCGCGTTCTTGCGCGGCTGGTACCAGAAGTCGTAGTTGAAGGGTGGCGTCTCGCCGCCGTTTTCCCAGCGGCCTTTGACCTCGAACGTCTTCGCATCGAGCACGGCGAACCCGCCGGCGCCGTTCCCGTCTGCGTCGCCGAGCATGCTGATCACGACGTTGTCGCCCGGCATGCAGTGCACGGTGTGGGGGCGCGTGTAGCCGGTCTTCGCGACGCAGTTCCTCCGGCTCGATCACCTTTTCGATCTGCGGCCGACGCGGGTCGTCCGCGACGTTGACGATGTGAATCCGCGAGGAGCGGAAGCCCGGCAGGATCAGATGCGAGCGATCCGGTCCGTGGCAGGCCGAGCTACAGCGGTTCCAGCCGAAGTGGTGGAGCTCGTCGCCCACGTTCGGCATCGGCGTCTCATGCACGATCCGCCCTTCATCGGCGTCCACGACCGCCAGGAAGTCGGGGGACTCGACACCCGTGCCCTCGTGCAGGCAGGCGAGATAGAGGAACTCCTCCGGCGGGCCCTTGAGCGCCTCCTGTGGCGAGGCGTGGAACGAAGGGGCGCTGTACGCAGGCATGGTGACCTCCTCATACAATTGACTAAGTCATATGACTAACCAATCCGGAGGTCCGTGTCAAGTCGGACGCAATCGACCCGGTCAAGGTCACCGGCGCGTGCTGGCCGTTGTCACCTACCTGAACTCGCAGTAGCAGTCGGCATCACGAAGACCCGGGGTGGTTGGCCTCGACGGCGGAGGCGACCGTCAGGGCGTCACCTTCAGGATCCGATTGCCGTCCGAATCCGCGATATAGACGTTGCGTTGTGCGTCCACCGCGACGTCGGCTGGGTATTGCAGATCGATCCGGTCGGCGGAACCGGCGTTACCTGAAAATCCGGGTGTCCCCTGTCCCGCGATCGTCGTGATGAATCCGTTCGCGTCGACTCTCCGAACACGGTGCGGGGTAGCTTCCACGATGTAGACATTCCCCTCAGCGTCGGCCGCTACGGCAGTTGGGCTCCAAATGTCGATGGAAACGGCAAGCCAACCGTCGCCTGAGAGGCTGGTGCGCCCGGTTCCCGCGAACGTTGTGATGACGCCGTTCTCGTCCACCTTGCGCACGCGGTGATTCAAGTTGTCCGCGATGTAGAGATTGCCGCGGCGATCGAACGCGATCCCGGTCGGCCTATGGAGGGCGGCTTCCGTGGCGGGACCGTTGTCGCCGGAATAGCCCGCGTCCCCGGAGCCGGCGATCGTGGTGAAGACGCCGCTCGGTTCGATCCTGATTACGCGGTTGGCGAGCGGACAGGAGATGTAGGCGTTTCCGGCACGGTCGAAGGCGGGACCGAAGGGCTGGCCGCAGAGGTCGCGAGAGACCGTGCGAAGTCCATCCGCCAGGAACCCCACGTTCCCCGTCCCCGCGACGACCGTGACGTCACCACCGTCGTCGACACGGTGGAGGGAGGGAGCATCCTGCCGAAGGACATAGAGCCGGCCTGCGGGATCGAATCCCAAGTCACCGCCGATCCGGGCTACGGTTCTGATCACTCCCTGGCGGTCGACGCGGCGGACGCGATTGCTTGCCGCTTCAGAGACAAAGACGTTTCCGGCGCGGTCGACGGCAAGATCCCAAGGCTGCGCGAGCTTCGCGAGGAGAGCTGGTCCTCCGTCTCCTGTGGTTCCTTGCTCGCCGGTGCCGGCAAACGTGACGATCTTGCCCCGTTCGGAGGTGGCGCTTGCGGCCACGAGCGGTTTGTCTTCGTTACGCAGAAACAGTGCCAGCGCGAGCGCCGTCGCGACCGCGAGGAGGCCGCCGACGACCCCAATGAGTCGCGCACGATGGCCTCTTGACGGCTGATCGAAGCCGATCGCGGCTCGTGCGCGTGACACGAGCTCGCCACAGGTGTTGGGTCGCTGGCCGGGGTCCTTGGCCAGGGCCGCGGCGAAGACGGCGTCGAGAGCCTTCGGGCACTCGGTGAGCCGATCGGAGAGAAGGGGCGGCTCCTCGTTGAGGTGGCACCACAGCGTCTCGAACAGCCGTCCGCGGCCGAACGGCGGCTCTCCCGCTAGGCACTCGAAGAGGACGCACGCGAGAGCGTAGACGTCGCTCCGCGGCTCCGGGCGTCCCTCGATCTGCTCAGGAGCCACATACTCGGGAGTGCCTTGGAAGCCGCCCCCTTCGAGCGCCCCTTCGCCGCCGCCGGGAACTGCGAGGCCGAAGTCCGAGAGGTAGACGTGGTCGGTTGCCCCGTGGTCTGGGGCAAGGAGGATGTTGCCCGGCTTGACGTCTCGATGCAGCAGGCCTCGGCCATGCGCCGCATCGAGTGCGTCTGCCACCTGTCCGACGATCGCAAACGCCCGCGCGAAGTCGAGCGGGCCTTCGCGACGTAGGAGGAGCCGTAGGTCGATCCCCTGCACGAGTCGCATGGCGATGTACAGCCGCTCATCGGCCTCGCCGGCGTCGTAGATCGGGATCACGTTCGGGTGGTCGATCGAAGCGGCCAGCCGCGACTCTCGCAGGAAGCGTTTGCGAAAACGGTCGCCCTCGTGGCCGGCAGGAGGGGCCATCACCTTCAACGCGACCGGCCTGCCCAGCTGTCGGTCGTAAGCGGCGTAGACGACACTCATCCCGCCCCGCCCGATGATGGACTCGGTGGTGTAACGGGCGAGTCTTGTGCCAGCCGGGAAGATGCTGAGTGTCCATCACTAAACTCCTCCACTATCGGGCAACGGGCTGGCTTCGGCAACGCCTCGCCCCAAGAAACCAGCGAAGCCCGGGAAGCCGGGCCTCGCTGGTTTAGGCTTGCTGCCTACTCCACTAGCCGGCTCGCGCTGCTTTGATCGGCTCGATGGAGCGCCGCCGCCGCCGGAGGCCGAGCGTCGCGGCAGCGGCGAGACCTGCGAACCCGAGGCCAAGGCCCGCGCCGATCCCCACGTCCGCCCAGTCACGGCTGGTTGCCGGGACGGTGATCCTCGGCTGCGTCGATCGGATCACGACCGTGCCGCCCGGCGATCGCGGGGCGATCCCGAAGTCCGTTACGAACGGGATGTATTCAGTCGGCGCCGTCTGCTTCGGGAAGTCCGTGACGAACGGTTCGTAAACATCGGTCGCGGCTGCTCCCGTCGCCGCCCCCGCCAGCACGGCTACCGTCGCGAGCGTCGCTACCAGTCGTGTGCGAATCGAGTTGATCATCGTCGTCTCCCTTCTCGCTCAATTCCTATGAAAGGCCAGGATCGACAACGGCGCTTGAAGTACGCTTGAAGCCCGCTTGACGATCGAGATAAGGATTCTCGGACCCCTCGAGGTGGTCTGCGATGGAACGCCGGTCGCTCTCGGCGGGCCTCGCCAACGGGCGCTCCTCGCCCTCTTGCTGACTCGGTCGGGCGCCATCGTCCCGCGAGACCGGCTGATCGACGAACTCTGGGGACAATCTCCCCCGAGAAGTGCTGTCAATGTGCTCCAGACCTACGTCTCGCACCTACGCAAGGTGCTTCCCGCGGACAGGCTCGTCACTCGACCGCCGGGATACTCCCTTCAGATCGAGCCCGATGAGCTCGACCTACACCGGTTCGAAACGCTCGTTGCACAAGGCCGCCGCTCAATCGCCGAGGGCGACCCCAGAGCCGCCTCACTCTCGCTCCGCGAGGCGCTCGCACTCTGGCGCGGGCCCGCCCTCGCGGACGTCGTCGAGGCGGATTTTGCCCGGATCGAGGCCGCCCGGCTCGAGGAGCTCCGGTTGGCCGCGCTCGAGGAACGCTTGCAGGCAGACCTGGCGCTAGGGCAGCACGGGGAGATCATCGGCGATCTAGAGACGCTCGTGGCCGAGCACCCGCTCCGCGAGCGAGTACGGACACAGCTCATGCTTGCGCTTTACCGCTCCGACCGCCAATCGGAAGCACTGGCCGTCTATCGCGAGGGACGGAGCATCCTCGTTGACGAGCTTGGCATCGAGCCCGGTCCGGGGCTCCGGGACATGGAGAGCGCAATACTCCGGCAGGACTCGTCGCTCAACTCGCCGGTCGGCTTCGCGAGCGCCGACCCGCACACTCGCACCCTCGTCGTCGTCTCGGTCGCCTCGGACGCTCTCGACCCGCTGCTCGCGTTTGCCGAGCCGCTGGCGCTGCGCCCGTTACACGAGCTGGTCCTGGTCCGGCTTGTCCAGGACGGCAGTCTGCTCGAGAGCGCCTCCCAAGCGGCGACCGACAGGCGAGCGGCATTGGTCGAACGGCAGATCCCGGCCAGGGCCGTGGCGTTCACCTCGACCGAATTGGCATCGGACATCGTTCGCCTAGCGGGGAGCCCCGATGTCGTACTGCTCCTGCTCGACGCGGCGGGCGGGTTGCTCGCGGACGGTCGTTTCGAGACCTGGCTCGCCAGGGTGCTCAGCGAAGCGCCGTGTGACGTCGCAATCCTTACCGACGTTGACGCCGCCCCAGCGCCGGATCCGGCGGCGCCCGTGGTCTTGCCGTTTGGCGGAGCTCAGCACGAGTGGGCGGCGGCAGAGATTGCTGCCTGGATCGCTGGAGCAGAGAACCGCCCGCTCGAGCTGGTTGGCGCTGCCGCCGACCCGGTGGACGGCCGCCGCGATGCGAGCCGGCTTCTGGCCGGCGTCGCGCTGCTCGTGCAGCAAGTGGCTGCGGTCGATACCAGGCCGTCGCTTCTCGTTCCGGGCCGGGACGCCGTCATCGAAGCTGTTGCAAACGCACGAGCTGTCGTTGTCGGACTACCGGATGACTGGTCTAGTCGCGGTCTCGGAGAGACGAGGACAGACCTCGTTCGACGCGCCGGGGTGCCCACTCTGCTCGTCCGCGGCGGCCTCAGACCCGGAGGTCTTGCTCCGGCCGAGAGCCTGACCCGGTTCACGTGGACACTCAGCAGCCGCTAGAGACGCCGGTTGGGACTCCCAAGGGCCGGGCCGCGTCGCGAATCAGAACGTCCGTCCCGGGTGGCCGGACACAGCACCCTCGAACCTTCAGTGCATCCCTAAACCCGTTGTACGCTTGATTTCGAGATCAAGGGACTGAGGGCCCGCCGCCGCACCGCCTGCTCGAGCTCGACGAGGTCGAGCGGCGACTGAAGCCGTTCGGGCGCCGGTACCTGGGCGTTCGCGAGATCCCGCTTCGCGTTTGGCAGGAAGTGCGGGAACGGACGCGGGTCTCGCCGAGCATGCGTCAGTGCATCGTCATAGCCAAGGTCGCCCCCTTTTCGCATGCTGCGAGAGCTACTGGGAGAGGAGCCGCGCCAGATCGGCCGTTAGCCGGTCGACGCTGCCGGTAGCCGCGGCTGCGTGGTCCGGGTTTAGCTCGGTGAGTGTGAGTCCCGCGAGCCTTGGCGACCGGAGAACCACTTCGAGTGCCCGAACGGCGTCGTCGTAGGCAAGCCCTTCGTTGCGGCCCGGATTCTCGGAAAGCGGCGCGTCCGTGAAGTCCATCACGTCGACGTCGAAGTGAACGACGAAGCGGTTCGCCTGCTCCTTGAGCAGGTCGAGAGCGCGAGTGGCAGCGGCGGCTGGATCCGCTCTCACCTCATCCGCCGGGACGACTTCAAGCGAGAGGCGTTCGACCGCCTTCCGTTCGTGTTCGGTCGCCTGCTCGGCGCCCCAGCCGAAGACAACCACTTGTGCCGCATCGAGCAGAGGGACCGTCGCTCCCACTTCGACGAGCTCCCGGGCTGCGCCCTCCTCGCCGAGCATGTGCGCCATTCCCATCCAGTCGAGCGCGCCCTCGTGAACGCTTGCTGGCGTGTTCAGATCGGCGTGCGCATCGAAATAGACCAGCCCGATCGACTCACCACTCTCGACATGCCCGGCGACCGTGCCGATCCCGACCGTACAGTCGCCGCCTAGCACCAGCGTCGCCTCGCCCTCCGCTACCGCCGCCGCGACCCGACGGGCGGTATCCTGCACGATCTCAACGACGGCTCCAAGGTTCTGGGCGCGTGGATTCTCCCGATCCGGCCGCCAGCGCCAGACCTGGCGGTCCCCGTGGTCGTGGACGTCGATCCCGGCATCTCTGAGCAGCTCGAGCAACCCCGCGTCGCGCAGCGCTCCGGGCGCGCGCTCCTGACCAGGCGCGAAGGCGCCCGCGCTTGTCGGAACTCCAATCAAGGCAAGTGGCTGCCCGCGCACCGCGTCCAGCCTACGTCGTCGAGAACAGGCGTTGTTCGCGTCGTCCGGTGGGCGTGTCGAAGCGACACCAGGACTAGAGTGAGCCGCGTGACGCTTCAACGGATGGACAACGTCGGCATCGTGGTGGAATCCCTCGATGCCGCTATCTCTTTTTTCGCCGAGCTCGGCCTCGAGCTCGAAGGGCGAGCCACGATCGAAGGAGACTGGGCAGAGCGCGTCACTGGACTGCGCCCCATGCGCGTCGAGATCGCCATGATGCGCACGCCGGACGGCCACAGCCGGCTCGAGATCTCGCGATTTCTCACGCCGCCTGCGGTCGCCGATCACCGGAACGCCCCGGTGAACGCTCTCGGCTACCTACGCATCATGTTTGCCGTGGGGGACATCGACGATACGCTCGCCCGGCTCCGCCCGCACGGAGCCGAGTTGGTTGGTGAACTGGCGCAGTACGAGGATCAGTATCGGCTCTGTTACGTCCGAGGCCCCGAGGGGATCCTCATCGGCCTGGCCGAGCAGATCGGCTAGCGGGTTGAACTTTCGCGACGGGAGAGAGCCCCTCAGGCGTCATTCCCGAACGCTGGCCCAGGCGAGCGTCACGCGGCTGGCAGCTGGCGGTCCGAGTGGAAGACCGCTTCGACGTTGTTCCCGTCCGGGTCAATGACGAACGCTGCGTAATACCCGGCGTGGTAATGCGGACGAAGACCCGGCGCGCCGTTGTCGCGGCCGCCGGCTTCGACAGCGGCGCGGTGGAACTTGTCAACGGTGGCCCGGTCGGCTGCGGCGAAGGCCACATGAACGGGAGCGGCCGGGGGTTCCCCCTCCCCGATCCAGAAATCTCCACCGCCCTCGATGGCGAACCCAATAGACCCCTGCGAGCTCTCCACTACCTTCACTCCGAACGGCTCGAGGGCCTGCTCGTAGAAGGTGCGGCTGCGTCTCCCGTCACGTACTCGCAGGGCCAAGTGGTCGATGAGGGGAAGCGTCACGGGCAGCGACACGCCCTCTATCTTAGAGCGCGATCTCCGGGGAACATTCCTGAACCTGGGGCAGGCGAACGCTTAGGACGCTCCCAACCAAAGCAGGACCATTGCAAGATCTAACGAGCGCGAGCAGGGCGCGCCAACGACGGCGAGCACTTGTTTTATTTGCATGGCAGCTCGGGGCTGGGCGGGTTCGATAGTTCCGGCATCGCGCCAAGCCGAAAGGGAAAGTCCCTGCTACCAGGGACTTCGAAGACGGGAGCGACGGGACTCGAACCCGCGACCTCCGGCGTGACAGGCCGGCGTTCTAACCAACTGAACTACGCCCCCTGGCGCGCGGGGCATTGTACCGGCCTGCTCCTGTTCGAGGCGACTCGGTGAGTCGTGGAGTCCTTACCTCGAACCGGGGCGGTCTCCGCATGCGTAGGAGTCCGGGACCGCGGCAGGGCGG
>CAVROA010000012.1:5000-53506 GCA_963722715.1 uncultured Actinomycetes bacterium | reverse complement strand
AAAAGCCGGTACCAACTCCCGTCGGCGTTGCCGAGGTTGAGAACGAGAGCCCCGCGTGAGCAGGGCTTTCCCGTACAGGGCCGGAGAGACTCGAACTCTCAACCCCCGGTTTTGGAGACCGGTGCTCTGCCAATTGAGCTACGGCCCTCGGTTCGAACAGTGTAGCCCGGCGCTTCGACGGCCTCACTAGACTCCGGCCGGTGGCGCGAGCTCGCAGACCGTCCTTGGGAGCGCTCTTCCTGCTCCTCGCGGCCTGCTTCGCAGGCATGGCGGTCTGGGCGGCCCGGGCAGGGGGAGGAGCCTGGATCATCGCCGCCGCCGCAGGTCTCCTCGCACTCTGGCTGGGTGAGCAGGCCTTTCGCGCGCTGCGCTGAGCCCTCCCAGAAGGGTCAAGCATCTGCGCGCCGTATGCTCTGCACGTGGTCGAACGCCAGGAGGACACGCAGGCGCTCTGGCGCCAGTTCAAGCGGAACGGCGACCGGGTGCTGCGCGACCGGCTCATCCTCACCTACGCGCCCCTCGTCAAGTACGTCGCGGGCCGGCTGGGGAGCGGCCTGCCGGCTCATGTCGAGGAGGGCGACCTCGTCTCGTACGGACTGCTCGGCCTGATCGGCGCGATCGAGCGGTTCGACCCGGAGCGGGACATCAAGTTCGAGACCTACGCGATCTCGCGCATCAAGGGGTCGATCATCGACGAGCTTCGCTCGATGGACTGGGTCCCGCGCTCCGTGCGCGCGCGGGCCCGCGACATCGAGCGTGCGATCGCAGAGCTCGAGCGGAAGATGATGCGCGCTCCGAACGACGAGGAGATTGCCGCGAAGCTCGGCATCACCGAGGAGGAGTTCCAGGAGTCCTTGCTCGAGATCTCCCGCTCCTCGATTGCCGCCCTCGACGAGCTGTGGTCGAGCTCGGTCAGCGGCGACCCGGTGGCTCTGATCGACACGCTCGAGGATCCGGACGCTCCCGAGCCCCAGGCGGCCATGTCCCAGACGGAGCTCCGTGAAGCGCTCGGAGAGGCGATCGCACGACTGCCGGAGCGGGAGAAGCTCGTGGTGACGCTCTACTACTACGAGGAGCTCACGCTGCGCGAGATCGGGGAGGTGCTCGGAGTGACCGAGTCTCGCGTCTCCCAGCTCCACACGAAGGCGATCCTGAGGCTCAAAGCCCGCCTGGGCGGCGGTGCCCAGCGCGCTGTCGCGGACGTCTAGCCTCAACTGCCTGCCGGGCAGTCGCTAGACTCGCCCCTCCATGACCTCATACGAGCCGAGCAAGATCCGCAACGTCGCGGTCATCGGTCACCGAGGCACCGGCAAGACCTCGCTCGTCGAGGCGTTGCTCTTCCAGGGGGGCGCGGTCAACCGGCTCGGGACGGTCGAGCAGCAGACGACGGTGTCCGACTGGGAAGAGGAGGAGCACAAGCGCCAGATGTCGCTTGCCGCCTCGCTCTGCCATCTCGAATGGCACGGACGGAAGATCAACATCCTCGACACGCCCGGCGACCCCGGGTTCCAGGCCGACACGATCGCTGCGCTCCACGTGGTCGAGGGCGCGATCGTGGTCGTGAGCGCCGTCGCGGGGGTGGAGGTGCAGACCACCCGGTCCTGGGAGCGTTGCGACGAGCTCGGGATCTCCCGGCTCATCCTCGTCAACATGCTCGACCGCGAAAGGGCCGACTTCTTCGGGGCGTATGAGCAGCTGCGCGAGCAGCTCTCGGAGCGGTGCGTGGCAATCGAGATTCCGATCGGTCAGGAGCACGAGCTTTCGGGCGTGATCGACCTCCTTCACATGCGCGCCTACGACTCGCCCGAGGGCGAGAAGGAGGGCGAGCCGAAGGAGATTCCCGAGGAGCTTGCCGCCCAGGCGGCCGAGTATCGCGAGAAGCTCGTCGACGCGGTCGTCGAGACGGACGAGAAGGTGATGGAGCGCTACCTCGAGGGGGAGGAGATCACGGGTGACGAGCTGGCCGGAGCGCTGAAGAACGCGGTCGCCCGGAGGGAGCTCTTTCCGGTTGCCTGCGGTGCCGCGACGAAGAATCTCGGCGCAGCCGCTCTCCTCGACCTCCTTGTCGAAGGCGTCCCGTCTCCGGCCAAGAAGCCGCTGGAGATCGCACAGTCGAACGGCGGCACGTCCGCGTTCGTCTTCAAGACACTGGCGGACCCATTCGCAGGGCGAATCACGTTGTTCCGTGTGCTCTCAGGGCAGCTGAAGGGCGATTCCACGTTGTTGAATGCCCGAACCCGAGGTAAGGAGAGGGTCGGCCAGCTCCTGGAGCTCCAGGGCAAGGATCACACCTCGACGGAGGCGTTCGAAGCCGGCGACATCGGGGCGGTCGCGAAGCTGAAGGAGACGGCGACAGGCGACTTGCTGCTCTCGGAGGACCAGCCGGTCGAGCTCCCGAGCCTTGACCTCCCGCAGCCCGTCATGAGCTTCGCGATCACGCCCAAGGCGAAGGGCGACGAGGAGAAGATGGGGCAAGCTCTGCGTCGGCTCGCCGAGGAGGACCAGACCCTCGTCCTGCGCCGCGACGAACAGACGGGAGAGCAGCTGCTGGCGGGCATGAGCCAGATGCACGTCGAGGTGGCCGTTGAGCGCATGAAGCGGCGCTTCAGCGTCGACGTCGAGCTGCACCAGCCGCGGGTCCCGTACCTCGAGACGATTCGCAAGGAGTCGCGGGCGCAGGGGCGCTACAAGAAGCAGACCGGCGGTCGCGGCCAGTTCGGCGATTGCCACATCGTCCTCGAGCCCCTCGAGGGCCGGGTCGGCTACGAGTTCGTCGACAAGATCGTCGGCGGCGTCATCCCGCAGAGCTTCCGGCCGGCGGTCGACAAGGGGATCCAGGAGGCAATGGTGCACGGCGAGCTGGCCGGGGCCCCGGTCCAGGGCGTGCGTGTGAAGCTCGTGGACGGCTCGTACCACACCGTCGACTCTTCCGAGATGGCCTTCAAGATCGCCGGCTCGATGGCGTTCAAGGCTGCGTACGAGAAGGCAGACCCGGTGCTGCTCGAGCCGATCATGCAGCTCGAGGCGACCGTTCCCGACGAGAGCGTCGGCACCGTGAACGGCGACCTGAACTCCCGTCGAGGGAGGCTTCAGGGGATGGACGCGCGAGGCGGGATGACACTGATTCGCGCCGAGGTCCCGATGTCCGAGATCCTCACGTACTCGCAGTCGCTGACGTCGATGACCGGCGGTCGCGGTGACTACTCGGTCACCTTCCTCCGCTACGAGGAAGTGCCCGCGCACGTTGCCGAGCGGATCGTCGAGCAGGTCAAGCGCGAGCGCGAGGAGGCGAAGGCGTCGTAGCCATGAGCGCCGTCATCAGGAAGCAGGACACCTTCCGGACGTGTGCCGTGTGCAACCGCACGCTTCTCATGGGTGAGCGCGCTTCGCGCTTCAGCCCGCACGGAAACGATCAGTGGGTCGATGTCTGCGCCCTCTGCACAGATGTTGCGAACGAGTACGGCTGGCTGAGAGAAGGGACGCCGACCACGCCTCTGGTTGCCGAGGCCCCGCGCCGCCGCCGGCGCTTTCCGGGTTTTGGGCTCGGCGCTGCCCTCGAGCCGCGTCGCCACGAGCCTCAGCCGACCTTCTCGGAGCCGGTGCTTCGACGTCTCTCAGAGCCGGAGCAGGCGATGGTCGAGGCCGCCGATCTCTTCAACGAAAGCGCCTACCGGCGAACGATCGCCGGGATCGCCAAGAGCCTGGGTCAGGCCAGGGTGAGCTTCCTGCCCCTCTCCGGCACGAACACCGAGGTTGTTCTCACGGTCGCATGGGACATCTCGTGGTACCAGTACCGGGTCGTCTTCGACTCGCAGCAGCCCGTTCGTCTGGCGGAGCGCGGCTACGAGCTGGATGAGCTGGACGAACGGTTCAAAGGCTGGAACGGCCACCTCGGCCAGGATGGGCGCGTTACGCCAGACATCCCGAAGCTCTGATCGACTGTTCGGCGTGAACTTTGGGACGGCGTGACGCACGTGCAGTGCGTCGCTCCACAATCCCTCACTAGGATGCGTTCAGATGATCTATTGCGTCGTCCCCTCCGAGCTCGAGGATCAGCTGTACGCGAAGCTCGTCGAGCACTACAAGGACAACGAGAATGTGACCGTGATCATCGACCGACGCTCGGGCCCTGACCGGCGGAATGCGGCCGCGAACGCTCCCGGCGGGAAGCGTCAAGTCCGCGACCGCAGGCGCTCCCGGATCCCCGGGACGTTTCCGGCCACCGATGCACCAGACGATTGATCGTCAGGCTCGTCCTCTGGAGCCTGGCGGACTCGAAGACGACGATCGAGGAGCTGCGGCGATACCTCCGTGACGAGTTCGTCGACCAGTTCGAAGAGGTGCCGGGCCTCCGCTTCAAAGCCTGGATCTCGGACGAAGTGACCGAGCGTTGGGGGGCGGTGTACTTCTGGGAGTCGCGGGAGGCAGCCGACCAGGCGCTGCCGAGCCGCGTCCGCGAGTTGATCGGCAAGGACCCCGACATCGGGGAGGAGTTCGAGGTAGAGGCGACCATCGAGGGTCGCTTCGACTTCGCGGAACTCTCGCGGCTCGGGCTCGCCTTCGAGTAGCACCAGCCCTTACGTCTCGACGTCCGGGTCGATCTCGTCTGCGCGACGGGCGTGAGACTGGGCTACTTGCCGTTCTTCTCTCGCTCGCTCGGCCTGCTCCTCCGCGAGCGCTTCGCGTTCCGCGGCCTTCCGAGCACGCGCCTCCGCTTCTCCGCGCAGTTCTCCCGCTTCTTCGCGCCGGCTCTCGAGCCTCTTCTCGCGTCCCTTTATCGCTGCTACGAGGAGAAGCGCAAAGACGACGACTACCGCGACGATCACGATTATCAGCCAGGTTTCCACGGCATTCCTTCCGTCGATTCGTTTCCCCCGGAGGCCTCATACCCGTGTCCGGCGGCGTGAACCCCCTGGATAGGATGGGTTGAAATCGACCAGGGGAGCCAGATGGCGCTGCTCGGCACGAAGACGTACCGCAACTACATCGGAGGCGAGTGGGTAGACGCCGCCGGCGGCGAGACGTTCGAGACGAAGAATCCCGCAACCGGAGAGGTGCTCGGCGTCTTTCCGAGCTCGGGCGTTGAAGATATGGACAGAGCGGTCGCGGCTGCCAAGGAGGCCTACGAGCGCTGGCGACTGGTGCCGGCCCCGAAGCGTGGGGAGATCCTCTTTCGCGTGGCGCAGCTCTTCGCCGAGCGCAAGGACGACCTGGCCGCGGAGATGACGCAGGAGATGGGCAAGGTCCGGCCCGAGGCTGCCGGGGACGTTCAGGAAGCGATCGACATGACGTTCTACATGGCGGGCGAGGGGAGGCGCCTCTTTGGGCACACGACTCCCTCAGAGCTCCGCGACAAGTTCATGATGTCGACCAGGAATCCAGTCGGTGTCGTCGGCGCGATCACGCCCTGGAACTTCCCGATTGCGATCCCCAGCTGGAAGATCGCGCCGGCGCTGGTCTGCGGCAACACCGTCGTCCTGAAGCCTGCGGCGGAAACATCGCTCCTGGCGGAACGCTTCGTGGAGATCTTTGAGGAGGCTGGGCTGCCGCCCGGTGTCCTGAACATCGTCCACGGGTCGGGGAAGACCGTCGGTGTCCACCTGGTGCGGCATCCCGACGTTCCCTTGATCACGTTCACGGGCTCCCACGAAGTCGGGGTTCAGGTGACGCAGAACGCTGCTCCCCTCCTGAAGCACGTCCACCTCGAGCTCGGCGGCAAGAACGCCATCATCGTCATGGACGACGCAGACGTGGACCTGACCGTCGACGGCGTCCTCTGGTCGGCGTTTGGAACGTCGGGCCAGCGTTGTACGGCTGCGAGCCGCGTCATCGCGCACGAGCGGGTCTACGACGAGCTACGGTCGAAGCTGGTCGCCCGCGCCGAGAAGATGCGGCTCGGAAACGGCCTGGACGAGGACACTGACGTGGGCCCGGTCATCAACCAGGCCGCGCTCGACAAGATCCACTCCTACACGGAGATCGGGAAGAGCGAAGGGGCGACGCTCGAGACCGGGGGAGAGGTCGCGACGGAGAACGGTCTGGATAAGGGCTTCTTCTACCGGCCGACCGTGTTCGGCGACGTCGAGCCGGGCATGCGGATCGCCCAGGAAGAGATCTTCGGGCCAACGACTGCGCTCATCCGCGCCACCGACATCGACGAGGCGATCAGGATCGCGAACGGGATCCCGTTCGGGCTTTCCTCCTCGATCTTCACCCGGGACGTCAACAAGGCGTTCCGTGCGATGAGGGACCTCAATGCGGGCATCACGTACATCAACGCAGGCACGACGGGTGCGGAAGTGCATCTGCCGTTCGGCGGCACGAAGGGAACCGGAAACGGCCACCGCGAAGCAGGCCAGGCCGCGCTCGACTTCTACACCGAGTGGAAGTCGATCTACGTCGACTATTCCGGCAAGCTCCAGCGCGCGCAGATCGACGCGATGGACGCGCCGATGTCCTAACGGCTCCCGGTCGAGCGCGTGACCCTGACTTGCGTCGAGTTGCCCCCGGGGGACCCCCCGATGGTTACCCCCTGTCATGACGGTAGCGCCGACGGGCGCGCGTGTGTCGCACGGGGTGTGCCGAAACCGTGACGGAGCAACGCAAGCTCGTCGTGTTCGTGCCGGCGGAGGCCCTCGAAGCCGTTCGCGACGCCCTTTTCGCCGCGGGCGCCGGGCGGATCGGGGAGTACGAGCGCTGCTCGTGGTACACCGCGGGCACGGGCACCTTCCTGGCCGGCGACGGTGCTTCACCGGCGATCGGCGAGCCGGGACGTGAGGAACGCGTTCCCGAGCTCAGGCTCGAGACGGTCTATCCGGTCGAGCGTGAGGGAGAAGTAATCGCGGCCCTCAGTGCCGCTCATCCGTACGAGGAGCCTGCCTTCGATCTCTATCCGCTCGCGACGACACCGTGAAGGCACGCCTCTCGACCGACGGCGGCTCACGCGGAAACCCGGGCCCTGCGGCGGCCGCGTATGTCCTCGAGACCGACGACGGCACGGTGCTCGATGCACAGGGCCAGACGATCGGGGTCGCGACGAACAACGTGGCCGAGTATCGCGCTCTCGTTGACGGTCTCCGTAAGGCGGTCGAGCTGCAGGTTGACGACCTCGAGGTCGTCTCGGACTCCGAGCTCCTGGTGAAGCAGATGAGAGGCGAGTATCGCGTCAAGAACAAGGCTCTCATCGAGCTTTCGCTCGAAGCGGCCAAGCTGGCTCGCCAGATCGGGTCCGTCCGCTATACGGCTGTCCGGCGCGAGCAAAACGAGCTTGCCGACCAGCTCGTGAACGAGGCCCTGGATAGCGCTGGTGAGCGGCTATGATGATCCACTCGCGGATGTAGCTCAGTTGGCTAGAGCGTCTGCTTGCCATGCAGAAGGTCGAGGGTTCGAGTCCCTTCATCCGCTCCTAAAAGCCCCGCATCGCGGGGTTTTTTCTTTCTGAGGGCGTATGCCGGGTACACACAAAGAGGAGCCCCGGCGAGCCGGGGCTCCGCACGGCACGACGCTACGTTACCCCGGGACAAGGCACGCGCCGGCCGCTCCGCCCATTCTCGGGGCAGTGACCCCCTGGTTGCAAGGAAACGGGATCGGATTTGTCCCCACTTTGCTGGTTTCATCGCCCGGGACCTCGCAGCCTTGCTCGCAGTTGCCTGCTGACCCGCAGCCAGCTGCGGCGGTTTCCGGAGCCGGCGCCGCTACGATTCCGGCGCGCCGGGCGCGGTGGCCGAGTGGTTAGGCAGAGGCCTGCAAAGCCTCGTACAGCGGTTCGAATCCGCTCCGCGCCTCTAGTTGCCGATTTCCAGCATGTTCTTGGCTGCCGGTCCAAAAGCCCGCGTTCGAAGCAATCTTGCACGAGCGACCTGAAACGGCACTCGCGCTCATGCGCGTCTTGTGTGAGCGGCTTGCCGCTTACGATCCGGCTCTGAACTAGTAGTCGCGGCACCAACACGTCCGCACGGAGTTGGACAAGGACGCGCCGCGCTCATCAGCGACCGCGGTCGAAGGATCGAGCTGAGCCAGTCAGTCCACTGCTGGATACCCGAGCACTGCGCTGGGAAAGATATTCCGGCCGAACACCCAGCGAAGACGCATGTTTGGCAGAGTGCCGGGGAGAGCCACTCGGGGAGGTGAATCGATGGCAGCCCTAAGGGCCAATCCCGTCCGGATCGAGGGCCGGCTCGATCCGGACCTCAGCCGCTGGCTGTGGGTCGTGAAGTGGCTGCTGGCGATCCCGCACTACATCGTGCTCGCCTTTCTGTGGATCGCGTTCGTCGTGCTCACAGTCGTCGCCTTCTTCGCGATCCTGTTCACCGCCCGCTACCCGCGAGGAATCTTCGAGTTCAACCTCGGCGTGCTGCGGTGGACGTGGCGCGTGGCCTTCTACTCGTATGGCGCCCTGGGCACCGACCGCTATCCGCCTTTCACTCTTGGCGCCGCGCCCGACTATCCGGCGACGCTCGACGTTGCCTACCCGGGCGAGCTCTCGCGCGGGCTGGTACTCGTGAAGTGGTGGCTGCTGGCGATTCCCCACTACCTGGTCGTCGGTGTGTTCATGTCGGGCGGCGGCTTCATGGGCTGGAGCGAAGAGGGTTGGTGGGGGAGCTCGGGCGTTGGGCTGATCAGCTTGCTCGTGCTCTTCGCCGGGCTGGCACTCGTCTTCTCGGGGCGCTACCCGCGTGGCCTTTTCGACTTCGTGCTCGGCCTCGACCGATGGGTGGCGAGAGTCGCCGTGTACGCGGGGCTGATGACCGACGTCTACCCACCGTTCCGACTCGACCAAGGCGGCGAGGAACCGGGAGCTCGAGGCGCCGACGAGCCGCCTGTAGTCTCGTCCGCCACCGAGGAGGCGATGGTGGCCGCGCCACCCGCCAGGAGAGGCGCGAGAGGCGTCGTCTTGCTCGTCGTGGGCAGCATCGCGGCTCTGCTGGCGTTCGCCCTGCTCGTGGGCGGATGTGCGGCCGTGGCGGTCGACCAGGCGCAGCGCGACGATGACGGCTTCCTCATGTCACCGACGGAGGAGTTCTCCACGGCGACGTACGCGATCGTCTCTGAGAGCGCCGATGTCGACGTCGACGGTCCCGACTGGGTGGCGAAAGACTTCCTGGGAACGATTCGTATCCGCAGCGAGAGCGAGCGCCCAGTGTTCGTCGGTATCGCGCGAGAGTCGGATGTTGCGGAGTACCTGGGCGGCGTCGAGCACGCCGTCGTCACCGAGCTAAGCGACGAGCCCCGCTACGCGGAGCGCCGGGGAGGCGCACCAGAGAACCCGCCCGCAGACCAGCTATTCTGGGCCGCTTCGGCGACCGGGGCAGGCGAGCAAACGCTTGAATGGGAACCCGAGGACGGTAGCTGGGAGATCGTCGTCATGAACGCCGACGGCTCACGAGGCGTGGCCACCGACCTCAGCATCGGTGCCGAGCTCGATCCGCTGATCTGGATCGGCATCGGCCTGCTCGTCGGCGGTGGGCTGCTCGCGGCCGTCGCGGCCGTCGCGATCACTGCCGGCATACGTCACGGCGGCCGCTGACACCGGACTTCGCTCGACCGCTGGTTCTTGGCGCAGCCGCAGGTCGGCTGTCAGCGGGCGGGAGTGAGTCCGTTCGCGTCGGCTCGTCCTCCCGATACCTCACCGACCATGGCCTCGGCTGTCTCGCGCTCGAGGAAGAACTCGACGAAGCTTGCTCCGAGCCCTTCACTCGCCCTATGGTCAGCGCACGCGGAAATGGGCCGTTTGGATCGAGGAGCCGCCGTTCGTGCGACGGACTCTCGATGCCCGCGCAATCGTGTCGAACTCCTCGAGGCTCTTGCCGGCGCCGATGGCGACGCAGGTCAACGGGTCCTCAACCTGGTGGACGGGCAGCCCCGTTTCCTGTCTCAGGAGCTCGTCCAGTCCACGCAGGAGCGAGCCGCCGCCCGCGAGGACGATGCCGCGGCTGGTGATGTCCGCCGCGAGCTCGGGCGGCGTCCGCTCGAGCGTGTCCCGCACACTGTCGACGATCTGCATCACGGTCCGCTCGAGCGCACGGCGCACCTCGGCAGCGGTGACGTCGATGCGCTTCACGAGACCCGTGGCAATGTCCCGGCCCCGGATCTCGGCGGTTTCGTCCAGGCCGACGTCCCAGGCGGAGCCGACCTCGAGCTTGACCTCCTCGGCGCTCTCCGGCCCGATCAGAAGGTTGTGCTCGCGTTTCGCAAGGGCCACGATCGCATCGTCCATCTCGTAGCCGCCGACCCGGATCGACCGGGAGACGACGATGCTGCCGAGCGAGATAACGGCGACCTCGGTCGTTCCCCCGCCGACGTCGACGACGAGGTTCCCGGTCGCCTCGTCGATCGGCAGCTCCGCACCGATCGCGGCGGCCATCGGCTCGTCGATGAGGCATGCCTGCCGAGCTCCGGCCGCCAGCGTCGCTTCCTCGACCGCTCGCTCCTCGACGTCCGTGATCCCGCTCGGAACGCAGATGATCACGCGTGGATACGGAAAACGGTTTCCATGCGTCCGGCGGATGAAGTGGCGGAGCATCGACTCGGTCACCTCGAAGTCGGCGATGACGCCGTCCCGGAGCGGGCGAATCGCGCGGATCGACGCGGGCGTCCTTCCGATCATGCGCTTGGCCTCGGCACCGACCGCGTGGACGTCGCCCGTGGTGTCGTCGATGGCGACCACGGACGGCTCGAAGAGGACGATCCCCTCGCCCCGCACGTAGACGACGGTGTTGGCGGTCCCGAGGTCGACCGCCATGTCGCGGTGTCCGAAACCGCTCAGGTAGTTCAATAGTCCCATCGCTGCGACCGGCGGCCTCTACCCGAGCTGCCGGTCCAGGTTGACAGCGGCGCTGATCAGGGAGAGGTGCGTGAATGCCTGCGGAAAGTTTCCCAGCTGCTCCCCTGTCGGCCCGATCTCCTCTGCGAACAGGCCAAGGTGGTTCGCGTAGGTCAGCATCTTCTCGAAAGCGAGCCGGGCCTCGTCCACCCGCCCCGCACGCGCGAGTCCCTCGACGTACCAGAACGAGCAGATCGAGAAGGTGCCCTCGTCGCCCTCGAGGCCGTCGGGTGAAGCCTTCGTGTTGTACCGGTAGACGAGGCTGTCGGAGACGAGCTCCTCCGTGATCGCGTCGAGCGTCGACAGCCACCGCGGATCGGTCGGGGCGATGAACTTGACGAGTGGCATGAGCAGGTTTGCCGCGTCCAGGACATCGGAGTCGTAGGCCTGGACGAAGGCGCCGCGTTCGGCGTTCCAGCCCTTCTCCATGATCTGGTCGTAGATCGCGTCGCGGGTCGCCATCCACTTGACGAGGTCCGCGGGCAGCCCGCGCTGGCGGGCCACTCGGATCGCGCGCTCGACCGCGACCCAGCACATGAGACGCGAGTAGGTGAAGTGTTTCTTGCCTCCGCGCGTCTCCCAGATGCCCTCGTCAGGCTGGTCCCAGTTGTCGAGCACCCAGTCGATGACGCGGCAGACCGACATCCAGGCGTCGTGGGAGATCGGCTTTCCGTGCTTGTTGTAGAGGTAGACCGAGTCGATCATCTCGCCGTAGATGTCGAGTTGGAGCTGATGCGCGGCCCCGTTGCCGATCCGGACGGGCCGGGACCCTCGGTAGCCCTCGAAGTGGTCGAGGATCACCTCGGGGAGCTCCGAGCGCCCGTCGATCCCGTACATGATCTGGAGCGGCCCTGACTCGCCTTCCATGCGCTCCGTGAGACGGTCGTCGAGCCAGTCCATGAACGCCTCCGCCTCCTCCGTGAAGCCGAGCGTGAGCAGCGCGTAGAGCGAGAAAGCCGCGTCGCGGATCCAGGTGTAGCGGTAGTCCCAGTTCCGCACGCCGCCGAGTTGCTCCGGAAGGCTCGTCGTGGGCGCGGCGACGATCGCGCCCGTCGGCTGGTAGGTGAGGAGCTTGAGGGTCAGGGCGGAGCGATAGACCATCTCGCGCCACCGCCCCTCGTAGCGGCAGTGGCGCACCCACCGCCGCCAGTAGTCGACGGTTCGCTCGAAGAGCTCGCGCGTCTCATCCTCGGAGTGGATGTGGGTTTCGTAGCTCTCGTCCACGCTCTCGAGCGTGAAGGTGGCCGTCTCACGTTCACGGAGCGTGAACTCGGCCTCGACGCCCTGCTCGGTCCGGGCGAGCGACACCGCCGAGTCGAGGGCGAGCGAGAGCTCCGGGCCGTGGAAGACGACGCCGCCCTCGAAGACATGGGTCTCGTGCTCGCCGCGTCCGTAGTCGAACCGGGGCTCGAGCTCGAGCCGGAGGGTCATCGCGCCGCGAACGGCCATGAGGCGCCTGATGATCCGCGGGCGATGCTCGCTGCCCGGCTCGCTGACCGGCATGAAGTCCTGCATCTCGACGACGCCCTCGGGCGTCAGGAAACGGGTGATGAGGACGTTGGTGTCGGGAAAGTAGAGCTGCTTCGACGTTCCGCCTGCGAACGCGGGCGCGATGCGCCAATGGCCGCCCCGATCCTTGTCGAGGATGGACGCAAAGACGCTCGGCCCGTCGAAGCGGCCCGGACAGAACCAGTCGATCGTGCCGTCGGTCCCGACCAGAGCGACCGAATGGAGGTCGCCGATGACGCCGTGCTCCGCGATCGGGAGGTAGTCGAGCCGGCTCGAACCGGCGACGATCGGACCCTCGGCGGCGGCGACCGGGTCGGGCATGCCGTCAGTCTGGGCCTCGGAGACCCCGGTTACAAGCTCCTACGCGGCTTCCCCGACCCCGGAGGGGAGATAGTCGCTGGGATTGTTGAACGCGGCGAGGGCTTCTTCCTTGGGCACGTCGACGATGATCGTCTCGTCCCTCTCCTCGTCCCGGAAGCGAAGAACTGTCTGGTCGCGCGTGGGATCCCACATCAGGCGGACGACCTGGCTCCCGTCGTTTCGACTCGCGAGCTCTCGCAGGCTCATGTCCGGAACTTATCCGGGCGAAGGCGTCGAGATTCCCCGGCAACGTTAAGAATTCGTTGAGTGAAGGCAATTGCGGTTCATCCCGGCAAGGCGAACTCGATGCACATCGAGAACGTTCCGGAGCCGTCGCTAGGCGAGGTCGATGGCGGGCGGGGCGTCCTCGTCAAGGTGATCAGGGTCGGGGTCGACGGGACGGACAAGGAGATCAACGCGGCCGAGTACGGCGCGGCGCCGGAAGGCTTCGACTACCTCATCACAGGCCACGAGAGCTTCGGGGAGGTGCTCGAGGCAGGTCCGAACGTCCCCGCCTCGCTCCGGCCCGGGACCCTCGTCGTCGCGACCGTGCGCAGGCCAGGGTCGAGTCCCTACGACCGGATCGGGCTCCAGGACATGACGACCGACGACGTGTACTACGAGCGCGGCATCAACCTCCTGCACGGCTTTCTGACCGAGCGCTATGTCGAGGACGAGACCTATGTCGTGCCGCTCCCGGACTCGCTTCGTAAGGTGGGCGTTCTCCTCGAGCCCCTCTCGGTCTCGGAGAAGGGACTGAACCAGGCCTACGAGATCCAGCGGCGGCTGAAGATCTGGAAGCCGGAGCGGGCGGCCGTCCTTGGATCGGGAACGATCGGCCTTCTCTGCACTTTGGCGCTTCGCCTTCGTGGGGTCGATGTCACGTGCTTCTCCAAGCGCAAGCCCCCGTATCTGAACAGCCGGCTCGTGGAGGAGTTGGGCGCCGCCTACGTGAGCTCCGAGGAGGCCTCCCTGGCTCGACACGAGCGCCGAGCACGGGCCGTTCGATCTGATCTTTGAGGCGACCGGTTTCAGTCCGCTGGCGTTCGAGGCGGCGGAGGTGCTCGGAAAAAACGGCGTGCTCGTGCTCGCGAGCGTCACCGGCGGCGACCGGAAGGCTGAAATTCCGAGCGACAAGATCAACCAGGGCTTCGTGCTGGGGAACAAAGTCATGGTCGGCACCGTGAACGCCTCACGGGACGACTTCGACCGGGGCGTCACCGACCTGGTCAGGGCGGAGGCCTTTTATCCCGGCTGGCTCGGGAAGCTTCTGACGACCCCGGTCGACGGCCTCGACCACTACGAGGAGATGCTGCGTCGGCTGACCGAGGACGAGGACGCGATCAAGGTCTTCGTCGAGATCGGGTAGTCCCGGGCCTGGCGCTTTGGCTCGGAAGGCCACACACTGAGACAATGGTGGAGATCCTCGGCCTCGGCGCCGTGCTCATGTTCGGCGCGTTCGTCCTGAGCGCGGCTTTGCCCCTGCTCGTCTCCCCGGCGCGCTGGCCTGCGGGCGGCGCGCGCTGGATCGTCTGGGGGCGACTCCCGCACCACCCGCGCCCTTCCAACGTGGAGATCCGCTTCTGGGCGGGAGTCTGGGCCGCCATCGTGCTCATGGCCTTCGGCGTGGCGCTTGCCGCCATCCTGATCGCCTAGGCGGGAAGCAAGATCGCGCGGGCCGGCGCGCCGTCGGATCCGACGAGCTGAAGCGGCAGGCAGACGAGCGTGTAGGCGCCCGGGTCGACCCCCCGGAAGTCGAGCCCCTCGACCGCGACGACTCCCGCTCCGAGCAGCTCGCGGTGGGCTTCCTGGTCTCCGACGGACAGGTAGTCGATGCCCACCAGCCGGACGTCTCGCTCGACCAGGAACCGGGCGCCGTCGCCGGTGAGCCGGATGAAGTCTCGCGTGAAGTCCTTGCGGGCCCAGAGCTCGGAGTTCGGCGTCTTCAGGAGGAGGCGCTCGAGACCGTCGGGCAGGTCGAGGCTTTCGAGCGAGCCCGCGTCGATCGGCCCCGTGAGACTCGTGGCGTCGACGACCTGCGCCGGCCCGACGAGCACGTCGAGCGGGAGCGTCTCGGCGCCGGCTCCGTCGGGGATGAAGTGAAGCGGGGCATCGACATGCGTGCCGGTGTGGACGCCGAGGTCGAGGCGGCTCACGTTCGCGTCGGCGCCGTCGTCAATCGACTGGACGCGGGACAGATGGACACCCGGATTGCCGTCGTAGATCGGCATCTCCTCGCGAATCGGGACGCTGACGTCGAAGATCCGGCTCACAGCGGCAGGTCCTCCTCGAGTGTCCCGAGCACGTGGTCGGCGCCCGCCTCCTTCAGTTGCTCCTTCGAGTAGTGCCCGGTCGCGACGCCGACCGCAAGGGTGTTCGCCGCATGCGCGGCGGTGATGTCCAGCGGGGTGTCGCCGATGTCGAGGACCTCGTCCCGCTCCAGATCTCGGCCCCGGATCGTCTCAGCCCGCTCGACGGCGACCTTCGTCAGCTCGATGCGGTCGGGGGAGTCCGAGCCGTAGCCGCCGAACGCGAAGTACTCGTTCAGGCCGCCACGCTCGAGCTTCATGCGGGCCGCTTCCTCGACGCCGCCCGTGGTCAGGCCGAGCAGATAGCCGGCGTCGCGAAGCTGCGGCAGCAGCTCCTTCACGCCCGGAAGCACCTCGTAGCCCTTCGACTCGGCGACCGCCCGCGGAAGGTGCTCGAGGCGCCTTGCCATCACCCGCGCGAGCTCCTCGGGGGAGGGCTCGTGGCCGATCACGGCCTTGAAGGTGAGGCGCGCCACCTCCGGATCCGTCATGCCCGCGTCTGTGAACTTCCCGATGTCGGCCGGGATCCCGTAGAGGTCCTCGAACGCCCTTCGCCACGAGACAGCGCCGGCGCCTCCGGAGTTGATCAGCGTCCCGTCGATGTCGAACAAGATCGCGACGACAGTAGAGTCACTCGCCGGAATCATCGTGACGACGATACGTGACACCGAGCAGGAGAAGCAGGCGGCCGCCGCGGCTGCTGCGGCCCTCGTCGAGGACGGCATGCTGGTCGGGCTGGGAACCGGGTCGACGGTCAGATACCTTCTGGAGGCGCTCGCAGGGCGCTCGCTCGACGTCCGCTGCGTCGCGACCTCGCCCCGAACGGAGGCGGCCGGCCGGGAGCTCGGCTTGACGATCGAGCCGTTCGAGGGCCTCGATCGGCTCGACATTGCGATCGACGGGGCGGATCAAATCGACCCCGCGTGTTGGGTCGTGAAGGGGGGTGGGGCGGCCCACACCCGGGAGAAGATCGTCGCGGCCGCCGCCGACCGGTTCGTCGTCATCGCGTCCTCGGACAAGCTCGTCGAGGTGATTGCGCCGCCAATCCCGCTCGAGCTGCTGGCTTACGGGCTGGATGCGACTCTTCGCCGCCTGGCCTCCGTGGCGCTTCGCGACGTCCCGCCGAGCCCGGACGGAGGCGTGATCGCCGACTACCTCGGCCCGGTCGACGAACCGGCGGAGCTTGCCGCGCGGCTCGCGGAGACCCCCGGAGTCGTCGAGCACGGGCTCTTCCCGCCGTCGCTCGTGAGCGACGTGCTCGTGGCGCACGGCGACCAGATCGAACGCCTGGCGCCGGGCGGCGACTAGCGACTCTCGAGCGGAATGGTGAACCGGTGCGCGGTGTGCGTGTCCGAGAAGCGGGCGACCTTCGTGTCCTTTAGCCCCGCTGCGCGGCCGGCAGCGAGCACGTCGGCCTCCCGGATGTCTTGGCGGCCCTTCGGCGCGACTACCCAGATGTGCCCGTTCGGGCGCAGGAACTGAACGAGTGACTCGATTCGGCCGAGGTCACCGATCGACTCCGCGCCCAGGAAGATGAGGTCGGACTCGTGCTGGGGCGCCGTGGCGTGGCGCTCGACCCGCTCCTCCAGGTCCTTCAGAAACTCGCCGTCGTCCAGGTCGACGACCGCCACGCTCGACTTCGGCTTGACGCCGAGCTTGTCGAGGAGGGATTTGGGGTTTTTGATTCGCTCGGCCCACCGCTCGGCCTTCGGGCCAAGCTCGAAGGTCGCCTCGCCGTCTGCGAACTCGACGCGAAGCTCGCCGTCCGACGCGTCGAGGGCCGTGATCCCCTGCAGCGGGACGGCGATCCGGAACTCGCCCCGGAAGAGGAGCTCGTCGGTCTCGAGAAGCGCTTTGCCCTCGGAGCGTGCGTTTCCGAAGCGGACGGCGCAGCGGGCTTCCTCCCCCATCCCGGGGAGAGCCTAGCGCGCGGAGACCGCGGCTAGCCCCAGACGAACGTACGTCGTGGCTGCTTTGCGGAGCGAAGACCTGTGGCCATCGTGGCGCGCAGATCCGTCTCCCCGTGCCAGCGTGCCACCGCGGCCGTCCAGGCCTGCCGCCGGTGGTACTCGCACACGAGGTAGTGCTCGCCGTCGGACGCCCGCAGCTCGCGGACGGCGTCACGGTCGCAGCGACGATTCTCCAGCCTGTAATAGCCCTCACATCGTCCCATGGCTCAGATATCGGTGTTCGTTGTGCCTGCTACGAGTCCCTGCTTCGAGTGAAGCGTTCTTTGTCCGGATACGCTGGAACGGATGGCCGCGACCAGTCCGAGACACGGTGCCCGCGATGAGTGGGTCGTCGAGACCTCCGGCCTCACCAAGCGGTTCGGGGAGCGTGTCGCCGTCGACCACGTCGATCTCCAGATCCCGAGAGGCTCTGCCTTCGGGTATCTAGGTCCGAACGGAGCGGGCAAGACCACGCTCATCAGGATCCTGCTCGGGCTCACGAAGGCGGACTCGGGGACGATGTGCCTGCTCGGAAAGCCCCTGCCCCAGGGACGTGCCGCCGCCCTCGCGCGGGTGGGCGCCATCGTCGAGGAACCACGCTTCCACTCGCACCTGACAGGCCGTGAGAACCTGAGGATCATTGCCGCGGCCCGCGAGCCCGAGGCGCACGACCGGATCGACGGGGCCCTCGCGCGGATCGGGCTCGCCGACCGGGCGAACGAGCGCGTGTCCAAGTACTCGCTCGGCATGCGTCAGCGTCTAGGCGTGGCGCGCGCGCTCCTCGCCGATCCGGAGCTCCTGATCCTCGATGAGCCGACGAACGGGCTCGACCCTGCAGGCATCCAGGAGTTCAGAAACATGATCCGAGAGTTCGTGGATGAGGGCCGGACGGTGGTGCTCTCTTCCCATCTCCTGGACGAGGTGGAGAAGATCTGCGATGCGCTTGCGATCGTCGACCACGGAAAGGTCGTCTGGCGAGGGTCCGTCTCCGAGATCGCCGCCGGCGGCGAGAGCAAGACCCTGCTGATCCAGGTGGACGACCAGGCGCTTGCCCGCGAGGTCGTCACCGCGCATCCGTCGGTGGCCTCGGTGAACGGGACGGCCGAGGGCCTGAGCGTCCAGTTCGTTCCGGACGCGTCCCCGCCTGAGGTCGCAGCCGACCTGAACAGGCGCCTGGTCGAGTCAGGGGTGGCGGTCTACCGCCTCGAGCCGGCCCGCGTCTCGCTCGAGGAGCGCTTCCTCGAAATCACTTCGCGCCTGGGGGTCGCGCCGTGACGGCTGCGACCACTACGCAAGTCGCGACGGCGCGGCGGCGGCCACGTACCTGGTCGAGGCTGATCTCGGCCGAGATCCTGAAGCTGCGGAAACGCCGGGGACTGCTCTGGTCGTCGATTGCCCTCGTGATCGGCCCGCAGCTGGTTGCGTATACGGTCCTCGCCGCGCTCCACGCGGCCGATCCGGCCAAGTACGACCCGGCCGGCGGGGTCGACAATCTGAGCGGCGGCATCGATGTCCTTCTGACGCTCGGGCTGGTCGCCGCGATCATGATCGGCGCGACCGCGGGTGCAGGCGACCTGAACGCAGGTGTCTTCCGGGAGCTGGTCGTCACGGGGCGTTCTCGGATCCAGCTCTTCCTGGTCAGATTGCCGGGCGGCCTGGCCCTCTTGCTGCCGCTCGCCGCTATCTCGTTCGCGGGCTCCGCGATCGCCTGCGTCGTCCTCGCCGGGAATCTCGAGGCACCTTCGCCATCCCTCCTGGTCAAGACAGGGCTCTGGGTTCTGCTCGGGTTCACGCTTCAGTTTGTGCTCGCCCTCGGCGTTGCCTCTCTTGTGGCATCACGCGGCATCACGATCGGAGTCGTTCTCGCATGGCAGCTCGTGCTCGCACCCCTCCTCCTCGCGTTCTCCAAGCTCGGAATGGCCCGGGAGCTCTTGCCGAACGCCGCGTTCGACCGCCTGGCACCGGGGCCCTTCGCAAACCTCGACAGCTCCGGCCTCACGATGTCGGTCGGGGCAGCCATCGTGGTTCTCGCCGGCTGGCTTCTCGTGCCGCTCGTGGTGGGCGCCTGGCGCACCGCAACGCGCGACGCCTAAACCCCCGGCCGAGGCCACTGGGTTAGCCTTGGCGACCCGATGGCGGCGACTCTCATGGACGGCAAGGCTCTAGCTGCGCGCGTGCGCGCGGACGTGGCGCGCGACGTGGCAGAGCTCGACCGGCCGGTAGGCCTCGCGACTGTGCTCGTGGGCGAGGACCCGGCATCGGCGATCTACGTCTCCAACAAGGAGAAGGCGTGCATAGAAGTCGGTATCGAAACGTTCCACCACGGGCCGTCGGCCGACATCTCCGAAGAGGAGCTGCTCGGCCTCATTGCCGAGCTGAACGCGGACGAGCGCGTCACCGGCATCCTCGTGCAGCTGCCATTGCCGCCCCAAATCGACGAGGACAGGGTGATCAGGTCCCTCGACCCGGTCAAGGACGTCGACGGCTTCCACCCGATCAACGCGGGCTTCCTCCTGCTCGGCCGGCCGACGCTGACGCCCGCGACACCAGCGGGGATCCTCGAGCTTCTGCGCGAGTACAAGATCGGGCTCCAGGGCGCGGACGCTGTCGTGATCGGCCGCTCGAACATCGTCGGAAAACCGATCTCGCTCCTGCTCTTGGCCGAGCACGCCACCGTGACGATCACGCACAGCCGCACGACAAATCTCACCGAGCGCGTGCGGGCCGCCGACATCGTCGTCGCGGCGGTGGGACGGGCGGAGATGGTCACGGCCGAGATGGTGAAGCCGGGTGCGACGGTGATCGACGTCGGTATCAACCGCGTCAACGGCAAGGTGGTCGGGGACGTGTCGCCGGATGTCGCCGAAGTGGCCGGGCACTTGACGCCGGTGCCAGGCGGCGTCGGCCCGATGACGATCGCGATGCTGCTTCGGAACACCGTTCGTGCCGCGCGCTACCAGGCGCAGGCTCTTGCCTAGCCGGGCGCAGGGCGATAATCTGCGACGCGCCGTGACCGTCACGGCGTTTCAGCCCTTTACGACGGCTCTCTGCCGGGTCGTCGTTCGTTTTTGAAGGAGGAAGGACTTGGCAGAAGGCACCGTGAAGTGGTTCTCGAACGAGAAGGGATACGGCTTCATCGCCCGTGAGGGCGGGGAGGACGTGTTCGTTCACTTTTCTGCGATCCAGGGGGACGGCTACAAGTCGCTCGCCGAGGGCCAGAAGGTCGAGTTCGAGGTCGTAGAGGGTCAGAAAGGCCTGCAGGCGGCCAACGTTCAGCTCGTTTAACGGGAAGAGAATCCACGTTTCGACGGGCCCCCGAAGCGGGGCCCGTCACCTTTAACCTGACGGTTGATCCACAAGCAACCACACGGCAATTGCCGACCGACCAACTAGAGGTTCGATGCCCATCACACGAGAAGAGGTTCTCCACGTCGCCCGGCTAGCGCGGCTGGAGATCCCGGAGGGAGAGATCGACAGGCTTCGCGGCGAGCTCGAGGCGATCCTGGACGCGGTCGGCAAGGTGGCCGAGCTCGATCTGGCCGACGTCCCGCCGACGTCCCATCCGCTGGATCTCGTGAACGTGTGGGCCGATGACGAGCCTCGGCCCTCGCTCTCCGCCGAGGACGCACTGAAAAACGCGCCCGACGCGGCCGAAGGCGCCTTCCGAGTACCCGCGGTCGGATGACACGCTTCCGGCGCATCACGCGTACCACGCGCGCAATTTTCCTCGTTACGCTCATAGCGGGTGGTGGTCCGGGGTGGCCCCACTGATCGACACCCTCAGGCTGACCGCTGAGGACGTGTCCGGCCTCCTCGAGCGCAATGAGATCTCCGCCGATGAGATCTCCGCCGCCTACCGCGGAGCGATCGACGAGCGCGACGGCGAGCTTCATGCGTTCCTCCACGTTGTCGGCGAGACCGGCACCGGCGTCCCGATCGCACACAAGGACGTCATCACGACGAAGGGGATCCCGACGACGGCCGGCTCCAAGATCCTGCAGGGCTACATCCCCGTCTTCGACTCGACGGTCGCCTCGCGGTGCAAGGAGGCCGGCCTACCGATCGTGGGCAAGACCAACATGGACGAGTTCGCGATGGGCTCGTCCACCGAGAACTCGGCGTACGGGCCCACGAAGAACCCCTGGGATCCCGAGCGGGTGCCCGGTGGGTCCTCGGGCGGCTCGGCCGCAGCCGTGGCGGGCGGGCTTGCACCCTGGGCGCTCGGCTCGGACACCGGCGGCTCCATCAAGCA
Organism: uncultured Actinomycetes bacterium; assembly: GCA_963722715.1. Lineage (GTDB taxonomy): Bacteria > Actinomycetota > Thermoleophilia > Gaiellales > Gaiellaceae > DASQGA01. The sequence continues at coordinate 32,305 of CAVROA010000012.1, read as the reverse complement.
GCCCGCCTCGCTTTGCGGCCTCGTCGGTCTGCGTCCCACCTACGGGACCGTGTCCCGGTACGGCATCGTCGCCTTCGCTTCGAGCCTCGACCAGGTCGGCCCGCTCACCAAGACGGTGCGCGACAACGCGCGTCTCTACGAGATCATCGCCGGCCGCGATCCGTGCGACTCGACCACCGTCGAGCTGCCCGAGCCGGTCCGGATCCCCGTGGAGGAGGATCTCCGGGGCCTCCGGATCGGCATCCCGCGTGAGCTGAACGACGTCGAGGGCATCGAGCCGGGTGTCAAGGACGCTGTCGACCAGGCGATCGCGCTCGCCGAGGAGCTCGGCGCCGAGGTGGGGGAGACGCGCCTCCCGCGCTCCGTCGACTACGGACTCGCCTGCTACTACCTCGTCGCGCCCGCCGAGGCCAGCTCGAACCTCGCCCGCTACGACGGTGTCCGCTTTGGCTATCGGGCAGAGGTCAACGGCGGCGGCCTCACCGAGCTCTACGAGCGCACTCGCTGGGAGGGATTCGGCGCCGAGACCAAGAGGCGCATCATGCTCGGCACCTACGCGCTCTCGGCCGGCTACCACGAGGCCTACTACGGTCAGGCCCAGAAGGTGCGAACGGTGATCAGCCGCGAGTTCGAGGCGGCTTTCGAGGACTTCGACGTCCTCCTCAGCCCGACTTCGCCGACGGTCGCCTTCCGGATCGGAGAGAAGGCCGAGAACCCGCTTGCCATGTACCTCTCGGACGTCCTGACGATTCCTCCGAACATGGCCGGCCTGCCGGGGCTCTCGATACCCTGCGGCCTCTCCGAGGGACTCCCGGTCGGCCTGCAGCTGATCGGGCCGCAGTTCTCGGAGAACGCACTTTTCAGGACCGGGCACGTGCTCGAGCAGGCACTCGAATTCGACTACGTACCGGAGCGCCTGCGATGAAGACGTTCGTCGATCCCGGCGCGGCCTTCGTCCCGGCGAGCACCGACCGTCTCCGCTTTCTCGAAGAGGAGCACGGCTTCCGCCGCGAGGTCGTCGGCGATGGTGCCGCGATCCTCTACACGGGTCGCGAGACCGCCGTCCGGGTCGAGCTCGAGCCGCGCGACGACCAGGTCTGCGTCTGGCTCGTCCGCCTCGTGGACGGAAGGCTGCCGCCTCTGTTCGCCTATGCGCCCTCGCATTGGCTTCCGCTGGACGTGCTGGAGCCGTCCCTCCGCGTCGCCCGCCGCATGTTCGGTGAGGCATTCACCGCCGCCGAGCTCGACCGGACCCTTTCCGTCGCCGCCGCGACGCTCCGCCGCCACGCGCACGTCCTCGCCGGCGACCACGCTGTCTTCGAGGAGCACACAAGGTGAGCTGGGAGGCTGTCGTCGGGCTCGAGATCCACGTCCAGCTGAAGACGCGGACGAAGATGTTCTGTCGCTGCGAGAACATCTGGGGCGAGGCGAAGAACACTCGCACCTGCCCGGTCTGCCTGGCTCACCCCGGAGCGCTCCCCGTCCCGAACGGCCAGGCGATCGAGTGGACGGTGAAACTCGGGCTCGCGCTCGGCTGCGAGATCGCGAAGCGCGCCCTCTTCCACCGCAAGCACTACTGGTACCCGGACCTGCCCAAGGGGTACCAGATCTCACAGTACGACGTGCCCCTCTGCTCGGGTGGGCGCTTCACCGTTCCCGGGCCGGATGGCGATCGCGAGATCGGGATCGTTCGCGCGCATCTGGAGGAGGACGCGGCCAAGAGCGAGCATCGCGGCGGCGCCGGCGGGCGCATCTCGGGGTCGACCGAGTCGCTGGTCGACTACAACCGGGGCGGGACGCCGCTCGTCGAGATCGTCTCCGAGCCGGACATCCGCTCGCCCGAGGAGGCACGCCGTTACCTCCAGCTCCTCCGGCAGACGGTCGTCGAGCTCGGGATCTCGGACGCCGAGATGGAGAAGGGCTCGCTCCGCTGCGACGCGAACGTCTCCGTCCGCGAGGTCGGTGAGACGGCCTTCCGGACGAAGACCGAGCTCAAGAACATCAACTCGTTCAAGTTCGTCGCCGACGGGATCGAGGCCGAGGTGGCACGGCAGATCGCGCTTTACGAATCCGGTCAGGAGGTCGTCCAGGAGACGCTTCACTTCGACCCGGCAAGCGGCTCGGTTTCCCCGCTCCGCTCCAAGGAGGAGGCGGACGACTACCGGTACTTCCCGGAGCCCGACCTGGTGGCCGTCGAGCCGCCGGAGGAGATGATCGAGCGCCTGCGCGCCGAGCTTCCCGAGGCTCCGGGCGCGCGCATCCGCAGGCTCGAGGCCGAGGTCGGCTTCGATCTTGCCGAGGGACTGGTCACCGGTGGCCGCGACGAGCTCTACTCGCGGGTTCCGGGCGACCGCCGCGGCGTTGCGAACGTGCTCATGAACCAGCTCGTGGGAGCGGGCGTCGATCCGGCGGCGGTCAACGCGGACGAGCTCGGGAAGCTGATCGAGGCGAGAGATCGGATCCCGCGAGCGGCGTTCACGGAGGCTCTGTCCGCGAGCGCCGACCCCGGCTTCAAGGCTGAGACGTATCTGGTGGAGACGTCCATCTCCGACGAGTCCGAACTCGATCCTGTGATCGAGAAAGTCCTGGCCGCGAACGGCCCCCAGGTCGAGCAGTACCGTTCCGGCAAGGACGGCCTGCTCGGGTACTTCGTCGGCCAGGTGATGAAGGAGACGCAGGGCAAGGCGAACGCGAAGGTCGTCAACGAGCGCGTGCGGGAGAAGCTCGCTCGATAGAGAGGCTCAGGAAGGAGCCGACGCCCAGGGTCCCATGCCGCCGATCCGCTCCGGGGTGATTCGGGTGACCACCCCCGGCGGCGGATCGGGCATCGGCGGGAACTTCACATTGGGCCCGACGTACGTCTCGGCGAGCTTCTGCAGGAGCTCCGGGGCGCCGCCCTCGGTGATCCGTGCCTTCCCGTGGACGACGAGGTAGTGCTTCATGCCGATGGCGTTCTCGCCCGGCGCCTCGACGGAGAGCGTCACGCGGGGGTCGCGCTCGATGTTCTTCACCTTCTGGAAGCGCCCGAGGTGTGCACAGACGATCTCGTCGCCCTCGAGCCCGACCCAGACGCAGGTCACCTGCGGGCTCCCATCCGGGTTCAGCGTCACCAGATGGGCGAGCCCGTCTGACTCGAGCACCTCGCGCGCGCTGTCTGAGAGGACCGCCACCGCCCGACGCTAGCGCGTCCCCGCCTGGAGGTCTAGCCTTCGCCCATGCCACAGAACCCGCCCGAGGGTCACCCCCGGATCAGCCCGTACCTCCTGTACGAGGACGTCGCGGGCGCACTTGACTTCCTCTCCGGAGCCTTCGGCTTCCGCGAAAGCCTGCGCTTCACCGACCCCCAGGGCAACGTTACTCACGCCGAGATGTGGCTGGCCGACGGCCTCGTGATGATGGGTGACCCGGGCACGGACTACGAGAGCCCGAAGCGGGCCGGGCGTGTCGGGTCGCAGGTACACGTCTACGTGGACGATGTCGACGCGCACTTCGAGCATGCGAAAGCTACCGGGGTCACGATCGTGTCCGAATTGCACGAGCCCGGATATGGCGACCGCCGCTACGACGCTGAGGATCCCGAGGGCCACCGCTGGTCGTTCGCGCAGCATGTCCAGGACGTTCCGCCCGAGGAGTGGGGAGCCACGACCGCCTGAATTGCGGTTGGCTGCAAGGTCGCTGCTGCGAGGCTCGCCGCCACCTTTGGGCGTCGCACCGCCCGGATCGAGCGTGAGTCGCTCTCACGTACCAGGGTCGTGTTGGCGGGCCAAAGTGCCGATAGACACACAAGTACGGAGGAACCATCCGGGGGACGCCGGCGGCCAGTGTTGCTGCTACGGTGGACGAACGGATGGCATCCGCCGTCTCGTGAGGTTTGACTTCTCGGTTCCTTCTCGGTTCGGGGTAGATCGGATCTCGACCCCGTAACAAGAGGAGTTGAATCAGAAATGCAAGAGTCTTTTCACGAGCTTGGCGTGTCTGCACGCACGGCTCAGGCGCTCGCGGAGCGCGATATCTACGAACCCTTCCCGATCCAGGCGCTCGTGCTCCGGGATCTCCTGGCCGGCCGCGACGTCCTCGCGAAGTCGCCGACCGGCTCGGGCAAGACGCTCGCCTTCGGAATCCCGATCGTCGAGCGACTCGAGGCCGACGCCAAGCGCCCAGCGGCCCTTGTGCTCGTCCCGACCCGTGAGCTCTGCTCGCAGGTGACCGAGGACATCGAGGTGATCGCCCGCTCGAAGAACCTGAAGGTGGCGGCCGTCTACGGCGGCGTCCCTCTCCACGCGCAGTCCAAGCGCGCGCAGTCGGCACACGTGCTCGTGGCCACGCCCGGCCGGTTGAACGACCTGATCGAGCGGCGTGCGGTGTCCCTCGAGGGCGTTCGGATCCTCGTCCTGGACGAGGCGGACCGCATGCTCGACATGGGCTTCCAGCCGCAGGTCGACCGGATCGTCGCCAGGCTTCCACGGAAGCGGCAGACGATGTTCTTCTCCGCCACGCTCGACGGCAAGGTCGGCGAGCTGGCGCGGATGTACACGACCGACCCGGCCCGCTTCGAGGCGGAGTTCGCCACCGAGGGGGACAAGGGCGAGGTCACACATCGCTTCATCTCGGTCACGTCGGACACGAAGGTGCAGACGCTCGCCAAGCTCCTCGAAGAGGAGCGCGGGCTCGCACTCGTCTTCGTTCGCACCAAGCGCGGCGCCGACCGGCTCGTCCAGAAGCTGAAGGCACACAACGTGACCGCGGTCGCGATGCACGGCGACAAGACGCAGGGTCAGCGCGAGCGGGCACTCAAGAACTTCGAGACCGGCAAGGCGTCCACGCTGATCGCGACGGACGTCGCGGCTCGCGGGCTCGACCTCGACGAGGTCAGCCACGTCATCAACTACGACCCGCCGGAAGAGCACACGGCGTATGTCCACCGCGTCGGGCGGACCGGTCGCGCCGGCCGTGACGGCATCGGGGTCACGCTCGTCCTCCCGGAGCAGCAGGCGGACGTGAGCCAGGTCGCCCGCATGAACGGTCACACCGAGCAGTTCGTCAGCACTGGGATGAAGGTGGCGCCGCCCAGGCGTGTCTACACCTCCCGTCGCCGCGGCTCGAAATGGGGCCCCTCCCGGCCTCGTCGCAAGATCTAAGGACGGGTATGTCGCGCTCGGCCTTCCCCGCACGGCGGGACGATCTCCGCAATGTCGCCATCGTGGCGCACGTCGACCATGGCAAAACGACGCTCGTCGACGCGATGCTCTGGCAGTCCGGCTCCTTCCGGGCGAACCAGGAGGTGGCCGAGCGGGTCATGGACTCGACCGATCTCGAGCGCGAGAAGGGCATCACGATTCTGGCCAAGAACACGGCTGTGACGATCGGCGAGACGAAGGTGAACATCATCGACACGCCAGGCCATGCCGACTTCGGCGGCGAAGTCGAGCGCGGCCTGACCATGGTCGACGGTGTCCTCCTGCTCGTCGATGCGAGCGAAGGGCCGCTGCCGCAAACACGTTTTGTGCTCCGAAAGGCGCTCGAAGCGCGGCTCCCGGTCGTCCTCGTCGTCAACAAGGTCGACCGGTCGGACGCCCGCCCGCAGGAGGTTGTAGACGAGGTCTATGAGCTCTTCCTCGACCTCGACGCCGCGGAGTCTCAGATCGAGTTTCCGATCGTCTACTGCAACGCCAAGGCGGGGCACGCGGGGCTCTCGCCCGACGCGCTCGAGCCGAACCTCGGCCCGCTCTTCGACGCGCTCCTCGAGGCCGTTCCGCCTCCCTCCTACGATCCCGACCATCCGCTCCAGGCGCTCGTCACGAACCTGGACGCCTCGCCCTATGTCGGCCGTCTTGCGCTCTGCCGCGTTTTGCACGGAACCCTTCGCCGTGGTGAGCAGGTCGCCTGGTGCCGGGCGGACGGGACGATCCAGAACCACCGCGTCACCGAGCTCTTCGTCACGGAGGCGCTCGACCGCGTTCCGGCCGAGGAGGCGGGACCGGGAGAGATCGTTGCGCTAGCGGGTCTCGCCGAGGTCACGATCGGTGAGACCATCGCCGATCCGGACGACCCACGGCCGCTACCCGTCACCGCGGTTGACGAGCCCTCCCTCTCGATCACGCTCGGCATCAACACATCCCCGCTCGCCGGCCGGGAGGGCGACAAGCTGACCGCGAGCCTCCTGCAGAAGCGCCTCGAACAGGAGCTCGTGGGCAACGTCTCGCTCCGCGTCAACCCAACTGCTCGCGCGGACACGTGGGAGGTTCAGGGCCGGGGTGAGCTGGCGCTTGCAGTCCTCGTCGAGATCATGCGCCGAGAGGGCTTCGAGCTCACCGTCGGCAAGCCCGAAGTGCTGACGAAGGAGATCGACGGCCGCCGGCACGAGCCCGTCGAGCGGGTCGCAATCGACGCGCCGGAGGAGTACATCGGCGTCGTCACGCAGCTTCTGGCCCTCCGTAAAGGGCGGCTACAGCACATGGTCAACCACGGCACCGGCTGGGCGCGCATGGAGTACCTGGTCGCGGCGCGCGGCCTGATCGGCTTCCGCACCGAGTTCCTGACCGAGACGCGCGGGACGGGGATCATGCATCACGTCTTCGAGACCTGGGAGCCGTGGCACGGCGAGATCGGCACGCGCCCGACCGGCAGCCTCGTCGCCGACCGGCGCGGTCTCGTGACGGCCTTCGCAATCGCGGGTCTCCAGGAGCGCGGCTCACTCTTCGTCGCACCGAGAGGCGAGGTCTACGAAGGCATGGTCGTCGGCGAAAACTCGCGGGGCGAGGATCTCGACGTCAACGCCACGAAGGAGAAGAAGCTGACGAACATGCGGTCCTCGACCGCGGACGAGCTCGTTCGGCTCATCCCGCCCAGGCCCCTCTCGTTGGAGCAGGCACTCGAGTTCATTCGCGCCGACGAGGCCGTCGAGGTCACACCGGAGAGCATCCGCCTCCGGAAGGTCGAGCTGTCAGCGTCGAAGCGCGCCCGGCTCGCCTCTGGCAAGAAGCGCGAGCGCGAAACCGCAGGCGTTTAGGCGCCTGCACTCGAAGAGCGCACCCGCGAGGATCTAGCGGCCGACCGACACGATGCGGGCCTGCCAGTCGCCGCGCGGCGCCTTGACCTTCACCGTGTCGCCGACTTTTCCGCCCAGCAAGGCGTCGCCGAGCGGCGAGTCGGGGGAGACGCCCCCGACGCTCGAGATCTCGAGATCGATCGTCTCGCCCTTCTCGTTCTCGATCTGCACCTTGGATCCGACCGAGACCGTATCCTCGCCCGCCTGCGTGGGGGCTTCGACGGCGACCGAGTTCTGCAGGCGCGCGCGCATGATCGTGATCCGGCGCTCCAGGAGTCCCTGCTCGTTCTTGGCTGCGTGGTACTCGAAGTTCTCCGAGAGGTCACCGAAGCTTCGTGCGGTCTTGATCGCCTGCACCATCTCCTCGCGCCTGGGTCCCTCCAGTTCCGCAAGCTCCTGCTCGAGCTTCGCCCGCTGGGCCTGCGTCAGCTGCTCTTTTCGCTCGGAAGCCACCAGGAGAGGGTAGCGGGGTCGAGTACTGTCTCGGCGTGGCGTCCTCCCACGACCTGCTTGTCTTCATCCCGGCCTGGAACGAAGAGCAGAACCTGCCCGCGGTGCTCGCCGAGGTGGCTGCCGAGCTTCCGGAAGCTGATCTCCTCGTCGTCGACGACGGCTCCACCGATCGGACCGCCGAGGTGGCGCGGGAGGGTGGTGCGGAGGTGCTTGGCTTCCCGGAGAATCGCGGGCTCAAGGCCGGTATCGCCGCCGGCTGGAGCTTCGCCGCCGAGGGCGGCTACGAGCTCGCCGGCCGGGTCGACGCTGACGGTCAGCACCCCGTCGCCGAGCTCGCTCGCCTCGTGGCACTCGTCCGCGAGGACGCCTGCGACGTGGCGGTCGGATCCAGGTTCGTCTCGGGCGAGGGCTACGAGGCATATCGCTACCAGCCGGACCATGCCCGCCGGTTCGGGACGGCACTTCTTCGACGCGCGCTCGCGGTGCCGCTCGGAAAGCGGTTTGCCGATCCGACGAGCGGGATGTACGCGGCAAATGCCAAGGCGCTGCCGCTCCTCGCGGAGCCGTACGAAAGCGGCGCGCCCGAGGTGGAGGCTCTGATGCGCCTCATGCGCGCCGGCCTTCGGGTGGACGAGGTCGCAGTGAACATGCGGAAGCGGGCAAGCGGCGAGTCCAAGCTGCAGGGCAAGAAGGCCTTCATGCTGGTCGTGACCGTGATCGGCGCGCTACTCGGCGGCGTGGTCGCAGCGCGCCGGCGCCGGTAGCCTCGGGTCATGAGCGAGTCCTGGGCGATTGTCGTTCCCGGTCAGGGAAACCTCGACCCGGAAGGGACGTACACGCTTTCCCCAGGCTGCAATCGCGTGCTCGCCCACGCCGCAGAGCTCGCGGAGCGCCGTCGCCCGAGACTGGTCGTCCTCTCGGGTTGGGCTCCCTACGGGGGCGAAAGCGAGGCAGCCCAGATGCTCGCCGCCTGGCCGGGTCGCCGCGACGTCGAGCTAGTCGCCGAGGACACCGCCGTCAACACATCCCAGAACATGGCCCGCGTGCTGCCGCTCCTGCTCGCGCGACGCGTCGAGGAGGCGACGATCGTCTGCGCGCCGGCCCACCGCCTTCGTTGCCACTACTTCTTCGGCGGCGTCTATCCACGCTTCGGCGTGGCATGCACCTATCGTTCCCCCCGCCTGCGCCCGAGCGCCGGCGCCCTCGCATGGGAGGCGGCAGCGCTCACCGTCATGCCATGGCAGAGGCGAAACGCGGTCGCGGAGCTGGAACGCCGGGGGAATTCGCTCAGGTCCACCGAGGGAGAGCCGATACCTGAAGCGTGCGCCGCCTCGGTCTCTTCCTCGCCCTCTGCGTCCTGACGGTCGCGCTCGTCGCTGCCTGTGGCGGCGTCACCTCCTCCGACTCCTCGCCGGCCGAGTCTGCTGCAGCGGACGCGCCGAGCGGCGCGGATCTCGCAGCCGATGCCTTCGCGGCCGTCAAAAAGGCCGGGAGTGGCCATTTCGTGCTCGACGCGACCGTGAACGCAAGTGGCCCCGCCGCTGCGATGACCGGCAACGGCCCGGTCAGGCTTCATCTGGAAGGCGACGCGAGCTCGGACGAGCTCGCGATGGACGTGAAGCTCGATTTCTCCGGACAGTCCTTTGCCGCCGTCGTCCTGGCGAACCGCCAGGAGCTCTTCATCCGCTTCCTGAACCGTTGGTACGGCGACGAGGATCTGAAGCTTCCGGAGCAGAGCGAGCAGGAGCGCGACCGCTTCGAGCGGGACTTCGGGACGCCCGAGGGCCTCCGCGCGCATTTCGACGACATCTTTACCGGCACCGTGCTGGCCGGGCCGGTCATCGACGGCGTCACGACCTGGGAGTTCCGCGGTGCGCTGAACGTCGACGGGATCCTCGCGCTCGCCGAGGAGTACGGCGGCGAGGCGATGGCACCCGAGGAACGCGCCAAGTTCGAGTCGCTGGCGGAGGTCGTGCACTTCCGGTTCACCGCCGGTCGTGACGACCACCTGCCGCGGAGCTACTCGATGGACGTGGACCTCGAAGGACGGGATCTCGACGAGCTCGCGCAGCCGGGCTCGCTCGATTCGGTCGACCTGCACATCGCGGTGCGGCTCTCCGACTGGGGGAAGGACGTCTCCTACGAACGGCCGGCCGAGTACGAGCCCCTTGAGAAGCTCTTCGAGAGCTTCTTCAGCGGCATCGGGTAGCCGCTGCCGGCCACGAAGCCGGCGTAGAGGAGCACTGCCGCGACGGCGATGAATGCTGCGGTCTGTGCCTCTCCCAGCCCAGCGACAGCACTTCCGGCGGCTGCCACCACGATTCCCGCGAGGATGAAGCCGTTCCCGACTGGTCGCCGCCTGATCGTCCAGAGGGCGATTCCGGCCGCCGCCAGCGTCCCGAGCGAGTTGCCTATCACCGCCAGGAGCCGGGCGGGGAAGAACTCCAGGTGCGCCTGAGCGTCCGGGATCGCCGTGCCGCCCACATCCGTGGTGAGCGGTGCGGCCAGCGCAACCCCGACTGCGAGGCCCACATAGAGGAGCGCGAGCGGAGCCGCCCAGCGGCGACGGATCAGGAGCAGCGAGCCGGCTCCGAGCAGCGCCGCGGTCAACAGGCCGCCGAAGAGGTAGTAGACGCGGAAGACGGCCTCATTCCAGCCGCCGGCCGCTCCTGCCGCGAGCGCGCCGGAGGCGATCGCATAGGCGATGAGCGAGGCAGACCAGGCCGCCAGTTCCGGGCGATGCGTTGTGCGGTAGCGGCGGACGAGGTCGCCGCCGAGCCGTAGCGCGAGGAGCGCGGCGCCGAAGGCCAGGAGGGCTTCCACGGCGAGATCGTACGCATGGGCTAACCTCACGTCCCGGATGCCACAGAAGCGCTACCTGATGACGCCCGGGCCGACTCCGGTGCCGCCGGCGGTACTCGCGGCCATGTCCCTCCCGATCGTCCATCACCGAACTCCGGGCTTTCGTGCCATGTTCGGAAAGCTCCTGGCGGCTCTCCAGGAGATCTACCGGACTGCCGGCGACGTCCTGCTCTACACGGCTTCGGGCACGGGCGGAATGGATGCCGCGGTCTCCAACACGTGCTCGCCCGGCGACCGGGTTCTCGTCGTCTCGGCGGGGAACTTCGGGGAACGGTGGCTTTCGATCGCTGGAGCCTACGGTTGCGACGTGCAGGAGCTCCGCTATCCGTGGGGCGAGGTCCCGAGCCCCGAGGACGTCGGCGCGAAGCTCGAGGAGATCGGCGGCGCACACGCGGTCTTCCTGACTCACTCGGAGACTTCGACCGGCGTCGTCCTCGATCTGCAGGAAACGGCGGCCCGGATCCGTCCCTCCGGTGCACTGGTCGTGGTGGATGCGATCTCGAGCCTCGGCGCAATCCCCTGCGACACGGATGCGTGGGGCCTGGACGTCGTCGTCTCGGGCTCGCAGAAAGCGCTCATGACGCCCCCCGGGCTGGCGCTTATCTCCGTCTCCCCGGCCGCGCTCGAGGCCTCGACCAACGCGACCTCGCCACGGTTCTACTTCGACTGGGCGGCCACCCTCGAGTCGCAGCACGAGGATCCACCGGTCAACCCGTTCACTCCTGCGATTCCGGCTGTGCTCGGTCTCGACGTCGCCGTCTCGCTCCTGCTCGAGGAAGGGCTCGAAGCGGTCTTCGAACGCCACATCCGCCTCGGTCGGGCGGCTCGCGCGGGTGTGAAGGCCTTGGGCCTGGAGCTCTTCTCCCCCGATGACGACACCTCGGCTGTGGTGACGGCCGTCCGCATGCCGGCCGAGATCGACGCGGGCGAGGTCATCGCCGATCTCTTCACTCGCTTCGGGATCACGATGGAGGGCGGCCGCAAGGAGCTGACCGGAAAGATCGTCCGGATCGGGCACGTCGGCTACGTCGACGTCTTCGACGTGACCACACAGCTTGCGGCGCTCGAGCTGGTGCTCAGTGAGGCGGGCGCCGACATCGAGCGGGGCTTGGCCGTGACGGCTGCGCTCGAAGCCTTCGAGGGCGTTCGAGTGTGAAGATCCTCGTCCGCGAGCGCATCGCCGACGCGGGCATCGATTTCCTCCGCCGGCGCTTCGAGGTCGATGTCGACTTCGACTCGCCACTCGAGGAGAAGATCGCCGACTACGACGCGATCATCGTTCGAAGTGCCACCGACGTCTCCGCGGAGCTGATCGACCGGGCCGAGCGGCTGAAGGTGATCGGCCGCGCAGGTGTCGGGGTCGACAACGTCGACGTGGAGGCGGCCTCGCGTCGCGGGATCGTCGTCGCGAACGCCCCTCAGTCGACCATCGTCTCGGCAGCGGAGCACGCCTTCGGGCTCCTGCTGGCGCTCTCCCGGAACATCCCGCAGGCGCACGCAGCCCTGAAGGAGGGCCGCTGGGAGCGAGCGCGCTTCGCCGGACTCGAGCTGGCGGATAAAACACTCGGGGTCGTCGGCTTCGGCCGGATCGGGCAGCAGGTCGCACGCCGGGCCCGCGCCTTCGAGATGGACGTCCTGGCCTACGACCCCTACGTGGCCCCGGAGCGGTTCCGGGATTTCGGCGCGACGATGGTGGAGAGCCTCGAGGAGCTCCTGTCCGAATCGGACTTCGTGACGCTCCACCTCTCATTGACGGAGGAGACACGAGGCCTCATCGACCGGACCCGGCTCGATGGAGCCCGTGACGGCATCCGGATCGTGAACGCTGCTCGCGGGGAGCTCGTCGACGAGGATGCTCTGGCCGAGGCGCTCCGGTCGGGAAAGGTCGCAGGCGCAGCACTCGACGTCTTCTCGGAGGAGCCGTACACCGGCCCGCTGCTCGAGCTCGACAACGTGATCGTGACCCCTCACCTGGGCGCGTCGACTCAGGAGGCGCAGGACCGGGCAGGGATCATCGTCGCCGAGCAGGTCGCTGCGGCGCTCGACGGCCATCTGGTTACGAACGCCGTCAACATGCCCGCGGTCGCAGCCGAAGACATGGAGCAGCTGGGGCCGTACTTGCCGCTCGCGGCGAAGCTGGGTGGGCTTGCCGTGGAGCTGGCGGGCGGGAACCCCACGCGGCTCGACTTCCAGTACTTCGGCCAGCTGGCCGAGCGGGATACGCGGCTCCTCACGGTCGCCGCCTTGAACGGCATCTTCCAGGACCGGGTCGATCAGCCGGTCAACTACGTGAACGCTCCGCTGGTCGCTCAGGAGCGGGGGGTAGAGGTGCGAGAGGAGTCCTCTACCGCCTCGCACGACTTCACGAGCCTGATTGCGGTCACAGCTTTTGCAGCCGGGGAGCGGCATGCTGTCGCGGGCACGGTCACCGGTCGAGGACAACGGCCTCGGCTCGTGGCTGCGCTCGGCTACGAGCTCGAGGTCGAGCTCGACCGGCTGATGCTTTTCGCGGAAAACGACGATCGGCCGGGGATGATCGGCGCGCTTGGCCGAATCGTGGGCGAAGCCGGCGTCAACATCGCGAACATGGCCGTCTCCCGGAATCGCCTGGAAGCACGCGCCCTCATGGCCCTCTCCGTCGACAGCCCGGTCTCGGATGAGGTTCTGGATCGGCTTCGGTCAGAGCCGGGGTTCGTCAGCGCCCGCTTCATCCGCCTCCCGGAATGAGCGTCGCGCGCCTCCGCCTCCCGGAATGAGTCCCTGGCCGGCACCCGTGGAGCGAGTCGTGCAGTTCCTGTCCGACGCGAAGGTCGAGGCGAGCGTCCAGGAGTTTCCGGAGGGGACGCCGACGGCTGAGGCGGCGGCCAAAGCCGTCGGTTGCGAACTGGGGCAGATCGTCAAGACCCTGGTCTTCATCTGTGACGGCCGCCCGCTCGTCGCTCTCCTGCCCGGCGACCGCAGGGCGGACCGGGCGAAGGTGGCCCGGGCGGCCGGTTGCGAGCGCGCCAAGGTCGCAGGCCCGGATGAGGTGGAGCGGGCCACCGGCTTCCGGGCGGGAGGCGTGGCGCCGTTCCCGCTCGCGGGCATCGACGTCGTGCTGATCGACCGGCGTCTCGTAACCCATCCGGTCGTTTGGATCGGAGCGGGCTCGTCGCGCCACATGGCTTCGATCGCGGCTCCGGATCTGGTCCGGCTGACCAAAGGCCGCGAGGCCGACCTCTCCGAAGAGGAGCCGCGCGTCCAGTAACCTAGGCCCCGCCGTGCGTGAGACCGAGAAGATCTGGATGAACGGGGAGCTCGTCGACTGGGCCGACGCCAAGGTCCACGTCGGCTCCCACGGGCTCCACTACGGCTCGGGCGTGTTCGAAGGGATTCGCGCCTACGAGACGCCCAAGGGCTCGGCCGTCTTCCGGCTGACCGACCACCTCCAGCGGCTCCACAAGTCGGCGCAGCTCATGTACATGGAGCTTCCGTACACACCGGAAGAGCTGCGGACGGCAACGCTCGACCTGCTCGCCGTGAACGGGCTTGCCCGAGGCCTACATCCGCCCGATCGCGTTCTACGGCTACGGGGAGCTCGGTGTCGGCCCGGGCTCGAACCCGATCGACGTCGTGATCATGAGCTGGCCCTGGGGCACGTACCTCGGCGACGACGCGCTCGAGCACGGGATCCGCGCCAAGGTTTCCTCGTGGAGGCGGGTTGGTCCGAACACGATCCCGCACGTCTCCAAGGCCACCGGTATCTACTTGAACTCCATGCTGGCCGTGGGTGAAGCCACGAGGGCCGGCTACCAGGAAGCGATCCTCCTGACGGACGAGGGCTACGTCGCCGACGGGTCGGGCGAGAACATCTTCGTGGTGAAGGACGGTGCGATCGGGACACCCGATCTCTCCTCCTCGATCCTGCCGGGCATCACGCGCGACACCGTGATCCAGATCGCGCAGGATCTCGGCTATACGGTCAACGAGACGAACCTGATCCGCTCGGATCTCTACCTCGCGGACGAGATCTTCATGACGGGCACAGCGGCCGAGGTGACGCCGATTCGCTCCGTCGACGACCAGGAGGTCGGGGAGCCCGGTCCGGTCACGAAGGAGATCCAGAGCGCCTACCTCGACACCGTGCGCGGGAAGAGCGAGCGCTGGTCGCAGTGGCTCGAGTACGTCGAGAAGAGCCCGGTCGCGGGCTCGTGACGACCGGCCAGCGGGCCGAGACGGGCGAGATAAGCCTCTCGGCACCCTTCCTCGGGGAGCGGGAGGAGGAGCTCGTGCTCGAGGTGCTTCGGTCCGGTCGGCTCGGGCTCGGGCCGATGACCGACCGCTTCGAAGCGCTCCTCGCCGAGCGGGTGGGCGCGCCGTACGTGGCCGCCGTCTCTAGCGGCACCGCGGGCCTCCATCTCTGCGTGCGCCTCGCCGGCATCGGGCCGGGTGACGAGGTCGTCACGACGTCGTTCTCATTCGTCAGCTCTGCCAACTGCGTGCTCTTCGAGGGCGCCCACCCAGTCTTCGCGGACATCGATCCCGAGACTCTGAACCTCGACCCGGCCGCCGTCGAAGCGGCGATCACGCCGCGGACGAAGGCGATCCTCCCGGTGCACATCTTCGGATACCCGGCCGAGCTCGAGGCGATCGAGAAGATCGCCGAGCGGCACGGGCTCGCCATTCTCGAGGATGCATGCGAGGCGCTGGGCGCCGAGTACCGCGGCCGCCCGGTCGGCTCGTCCGGGCACCCGGCCGTCTTCGCCTTCTATCCGAACAAGCAGATCACGACGGGGGAGGGAGGCGCGGTCGCCGTCCAGAGCGAGGAGGAGTGGAACCTCGTCAAGAGCCTTGCGAACCAGGGCCGGAGCGACTCGGGCGAGTGGCTCACGCATTCGCGCCTCGGTTACAACTACCGGCTCGACGAGCTTTCG
The DNA here is from genome assembly GCA_963722715.1 of uncultured Actinomycetes bacterium. GTDB lineage: Bacteria > Actinomycetota > Thermoleophilia > Gaiellales > Gaiellaceae > DASQGA01. Next base: position 17,029 of record CAVROA010000012.1, on the reverse strand, counting down.
TCCGCGGTCGGGATCGCCCAGCTCGAGAAACTCGACCGGATCCTCGAGCTTCGCGCAGAGGTCGCGGCGCGCTACGAGGCCCTGCTTGCCCCGATTCAAGGGGTTGAGACTCTGATCGCGGACGACGCCGACCACCGGCGCTCCTGGTTCGTCTACGTCGTCCTCCTGGACGAGAGCATCGACCGCGACGGCGTCATCGGCCGGCTGGCGGAGCAGGGAGTGGCGGCCAAGCCGTATCTGCCGTCCATCCACCTGCAGCCGTACTACCGCGAGCGCTTCGGGTACCGGGAGGGGACGCTTCCCGTCTCGGAGGCCGCCAGCGCCCGGTCGCTGGCGCTCCCGTTCTCCACCGCGCTCGCGGGCGAGGACCAGGAGCGGGTCGCCGAGTCGCTCGTTCGCGCTCTCGCCTGAAGTACCGAGCATGCGAAGGGCGCGGGCGAGCGTCGTCGGTGCCTTCGCTCTCCACGCCGCTGTCTCGGGAACGCTCGGGCCTCGGCTCCCGGCCATCAAGGAGCAGGCCGGCATCACGGACGCGGAGCTCGGCATCGCTCTTGCCGTGTTCGCGGTGGGGCTCTTTGCCGGAACCCGACTCGTGGGCGCTGTTGCTCGACCGGCTCGGAAACCGCGTCGTCATCCGAGGCGGCGTCCCGCTTCTCGGCGCGTCGCTGCTCGGGCCTGCGTTCGCAGAGAGCCTGCCTCAGCTCGCCGCCGCCTTCTTCGTCGTGGGCGCGCTCAGCGGGATCCTCGACGTCGCGATGAACGCCAATGCAGTGGTTCTCGAGCGCGGCTATGGCCGGCCGATCATGTCGAGCATCCACGGCACGTGGAGCGCGGGCATGCTCGTCGCCTCGGGGGGCGCGGCGGCTGCGGCGGCGCTGGACGTCTCACTGCGTTTGCACTTCGGGCTGGCGGCGCTTGCGATCGTGCTCGTCAGCGCAGTCGTCCTCCGGTACCTGGCCGCCGCCGACGAGGTCCCACACGTGCGAGCTCACGCTGACCGAAGACGCGGCTACCTGCCTCCGAGGCCCGTGCTGCTAGTCGGGATCATCGGCTTCTGCTCGTTCCTCGGAGAGGGAGCGGCAATCGACTGGAGCGCCGTCTACGTCGATGAGACCCTGGCTGCGAGCCGAGGGACGGCGGCCCTCGCCTTCGTCGCCTTCGCGGTCGGAATCATGGCCTCTCGCTTCTTCATGGACCGGATCGCCGCCCGGCTAGGGCCCGTCGCCGTCGTCAGGTGGGGCGCAGCAGCCGGCGGTGCGGGGCTTGCTCTAGGCCTTGCCGTGCCCCAAACGGCGGCGGCGATCGCGGGATTCGCGCTTCTCGGAGCGGGGCTCGCACCAGTCGTTCCGACCGTCTTCAGCGCGGCCGGCAACATGCGCGTCCGCTCGGGCAGGAGCGCACTCGCGGCCGTGGTCACGATCAGCTACCTCGGGTCGATCATCGGGCCTGCCCTGATCGGGCTCGTGACGAGCTTTGTCGGCTTGCGAGCTGCGTTGGTGATTCCAGTGCTGCTCGCGCTCGTCGCCGCTGCGCTCGCTCCCCAGGTTGCTTCCGCGCCGGGCGGGCGGCGTAGATAATCCCTTCATGGCCGACGGGCAGCCGAAGATGGTCTTTCTCGGATTCGGGAAGTTCGTCCGCGCCGACAGGATCTACGGGCTCGAGCCGATCGTCGGCAAAGACCGTGGCGGCGGCCGGCGCACGCTCGTCTGGGTGGAGGGCATCCCGGAGCCGGTCATCGCCTCTCGAACCGAGCGGACGATTCTCGCGGACATGGGCCAGCGCGACGCGCTCGCGAGCCCGCTCCTGGACGACGCGCTCTCGCTTGCCCAGCGCGTCTCGAACGACGCCGACCGGGTCGGGCCGCTGCTTCGCCGTTCGATCAAGTCGGAAGCCGGCGTCGACTTCGACGAGCTGGGACGCCGTGCGCGGCGACTGCTCGAGGCGACCGCGACTCCGCGCGAGGACGAGCAGCTCTTCGAGGAGTGACTCGAGACTTCTTCGCGCGCTCGGTCCACGACGTTGCTCCGGAGCTTGTCGGCGCGACACTCGTGGTGAACGGGGTCGGCGGCCGGATCGTCGAGGTGGAGGCCTACGACCGCGAGGACCCGGCCAGTCACGGCTTCGGCGGCGAAACGGCCCGGAACCGCTCCATGTTCGGCCCTCCGGGCCACGCGTACGTCTACCGCTCCTACGGGATCCACTGGTGCCTGAACCTCGTCTGTGAGGAGGAGGGAGCGGCCGCCGCGGTGCTCGTCCGGGCACTCGAGCCGAGCCGGGGGCTGGACGTGATGCGCGAGCGGCGCGGCCTCGAGGACGAGCGGCTCCTCTGCTCGGGCCCCGGCCGCCTCTGTCAGGCGCTCGCAGTGACGGGCGAGCACGACGGCCTTCGGCTCGACCGCCGGCCGTTCACGCTCGAGGAAGCGCCTGCGCAGGCGCGCGTCGTCCGTGGCCCCCGTGTCGGCATCTCGCGTGCCGCCGAGCTTCCCTGGCGCTACGGGCTCGCCGGCTCGCCCTTTCTCAGCCGCGCGCTACGACCAGCCTGATCGTCGTGTCGCGTCCGGCGGCGATGCCCGGTTCGAGGCTCTGGCCGAGGACGACGCCGGGCTCTCCGTCCCCGGAGGCCTCGACGATCGCCTCCAGCCCGTTCCGCCGGAGCTTGACCCTGGCCTGCTCGATCGTCAGCCCGATGAGATCGGGCACGACGCCGTGGAGGGCTCGCGGGATCACGAGGCGCACGGTGGCGAAGGAGGAGAGCGTCCCCCGAGCCGGGAACTGCGCGACGACGTAGCCGATGCGCTCGCCGGTCTTGGCCGGCCGGGTCACGACCTGCGCCTCGAGCGGCGTACTGGCGAGCCGTGCTTTCGCATCCTCGAGCGACGCTCCGACGACCCGGGGAACGTCGACCTCGTTCGGCTTGCAGGAGGCCTCCTTCTCCGGCCCGAACCCGGAGACGTACATGACCTGGTGGGTATCCTCACAGTTGCCGTTGTCCAGGAGCCACCGGTTGTTCCGGTAGACGACCTGGTACGGCACGGCAGGCTCGTACAGGGGTGCAGGGAAGAGCTCGGGCGCCTCGTTTTTCACCCTGAGGGCGCTCTGGGCGAACGTCTTCCAGATCATGGCTGGGAACGTTCCTCCCGCGACGGGATCTCCCTGGAACTCGGTCTCCATCGGGCGCAGGGTGGAGGGATAGCCCACCCAGACCGCGACTGCGAGCTGGGGGGTGTATCCGACGAACCAGGCGTCCCCGTAGTTCTCGGTCGTGCCGGTCTTCCCGGCGACCTGGCGGTCGACGAGGGCCGCTCGCTTCCCGGTCCCGCTGCGGACGACCTGGGACAGGATCGAGGTCACCGTCGCCGCCTTGTTCGGGTCGAGAACCTGCTTCCCGGTGGGAGTGTTCTCGCTGATCCGCTTGCACTGGCCCTCGATGAGCCGGGCGGTGCGGCCCTTACAGTCTTCCCCGACCCAGAGGACCGCACGCGGGACGTTCCCGAGCAGGCGGCCGTCGACGCGCGCGCCGTTGTTCGCGAAGGTCGAGAAGGCCCGCGCCATCTCGAGCGGGTTCACCGCCTCGACGCCGAGCCCGATCCCGAAGTAGTCGTTCAGGCGGCTGTTGATGCCGAGCGCGTGGGCCATGCGAGCCACGTTCTTCGGGCCAACCTGGGCGGTCAATTGCGCATACACGGAGTTGTCCGAGTAGACCGTGGCCTTCGTCAGGTCGATCGTCCCGAGGTAGGAGCCCTCGTAGTTATGGACAGACCAGAGCTTGTCACCGAGGTTGATGAGCGTCGGCTTCGATGTGAAGCTCGTGACGGGCGAGATGCCCTGCGCAAGGGCGGCTGCGAGCACGAACGGCTTGAACGACGAGCCTGACTGACGCTCGCCCTGGACGGCGAGGTTGAACTGGCTCTTGCGAAAGTTGTTGCCGCCGACCATCGCGAGCACCCGGCCGTCGCGTGGGTCGATCGCGACGAGCGCCGCCGCCGGGCCCTTCGGGTCGGGAAGCCACTTTCCGATCGCATCGCGGGCGAGGTTCTGGAGCTCCAGGTCGATCGACGTCTGGACGCGCAGCCCGCCGCCGAACACCTTGCCCGACCCGTAGTAGGGGATGAGCTGCTGCTTGACGTATTCCGCGAAGTACTGTGCGGGCCGCCGCGCGCCCGGGAGCCGCACGTCCTCCGGGCGAGGGAGCGGCGCCTTCAGCGCCCGCTCGTAGTCTGCGCGGGTCACGAGGCCTTGTGTCCGCATGAGGCCGAGCACCGTGTCGCGCCGCGCCCGCGCCGTCGTCGGGCTCGTGATCGGGTCGTAGGCCGAGGGGTTCGCAGGAATGCCGGCGAGGAGGGCCGCCTCGGCGAGCGTCAAGTCCGCGGCCGGCTTGTCGAAGTAGACCCGCGCAGCCATCTGGATGCCGTAGGCACCGTTCCCGAAGAAGATCGTGTTCAGATAGGCAGTCAGAATCCGGTCCTTCGACCAGCGCCGCTCGAGTTGCCAGGCGAGCGCAGCCTCCTTCAGCTTGCGGCTGATCGTGCGGTCGTTCTCAGTGACCGTGTTCTTCACGAACTGCTGCGTGATCGTCGAGCCGCCCTGGACGACCTCCTTGTGCCTGATGTCGGACCAGACCGCGCGCGCGATCCCGCGCACGTCGACGCCCCGATGCTCCCAATAGCGGCGGTCCTCGACGGCGACGATCGCTTGCTTCATCACCGGAGCAATCTGGTCGGAGGTCACGATCACCCTGCTCTCCTCGCCGCGCAGGACCGCGAGGATCGTCTTGCCGTCGGACGCGTAGACGTAGCCGTCCTGGCTCAGGTCCTTGGCCTGGTTTGCGGGATCCAGCCTGGGGATCTCGCTGGCGATCGCCGTCACGAGTCCGTAGGTGAAGGCCACCATCGAGAGGAGGCCGACCACGAGCAGCAGGACGAGCGCTCGGAGCTTGCGAATCCTGCGCCGACGGGGCTTCGGCGTCTTGCTTCGTCGAAACAGCACGAAGGGCCGGATTGTAGTCGCAGTGCGGCGGGTGGCCCGACGGAGCGGAATTCAAGCAGCGGTGGCCGCAAACAGCGGCGCACCGGAAGGCCTCGTCCTGCCGCCGGCCGGCTCGAGCGTAACCAGGACGGTCGCCCCCGTCGGCACAGGTCGCGTCACTGCCACATGCGTTCTTTCGCCGGTGGTCTGGAACAGGCCGGCGGGCTCCGGCGCGCGATCTTCGGCCACCCAGATCTCGTACGTCTTGCCGCGGGGAGCAGGATCGAGGTCCGACAGGACAAGGGCTGCTGCGCCCGTGGGGGAGACGACCAGCGTCCCGCTCCCGACCGTGGCGGAGGCGCGCTCAGATCGCGGATCAGAGATCACGCTGACGACCTGCTCGAGGCCGGTTCGTGCTTCCTGCTCGGCGTTCAGGTCCGACCGCAGCGAGCTCGCCCAGATGCCGAGGCCGATCGCAGCCATCGCGGCCACTGCTGCGATCGAGGCGGCGGCCGGGAGAGCCCAGCGCCGGCGAATCGGGACCACGTTGGTACGTTCGCTGCGAGCCTGCTCCAGAATCCGCTCGCGCAAAGCGGGCGAAGGGGCGTGAGCTGCGGTTCCGTACGCGAGTAGACCGGCGGTGTCCCGAGCCGCGGCGAGGTCTTCCCGGCACCGCGAACAGGTCCGGAGGTGCGCCTCGTAGGCGAGCTCGTCCCGCTCGTCGAGAGAATCGAGAGCGTACGCCGCTGTCAGCTCGTGGAAGTCTTCGTGTCCCATCTGTCCTCGTCGCCGGTTCCTTCTGCGAGTAGCTCGCGAAGCCGTCCGAGCCCGTTGAACACCCTGCTCTTGATCGTACCGAGCGGCTGGCCGAGCCTCTCCGCCAGCTGCGCCTGCGTGAAGCCGCCGTAGTACGCGAGCTCGATTGCTTCCCGTTGTTGGTCGGGAAGCTGAGCGAGCGCATCCTGGACTCGCTCCCGCTCGAACCTCAGCCACGCAACCTCCTCGGTGGAGCCCGTGGCCGGCTGGTCAGCCCGCTCGAGCGGCTCACCGCGGCGGTGCTCCTCGCGCCGGACGACGTCAACCGCCCGCCGGTGAACGAAGGTCATGATCCAGGTACTTGCCTTGGCCCGCTCGGGCACGAACCGCCCCGCTGAGCGCCAGACGCCCAGAAACGCCTCTTGAACCACGTCTTCGGCGAGAGCTGCATCGCGCACGACTCGGAGCGCGAGTCCGTAAGCAGGGCCACCGTAGCGGTCGTAGAGCTCGCCCAACGCGCCGTCCGACGAGCGAGCGACGAGCGCGACCAGGGCTTCGTCGGAGAGGTGGGCGTAGTCGCGGCGCAGCCGCATCGTCTCGGTCGCCCCGCCGGGGCCAGTCAACGCTAGCACGGCCATTGCGTCTATTCGTCGGGCCGGTCGCCGCGGTTCAGTGAACCGGATCTCGGTGACCGGCGAATACGGCCCGACACCAGGGGTCAACGAAAGGGAGAGCATGAAGAAGATTGCTTTGATTCTCGGGCTTGCTCTCGTCGCGACGGCAATCGCCGTCCTACGGGGGCTGGGCCCCGAAAGTGGACAGGCATCGAGCCATCGGGAGGCGCCTGCAACGTCGGAAGATCCGACTGCGGACGAGACCGACCTCTACGCCTTCCGAAGCCTCGACCGGCCGGATCAGCTCACGGTAATCGCGAACTGGATCCCCGCCGAGGATCCCGCCGCCGGCCCGATGTACTACACGTTCTCGACCGGCGCTCGCTACAACATCAAGATCGACCGAAACGGTGACGGCCGGGCCGAGATCGTCTACCGCTTCCGCTTCAAGGAGAGCGCGCCCGTCGCGTTCTTGCGGAACACGGTTCAGCGTTACACGGTCACGAAGATCACCCGCGGAAGCTCACGGGTCATTGCCCGGGGCGTTACGCCTCCGAACAACGTCGGCCCGCGTTTCCTGGACACGTACTTCGGCACGACGGATTACCGCTCCGTCGCCGCCTCCCGTGTCAAGAAGCTGAAGAGCGGCGGACAGGTCTTCGCAGGGCAGCGTGAGGACGCGTTCTACGCCGATATCGGGTCGATCTTCGATCTCGTCGCGTTCAGGCAGGGCACGGGGAGCACCGGTGGAGGGAAGGACTTCTTCGCCGGCTACGGCGTCCACGCGATCGCGCTCCAGATCCCGATCGCGAGTCTCAGAGACGAGGACAAGATCGTTGGAATCTGGGCCACGACGGATCGAAAGATGATCACGGTCCGGAACAACCAGGCACGCTCGCGGTGGGTCCAGGTCTCGCGCCTCGGCAACCCGCTCGTCAACGAAGTCCTCATACCGACCCAGCTCAAGGACCGTTGGAATCGATCCCAGCCTGCAAGCGACGGCCGGCGGCCGTTCCTCCGCTACTTCAAGCAGCCGATCCTCGCTGAGCTCATCAACGACCTCTATCCCGGCGTCGTCAACGCGCCGGAGACGGGCCGCGACGATCTCGTCAGCGTCTTCCTGACTGGCGTCAAGGATCTCAACATGACGGGTAGCGCTCGGGCGGAGATGCTCCGGATCAACCTTGGCATCTCCCCGACGCCGGCGAATCAAGTGAACCGGCTCGGCGTCCTCGGGGGCGACCTTGCTGGATACCCGAACGGACGGCGCCTCGGAGACGACGTCATCGATATCGCCGAGCAAGCGGTGGCCGGTGCCCTGTTGGGCAACGCGGTTGCCAGCGCGCTCGGTGACGGCGTCGACTCCGGCGATCAGCCTGACCTCGGGTTCTTCCCGTACGAGAACGACCCGCTCAGCGGCTTCGCCAACACCAAGGGCGAGCAGAAGCCGTAAGTCCGACAATCGGTGGGGGCCCGCAGTGGCGAGGCCCCCACCGTTTCTGGAGGTCTTTGTGACGCGTTTCCGCATCGCGATCGGGGCAGGAGTGGTAGTAGCCACCGCCGCTGTCAGCCTGTTCGGCGGCCTTGTGGCTGAGTCGCCGTCGGCCGGGCCGGTCAAGACGACGTCGCCTGCAGTCGCCGGCCGCCTGATCGAGGGCTTCTCGCCGGGAGATACGGAGGCCTACGTTCGCTTTCTGGAACGACAGGTCGCCGGCGGAAGTCCTGGCGCTCGGCCCTTGACTCTCCTCGGGCTCGCGTACCAGCAACGCGCCCGCGAGACCGGGGATCCCGGTTTCTATCCGCGCTCGAAAGCGGCCCTGCTCCGGGCGCTGGCGCTCGAGCGGCGCGCGGACCTCGAAGGCGAGCGGTTCCTGACCATGACCGGGCTCGCGTCGCTCGCCGCGTCGCAGCATCGATTTCGGGAGGCCCGCGACCTCGCCGAGCACGCGCGGCGTCTAAGCCCGGACAGCGCCTCTCCCTACGGGATCCTTGGTGACGCGCTCCTGGAGCTGGGTCGCTACCGCGCGGCGTTTGCGGCTTTCGACCGCATGGTCGTGCTCAAGCCTTCCCTTACTTCATATGCGCGGGTGTCCTACGCACGGGAGCTCATCGGAGATGTGCGGGGCGCAGAGGCCGCGATGACCCTGGCGGTCGAAGCCGGTGCCTCGAGCTCGGAGCACTCGGCCTGGGCTCTCGTGCAGCTCGGGAACCTTCGGTTCGACACGGGACGGGCGCGCGCCGCCGCGGCCGCCTATCGCGCGGCGCTTGCCAGCTTCCCGGGCTACGTCCATGCGGTGGCGGGGCTGGCCAGAGTCGAGGCAGTGCAGGGCCGGTACGAGCGCGCGATCCGCCTCTACCGCCGCGCCGTCGACCGCCTGCCGCTGCCCCAGCACGCCGCTGCGCTCGGCGACGTCCTGCGAGTTGCTGGCCATCGAGCGGAGGCGCAGCGCGCCTACGCACTCGTAGACGCGATCGACCGCCTCTTCCGCGCGAACGGCGTGCGGACCGAGCTCGAGACGGCGCTCTTCGACCTCGACCACGGCCGTCGCCTTCACGATGCACTTGCGCGCGCACGCGAGGCGCTTCGTGCGCGACCTAGCATCGAGGCTGAGGATGTACTCGCCTGGGCGCTGGCGAAGAATGGCCGCTGCGCCGAGGCACGCACGCACTCCGTTCGGGCGCTCAGACTCGGTACGAAGGACGCTCTGAAGCTCTTCCACCGCGGCGTGATCGAACGCTGTTTAGGCGAACGCGACACTGCGCGTGTCTTCTTTACCCGTGCGCTCGCGATCAACCCGAACTTCTCGCTTCGTTACGCACCGGTCGCCGAGGAGGCAGTCCAATGAGACGGCTTGCCGTTCTTGCTACGGCGCTCACTGCCCTGCTTGCACCGGCGGCGGCGGTCGCTCACCCCCTCGGCAACTTCACCGTCAACAGCTACAGCGGCATTGAGCTTGCCGGCAATCGCGTCTACGTCCACTACGTGCTCGATCTCGCCGAGATCCCCACGTTTCAGGAGGGAGACCGTGTGCGCGCCCCTGGGTTCGCGGCGCGGATGGCCCGTGGGCTCGACCTGCGGATCGACGGGCGCCGAGCCCTTCTCCGCGCTCTCGAGCACGAGCTCCACTTTCGCCCGGGCGCCGGCGGTCTCAAGACGCTTCGGTTCGAGGCCGTCTACGTCTCGACTCGCACCGGCAGCGCGCTAGCTTTCGACGACAGGAACTTCGAAGGCAGGATCGGCTGGCGTGAGGTCGTCGTTCGTGCTCGCGACGGCGCCACGCTCGTGGACGCGTCTGTTCCTGCAACAAGCGAGAGCAACGAGCTTCGCGCCTATCCGACGAAGCTTCTCTCCTCGCCTCTGGACGTCAGGTCGGCGACCGCCACCTACGAGCCGGGTGCCAGGCCGGGTCTGCCACCTCGTCTCTCGGGTCCGGCACCCTCCGTCCGCGGGCAGGGAGGCTTCGAGTCGTTAGTGGAGACAGACCTCGGCCTGGGCGGCGTGCTCCTGGCCCTTCTCCTGGCCGCTTTCTGGGGGGCCGCTCACGCGCTGACCCCAGGGCACGGCAAGGCCATCATCGCGGGTTATCTGGTCGGGTCGCGGGGCAGTCCACGTCACGCGGTTTTCCTTGGTCTCATCGTGACGCTCACCCACACCGTCGGCGTCTTCGCCCTGGGGCTCGTAACGCTCCTACTTTCGCAATTCATCGTGCCAGAGCGCTTGTACCCCTGGCTCACGGTCGCCTCGGGACTCCTCGTGATCGCGGTGGGCGCCTCGGTCTTCCGAAGCCGGTTACGGCACCGGCAGGCGCATGCGCACCTCCACGACCATCCCCACGAGCACCATCTCCATCACGGCGAGCCAGGAGTCCGGGGGCTCTTCGGAGTGGGGGTGGCGGCTGGGCTCCTCCCATGCCCCTCCGCTCTCGTTGTGCTTCTGAGCGCCATCGCGTTACACCGCATCGGCCTCGGGCTCGCCCTCATCTTCGCGTTCAGCGTCGGTCTGGCCGCCACGATCACGTCCATCGGCCTCATTGCCGTTTTCGCTCGAGGTGCGTTCAGTCGTCTGCGGTTCGACGGCCCCCTTGTCGGTGCACTCCCGTCCGTCAGCGCGCTCCTCATCCTCGCAGTGGGGATCGGCCTCACCGTCAAAGCACTCCCGGGCGTGTTCTGATGCTTGGCCTCGACGACAGAATTGCCGCTCTTTCCGACGGATCTTCACTCTGGGTCGTCGTCGTGGTTGCTGTACTGCTCGGGCTTCGCCATGCCTCCGATCCCGATCACCTGGCTGCCGTGACCACGTTGCTGGCGAGCGGAAAAGAGCGTGCCGCCCGCCATGCCGGAGACCTGGGTCTCGCGTGGGGGCTGGGTCACGCGCTGACCCTGATCGCCTTCGGCCTGCCAGTGCTTCTGCTCAACCGATATCTCCCGGAACGGCTTCAACAGGCCGCCGAGATGGCCGTCGCCCTCGTGATCGTGTATCTGGCAGTCCGACTCCTCGTGCGATGGCGACGAGGGATGTTTCACGTCCATCCACACGAGCACGGGGGACGGCGGCATTCGCATGTGCACGCACATGCGGAGGAACGAGGCCATGCCCATCGACACCGCACCCGGACGCCGGTCGGGGCTTTCGCGATCGGTCTCATGCACGGGATGGGTGGAAGCGCCGGCGTCAGCGTCCTCCTGCTCGCGGGCGTCCAGTCGAGGGCGCTCGCGGCCACGTCGCTCGTCCTGCTCGCTGTCTTCACAGCCGTGTCAATGTGGCTTCTGTCGACCGCCTTCGGGCTCACACTCGTGAGCAGACCGCTTCGCTCGTCGTTCAACGGGCTTGCGCCAGTGCTCGGCGTCTCTAGTCTCGCGTTCGGCATCTGGTACGCAACGGCCGCGTGGGCGCTCGCGCCGTACCCGTTCTAGCGGAGCGTGCTCACTATGATCGGCGGTCATGGCCGACCCCGAGCTAGTCCGCGAGCTGACGCGAAACGCGGTGCACGTGCTCCCGGAAGGGGAGCTCGAGCGCAAGCTGGATCTGGACCGGCCCCTTCGCGTGAAGCTGGGCATCGATCCGACGGCGCGTGACATCCACGTCGGCCACGGACTACCGCTGCAGCGGATGGCCGCCTTCCAGCGCGCCGGCCACCAAGGCGTCCTCATCGTGGGCGACTACACGGGTCGGATCGGCGACCCGTCCGGCCGCTCGGCGGAGCGACCGGTGCTCTCCGACGAGGAGATCGACGAGAACGCGAAGAGGTACTTCGAGCAGGCTTCGCAGATCATCGACCCGGAGCGAACGGAGGTCCGCTTCAACGGCGAGTGGCTGGGCAAGCTGGATTTCGCCTCGGTGGTGCGGCTCACGCGCACGATCACGGTCGCGCGCTTGCTCGAGCGGGACGATTTCGCCAGCCGCTTCGCCGCGCAGGCTCCGATCTCCGTCTCCGAGCTCCTCTACCCGCTGATGCAGGCGTACGACTCGGTCGCCGTCGAGGCGGATGTCGAGCTCGGAGGCACCGACCAGCTCTACAACCTGCTCGCGGGCCGCGAGGTGATGCAGGCCTACGGGCTCGAGCCCCAGGTCGCCATGACGACGCCCCTCCTGCTCGGATCGGACGGGCGCAAGATGAGCGCGTCGCTCGGGAACTACATCGGGCTGAACGACCCGCCCGAAGAGCAGTTCGGCAAGACGATGCGGATCTCGGA